>NZ_SSXV01000004.1 GCF_009469595.2 Thauera sp. 2A1 | reverse complement strand
CTTGCCGGCGTGAAGCCGCCCGCGCCTGCTTCGCCGCGATCACCTGTTGTTCCTCGACAGCCGGCAGGTCATCGAACAGGCTGGCCGGCGATCCGTTATGACCTTCGGTCTCGTTCATGTCTCGGAGCATGCCAGTCCCAGCACAACCTGGCGAGATTGGAGAAAAACTCTCACGCTCTCAGCCTGCCCGCGCGGCCGCGGTGTGCAGCAGGGCGAGCAGCGGCCCCACATCGAATTCACGGCTGGCGTCGACCGCCAGCAACCGCAGCCGCGCGCCCGACGGTGCGCGATTTGGGCTGTCGGCGGCGACCGACTGCCACAGCCGGCGCAGCGTCGCCTCGAGGAAGGCGCGATCGGTCGTCGCGTCGATGAGGCACACCACCCGCGCCAGCGGCACCGCGTCCAGCAGTTGCTGCAGCTCGTACTGGCAGCCCTGATTGGCCGGCGAGAAGCTGCGCAGGTCCATCAGCACCGCATCGGCGCCCGCCGCCAGCCGCCGCATCGCCGGCTGCCAGGTGTCGGCGTGGCAGAAGAATTCATTGACGCGGTAGCGGCCGTCCGGGTCCGGCCCCAGCGCGCGCTCCTTCAGCCGCCGCTGCAGGTCCGACTCGTCGCGCACGAACTGGCGCGACAGCCGTCCGCCGACGAAATCGAGGAATTCGTGCGGCTCCACCGTGGTGGTTGCGAGGTCGGGGCCGGCAATCAGGCTGATGTCGCCGGCACGCAACCAGCGGGTGGTGAGCGCATCGAACAGGCGCTCGCTGCGCGCGCCGAGCGCGAACACCCGCAGCAGCAGCAGCGATGGTGCTTCGTCCTGTGCTTGCGCGGGGTCCGGCCCGGGCGTGGCGACAGGCTGGCCGATGCGGGTGACCAGCTTGCAGGCGGCGAAGGCGACGAGGCCGGTGAAAGTCCACAGGATGCCTTCGAAGGCCAGCCCGATCGAATGCACCACGCCGAACAGCAGCCACATCGCGTCCAGCGTCAGGGTCTGGTCGCTGGTGCGGCGCGCGAGGTGCCGGCGGCCCAGCCACTGCAGCCACTGCCAGCCGGCGAACGCGGCCAGCAGCATGCCGCCCAGCATCAGGGCGAAGAAGGTGCCGGTGCCGCCCAGCCCCAGCAGCGACCCCGTCGCCACCGCCGCGCGCATCGCCGCCTCGCTCTGGCCGACGAGGCTCACCGCGACCTGCGAGCCGGTCACCGCCACGACCATGAAGGCGAGCACCAGCGGACCGACTGCGCGCACGCGACGGCGCAGGAAGGCGAGCAGCAGCAGCGTCGGCGGTGCATTGGTGAGCAGCCAGAAGCCGGCTGCCTGTGCGGCCGTCAGCTCGGGGTTGCGTGCCAGCGCGACGATCGCCAGCGCCATCAGCAGCGCGAAATAAAGCCCGGCGATCTGCAGCCGCTGGCGCCGCGTCGCCGCGACGACGAGGGTGATGCCGAGCACCGCGGGCCAGGCGTGGCACACCAGCAGCCACAGGAAGCGCATCAGCGGCAGGCCCGAATCGAGCGTGAACACCATCCACGCCGCAGCCAGCACGGCCGCGTAGGCGATGCCGCCGGCGAGCTGCACCGCGCCCGCGCGCCTCAGCGCGCGCGCTGCCCGCACCTGGGCGGCTGCGGGCACCGACCTTGCCGGCCCGGTGAAAAACTCGAGCTGCAGTTCGACTGCGGGCGGTGGCAGCACGGCGGCGGGCGCTTCGGGACGAGCGTCGGTGGCCGCCTCGCCGCCTTCGGCCATCGAGCGCAGCACTGCGCGTCGGTACAGCGCCAGCAGCGCCATCGACACCGGCGCGGTGAGCGCCGCGCTCACCAGCACCACGAACGGCAGCATCCCGGTGGCGATCAGGGTCGCAGCACTGGACTCGCCCATCGCGATCTCCTTCCGCGGCCGGCGTTCGCGGTTCCGCGCTCAGTTCAGCTCAATCCAGTATCGGCACCCGCCGCGACAAGGTTTCGCCAAGTCCCGCGCCGGCGCTCAGCCGTTGCGACCGAGCCGGTACACCGCCACGCTGGCGAGGAAGTTGGGTTCCTCCAGCACCAGCTTGCCCTCGTCGAAGGCCAGGCGCTCGCGCACCGCGATGCCGTTCATGTCGCACAGCGCGTCGAAATCGGCGATGGTGAAGAAGCGCACGTTGGGCGTGTTGTACCACTGGTGCGGCAGGCTCTCCGACACCGGCATGCGGCCGTTGAGGATGCTCTGCCTGTGGCGCCAGTAGCCGAAGTTGGGGAAGCTCACCACCGCCTCGCGGCCGACGCGCAGCATCTCCGCCAGGATGCCCTGGGTGTTGTGCATCGCCTGCAGCGACAGGCTCATGATGACGTGGTCGAAGAAGCCGTTCTCGATACCGGTGAGGCCCTTCTCCATGTCCATCTGGATCACGTTGATGCCGCTGCGGATCGAGCTCACCAGCTTGTCGGGATCGTTTTCGACGCCATAGCCCTGGACCTGGCGCACCTTCATCAGGTGTCCGAGCAGGCTGCCGTCGCCGCAGCCGAGATCGAGCACCTTCTCGCCGGGCTCGATCCACTGCGTGATCACTTCGTAGTCGTAACGGTAGGCAGACATCATTACACCTCGAGGCGGTCGAACCAGGCGCCGAGCAGCGCGTGGTAGCGCGCATCGTCGAGCAGGAAGGAGTCGTGGCCGGCCACGCTGTCGATCTCCGCGTAGCTCACGTTGCGCCGGTTGTGCAGCAGCGCGTACACGATCTCGCGCGAACGCTCCGGCGCGAAGCGCCAGTCGGTGGAAAACGACACAACCAGGAAGTCGGCAGTCGCGCGTGCCAGCGCCGCGTTGAGGTTGCCGCCATGCTCGAAGGCGGGGTCGAAGTAGTCGAGCGCCTTGGTCGTCAGCAGGTAGGTGTTGGCGTCGAAGAAGCCGGCGAACTTCTCGCCCTGGTAGCGCAGGTAGGATTCGATCTCGAACTCGACGTCGTAGCTGTACACCGCCTTGCCGTGGCGCAGGCTGCGGCCGAATTTCTCCGCCATCGCGTCGTCCGACAGGTAGGTGATGTGGCCGATCATGCGCGCCAGGCGCAGGCCGCGCTCGGGCACGATGCCGTGCTCGTAGTAGTGGCCGCCGTGGAAGTCGGGGTCGGTGAGGATGGCCTGGCGCGCGACCTCGTTGAAGGCGATGTTCTGCGCGGTGAGCTTGGGCGCCGAGGCGATCACCGCGGCGTTGCCCACGCGCTCGGGGTATTGCAGCGTCCATGACAGCGCCTGCATGCCGCCCAGGCTGCCGCCGATCACCGCGGCGAGACGCTCGATGCCGAGCAGGTCGGCGAGCCGCGCCTGGCTGTGCACCCAGTCCTCGACGGTGACGAAGGGGAAATCCGCGCCCCACAGCTTGCCGGTGGCCGGGTTGATCGTGTTGGGGCCGGACGAGCCGTAGCAACTGCCGAGGTTGTTCACACCGATGACGAAGAACTTGCGCGTGTCGAGCGGCTTGCCCGGGCCGACGAGGTTGTCCCACCAGCCGGTGCTGCCCGGCTGGCCGGCGTAGGTGCCGGCCACGTGGTGGGAGCCGGACAGCGCGTGGCACACCAGCACCGCGTTGCTGCGCGCGGCGTTGAGCGTGCCGTAGGTTTCGTACACCAGTTCGTAGTCGTTCAGCGTGCCACCGCTGCGCAAGGGCAGCGGCTCGGTGAAGCGCGCCCGCTGCGGCGCGACGGTGCCGACGGATTGGGGTTGGATCATGGTCGTCGTCTTGAAACAAAAAACCCAGCCGGCTTCAAACGCGGACTGGGTCGCCCTCGCTTTAGCCGAATTTATTGAGCGCCCGCAAGCTGTTGGTTCAAATCAGCGCTATCGGGCGAAAGTAGCGCCCTGCCCGGGAAAAGTCAAACCGCCGGCGTGATAAGATTTTTGTTCGTCACCCCCGCCACGCAAGCCCCGCACACCATGATCCAGGTCACCGTCAATGGCCAGCGCGAAGCGCTGCAAGCCGAACTCACCGTCCTCGCCCTGCTCGAGTCCCGCGGCCTCGTCGGCAAGCGGCTGGCGGTCGAACGCAACGGCGAGATCGTGCCCAAGGCGCGCCACGCCGACGTGAAACTCGCCGACGGCGACCGCCTCGAAATCGTCGTCGCCGTGGGCGGCGGGTGAGCGACCGCTCCCTCCCCTCGAAGGGGGAGGGGTCAAAAGGTTCTCTTCGGGCAGTGCCACTATCCGGCCTCAATTCAAACTCTGCATCCAGGTCCCCACCATGAACGACCCCCTGGTCATCGCCGGCAAGTCCTACCATTCCCGCCTGCTCGTCGGCACCGGCAAGTACAAGGATTTCGCCGAGACGCGCGAAGCGATCGACGCCAGTGGCGCCGAGATCGTCACCGTCGCCATCCGCCGCACCAACATCGGCCAGAACCCGGGCGAGCCCAACCTGCTCGACGTGCTGCCGCCGGAGAAATTCACCATCCTGCCCAACACCGCCGGCTGCTACACCGCCCACGATGCGGTGCGCACGCTGCGCCTGGCGCGCGAGCTGCTGGATGGCCACGCGCTGGTGAAGCTCGAAGTGCTCGGCGACCCCAAGTCGCTGTTCCCCAACATGCCCGAGACGCTGAAGGCCGCCGAGACGCTGGTGAAGGACGGCTTCGACGTCATGGTGTACTGCGCCGACGACCCCATCCAGGCGAAGATGCTCGAAGAGATCGGCTGCGTCGCGGTGATGCCGCTGGCCTCGCTGATCGGTTCCGGCATGGGCATCCTCAACCCGTGGAACCTGCGCCTGATCATCGACAACGCCAAGGTGCCGGTGCTGGTCGATGCCGGCGTGGGCACCGCGTCGGATGCCGCCATTGCGATGGAGCTGGGCTGCGACGGCGTGCTGATGAACACTGCCATTGCTGCCGCCGGCCGCCCGGTGCTGATGGCGAGCGCGATGAAGAAGGCGGTCGAGGCCGGCCGCGAGGCCTTCCTTGCCGGGCGCATGCCGCGCAAGTTCTACTCGGCCGACCCGAGCTCGCCGACCCAGGGGCTGATCGGTTCATGAGTGAAGTGCGCAATGACGACGCGGCCGCCGACCCGCAGCAGGTGGCCGGCGTCGAGATCATCGGCCGCGACAGTCCGGAGCACCGCTTCTCCAGTCGCAGCATCCGCAGCTTCGTGCTGCGCCAGGGACGCATGTCGGAAGCGCAGCAGCGCTATCTGGACGACATGCTGCCGAAAGTCGGCATCGACTACCGCGCCGCGCCGCTGGACCTGGATGCCGCCTTCGGCCGCCAGGCGCCGAAGATCCTCGAGATCGGCTTCGGCATGGGCGAAACCACCGCGAAGATCGCCGCGGCAATGCCCGGCCACGACTTCCTCGGTATCGAAGTGCATACGCCGGGCGTGGGCGCCCTGTGCAAGCTGATCGCCGAGGGCCATCTGACCAACCTGCGCATCATGCAGCACGACGCGGTCGAGGTGATGCGCGACATGATCGCCGACGGCGCGCTCGCCGGTGTGCACATCTTCTTCCCCGACCCCTGGCGCAAGAAGCGCCACTTCAAGCGCCGCATCATCCAGCCGGATTTCGTCGCGCTGGTGGCGCAGAAGCTCGCGCCCGGCGGCTACCTGCATTGCGCCACCGACTGGGAAGATTACGCGCACTGGATGCTTGAGGTGATCTCCGCCGAGCCGGCGCTGCAGAACACCGCCGACGGCTTCGCGCCTCGTCCCGACTACCGGCCGCTGACGAAGTTCGAGAACCGCGGCCTGAAGCTGGGTCACGGCGTGTGGGATCTTCTGTTCCGCCGGCGCGGCGGATGAAGGAGAGCGCGGCGTGATCCGTAAGCTGTACCGCTTCGTGCTGGGGGTGCTGCGCTTCATCGGCCGCAGCATCGGGTTCTTCGCGCGCGGCATGATCTACCTGCTCGTCGCACTGATGTTCGGCGTCTTCGTCGCCATCTTCATGCATCCCGCGCCGCAGGTGCCGCAGGGCGCCGCGCTGGTGCTGCGGCCGACCGGCACCATCGTCGAACAGGCGGTGCTCGACGAGCCTTTCGCCCTGCTGCGCGCCGGCGGCGTGTCGGCGGGGCGGGTGGTGCTTTCGGAACAGCTCGAGGCCATCCGCGCGGCGGCCGGCGACGAGCGCATCGCCGCGCTGGTGATCGAGACCGACCGCCTGCAAGGCGCCGGTCTGTCCAAGCTCTCCGAACTGCGCGAGGCCATCGCCGCCTTCAAGGCGTCGGGCAAGCCCGTGCTGGCGCGCGGTGATCACTACGACCAGGCGCAGTACTACCTGGCCACCGTCGCCGACGAGGTGCACCTGGCGCCGGACGGCTTCGTGCTGATACGCGGCCTGGCGCGCTATGGCATGTACTTCAAGGACGCCCTCGACCGCCTGGGCATCAAGGTGCGCGTGTTCCGCGTCGGCGAGTACAAGTCCTTCGCCGAGCCTTTCACCCGCAACGACATGTCCGAGGAGGACCGCGCCTCTTCGCGCGACCTGCTCGAGGGCTTGTGGACGCAGCTCCGCGACGCCGTGGCCAGCAGCCGCAAGCTCACCCCGGATGCGGTGGATGCCTACGTCAACGGCTATCGCGACGTGCTCGCTGCGGCCAGCGGCGATGCCGCGCAGGCGGCGCTCGACGCGCGCCTGGTGGATCGCCTCAGCACGCGCGACCAGTGGCGCGCCCTGTTGATGGAGCGCGTCGGTCGCGATAGCGCGGGCAAGGATTTCCGCCAGATCGAGGCCGACGCCTACCTCGAGGCGGTGCGCCGGGCGCGTCCGGCGGTGAGCGATCGCATCGCGGTGATCGTCGCCCAGGGCACCATCATCGACGGCGAAGAACCCGCCGGCGTGGTGGCGGGCGATACCTACGCGCGGCTCATCCGCGAGGCGCGCGAGGACGACGCGGTGAAGGCCGTGCTGCTGCGCATCGACAGCCCCGGCGGCAGCGCCTTCGCGTCCGAACTGATCCGCCGCGAGCTGGAGCTGACGCGGCAGGCCGGCAAGCCGGTGGTGGCGTCGATGAGTTCGGTGGCGGCTTCGGGCGGCTACTGGATCGCCGCCGGTGCCGACGAGATCTGGGCGGCGCCGGCCACGCTCACCGGCTCGATCGGCATCTTCGCTCTCTTCCCGGAAATCGACGAGCCGCTCAAGCGCCTGGGCATCAGCGTGGACGGGGTGGCGACATCGCCGCTCGCGGCGTCCTTTGATCCGCGCCGGCCGCTCGATCCGGCGGCCGCCGAGGCGATGCAACTGGGCATCGAGCATGGCTACCGGCGTTTCCTCGACACGGTGGCGAAGTCGCGCCGCATGAGCGTTGCCGATGTCGACAAGGTGGCGCGCGGCCGCGTGTGGACGGGACAGGCTGCCGCGGGTCTCGGCCTCGTCGATCAGGTCGGTGGTCTCGACGCCGCGCTCGCGGCGACGGCGCGCCGCGCCGGGCTCAGCGATTACGAGGTGGTGTGGCCGGAGGCGATCGAGTCCATCGAGCAGCGCCTGATGCGCCGCCTGATCGGCCTCGCGGGCAAGGTCGAGGCGCTGCAGGGCTTCGACCAAGGGGCGGCATCGCCGCTTGGCGCCACCCTGGCGGACATGCAGCGCGGCGCGCGCGAGCTGACGCGCTGGAACGATCCGCAGCACCGCTACGTGCATTGCCTGTGTGAATCCCCCTGAGCCTGCGGCTGGCCGGATGGCTGCCGCAGGCTGCATGCTCGACACCGCAATAAAGGAGACCACTGCATGAAAATCAGCAGCCAGAGCTTCAAGGATGGGCAGCGCATCCCCGGCGAATTCGCCTTCTGCATTCCGGCGGCCGAGGGCCATGTCTGCCTGGGCAAGAATCTGAACCCGCAGCTCGCCTGGACGGACGTTCCCGCGGCAACGAAATCCTTCGCGCTGATCTGCCACGACCCCGACGTCCCCAGCCGCGGCGACGACGTCAACCAGGAAGGCCGCACCGTGCCGGCCAGCCTGCCGCGCATCGATTTCTTCCACTGGGTGGTGGTGGACCTGCCGGCCGAGCTGCGCGAGATCGCCGCCGGCCACTTCTCGTCCGAAGTCACGCCGGGCGGCAAGCCCGGCCCCGAGGCGGCGCTCGGCGCGCGTCACGGTGTGAATGACTACACCGCCTGGTTTGCCGGCGACGAGGCGATGAAGGGCGACTACCACGGCTACGACGGCCCCTGCCCGCCGTGGAACGACGAGATCGTCCATCACTACGTGTTCACGCTGTACGCGCTGGACGTGCCGCGCTGTGCCGTCCAAGGCCGCTTCACCGGCGGTGACGTGCGTGCGGCGATCGCCGGCCATGTGCTGGCCGAGGCGAGGATCACCGGCACCTTCACGCTGAATCCGTCCCTCGACGCCTGAGCCGGGACGATGCTCGGCGCCGGCCGCTCGTGGCGGCGCCGATGGCGACAGTCGTCACTCGCGGAAGACGGGCGCTGGCGCACTGGCAGCCGCCTTCCAGCATATCGAGTGCGAAGACCGGGCTCGCATCGATCTCCCGCAAGTTGCCCATCAGTCCCGCAGAAACACCTGCAGCAATTCGTTGAGGAAGCGCTGGCCCTGCAGCGTCGGGCGCAACTGAGCGTCGCTGGCGTCGAGCAGGCCGCGCTCGCGTGCCTGGCGCAGCTCGTCCGCCACGGCGGCGAGCGGCACGCCGGTGCGTGCCGCGAACAGGTGCGCCGGCACGCCGTCGGTGAGGCGCAGCGCGTTCATCATGAACTCGAAGGGCAACTCGGCGGTGCCGACTTCGCGCGCTTCCTGGATGAAATCGCCGCGCGCGGCACCTTCGAGGTAGCGCGTCGGGTGCTTGTGGCGCATCTCGCGGCGGATGCCTTCGTGGCTGGAGAGCTTGCCGTGCGCGCCGGGACCGATGCCGAGGTAGTCGCCGAAAGTCCAGTAGTTCAGGTTGTGCACGCACTGCTGGCCGGGGCGGGCGAAGGCGGAGGTCTCGTAGTGCACGAAGCCTGCGCCCGCCAGCGTGTCCTCGATCGCCTGCTGCATGTCGGCGGCGACGTCGTCGTCGGGCAGGGGCGGCGGGTGGTGGGCGAAGGGCGTGTTCGGTTCGAGCGTCAGGTGGTAGCAGGACAGATGGCTTGCGCCGAAGCCGAGCGCGGTGCGCAGGTCGGCCAGCGCCATGTCCAGGCTCTGCTCGGGCAGCGCGTACATCAGGTCGAGGTTCACCCGCTCGAAGTGCGTCTGCGCGATGTCGATCGCGCGGCGTGCCTCGTCGCCGCCGTGGATGCGGCCGATGCGCGCGAGCATGCCGTCGTCGAAGCTCTGGATGCCCAGCGACAGCCGGTTGATGCCGGCGCCGCGGTAGTCGCGGAAGCGCGCCGCCTCCACCGTGCCGGGGTTGGCTTCCAGCGTGATCTCGGCCAGCGGATCGAGCGGCAGCAGCATGCGGATGGCGGTCAGCACGCGGTCCAGCCCCGCGGCCGACATCAGGCTGGGCGTGCCGCCGCCGAAGAACACGCTGTGCACCCGCCGTCCCCACACCTGCGGCAGCGCCGCCTGCAGGTCGGCGATCACCGCGTCGATCCACGCCGCCTCGGGAATGCCGGCGTCGCCGCGCGGCGCGTGCGAGTTGAAGTCGCAGTAAGGGCACTTGCGCACACACCACGGGAAATGCACGTACAGCGACAAGGGCGGCGGTACGCTCAGTTGCGGGCGCTCGGGCAGGGGCAGGCTGCGCTGCGGCGAAGCGGCAGGTTGCAGCGGAATGATGCGGCGTTCGGTCATCGGGTGGGTCGCGTCACAGCGGATGCCGCTTCAGGCGGTCGAGCAGATGGCGCATCGCGGCGCCGCGATGGCTCAGGCTGTTCTTGAGCTTGGCGTCCAGCTCGGCAGCAGTCTGTTCGAGGTCGGGCAGCCAGAACAACGGGTCGTAGCCGAAACCGCCTTCGCCGCGCGCCGCCTCGAGAATGGTGCCCCGCCACTCGCCGTCGGCGATCAGCGGGCGCGGATCCTCCGCATGCCGCACCAGCACCACGCTGGAGTAGAAATACGCGCGCCGGTCGCTCACGCCCGCCAGCTTTTGCAGCAGCAGGGCGTTGTTGCGCGCGTCGGACTTCGGCTCGCCGGCGAAGCGCGCCGACTGCACGCCGGGCGCACCACCCAGCGCCTCGACGCACAGGCCGGAGTCGTCCGCCACCGCTGGCAGGCCGGTCGCCGCAGCGGCATGGCGCGCCTTGGCCAGAGCGTTCTCGACGAAGGTGAAATGCGGCTCCTCGGCTTCGCTGACACCCAGCGCGGATTGCGGGATCACCTCGATGCCGAGCGGCGCGAGCAGCGCCTGCATCTCGGCGGCCTTCTTGGCGTTGTTGCTGGCGAGGACAAGTCGTTTGCTCATGGCTCAGGCTCCGCAGACGGCGCTGCGCTGCAGTTCGTTCAGGCGTCGGATGCCGCCCTCGGCGAGATCGAGCAGCGCGTTGAGTTCGGTGCGCGAGAAGGTGGCGCCTTCCGCCGTTCCCTGCACCTCGATGAGACCGCCGGCGGCGGTCATCACCACGTTCATGTCGGTGTCGCAGTCCGAGTCTTCCGCATAGTCGAGGTCGAGCACCGGCACGCCTTGATGGATGCCGACCGACACGGCAGCGACGAAATCGCTCATCGGGCTTTGTTGGAGCTTGCCCGCGGCGACAAGTTTCTGCAGCGCGTCGTGCACCGCCACGCAGGCGCCGGTGATCGCCGCGGTGCGGGTGCCGCCGTCGGCCTGCAGCACGTCGCAGTCGATGACGATCTGGCGCTCGCCGAGCGCGGCGAGGTCCACCACCGCGCGCAGGCTGCGGCCGATCAGGCGCTGGATCTCCTGCGTGCGGCCGCTCTGCTTGCCTTTGGCGGCCTCGCGCGCGCTGCGCGTGTGGGTGGCGCGCGGCAGCATGCCATATTCGGCGGTGAGCCAGCCCTGGCCCTTGCCGCGCAGGAAGCCGGGCACGCTGTCCTCGACGCTGGCGGTGCACAGCACGCGGGTGTCGCCGAATTCCACCAGCACCGAACCTTCGGCGTGGCGAGTGTAGCCGCGGGTGAGGCGGACGGGGCGGAGTTCGTCGGGCTGGCGCTGGCTGGGTCGCATGGTGGTCCTCGGTCAGGGTTTGTCGAATTTGTTGATGGCGGCGTTGATCTCGGCGATGGCGCGCTCGATTTCCTCATCGGAGAGCTCGACGCCTGCGCCGGCCGCGGCCTGGCGCTCGCCCCGGAAGAGGTCGATGCGGGTGGTGTGTTCGTCCAGCGCCATGGTGCGGGTGGAAATGCTGTCGACCGCCGGCGGCGCGGACTCGTCCTGCCAGGACATCGCGATCAGCGACAAGTTGTCGGCGGTGGCGCCGGCGTTGGCTTCCGCACGGTCCAGCAGCAGGGGCACGCCCTGCATGACCGATTTGCCGGCCAGACCGAGCACCAGGCTCGCGTCGCCAACGGGCGACCAGACGCCGTCGCTGCACAGCGCGATGACGTCGCCATTGCACAGCCGGGTGCCGCGCGAGAACTCGATCTGCGGCGGCTGCATGCCGCCCAGGCAGGAGTAGATGCGGTTGCGCCCGGGGTGATTGACCGCCTCGCGCGCCTCGAGCAGGCCCTGGTCGATCATCAACTGCACCCGCGAGTGGTCGCGCGTCTGCGCGTGGATGTGGCCGTGGCGCAGCAGGTACAGGCGCGAATCGCCGGCATGCGCCCACCACGCCACGCCTTCCTGCACCACGCAGGCGACGATGGTGGTGCGTGGGGATTCGGGCAGCTTGCGGTCGAAGCTGTAATCGAGGATGGCATGATGCGCGTTGGTCAGCGCGCGCGACAGGAACAGCGCGGGCTCGCGCAAGGCCGGCTGGGCGTCGCGCTGGAAGGAGCGGGTGATCACCTGCGCCGCCAGTTGCGCGGCGATCTCGCCGTGCTGGTGCCCGCCCATGCCGTCGGCCACCAGCATCAGCAGCGCATCGCGCGAATAGCAGTAGGCGATGCGGTCCTGGTTGCTGCGGCGCTGGCCGATTCGGCTTTCCTGGTAGATCGTGAAACGCATGCTCATGCCCTCACTTGCGGCCGATGAAGGACTTCAGGCGGGTGCCGATGTCGGTGAACCAGGGGGGCGGCGCCGTGGTGCCGGGTTGGGACTGCATCAGGGCCTTCTGCAGGGCGTAGACGCTCTGCGGCCGTTGCAGCGGATCGATGCGCAGGCACCAGTCGACCAGCCCGAGCAAATGGTTCGAATAGCGTCCGGCCTGCGTCTTCGCCAGCGCCTGCAGCGTGTCCTGTCTGACCCGCTCGTCGGCGCGCGGCGGCGCGCTGCCGGTGATGCAGGCGTGCAGGCTGGCACCGACGCTGTAGATGTCGCTCCACGGCCCGAGGCCGTTGCGGCCTTCGTACTGCTCGGGCGAGGCGAAGCCGGGCGTGTACATGGGCTTCAGGATGGGCTGGTCGGTCATCAGTGTCTGCCGCGCGGCGCCGAAGTCCAGCAGCACCGGCGTGCCGTCGTTGCGCAGGTAGATGTTGGAAGGTTTGATGTCCAGGTGCAGCAGCTTGTGCGCGTGCACTTCACGCAGGCCGTTGAGCATGCGCGCGAACACCGCGCGGATGAAGCTCTCGCGCAGGCCCTCGCGATGGCGCTGGATGTATTCGTGCAGGGTGCGGCCGCGCTCGAACTGCATCACCATGTACACGGTGCCGTTGGCGCGGAAGAAGTTCAGCACCCGCACCACGTTGGGGTGCATCAGTTTGGCGAGGGCGCGGCCCTCCTCGAAGAAGCACTTCATGCCGTAGCGGAAGGCAGGCAGGTTCTGTTCCGAAACCTGCGGCTCGATTCCCCCGTCTGCGCGCAGCGCGATCGAGTTGGGGAGGTATTCCTTCAGCGCGACCGGCGTGCCGTCGGTGTCGACCGCGAGATAGACGATGGAAAAGCCGCCGACCGACAACTGGCGCTCGATCCGGTAGCGATCGAGCTGGTAACCCTGAGGCAGCGCGCAGTTGGCTTGAGGCGGCATCTTCGGCGGGGATAAGATTCGGCTTTCCGCCGCATTTTCCTGACTGGACGCTGCAGTTTACTCGATCGCGGCACGACCGCTGCAGCTTCCCGGAGACTTGAATGGTCCACAGCATGACCGGGTTCGCGGTACAGAACCGCGACCTCGGTGCCGTCACGCTTCACCTCGAGCTGCGCAGCGTCAACTCGCGCTATCTCGACCTCACCTTCCGCATCGCCGACGACCTGCGCCAGGCCGAGCCGGCCCTGCGTGAGCGCATCAGTGCGCGCCTGACGCGCGGCAAGGTCGAGTGCCGCCTCAACCTGCAGACCAACGACGCCGCGCCGCGCAGCCTGGCGATCAATGGTGCGCTGATCGCGCAACTGGCCGAGGCGCAGGCCGCGGTGCGCGAGCGCATGCCCGATGCCAGGCCGCTGTCGGTCTCCGACGTGCTGCGCTGGCCCGGCATGCTGGCCGACGACAGCCTCGCCTTCGAGCAACTGCAGCCGGCGATCGCCGCGCTCATCGACGCGGCCCTCGACGAGTTCGTGGCCACCCGCCGCCGCGAGGGCGACAAGCTCGCCGACATGATCCGCGAGCGCGTCGTGCGCATGCGCGAGCTGGTCGCCACTGCGGCGCCGCGCATGCCGCTGATCGTCGCCGAATACCAGGACAGGCTCACCGTCCGGCTGCGCGAGGCGGTGGCCGCGCTCGACGAGGACCGCATCCGCCAGGAAGTCGCGCTCTACGCCCAGCGCATCGATGTCGCCGAGGAGCTGACGCGGCTCACCACCCACCTGGACGAAGTCGAGCGCATCCTCAAGGCAGGCGGCTCTGCCGGCAAACGGCTGGATTTCCTGATGCAGGAGCTCAACCGCGAAGCCAACACCCTCGCCTCCAAGTCGCCGGCGACCGACATCACCGGCATCGCCATGGAGATGAAGGTGCTGATCGAGCAGGTGCGGGAACAAGTGCAGAACATCGAGTGAGGACACCAGAGATGCCGGGAACGCTGTTTGTCGTCACTGCCCCTTCCGGTGCCGGCAAGACCACGCTGGTGCGCGGCCTGCTGCAGCGCGATGCGCGCGTGCAACTGTCGGTTTCCTTCACCACGCGCGCGCCGCGCGCGGGCGAGCAGAACGGCCGCGAGTATCACTTCGTCGATTTGGCGACCTTCCGCGCGCTGCGCGACCGCGGCGAGTTCCTCGAATGGGCCGAAGTGCATGGGAATTATTACGCCACTTCCAAGGTCTGGTTGAAGGAGCAGGTGGCCGCCGGGCGCGACACCCTGCTCGAGATCGACTGGCAGGGTGCCCAGCAGGTGCGCAAGGCCTTCCCCGATGCGGTGGGCGTGTTCATCCTGCCGCCTTCGCTGGATGAGCTGGAAAAGCGCCTGCGCGGACGCAACACCGATAGTGACGACGTCATCAGCCGCCGGCTGCTGGCGGCGCGTGGCGAGATGCGCCATGTGGCGGAGTTCGACTACGTTATAATTAACAATGAGTTGCAGGAGGCACTTGAAGATCTGGTTGCCGTGGTGCGGGCCGCAAGGCTGCGCTACGCTCCCCAGCACCTGCGCCACCCGCAATATTTCGACTTTCTCGAACAGGATTGAACATGGCCCGCATCACCGTCGAAGACTGCCTGAAAAGGATTCCCAACCGCTTCCAGCTGACCCTTGCCGCGACCTACCGGGCGCGCCAGCTCACCATCGGCAGCTCGCCGCAGATCGACATCGACCCGCACGACAAGGACAAGCCCACGGTCATCGCGCTGCGCGAAGTCGCAGCCGGCAAGGTCGGCCTCGAGATGCTCAATCGAGGCCAGGCCTGAGGCTGACCCCGGGGGAATTCCATGTCTGACAGTGACGTGACCATTCCCCCGCCGCTGGCCATCCCGCCGGCGTCTCCGGTGCTCGCGCTTGATTTCGCGCAGCTGAAGGAGAAGATTTCCGGCTACCTCAGGGCCGAGGACGTCGGTCGCGTCGAGGCCGCCTACCACTTTGCCGCCAACGCCCACAACGGCCAGTTCCGCATCAGCGGCGACCCCTACATTTCGCACCCGGTCGCCGTCGCCTCCATCGTCGCCGACTGGCACCTGGACCCCCAGGCCCTGATCGCCGCGCTGCTGCACGATGTGATGGAAGACACCCACATCGCCAAGGCGGAGATCGCCGAGCGCTTCGGCAAGGTGTCGGCGGAGCTGGTCGACGGCCTGTCCAAGCTCGACAAGATCGAATTCCGCTCGCACGAGGAAGCGCAGGCGGAGAACTTCCGCAAGATGCTGCTGGCGATGGCCAGCGACCTGCGCGTGATCCTGATCAAGCTCGCCGACCGCATGCACAACATGCGCACGCTCGACGCGGTACGGCCGGCCAAGCGCCGCCGCATCGCCAACGAGACGCTCGAGATCTACGCGCCGATCGCCAACCGGCTCGGCCTCAACGACCTGTTCCGCGAGCTGCAGGAGCTGTCGTTCGAGCACAAGTACCCGTTGCGCTTCCGCGTGCTGTCGAAGGCGATCCGCGCCGCACGCGGAAACCGCCGCGAAGTGGTGGGCAAGGTGCTCGCCGCGCTCGAGGAGCGCCTGCCGCAATGGGGCATCGAGGCCGAGGTGCAGGGCCGCGAGAAGCACCTGTACGGCATCTACCGCAAGATGCTGGAGAAGCACCTGTCGTTTTCGCAGGTGCTCGACATCTACGGCTTCCGCGTCATCGTCAAGGACGTGCCGAGCTGCTATCTGGCGCTGGGCGCGCTGCACTCGATGTACAAGCCGGTGCCGGGCAAGTTCAAGGACTATCTCGCCATCCCCAAGGCCAACGGCTACCAGAGCCTGCACACGACGCTGATCGGCCCCTTCGGCATGCCGGTCGAGGTGCAGATCCGCACGCGCGAGATGCACCACATCGCCGAGGCCGGCGTCGCCTCGCACTGGCTGTACAAGGAAGACGAGAAGACCCTCACCGAGCTGCAGCAGAAGACGCACAGTTGGCTGCAGTCGCTGCTCGAGCTGCAGTCGGCTTCCGGCGAGGCCACGGAATTCCTCGAGCACGTCAAGATCGACCTCTTCCCGGGTGAGGTCTATGCGTTCTCGCCCAAGGGCAAGATCTTCTCGCTGCCCAAGGGCTCGACGCCGGTGGACTTCGCCTACGCGGTGCATACCGACGTCGGCAACCGCTGCGTCGCGTGCCGCATCAACGGCGACCTGATGCCGCTGCGCAGCGAGCTGCGCAATGGCGACCAGGTCGAGATCATCACCGCGGCGCATGCCAACCCGAACCCGGCCTGGCTGTCCTACGTGCGCACGGGCAAGGCGCGCGCGCAGATCCGCCATTTCATGAAGAGCGCGCAGCAGGACGAATCGGTGGCGCTGGGCGAGCGCCTGCTCAACCAGGCGCTGCGGCCGCACGGCCTCACGCTGGGGCAGATCTCCACCTTCGCCTGGGACCGCTTCCTGCGCGACCGCGGCGTGCGCAACAAGAAGGAAGTCTTTGCTGACCTCGGCCTTGGCAAGCGGCTGCCGGCGATCATCGCGCGGCGCCTGTCCCAGGCCCAGGACATGGAGTCCGGCCGCCCCGACGTGGTCAAGCCCAAGCCGGCGGGTGCGATCACCATCCGCGGCTCGGAAGGGATCGCGGTGCAACTGGCGCGCTGCTGCAATCCGATTCCGGGCGACCCCATCATCGGCACGATACGCAAGGGCCAGGGGCTGGAAGTGCACCTGCACGACTGTCCTGCCGTCGCCAAGTTGCGCGGCGACCGCGGGCGCTGGGTCGATGTGGAATGGGAGCCCGGCAGCGAGCGCCTGTTCGACGTCCGCATCCGCGTGCTGACCCAGAACCAGCGCGGCGTGCTGGCCAAGGTCGCAAGCTCGATCTCCGAGGAAGACTGCAACATCCAGACGGTGAATATGGACAACGAGCAGGGCGAATACACCGCGCTCAACCTCACGCTGCAGGTGCGCGACCGCATGCACCTGGCGCGCGTGATGCGTGCGGTGCGCCGCATCCCCGAAGTGGTGCGCATCGGCCGCGTGCGCGGCGACGGCCGCGTCGGCTGAACGCAGCGGCGGGCCGATCGGCTAGAATCTCGCCCATTCATTGGGAGAGGGCCGACATGGCGACGTACGAATCCGATCACACCAAGTTCATGCGCGAATGGCTGCAGAAGAACCCGCAGGAACTCACCGAGCAGAAGAAGGGGCGTGCGCTATGGTGGGACAAGCCGCAAACGCTGGAGGAGCAGCGTCGCTTCTCGGAAAGCTGCGTGCCGGTGAAGGCGTACTACTACGACGCCAATCATTGATCACGGTGCCGCGCCGGCCGCTTGCGGGCCGGGCGCGGGCATGCAGTGCAGGACGCGTGGGCGGGCTTGTCCTGCCCACGCGCTTTTGTGCGTCCTCCTTGCGCAGGAACGCCTGAAGCGATGAGCCTGTCAGCGGGCCTGCCGGCGCGGCTTGCCTTCATCGACGTCGAGACCACCGGTGCCCATCCGGTGCGCGACCGCGTCACCGAGATCGCCATCCTGCGTGTCGAAGAAGGACAGGTGGTGGCGCGCTGGGAGAGCCTGGTCAATCCCGGCATGCCCATCCCGCGCATGATCCAGGACCTCATCGGCATCACCGACGACATGGTGGCACAGGCGCCGCCTTTTGCCGCGCTGGCCGACAGCGTCGCGATGCTGCTCGAGGACTGCGTGTTCGTCGCGCACAACGCGCGCTTCGACTACGGCTTCATCAAGAACGAGTTCGCGCGTGCAGGCCGTACGTTCGACGCGCCGGTGCTGTGCACCGTCAAGCTGTCGCGCGCCCTGCATCCCGAGCATCACCGCCACGGACTCGACGCGTTGATCGAGCGTCATGGGCTGGTGTGCGACGCGCGCCACCGCGCGATGGGCGATACCGAGGTGCTGTGGCAGTTCGCGCGGCTGATGAGCGAACGTTTCGCGCCGGAAGTCGTTGCACGCGCGGCAGACCGCGCCATGAAGGCGGCACCGCATCCCCCGGGCCTGCCCGAAGGCATGCTGGAAGCGGTGCCGGACTCGCCCGGCGTCTATCTCTTCCACGCCGAGCCCGAGCCGCCGCCTGCCGGGCGCAGCGATCGCCCGCTTTACGTCGGCCGCAGCCTCAACCTGCGCGGCAAGGTACGGGAGCATTTCTCCGCCGGGGCAAAGGGCCGCGACGCCGAGCTCGCACGCCAGGTGAGGCGGGTGGACTGGATCGAGACGGCGGGTGAACTCGGCGCGCTGCTGCTCGAGGCTGAACTGCTGCGGCAGTTGCGTCCGACGGCGAACCGCGTCGCGGAGTCGGGCGAGGCTGCCTTCGCCCTGCGCCTGATCGCCAACCGCAAGCGTGCGCCGATCTACGAACGGGTGCCGATCGCCGGCACCGACCCGCTGGGCTGGGAAGGGCTCCACGGCGCCTTCCGCAACCGCCGCGAGGCCGACAACCTGCTGCGAGAGCTCGCGCTGCTGTACCGCTTGTGCCCGCGCCGCCTTGGCCTCGAGCCCGGCACCAGCGGCGCCTGCGCCGCGCATCTGTCGCGGCGCTGCGCCGGCGTGTGCGCGGGGCGTGAATCTGTTGCGGAGCACGATGCGCGGCTGGCGGGCGCGCTGGCGTCGACGGGGCTCAAGCGCTGGCCCTGGGCAGGGGCGGTGATCGTCGCCGAGCGTCACGCCGACAGCGGGCGCGAGGCCTTCCATGCGTTCGACCACTGGTGCCACCTGGGCAGCGTCGAGCGGCGCGAAGAACTGCCGGCCCTGCTTGCGGCCGCCGAACGCCGCTTCGAGCTCGATACCTGGCGCATGCTCGGCCGCTGGCTGGCTGTGCCGGCTCACCAGGCGGCGATCGAACCCATCGCGGTGTGATGCTGCACGCCGCCACTGCGTGCGCCAGCGGCGCGACACGCGGAATGCTCAATGCGCAGCGCAGTTGCGCAACTGCGACAGCTTGTCGAGAACGACCCGGCGGCGCCCTTCGGTGCGGATCAGGCCGTCGCGCGCAAAGCGCGACAGCACCCGGGAGAACGTCTCGGGCGTGAGGTTGAGTTGCGCAGCGATCGTCTGCTTGTCGCTGGACAGGTGGATCTCCCACTGCTCGGCGTCTTCGGGTGCGAGCTGGGCAAGATACTGGGCGACGCGCTGGGTGCTGTTCAATTGCACGCAAAGCTGCAGGTGGGCCATCAGTTCGTAGGCCGCGGCGGCCAGCCGCGCGGTGATGGCCTGCGAGAAGGCGGCCGTTTCGGCCATCGCCTGGCGGAAAGCGGCCACCGGAACGACCAGCAGCCGGCTGCGGCGCTGCGCCTGGATGGTCGCCATGTAGGGGCGGCCGAGCAGCGCCGCCTCCTCGCCGCAGAGGTCGCCGGAGCCCACCAGACGCAGGAGCTTTTCGTTACCCGTCGGCGACAGCAGGACACAGCGCACCTCGCCATCGAGGATCACATGCACGCCAGTGGCGACGTCCAGGGCCTGTGCGAGAATTTCGCCGCGTTCCGCACGGATCAGCTTCGAAGCCGAGATCATGCGCGCGAGGGCGGCGTCGGTGAGCAGGTCGAAAGGAGGAATGCGCTGGAGCTGGGGAATCGAAGGTGCCGGAATCTCGTAATGCATGTTCGTGGCTCCTGGACAGTGAGGCGCCGTGCGCGGCGATGCTGTCATGAAGTCTAGTTGCCATGCTGGCGGTATCCAATGCAGCGCGCCGAAGCATTCGTGGGATCCCATACCTCGAAGGAGGTATTCGCGCTGAATCCAACGTGGCGGACGATCCGGCGGCCGCAGTTCGACAGGAGAATGGTATGGCGCTGAAGCTGCCGCGCTCGCTCGTCAGGCACTCGATCCTGCTGGTGGTGGCCCTGGCGCTCGTTGCGCTGGCCCTGATCGGCCTTGCCGGCATGAGTGCGTCGGTGATGGTGGCCGAGAGCATGCAGGGCAGCGCCAATGCGATCAACGTGGCCGGCAGCCTGCGCCGCCTGACCTACCGCGTCACCGCGCTCGTCGTCACCGATGCGCTGAGCGACGGCGTGCCGGGCGAGCGGGTGCGCGAGGCGATCGCCGATTTCGAGCGCGACCTTGCGCATCCGGCGCTGCAGCGCTTCCTGCAGCGCGACCCGGGTGGCCTGTTTGCCGCCACTTATCGTGGTGTCGAAGCGGCCTGGCGCAGCAGCCTGCGGCCGCGGCTCGAGGAGACGGCGCGCGAAGGCGGGGCGCCGCTGGCGCGCGCCAACGTCGAGCGGCTGCTGGTGGAAATCGATCCTTTCGTCAACCAGCTCGACACGCTGGTGACGGTGCTCGAACAGGACACCGAGGCGCGCATCGCCGACCTGCGGCAGATCCTCGCCGTCGCCATCGCCGCCGTCCTCGTCGTCATCGCGGTGGCACTGCTGCTCCTTCACCGCTCGGTGCACCGCCCGCTGATGGAGCTTTTGCGTGCGGCGCGGGAGATCGCGCGGGGCGATCTTTCCGCACGCGTGGCGCATGTCGGCCATGACGAGCTGGGCCGCGTCGGCGCCACCTTCAACCTGATGGCCAGCGAGATGTCGCGCCAGTACCAGACCCTGGAACAGCGCGTGGCGGAGAAGACCGCCGAACTGCAACGCACCAACCGCTCGCTGGAACTGCTCTACCACGCCATCGCGCGCCTGTACCAGACGCCGACCGCGCCCGAAGCCTACGAGGCGACGCTGCGCGACATCGACCAGATCGCCGGCCTTGCGGGCAGCTTCGTGTGTATCGAGCCGCGCCACGACGGCCCTGCGGCGGTGATCGCATCGACCCTCGGCGCGTGTCCGGACCGGCTCGCTGCAGGAGACGCGGCCTGCGACGCGTGCCGTAATGCGCGCACGCCGAGCTTCGACTGGTCGGCGCGAGAAACCGAACTGCTGCGCCTGCCCTTGCGCGACCGCGAACACCACTATGGCATGCTGCGCCTCTCCCTGCCCGCCGGTGCGCGTCTCGAGGACTGGCAGTTCCAGCTCGTCGAAGCGCTGACGCGGCACATCGGCATGGCGCTCGGTGCCGCCCGCCGCGGCGAGCAGGAGCGTCTTCTGGCGCTGCAGGAAGAGCGCTCGGTGATCGCCCGCGAGCTGCACGATTCGCTCGCGCAGGCCTTGTCGTACATGAAGATCCAGGCCAGCCTGCTGCAGCCCTTGCTCGGCGAGCCGGCGCGCGCTGCGGAGGCCGCCCGCGTACTGACCGACCTGCGCGAGGGCATCAGCGCTGCCTACCGCCAGTTGCGCGAGCTGCTGGTGTCCTTCCGCCTCGAGCTGTCGGGCGATTTCCCCAGCCTGCTGCGCGAGGCGGTGCAGGAGCATGCCGCGCGTGGCGGCGTGACCGTAAAGCTCAGCACCCGGCTGGCGGACTGTGCCCTGAGTCCCAACCAGGAAGTCCACGTTCTGCAGATCGTGCGCGAAGCCCTGTCGAACATGGTGCGCCACGCCCACGCTCACAGCGCGTCGGTGACGCTGTCATGCGACGCCGGTGACGAGGTCAGCGTGACGATCGAGGATGATGGCGTCGGGCTGGGCGAGCCGCCGGCCGATCCGTGGCAGCATCATGGTCTCGCCATCATGCGCGAGCGTGCGCGGGGCCTCGGCGGCACACTCGAGATCGGCGCCGGACCCGGCCGCGGAACACGCGTCAGCCTGCGCTTTCGCGCCGAGCGCCACCAACCTGTGCCAGTCGCTCCCAGCCTGGAGAAGCCCCTTTGAACAATGAGCTGCAACGCGTCCTGATCGTCGATGACCATCCCCTCTTCCGCAAGGGGCTGGCGCAGATGTTGCAAACGATTCCGGCCTTCCACCTTGTGGGCGAAGCGGCCGGCGGCGCCGAGGGGCTGGCGCTGGCGCAGGAGCTGCAGCCTGACCTGATACTGCTCGATCTCAACATGCGCGACGTGGGCGGCATCGAGGTGCTGCGCGGCCTGCGCGCGGCACAGCTCGACGCGCGGGTGGTCATGATCACCGTGTCCGACCGCGCCGCCGACCTGGTCGCCGCGCTGCAGGCCGGCGCCGACGGCTACCTGCTGAAGGACATGGAGCCGGAGGCGATGATGGCCGCATTGCGCGATGCCGCCGCGGGCCGCATCGTGGTGTCCGAGCAGCTCACCCATCTGCTGGCGGCCGCGCTGCGCGGCGACAACCGGCCGCATACCGCGGCGGCGGCGGGGTTGACCGAGCAGGAAGCGCGCATCCTGGAGAAGATCGCCGCCGGCCTGTCGAACAAGCTCATCGGACGGGAACTCGACATCGCCGAGGGCACGGTGAAGGTGCACGTCAAGCATATCCTGCGCAAGCTCGAGCTGCGCTCGCGGGTCGAGGCGGCGGTGTGGGCAGTGGAGCATCTGCGCGGTTGATCCGCACGCGGCGCGGCGGCGAAGGGCGCGCCGGTGCATGCAACGAATTTCGCGTGAAATAACCCATGTTGCGGGCGCAGTCTTGATGGGAATCAATGGCCGCGTTCGCGTTATGGCTTTCAATCGTCCCTGTCGATTGCCTGGAGCTTGTCGTGGACGCTGCCTCATTGTCGCGTCGTGGTTTCTTGCGCGGACGCGTGAACGCGGCCGCCGCCCAGCGTCCGCCATGGGCGCGGGACGAGGTCGACTTCACTGCGCGCTGCACGCGCTGCAATGCCTGCATCGATCACTGCCCCACGCACATCCTGGTGCGCGCCGACGGGGGTTACCCTGCGGTCGACTTCAGTCGCGGCGAATGCACTTTCTGCGGCGAGTGCCTGAGCCGCTGCGAACCCCGCGCGCTGTTCCGCACTGACGACGACGCAGCGCCGTGGCCGTTGCGCGCGCGCATCGGCGATGCCTGCCTGGCTGCACAGGGGGTCGAGTGCCGCATCTGCGGCGAGGCCTGCCCGACCGGCGCCATCCGCTTCCGGCCACGGCTCGGCGGTGTTGCGCTGCCGGCGCTGGAAATCGATGCCTGCAATGGCTGCGGCGCCTGCTTCGGACCCTGCCCGGTGCGCACGATTGCGATCGCGCCCATGGATCCGCGCGAAACGAACGCCCTCACGGAGGTCAAGCAATGAAGATCGCAAGTCTGGTCGTGCGGGCGATGCCGCGCGATTTCCCCGAGGTGCAGGAGGCCCTGCGCCGCATTCCGGGCGTCGAGCTGCATGGAGCGTCGGCCGAGACCGGCAAGATCATCGTCACCGTGGAAGACGGTGAGGGCTGGTCGGTCGCCGATTCCATCGTGGCCGTAAACATGGCACCGAAAGTCCACGGCGTGACGCTCGCCTACGAATACACCGACGAAGGTCTCGAACATCTGGAGGCATGAAATGACCATGGATCGACGCGAATTCATCAAGACCAACGCGATCGCTGCCGCAGCGGCGACCGCCGGCATCGGCATCCCGGTGGTCGCCGAGGCGCAGACCAAAGGGCCGGACGGGACCAAGGTGCGCTGGGACAAGGCCGCCTGCCGCTTCTGCGGCACCGGCTGCTCGGTGCTCGTCGGCGTGCAGAACGGGCGCGTGGTGGCCACCCAGGGCGATCCCGATTCGCCCGTCAACCGCGGCCTGAACTGCATCAAGGGCTACTTCCTGTCCAAGATCATGTACGGCGACGACCGCCTCACCAAGCCGCTGCTGCGCATGAAGAACGGCAAGTACGACAAGAACGGCGAGTTCACGCCCATCACCTGGAACCAGGCGTTCGACATCATGGCCGAGAAGTGGAAGGCCGCGATCAAGGCCACCGGACCGGATTCGATCGCGATGTTCGGCTCCGGCCAATGGACGATCTGGGAAGGCTACGCCGCCTCCAAGCTGTACAAGGCCGGCTTCCGCACCAACAACCTCGACCCCAATGCGCGCCACTGCATGGCCTCCGCGGTGGCGGGCTTCATGCGCACCTTCGGCATCGACGAGCCGATGGGCTGCTACGACGACATCGAGAACACCGACACCTTCGTGTTGTGGGGCTCGAACATGGCCGAGATGCACCCCATCCTGTGGAGCCGCATTACCGACCGGCGCCTGTCCAAGGAGGGCACCGAAGTTCACGTGCTGTCGACTTTCGAGCACCGCTCCTACGAGCTCGCCGACAACCCGATGATCTTCGTGCCGCAGACCGACCTGGCGATCCTCAACTACATCTGCAACCACATCATCCAGACCAAGCGGGTCAACACCGCTTTCGTCAATCGCAACGTCAAGTTCAAGATGGGCGAGACCGACATCGGCTTCGGCCTGCGTCCCAACCATGTGCTGGAGGCCAAGGCCACCAACAATGGCTATCCGGACGCCGAGGGCAAGCCCAAGGGCGACACCGGCGCCGCCAAGGACATCAGCTTCGACGAGTTCGCCAAGTTCGTCTCCACCTACACTGCCGAATACACCTCCAAGCTGTCCGGCGTTCCGGTGGACAAGCTCAAGCGGCTGGCCGAGGTCTATGCCGACCCCAACCGCAAGGTGGTGTCGTTCTGGACCATGGGCTTCAACCAGCACACCCGCGGCACCTGGGTGAACAACATGATCTACAACGTCCACCTGCTGGTGGGCAAGATCAGCGAACCGGGCAACAGCCCGTTCTCGCTCACCGGCCAGCCTTCGGCCTGCGGCACGGCGCGCGAAGTCGGCACCTTCTCGCACCGCCTGCCGGCCGACATGGTCGTCACCAACCCGGTGCACCGCGCCCATACCGAGGAGATCTGGAAGCTGCCCGAAGGGACCATCCCGGCCAAGGTCGGCCTGCATGCGGTGGCGCAGAGCCGCGCGCTGAAGGACGGCAAGATCAAGTGCTACTGGACCACCACCACCAACAACATGCAGGCGGGTCCCAACGTCAATGGCGAGGTCTACCCGGGCTGGCGCAATCCGGAAGCCTTCGTCGTCGTGTCGGACGTGTACCCGACCGTGTCGGCGCTGTCGGCCGACCTGATCCTGCCGAGCGCGATGTGGACCGAGAAGGAAGGCGCCTTCGGCAACGCCGAGCGCCGTACCCAGTTCTGGCGCCAGCAGGTGTCCGCGCCGGGCGAGGCCAAGTCCGACCTGTGGCAGTACATGGAGTTCTCCAAGCGCTTCAAGGTCGAGGAAGTGTGGCCGGCCGAACTCATCGCGAAGAAGCCGGAGTACAAGGGCAAGACCTTGTTCGACGTGCTGTACGCCAATGGCCAGGTGAACAGGTTCCCGCTCACCGACGTCGAGAAGGCGAACGGGCATGCCATCAAGGGCTACATGAACGACGAGTCGAAGGCACTCGGCTTCTACCTGCAGAAGGGCCTGTTCGAGGAATACGCGATGTTCGGCCGCGGCCACGGCCATGACCTCGCAGACTTCGACATGTACCACAAGGCGCGCGGCCTGCGCTGGCCGGTGGTGGAAGGCAAGGAAACCCTGTGGCGCTTCCGCGAGGGCTACGACCCGTACGTGAAGACCGGCGAGGGCGTGAAGTTCTACGGCCACAAGGACAACAAGGCGGTGGTGTTCGCGCTGCCCTACCAGGATCCTCCCGAGAAGCCCGACGCCGAGTTCGACATGTGGCTGTGCACCGGCCGCGTGCTGGAGCACTGGCACACCGGCTCGATGACGCGCCGCGTGCCCGAGCTGCACAAGGCGGTGCCCGAGGCACAGATCTTCATGCATCCGGACGATGCCACCAAGCGCGGCCTGCAGCGCGGCATGACGGTGAAGGTCGCCTCGCGTCGCGGCGAGATCGTCGCCCGGCTGGAGACGCGCGGCCGCAACAAGCCGCCGGTGGGCTTGATCTTCATACCCTTCTTCGACGAGGGCCGGTTGGTGAACAAGCTCACGCTGGACGCCACCTGCCCCATCTCGAAGGAAACCGACTACAAGAAGTGCGCGGTGAAGGTGACCAAGGTCTGAGGAAGCGACGAGGCATGAGGCGGGCGGCTGCGTGAGCGGTCGCCTGCCGGGCAAGACGCCGCCTCGTCGGCCCGTCCGCCACGGACGGGCGCGAGCGCGACGTTGTGCCGTGCCCGGGAAGGGATCATGAGCGACCACCACACATCCAGCCAGGCCAGCGCGCAGTCGAGCGCGGTGCCGTCTTCGCGCCGCCGCTTCCTCAAGGATGCGGCCGGTGTCGCGGGCGGCGCGGGCCTGCTCGCGCTGGGCGCCGGACTGTATGCGCGCCAGGCGTCGGCCCTGCCGGCAACGGCCATCCGGCCGCCGGGCGCGCTGGCGGAAGCCGATTTCCTTGCCGCCTGCGTGCGCTGCGGGCTGTGCGTGCGCGACTGCCCCTACGACACCCTGAAGCTGGCCCGGCTGGGTGACGGCGTTGCCACCGGCACACCCTATTTCGAGGCGCGCAAGATCGCATGCGAGATGTGCGACGACATCCCGTGCGTCGCCGCCTGCCCCACCGGCGCGCTGGACCATGGCCTGAAGGAGATCGGCAAGGCGAAGATGGGCCTCGCGGTGCTGATCGACCAGGAGAACTGCCTCAATTTTCTCGGCTTGCGCTGCGATGTCTGCTACCGCGTGTGCCCGGTGATCGACAAGGCGATCACCCTGGAGCGCATCCACAATCCGCGCTCCGACCGCCATGCGATGCTGCTGCCGACGGTGCATTCCGAGTACTGCACCGGCTGCGGCAAGTGCGAGAAATCCTGCGTGCTGCCGGGCGAGGCGGCGATCAAGGTGTTGCCGATCAAGCTCGCCCAGGGCTCCAAGGCCGAGCACTACCTGCGCGGCTGGGAAGAGAAGAAGGCTGCCGGTGAGTCGCTCATCGGCAAGCAGGTGGAGCTGCCGGTGCGCGGCCTGGAAGGCAAGGCCTATGGCGACACCCGAGTCGCTCCGGGCGAGGGGCCAGCCGCCGGCGAGGGGGCGGTTCCCGACTACAAGCCTCCGTTCCGGCCGGGCGGCGTCGATTCCGGATGGAAGCCATGAGCGCCCAGGGCACCGTCGGCGAAGGCGGGCGCAAGCTGCCGCCCACCAGCGTGCGCGGTGCGGCGCGGCGCGGCGTGGCGGCGAGGCCCGGGCGCGAGGCGATCGCGGCCAAGGGCTGGCTGCGGGCGCACAAGTGGCTGCTGCTGCGCCGCCTGTCCCAGCTCGGCATCCTCGCGCTGTTCCTGGCCGGCCCCTGGTTCGGCCTGTGGATCGTGAAGGGCAACCTGTCCTCCAGCCTGACGCTGGGTGTGTTGCCCCTCACCGACCCCTTCCTGCTGGCGCAGCAGCTTGCCGCCGGTCACTGGCCCTATCGCGAGGCGCTGCTCGGCGGCGGCATCGTGCTGGCCTTCTACCTGCTGTTCGGCGGCCGGCTGTTCTGCTCCTGGGTGTGCCCGGTGAACATGGTCACCGATGCCGCGGCCTGGCTGCGGCGGCGCGTGGGCTTGAAGGGCGGCAAGGTGCCCGCGGGCAGCACGCGCTACTGGCTGCTGGGCTTCGTGCTGGTGGCGGCAGCGGCGACCGGTTCGCTGGCCTGGGAGTGGGTCAACCCGGTGTCCATGCTGCATCGCGCACTGATCTTCGGCTTCGGCCTGGCGTGGGGCATCGTCGGCGGCATTTTCCTGTACGACCTGCTCATCGCGCCCCGCGGCTGGTGCGGACACCTGTGCCCGCAGGGCGCCTTCTACGGCTTGCTTGGGCGCGTCACGCTGGTGCGCGTGTCGGCCGACCGACGTTCGGCCTGCAACGACTGCATGGACTGCTTCGCGGTGTGTCCCGAACCCCAGGTCATCCGTCCGGCGCTGAAGGGCGTCGGCCAGGACCATCCGCTGATCCTCGATGGCGACTGCACGAGTTGCGGCCGTTGCGTCGATGTCTGCGGCAAGGATGTTTTCCGTATTACGACCCGATTCAACAGGAGCGAGTCATGAAAAAACCCACCCGTAAACTCGTGCTTGCGTTCGTGGCCGCGCTCGGGCTTGCCGCTGCGCTGCCGCCGTCCGCCAGTGCGCAGGCCGTCAAGAGCATCCGCGGCAGCGATGTTTCCGCGCCGGAAGCCGCACCTGGCGGCTTCAAGCCGATTCCCGATCAGGCGCCGATCCAGCGCGACTACGTGCAGCAGCCGCCGCTGATCCCGCACAAGGTCGAAGGCTACGAAGTCACCAAGAACTTCAACAAATGCATGGATTGCCACGCCTGGAGCCGCTACAAGGAGACCGGCGCGACCAAGGTCAGCCTGACGCACTTCAAGGACCGCGACGGTGGCGAACTGTCCAACGTCTCGCCGCGGCGCTACTTCTGCATGCAGTGTCACGTGCCGCAGACCGACGCCAAACCCCTGGTGGGCAACCAGTTCCAGCGCGCGGAAGGGCTGCGCTAGGCCAGCGACGAGATCGGGGATAAACCATGAGCGACAACAACAAGACCCTGATGCAGAAGATCCGCGGTGCGGGCTGGAGCGCGATCGCCATCCTGTTCGCCGCGGGCATCGTCTTCTGGGGCGGCTTCAACTGGGCCCTGGAAATGACGAACAGGGAGAAGTTCTGCATTTCCTGCCACGAGATGGAGGAGAACGTCTTCAAGGAATACCGCAACACCATCCACTACCAGAACCGCACCGGTGTGCGCGCGACCTGCCCGGACTGCCACGTGCCCAAGGAGTGGGTGCCCAAGATGATCCGCAAGATCCAGGCTTCGAAGGAGGTCTACGGCAAGGTCATGGGCACCATCAACACGCCGGAGAAGTTCCAGGCCGAGCGCATCCGCCTGGCGCAGAACGAGTGGCGTCGCATGAAGGCGAACAACTCGCAGGAGTGCCGCAACTGCCACAACTACGAGTACTTCGATTACTCGGTGCAGGGTCGTCGCTCCAACCAGATGCACCAGACGGGCCTCGCCGCGGGCCAGACCTGCATCGACTGCCACAAGGGCATCGCCCACCAGTTGCCGCCGATTGCGCAGGACATCGGTGCCGACCATGGCGGCGTGGTGCCTGAAGTGATGCATCCGCAACCGCCGAAGGCGCAGTAAGCTTCTCCGCATACGGGGAAAGCCTGAGGCCGGCAGTGCGGCCGCGGGCCTTCCCTGGTGTTCGTCGCGTGCGAGCGCGGGGAAACGTCGAGGAGTTGCCCATGCCGGACTTCAGGACCTTGCTCCGACCCGCAGCCGTGGTCGACGCGGAGCGCCCCGAGGACATCGCCGCACGCGGCAACCGCAGGCGGCTGCGCGTGTTCATTCTGGTGCTGCTGCCGGTCCTGCTCCTGGGCCTGGCCTACACTTTCCTGCGCACGCCCGAATACCGCGCCCAGGCACGCATCGCCGTCAAGCCTGCCGGCATCGTTGCCGATCTGCCGGGCACGGCCGGTGAGCGGGCGACGGTGTCGACCACCGTGACCGACGCCGCGTCCGCCAGCCTGCAGGCCGAGGCCGGCGTGCTGTCGAGCCGGCCGGTGATCGAAGCGGCACTTGCCGCGCTGCGCCGGCAGGGCGTCGAGCTGCACGAATTCGGCGTCGAGCCGGCCCAGGCGGTGCAGGCGGCGCTCAGCGTGGAGCCGGTGCCGGACAGCAACATCATCAGCCTGGCGGCGACCGGCCCGTATCCCGAGCATCTCGCCGCGGTGCTCAATGCCTTGATCGAGGCCTACTCGAGTCGTCTGCTCGACAGCTATGCGAGCGCTTCGGGCGGCGAGATCGATGCGCTGCGACAGGAACTGTCCGACCTCAACCGCCGCCTCGAGGACAGGCGCAAGGCGCTGGAGGATTTCCGCCAGGCCAATGACATCGTTTCCGGCGAGCGCGACGAGAACCAGGTGCTGGCGCGGGTGAAGGGGCTTGCCGCCTCGCTGAACCAGGCCAACGAGAAGCTCGCCAAAGCCGAGGGCCGGGTGCGTTCCCTGCGCGAATCCATCGCCGCCGGCAAGCCGGTGGTGCGCGCGCGCGACAACCCGACGCTGGCGGGCCTGGAGTCGCGTGCTTCGCAGTTGCGCGAATCGCTGGGCGAGATCGCGCGCACGCATACGCCGCAGTTCATGGACATGGATCCCGAGGCGCGTCGGCTGCGTTCGCGTCTGGCCGAGGTCGAGGCCCAGATCGGCGAGACCCGGGCGACGGCCGGGCAGGTGTCGCTCACCGAGGCCGAGGAGGAACTCGCCACCGCACGCGAGGAGCAGCAGACCCTGCAGGCGCAGCTCGCGCGCGACCGTGGGGCAGTGCATGCCTTCTCGCGCAGTTTCAGCACTTTCAAGTCGATGCAGGAAGAGCTGGCGCAACTCGAGGCCAGCCGCAGTACGCTGTCCGAACGATTGCTGCGCACCGAGGCCAGCGAGCGCTCGCGCATGCCCTCGGTACAGGTCATCGAGGCGGCTACCGCGCCGCTCCGCGCCTACCGGCCGGACTATGCGCGCGACGCCGGGATCAGCCTTGCCGTGGCGGTCGGACTCGCCCTGCTCGCCATGGGGCTCACCGAGCTGTTCAACCGGCCGCCGCGACCTTCGATGGCACCGGTGATCGTGCCGCAGCCGTGGATCGCCGTCGGGCGCGAGTCCACTCCGCCGGCCGTCGCGGCCGGCCTTGCGCCGCGGATTCCGGCAGCCGGGGCGCCGCGGCTCGCCGCGCCGACCGCGCTGGAGCGCGAGCTGTCCCAGGAGGAGCTGGCTGCATTGCTGGCCAACCTGCATGTGGACGACGTGGCATGGGCGGGCCTGTTGCTGTGCGGCGCCACGCTGGACGAGGCGCGCAGCCTGTCGGCCACCGACGTGGACGCGGCTGGCGGCAGCGTGCACCTCGGCGGCGCTGCCGCACGCGAGCTTCCCGTCCCCGCGGCGCTTTTCAGCAGGCTGCAAGCCGCCATTCAGCGCACGGGCGACGGCGTCGTGCTGGTGCCGGGCGCGGATGAAGAGCTGCAGCGCAGACTGCTGTGCGCCGCGCACGACGCGGGGCTGGATAACCCGGCCGCGGTCACGCCGGGCGCGCTGCGCCACACCTGCATCGCCCACCTGGTCCGCCAGGGTTTGCGCTTCAGCGACCTGGACCGCGTCGCAGGCCCGCTGCCGGCCGACGCGCTCGCCGCTTATGCCGAGCTGTCACCGCCCGGGGTGCGGCGTTCGCTCGCCGAACTCCAGCGCTTCATGCCGGCGCTGGATCACATCGGGCGCGCCGCGGCTTGAGGGACGCGATCCCGCCGCCGCTGCGGCGAAGTCGCGATCGCGGCCGGCTATAATCACGGCCCTATGCTCGAAGCCCACGATCTCGCCTGCCTGAAGGGCGACCGCCTGCTGTTCCGCGGCCTTGCCCTGCGCCTGCAGGCGGGCGGCTTGCTGCGCGTGGCGGGGCCCAACGGCGTGGGCAAGACCAGCCTGCTGCGGCTCGTGACGGGGCTGGCGCTGCCCGAGGCGGGTGAGGTGCGCTGGCGCAGCGTCGGCATCCGTAGCGACCGCGAGGCCCTGCACCGCGAACTGCTCTACCTCGGCCATGCGCCGGCGCTGAACGACCTGCTGACACCGCTGGAGAACCTGCGCTTCGCCTGCGCCGCGGCCGGCGACGACGTGGACGAGCAGAGCTGTGTCACCGCACTCGCCCGCATCGGCCTCGAGAATCAGCTCGATCTGCCGGCGCGCGTGCTGTCGCAGGGCCAGCGGCGGCGCGTCGGTCTGGCGCGGCTGTTCCTGTCGGCGCGGCGGCCGCTGTGGGTGCTCGACGAACCCTTCACCGCGCTCGACGTTGCTGCAGTGGCCGAGCTTGCGGCGACGCTGTCGGACCATTGCGACGCTGGCGGCATGGTCATGCTCACCACCCACCAGGACGCGCCCTTCACGCGCGTACCCGATGTACTGGACGTCGGGGCCTACGCATGCTGAGTGCTTTCTTCGCCGTGCTGCGGCGCGACCTGCTGCTGGCCTGGCGCGGCCGCGCCGACGTGCTGGTGACGCTGGCCTTCTTCGTCATCGTCGTCTGCCTGTTCCCGTTTGGCGTCGGTGCCGAAGCCAACCTGCTGCGCACCATCGCCCCCGGCGTGCTGTGGGTCGCTGCGCTGCTGGCCTGCCTGCTGTCACTGCATCGGCTGTTCGCGCAGGACCACGCCGATGGAACCCTGGAGCAGCTCCTGCTGTCTAGCGAGCCGGCCGTACTGTGGGTGACGGCCAAGGTGCTCGCCTTCTGGCTCACCACCGGTCTGCCTGTGGTGGTGGTGGCGCCGGTGCTGGGGATGCTGCTTGACCTCGAGCAAGGCGCCTACCCGGCGCTGGTAATAAGTTTGGTGCTCGGCACGCCCATCCTCGCGCTGCTCGGCGCGGTGGGTGCGGCGCTGACGCTGGGGCTGCGCGGCGGCGGCATGCTGCTGGCGCTGCTGGTGCTGCCGCTGTTCGTGCCGGTGCTGATCTTCGGCGCCGGCGCGGTCGAGGCGGAATTGTCCGGCACTGGCGCGACCGCGCACCTGCTGCTGCTCGGCGGCGGCCTGGCCGGCGCGCTGGCGCTGGCGCCCTGGGCCTGCGTGGCGGCGCTGCGCGTGTCGACCGAATGATGTTGTGCGACTGAACCGAACCTGATGAGCAGACCCGATCGCGGCCCCAGCATCCTGCGCTTCGCCGCCCCGCAGAACTTCTACCCCCTGGCAGGCCGCCTCGCCCCGTGGTTCGCTGGTGCCGCCGCATTGCTGACCCTCGCAGGCCTGTGGCTGAGCTTCTTCGTCGCGCCCACCGACGCCACCCAGGGCGAGGTGTACAGGGTCATCTTCATCCACGTGCCGGCAGCGTGGATGTCGATGTTCGTCTACCTGGTGATGGCCTTCTGGTCCGCCGTCGGCCTGGTCATGAACACCCGCCTGTCCTTCCTCATGAGCCAGGCGCTGGCGCCCACCGGCGCCATGTTCTGCGTCGTCGCGCTGTGGACCGGCGCGCTGTGGGGCAAACCGACCTGGGGCACCTACTGGGTGTGGGATGCACGCCTCACCTCGCAGGCGCTGCTGCTGTTCCTCTATCTCGGCTTCATCGCGCTCACGCGCGCCATCGAGGATCCGCGCCGTGCCGACCGCGCCGGCGCCATCATCGCGCTGGTGGGTGCGGTCAACGTGCCGGTGATCTATTTCTCGGTCAAATGGTGGAACACGCTGCACCAGGGCGCTTCCGTCAGCCTCACCAAGGCACCGTCGATGGCCACCACCATGCTCGCGGGCATGCTGGTGATGGCCGTCGCCGCCTGGGCCTACACGCTGGCGGTGGTGCTGTGGCGGGTGCGGTCGATGATCCTGGAGCGCGAGCGTCACACCGAATGGGTGGGGGCCGAATTGATGCGTGAAGCGCTGCGTCAGGGAGGGCGCGCCTGATGCAATGGGAAAGCTGGTCCGCGTTCTGGAACATGGGTGGCGCGGGCTTCTTCGTGTGGGGCAGCTATGGCCTCACTTTCGCGCTCGTCGCGCTGGAACTCGTGCTCGTGTTTCAGCGTCGGAAGGACACCGTGAATCGATTGCTGCGCTGGCGCAAGGCCGTGGGCAGGAATGGCAGCGGCGTTGGCGCCGGCAAAGAGTCCCCGGGCGAGTCCCGGGCAATCCCGTAACAGCCCTCGTAGTGGGCCGGCACGTGCCGGCGTGGAGTCGCAAGCGAATGAAACCCCGTAGCAAACGTCTGGTGCTCGTCGGCGTCGGTGTCGCGCTGCTGGTCGGCGCCGTAGCGCTGGTGCTGAACGCGTTCCAGCAGAACCTGGTGTTCTTCCACACGCCGACCGAGGTCGCCGCCGGCAAGGCGCCGACCGGGCGCACCTTCCGCATCGGCGGGCTGGTGGAAGTCGGCTCGGTACAGCGCGAGCCCGACGGCGTGACGGTGCGCTTCGCCGTCACCGACACCGCGAAGACGATACCCGTGTCCTACCAGGGCACGCTGCCCGACCTCTTCAAGGAGGGCAAGGGCGCGGTGGTGCAGGGCCGGCTGGAAGCCGACGGGACCTTCCGCGCCTCCGAGGTGCTCGCCAAGCACGACGAAAACTACATGCCGCCCGAGGCCGCCCACGCGGTGGAGCAGGCGCACAAGGCCGGCGCGACGGTGAAACCATGATCCCCGAACTCGGCCATTTCTCCCTCGTCCTCGCCTTCGTCCTGTCGCTGGTGCAGGCGGTGGTGCCGCTGGTCGGCGCCAGCCGCAACCGCGCCGCATTGATGGCGGTCGGGCGGCCTGCGGCGCAGGGCCAGTTCTTCTTCGTCGCCTTCTCCTTCGCCTGCCTGACCTGGGCCTTCATCACCAGCGACTTCTCGGTGGAATACGTGGCGCTGCATTCCAACACCGCCACGCCGCTGTACTACCGCATCACCGGCGTGTGGGGCAGCCACGAGGGCTCGCTGCTGCTGTGGGCACTGGTGCTGGCCCTGTGGACGGTGGCGGTCACGGTGTTTTCGCGCCACCTGCCGGATGTCTTCCTCGCCCGCGTGCTGGGTGTGCTGGGCTGCATCAGCGTCGGCTTCCTCGCCTTCCTGCTGGTCACCTCCAACCCTTTCGAGCGCCTGCTGCCGGGCGCGCCTGAAGGGCGCGACCTGAATCCGCTGCTGCAGGACCCGGGCATGATCATCCACCCGCCGCTGCTCTACATGGGCTACGTGGGTTTCTCGGTGGCCTTCGCCTTCGCCATCGCCGCGCTGCTGTCGGGCCGCATGGATGCCGCCTGGGCGCGCTGGTCGCGGCCGTGGACGACGGTGGCCTGGGTGTTCCTGACCGCTGGCATCACCGTCGGCTCGGGCTGGGCCTACTACGAGCTGGGCTGGGGCGGCTGGTGGTTCTGGGATCCGGTGGAAAACGCCTCCTTCATGCCCTGGCTGCTCGGCACCGCGCTGATCCATTCGCTCGCCGTCACCGAGAAGCGCGGCGCCTTCCGGAGCTGGACGGTGTTGCTGGCGATCGGCGCCTTCTCGCTGTCGCTGCTCGGCACCTTCCTGGTGCGCTCAGGGGTGATCACCAGCGTACATGCCTTCGCCACCGATCCGAAGCGCGGCCTGTTCATCCTGTTCCTGCTCGTCGTCGTCATCGGCGTGTCGCTGCTGCTGTACGCCTGGCGCGCGCCGAGGCTGTCGGGCGGCGGCAGCTTCGCCTTCGTGTCGCGCGAGACGGCGCTGCTGGGCAACAACGTGCTGCTGTCGGTGGCTTCCGCGTCGGTGCTGCTCGGCACCTTGTACCCGCTCTTCCTCGACGCGCTGGGCATGGGCAAGATCTCGGTCGGTCCGCCGTACTTCGAAGCGGTGTTCGTGCCGCTGATGACGCCGGTGGTGGTGCTGATGATGTTCGGCCCCTTCCTGCGCTGGAAGGGCGACACGCTGGGCCCCGTGCTGCGCCGCGTCGCACCGGCCTTCGTTGCCAGCATCGCCATCGGCGTCGGTGCCGCCTTCGCCATCGGCCATGCCACGCCACGCACCATGCTCGGTCTGGCGCTCGCCGCCTGGGTGGTGCTCGCCAGCGCGCAGCAGCTCGTCGCACGCCTGGGCGAACGCCCCGGTGCCGCGTCCGCGGCGCGCCTGCGCGGCATCCCTTCGGCCTGGTGGGGCATGTGGCTGGCGCACCTGGGCATCGGGATCTTCATCATCGGCGTGACGCTGGTGGGCAGCCTCAACCAGAGCCTGGACGTGAAGATGCGCGAGGGCCAGCGCGCCGAGCTTGCCGGCTACAGCTTCGTCTTTCGCGGTGTGCAGGATGCGGCCGGACCCAACTTCGATGCCTCGCGTGCCACCCTGGACGTGAGCCGCAGTGGCGTCGCGATCGCCACGCTGCACCCGGAAAAGCGGCTCTACCGCGCGCAGGGCATGCCGATGACCGAGGCCGACCTCGACATCGGGCCGTTCCGCGATGTGTACGTGTCACTCGGCGAGCAACTGCCCGACGGAAGCTGGATCGTCAGCCTGTACTACAAACCCTTCATAAGCTGGATCTGGCTGGGCTGCGCGCTGATGGCGCTGGGCGGCATCTTCGCCGCGTCCGACCGCCGCTACCGCAAGCTGGCCGAGCGCAGCGCGCCGGCCGCCGCGGCGCGGCAGGCAGCCTGAGCCGGCGTCGCGCGCGCCAGCCGGAATTTTCATGAAAGCAAAGTTTCTCGTTCCCCTGTTCCTGTTCCTCGGCCTGGCGGGTTTCCTCGCCTTCGGCCTTACCCTCAACCCGCGCGAAGTGCCGTCGCCATTGATCGACAAACCGGCGCCGGCCTTCACGCTGGCGCGAGTGGATGACCCCGCGCAGCAGTTCTCGCTTGCCGACATGCGCGGCAAGGTGTGGCTGCTCAATGTGTGGGCGTCCTGGTGCGTGGCCTGCCGCCAGGAGCATCCGGTGCTGGTCGATCTGGCACACCGCAACCTGGTGCCGGTGGTCGGCCTGAACTACAAGGAAGTGCGCGGCGACGGCCAGCTCGACGCGCGCGGCATGGCGCTGGACGCGGAAACCGGCCTCGCGGTGGAGCGCGCGCGGCGCTGGCTGGGCGAGCACGGCAATCCTTACATGCTGTCGGTGCTCGACATCGACGGCCGCGTCGGCATCGACTTCGGCGTCTATGGCGTGCCGGAGACCTTCCTGATCGATGGCAACGGCAAGATCCGCTACAAGCACATCGGCCCGATCACGCCGGAAAACCTGCAGCAGGTGATCCTGCCCAAGGTCGAGGAGGTACGCCGTGCCGGCTGACCGGATCTTGCTTCACCCGCGTGCCCTGCGCGTGCTGGCACGCGCCGGCGCGCTGGCTGCGATGTTGTGGCTAGCGCCGGCGCAGGCTGTCGATGCGCCACCTGCGGGGGAGATCGCGCCCACGGTCGCGGCGGACCCGCGGCTCGAGGCCGACGTTCAGGAACTGGCGCACAAGCTGCGCTGCCTGGTGTGCCAGAACCAGTCGATTGCCGAGTCGAACGCGCCACTCGCCCTCGATCTGCGCAACCAGGTGCGCGAGCAGCTCGCCGCCGGACGCAGCAAGCAGGATGTGGTCGATTACCTGGTCGCACGCTATGGCGACTTCGTCCTGTACGAGCCGCCGGTGAAAGGCATCACGCTGCTGCTGTGGGGCGGGCCTGCGGCGCTGCTGCTGGCCGGCATCGGCTGGCTGGCCTACCGCGTGCGCCGGCGTGCGGTCGAATCCGCTGCGCTGACTGCGCTCAGTGAAGCCGAGCATGCGCGCGCCCAGGCGCTGCTGGCCGGCGGCGCGCCGGGCGATGCGCCGCCATCCTCCGCAAACCGGGAGTCCCGTTCGTGATCACCTTCATCGTCTTCGCCGGCCTGCTCGTGGCCGGCGCCCTGCTATTGGTCCTGCCGCCGCTGCTGCGTCACCGTGGCCGGGTGGAGGCCGAACCCGAGCAGGCGGCCATCGCCCTGAAGGTGCTGCGCGAGCAGCTCGCCGAACTGGATGCGGACCTCGCTGCAGGCCGCATCGATGCCGCTGCACACGCCAAGGGGCGGGAGGAACTCGAGCGCCGCGCCCTGGATGAGGGCGAGGCCTCCACCGCGTCCGTGGCGGCGACCGAAACGACTCCGGCGCGGCGCTGGGCACTGGCGCTGGCGCTGGGGGTGCCAGTGCTGGCCGCGGCCACCTATGTCGCGCTGGGCAATCCCGATGGGCTGGACCCGCAGAAGGTCGCCGGGCGTCAGCAGGGCTTCACCCAGGCGGAAATTGCCGACATGGTCGGCAAGCTCGCCGCGCGGCTGGAAAAGGAGCCGGACAACGCCGAGGGCTGGATGATGCTGGCGCGCTCCTACACCGTGCTGAAGGATTATCCGAAGGCTGCCGAGACGTACGCGAGGCTGGCGAAGCTGGCACCGGGTGAGCCGGATGTCTATGCCGATTGGGCCGACGTCGTCGCCGCGCAGGAAGGCACGGTCGCGGGTGAGGCCGAGAAACTGGTGCACAAGGCGCTGGAGCTCGCCCCTGATCATCCCAAGGCGCTGGCCCTGGCCGGCACCGCCGCCTACCAGCGCAAGGATTTCGCCGCAGCCGCAGGCCACTGGGAGAAGATCCTGGCGCGCATTCCGCCCGGTGAGGATCTCGCACGCGGTGTGCGCGCGAGCATCAACGATGCGCGCGCGAAGGCCGGTATGCCTCCGCTGGCGGAGATGCTGCCCGCCGAACCTGCGGCGACGGCCACCGTGCCGGCGACGGGGTCCGCGCTCAAGGTGTCGGGGCGTGTGGAGGTCGATCCGGCGCTGCGCGATCGCCTCGCGCCGGACGACACGGTGTTCGTGTTCGTGCGTGGCGAGGGTGGCGGCCCGCCGCTGGCGGCGCTGCGCCTGCGTGGCAGCGAGTTGCCGCGCGATTTCAGCTTCGACGGTGTGCAGTTGATGACGGGCGGTGCGCCTGTTCCCGCACGCGTCGTGGTCGCGGCGAGGGTGTCGAAGAGCGGAAATGCCACCGCGTCGCCTGGCGATCTCGAAGGCCGCGTCGCCGGCGTGGCCGCCGATGCCTCCGGCGTGAAACTGTCGATCGATACGCAGCGCTGACAGCAGCGCACCCAGGGCGCGGATGAAGGCTCCGCGTCGCGCGTTACCCGCGGCGCGCTTTCGGTCGCAGGTCAGCCGACGTACTCGAGGCGCACGCGCTTGACGTTGCACAGCAGCTCGTAGGCGATGGTGCCTGCCGCCTCGGCGATGCGATTCACCGGGATGTTGCTGCCCCACAGCTCGACGCGACTGCCGAGACCGGCGTCGGGCAGGTCGGTCAGGTCGACCGTCAGCATGTCCATCGACACGCGGCCGATCAGTCGCGTGCGCAGGCCATCCACCGCCACCGGGGTGCCGTCCGGCACCACCCGTGGATAGCCGTCGGCGTAACCCATCGCCACCAGGCCGACGCGCGTGGGGCGTTCGGCGATGAAGCGCGCGCCGTATCCCAGCGGCTCGCCGGTCTCGATCTCGCGCACCGCGATGATCCCGCTCTCCAGGCTCATCACCGGCTGGAGGCCGTTGCCTTCCCCGGGCATCGGGTCGGCGCCGTACAGCAGGATGCCGGGGCGCGCCCAGTCGCGATGCGCTGCCGGCCAGCCCAGCACGCCGCCCGAGTTCGCCATGCTGCGTGCGCCCGGCAGGTCGCGCGTGGTCGCGTCGAAGCGTTCGATCTGCGCGGTGGTCGAAATCACGTGCGGCTCGTCGGCACGTGCGAAATGCGTCATCAGGGTGATCGCCGCGACCTTGCCACAGTCGTGCAGGCGCTGCCAGGCAGCGCGCACCGCATCGCCGACGAAGCCGGCGCGGTTCATGCCGCTGTTCACCTTCAGCCACACGTTGATCGGGCCGGGCAGCGCTGCCGCCTCGATCATGCGGAGCTGCTCCTCGTGGTGCACCACGGTCCACAGCGCATGGCGCTGCACGTCAGCCAGATCGCTCGCCTCGAACACGCCCTCCAGCAGCAGGATGGGGTGGGCGACGCCGGCGGCGCGCAGTTCGAGTGCTTCCTCAAGGAAGGCGACGGCGAAACCGTCGGCGAGCCCGGCCAGCGCGCTGGCGCATTGCACGGCGCCATGCCCGTAGGCGTTTGCCTTCACCACCGCGAGCGCGCGGCCACCGTGCCGTGCGCGGGCGAGCTGGTAGTTATGGCGAAGGGCGGCAAGGTCGATCAGGGCACGGGCGGGACGCATGGGGCCGGAGCGCAGGGAAGAGGTGGGGGTGAGATGGTGCAGCCAAAGCCGATGGCCTGCAATGCGCCGGCCCGGATGTTTCGGAACGAAACAGATGCAACCGGCTTGAGTCCGCGCGGTCATCCGTATCCATCATTGCAGAGGATTTCCATGAGCCCCGTTTCGACTGACCCTCGACAGATCGCTACCCAGCTCGTCGTGCTGACCCTGGTCGCCGACGGTCAACTCGCCAGCCGTGAGATCGATGCCATCGATCGCCTGCATATCGCCGAACTTCTTGGCGTGTCGCGCGACACACTGGTACAGGCGGTCGCCGACCATTGCAATGGTTTGCTCGCCGGGCCGGAAACCGACGGCGCGGTACGCGTGCTCGATCTGGAGCGTACCGAACTGCTGCTCGACCGCATCACCGATCGTGCCCTGCGGAAGCTGACCTGCCGCGCGATGCTGGTGCTGGCCAAGGCCGATGGCCGAATCGCCCTGCCCGAACAGACCTTGTTGCGCCATGCCCTGACGCGCTGGGCGCTGACGCCCGAGGCCGTTCTGGAGGATTGATCGACGTTGCCGTGAAGGGCGGCCGCAGCGCGCGACAAAGCACAAGGGCCAGTTCGCGAGAACTGGCCCTTGTGCGTGAATGCATGTGGAGCGGGTGAAGGGAACATCATCGTGTTCCCAACTCGTTGGTTGATAACGAGTTTTCCGCACTCGGCGAACCGAGATGGACATAATTATGGACTGAAAACCACGCTTGGTCAACGCGCGCTCCGAGCAAGTCCAGTGCGAGCCATGGACAGCCAGCAGTAGCCAATGTACCCGAGCGCTCAACGTCACGAGGCCGGTTCATCTCCCTTTGGCAGGAACTCCTCGCGGGCGCGCTGCAGAAACCGCTTCATGGGCTCAGAGGGTTCGGCGCTGCGGCGCAGCAGGTAGGTGGACAGCATGGGCGGCGTGCCGGCCAAGGGGCGAACGGTTATGTCGGGGCGGTTCAGGGTCTGCACCTGCGAGGCAATGGCGAAACCTAGGCCATAACCGGCACCGACCAGAGTCAGCATCACGCCTAGGCTCGTCACCTGATCTACCAGCTTGAGCGGCTTGGACGCACCTTGAAGCACCGCCTGGATCTGGTGGTGGCAGCCCGATCCCGCGTCCGGATGGCACAGTACCAACGGAAACTTCAAGGCTTCATCCAATGGCACTTCCGCGTGCGCCAACAAGGGGTGGCGCACGGGCACGATCACCGACAGAGGATCGGTCCACACGGGCTCGGCGACAAGGCCTTCGCTCACCGCGTCCGACAGCGCAAAGCCGATGTCCAGCAGATCGTTGTGCAGGTCCTTGAGCTGCTGCGCGAAAGGCAGCTCGAAGACGCGAATCTCCAGTTCGGGCTCTTCCTCGCGGCTGCGCGCCAGCAAGGTGGCAATGTGGGGCTGCGCCAAGCTGTCGCAGATGGCGATGCGCAGATAACCCTGATAGCCCTGCGCCGCCGCCTTTGCGGCACTCACCGCCTGCTCCACGGTGGCCAGCACACGCCGGCACTCACCGAGGAACACTTGACCGGCCCAGGTCAGTCGCGTCTGGTGCGCGCTGCGGTCGAACAACTGCACGCCGAGCGTGGCTTCGAGATTGCGCATTGCGCGCGACACAGGCGATTGTTCTACGCCAAGGCGCTCGGCCGCTCGCGCGAAATGCAGTTCTTCCGCGACCGCAACGAAATAGCGCAGTAGTCTGAGTTCCAATGCGGCCTCCTGTTTGCCTCGTTCCTGGCCTGCGTCCACCTCATGCGGATTGCGCCTCGCTTTCTCCTTCGATGATTGGCAAGAGGTTCCGGCGTTGCATGCTTGCCTATTCGGATAGGCAGATCGCATCCGAAAATTACGGAGGTTGAGGCGGAACGCTACCTGGCCGAAGACCTGAGAACCTCAATCACCGCGACGCTGCACTACCGCCTGATCCACAGGTTCAGTTCAATCAATTCCCGGGTTGCAGCTCCACACGCACCTCGCGCGATTTGCCGGCCCGTTCCACTGACAAGACCACCACATCGCCGACCTTCCTGTCGTCTAGCCGCGCGAGCAGCTTGGCCACATCGTCCGTCGCCTTGCCATCAACATCGATGATGCGGTCGCCCGGCACGATGCCTTGCGGCGTGACTTCGACACCCGCGAGGCCGGCCTTGTGCGCTGCCGAACCAGGGGTAACACGCAACACGAACACGCCCTTGCTTCCGGTCAGTGCAAGCAGGCGCTGATTGAGCTGTTCGTCCACCTCAATGCCCAGCGCCGGACGGATGTACTTACCGGTCTTGATGAGTTGCGGGACTACGCGCATGACGGTGTCCACCGGCACGGCGAAGCCGATCCCAGCCGATGCACCGGAAGGGCTGTAGATCGCTGTGTTGATGCCGATCAGACGGCCGGCGGAATCGAGCAACGGCCCACCCGAGTTGCCGGGGTTGATAGCGGCATCGGTTTGAATCAGGTGTTCGATGGTCACTCCGCCAGATTCTCCGGGCAGCGATCGATCTAGCGCGGACACGATGCCGTTGGTGAGTGTCCAATCCAGGCCGAAGGGGTTGCCGATGGCGAACACCTTTTGTCCCACCTTGAGGTCTGCGCTGGTGCCGACCGGAACGGCGGGCGGGCGCTGGAAGCCGACGCCGATTTTGAGCACCGCGATATCGTGTGCCGGACTCACTCCGACCAGCGCGGCTTGGTAATCGCGGCCGTCGGCCAGTTTGACCGTGGCCTCCGACGCCCCCTGAATCACATGAAAGTTGGTAACGACATGACCGGCGTCATCCCAGATGAAACCCGAACCCGTCCCGCGCGGCACGGAAAAGACGTTGCGCGTCCAGACATCTCGTACCAGTTGGGACGTCGTGATGTAGACCACCGATCCCCGGGATTTCTCGAACAGTTCGATGGTGGCCTGTTCGTCAGCGGCCAGATCGCCACGCGGCGTGACGGTGCGCTCAGCGGCTTGGCGCGGGCTGAACCAGGCCTCGATGGCGGGCAGGAACTGCCAGAACAGCATGAGTGCGGCAACGCACGCAGTGATGAAGAGCCACCGCCGGACGAAATGATCCGGAGCTGGGCGTTGTGGGTAAGGATCGTGGTAAGCCATGGCGGGGGTTCCTTTCGAGTGATTTAGCGCCAAAGGCCGCTCAGGCCCCGGCGTGGCGGGCGCATCGGGGCGAACGACCTTGGCGCGAGATATTCCGTTTGGAACGGCAGGGCCTGCGATGGCTGAGGCGCCAACGCCATCAGGCGCGCGATACGATCCTCTGTCGCCGGATGCGTGCGCAACCAGGACGGTTCGGGATTCCCCCAGCCGGGCAACAACCAGGCTCGCCACGAGCGGCTCACCCGCTCGATCTTCGCCAGCGCCGAGGCGAGCCCGTGCGGATCTCCCGTCAGCTCTACTGCCATCCGGTCGGCATCGAACTCTCGCACACGTGACAGACCCAACTGTGCGAGCAGTGCAAGTTGCGGCGAAGCGGCCAACAACAGTAAGCCAATCCAGTTAATTTCTGCTGCACCGACCAGCAAGGCTGGCATGCTGATCAGGAGCGCGACCTGACCCAACAACGCCAGCAGGTTCGTGAGCCGGCTGATCGAATCGGCCAAGCCCATGACACGAAGATCTTCTTGAGCGATGTGCGCGACTTCATGCGCCAGCACGGCTTGCAGTTCGCGCATACTCAGGCTGCGGAGCAGGCCATCGGTGAGGGCAATGGAGGCAAGGCGCCTGGAGCCGGTGGCAAAGGCATTGACGATGTCGCTGGGCACATAGTACGGAACCGGCGTGTTCGGCAATCCTGCGCGAGCTGCGAGCGCTCGCAGCAACGACCAGATTGCGGGGGCTTCATCAGGGCGCAAGGGACGGGCGCCATACAGACGCAAGGTCATCGCGGAGGCGGCGACAGGTTCGATCAGCAGGGTCAATGCGCATGTTGCCAGTGCCAGCCAAAGGCCAATCTCGCCGAACAGCAGACTGCCAGCGGCAGCTGCGATCCCCACCAGGGTCAAAACCAGCAGCGCGGTTTGAAAGCGATTGAGCCAGCGGTGCCTCGACCTGGCATCGTGTCGGCCGACTAGACCATAGGGGGTCATACCTCCATTACTCGCTCTTGCGGTCATCGCGTTCACGCATGAGCCAATAGGTCAGACCCAAGGCCAGTACCGTCCCCGCCAGCGCGGCCACTTTGGCAGGATCAACGTCGGGTTCTAGGATGATGAACTTGCGGGCCAGTGCCAGGATCGCGATCAGAATGACGGTCTTGACCTGGATGATGCTTTCCTTGCGCAGAGCCACTTTGACGATCGAATGCTTGAATTCCATGGCGATCAGCAGCGTCATGGTGGCACCGAACACCAGCTGGAAAACCTTATGATCCAGTGGATTCAGCGCATCCATGACGAGCAGTGTGAACACCAGCCGAATCAACTGAATCAGCGAAATCACAATTACCAACGCGATGACGCCCGAAAGCGTGATGGCAACGAACTGCTCGAAGCGCTCGTAAACCGTCATCAACCGCCACTGGGAGCGTATCTCGTCAAGGGCCGTGTGGCCAGATTCTTTATTCATAAGCGTTGCGCTCTCTCTTTCAATGAAACGTTAATGGAACGGAGAGTCCGAGAAGACGACTCGATCACACCTGAATCACCGGGGCAATTGCGAAGCCACCCAGCGCATAATGTCCTGCGCGCCCATGGCGCCCGCCTGACGTGCAACCTCATGTCCCCCTCGGAACAAAATCAGGGTTGGAATGCTGCGAATACCGAACTGGGCGGCCAGGTGAGGCTCGGCCTCGGTATTTACCTTGGCCAACCTCACCTTGGGTTCAAGCAGGGAGGCTGCCTGCTCGAACTGCGGCGCCATCATCTTGCACGGTCCGCACCACGGCGCCCAAAAGTCAACCAGCAGCGGCAGGTCACTGCGCTCCAGATGACGGGCGAAGGTCGCTGTGGTCAGATCAATGGGCTCTCCGGTGAACAGCGGGTGCTGGCACCGCCCGCAATTGGGCTTCTCTGCCAACTTGTTGGCTGGCACGCGATTGATGGATTGGCAGTGTGGGCAGACGATATGAATGCTGTCACTCATGAGGTGGCTCCTTGGGACACAGAGGAAGTAATGGCTCCGGCAGTTGGGCCGCTGTGACATGGGGATTCGAGCTGTAGCCCTTGCGTCAGTTGCCGGATGCTGTATTCATCCAGCGTTTCCCGTGCGAGCAGTTCGCGCGCGCACCGCTCCAGCACTTCTCGGTTAATTTCGAGAATTCGGTATGCACGATCAAACACACCCATCACGATGTCACGGATGGCTTGGTCGATGCGTGTCTGAGTCGATTCGGCTACCCGGCAGCCACCCTGTACCAGTTCAGGCGCATCAAGAAAACGCGGCCTCTGTGCCTCAAAAGCAACGTACCCCAAGCCCTCATCCATGCCGAAGCGCGTAATCATGTCGCGGGCGATGTCGGTGGCCCGCGCCAGATCGTCTGAAGCCCCTGTGGACAGCTCGCCAAACACGAGCTTCTCAGCCGCGCGCCCTCCCAGGAGCACGGCGATCTTGTGCTCCAGGTCGGCACGTGTCATCAGAAATCGGTCTTCGGTGGGCCGCTGCAGGGTGTAGCCGAGTGCACCGATGCCACGCGGAACGATTGAAATCTTGTGTACCGGATCGGTGCCGGGCAGCGCCAGCGCCACCAGAGCGTGTCCCATCTCGTGATAGGCGACAGTTTCCCGCTCCTTCGGATTGAGCACACGGTTCTTCCTTTCCAGGCCGGCCACGATGCGCTCGATGGCGGCGGTGAAGTCCTGCAGTTCCACAGCCTGCGCCTTGCGCCGGGTCGCGTTCAGCGCTGCTTCGTTCACGAGATTGGCCAGATCGGCGCCGGAAAAGCCGGTGGTCAGTGCCGCCACCTGTTCCAGATCGACATCGTGGGCCAGGGTGATCTTCTTGACATGGACCTTCAGGATATCCAGGCGACCTTTCTTGTCGGGGCGGTCTACCAGCATCTGACGGTCGAAGCGGCCGGCGCGCAGCAAGGCCTGATCGAGGATCTCCGGCCGGTTGGTGGCTGCGAGGATGATCAGTCCGACCGAGCTGTCGAAGCCGTCCATTTCAGTAAGTAACTGGTTCAGCGTCTGCTCACGCTCGTCGTGTCCACCGTTCGGTCCTCCGACACCGCGTGCACGGCCCAGCGCGTCGAGTTCATCGATGAAGATGATGGCCGGCGCCTGCCCGCGCGCCTGCTCGAACAGGTCGCGCACCCGCGCCGCGCCCACGCCGACAAACATCTCGACGAACTCCGAGCCGGAGATAGAGAAGAACGGTACCCCGGCCTCGCCCGCCACGGCCTTGGCCAGCAGGGTCTTGCCCGTGCCGGGCGGGCCAACCAGCAACACACCTTTCGGGATGCGCGCCCCGAGCCGTCCATACTCCTGCGGATTCTTGAGGAAATCGACGATCTCAACCAACTCCGCCTTGGCTTCATCGACGCCAGCGACATCGGCAAAGGTCACGCCAGTGTTCTTCTCCATGAATACCTTGGCACGGCTCTTGCCGATGCTCAGGAAGCCGCCCATGCCCTGCTTCTCGGCGAAGCGGCGGAACAGGAAGAACCAGACGCCGAAGAAGGCCACCGCCGGCAGAATCCAGGAGAGCACATCACGTAGCCAGGTGCTTTCCACCACCCGCGCGTAAGGCACGTCGTACTTGGACAGCCGCTCGGCCAGGTCGGGTTCGACGCGAGTGGCCACGATGGTGGTCTTGCCCCGGCTGTCCGGCGATTTCAGGCGCCCGGTGACCGTGCGGTCCGACACCATCACTTCGGCGACGCGCCCCTCGGCCAGCGCCTTCTCGAATTCGCTGTAGGGCACGGGCTCGACGGTCTTGGTCGCCTGCCAGTAGTTCTGCAGCGTCAGCAGCAACAGGCCGGCGACGATCCAGTAGCCAATGTTCCATTGATCTTTCTTTTCCATGGGCAGGGTACCTCGCAAGTCGTGTCGCTAGAGAATGGGGGTGAACAGACGGGCCACCCCGTCGCGCAAGCGGATGGCCAGCGGGCGGGCGCGCAACGCCTTCGCCGATATCTCGCCCGACGCATCACGAGCGGCATCAAAAAGGGATTCCAGCCGCGTAGACAGCGCGGTGTCGTACACCTCCACATTGAACTCGAAGTTGAGGCGCAGGCTGCGCGCATCCCAATTGGCCGAACCCAGGCAGCACCACTGGCCGTCTATCAGCATCAGCTTGCTGTGGTCGAACGGGCCAGGCCGTTCGAAGATGCGTACACCGTGCTCCAGCACCTGCCAGTAGTGGGCGCGCGCGGCCCATTGCACCGTGGGATGGTCGCCGTTTGCGGGCGTCAGCACGTCGATACGCACGCCGCGCAACGCGGCCGTGCTCAGCGCCGCGATCATCGGCTGATCGGGGACGAAGTAAGGTGTCCAGATGCGCACCGAATGCTTCGCCGCGCTCAAAGCGCCCATGAAGGTCCAGCGCATCCGGTCCAGGGCCTCGTCGGGACCGGCCTCGATGCCGCGCGCCCAACTGGTTCCCGGCTCATCAGCCGTTACGGGCGGTTCGCCCCAGAAACCCTTGCTGAGCCGCTCGCCCGTGGTATCGCACCAATCATCGGTGAAGCTCCGCATCAGATGCTCCACCACCGGCCCGCGCAGACGAAAGTGCAAATCGTGACAGGCCTGGTCCGGCGCATCGGGCCGCCAGTACGGGCTGAAGATGTTCAATCCGCCGGTGAAACCCGTCTCGCCATCGATCACCAGCAGCTTGCGGTGATTCCGCAGATGCGCGGCATGCAGGCGCGCGGGAATCAATGTCGGGTTGAACGTCGCCGCCGGAACGCCGGCGCGCTGCAAGGCGCGGTAGGCGCTGCGGGGCGTCCAGCGGGCATACACGTCGTCGATCAGCACCCGCACTTGCACGCCGCGCTCATGAGCCCGGCGCAGCGCATCGACGAACTGCGCCCCGATGCCTTGGCTGTCGAAGATGTACGAGGTCAAGGCGACGCTGTACCGCGCCGATTCGATGGCGGCGAGCATGGCCGGGTAGGCCTGCTCGCCATCGACAAGCGGCTCGATGCGGTTGCCGCCGGTCAGCGACTGGCCGGTGGCGCGTCCCACCAGGTGGGCCAGACCGGCAAGTGGCGGCGATACAGCCTCGGGGATCGTGGGCGAGAGATCCTGCCGAACAGCAGGATCTGCCCCCGGGAAGAGCCGCCGCGCCCGCCGCTGGTAACGGTTGATGCCGAACAGCCCATACAGCAGCGAACCGCCCAGCGGCAGCAAGGCGATCAGCAGTACCCACAGCGTGGCCGATCGAGGGTCACGCTTGTAGATGACCGCATGCCCCGCTGTGGGGATAGCGACCGCCAGCGACACGAGGGTGGCTGCCCATGTCAGCCCATTGGGGTCGGACACGACAGCCTCCCATCGCTCAAGATTCGCCGTCCGCTGACTTCTTCTTGCGCGCAGGCTTGCGCGCAGGCTTGCTCGCGTCGCCAGGCGGTGCCTCGGCCACGTCCGCGGCATCGGGCTTTTCAGGCTCAGCCGACTTCGCGGGTGGCTCCTGGCGCTCGAAGACCACCCGTTCGGCCTTGTCGTCCCAGCGGGCGTTGGCGTGATCACCCTTGCCGATACCGCCACCCAGCATCTCGCGCGCCAGCGCGGTTTCCAGCTCGCTGCGGATCAGCCGCTTGAGCTCACGCGCGCCGAACTCGGGCTTGTAGCCTTCCTCCGCGAAGTGGTCGATCAAGGTCTGATCGAAGGTCAGCGTCACGCCCTGGCTGGCGGCGTTGCGGGCCACACGATCAAGCTGCAGGCCGACGATATGGCGGATCTCCTCCTTGCCCAGCGCATGGAAGACGATGATCTCGTCGATGCGGTTGATGAACTCGGGGCGGAAGTGTCCGCGCAGCACGTCCATCACCTCGGACTTGGTCTTCTCGTATTCCTCGCCGGCGGCGCCACCGGCCTTCAGCCGACGCTGGATGATGTCCGAGCCCAGGTTCGAGGTGGCGATGATGATGGTATTGGTGAAATCCACCACCCGGCCCTTGCCGTCGGTGAGCCGCCCGTCGTCGAACACCTGCAGCAGGATGTTGTAGACGTCGGGGTGCGCTTTTTCGATCTCATCGAGCAGCAACACGCTGTAGGGCTTGCGACGCACCTTCTCGGTGAGCTGGCCGCCCTCGTCATAGCCCACATAACCCGGAGGCGCGCCCACCAGGCGTGCCAAGGCATGGCGTTCCCCGTACTCGGACATGTCGATGCGCAGCAGCGCACCTTCATCGCCATAGATGGACTCGGCCAGCGCCTTGGCGAGCTCGGTCTTGCCCACGCCGGTCGGCCCAAGGAACAGGAAAGTCGCCACCGGCTTGTCGCCTTCGCGCAGGCCCGCGCGCGACAACCGCACGGCATCGGCCACCGCGCGCACCGCTTCGTCCTGGCCCACCAGGCGCTCGTGCAGCCGCTGCTCCAGATGCAGCAGCTTCTCGCGTTCTTCCACCGTCAGCTCGTTGACCGGAATGCCGGTCAGGCGCGAGACGATCTGCGCGACATGCTCGGCCTTGACTTCGGCGCTGCCCGAGGCGCGCTCGCGTTCCCATTCCTCGACGAGCTGCTTGAGTTCAGTCTCCTTGGCCTCGATGCGCTTGCCCAGCTCGGCGGCCTTGTCGTACTGCTTGCGCGAGGCCATATAGTCCTGCTCACGCCGCAGCTGGTGCAGTTCGGACTCCAGCTCTTGCACCGCCACCGGGCGGGCCGTGGCTGACAGCTTCACGCGTGCGGCCGCCTGGTCGAGCAGGTCGATGGCCTTGTCAGGCAAAAAGCGTGCGGTGATGTAGCGGTCCGACAACTCGGCGGCGGCGATGATCGCATCCTCGGTGATGCTGACCTTGTGGTGCGCCTCTAAGGTGTCGCGCAGGCCGCGCAGGATCATCATGGTCTGCGCTACCGTCGGCTCGGGCACCATCACCGGCTGGAAGCGACGCTCCAGCGCGGCGTCCTTCTCGATGTACTTCTGATACTCGTTGAGCGTGGTGGCGCCGATCAGGTTCAGTTCGCCGCGCGCCATCATCGGCTTGAACACGTTGGCCACGTCCAGCCCGCCTTCGCCGCCACCCTGGCCGGCACCGACGATGGTGTGCACCTCGTCGATGAAGAGAATCATCTCGCCCTGGTGCTCGGTCACTTCCTTGAGCACCTTCTGCACGCGCTCCTCGAACTCGCCGCGGTACTTGGCGCCGGCCACCATGGCGTTGATGTTGAGTTCGACCAGACGCTTGTCGCGCAGCGTCTCGGGCACTTCACCGGCGACCATGCGCTGCGCCAGTCCTTCGACGATGGCGGTCTTGCCGACGCCGGGCTCACCAATCAACACCGGGTTGTTTTTCTTGCGCCGGGCCAGCACCTCGATGGTGGTCTCGATCTCCTGCGCACGGCCGATGACTGGATCGAGTTTGCCCTCGCGCGCCATCTTGGTGAGGTCGCGCGAGTATTTATCCAGCTCGGGCGTGTTGGTCGGCGTCTCGGCGCGGCCATCCTCGGCCCCTTTGCCGACCACCTTGCTTACCTGCTGGCGCAGCGCTTGCGGCGTGAGACCGTAACGGCGTAGCAGGTTGGCCGCCAAACCTTCGCCTTCCTCGGCGAGCCCGATCAGGAAATGCTCCGGCCCGACATAAGAGTGGCCGAGTTCATTGGAGGCCACGAAAGCACGGCTGAGCGCGTCCTTGACCCGGGGCGACACGCCGATCTCGCCCTCGAACGGCTTCTCGCCGCGCTTGGCTTCGGATTCGATCTGTTGCTTGAGGTCATCGACCTTGATCTTGAACTGCCCCAGGATGGTCTTCACCACATCGCTGTCGGATAGCGCCAGCAGCAGGTGTTCGGTATCAACTTCGGCGCGCCCGAACTCTGCAGCGTGTCGGGCGGCCTCCTGCAATAGGGCCTCGGACTGTTCGCTGATACGGCTGGCGAGCCCACTGCCGCGACGGCGCGCAGTGCCCGTACCGGCCGGGGCGGGTTCGCCGAACGAGGCATCGACCACCTCGTCGGTATCGGCCGCCATGGACGGCGAATCGTCACCGATGCGGAAGAAGTCGCTGCCAAGGAAGTCTTCGAACAGGCCGCTGCGCGAGCCGAACAGCGCTTCCAGCGGCGAGACGGTGCGCTTTTGCTGGCGCACCAATTGGCGATAGTGATCGTCACACAACAGCATGGTGCTGTGGCGACCATTGAGATTGGCTTCCACCCGCACCGTGGCGGGCTGGCCGCAGACTTGGCATTGTTTTCTGGCCATGCTGATGCTCCTGTAAAGATTGATTTGACGAGGCGCCACCGATCACGGCGCCTCGACCTTCACCTGATTTTTCGGAGGACGAGCCGATCGGCGTCAGCCGTTGATCGGGATCGAGCGGCCCTGCTTGGGCGCACTGGCCTCGCGCTTGTCCATCGTGATCGTGAGCACGCCGTTCTTGAAAGCGGCCTTGATCGTGTCCTGGTTGGCATCGGCCGGCAGGTTCAGAGCGCGCTGAAAGCTGCCGTAGGAGCGCTCCACCCGGTGGAAACCGCCGTCTTTCGTTTCCTGCTCCTGACGCTTTTCACCGCGCACCAGCAGCACGTCGTTGTCGAGCGTGATCTGGATGTCTTTTTCCTCGACGCCGGGCACTTCCAGGGCGATCTTGTACTGCTTGTCGGTCTCCTGGATGTCCAGCGCCGGCTTCAGCAGGCCCGGCCAGTCCGACGGCCAGCGTGGCATGGCCAGCGCCGGGAAACCGAAGCCTCGAAACGTGTCGTCGAAGAGGCGGTCGATCTCGCGGTGCAATTGCAGGATGGGACTGACGGGCCCACCCGCCACAGGCAGGTCATTGCGCTGCACCGGCAGCGAGGCAGTGCTCTGTTGTTCTTCCTGCTCCTTTTTGAACCAGTTCCAGGGAGCCAATTTCTTGAAATCAATGTCCATGTCATACCTCCAGAAATCAATTGAAGACTCACTCAATCCGCTTGCCTGCGGCTATGGATAGCGCGCCCAGGCAACACGGGATGTTTCGCTGACTTCGGCTGCTCATCTGTGCGTATCACCTCCTTCTTTCTGCCTGCTTGGATCTGATCATTGATCCATTGATCGATTTCACTTTGACGAAACCGCCACGTCCCGCCGACCTTGAAGGCCGGAATTTCCCCGTGCGCGGCGAGCCGGTAAAGCGTCCGCTTGCCGACCTTTAAGTAGGTAGCCAACTCGTCGAGTGTGAAGATCGCCTGCTGGCGCGCTGTCATACCACCCCCACAAGTTCCGTCGTCACGCGGCCTCGCTCGAGGAAATTCTTGCAAGACTTTGCAAGATATTGCGCCTAACATGCCGAAAATCAAGAGTCAATATCCAGCGATCTGCTGGCCGATTGATGTGACTCAATCGTAAGCAGCCAGGAAACAAATGTTGGCTGCCACCGCGATGGTGCTCCCCAAGTCATCAATCTGCAGCCATGTGAAAGGGGAAGTCCATGAACGAGATTGCCCGAGTCGGGGTGGATCTGGCCAAGCGGGTTATCTAGGTGCATGCGGTGGATGCGCGCGTGGTGGTTGCCAAGGCGCTGGCCGCTGACAAGTTTGCGGCCTGGTGCGCGGAGCTGCCTCCCGGCTGCCTGGTGGCCCTGGAGGCCTGCGGCGGTGCGCATCACTGGGCACGCAAGCTGCGCGGCTATGGGCTGGATGCGCGGCTGATTGCAGGCCACTTCGTCACGCCCTACCGCATGGCCGGCAAGGGACGCAAGAACGGTGCGGCCGATGCCGCAGCGATCTGCGAGGCGGCAACCCGCCCGCACATGCGCTTCGTGCCGGTGAAGCCGCCGGCGCAGACGCTGCTGGCCAGCCATCAGCTACGCAAACCTCCCGATTCACTCACGCAGCTTATTCCTGCTTGCCTAGGGACGACCGTGTAAGCGGCAGATGGTCGGAGTCCTTTGCGACCAGCACCTACGCGAGCAGCCCGGAGGTGGGGATGCCCTTGGCGATGATCTCCGCCGGGACCGGCGCCTGGGTCAGCGTTCGGCACCTATGCGCAGGTCCACTTGCCGCGGATGTGGCACTCGACCGTGAACACGCCCGGCGTGTAGTCCAGCTTCTCGCTGATGCGCTTGAGCGCACAGCCGCACGCGCAGCGGGTGTTCTCGGGCTCGTGGTGGCAGTCCACGCGCGGCAGGTCCGCCGGCAAGGCGGTGCGCTTAGGCATCGCGCCAGGCGTAGCCGGCGGCTTCTTCTTGCCCAGCAGTTCCTGGAGCTGCGCCTCAGCCGCGGCAAGGTCGGCGTCCAGAGCCTCGTCGAACAGCGCGCGTTGTTCGGCATCGAGCTGCTCGCTCTTCTTGCCGAACTTCAGGCGTCGCAGCTGGGCGATCTCGAACGAGAGCTTCGCCGTAGGCGCTGACATGGGCGAAAAGCATCCGAGCATCACCCCCCAGGATGGCTCTCATCTCGATACAGAGGTGAATCCTCCGCACTATTCGGCTCCCTACGATGATATGGACTGATCACATCGGTAGGGAGAAAGCATGAACTTACGCCATCTTCGCTGCTTCATCGCCGTAGCCGAGGAACTGCACTTCGGCCGGGCTGCTCGACGGCTGCACATCGAACAGTCTCCACTGTCGCGCACGATCCGCCAGATGGAGGCGGATTTAGGGGTGCCGCTGCTCAACCGCTTGCCACGCAGTGTTCGTCTCACACCGGCGGGACAGGTCTTCCTCGAAGAAGCCCGGCGCGTACTGCTGGCCTTCGAGCAAGCGCAGACCAAGGCACGCGCCGCAGCGAACCAGCGGAACACGCTGCGCATCGCACTATCTGGTGACATGGGGCAGGCCCGCTTGTCGGCGTTGCTTGCGCTTTGCCGCGAGGAGGCACCACAGGTCGGCATTCGGATATTTGAAACGCCACTGGCGCAGTTGGTGACTGGACTGCGCAACGACTTGTATGACGCAGGTTTTGCATTGGCTGGTGAAATGGACGCCGGCATCGTCGCCATGCCGGTGTGGCGAGACCCGCTGGTGGTGGCTTTGCCCGCCAGGCATCCGCTGCTGGCTTTCAAGGAAGTGCCGCTGGAGGAAGTGGCGAGCTATCCGCTGGTGCTGTGCGATCCCCAGGTCTGCGAAGGTTGCAGCCGGCAGCGCGAACGGCTGCTCCGCACGGTGGATGCGCAGCCGACGGTAGCCGAGTACGTCAAGACCCATTCCCTGATGCTGGCCCTCGTGGCCGCCGGCTACGGCGTGGGCTTTTCGAGCGCGGCGCATCTGGCGGGTTGCCATCAGGCCGATGTCGTCGTGCGGCCGCTGGCCGACGAGACCGCTTCGCTGACGACCTATCTACTGCGACCCGAAGGCGAAATCATGGAGCCGCTGCGGCAGTTCATCGACCGCGTGGAGCGTGTCGGACGCCCGCAAGGCACCGATCAACGCCCGATGTGACGCGGGGATTTTGGACGGTACGATTCCCTTTCGGTCTGGACCTTGACCCGCATTGCATCGGCGGCCGACCTTTTGCGTCACGGGCATGGATGGCGAATCGGGCCTATCCACCCGGCATCAAGCAAGGCACCTTCAAGCTGTCGAGGTCACAGCAGTGACGCAGAACGCATGAGCCCTTGCTGGATGCAAACCGGCTCAGCCGGAAGTCGCATTGGCGCTTTACCCCGCCCGTATTCCTACGAAAACTTTGCCCTGGTTTTCCGGTAAAGCGCGGCATCCCTTCCTGATCGAACTTGGATGCGCGGCTTTTCAGACCGTTGCGCCGGTAACAAGATTTTTCGCAGGTGCATTATGGTTGAGGTGTAGCGGGCACCGCAAGGAGGTTTGCCCCCTGCGTAACGCTCGGCGACATCGCCGCACCCAACGTCCACCACGATGCCGACCGGCTCGCGCTTCATCGGGTTCTTTGGGCAATCGCTGCGCCCATGTGGGCCGCGCGCGCTTGCCATGTGTCGATCCGACGATGGGAAGAGCGCGATATGCCGAAATCGAGCAGCCACGCCTTTGGCGCAAAGACGTACTACCGACCGATCGAGGCGGCCGTCCGCTGGTGCGGTCTCCTGCGCTTCGAGCAGCGTATTCTGGAAGCGCTGGAGCAGCGTGCCATGCCGGAGCCCGGCGAATTCCCGCGCTGGCCGCTGCTGCGCCTGTATGCCGAGCGCATCTTCGACGCGCTGACGCATGGCGAATTGCCCGGTGGCAAGGCCGGCATCGTGCTGGACTCGCAGCGGCCGGCGCTCGACGACCCCGAGTTGACCGTGCGCCACGTGGACTTGAAAGCGTGGATGTCGCAGTTCTACCCCGGCGATCGGCCGGGGTTTTTGTTTGACGGCATCGAACGCGCGGTGCATCCGGCGGTGAGCGTGGACACGCTCAACATTCTGCTGGCCGATCGCGAAGCAGCGAAGTCGCAACTTGCCGAACTTGCCCTGGTGCATGAAACGCTGCGCACCGCGCACGAAGCACTGGCGAAGGAACATGCCACGCGCGCGGCCAACGACGAACAGGCGCGCGAGCCTGGCCTGCGCAGCGAGACGACTTACCTCAACATCATCGGCGGACTGCTGACGCTGCTGCTGGGCAATTCGCCGTCAGGCGCGGCCTATTCGTCGTTCCGCAGCATGGATGCCGTGGTCAGCGCGCTGATCGCACACCATGAGGGGCGGCCGGGTCTCAGCGAGCGGACGCTGTGGAGCAAGCTCGCGCAGGCGCGGCGCCACCTGGAGGCGTCGTGCTGACGACGCGGCCAGCATGATGCCGATGCGGCGCACTGCAATTGCAGTCGCTGCTTCTGCAATTGCAGTGATTTCGGCGACCGCGGTGTATTGAATACGAGGCACTTTCCGAACAGCGCCAGTGAGCGTCAAGGAGTGTCTCTCATGTCTTCGCAGACCACCGCGCCGGCAGTGCCGGCCGAGCACCGCATCCTGCGTCGCGCCGAAGTCGAGGCCAAAACCGGCTTCAAGCGCGCGCACATCTACAGCCTGATGAAAGAAGGCAAGTTCCCCAAGGCGCTGCGCTTGGGCGTGCGCGCCGTGGGCTGGGACTCGGCGGAGGTCGAGCAATGGATCGCCGATCGCCTCGATGAGCGCGCCTGACGCTTTTCCTCGGTACATGCCATTCAACCGGGAGAGGCCCATGCAGGTGGTGTCCATCATTTCGACCAAGGGCGGCGTCGGCAAGACCACGACGGCGGCCAACCTGGGCGGCTTCGCAGCCGACACCGGGCTGCGCGTGCTGCTGCTGGACCTGGACGTGCAGCCCACGCTGTCGAGCTACTTCACGCTGGCCGAGCGCGCGCCGGCCGGCATCTACGAGATGCTGGCCTACAACGAGCAGCGCGCCGAGCAACTGGTGTCGCGCACCGCGATCGAGCGGCTTGACCTGGTGCTCTCGAACGACGACCGCGGCGAGCTGAACACGCTGCTGCTGCACGCGCCCGATGGCAGATTGCGGCTGCGCCACCTGCTGCCCACGCTGGCGCCGCACTACGACCTGCTGCTGATCGACACCCAGGGCGCGCGCAGCGTGCTGCTGGAGATGGCGGTGCTGGCCTCGAACTTGGCGCTTTCGCCGGTGACGCCGGAAATCCTCGCGGCGCGCGAGCTGCGGCGCGGCACGCTGCAACTCATCGAGGACATCGCGCCGTACCGCCACCTCGGCATCGAGCCGCCGCCGCTGCACCTGCTCATCAACCGCGTGCATCCGGTGTCGTCGAATGCGCGGCTGATCCAGCAGGCGCTGCGTCAGGTATTCCAGGAGCAGCCTGGCGTGCGCGTGCTGGACACCGACGTGCCGGCGATTGAAGCCTATCCGCGCGCCGCGACGCGCGGACTGCCGGTGCATCGGGTGGAATACCGCCAGCCGGCGGGCCGCACGGCACCTGCCGCATTGGAGACCATGCGCGCGCTGGCCGGCGAGCTGTTCCCGGCGTGGCAGGAGCGCTTTGCGCTCGTCACCGGCCGAGGCGACGCGGGAGGGGCCGGCCATGGCCAGCGCACATGACCTGGCCCGCGGCCACAAGCGGCTGCGAGGGCTGATCGAGTTCGCCCTGGGAGAAGGTTGGAAGGTGGTGCGCACCCGCGGCGGGCACCTGCTGTTCACGAAGCAAGGCTGCGCGCCGATCTACACCAGCTCGACGGCGAGCGACCACCGCGCCGAGCGCAACGCCCGTGCGCAGCTTCGCCGCGCCGACCGACAGGCGCAGGAGAATGGCCGTGGCTGAGCTGACGCCGCAGGACATGGCTGCCAAGCTGCTGGCCACCGGCTTCGAGCGCAGCGGCCCTTCGGCCGCGACCTTGAGCGACCCCATCGCCGACACGCCGATGGTGGTGACGCTGGACCAGTTGCGGCCCTACGACCACGACCCACGCGTGACGCGCAACCCGGCCTATGCGGAGATCAAGGCGTCCATCCGCGAACGTGGGCTGGACGCGCCCCCCGCGATCACGCGCAGGCCGGGCGAGGCGCACTACATTATTCGCAACGGCGGCAACACGCGGCTGGCGATCCTGCGCGAGTTGTGGAGCGAGACCAAGGAGGAACGCTTCTTCCGCATTGCGTGCCTGTTCCGCCCGTGGCCGGCGCGCGGCGAAATCGTGGCGCTGACCGGGCATCTGGCCGAGAACGAGCTGCGCGGCGGCCTGACCTTCATCGAGCGGGCCTTGGGCATCGAGAAGGCGCGCGAGTTCTACGAGCAGGAAAGCGGCCAGGCGCTGTCGCAAAGCGAACTCGCGCGGCGACTGACGGCCGACGGCTATCCGGTGCCGCAGTCACACATCAGCCGCATGAACGATGCGGTGCGCTATCTGCTGCCGGCGATCCCGACGCTGTTGTACGGCGGATTGGGCCGGCATCAGGTGGACCGGCTCGCAGTGCTGCGCAAGGCGTGCGAGCGCACCTGGGAGCGGCGTGCGCTGGGCCGGCCGCTGACCGTGGACTTCGCTTCGCTGTTTCAGGATGTGCTGTCGCAGTTCGACACGCAGCCGGAGGGCTTCTCGCCCCAGCGCGTGCAGGACGAACTGGTGGGTCAGATGGCCGAGCTGCTGGAAGCGGACTACGACACGCTGGCATTGGAGGTCGATGACAGCGAAAGCCGTCAGCGAGTATTGACCAGCGAGCCGGCCGCGCCGAACCCGGCAACGCCTGTCGCACCTGCGGCGCCAGCCATCACGCCGCAACTGTCGCCCGCGGCGCCAACGCCACGGGACACCTCGCCCGTCGCGCCACCGGCAGAGACACCCTCGGCACCACCTGCCGCTGCACCAAACGCCCGGGACGGGCAGCGCGACGAGCGCCTGCAAGGGCACATCGTGACGCCGGCGCCGACCACCGAGCGCCTGCAGTCCATCCAACGGATGGTCGCGGACCAGCTCGGCGACAAGCTGCCCGACTTCGAGGCCGATGCGCTGCGTGCGATCCCCGTGCAGGCGGGCGGACTCTATCCCATCTCGGACGTCTGGTACATCGAGCCGAGCTTGGACGTGCCGGATCGCCTGCGCGTGCACATCGCGCAATTCGCGCGCGAGATCGCCGGGGACGCAGCGGTAGCCGACCACATCGAGGCCAGCGACGGCGGCATCGGCTTCGTCTGCGTGGCGCCGGCCGTGGGCCAGGCGAAGGCGCTGCCGGTGTTCGCGCGGGCGGTGCTGACCCTGCTGCATGCGCTGAGTGCAGCGCCGCCCGCCGCGAACGGATTGGACCGCGCGCGGCTGGCCGATGAGCTGGCGGCGCTGCTCCATGGCCATGGCGGCTCGGCCACACGCCTGAGCGATGCTGCGCTGGTGAAGCTGTTCCGTCTGCTGCGCCTGGCGCGCCGGCTGCTGGATCTGGAAGCCGGCGTAGCGAGCCAGGATTCCTGAGCGCAGGAGGCTCCCGTATGTCGGCACCGCACCCGCTCAACCAGGCCGTGATCGCCCAGGCCCTGCATGACCTGCGCAACGGCCAGTTGCGCCGCTGCAAGGCCATGGGCTTCGGCGAGGAGGAGCTGGATGCGCTGAAACACCCCGAGCTCGTGAGCATGCTGGTGAATGCCACGGTGTCGTGGTGTTCGGTATCGGTGAACCGGGAAGTGTTGAAGCGGCTGCTGAGCCAGGTGCACGACGTGGAGCGGGAGATCGCCACGGTGGACCGCATGCTGCGCTTGGGGGCGAGCACGGAGATGGTCAGCAAGTTCTACGGCCTCACGCATCAGGAAGTGGCGCTGCGCCGCGACATCCTCGGGCTGCCCAAGCGCAAGGGCCGGCATCCGGTACTCGACGAGGCGCAGGACGTGGCCTTGTGGGAGCGCTGGAAGGCCGGCGTCGCCGAGCGCCATGTCGCCCTGACCGACGACATGGCGATGCTGGCGCTGACCATGGACCTGGCCGAGGCCATGACCCTGCCCATGTCGGTGATCTGGTCGGCGATACGCAACTGGATCGACCAGGGGCTGGTGTAGCCATGACCACGGGCGGCGCACCACGGCGCGAAGGCCCCGTTGCGCTGTCGGCGTTGTTCGACGAGGCGCTGCGGCACCTTGAGCCGAAGGAACCGGCGCAGGGCACGGCGCCGGCCGCCGACGGTTTCCTCTACAGCGGCAACCGCCATGAGAGCGTGCCGCGCCGACTGTTCCTCGACCGACGCCTGACGCCGCTGGAGCGCAACGCCTGGCAGGTGTTCCGCCTGCAGCTCAACGACGACGGCGTGACCGCCTTTCCCACCTACGACCAATTGCGCCCCTACCTGGCCTCGATGCCCTGCGCGGCGCAGGCATCGCACGAGACCGTGGCGCGCGCCCTGACGCTGCTGCGGCTGACGCGCTGGCTGAGCCTGGTGCGACGACGGCGCGACCCGAAGACCGGCCGTATCCAAGGCAACCTCTACGTGCTGCACGACGAACCGCTGTCGCCCTTCGAGGCGATGCAGCTCGACCCCGACTATCTGGGCCTGGTGAGCCAAGCGCTCACGCACGCGGCGAAGGCGGTGCAGGTCGTGGGCATGAACACGCTGCGGGAGATCGCTGAAGACCCGCTGCTCAGCGGGCGCACGCTGCCGACCCGCTTGCAGGTGCTCGCGCAGCGCATGGCGCTGCATGGCTGGACGACGCCAGGTTATCCACAGGAGGGTGCGGACCACGAATCCGAAGAAGGCCAGGAAGCCCTTCTTCGGAATGCTGCGCGCCCGTCTTCGGAATCCGAAGCAGGGCCGAAACCCGCGCCGGACGGCTCTCTTCGGATTCCGAAGGAGGACCGTACAGTACGTAATGATCGTATAAATGAAGTACGTACAGTACCGCGCGCGAGGGCCTTGCAGAACCTGCGGCTGCCGGACCGTTTCCTGCGCTTGAAGGACGAGCAGCAGGCCGGCGCGCTGGTGGCGCTGCAGCAGGTGGACGAGGCGCTGAGGCAGGCCGTTCTCGACGAGTGGGCGGCACGCTGCCACAACAGCGCGGTACGCAACCCGGCCGGCTACCTGTTTGGCATCATCCAGAAGGCGATCCGCGGGGAGTTCAAGGCCTGGGCCGGAGAAAGTGCATCGGCACCGCCAGCGCCCCCGTCACCTGCGCCCTCGTCACCGCCGGCATCCCGTGCGGCTGACCCCGAGGTCGCACGTGCCTACCTGGCTCAGCTCCGAGAAGCCTTGCGTGATCGCTGATGTTGACTATCCCCAGGGGATAGCTGGAACAGACATCTTTCCGCCGCGCTCGATTGTCGCCCGCCGAATGACAGGCGAAACTGTCGCCTGTGAATCAGACGAGGACAGCCACGCACGAGCCCGGCCGACGATGGACACGACGACTTCCCCCGCCACAAACGCACTGCAACCACTACAGCAAGACGTTCAGCGCTTGCTGGGCAGATGCCTGTTGCGCCTTCAACAATACGAGCGCCTCATGAAAGCCATCGTGGCCCACCACGAGATTTCAGGCCCGGCGCATTCGCTGGAGGCCATTCGCGCAGCGCGGATTGAAGATGCCGCGACCAAGACCCTGGGCACGTTGGTCGGACAACTGTTTGGTTCGTATGTCGTCACCGATGGAAATGGCGGCGAGGAACGCGACGACGATCTTCCCGGCGACGTGATTTCCTTTCGCACGCGCGTGCAACTGAGCCTGTCTGCGCAGGACTACGCCAACACCCAGGCCGACCTCAAAGACCTGGTATCGCTGCGCAACACCCTGGTGCACCACTTCATCGATCAGCACGATCTATGGACCGTGGACGGGTGCCGCGTTGCACAGGACGAACTCGGTTCCGCCTACACGCGCATCGATCAACACTTCGAGCAGCTGCGCGGCTGGGCCGAGCACATGGATCAGGCGCGGCGCCTGGCAGCGGAGTTCGTCCAGTCGGATGTGTTCCACGACCTGGTGGTCAATGGCATCGCGCCGGACGGCACGGTGGACTGGCCGGCCGCCGGCATCGTCCGCGCGCTGCGCGAGGCCGCCGCGCAGTTGGCCGTCGAGGGCTGGACACCCATCGCCGCCGCTGGCCGCTGGATCGCGGACCGGCATCCCGAGCAACTTCCAGCCAAGTACGGCTGCAGCAGTTGGCGGCAGGTGGTGCACGAGTGCCGCCTGTTCGAGCTTCGCTACCGTGAGGTGGAGGGGCAACGGGCCGCTTGGTACAGACCTCGCGAGGCGTAGCCCCGCAACGCGGTCTCACCTCCGCGCGAGCCGCGAACAAGTCCGCCGAGCTATCCCCAGGGGATAGCCGGCACACACAGCCTTCCGTGCAGAACAAACCGGGCGCGCATGGGCTGCGGTTTGTTGACTGACAGCCTTCCGGCCGATGCCGATGCTGGCGACTCGCCCCTTCACCGCGAGTCGCTCCCATGGCCAACGAACGCACAGAACCCCTGCAACTGAATCTCGGATCGCTGCGCAGCGCGATGTCGCTGACGCTGCACACGCACCACGCTTCGCGCATCTGGCACGGCCGCGCGCCGACCGAGGGGCGCCCCGGCATCATCGGACTCAACGGCTATATCGGCGCCATGAACAAGATGAAGCGCGGCGCCGAGCAGGACGACCCGTACTCGGACTGGTGGATGTTGCGGATCGAGGACAAGCTCGCCGACACCAGGACCCGTCTGCAGACCCTGCGCGAACAGGTGGATCAGGCCTTGGCCGACGTGCCAGCGGCGCTGTCGCTGGGCGAGAACATGAACGTGCAGCCGGTGAAGCTGCCGCTGTTCGTCAATGCTCAGCTCGGTTTCATGGCGGTGTACCTGCTGGCCGACTACGACGACCTGGCACGCAAACTCATCCTGGCGCACCACACGGCGCTGATCGACCGCAGCACCTTGGAGCGCTGGCTCAATGATGGCGCGCACGCGCTGCGCAGCCTGTTCTCGCTGGCCCAGCAGTACCGCTACTCGGGCACGACGCGCGACGACTTCGCGGCGAAGAACGCCGCGGCGCGAGCGGCGCTGGAGAAGTTCGGCGAGCTGCCGCAGGACGTGCTGGAAGGCACGCGCCGCTCGCGCTTCGCGCCACCGATCGCGCGGCGGACGACCAAGCCCGGCACGCCGCCTGCTGCGCCCGCCATCGAGCCCGATGCGCCGGCTCACACGGATGGCGCAGCCGATGGTGCGGCGGGCGATGAGGGTACTGACGCATGACGGCATCGCCCCCCATCAGCCACTCCACGCGCTTCGTGGCGCTGGAACAGGCGGACTTCCAGCGGCTGGAACACGCAGGCTACCTAAAAGGCCTTTTACAGCCTTTTAAGGGTAAGGGGAGTCTGGAGACCTGGGCCAGCCAGTGCGCGGCGCTGCGCGACGACGTGATTGGCCTGGCGCAGCGGCGCGTGCTGCCCCAGGCGCGCGCCTACCCCTTCAGCCTGCTCCACGTGCAACTGGCCCAGCAGGCCACTGGCGCAGGGACGACCTTCCTGCGCTGGCGCAACCTCGACCGTTCCTCCATGGGCGTGGCGTTGTGGGAGGCCCTGCTGGCCAACCCCGCGACGCCGGCCTCGCTGATCGACGAGCTGTACGCGATGGAACTGCAGCGCATCGTGCTGAACATGCAGATCAGCCTGACCCACAGCATCGCTCGCCAAGCCCTGGAATGCGCCAGCAAGGCCGCCCAGGCCGAAGCGGCTTACCTGCGACGTGTCCACGGGCATACCGCGGCCGTTCCACCCACCACCAAGGAGTCACCATGAGCACGCACTTCGTCGGCGAGGGCAACATCGGTTCTGCGCCGGACTACCGCGAATTCCCGAACGGCAACGACGAGCCGCGCCGGCTGCTTCGCCTGAACGTCTATTTCGACAACCCGATCCCGAAGAAGGACGGCGAGTACGAAGATCGCGGCGGCTTCTGGGCGCCGGTGGAGCTGTGGCACCGCGACGCCGATCACTGGAAGACGCTGTATCAGAAGGGTATGCGGGTGCTGGTCGAGGGCCGCACCGTGCGCGACGAATGGGAGGACGCCGACGAGAACGAGCGCGTCACGTTCAAGGTCGAGGCCCGGCGCGTGGGCATCCTGCCGTACCGCATCGAGTCGGTGGCGCTCAGCGCCAAGCCGGCCGGCGGACAGTAGTTCGCCCATCGCCGCTCCCCCGAGGGCGGCTGTAGCAACCGTCATACGCCCGCGATGCACCAGCGAGCTATCCCCAGGGGATAGCTCCAAGGTCGTCCACAGAGTTCCAGCCGCCCTCCCGTAACGACGCTTTTGCTGTGCCAGCTCCTGCGGTCTATGCGCACCGCTGCGGCAACGGACCGCCTGCCGATCACAAAGCGGTGTCTGCGCCAATCGGCTTCCTTGCTGCCGGCATCTCCTGGCCCCGCCAAGCTGACGCCCATCCGATGAACCGCACATTTCCAAGGAGGCTTCATGCGCGTGTTCCTGTGCGAGAAGCCGTCCCAGGGCAAGGACATCGCCCGTGTGCTGGGTGCCGGTCAACGCGGCAACGGCTGCTACAGCGGCGCGGGTGTCGTCGTGACCTGGTGCATCGGTCATCTGGTGGAGGCGGTTCCGCCCGAAGGCTACGGCGAACAATACAAGCGCTGGGCCATCGAGCAACTGCCCATTCTTCCTGAGCGTTGGCGTGTCGAGCCCAAGGCGGCGACCGCGGCGCAATTCAAGGTCGTGCAGCAGCTCGTCGCCAAGGCGGGCGAGCTGGTGATAGCGACCGACGCCGACCGCGAGGGCGAGATGATCGCCCGCGAGATCATCGACCTGTGCGGCTACCACGGGCCGATTCAGCGCCTGTGGCTGTCGGCGCTCAACGATGCGTCGATCCGCAAGGCGCTGGGTGCGCTCAAGCCGTCCGCCGAGACGCTGCCGCTGTACTACTCGGCCCTGGCCCGCTCGCGTGCCGACTGGCTGATCGGCATGAACCTGAGCCGGCTGTTTACGCTTCTAGGTCGGCAGGCCGGCTACACCGGCGTGCTGTCGGTGGGGCGCGTGCAGACGCCGACGCTGAAGTTGGTGGTGGATCGTGATCGCGAGATCGCGCGCTTCGTCTCTGTGCCGTATTGGGCCGTGGACGTGCTGCTATCCCATGCCGGCCGGTCCTTCACCGCGAGCTGGATACCGCCCGAAGGCAGCACCGATGCAGCGGGTCGCTGCCTTCAGCAGCCGGTGGCGCAGCAGGCTGCGGATTGCATTCGCGCCGCACGCGATGCGCAGGTCGTGTCGGTGGACACCGAGCGCGTGCGCGAGGCACCGCCGCTGCCGTTCGACCTGGGCACGCTGCAGGAGGTGTGCTCCAAGCAGTTGGGCCTCGACGTGCAGGAGACGCTGGACATCGCGCAGGCGCTGTACGAGACGCACAAGGCGACGACCTATCCGCGCAGCGACTCGGGATACCTGCCCGAAAGCATGCTCGCGGAAGTGCCGGCGGTGCTCGATGCACTGCTCGCCACCGATCCCAGCCTGCGGCCCTTGATCGGCCAGCTCGACCGCAACCAGCGTTCGCGCGCCTGGAACGACGGCAAGGTGACGGCTCACCACGGCATCATCCCGACGCTGGAGCCCGCCAACCTGTCGGCCATGAACGAGAAGGAACTGGCCGTCTACCGGCTGATCCGCGCTCATTACCTCGCGCAGTTCCTCCCGCACCATGAGTTCGACCGGACGGTAGCGCAGTTCTCGTGCGGCAGTCAGTCGCTGGCGGCCGTGGGCAAGCAGATCGCCGTCACCGGCTGGCGCGAGGTGCTGGCGACGCCGGGGCCGGACGATGCCGACGGCGAGGATGCGCAGCGCAGCCAGGTGCTGCCGGCGCTGCATGCGGGCCTGTCCTGCCCGGTCGGCAAGGTGGATCTCAAGGCGCTGAAGACGCTGCCGCCCAAGCCCTACACGCAGGGCGAGCTGATCAAGGCCATGAAGACTGTCGCCAAGTTCGTGACCGACCCGCGGCTGAAACAGAAGCTGCGAGATACCACAGGCATCGGCACCGAGGCGACACGCGCCAACACCATCAACGGTCTGATCGGTCGCGGCTACCTGGTCAAGAAAGGCCGCGCCGTCCGCGCTTCCGATGCGGCATTCACGCTCATCGACGCGGTGCCCTCGGCCATCGCCGACCCCGGCACCACGGCGGTGTGGGAGCAGGCGCTGGACATGATCGAGGCCGGCCAGATGGCGCTGGACACCTTCATCGAGAAGCAGTCCGTGTGGGTCGGCCAGCTCGTGCAGCAGTACCGCGGCGCAACGCTCTCGCTCAAGCTGCCGCCGGCGCCGGCCTGCCCGCAGTGCTGCGCACCGATGCAGCAGCGCACGGGCAAGAGCGGCGCGTTCTGGTCCTGTTCGCGCTACCCGGACTGCAAGGGCACGTTGCCGATCGAGTCCCCGACGGGCCGGCGCAGCGCACCGCGCAAGCGGCGCGCTGCCTCCAAGGCGTCCTGATCCTCGCTTCCCCCTGCCGCGCCGGCCACTTCACTGGCGGCGAGGCAAACGTCCCGCACCGCGCGGGACTCCAAAGCGCGCGTCTCCTTCTGCAACGGTGTGCGCGCCCCGTCTGCCCGCCGTCGGGCGACGGGGCGAGAAGGTCATTGCTCCACGAATCGCGCCCGCCGCCATTCCCTTGATCGGTGTGCCTTGCCTCGGTCACGAGGGGCTTCCTGACGCCTTGCCGCCGCGCGAGCCGTGAGGAGGCCCCTTGGGCCGAGGGTATTCCGTGCCGGTGCCCGCCGGCGAAACATCGGGCTCCCTTTGTGTGTGGATGCACGCCAGAGGTTTCCGGCCCCAGCCACGAAACGGGCCGGGTGCGATTGCTGACGCAGCGAACGGCTTTGACGACGGCCTGCGCTGACGCAGCCCACAGGTGGTTTTCCTTTCTCTTCAGCCGAAGGCCCGTGTGGCCTTCGGCGCCCTGGTCTTTGCCTTGTCCCGTGACGCGGGCCATTGCCCTAAAGCGGGCCGTCCGCGATTCGGTTTTCCCTGCGACGGCAGCCATGCTTCGCGCCCATCCTCACGCCATGCGTTGCTGACAGTCGTCAGCGGCATGCCCTGGCAGTCTCGGTCTTCAAGACTGCAACGCGGTTCGCCGCGTCGACCGATCCAGTCCGCTTCGCATCGCCCACCGCGGACGCTCGCCGGCCTGGCGACGATGCACTTTTCTCAACCACCCGAGGGGAACCCCATCCCCTGCGGGATGCGTGCTCCCCGACCCACCAAGGAGCACGGCATGTCTGAACCTTCCGCATCTTCCTCTGCAACCGCAGTGCGCAGTGGTGCGCTGGCGCTGACCTGGACCGGCAAGCGTTTGCCGCTACAGGTGCTGCGCAGCGCGGCCGGCCACTACATCGGCACACAAGACGACGAAGGACCGGTATCGCGGGAGTCCGTCGAGTATTTCCCGACCCACCTCGCAGCACAGCGCGCCCTGGATACCCATGCCTGGACACAGCGCGCTCACCCCTGATTCCCACCCTTCAAGGAGTTCTCTCATGAATCTGTCTTTACCCGAAGACGTGCTCGATCAGATGGCGCTGGAACAGGCGCACTTCGACGCTGCACCGCAGGCCTTCTTCGAGGCCTGGAAGCGCGGCGCGCAGATCGCCGGCCACGAGTGGTTCGGCGACGGCACACGCGAAGGTCTGCAGCGTGCCACCACCAAGTGGGACCTGCGGCCCAACATGCTGATGCTCAACGACGCCCTGGGCGTGCTGAGCAGCGGTCAACGCATGTTCCTGTCCGCGATGGTGAGCTTCTACAACTCCCGCGAGGGCGGCGCGATGCTCAAGCGTTGCGGCTTCGAGGGGCTGTCCGACTTCGGCGGCCTCGATCTGGAACGGCGCCAGGTCATCGCTGACCTCACGCTGCACTACAACGGCTGGTGAGCCGCGCCTGGCAACCCACCGTCTTTTCATCCCACCCCACGAGGGACATGCGTCCTCGTTCGGGGCCATGTCCCTCCTTCTTTTCGCAGGAGCGGCCATGTCCCGAATCACCATCTTCCACTGACCTGCACCGCCCGCCACCAGGGCGGCCCGACGCCGCGGCCGGCTGACCGGTTGCCACTTCATCCACTCGCTGGGGTTCAATCCCCGGCAGGGGATTGCCTCGGCCATCCTCTGCTGGAGGAATCCCATGTCCCATTCCAACAATCCCTTCGCCCGCGGCTACGATGGCCTGTCCGTGCAGCGGCTGCTGGCGATTTCCTACGACGACGACTGCCCGCTGAGCTACCTGCCGCTGCACGTCTCGCAGTCGCACCTGCCGGACAGCCAGGTCGAGCGCCATGCCTGCGTCTTCTGCGACGACTTCGCGCTGATCACCGAGGGCCAGAACGTGCCGCCCGAGCTGGACGCGCAGTGCCCCAGCCACGGTATCGCCCGAAACCTCGTCTACGCCGTCATGGCCGAAGAAGCCGGCCAGCCGCTGCACGTCGGCGATACCTACTCCGAGGAAGCCGCGCGCGAGGTGGTACGCCGCCTGCGCTTCGAGACCGGGTTCTACAGCCGTGCCTGGGAAATCAGTTCGGCGCACATCACCGAGGAGGCCGGTCGCTTCCTCGCCGAACTGGCGGACATCGCCACGCCGAGCGGTTTTCTGTTCGTGGCCTTCCGCATTCCCTACAGCCCGGCGGTCGGCGTGAAGCTGGTCGCCACGCCCTGGACGGATGCGAACCTGCAGCATGTCGAGGGCATCACCGCCGAAGAGCTGCGGCAGGAGCACCGGGCCAAGGGCGTGCCGGAGTCCCTCGTGGAAGTGTTGCACCTGGCTGCGCTCGCCGACGTTCGCATGTTGGTGTTCGATGCCGACGCGCCAGTGCTGGACGGGCTGACGCTCTACGACGACGAGTAACCCGCAACCCATTCGAGCCCCCACGTCGGGGCTCTTCTTTTTCGCGGAACGCGGTGCCGGCGCATTGCCGATTCCCAACGGACGGTCGCCGCCATGTGCCGCACGCTGGCCGCATGTTCGCTGGCGTTGCCGGCAGCATGCCCAGGCAGTCGAGACCTTCAAGACTGCGGCGCGGTTCGCCGTGCTGGTTGCTTCGTTCTCCGGGCGCACCCGCGTCCATCCACCTCACCCTCAAGGGACAGACCTCCCTTGCGGGCGGGAGTCCCTTGGTTGCCACAAGGAGTCTCCCCATGGATACCCAAGCCATCCGCGCACAGATGCCGACGCTCGTTGTCGGTCATGTGCCTTCCAACGTCCGTTCGTTCAAATTCAACATCTTCGACGGCCAGCCCAAGGTTTCGACGCTGGGCTTTCACATCGACCCGAAGCCTTTCGAGGGCAAGGTCATCGCCACCACCGACGAGGCCATCGTCGTCAAGACGGGACGAGCCGAGTTCGCGGTGCTCGATCGCACGCTCGTGACCGAAGTGCCCGACGAGGGCGCCAAGGTGCAGGTCGAACCCTATGTCAGACGCCGCTTCGACGGTCAGCGGGCGGACACGCCCGAGGAGCAGACCGAGTTCACCGCCGACGGCCAGCCCTACACGGTGAAGCGGTTCGTGCTCGGGTCCGCACCGGCGAAGCTGCCGATCCCCGAGCCGCGCTGCCCCGAGCTGCAGGAACTGGTCGACCAACTGGAGCAGTTGCCCGCTCCCGACGGTTTCCGGCGCGTCACCCACATGCTGGTGGATGCCGGCGCGCGGGACATCACCTGGGTCGATCCGCTGCCCGCCGACATCATCCGCACGCCGCCGGCCATCGGCTTCACCGTCGCCACGACGAAGTTCCAGGGTCGCGTCACCGTGCTGTATGAGCGTGGCCTCGACCTCTACGCGGTGGAGCTGCACCGCGACGGCGAGCTGGTCGAACGGGTCGATGAGGTGTTCTTCGACACCCTCGGCGAGACGCTGGAACGGCTGATCGACGACGGGAGTTGGCGGCGCATCCGCGTGCAGTGCCTGTCGTGTCGTAAGGCTATCCGGCACTGATCTCACAGCAGCTTCCCGCCCTCGCGGCGGGAAGCCTCTTTTCCTGCCCCCTGGAGATCACACCCATGACTGTTCGATTCAAAGGCACGGAGCTGCGGCCCGTGCTCGCCGAAGCGGTGGCGAATCAATGCCGCGTCATCCTGGTCAAGGATCAGGGCGTGTACTTCCTGGCCGAGTGCGGCGAGCGCCGACCCGATGGTCGCCAGAAGACCATCGCCTATGCCGCTGGCTGCAACCCGGATGTCGATGCCTTCGATGACTGGTGGGAGCTGGCGCGCGCCGAGTTCGGTGGCGACGACTTCGGCGAGTTCTTCGATCCGCAGGAGGGCGTGTTTGCGCGCATCCTGCGCAGCGAGGACGACCTCGACGTGTCCGCCTCCGCGACACACCTATCGCTGCAGGCGGTTCCTCCCACGCCCAGCGGTAACTGACCGCCCATCCCTGGCCCCCGCTCCGGGGGCCTCTTTCTTCCCGGCAATGCGGACAGCCGCGAGTGCCGATTGCCGCTCGCCTGCGCGCCGTCCTGGCGCCACGCTTCCGGCCATGTTCCGCTGACGTCCGTCAGCGACATGCCCAGGCAGCCACGATCTTCAAGGCTGCGACGCGGTTCCGACCGCGTTGATCACTCCAGTTCGCACCGGCATCCATGCGCGAACGGCCATCGGTTCTCGATGGCGATGCCTCCAAGCTGTTCCATCAACCCACGCGGGGGTTCCACACCTTCCCCGCCTTGGGTCGGGTGTGTCTCCGCCTCATTGTTCCCAGGAGATTCACCATGACCACTTCCACCGAAAAGTCCTACTTCGATCTGCACATCACCGGCCTCGGGTATCTCAATCGCATCCGCGAAGTGAAGCCCAAGAAGGGCGATGCGTTCCTGGCCTGCGACATCGCGGCTCTGAACGGTCCCAGCGACGACGTCTCGTATGTGCGTTTCGACACGCGCGTATCGGGTTCGGAAGCGCAGCACCTGGTGCGCCGCTGCATTCAGGCGGTCGACGCCGAGAAGAAGGTGATGATCGGCTTCCGCTTGGGCGACCTGTGGACCGACACCTTCACCTACTCCAAGGGGAAGCGTGCCGGCGAGCAGGGTGTGAGCCTCAAGGCCCGCCTGCTGTTCGTCAGTTGGATCAAGGTCGACGGCAAGCTCGTCTACAAGGCCGAACCCAAGCTGACCGAGACCGACGAGCGGGACCCGGAAGTCCCTGTGACGTCCGACGCGCCCGCCGCGCAGCAAGCCTCGGCACTGGAGCCTTCCAAGCCCGTCGCCGATGCTGCCGACGACGCTGCCGATGCCCCCGCATTGGCCGTTGCCGAGTCGTTCTGATCCGCAAGGCCCCATCCCCGGGGCCTTGTCTTCTCTTCGTCCGCAGGAGACCTTCATGATCACCATTCCCGGCCAACTGGCCATCAAGACCATCCACGGCAGGAACGGCGACTTCAACGTCGGCCGCCTGGCGACCTCGATCGGCGAGTTCGTCGTGAAGAACGCCGAACTCGATCAGTACCGCGAGGGCAAGTATGACGGTGATTTCGTCATCGCCGAGATCCGTCCCTCCACGTACAACGCCAACGGTCGCATGGTCATCGAAATCCGCGCCCATCTGGGCGGGATGACGCTGTCCAACATCGACGCCCTGAGCCGCGACGAAGTCCGCCGGCTGAGTCCGCAGGAAGTCGATCCGATCGACGAGGAAGCGCAGACGCCCGCGCCGGCCGCGCCCAAGGTGCCGGCCAAGCCGAAGTCCCGCAACCCGCGCGATCCCCTGGTCGACACCACGCCGTTCGGCAGCGAGCCGGCCGCCGCATTCTCCGAGGCCTCGGCCGAGGCGGACGACGCGGCGCTGTTCGGTGCGCTCTGGCCGCTGGGCGAGATCGTCAAGCTCGACGCCACCGTCGATCGCCGCGTCCTGCGTCAGCAGCGCGACCGTCTTGGTGCATTGGGCTACGAGTTCGCTCCGCTGTCCCAGGACTGGCATCTCGCCCAAGGCTGATTCCAACCGCCGCGTCAGCGGCGTTCCACCACCCGCCGGGGCTCATCCCCGGTGGGGCGGGGCTCCGGTCTCTTATCCAAGGAGATCATAATGCAACTCGCGTCCCGCTTCGCCCATCGCTCCCCGGTGCTGCGGTCGAATCACCCGTTGTCGGATGACCAGATCCGCACCGTCGCACCCTCCATCTTCGCGGACACCCCGCACGAAAGCCGATCCGAGCGGTACAGCTACATCCCAACGGCGGCTGTGCTGACCGAACTGCGCAAGGAGGGCTTCCAGCCATTCATGGTGTGCCAGACCCGCGTGCGCCAGGAGGACCGCCGCGACTACACCAAGCACATGCTGCGCCTTCGCCACGCAAGTCAGATCAACGGCGCCGAGGTGAACGAGATCATCCTGCTCAACTCGCACGACGGCACCAGCAGCTACCAGATGCTGGCCGGCATGTTCCGCTTCGTCTGCCAGAACGGTCTGGTGTGCGGCGACACTTTCGCCGACGTGCGCGTACCCCACAAGGGCAATGTCACCGACCACGTGATCGAGGGTGCCTACGAGGTGCTGCATGGATTCGAGCAGGTGCAGGATTCTCGCGACGCCATGCGTGCCATCACGCTCGACGATGGCGAGGCCGAGATCTTCGCCAGATCGGCCCTGGTCCTCAAGTACGACGAACCTGGCAAGACCCTGCCGATCACGGAAAGCCAGGTCCTGCACCCCCGTCGCTTCGACGACAACCTTGCGGACCTGTGGTCCACGTTCAACCGGGTCCAGGAGAACATCGTCAAAGGCGGCCTGACTGGCCGCAGTGCCAACGGGCGCCAGCAGCGCACCCGGCATGTCCAGGGCATCGACCAGAACGTCCGGCTCAACCGGGCACTCTGGCTGCTCGCGGAAGGCCTGCGCAAGCTGAAAGCCTGACCCCCAAGCGGATCGTGCCCGTCGCGGCAAGATCCGCTCGTTTTCTTTGCCGATTTGCGGGGTGGGCTCACGGTCTCAAAACGACCCCGACCTGCCGTTCGAGCATTTCCAGACCGGACGTTCGCCGATAGAGCCAACGTCGTGGAAGCGGCCGTTGGATCGTCTCAGGACGATGCAGGCATTTAAGCGGCAGGTTCGAAAGCGGCCCACGGGATAACATCGAACGGCCCGCGCCCCGAAGGGATCAGCATGAACTAATCTTCTCTGGCGAGCGACGGCTGCGCAGGACAGGCTCGCAGGGATCATTGTGCCGCATGCATGACCAAGCGATCGCGCCATGGGTGATTGCCGCCTATGCGCGGTGCCAACGCAGCACCGCCTGTGCGCCGTAGACCAGAAGGCAACGCAGATCGGGATAATGTTTGTTTCATCCAACGGTGCTGCCCGCGAGGCAGCCGAAGCTCAGAAGAAATAATGGACGCACTCGACACACTCTTTGCGCATTTCAAACCCACGGCACGGATGTCGTTCAGCGGTGCTGTGTGCGGCATGCTCGCCGATGGACACGACGATGGGCTGGGTCATCTGCACTTGCTGCGGGCCGGCCGCATTACGGTCCAGCCGCACGCTTCGCGGGCCTTGCATCTGGCCGAGCCTGGCGCCGTCCTGGTGCCGCGCTCCTTACCTCACACGTTGACCGCCGACGAGGGCAACGACGCCACACTGGTATGCGCCACAGTCGAGATCGGCGCGCACGCCGGCGCGCCGCTGGCGCTGGCGTTGCCTGCAGTGATTGCAATGCCCTTTTCGACCCTGCCACAGTTGCGACCTGCGCTCGAGTTACTTTTCAGTGAGTTCGATGGCGCCAACTGTGGTCGGCAGACCGCATTGGATCGGTTGCTTGAATACATCTTCATTTGCCTGATCCGTCATCAGATTGATGCGGGGGTCGTCCGCCAAGGCTTGCTGGCCGGCCTGGCCGATCCGCACCTTTCACGCAGCCTTGCTGGCATGCACGAGAATCCGCAACGCCACTGGACCTTGGAGACACTGGCCGAGGAGGCGAATCTGTCACGTGCACGTTTTGCCGAGCATTTCCATCAGATCATGGGCTTGCCGCCGATAAGTTATCTCGCGGCCTTGCGCATGAGTGTGGCGCAGGAACTCCTGCTCCGCGGCCGGCCCGCTAAGGTGGCTGCCACGCGGGCCGGATACTCCAGCGCTGCGGCCTTTACGCGAGCGTTCGTTCGCAGCGTGGGGCAATCTCCCACTCAGTGGCTGGCCGCGCGTGCTCAATCGTAGCCGCGTGGCGCCACCCGTCGCGCTCGCGGGTCGGTGGCGTATACCCACGACCAGCGCGATACGTTCTCGGTGCGCCGCAATCGCTAGTCCGGGTGGAAACGGCTGCCCGAGTTGCGCACGTTAGGGCGCTGCCGCGCGGTCGTAACCCAGCACTCGAAAAAAGCGGCACTGCCCTCCGATGGCAGGCGCGTTCTCAACTCGCGGCTGGCGTTCAATCCGATCACGAAGGGTCGCGCCAAAAAAACATTCGAGACAGCAGTTTGTCCTTCAATACGAAGGCATGGAACAAGGCTGCTGCAACATGGATACCCAACAGAACCAGAAAACCAGCGATGAGCATCCTGTGCCAGTGGAACAACAGGTAGGACAGGCCGCTCTCCGGGCGGGAGACAAGGTTGTACACGGGCACCAAGGCAAATGCTTCCTCCAGGCGGCCTTCGAGCATCCGCGCCAGCCAGGGTGCGAGCGGAATCAGCAGCGCGATGTTCAACAGCAGCGCATGCCAGAAGCCAACCCAGCCCTGTCGGAAGCAGTCGCGCCGCAACCAGAGCCACACGATCGCCAGCATGCCCACCATCAGCCCGGCCCCGCGATGCAGTGCAAAAAGCCCGTCCCGTGTCAGTATGCGCGGCGGCGAGCTGAAATCGAACGCCTCCAACCCGGTGAGCAGAGCAGTAAGCATCAAGCCGATGATGAGCAGGTGCCCCAAACGTGCGGCAATCGGCTTGATGGTTTTCGACCTCTCCGGCATCGCTCCAAAGTCGTTCATTCCCAATCGCATTTCACTGCGAGAACAGCGGGGTCCTGTCCCCGATGTCCGGTGGGCGTTCATGTTGTCGAACGGTTGTGCTCGACCGGGCGCCGCTGCAGCTTCCAGTTGGGTCGCACAAAGTGGCAGGTGTAGCCGCCGGGGTTGCGCAACAGATAGTCCTGGTGCTCGGGCTCTGCCTGCCAGAATTCACCGGCAGGCCGCACCTCGGTTACCACCTTGCCAGGCCACAAGCCGGACGCCTCGACATCGGCGATGGTGTCGATGGCGATCTCGCGCTGGACCTCGCTGGTGTAGTAGATGCCGGAGCGATACGACGCGCCACGGTCGTTGCCCTGCCGGTTGGTCGTGGTGGGATCGTGGATCTGGAAGAAGAATTCCAGGAGGTCGCGGTAGCTCAGTTTGCGCGGATCGAACACCACTTCGATCGCCTCGGCGTGACTGCCATGATTGCGATAGGTGGCGTTGGGAACGTCACCGCCGCTATAACCCACGCGCGTGCCCGTTACGCCGGGCAGCTTGCGGATCAGATCCTGCATGCCCCAGAAGCACCCTCCCGCAAGGATCGCAGTTTCGGTCGTATTCATGGTGAACTCCAATTACTTCAATGTCGCAAGGTAGGCGACGATCGCATCGCGTTCGTCGGTCGCGGCGACGCCCTTGAAGAAGCGCCCCATCAGGTTGCCGGGGATGAATCCACGTGTATCGGCCAGATGCTTGACGAGATTCCCGGGTGACCAGACCACGCCAGAGTTACGTAATGCATCGGAGTATTGATAACCCGGTGCGCTTCCGGCCGTGCGCCCCATCACCCCGAACAGCGATGGCCCGGTGCCATGCTCGTTGGCAGTGGCCGAGTGGCAGGCGGTACAGGTCTGCATGAACAGTTGCTTGCCCATGGCCACCTTTGGCTGCTCGTCCGTCATTTGCGCGCCGCTGGTCGTGGCCTTGACGCGATGCCCTTCGTCCGGTTTCAGACCTCCGCTGCGCGCGGCCTCGGGGGTGAACTGCAGCGCCTTTTCGCCGAGCGCTGGATAGGCGTAGACGTAGATCCAGTCCATCGCTTTGGCCGGAACGTGACATTGGAGGCAGTCGGTCTTGTAGTTTGTGGCGATTTGCTTTGAGCGATCCTTCGGATCGAACTGTGCCCAGCCCCAGCCATCACCCCACAACGGGTTGGCTGGGAAGCGCCCCTTAACGTCCTTGACCATGACGAACCAGGTTTTTCCATGAGCGCCCCAGAAGGCCTTCCCGGTCGTATGGGCAGATCCGATGGCCTCGAGCACCTCCTTGATGATCACGGCCCCGTCGGGGAACGCGCCGCTACGGCGGTAATGCGCCACGTCTTCGGGGCGCGCATAGACGACGTGCGTGTCGGCCACACCATCGGCTCCGGCCACCGCCCAGGAGCCGATGTGCACGTAGCCGCTGGGGAAATGCGCGGGGAAGGTGATGTTGCCACCGGCGTCGACGAGGGAGCTGAAGGATGCCTCCTCCCCTCGCCGAGCCGATGAATCCGCGGCTGCGGCCGTCGCCGCCACGATGGTGGCCCCGAATAGGACGTAACGAACGCAGCTTTGCATCATCACTTTCTCCTAGGTCGTAGCGCGTTTAACGAGGAAGCGGATTCAGGATCGGCTTGTAGAGCTTGACGTACACCATGTCTTCATCGGCGTTCGCCATGTGGCAACCTGCGCACTCCCCGACCGGGCGCAGCGACGCCGCCTTCAGGTAGGGCGGTGCGCTGTGGTTGAAGTTGAAGTAGCCCCAGTTCTTGGTTTCGGCGAAGCGCTTGCTGTCCTTGACGGACACGTCCAGGCCGTTGACGGGGCCCGGGAAGTAACCCCGGCCCGAGGGCTCAAAGCGCGAACCGTCCGGGAACTCGGCCGGTCCGTCGACCAACTGCAGCTCCTTGACCATCATGGTCCCTTCGGGCCACTTGCCGGTTGCGCGGTAGGCCTTGAACGCCGACGGTTGCACGTACACGTTATGGAACTCAGGGAAGTTGGCCTTGCCGTTGTTCAGCCCGTGCGGCGTCAGCGGCGCGCCGATGAACACCCACTGGCGGAAATCCACTGGCTGCACCAGCTCCCCCTTGGCATTGAATTCCGGCGCGTATTCGATCTGCGGATAGGCGGAGTTTTTCGGCTTCGCAGCGTCTGCGCCCACGGCAGATCCTGCCGTGAGCGCGGAAAGCGCCACGATGCTGCAGGCCAATGCCTTCGCGGGTGTCGATGCCGTGATCCGATGTCCGAATATTGTTGTCATGGGTGTCATGGTCATTCCTTTCCTTCTCTGTGTTGGTCGTCCCGCGGCGCCCGGCGTGCGCAGTTGCGTCTCGGGTGAGGTAATACTAGCACTTGCAACTGGTTCAATTGTCTCGAATGCTTTGCCGTTCGTCTCGAGCCAGCCCGTGGTGACGAACGCCCACACCGTGCATACCCATACGAGGTAATCGCATTTAAGACAACCAGCGGTTCCGATCAGACTATTGATCAAACCAAACAGACCATTGGTTCCTGTCGCGTCCTAGACTGCAACGAACCTCTCTCTTGTCCAAAGCGTAGATCCGAAACGGGAGCTCTGTTGCATATGGATTCGACGATTCTTGACCTCGCGGCCGCCCTCGGTTGGGGGCTGGTATCCGTCGCTGGCCTTGCGGTGGGCGCCTTTATCGGCTTGTACGGGAGTCTGAAGCATCGGTCCGTGGCGGCGACCATGGCGGTGGCAGCCGGCCTGCTGCTGGCGGCGGCCACGGTGGAGTTGGCCGCGAATGCCATCGAGATTGCGCCGTCCGCCGCCGCCGGGCTATTGGCCTTGCTCGTCGGCGCCGTGGCATTCAGCTGCGCCAATGCCGCCTTGGCGGCGCGCGGCGCGGCAGACCGGAAGCGCTGCGGGGAGTGTGTCGCCCAGCCCCAGGAGGCGCTCGCGCCGGGCAGCGGGCTCGCCATCGCACTCGGCACGGCGATGGATGCCATACCCGAAGCGCTGGTGCTTGGCCTGACGCTGAAAAGCGTTGGGCCGCAGATGGTGCTGATCACTGCCATCTCGCTGGGCAATCTACCCGAAGCGTTGTCGGGCTCGGCGGGGATGCTCGCGGCAGGTCGAAAGCCGGGCTGGATCCTGTCGGTGTGGGGTGCCGTGGCCATCGCGACGGTGGCGCTTACGGGCATGGGCTTCGTTCTGGCCGGCAGCATTTCACCCGGCATGTCGGCCGTCCTGGAGTTGTTCGGCGCCGGCGCACTGATCGCGATGGTGACCGAGACGATCATCCCCGAGGCCGTGCATGGCACGCCGCGATTTGCCGGCACCGTTGCCGCCGTTGGTTTCGGCGCCCTGCTGCTGGTCGGTCAGTTGGCCCATTGAGGGTGACGCATTGCATCCGGCGAGTGGTTTTTTTTGGAGAGATCGACATGCACCATTGGACTGACGTTATTTCACGCGCCCAGCTGGGCAATCCCGCGCCCGACCGGCGCATCGAGAAGACACCCGACGAGTGGCGCAAACAACTCACGGCCGAACAGTTCCGCGTCACTCGCCTAGCCGGCACCGAGCGTGCCTTCAGCTCAGCCATGTGCAGCCTGTTCGAGCCCGGACGCTACCGCTGCGTATGCTGCGGCACGGAGTTGTTTGACGCTGCGAACAAGTTCCAATCGGGCAGCGGCTGGCCCTCGTTCACGCAGCCGCTGAGCGATAATGTCGTTGCCTATTTCTCCGACGGCAGTCATGGCATGCAGCGCATCGAGACCCGCTGCAACGTCTGTGCCGCGCATTTGGGTCACGTGTTTCCGGACGGACCACCGCCCAGCCGGTTACGGTACTGCATCAATGCGGTCGCGCTGGAGAAGGAGAAATGAAGCGGCCTGTGCGCAAGTTCGGGATCGCGGGGCAACTCGCCCCGGCCTGGTCGGCGCAGCGCTGGGTGGATGCCCAGGGACGGCCGCGTGCGCCGCTGACCCTGTCCGATCTGAGCGGACGATGGAAAATTCTGTTCTGCTTTCAGAGTTGGTGTCCGGGTTGCCACTCGCACGGCGCGCCGACGATGCGGGCGCTGGTGCAGGGCCTGGCCGGACAAGACAGCGTCGCGTTGCTGGCCGTGCAAACCGTGTTCGAAGGCTTCGAGGTCAACACCTACGACGCGATGCTCGGTTTTCAGGCCGAGCATCGCCTGGCCATTCCCTTCGCGCATGACCCCGGCGATGCCGCTACCGGCCTGAGGTCGGATATTCTGATGCGCTACCGCACTGGCGGCACGCCATGGTTCATCGTGATCGACCCGCAGGATCGGGTAGTGTTCAACGACTTCCACGTTGACGCCGACGGCCTCGTGCGGCAGGTGGCAGCGGCGCCGGGGGTGGATTCAGCCAGTGGGGAGGGGCCGCTCGCTTGAACCGGTGCGGCGCACGTTGATGAGAAGTCTGCGCGAATTGATAGCGGCCGAGCCCCAGCCCGGCCGCATCGAGGCCATCGTGCTGCGTCCGGCACGCGGAGTGGCTGCGGTCGCCGTGGACGAGGCAGAGTTGGTCGAGGGGCGGGGGCTGCTGGGCGACCGGCACGCCGCGCGCGCCGCCCTGGGCGCCAGCGGGCAGGCGCGCACTCTGACGCTGATCCAGGCCGAGCACTTGCCGCTGCTGGCGCGCTGGACGGGGGGCGAGCGGATCGATCCCGTGTTGTTGCGGCGAAATCTTGTCGTCTCGGGCCTCAACCTGCTGGGCCTGCGGTCGCCATTTGCCGATCAACCGCGGTTGTGGCGGATCGGACCAACGGCGGTCATCGAAGTGAGCGGCCCGTGCGAGCCGTGTTCGCGCATGGAAGACGTGCTCGGCCCGGGCGGGTACAACGCGATGCGCGGTCACGGCGGCGTGTACGCGCGTGTCGTGAAGGGAGGGCTATTGCGTCTGGGCGATCTGTTGCAGGCACTGGGTGGATGACATGCCTGTCTCAGCCAATCAAGACCATCACTATCCCTGTGCCAGCGCTGCTCCGGGCCGAGCAGGCGCCTCATTTCGCGGCGGTCGCGGCTTTCCGCGAGCACCGCGACTGCACAGATCCTCAACGCAATTTCGTGTCTCGCAGGGTGACCACGTGGTTGAACACTGCGGTCCTTGCGCGGTGCTCGTGCCGGTCGCTCACGAAGTAGCCGAACCGCTCAAACTGCATACGGACGTCCTTGGCGCCGAAGGAGTCAAACGTTGAGCGGAGATCCGCGGTTTCCTTGCCTTCTGGAAAGGGGGGCGGATCGTCGACTGAGTCGTCTGTCACCCCATTGACAGTGAGGAGGACCGTGTTTTGTTTGCCTTGAGCGCCATCGCCATCGCCGTCGCCTTTGCTGTCGGTTTCGCTTTTAAGCGGGCTGGTCTGTGCACCTATGCGGCGGCGGAAGACATCGTCCAGCACCGCGATCCGGGCCGTCTGCTGGTGTTTGTCGGCGCCATCGCCTGGGCGGCATTGGTGGTGGTGCCCCTGAACTGGCTGTTTCCTAGGCTATTTGCCCTGTCGGACAGCCACGGCCTATGGCTCACCGCGCTGCTGGGCGGCTTAGTGATGGGTCTGGGCGCCCATCTGAACCGGGGCTGTATTTTCGGCACCTTCGTCCAGCTGGTGAGCGGCAACCTGACCTACCTGGGGACCCTGGCCGGCATATCCCTTGGGGTGATCCTGGTGGATCAGCTGCCGGGTCTGGTGGCGCCCGCTCTGGACCGGACTTCCGCCCTGGTCGGCCCCGGTGTCGTGGCCGCCCTGTGGCTAACCCCACTGGGGCTGTTCGCTCTGGCAATACTGGTGCGTCCCGCGCTGATTGAGCGGCTGCGGGCGCGCTCCAAGACGGCGGTCGCGATGGTGTTGGTGGCCGGGATTGGAGGCGGCATGCTGTACGCCGCGGTGGCCGGCTGGGACTACACCAGCGTGGTGACCGGGGCCACCCGAGCTGCGCTGGATGCCAGGGTGTCGGGGCTTACGCTGTTGGCCGCCTCATGCACCCTGGCACAGATCGTCGGCGGGGTTGTCGCGGCGCTCAGCGACGGTAGTTTCCGGTTGCAGTGGCCGCGCTCGCGGCCGTTGATCGGCAGCATCCTGGGGGGCACGCTAATGGGCGGCGCGGCCGCAATGGTCCCTGGCGGCAACGACGGCATGTTGCTGACCGGCATCCCCAGCCTGGCGCCCCACTCGATCATCTCCTTCAGTTTCATGGTCATCGCCATGCTTGCGCTGGTTTACCTGCTGCACAGACGGCCGGTGAAGCAAACACAACCGGAGTAAAAGATGCGCTAACAAGTCACCTTCAGGAACATCCGCTTCAACGCAGACATCTCCTCCTTTCACGAGCCCTTTGTCCTGTGACCGACGTGACCAGACAGATACCGTCATATCACCTGCTCGCGCGGCTGTTGCACTGGATCATCGCCCCCGTTGAAGTTCTGGCGAACGCGAACTGGTGATCGGCCGTCGTTCGCATGGATATTTGATCTTGTATCGCTATGTCCCCAGGATTCATACGGTGTTCGTGCTGGTGATACGCCGCCAGAGCGAGGCCGGCTACTCCGAGCGAGATTCGGCCGGGTAAAGCTCTTACTACCGTATTGCAGAACTGACTTTTGTGGTGGTTAGTCTGAACGCTCCGGACGTCGGGTTCAGGGTCGGCTTTATGTCATTCTCGCTACCGCATTCTTCCATACGGCTACGTCTCTTGATGGCTAGACCGAGAGCTCGGGTAGGCGATGGCCAACGTTTGCAGCGCTCGGAAGGCTGCCCCTTGCCTGCGAAAAATCGAGTAGCCAGGCGAATGGCGGCTTACGGGTGCGCCGTCCACTCAAGGTCGGCTTTGGGGAAAAATCGCCACCGGCAGGACATGGCCGTTATGGATAGCTGTTCATAACGGCCATTATGCGCAGATCCCAGTTATGAACAGTTTCGGTGCGGGCCGCGTCATCGCGCGAGCGCAGCGGTGCTGCGCGATGCCTGCGGCCTGCACATAACTACAGGGTCTTGAGGAACTCGACCAGCGAGTCAGGCGCCTTGTAGCGCCGGATCGCGGCGTCTGGTTCCTGCAGTCTCCCCAGTGCCTGCTCCTTCATCGCCAGGTCAGCCTCGACGTATTGGTGAGTTGTCGTCGGGCTCTCGTGTCCCAGCCACAGCGCGATGACGCTGATGTCCACGCCGGCCTGCAAGAGGTGCATGGCCGTCGTGTGGCGGATGATGTGCGGGGAGATGCGGCGCGTGGCAAGCTGCGGCTGCGCTGCGGTCGCGGCCTTGACGGCGAGGGCGAGGCGCTGAGTGACGTTCCCACGCGTCATCGCCTGGTCATCGCGGTTGGGCAACAGCGCCGATGTCGGTTGCAACTGCGGATTGAGCCGCAGCCACGCCCTGATCTGCCGCACCGTCGAGCGCCACAACGGCACCGTGCGTTGCTTGCGCCCCTTGCCGTGCAGGTGCACACAGGCGGCACCATCGAGCACCACGTCGGCCAGCGTCACACCGATGATCTCGGAGACCCGGGCGCCGGTGTTGTAGAGCATCCTGAGCAGCAGATGGTCGCGCTGGCTCGTCCACGAGTCGTCCGGCTCGCTGATGATCGCCAGCATTTCCTCACGCGACAGGAAGCCCAGCATCGGCCGCTCGAAGCGCTTCATCGGCACGCCCAGCGACTTCTCGACGGCATGCAGCGCGCTCACGTCGCGCCGACCGGCAAATTTCAGGAACGCCCGCAACGCCGCGAGTCGAGCGTTCTGTCGGCGCCGGTCCAATATTGATCAGGTGTACCGGTTGAATTTTGACCAGGGGCGATAGCTGCTCGTCATTGCTGCAGCTGTGGATAAGTGTATCGGATTCGCGGTCCTGTTTGCCCTCCTGTGTGCTTGCTGTCGAGCGAGGGAGAGGCGACGCGGGGGAATCTGCGAAGGGCGTAGCCCGAAGCAGATTCCCCCGCGTCGCGCCGGCTCAGAACGGGTCAGCCTCGTCGCTATCAGACGCTGAAACCCGCTTGCTCTTCTCCCTCGACTGGATGCGGGACTTGGCGGCCGCGCTGCTGTGCTGGAAGCGCCACGACTCGTTACCGGTCTCCACGATGTGGCAGTGATGCGTCAGCCGGTCCAGCAGCGCCGTCGTCATCTTGGCGTCGCCGAACACGCTGGCCCATTCCCCGAAGGTCAGATTGGTCGTGATCATCACGCTGGTGTGTTCGTAGAGCTTGGAGAGCAGGTGGAAGAGCAAGGCGCCGCCGGCTTGGCTGAAGGGGAGATAGCCCAGCTCATCGAGGATGACCAGGTCCATGCTGCGCAGCGACAGCGCAAGCCGCCCGGCTTTGCCAGCGGCCTTCTCCTGTTCGAGCGCATTGACCAGATCGACTGTCGAGTAAAAGCGCACTCGCCGGCCATGACGCGTAATCCCTGAGACGCCCAGCGCCGTTGCCAGATGGGTCTTGCCCGTGCCCGGCCCGCCGATGAAGACGACGTTGTGCGCCTGGTCGGTAAACGACAGATCGGCCAGTGCTGTGATGAGCTTGCGCTCAACGCACGACTGCCCGAAGTCGAAACCCGCCAGATCCCGATGAACGGGGAAGCGGGCGGCCGACATCTGGTAGCGGACCGAGCGCATGGCGCGGTCGGTGGATTCGGCCTCCAACAAGCGCTCGATGAGCCAGCGCGCGCTCTGGAGCCCGACGTCACCGCCATTGGCGCTCAACTCGGCCCAGGTGCTGGCCATGCCATATAGACGCAAGGCTTTCAGTTCGGCGCCGAGCTCACGCATGATCAGCCTCCTGGGTACGCAGGCGGTCGTAGCGACCGGTGTCGGCCACCGGCGCCTCCTTGACCTGCAGCGTGGTCGGCACCGATTCGGGCAACGGCGCCTGGTTGAGCCGGGCGATGACATTGAGCACATGCTCCACACTGACCACGCCCGATTCGAGCACCAACTCGACGGCGACGAGCACCGTGTCGAGCCCGGCCTTGGGCACCACCGCGAGCATCTGGCTCATCACCCGGTCACCGCCTTCGCGCCGCAGCAGCAGGCGTTGCAGCCGCACCAGCGGCTCGGGCATCTCGGCAAACGGCGCCCCGTTCCTCAACACCCCGGGCTTGCGCTCCACCAGCGGCAGGTAGTGGCGCCAGTCGTAGCGGGTTTGCCCCCGCTCGAACAGGCGCGGGTGACTTGCCATCACGACCTCGTCGAACACGATCTCGATGCGCTCCGGATAGAACCGCTTGCTGATCAGCTTGCCCGCCAGCTCGCACGGCACCGAGTAGTGGTTGCGGGCGGCCGTCACCAGACAGGTGCTCGACACGCGGCCCGGCTCTTCGACATACCCATCGAATGCAGACACCATCGGCATCAGGTGCGGTTGCTCGTGTTCGAGCATCTCGGCCACCGACAACGCGTACTCGGGATGACGCACTTCCTGCCACAGGGCCTGGCAACGGGCCAGCAGCCAGGCGTTCAGCTCAGCAAAGCTGCCAAAGCGCAACGTGCCGGCCTCCAGCCAGATCCGCCGCCGGCTGTCCTGCACGTTCTTCTCGACGACACCTTTCTCCCATCCCGAGGCGACGTTGCAGAAGTCCGGATCGAACAGGTAGTGCGAGCACAGCGCCGAGAAGCGTGCATTGACCACCCGGCCCTTACCCTTCTTGACCTTGTCGACCGCCGTCTTCATGTTGTCGTAGATGCCGCGCCGGGGAATCCCGCCCAGCGCCTGGAAACTGCGTGTGTGGGCGTCGAACAGCATCTCGTGACTTTGGCTCGGGTAGGCGATCAGCACGAAGGCTCGGCTCGCACACAACTTCAGGTGCGCCACCAGAAGCTTCCGCCAGACCCCGCCGATCACCAGCCGCTCTTCGCTCCAGTCGAACTGGAACGCTTCGCCCAGCTCGAACCTCAGCGGCACAAAGGCGCGCGTCGGCGCGTTCGCGCCCGCCTGCACACGCCAGTGGCGGATGAAATCGGTCAGGACCGTGTAACCGCCGGCATAGCCCTGCGATTTCAGTTCCGCGTAAAGCGCCTTCGCCGTACGCCGGTCGCGCTTCGGGCGCCGCGCATCGGCTTCCAGCGCCTGCAACAGCGCACCGTGGAAGGGGTCCAACTTGCCCGGTGCTTGCACGCGCCGATAACGCGGCTCAACGGCCTCAGGGGCCGTCAGCCACTTCTTCACCGTGTTGCGCGACAGCCCCGTGCGCCGCGCAATCTCCGAACGGGACAGCCCGTCCCGGTAATGCATCCGTCTGACCTTCCCCAACAGTTCCATGGTGATCACCTCATGTCCTCTGCCTCAAAATGAGGCAGAGAGGTTAAACACCCTGGTCAGTCTTCAGCCGGAATTCACCCCGTCAGATGGTCAGTTTTCGGCCGGCGCCAACAACATAGCGTGCGAACCGGACGAGCGCCTGACCCATGTGCTGAAGTTCGAACCCGAGGCGACGGCGCTCGGCCAGATACGTCTCGATCCGCTCGGGAAGGGATAGGTGGGCGCTCATGCTGGGCTCCCTGGCCAGGGCAAGGCGACTTCGGCCAAGCCAGCGCGATCGGTCTTCGCGTAGATGAGCGAAGTGTTCAGCGAGCGGTGCCGCAGCACGTCGGCGACTTCCTTGATCGAGCCGCCGCTGTTGACCAGGCGACAGGCCAAGGTGTGGCGCAGGGCGTGCGCCCGGCCATGCGGGATACCGGCACGGCTGAAGGCGTCGCGGATCACCCGATGGATGGCATCCACGCTGACCGGTGCATCGTGTGGCGCCAAGCAACGCACGAACACGGATCGGTTGCTGGTGCGCGGACGCTCAAGCCGCAGGTACGCCTCCAGCGCCTTGCCCGTGGGGACTGGCAGTGGCAGCACATCCTGGCGGCGAGACTTCGTCCGCCTCAGCGTGAGCGTGCCGTGCTGCCAATCGATGTCGTCCAGTTGTAGCCGGTTGATCTCGATACAGCGAAGGCCCAGATCGAGGGCCAGACGGACGATCGCATAGCCGCGCTTGGGCGAGCGCAGCGCCGGGGTGAACGAATTCAGGACACGGCCGACCTCGCGAGACTGAAGCGCGCGTGGCAGCGACGCATGCGTCCAGTTGGCAGGTGAAGCGATCACGCCCAGCAAGGCTTGCACCGAATCACCGCACATAGCCCGCCAGCGCAGATAGCCACGCAAGGCGGCGTTGATGGTCACCGCGTTGCTGATCGTGTTGCGCAACTCCAACTGCTCGGCGACGAAGCGGCGGATGTCCTGCGGCTGCAGCTCTTGCAGATACAGAGGATGGCCCGCGAACTTGTGCACCAGCAGCCGCTCGATGATCCGTAGTCGGACCGAGCGGGTGCCGCTGGCCAGCCCACGGGTGTCGAGCATGTATGCGTCGTAGCGGCTCAGCTCTTCGGCGATCGGACCCGACGGTGTCGGCAAGTCCGCGATCACGCCGCGCTGGCGAAGGATGGCCAGCAGGGGCATCAAAGCCGCATGTACCTCGCGCGGATGGCGCATCACTGGCGCTCTGCAACCACAGTACGGCAGGTGATCCTGGAGAAACTGATCGATGCGGCTCTCGTCGAGCCTGTCGACCGGCAACCGGCACAGCGACATCCAGTGTGCGAAGTGCGCGACGGCGTTCAGCCATCGCCGGCTCGTGCTGGATGCGTAGCGACCGCGCTCCAGCCGTTCGACGTAGACCGGCACATACGCAGCCAGCGGACCGTCGAGCAACCAGCCTTGCAGCACCGCATGCAGGGAAGGGATCTTGGGCATGGCAAACTCCTATCCAGAAGAGGAGTTGCCGTGCTGCGCCAGCGCCGGAATTATGTCCAGCCCCGGGTTCGTCGACGCGTCAGATCACAAGCTACGCCGGGCCATCCCCAGCATCGACGTAAGCCGACTGTTCATAACTGGGATCTGAGCATAATGGCCGAAGTCTGCCTTCGTCTCGCCCGGGTTGCCGAACCGTGCTACAGGGAACTGAAGGGAGGGTATTGCTGGCCACCGCCCTCCTCAGGGCATCGGGGCCAAGCGGGCAAACAAGGGCACACTGCAAAGCGGTTTTTCGCTACGGCTCATTGATCACCTGAAGCAATCTGCCCTCATGTCCGTCGGCGTTGCCGACAGCATGCCCAGGTAGCCAAGACCTTCAAGGCTACGGTGTGTTGCGACGCACAGGTCTTTCTCTTCGCCAAGCCGTTCCCGGCGCTTTCTTCCACCCCTGGGGCAGTCACAGCCCCGGCGGGCTGTGCTGCCTCCGATTCATTCGAGGACAACACCATGCCTGCCACCCATCCTTCCAAGACGCTGCATCGCATCGACGAATGCCCCGACCTGATGGCCGACGGCTGCATCGGTGACGAGAACGGCAACCTGATCTTTCTCTCCATCTGGGCACGTGACACTGCGGTCCAGGAATTCCTCGCCCGTCTGACCCTCGGCCGGGATGAACAGGGACTGGATCAGTTCCACGTCATCACCGAGCAGGACGCATCCATCCCGGTCTTCGTCGGCAACGTCGAGAACCTGGAAAAGCGCATCACCCGCGCCTATCGGCGAACGCTGTTCGGTTCGCTGACGAATGTGTGGCTGTTCGATCGTCGCTGCGTGAAGCCAGACAAGGCCAACGCCAGCGCGCTGGCGCTTCTGCCCAGGGATTCCGCTCACCGGCTCGACCGGCTGTGGACGCTGGTGCAGGACACCTGCCCGCTGCCACTGCTCGACCACTGGCGCGACACCGTGCTGGAGCTGTTGCAGACACGGCGGATGCTGACCGGTCTTCCCTTGGCCCTCGGGCCGCTGGAAGGCCATCGGCTGGCCCTCGATGTCCCGGCGCTGACGAAGGCGTTGGGCGAGCTGATCCGCAACGGCACCCTCGGCGCCACGCAGTACGAACTGGCCGCGAACGCACCGCTTCGGCGTGTGGCGTGAGCCATCCCCACGGGCATGCGCGCCGCGCGTGCCCGCCTTCCCTCATCCATCACCAGGAGAAATCCATGACACTCATGTTTCCGCGCCTGGCGCGCAATTTCATTCGTAACGGCTACTTCCCCACGGATGAACCCACGCTCGAAAGAGCGCTCGCCGCACTGGCGCCCGCCGACGGGCCGATGTGCATCCTCGATCCCTGCGCCGGCGAAGGCGTGGCGATTGCCGAAGCCGCCCACGCCCTCGGGCGCGAGCAGGTCCAGGCCTTCGCCGTCGAGTACGACGCCGAGCGTGCCCGCCACGCACGGCAACTGGTCGATCGCTGCATCCACGGTGACCTGATGGACACGCTGATCTCGCGCCAGTCCTTCGGGCTGCTGTGGCTGAACCCGCCGTATGGCGACCTGAGCAAGGACGTGAACGGCAACATCGGCTATCAGGGCCAGGGCCGTGCGCGGCTGGAAAAGCTGTTCTATCAGCGCGCGCTGCCGCTGCTGCAGTACGGCGGCGTGCTGATCTTCATCGTGCCGTCCTACGTGCTCGACGCCGAGCTGGTCGGATGGCTGACGCGCCACTTCGCCGACCTGCGCATCTACCGTGCGGTGGAAACGCAGTTCAAGCAGGTGGTGATCTTCGGTCGCAGGATTCGTCAGCGCGACCAGGCGTCGGAGTCGGTCAAGGCCATACGTGGTCTGCTGCTGCAGATCGGACAGGGCGACGCCGAAGCCGAGGAGCTGCCGCTTGAATGGCCGTTCCTGCCGTACACCGTCCCTGCCAGCCCGGCCGAGCCGGAGCACTTCTATCGCGTGACGATGGAGCCCGAGCAGTTCGCCGATGAAGTCGGCCGGCTGCAAGGACTCTGGCCGGCGCTCGATACCCACCTGGGCGCCGCGCAGCAGTCGCTGCGTCCGCCCGCGCGGGCCTTGTCGCACTGGCATCTCGCCCTGGCCCTGGCCGCAGGCGCGATCTCCGGCGTGGTGACGTCCAAGAGCGGGCGCGTGCTCGTCGTCAAAGGTGATACCCACAAGGAGAAGACCCTCCAGACGGAGTACACCGAACGCGACGACGGCTCCGTGGCCGAGACGCGCATCCTCACCGACAAGTTCGTGCCGGTCATTCGTGCATGGGATTTGACGCTGGGCTCGCCCACGTGGGGCGAAGTGCTGACCATCCGCTGATCGCTGTTCCCTGACGGTTCGCCGTCGCTTTCATCCACCCACCGGGGTCATGTCGCCCCGATGGGGTGCCGTGGCCCCTTCTTCCAGAAGGAGAAACCACCATGGCACTCGCAGTCCTCAACCTCGCGTCACAAGCACGCTTTTCGCCAGGGCAGGTGGTCATGACCGCCGGCGTCGACGAGCTGGTCCGACAGGGCCGGCTCAACCCCTCGCCGTACCTGCGCCGCCATCTTCATGGCGATTGGGGCGACCTGGACGACAGCGATCGACGGCAGAACGACGCCGCGCTGAAGTCCGGTGAGGATCGTCTGTTCTCGTCCTACCAGGTCACGCGCGACCTGAAGCTCTGGATCATCACCGAATGGGATCGCAGCGTCACCACACTGCTGTTGCCCAGCGAATACTGATCCGCATCCAGCGGCCTCGCGCCGCTTCTTTCTTCCGACCCAGGGGCATGTCACCGCCCCGTTGGGGAGGTGCATGCCCCATTGCTTTGGAGCATCACCATGTCCCTCAATCTCGAAACCGTTCCCGAAACCGCTATGCAGGGCGACCTGCTCGAAACGGCCGCTTCACCCCTCACCCTCAGCCTGCAGGACTTCGTATCGGAGTTCGGCGACGAGCTGCTCGATTCGCTCAACCGCGCCAATCCTCCGGTCTACACCGGCCAGGTGCGGGTGCATCGGCAACTGATCCTCGCCGCGCTCAAGCGCAAGCTGTTCCCGGCGCAAGCCGATGTGGTCCACGCCGTCACCGAGCTTTTGGTCGATCGTGGCGAACGCGCCGCGATCGTCAATGGCGAGATGGGCTGCGGCAAGACGACGGTGGGTATTGCCACCGCCGCCGTGCTCAATGCCGAAGGCTACCGCCGCACCCTGGTGCTCTCGCCACCCCACCTGGTCTACAAGTGGCGGCGCGAAATCCAGGAGACGGTGGCCGGCGCCAAGGTCTGGGTGCTCAATGGCCCGGACACGCTGGTCAAGCTGCTGAAACTGCGCGAGCAGTTGGGCGTGCCGGCTCAGGGCCAGGAGTTCTTCGTCCTGGGCCGCGTGCGGATGCGGATGGGGTTCCACTGGAAACCTGCCTTCGTTCGGCGGCGCACGCCTCACGGCGACGTGGGGGCCTGCCCGGATTGCGGGCATGTCATCACCGACCTCGACGGCGAGCCGATCAACCCGGTTGAGCTGGAAGCCGAGGAGTCCCGCCGCAAGTGCAGCCACTGCCGTGCACCGCTGTGGTCGTTGATCCGTCCCAGAGGTCTGTCCGCCAGCGACCAGTCCTCGACCGTGCTCAAGGCACTGAAGCGTATTCCAACCATCGGGGAAGTCACCGCGCAGAAGCTGATGCAGAAGTTCGGCGACGCCTTCCTCGCGTCGATGCTCGGGGACAACATCCACGAGTTCATCAACCTGATGGACGACCGCGGCGAGTTGGTCTTCTCGGATCGGCAAGCTCACCGGATGGAACGCGCGATGGCCAACATGGAGTTCGGCTTCGGCGAGGGCGGCTACCAGCCGTCCGAGTTCATCAAGAGGCAGCTTCCCCAAGGTACGTTCGACCTGCTCATCGCCGACGAGGCGCACGAGTACAAGAACGGCGGCTCCGCTCAGGGCCAGGCCATGGGGGTGTTGGCGGCCAAGGCGCGCAAGACGCTGCTGCTCACCGGCACACTGATGGGCGGCTACGGCGACGACCTGTTCCACCTGCTGTTCCGAGCCCTGCCGGGGCGGATGATCGAAGACGGCTACCGGCCGACGAAGAGCGGCAGCATGACGTCGGCCGCGATGGCGTTTATGCGCGATCACGGGGTGCTCAAGGACATCTATTCCGAGAGCACCGGCACGTCGCACAAGACAGCCAAGGGCACCAAGGTATCGGTGCGCACGGTCAAGGCGCCGGGTTTCGGTCCCAAGGGCGTGCTGCGTTGCGTCCTGCCGTTCACGGTCTTCCTCAAGTTGAAGGACATCGGTGGCAACGTCCTGCCGCCCTACGACGAGGAGTTCCGCGAAGTCGCGATGGACACGGCGCAAGCCGCGGCCTACCGCGATCTGGCGGGTCGGCTGACCCAGGAGCTGAAGCAGGCCCTGGCGAAGCGCGACACGACGCTGCTCGGTGTGGTCCTCAACGTGCTGCTGGCCTGGCCGGACTGCTGCTTCCGGTCGGAAACGGTGGTGCATCCGCGCACGCGCAACACCTTGGCGTTCGTGCCGGCTCAGTTCAACGAGCTGGAGGTGATGCCCAAGGAACGCGAGCTGATCGAGATCTGCAAGCAAGAGAAGGCAGAAGGTCGCAAGACCCTGGTCTATTCGGTCTACACCGGCACGCGCGACACCACGTCGCGTTTGAAGGTGCTGCTGGAGCAGGAAGGCTTCAAGGTGGCGGTACTGCGCGCGAGCGTGGATGCCTCCCGCCGGGAAGACTGGATCGCCGAGCAGCTCGACCGTGGCATCGACGTGCTCATCACCAATCCCGAGCTGGTGAAAACCGGCCTGGACCTGCTGGAGTTCCCGACCATCGTGTTCCTCCAGTCCGGCTACAACGTGTATTCGTTGCAGCAGGCCGCCCGGCGCTCCTGGCGCATCGGCCAGAAGCAGCCGGTGCGCGTGATCTACCTGGGCTACGCCGATTCCTCGCAGATGACCTGCCTGGGGTTGATGGCCAGGAAGATCATGGTGTCGCAGAGCACGTCGGGCGATGTGCCCGAATCCGGACTCGATGTCCTGAACCAGGACGGCGACTCGGTGGAGGTGGCACTGGCACGGCAGTTGGTGCATTGAGCGGTGCTGGACTTGGCGGCCCCTTCGGGGCCGCTTTTCTTGTCTGGGTTCCTTTGGTGTTCGCACGGCGTACCGTCCTTGCCGCAGCGCAATAATAGTAGGTGCACACGGCGCAGATTTCTGAGCAATATGAACCCGCCGCGAGTGACCGTGAGCGCCAACCCATTATTCAGATTGAGATATCATTGAGCCGATTAACCGCATGTTACGCTCAAGCTCTGCCGCCGATTGATACTCGATCAGCTGAGTTCGTTCGGCGTCTTCTTCGACCGTCAGTCCACTCTGCGCTTGCTTGCGGTTCAGTATCGCCAGTCGAAGGCCTCGGTGAACGGGCGTACTTGTGTCGCGAAGCCGACTCCAGAGTCCTTCAGCGGCTTCGACCTCACCAAATCGGATTTCGTATTTGCACCGTAGCCCAACCTGAGCGTCGTGGTTGATGGCACCAAATCGTTTCTGAAGTCGCCCGAGCGTGGTCAAAGCGCCTTCGCACTCTCCTGCCTCGATCTCGCAGTTCGCTAAATTGGCGAGAACCTCAAAGGGAGGGTGGGCTATCTTTTGGTCAGCGATACGGGCGAAGCGTAGTGCATCCTCAGGGCTCCCGTTTGCTTGTTCGAAGGTAGAGCGGCGATGCTCAGCGAATCCACTTGAATCAATGCGGTCAAGGATCTCAAGGGCGCGCTCAGCAGTAGGGAGATCGCCAAGCCTAAGCGCAATCGTGCATTTCAAATCAACTACATATGGGTTATGCGGAGACTGCTGCTCGGCCTGACGAATATACTCTTCGGCGGCTGGAAGATCCCCCGTTTCAAAAAAGCAGCTTGCCAGTTCCCGGTGGATGGCGACGCCTCGGCGGCCATTGGCGAGACTCTTCTTGTAAGCCTCGATCGCTTCAGGATACTCTCGCTTCCGTCGCGCGGCGAAGCCCCGCACGTAGTACGCCTCCTTAAGTTCACCGAGGCGAAGCAGCTCGCTGATATGCTCCTCTGCTTCATCATATCGCTCTTTCCGAATGAGAGCTTGCGCGACATAGCGTCGTACATCAACGCTATCGGGCCGCACGTCCAAGGCAGACGAACCGTACTTGATAGCGAGGTCGTAGTCTTGATCGTGATAGCTCCTAGTTGCTACGTTGATCAGATCTGCGGCAAATCCAATCGCGAATCGAGAGTCAGCCTGGCTTCCTGCAAGGAGGTTGGCTCGGAAGATCGTTTGCCCGAGATCAAGTCGTGCGTCATCGTCAGGCTCATCTGCCAGGTACGCTTCAAGAAGCTCGGCCACTTTCCTGGTATCGACGCGAAGTCCGCCAAATGCTCTGTATGCTGCATCACGGATGGGCTCTGAGATGCGATAGTGCATTCCGGCAGGCATAACAAACGCGAGGTCAAGTAAGAAGTTCAGATCATCGCTTGTATCGTGTGACGTTTGCGCGCAGTACGCCACAATGACCTGAAGTGGGAGAGGGCTGAAGCTTGATAGGATCTGCAGGATCGTCTGCATGCTCGGTGTTAGCGATCTGTTCTCCTTTAAGTGCCGGAGAAACTGTTCGGCATTAAAATTCACCAATGCACGTTGATCAGTTACGACTTGCGGGATTCCGCGAAGCCGAGCCTCATCAAGAATAAATCGTACAGCGGGAGGATAGCCACGAGCGTAGGTTGCGATTGCCGTAAGCGCGGTTCGATCGAATACCAAGCCGACGTCGCGTCCGGCAATACGCAACAGATTCTGCGTTGATGTTTGATCAAGTTCGGGGACGCGCACGGACGGGCACGGGTTTTCGGCAGGTCGATACAGCCTCCTGCTTGAAACGATCATGGCGTCAGTATCCCGATCAGACGAAATCGCGTTGTACAGCGCATCGAACTCGGGTCTCATCACGCCATTCTCGGCGGCTAGGGCGCCTTCGTCGACAAATATCGGCAACGTCCCCGCTTGGCAGGCCTGACGCAACAGAGAGGTTATCTCGTCGACCAAGTTCTCCTTCGCTTTTTGCTCTTGCTGCTTCAGAAAAGCCACCAAGTCGGAGATACCCCCTGGTGAAATCGCTTCGGCGACGCGGATCGATGTCTCAGGCAAGAGATCGCCCGCGTGGAGGTTAATTGGCAATATTGAGGAAAAGGATAGGTTGTCGCGTGCAATCGCTTGGACAAGCGAGCGTCTGCCGATACCCTTTAGGCCGTAAACGATTAGAGGCGGGCGGAAATTGGGATCTGTGAAGCCTGATATGGTTTCGAGCGATTGCTCGATCTCAGCCCTACGTCCGACAAAGTATCTCGGAATGCGCTCTCCAAGACGTTGACTGATGATACGCCGGATGTCGGTGGCGATCAGACCCGGCGATGCCTCTTTCCTGATGAGCGTTGCCCGCATCCATTCAGGAAGGGCGTCGTGGGTTAGCTCCTGATCAACGATATAGGTTGTCACCTTACTGAGTGCATTCTTGATGAGCGCTTCGGAAGCGAGTTCTATTTCTAATTTAACCCAATCTCGTTGGAGCGAGGCCCGGCTTGCAAACAGAATAAATACATCTGATCGATCGATGCCTTTGATGATGGCATCACGGAATTCATCGCCAACCGAAAACTCGAACTCGTCGTAAATGACGGCTGCGCGCCCGAGATTGCGCGCAACTTCTCTCACTATATGTTTGTCAACATGTCCGTGAGATAGAAAGGCTCTTGGGAACTTTGTCATTTTTTAATCTTAGTATATTTGGCTGCATGGCGGACGCTACTCGAAGCGCAAACCAAACAACCCTCCAGTATCGGTCGCATCAGTCAGCTTCGTGTCCATGACATGAGCGCGAATATCGAAGCCCGGCTTGAACCCCTCACGTGGCAGCACGTCCGAGTTCATCGTGACGATGTATTGAAAACCAGCCGCCTCCGCCCGTTCAGCACCAAGTTGCAATGCCTTTGCGACCTGACGCTCATCGACGCCGTCGAACAGATGACTGTCGTGAATCAGGAAGCCGGGGCCGCGCCCATTCTTCAAACTGATCTCAGTCAACATGAGATCGAAGCAGAAAATCTGCATGTTGGTGATGCCCTTGCTTCGCTGTCCATCGATATGGACCTCGAATTGCGGACCACCTCCAGTTTCGGAAATCGTCAGGCTACCGGCCTTTTCGTACAGGGATTCCGATAGCGACTCAAACGCAAGGATCGCTTCGCGGGTGATGTCGCTACGTTCATGGATGTCGTCGCGGAGCGCCTTGGTCAGATTGGCTCGCTTGATATCGAGTTCGGCCTTTGTGCTTTCTATCCGCTCGGCGGTTTCAAGCCGTTGGCGCAATCCTTCGACCTCGGCCTCGGCCCTTCCGGCTTCCTCACGCAAGGACACATAATGCTCAAGTGCCCCGCCGGAACGCAGGACTCCCATGATCTGCCGGCGCCGACGGTCGCGCTCGGAGATCCTCTGATCCCGCTCGACAACCCGTGCCTCTGCCGAGGCGATCTCGGCATTCAAATGCGCGCGCCGGTTTTCGATGATGGCCCGATGGAAGAGTTCGACCTCATCAAAACGCCGCCGTACCATATCGGGCAGGACGACACCGGCTTCGGCATAGAGCTTCGTTACATCACCCAGATCCGGCGCGTCTTCGTCGGCCAACGATGCTCGAAGCTGTTGCAGGAGATTGCCATCGATCACGTTCTCTACGTTCAGGCTGTCGATGTCGCGCGTGATCTCATTGGCTTCCTGCTCAAGTGCCTTGTATTCAGGCACAACCTCAAACGTTTCGAGCTGGCTGCGGAGTCGTTTGGCGTGGGCCTCGGCGATAGTTAGCCGTGTCCGAAGATCGGCGGCCTTACCGAAGAAGCGGCCGAGGTCGCCGCTGCGGGCAGCCTTCCGTAATTCCTGCGCGACCTTTTCCTGCGCCCTCAGTTCCTGGAACCGGCCAGGAATGCTCCAATCGAGACCGAGCAAATAGCAGATCGAGACCTGCTGGTCCCAGCTTTGCTGCATCGTCGAATGCTGCATCGGCTGCTGGAAACCGCCGCCATTTTGCCGCCTGACAAAGTAGGAGAAGAGCGAACGGAACGACGGCTGGAAGCGCTCGACCTCATCGCCGGCCGAGATGGGCAAGCCAAACCAGAGATGCCCGAGATTGGCCTTCCAATTTTCGTTGGATAGTTCGAACAATCCGGCGCGCTGATCAAATTGCGGCGCGATCGGCCACGATTCCACAGCCCCGTTGACGAGGATGCGGCTAGGCTTGGTGCCACTGCGGGCGGCCGATACGGTCTCGCCGGCGATGTCGACGGTGACGTCGAAGGTCCAAGGTGCCAGCGCCTCCGAGCGGAAAATGTTCTCCTTGCGCACATCGGCTCCGAACAGGAAATGCACCAGTTCGATAAAGCTGGTCTTACCTGCACCGTTTCTCGACTGTCGGTCGTTCGCACCTTCGCTCTTGTCGGCGAGCAGGACGTTCAAGCCGGGCTGGAAGTTCAGCGCCTTGAAGGAAGCGAGATCGCTTCCAAAGCGTCGGATCATGGCCGAGTCCTCCGCACCAAGCCGCGATCGAACTCAAGCGCGCCGATCATGTAGAGCAGGTCCAGCGACAGGACGAACCACTGGTAGTCAATTGGGGCATTGGGCGCGTGCAGGGAGCGACGGCCACGCACCTCGTCCCATAGCCGCGACATAGTCAGCGGCCGCTTAAGGATGTCGAGGACTTCTGCACCGACGCCAATGAGTGCGCGGTCGGAACGAACATGCTTCGTCGGCAGAATCATGACGCCTCCACGGAAGCAATCGGGTCTTCGAAGATGTCGCAGCTATCGAAGAAATACGCGAGAACCGCTAGAGCTGCGCCCTGACGCTTGGGCTCGCCATTGAATCCGGCATAGTCCTGAAGATGCCTGAAGATCGTGTCGGCCGGCAGGTCAAGCGCCTTCAACTCCGCATAACGCAGACGGAAGGCTTCGGCGATGCGCTCACCGAGATCGGGGCGCGGGCTCTTGCGGAAGAAGGCATCGGCGAGCGCAGATTTGCGACGACCAATTCGCAGAAAGAGACCGGACTCATCCGAGAGCGCATTCTTCTCCAGCTTCTCTGACGAGGGCGGTGTCAGGGGTGGATCACCCGGATTAGGTTCCTGCCGTTGAAGCGCCTCGATAATTGGCACCAGATCAGACATGACAAGCCGGTCCACAATGGCGATTGAGGCGGCGGGGCCAAAGAGGGCCTGAAGGGCAGACAGATCAAGGCCCATGGCGAGCGTGAGCAGTTCTGGCTCGGACCAAGTCGCGATCTTGAGCGGCGCGTAGGCATTGCGAAGGCCATCGAGATGCTGAACGGCGTTAGGCGGCAGGCCACGGCCATCATTGTGGACGAGCACCCATTCCTGCATGTTGTCGGCCCAATGCACGCGGGCGCCATGGAAATCCCCATTGATCTTCGCGATAAGCTCGGTTTCCTTCATCGCCTCGGGCGCATAGCACTGGAACACCGAGCCCGTGCTAATCCGAAGTCCATCGCATTTCAGATCCCCATAAAGACCATAGGGGCGAACCTCCTCGAAATCGGGGCCGAAGGCGTAGCCCGCCAGACGCACGAACCAGTCCTGAAAAGCGGTACCCTTCTGGGTATGGAACGCCAAACGGAACCGATCGACGTAGATGGATCGCTGCAGTTCATCCATGGCGCCGCCTTGGCGACGATTCGTCATTTTTTCTCCGGGTCGACAGCTTTGCCGCCATGACAGCCGAAACTGTACCGAGATGATGGATGCGCAGCACCGGCCGTTCTGGCAGCTTGACAGTCAATTCCAGCTCCCCCCCGATGGCTTCGACATAGCTGCGTAACGTCGAGAGATACATGTCGGTTTGCTTCTCGATCTTGGATACCGATGGCTGTTTGATGTTCAGAGCAGATGCGATGTCGGCTTGCCCCTTGCCGGCGAGTTGCCGCAACTCTCGCAAACCTTCGACCTCGTGCGAAACCATAGGCTTGGGCGGCTCGTTCGGATCGCCTGATCCGCGGTTACGAGTAAAAGCCATCAAATTTCCCCATATTCAGAATCGAGGTACCAGCGATACAGAACCGCCACGACCCAGCCATGCAATCGACTCCAGCTCGGCCGGAGAAATATAGCCCGAAAGCTATATTGCAGTCAAAGAAAGAGGCTGATTCAAGTAGGCAATCCACTCTGGCTGCCTCAAATCGTCATCTATTGCTAATCATTAAATAGCGCGCATCATCTGGTTGGTTAGAAAGAAGATGGTTGAGCGCCGGTTCCCTTTCTTTGCTGCCTTCGACTTCTCACGCATCGAAGGTGTCGGCTCCGCTACAGGAGCCGAATCATGCATCGATCTTCACCTTTCCACCCCATTGTTCACCGACTGGCTACTGTCGGTCTACTTTCGGCTGGGGCTATGTTGGCGGCCGGCTGCGCCACCACGGAACAGCCGCAAGGACAGGCAGGGATCATCGAAAGCCCTGCGGACGAGCCTGCTCCGGGCCTGATCCTGATCGCCCGCTACGGCCGCTACACGCTGATCGAGCTGGTACCCGACGCCGCGCAGCGTGACCTGCTGCAGCAGGTCATCGACATCTCCATCCCCACCACGGCGGACGCAACTGTGGGCGATGCCATGCGCCACGTGTTGCTGCGCTCCGGCTACCGGCTCTGCGATGCGACCGAAGCCGCCACGCTCTACGCGCTGCCGCTGCCTGCCGCACACCTGCGCCTGGGTCCGCTGATGCTGCGCGATGCCTTGCTGACCCTTGCCGGCCCGGCCTGGGAGCTGTCGGTCGATGACTTGACCCGCCAGGTCTGCTTCAGCCGGCACGGTGCTCCCACCTTCCTTTCCGCCAACCCGCCCGGCACCGCCACGCCCGCGCCGGACGCCGACCGGCCCGAGGAGATGCAGCCATGACCTTTCCCCAGGCGCCATCCGAGCGCAATTCCCGCACGCGCTGGCTCAAGATCGCCGCGGCCTTCTGGCTGCTGCTCATCAGTGCCGTGGCACTCATCAACAGCGTCGGCCTGTCTCGGCTCGCCGAACAGACCCAGAGCAGCGCACAGGATGCGCAGGTCAAGGCGCTGGGCCTGCGCGTGGCCGATCTCGAACACCAGGCCAATGCGGACAAGCGCCGGCCGGTGCCGATCAGCCAGGCCGAATTCGCCAACGCGCGGCAGGCGCTGGACGAACGGATGACGCGCCTCGAAGAGGCCGATGAGGCGAGGGCCTTGGCCGTCGACCTGCAGACGCTGCTGGCGCGCGTGAACGCAATCGAAACCCGCCTGGAGAAAACCCGGCAGGTGGCATCCGCCGCTCGCCCGCGCACTCCGGTTGCGACGAAGCCCAAGGTGCCGGAGCCGCCGTTCCGGGTGCTCGGCGTGGAGCTGCGGGGAGGCGAGCGCTTTCTGTCGATCACCTCCACCGCCGCGGCCTCGCTCGCGGGCGCCCGGCTGCTGCGCGAGGGCGACGCCGCGGGCGGCTGGCAACTGCAGTCCATCGAGGCGCAGGCGGGCGTGTTCCAGGTGAACGGCCAGACGCAGCGCGTTGCGGTGCCGTAGGAGGTCGCCATGAACCTGCGGCCGTTGCTCGCTGCCGTCGTCCTGTTCGCCACTTTCGGCGCATCCGCCCAACCGGCCCCGGTGACGAACTCGCGCATGGTGCCCGTTCAAGTGCAGCCGGGCGCTGATGCCGCGCTCGACGAGAGGCAGGCGCGGGAGTGGGGGCTTCGCTCCGAGGAGTGGGCGCGTTACCGGCAACTGATGCAGGGGCCGCTCGGGGTCTATTCGCCCCAGCTCGATCCGCTCACGACGCTGGGCATCGAGGCCCGCAGCGAGGAGGAGCGCAGGCGCTACGCCGAGCTGCAGGTGCAGGCCGAGGCCCGGCGCGTCGGCAAGACGCTGGCCTACCAGCGGGCCTACGACGCGGCGTGGCAGCGCCTGTTTCCCGGCCAGCCGCGCGTGAGCCTGCCCGGCGCCAAGGCGCAGGGTGCCGGCAACACCGGCTCCGGGCGCCTGGCGGTCTTCGTCAAGGCCGACTGCGCACCGTGCGCGCAGCGCGTGCAGCAATTGCAGGCGGCCGGCACGGACTTCGATCTCTACATGGTCGGCAGCCGTCAGGACGACGCGCGCATCCGGCAGTGGGCCACCCAGGCGGGCATCGACCCGGCCAGGGTGCGCGCCCGCACCATCACGCTCAACCACGATGCGGGGCGCTGGCTGTCGCTCGGCCTGCCCGGCGAGCTGCCGGCCGTGGTGCGCGAGGTGAACGGCCAATGGCAGCGGCAATAGGTACTCCGGGCCGGGAGCGTCGGCCGTCCCGCGTCGTCATCCGCTGCGCCAGCGCTGTGCTGCTGCTCGCCACCGGCGGCTGGGCGATGGCCGCCCTAGCGCGGGAAGTGCCGCCGCCGGCCTATCGACTGGCGGCGCATCGCGCAGACGTGCCGGCGGCGGTGCTGTACGCGGTGGCCTTGCAGGAGAGCGGCGCCATGCTGCGCGGGCGTCTGATCCCCTGGCCGTGGACGCTCAACGTCGCCGGCACGCCGCAGCGCTATGCCACCCGCGCCGAGGCCTGCGCGGGGCTGCACCGTGCGCTCGCCCACACGCCGGCCAATCGCATTGACGCCGGCCTCGGCCAGGTCAATCTCGGCTACCACACGCATCGCTACACGCAGCCCTGCGAGCTGCTGGACCCGTACCGCAACCTCGCCATCGCTGCGGAAATCCTGCGCGAACAGCACACACCGGGCGAGGACTGGCTGCTTGCCATCGGCCGCTACCACCGGCCCGCCGGCGGGGCACCCGCGGCGCGCTACCGGCGCAGTGTGCATCGGCACCTGACCCGCGTGCTCGACCCCGGCGTTCCCGTTCCAACCCTCCAGGCCACCACGCCATGAACCACATCGTCCTCATCGCCGCCATCGGGCTGCTGTCCACGACCGCCGTCTTCGCCCAGACCGTCTCTGCGCCGCTGATCATCGTCGAAGACCGCGGCGGCACCTCCGCGCTGCCGTACTACCAGTCGCTGAATCCTCAGCCGGATCAGGCCGCACCGCCGGCCTCGATGCCGGCCCCTCGCGTGGGCAACGCGGCCGACGCCGAAGCCGCCATGCTGCCGGTGCGCTCGACGCAACTGTCGCCGGGCGAGGTGCAGCGCCGCGTCATCCGGGCGCCGGGCCTGACGGCGCTGTTCCTGATCGGCGACGACGAGCGTTCGCGCGCCTGGCTGCGGCAGCGGCAGGCCGCGCTGCGCGAGCTGCAGGCCGTGGGCCTGGTGGTCAACGTGGAGTCGATGGCCGCGCTGACGGCGCTGCGCAGGCTGGCGCCCGGCCTGACCCTCTCGCCGGCCTCCGGCGACGACCTGGCCCAGCGCCTGGGCCTGCGCCACTACCCGGTGCTCATCACGTCCACCGGCGTCGAGCAGTAGGTGCGCAAATGGCCCAACCGCATGCGGTCGAGGTTCTGCTGCGGCCAGCGGTGGAGCTTTATACCGTGGCGGTCTGCACCGGCGCCGCGATTCTGTGCCTGGTGGCACCGTGGTCGCTCGCGCTGAACCCGCTGCTCGGCCTGGGCGCGGCGCTTGCCTTCCTGACCTTCGGCGCGATTCGCCTGCGCGATGCCTGGGCGATCCTGCGCTATCGCCGCAACATCCGCCGTCTGCCGCGCTACGTGATGACCAGCCGCGACGTGCCGGTGAGTCAGCAACGGCTGTTCGTCGGCCGGGGTTTTCGCTGGGAGCAGCGGCACACACACCGGCTGATGCAGACCTACCGGCCGGAGTTCCGCCGCTATGTCGAGCCGACGGCGATCTACCGGGCCGCCCGGCGGCTGGAGGAGCGGCTAGAGTTCGCGCCGTTTCCCGTCTCGACGCTGGCGCGCGCGCTGGCCTGGGACAGCCCGCTCAACCCGGCGCGGCCGCTGCCGCCGGTCGGCGGGCTGCCGCGCCTGCACGGCATCGAGCCGCATGAGGTCGACGTCACGCTGCCGCTGGGCGAGCGCGTCGGCCACTCCCTGGTGCTGGGCACCACGCGCGTGGGCAAGACGCGGCTGGCCGAGCTGTTCATCACCCAGGACATCCGCCGCAAGGTCCGCGGCGAGCACGAGGTGGTGATCGTCTTCGACCCCAAGGGCGATGCGGACCTGTTGAAGCGCATGTACGTCGAGGCCAAGCGCGCCGGGCGCGAAGGCGAGTTCTACGTGTTTCATCTGGGCTGGCCCGACATCTCAGCACGCTACAACGCTGTGGGCCGGTTCGGGCGGATCTCCGAGGTGGCCACGCGCATCGCCGGACAGCTCTCGGGCGAAGGCAACAGCGCCGCGTTCCGCGAATTCGCCTGGCGCTTCGTCAACATCATCGCCCGCGCCCTGGTCGAGCTGGGGCAGCGGCCGGACTACCTGCTGATCCAGCGCCACGTCATCAACATCGACGCGCTGTTCATCGAGTACGCCCAGCACTACTTCGCCAAAAGCGAGCCTAAGGCCTGGGAGGTCATCGTCCAGCTCGAAGCGAAGCTGAACGACAAGAACATCCCGCGCAACATGATCGGGCGCGAGAAGCGCGTGGTGGCCCTCGAACAGTACCTGTCCCAAGTGCGCGTCTATGACCCCGTGCTCGACGGTCTGCGCAGCGCCGTGCGCTACGACCGGACGTACTTCGACAAGATCGTCGCTTCGCTGCTGCCGCTGCTGGAGAAGCTCACCACCGGCAAGATCGCGCAACTGCTCGCACCGAACTATTCCGACCTGTCCGACCCGCGACCGATCTTCGACTGGATGCAGGTCATCCGCAAACGCGCGGTGGTCTACGTGGGGCTGGATGCGCTGTCCGACGCCGAGGTCGCGGCGGCGGTGGGCAACTCGATGTTCAGCGATCTGGTCTCGGTCGCCGGTCACATCTACAAGTTCGGCATCGACGACGGGCTACCCGGCGCAGCGGCGGGCACCAAGATTCCGATCAACGTCCACGCCGACGAATTCAATGAACTCATGGGCGACGAGTTCATTCCGATGGTCAACAAGGGCGGCGGTGCCGGCGTGCAGGTGACGGCCTACACGCAGACCTTGAGCGACATCGAGGCGCGCATCGGCAACCGTGCCAAGGCCGGCCAGGTGGTCGGCAACTTCAACAACCTGTTCATGCTGCGCGTGCGCGAGACCGCCACTGCCGAGCTGCTGACGCGACAACTGCCCAAGGTCGAGGTGTATGCCACGGCACTTATGAGCGGCGCCACCGACAGCTCCGACCCGCACGGCAATACCGCGTTCACCTCCAACACCCAGGACCGCATCAGCAGCAACAGCGTGCCGTTGATCGAGCCGGCGCATGTGGTGGCCCTACCCAAGGGACAATGCTTCGCGCTGATCGAGGGCGGCAACCTTTGGAAAGTCCGCATGCCGCTGCCGGCACCCGACCCCGACGAAGCCATGCCGAGGGATCTCCAGGAGCTGGCCGGCTACATGCGGCAACACTACGTCGAGGCAGGAGACTGGTGGGAGAACCAGGGCGTCCCCGGCTTGCAGGACAAGGCGCTGCCCGACGACCTGCTGGACGACTTCAAGCAGATGGCCGCGGCTGAAGAGGCCGAAGCATGAGCGATCCGGCCGTCGCGGCACAGCGCCAGCAGCAACGACAGCAAGGCCTGATCGCCAGCCTGGTCACGCTGCCGTTCCGCTTCTTCGGCGTGCTGTGCGGCGCGCTGCTGCTGTGCATCCTGATCGAATGCGTCGGCATGCACTTCTTCTGGCCCGAGCAGGGCTGGCGCCACGCGCAGGGCATGCTGCACTACGAGCTGGATCAGCTTTCCACGCATTTCACCCGCAGCGCGCTGGTGCAGGAGCCGGGGCGCACCGCGCACCGGCTGGTCGAGCAGGGCTACGACTGGCTGTTCGTGAAAAGCGGTCTGCTGGACTGGATACGCGACGCCTCGGCGCAGGCCAGCGCCGGCAGCCATCGTCCGACCAAGGATTTCCGCTACTACATCGGCTTGGTCTATGTGAACGTGGAGAGCTACCTGATCGCGGCGGCCTATACGACGCTGGTCTTCCTCGTGCGGCTGCTGGTGCTGTGCCTGACCCTGCCGCTGTTCCTGATGGCCGCCTTCGTCGGGCTGGTCGACGGCCTGGTGCGCCGGGACATCCGCCGCTTCGGCGCGGGACGCGAGTCGGGGTTCATCTATCACCGCGCCAGGGCCAGCCTGATCCCGCTGGCCGTGCTGCCGTGGGTAGCTTACCTGGCACTGCCGGTCAGCGTGAACCCGCTGCTGATCCTTCTGCCCAGCGCCGCACTGCTCGGCGTGGCGGTATGCATTGCGGCGGCAACGTTCAAGAAGTACCTGTAGCTGCAGCCCTGCGCCAGATAAACGATGCCATAGTTTCGGTTCTCTGCTTCGTCAAGAACGTCAGCATTGGCGCGAACAAACACGTTTCAAGCAATCTTCTTCTGCCTGTCTCGCAGAGACGCGGCCCAGTCCTTCAAAGCCTGGATGTCCTGAAAGAGATCAGTAGGTGGTGGCGGCGCGGCATTCCTGCCGCTGGATGGATCGTGTGCGTCGACAATGTCGCAGCACCTCTTGAATCCGGCGGCGAAAGCATCGCAGTCAGCCTCGGTGAGCGCACTGACCTTCTTCAGGTCCTTGGCGTTGATGTAGTCCCTGTGGCGTTGAACAACGCGGACGAAAGCGATGTCCTCCAGGCCGCGCTCCCATGTGGCGCGCAACGCGTTGTAGAGCTTTGCCACCTCGACCGCGTACTCGTCTTCTTGGTTGTTGTCATGCAGCAGCTTTGCCGCACGTGCCGCCTTCTCCAGCTTGTCGATGCGATCTTCGACGCTCTGGGCCTTCCAGGGCAGGCCGTCGGCCACCATACCGGCTCCCGCGGCGGCACGACTGAGCGTCGTGAGCCGCACTGGCCGTCCGGTCTTCGTCGCGTGGTCGTTCAGATCGTTCACGAACACCAGATCATGCGTGAAGACGATGACCTGACGGTTCTCCGCTTCTTCCACGAGACGCTTGGCCACCTGCCCACGCCAGCGATGGTCCAACGAGGACACCGGGTCATCGAAGACCAGAGCCGAGCGGTGCATCGCGGTGGCAAGCTCGGTCATGAAGGCGGCCAGCGCCACGCAGGTCTTTTCTCCTTCGCTCAGGATTTCGTGGACCTTGGCATCCGGCTTGGCGAAGAGGCGCACCTGATACTGCGGTGAACCGTACTTGCCGCCGGAGCGCACGATTTCGACGCGAACCTTCGAGGCCGCAAGCCTGACGATCTCTTCCTGAAATCTGTCGCGCAGCCGGGGCGTAATCACGGTGTCGGCAATGTCGTTGCCCATCTTGGTGATGGTGTTCGTCGCCGTGTCGCCCGCACACTCGGTCAGAAACCGGATGGTCTTCAGCCGCTGGATTTCGTCAGTGACGACCGGCAGCATGCCGGCGAGCAGCGCCCGGTCGCTCAGCTCGGCGAAATCGGCTTCGAGCTTCTTGCGTTCATCCGCGTCAGCCGACTTGCGCAGCTCGGCGGCGTAGTTGCGGATCGTGGTCTGAAGCTGGCCGAGATCAGGCAGCGGCGACAGTGGAACGGGCGGAAGCTGTACCTCGCCGTTTCCGCCCAGGGCTTTGAGCAGAACGTGGCGCCGCAGCCGGGCTGCGGCGATGAAGCGGCGCGTCTGCTGCTGCAGCACCTCATTCTGGAGGCCCAGCTCGTCAAGACTGGCCTTCACCGCCCGCGTGCCGATTGCCCCGGCAGCTATGGTCTGCCGTGCGGTCTGAGCTGCCTTCTCTGCCTCGCGTGCCAGCTGTTCCGTGTCCTTCTGGATGAAATCCTCGAAGCGTGCCATCCGTGCACGTGCCTCAGCTTCCAATGGCTGCTGGCAAAGCATGCAATGCGCGTCTTCGGCCGACGGCGGGAACGGCTGTCCGGGGTATGCGATCTCCGTCGAGTAGCGTCGGGCGGAATCCCAAAGCGCCCGCCACGTCTCGCCGCCGACGCCGGCAAGGGGTTCGCCCGTGAAGGCCTTCTCCGCGGCAAGACGTGCAGCGTCCCGTTTCGACCGTGCGTCCCTCGCGAGGGCAGCGGCTGCCAGCAGGTCCTCATCGGTGGTTCTGGCTGCAACGCTGTTCACCACGGTAATCAGCCGCATGACGTTGTCGGCTTTGACGGTCTGTTCCGCCGCCGCCTTGGTCGGATTCTTCGACAGGTCTTCCCGCAGACGCTCAAGACGGGCGCTTTCGTCTGCCGAGAGCGCCGCCAGGGCTTCGATCTTCTTTGCGTCTGTGTTGGCGTTCAGCGCGGCAAGCGCCTTCCCCACGGCCGTGGTGGCCTTCCAGGTCGGCGCCGCAAAGATCGGATTGCGGGCCTTCTCAAGCTGCTTCTGCTCAGCTGCGAGGGCATCCTTCACCGCCTGGCAGGCTGCAGCAAGCTCATCCGGTACGTCCAGGCCAAAGGGGCGGAATGCGACTTCGTTCTTCTCGCGGATATGCACTGAGGCGCAGTCGCTATCGAACACGCTCACCGCTGACAGCGTTGCATGCGGATTCACGCCGTTCTGCCACTGTTCGACCGGCTGCGGCACACCGCCGACCCCGTACGTGATGTTCGCGCCGACGCGCTTCGGGGGCTGATCGGCATACACATTGGGTTCGATCTTTCCGGCATGCCTTGCACGACATGCGCGCTTCAGGATTCGTGCGTAGCCGGACTTGCCCGCACCGTTGTCGCCGTAGATGATCGTGATTCCATTCGGCTCGAAGCCGAGGGTTTGGCCGGCGGCAAGGTTGTTCACGCCGGTCACGTCGGCGATCGACAGAAGCGATACCGCGGCGGTCTGACCGGGGTTGGCCGGAAGGTGGGCCTTCTCCAGCGGTACCGCTTTCAGCGCGCCTACGGGGGCACCTTTGCCCTGTTTGCAAAGGTCCACGAGTTCGCCGATATCGGCGTCCGTCAGACGGCCGTTTGCGATGATGCGGCGCAGGGCATCACGCTGCCAGAGTGGACGATCCTTTGACCAGTCCAGAATCGTATCCAGGACGGTCTTCTGCTGTGCGGCGGGCTTCTGCATTTCTTGTTCCTCTTCCCTGCCGGTTCATCATGCCCGTGAAGCGGCGATTTCCCGCCGCCTGGGTGCCTTGCCGGAATCGCTCTTGCTCATCGAAGTCGATCGAGGGCAACTCAATTACGCCTTGACCTCAAAGCGCAGGTAATCCGCGAGCCGTTTCGACTCGCTGACTTCGTCATGGGGCACCAGCAGGTACTTCCAGGGCTTGGTGCCTACGCTCGCCGCGTGATCAGATGCGTGCTTGCACCAGCGCATGGCGGCAGCGGCCTTGGCCTGAACCTCCTGCGTGTTGATGTCGGCGCGCGCCTTGGTCTCCACTATGAAGATGATCGCGTCCGTCTCGGCGACGAAGTCGGGGATGTATTCCGGCTGCTCGGTGCCGAGCTTGTAGTAGATCTGGAACTGCCCCTTCGCGGGCTTGAACCACTTCAAGGCGTCGCGCTCCAGGATGATGGCGAAGCGCCGCTCGGTATCCGAGTCGAACTTCTGCAGCGGATACAGACAACGCGCGAAGCCACCGAAGAGCATCTGCTTGATGCGACTGGTCTCGGTCACGGTCTCCCGGAAGTGGTGGGCCGTCTGGCCTGCCGTAGCGGTGCAGTTGCAAGGCCTGAGTTCGGTGAAACCGCGACTGACCTGCACCTCGTACTCCGTCGCCTCTTCCCAGAAGTGGGCCGTCATCTGCGCGTGGATTTCCCGTGCGATCAAGCGGCGGTCACGATCGAGGACGCTGATGGCTTCGTCCTCGGACAGATAACTGCGCAGGTGCTGCACCATCTGGCCTGCGAGGTCGTAGAGGAGGTCGGCGTGGGTGAAGTAGTCGATGTCATCGAAGTCCACCAGCGCGTGGACGATGTAGTCCTCCGGGCGCTGCTCCTTGAGTCCGACCTCGGCGGCCAGGGTGAACTGCTCGTTGGTGCGCAGCATCTGCCCGACGATCTCGCGTTGGCCTGGCTGGAGATGAAGCTGGCTCACATCCAGCTTGAAGGCGTGGAAGCCCGTCGTGACCTCGCCAGTCGGTACCACCGCGATGCGCGGGATGTCGATGGTCTGCTGCACCACGATCTCGGTGGTCTTCGCCACCACGGCGGACAAGTCAAGTGCGGGGACTGATTCATCCACGCCCGCCAGCAATTCGCCTTGCAGCGGCTTCAACCGTTCTGCCACTTCCGCGAGGATTTCCTTCTGCACTTCTGGTTTCAGCAGCGCGCTGCTGGTGGGCACCAGATCGCGCTTGACCTCGTACTTGCCGATGACGTCCATGACCACGCGCGCGGCCTGCTTCTCCGCCTCCGTGGTGAACACCGGTTTGGGCGCGGGGACTTCCGCTCCACTGTCAGTGGCTGAAACCCCTGTGATCACGACCGGTGCTTCCGTCAAACCGAGACGCGCCGCTGCCCCGGACTCGACCTGCACGCTGACCTTCTTGTCGTCGGCGCTCGGCGCATCGAGGATGACCTGCTTCAGGCGAATCGGCGAGTCGCCGCGGTTGGCCTCGTCGATGATCTCCTGGAACTTGTCGTGCGCGACGATGTTCAAGCGATCCACCGACGCGACGCCCGTGCGTTTGCCGTAGGGCAGTCGCAGGCCACGCCCGATGGACTGTTCGATCAACGTGCGGGCATTGGCGGCGCGCAGCGGCACGATGGTATAGAGGTTGGTTACGTCCCAGCCCTCCTTGAGCATGTTGACGTGAATCACGATCTCGGTCGGCTCGTCCACGCTCTCCACGGCTAGCAGGCGCGTGATCATCTCTTCTTCCTCCGCGCCGGTACGGCTGGAATCGACCTGGATCACCTTGCCCTGGTAACGCCCCTCGTAGAAGGCTTCCGACTCCAGAAGCGCCAAGAGTTGCCCCGCGTGCGTGGTATCGCGGGCGATGACGAGCATGAAGGGCTTGACCGGCTTGACGCCGTTCTCGCGGGCGTAGGTGAGCAGCTCGACTTTGGTCGTCTCGTGCAGGCGCACGCCGTCTTCCAGCTTGGTCTTCTCGATCTCCTCGGGCGTGTGAGCCTTGGCGTCGAAGTTGCGCTGGGTGACCACGGCCGGCTCCTTGACGAAGCCATCCTCCATCGCCCGCGCCAGCGGGTAGTCGATCACCACGTTCTTGAACGGCACCGGCCCACGGCTGGACTCGACGAACGGTGTCGCCGTCACTTCCAGACCGAACAGCGGCTTGAGTTCGTTGATGGCGCGCACGCCGGCGCTGGCCCGGTAGCGGTGCGACTCGTCCATCAGCAGCACCAGGTCAGACAGGTTGGCCAGATGGTTGAAGTAGCTGTCGCCCAGCACTTCCTTCATCCGCTTGATGCGCGGCTCCTTGCCGCCGCGTACCTCGGAGTTGATCTTGGAAATGTTGAAGATGTTGATGCGCACGTCGTGGGCGAAGCCCATCGATTGATCGTCTACCGCTGCACCGGTCTGGTCGTAGTTGTCGCCGGTGATGATCAGCGGCGGTTGCTGCGCGAATTCGGCGATCCCCTTGAACACGTACTTCGGCGTGTTGCGCGTAAAGTCCGTGATGAGCTTGTTGTAGATCGTCAGGTTGGGTGCGAGCACGAAGAAGTTGTTGATGCCGTGCGCTAGATGCAAGTAGGCGATAAAGGCTCCCATTAGGCGCGTCTTGCCCACGCCCGTGGCCAGCGCGAAACACAGCGACGGGAACTCGCGCTCGAAGTCCTCCAGCGTGCTGAACTCGGCCTTCAACGTGGACAGAATGGCCGAGACATCACGCTCGTGACCCAATAGCTCGGGCGCAGCATCAAGCGCGCGAGCGAGCTTGATAAGGGACTCGGCTTGCGGCGGACGAAGAGACAGACGACCGGTAACGGCGTGCAGGACGCGGGTGCTCATTATTCGTTCCCCCCAAACAGGCCGCCCTGTCCCGCGTTGGCGAGGGCCGCATTCTTGTTCTTGATCTTCTTGCTGTTATCGACCGTGGCCGCAGGCTCGGCCTTCGCAAGCTGCGCCATCGGCAGATTGGCCACGTTCAGGCTGTAGTCGTCCTGGCCCCACTCACAGCGGGCCAGCACCATCCTGGGAATCTTCTTCAGTGTCAGGTTCGGCCAACGCTCGGATGCCCTGGCGGCCGTTACGCCGCGGAAGGCCGAACAGCACACCAGCAGGCTCTGCTCGGGGCCAACTTCATCGGACAAAGCCTGCAACTGCTCGGCGGACAGGTTTTGAGTGGTGACACAGATGAAATCGCGCTCGCTGGAGTGGCCGTGCTGCCACCAGCGCGTCTCCGAGGGTGCGTAGGTGAAGCCTTCCAGCTTCGCCAGGGCCTCGGCCAGCATCGCGGCGTTGTACTCCGGGTTAACAACAGGGTTGCCCCAGCGGTCGTTGACGATCAGGCTGGGGGCAAGGCGGTAATAGCGGAACCCGCCGCCACCCTGCCAACCAACGCTCTCGGTGACCCCTCCCTCATCTGTACCGTCAATCACCTTGCGGAGTCGCGGGATGACACATGTGTGGCAGTGCTCGCCTAGTTCGACCATGATCCAGCGGCGCCCCATTTTGTGCGCCACCGCTCCTGTGGTGCCGGAGCCGGCGAAGGAGTCCAATACGATGTCGCCGGGATTGGTGGCAATCGTTATCACCTGCCTGAGCAGACGTTCCGGCTTCGGTGTATCGAAAGGCACATCTTCTGGGAAGAGCGCCTGAATCTCTCGCTTCGCTTCCTGCGAGTGACCGACTTCTGAATGAGACCACCAAGTCCGAGGTACCAAGCCTTCCTGAACTTCACGCAAAAACAGTTTGACGGCTGGATTGTTGTCTCCCTTTTCACCAAACACGATCCTGCCTTCCTTGACCATCTTCCAGAAGTCATCTTCCAGCATGCGCCAGTGACTTCCCTTGGGGGGGCTTACCGACCGCCCAGAAGGCGTTGTTATCGTGTACATGAGCCCCTCGTGCCTCTCGCCGGCTGCAAAGATCGGACCCAGTCGCCACGCACCACGTGGGTCGTTGTCAGGGTTCTTGTACTTGCTCGCAGCTTCTTCGCCTCGCGGGAGGAGGTTTCGAACCTTCTTCCAGTCCTGCCCCATTGGCGAGTACAGCAGGACGTAGTTGTGTGCTGGCGAGACAGCCGCTGCATTGCTGCGCCCGTAAAAGTTCTCCCACACCATCGACGAGACAAACGCCTGACGCCCAAAAACCTCGTCGCAGAGCACCTTCAAGTAGTGCCCTTCATTGTCGTCAATTGCTATCCATAAGGAGCCATCAGCGGAAAGTAGGCGTTTGATGATCTCAAGACGGTCTCGCATCAATCCCAGCCAAATTGAGTGTTCAAGTCCATCGTCGTAGTGCTCAAACGCACTTCCAGTGTTGTACGGAGGATCAATGAACACGCACTTCACCTTGCCCGCAAACTCGGCCTCCAGCGCCTTGAGCGCTAATAGGTTGTCGCCAAAAATCAGCCGATTGTCGAAGATGTCGTTGTCGGAGACGCGATGCTTGGCGTGATAGGACTTCTCGGGGTCTTCGAGCAGGATGCGCGGCTCCAGCTTGGGCCGCTTCTCCTTCCCGATCCAGGTAAGTTCTAGTTTTTGTTTGCTCATGGCATCGCTCTCATAGTTGTGGCGCGCGGCTCGACAAGTAGTCGATCAGGCGCTTGCGCGGATACGCGTCCGCTGCATTCTGAATATTGCGTAGTGGCGCTATGGCCGGATCGGCACCCAGCGCAAAATGTGCTTCCATCAGGTCGGCCAGGAAGGCGGCGACGTTGCCCTGGTTGCGGAAGTAAGCCAGCGGCCCCTCAAGAACGAGTCGTTGCTGGCCGAGGTCGAAAGCCTGCTGCCGGAGCTGATCGAGCGGCTGGCTGATCAGCGCGGGAATCGCTGCCGGGTCGATGACGGCCGCCGTGCCAATGCGGCTGCGCAGGCGCTTCATCATGACGGCTGTGATGACGTGTACGCCGTGACGGTAGATCAGACGTTCCTGGCTGCGCGCTGGAGCCTTCTGCTCGTAATCCACCACCAGGGCGCGGATGGCGCGGTGGCACAGGACCGCATTGATCAGCGTCACGCCCGGTAGCGCGGCAGTGAACAGCGCCTGGTACTCGGTGGAGTCGGGGTTGGCGAGCCGCACCGGTTCGCTCTTGAGCCATACGGCGTAGCGTGGGTCGTTCTGTTGCGAGGCCATTGCCCGCAGAGCCTCATCGAGCGTGATGGCCTTGGGGCCGGTCGCGAGGGCCTCGGGGCGATAGTGGTAATCGAAGCTGAGGTGGGCGATCTCCTGCCGTAGCCGCTCCTGGTTCTCGTCCAGCGAGGCGAAGTTCGCGGTCTGCACCGGGTTCTGGTGGTTGCGAGCCTTGGTCACGCTCTTCCCAAACTGGCCGTCCGCCGATGCCTTAATCAAAGTGAGCATCACCTTGGCGTCATCGATGCTCTTGCCCGGATGCTGGCGCACGAACTCGGCAGCCGACGCCACCGTCTGCGCGCCGTTGATGATGGACAAGCCGCGCACCTTGAACTTCTTGGCGCCATTCTTGTTAGCCTTCGGCTCGATCAGGTCGCAGACGGCCGTGACGCCATTGTTCAGGTAGAAGAAGTCCGCCGGGGCGTCATGCAAGGTCGTCTTGATGGCCTTGTTAACATCAGACTTGCTGCTGCCGAGGAAGTAGCGGATGTTGCGTTCGTACAGGGCCTTGCCGTGCGTCTGATGCAGGGCCACCAAGTCCGCCAGCCGCGCGACACCGTAGTACGTGGCTCGCGGGCTTTCGACTTTCGCGTGCTTCTGCAACGCGATATCCGTGTGCACGGGTTGGTAGGCCTGCTCCGCCAACAGATCGCGGGCGATCTCGGTTGCCGTGTAGTATTCCACCTGTTTGACCAGCCGCTCTTCGTCGAGGTCTTCGTCGTCGAGCAGCGCCTGCAAGGCGTCGCGGGCCGTTTGCGATACACCATCGCCGGTGCAGGGCACGACCAGCTTGATGTGGCTGCACGCATCGAGTGCGCCCTCGATATCAGCCTTCCGATTTAGGACGTTCCCGTTGAACGCGGTGAAGTCCTGTTTGAGCAACAGGCGAATGCCCTCGCAGAACGGCAGCGCATCCTCCTGCTTGAACTGCTCGGACTCCTTCAACTTGGTTTGCAGCAGGTACAGAGTCTCCGACGGCGCGTGGTAGTGGATCGCGTCGATGCCCTTGTCGTTGAAATCATCCACGACCGAGGCGGCCGCCACCTGCGGCGTAATGTCGAGCAGTTTGTGGAGGACGAAGGCGCTGAAGGCCCGCGAAAGCTGTTTCGCCGCGTGATCGGCGGGATTGACGTTGCCGAGCAATGGCGGCAGGAACGGCACGAAGCGGGCGGCGAGCACCTGCTTCAAGATGGCCAAGTACTGAGGTTCGAGCGCCGGCATCAGGCCCTCCCGCCAATCCGAGCGCGCGCACGTGCCTGGGCACGCGCTTGCAGCGCTGCTTGCACCTGGGCGTAGAGCTGAGCGTTGGCCTGCTCCCGATCCGCCAGCACCACGGCGACGGCATAGGGCTCGTCCCCATCGCGCCCATCGGACCAAAGGCTGTCTTGCCGGGTCACCACGACGAACACCTTGTGACCGTTGGCCAGCGCCTGTTTGAAGCGCCATCGAGAGACCTGCAACGTGCCGTTCTTGCGGGTGTCGTTGGGTAGCCAGCGGCCGTTGGCGCGTTCGCCCATGCCTTCTTCCCGATTGCGCCGGTAGGCTTGGGTGACCTCATCCAGGCTGCCAGCCGTCACCAGGTGGAACCACAGTTTGGCTCTTCGGTAGTCCAGCCGCGTGGTGCGCACGGCAGGGCTGTAGGCGAGCGCGACGGTCACCTCACGCGTGCGGCGGCCACCGTCCCAGAAGCTGTCTGGTAGAGGTAATTCGAAGAAGTGGTGCTGGTCGTTTCCGACGCGCTCTTCGGCCAGCAGGGTGACGGTGTGATCAAGCGAGCGGAACAGCGCCGCATCGTCCACGCGCCCATACCCGACGAGGCGCAGGAGTTTGTCGCGGCCTTCAGCATTGTTGCCGGGGTTCAACAGCGCTTCGCAGGCTTGCGGCCAGCGGGCATGGGCGCCGATCAGTGCGCGCAGCAGGCTGGGCGAAGCGTCGGGCACTTCGGCCAGTAGCCGCGCGGCTTGGTGGGCGACTTGGGGGGCGGCGTAGCTAGTGCCGATGTCTTCCTTGAACGCCGGCCCCAAGGCAAAGCCGCCGTTGAGCGACACCACTCCCAGACCGGCATGGTCTGTGCCACCTCCAGTGCGCCGCAAGGCGATGTTGCCGGCATGCGCGACCACGTCGGGCTTGATGGCGCCGCTGGCAGAAGGGCCGCTGCGAGTCAATGGAAACGGCTGCTCCGCCCGTGCCAACACGTGGTCTTCAATCGTGTTGGGATGGCGCTGTGCATTGCGTGTGGCCTCATTCAGGCTCAAGCCGCCAACGGTCAGCGCGTTGAGCGATGTGGCGGGGTCCAGCAGGCGGGCGTGGCCTTCGAACAGGTAGTCCGGGTAACTCGCGCGTGTATCGGCTGGCAACTGGGATGACAACAAATTGCCCGCTGGTACTACGAACAGGACTCCCAGCTCACGCGTCAGCCGATCCAGCGTGTAGGCGAGCCCGCGCACATGACGGCCATCGTAGACCTTGTTCAGGTCGCCATAGCTTAGGTTGAAGACCCGGCAGCCGTATTGCGCATGCAGTTCGCGCACGGCTTCCTCGACCGCCTTTTCGACGAACTCAGTTTGGTCTTGTCCGTCGTCTTCGAACACTTTGCCGGAGAACAGGCGAAGCTGCGGGACGAACTGCCCTTGCTGAATAGCGCTATGGACATCGCCGTACAACGCAAGCCCGCCGACGAAGGTGCCGTGCCAGTGGGGATCGGTGTCATCCGCACTGCGATGCGGTGCGAGGTAGCCCTGCGCGTCGCCGACCGCTGCGCCGAGCAACGAATGTCCGCGCGTCAAGCCTGAATCCAGCACGGCAATGGACGGAGCATCGTCAGAAGGGGGATCGATCGGAGGAAATTGGTTGATGTCGGTATGAAGCAGTTGTACGGCCACACCCAAGCGGGGCGGCAGGTCGGCAGTGCGCACATCGCGATGGTGCAAGATCTGCTCGGCCTGCGCACCGTTGCAGCGCACACGGACCATGACGAGCGAGGGTTGCTGGATGTCGTCCAGCCGCTCAATGCCTTGTGCATGCAACCAGTCGAGAAAGGCACGCACCATTTGCTGGCGCTTGTCCTGTCGCTCCTGGGGCCATAGTTCGACATCGAGCATGAAGGTTGGCGCGGCTGGAAATCCTTGCTCAAGCAAGGCCGCGCCGGTACGGTCCTGGGGTGTCCAGTGGTCGAAGTCTTCGATGACGTAGAACAGTTCCTTGCGTGTAACAACGCCATCACGTGCAAGGGTGGCCAGGCGGCTCTCGAACTCGCTCAAGCCGTCATCAGTGGCGAATGCCAGCACGATGGATTCATCTTCCTGGCTGACAATCTCCACGCCAGGAATGGCATCGAAGGCGGGCACGCTCTTGTCGCCCGCGCGCAGCCGAATCTTGAGCAGCTTACGGTCGTCGAACCCGCCGACGTCCTCTGCCATCGCACGTTGCCGCGCTTGGTCGAGCCGCCCGGCTAACGCGGCACCATGCGCTCTCGGATCGGCAGGAGGGCGAATTCCCGGATGACGCCTCGGATGGCGCTCCGTTGAGGGCGCTTCTCGCTCCAAGCGCAAGTGTTCATAGGCCATGCCTCCCCCTCCATCCCTTAACTCTTATGACGATACTCACGGGCAAGCGCGGTATCGAGGTGGCTTTTCTCCAGGAACTCCCGGCCGGACAGGATCATTTCCTTGACGGAGCGCCGAAGAACCCGCTCGATGTCGGCGTGCGACATGCCCTTGAACACGGATGCCACCTGGCCATCGTCGGGCTCGAAATTGCGGCGGACACCGGAGAGTTTCAGAGCTAACAAGCGTTTGATCTGCTCCAGATTCGGCATCTCGAAGCGCACAACCTCATCGAAGCGTCGCCAAACCGCCTTGTCCAATAAGGTTTCGTAGTTGGTGGTGGCGATCAGGATGCTCTCGCCTCGATAACCGTCCATCATCTGCAAGACGGCATTTACGGAGCGTTTGAGCTCACCATGATCGGCGCTGTCGCCACGATCCTTGGTCAGGGCGTCGAATTCATCGAACAATGCGACCACGGGATGCGTTGCGACGTAATCGAACACTTTGCGCAAATTGGCGGCCGTCTCTCCCAGAAACGACGAGATGACCGAGTCCAGCCGAACGAGGATGAGCGGCATGGACAGGGAATGCGCGATGACTTCGGCGGCCAGCGTCTTGCCGCAGCCGGGAGGCCCGCAAAACAACAGCTTCTGCGCGGGTTGCAGGCCATAGGATCGAAGCACGTCCGTCCGGTTGTGCTCCATCAGGATTTCATCGAGTGCCGACTGCGAAGCATCCGAGAGAATGATGTCTTTCTCCTCTCGAATCACGGCACGCTCTTCTAGTAGCGCAAGGCCGTTGTCTTTATTTGTCGGCACGCTGGGCAAACTTTGCAGCTTCCGCGCACTCTTCCCGACCGTTGCCTGATCGCCGTAAAGTAAACGCTCAAGGTCATTTGCGAGCAGATGATGGTTCTTCTCGCGCTCCTCTTTGATCACTGCCTCGGACGCCGCGCGAAAGCCCGAAGCATCGCCTTGCGTTCCCGATTTGATGAGTTGCCGCAGTAATTTTCCGCTAGCCATATCTCGCTCTCCTCAATTCTTGGCACGCTTCAACCGCGGCCTGGTCATGCGCAGGTCTAACGGTGCTACTTGATTAGTCATTACACCAGCTCCCACTCGACAGTGAACAGCGTGCGCTCCTCGACCTGCTGTTGGAGTTGCACTTCAAGCTGGCTGATCAAGTCATTGCGCTGCGCTTCGACTTCGTCCTGCCGGGCAAACAACTCGCGGCGCAGCTTGCTGCGCTTACTCTCCAGTTCGCGCTGCTTCTTCTGCCATGACAACTTTTCTTCCAGCGTCGGCGAGGTCGCGGCGGTTCGGCGCACCTCCTTGATCTCGCGGTCGATCTCCTTGATCTCCTGCTCCAGACCGAGCTTCAGGTCGTCCGCCCAGGCATCCAGCTTCTGGACTTCCTGCTCGAAGTAGCCGAGGTTGCGCTCGTTGACGTCGCGCAGGAGTGCGGTCTTGCGGGCTTCCACGTCGGCCAGCAGGGTGGCATCAGGGGCGTTGAACAGACTGGCCGCCTGCGTGGTCGCGGGCAGGCGCAGCAGTTTTTCCGGGTCTTCTTCCGCGAGCACGACGCCGTCGGTCGTGCCCGCCGCAACCAGCAGATGTTGCTCCTGGTTGCCGAGTGTCTCGACCGAGATTAGCTTCACGGTGAGCCATCCGGCCTTGCCGCGCCAGGCTTCAAGCGTGCTGATCTTTGCACCGTGGGCGTTGTAGTCGAACACAAGACGAGCCCCGTTGAGTGCGCGAGCCTTGGCCTGCTCGATGCCCCATCGCGCCAGCGGATGATTGATGCGGTATAGATGCGCGTCGCCGGAGCGGCGGGGCAATTCGTAGCGCCCCAGCTCGATGCCCGCGAGGCCGCCGTGCTCGACTCCAGTCGGTATGTGGCGGAGATCGAAGCCGTCGTCATCGAACGCGGCGCAATGGACCAGTTCGGCGCGGGTCAAGTCCATCAGCATGCGCTCGAAGCGGTTGCGCGCGTTGCGGCTGTCGTCGGCCCGCATGCGCAGCTTCTCCTGCACCTCCTCATCGAAGTTCTCAAGCAGTACCTGGCGCGTCTTGACCATCGCCTCGTTGATTTCGCCGGAGAGGTCGAGCTGGAGTTGCTCGAAGCTGGACTTGATTTCCTCGGGCTCTCGGCAGTTCTGGTAGATCTCGGCGATACGCCGCTCGAAATCGACACCGGAGCCGATGGCACCCAGCACTTCGTCGCTAGCCCCAAACACGCCCTCGAAGAGCTGGAACTTCTGCGACAGCAGCTCGTACACCCGTGCATCGGCCTCATTGCTGCGGTCGACGAAGTTGACCACCACCACGTCGTGCTTCTGACCGTAGCGGTGGCAGCGCCCGATGCGCTGCTCGATGCGCTGCGGGTTCCACGGCAGGTCGTAGTTGATGACGAGCGAGCAGAACTGGAGGTTGATGCCTTCGGCTCCGGCCTCGGTGGCAATCATGACCTTGCCACGCTCCTTGAAGTGCTCGACCAGTGCCGCACGGGTGTCGGCGGTCTTGGAGCCGGTGATGCGGTCGGTGCCTTCGTGACGCTTCAGCCAGTCCTTGTAGATCGCCTGCGCACGCTGGTCGCTATTGGTGCCGTTGAAGAGCACGATGCCGTCGCCGTATGGCGTGTCGGCCAGCAAGTTGAGGAGGTATTCCTGCGTGCGCTTGGACTCGGTGAAGATGATGGCCTTCCTGGGCGCGCCTAGCCGATCCAGTTCGGCGAAGGCTCGATCCAGCGCGGTGAACAGTGCCTTGCCCTTCGCGTTGTCCCGGATGTTGGTTGCCAGCGTTTTGAAGTGGCGAAGCTCCTCGATCTCCTCCGCGATGGCATCGCGTTCCAAGCGGCTCGGTGCTGCGACGTCTGAGCCTTGGTCGTTCCACTCATCGGCGGTTTCGTCGAGCGACTCGTAGTCCTCATCGAGTTCCTCGGCCAGATCGGGAACCTCGGTGGTTTTGTCGAGCACACCCTGGAGGCGCTTGGCCATTGTCTCCAGCGCACCCGCAATCGCGTGCGTGCTGGAGGCAAGCAGCTTCCACAGCACGAGTGAAATCAGTTGGCGCTGCCCGTCGGGCAGGGCCTTGAGGTTGGGGCGGCGCAGATAATCGGCGACGAGCCTGGAAAGTTCCTGCTCTTCACTCGATGGCGTGAACTCCTCGACGATGGCCCTGCGTGCTGTGTACGAAACGTAGGGCTGAACCTGTTTGCGCAGGGTGCGCTTGCAGATGGGCGCCAGCCGGTCACGCAGGCTGCTGAAGGATTGCTCTCTGCCGGTGAACTGCGAGCGGAAGCTATCAAGGTCTCCGAACACGCGGTCATCGATGAAGCTGACCAGCCCATAGAGTTCGAGCAGCGAGTTCTGCAACGGCGTCGCGGTCAGGAGCGCCTTGGAGTGAACGCGCGACAACGCCTCCTTGAGGGTCTTGGCGATGACGTTGCTGGTTTTGTAGACGTTGCGCAGGCGATGCGCTTCGTCGAGGACGACCAAGTCCCAGTCGATGCCCTTGACATCGTCAGCCTTGGCCTTCGCGAACTGGTAGGAACAGATGATCGGACCGGAGGCGAACAGGAACGGGTTCCGCTGCTCCTGTTTGCGGATCGCGTTGTAGCTTTTGGCTTCGAGGATCAGCCCTTGCAGGCCGAACTTGTCCTGCAGCTCTTGGTGCCATTGCTTGCGCAGGTTCGCTGGAACGATGATGAGCACCTTCCGCCGCCGTTCCGCCCAGCGTTGGGAGATGACCAAGCCGGCTTCGATGGTCTTGCCTAGACCAACCTCGTCGGCGAGGATCACGCCGCGTGAGAGGGGGTTGCGGCAAGCGAAGAGCGCGGCCTCGACCTGATGGGGATTCAGATCGACCTGCGAATCGACCAAAGTCGAAGCCAGCGACTCCACGGAGTCGCCTGCTGCACGCCTGGTCAGCAGCCAAGCAAAGTACTGGCTCTGGTGCGGCGTCAGAAGCTGCTGTGTCGTCAACGGCGATCCTCCCCTTAGTTCTTCCCCGAGCGTGATTCGGCGGCTGGCATGGTCCGCGCTCACTCGGCCTCCGGCTTCTTCTTGTTGATGCTTTCGGCGATCCACCGATCCAGCTCCGAGCGGCGAAAGCGCCAGGTTCCCCCAAGCTTGAACGCCGGAATCTCTCCTTTCTGGGCAAGGCGATAGACCGTCCGTTTGCCGGCTTTGAGGTAGGCCGCGACTTCCTCCAGCGTGAGGATCTCGCTTTCGACTTCACTCATCTGAAAACCATCTGGTTTGGTCTTTCGTGACTTTGGATTGCCAAGTTTGCCCAATTCTACCAAAGGGTGGTAGGCGCTAGCCAACAAGAAATCCACCAGGCATTGCGCGAATGTTGGCCAGCGCGACCAACAAATCCGGTCATGCCGTAGTTCCCATTTCCTGCGGCGCAAAGCGAGAGCGCGCCACAGCATCTGGCCATCCGCTTCAACGGGGAATGGCACGATGGGACAGACCAACCGCCGCACATCCGCATGGCCTGCGCTTGCCGTGGTGTTGGCTGTGTCGTTCTCGGCGCTGCAGCCTGCCGTCGCCGCCGACAGCCTCGCCATGGAGCGTGAGCAGCTCGCCGCGCTCGCCCGCCAACTCGACCTGATCGACCGCCTCGCCGAGCACGCCGCCCATACCGCTCCGCAGGAACGCGCCCGCTACCACTTCGACTACGCCCGGCTGCGCGCCGACCTGAAGCGCGTTCGCGCCGGCCTGCAGGACTACCTCGTGCCCCAGCGCGCCCAGCCGCGCGATCCCGTCCCGATGGCCGGCGATTACGTCCGCCGCGACCGCGCCCACGACGAGGAGCCGTCGCCATGACGCCCTCTGCCGATCAGGTCGCCGCCTTCCAGGCCAACGGCGGCTTTGCGCCTTCGGCCGTCTCTGCCGTGGTGCTCGCTTTCGTGTTCGCCGTGTTGCTGCTGTGGGGCGTGTGGGCCATGCGCACCGCCTACGTCGGCTGGGCCGAGTACCGCATCACTGAACGTCAGTTCCTCGCCGTCGTCGTGCGCTTCGTGGCGATGTACCTGGTGCTGACCTTCTTTCTCCTCTCCTGACCGTCACGAAGGGCCACACGCCATGAACACTCCAACGACATCCCATCGCATTCCGTTCCGCATCGCCGCACCGCTGCTGCCGCTGGCGCTCGCGGGCCTGCCGCTGTCGGCCTTCGCGCAGGGCCTGCCGACCATGGAAGACCCATCGCGTGGCCAGGGCAGCGGCATCCTGCAGACCTTGCAGAACTACGGCTACGACATCGTGCTGCTGATCGCGCTGCTCGTGGTCGCCTCGATGTTCGTCGGCGTCTGCTATCACGCCTACACGCGCTACTCGGAGATCCACACCGGCCGCGCCACCTGGGGACAGTTCGGCCTGACGGTCGCCGTGGGCGCGATCCTCCTGGTGGTCGGCATCTGGCTGCTCACCAAGGCCACCGGCGTGCTGTGAGGGCGGCAAGCGATGGCCGTCCCTTCGGAGACCCCGCAAGACACGCTGGTGACCTTCCTGCCGCATCGGCTGAACCGCCAGCCGGTGGTCGTGCGCGGGCTGACCGCCGACGAGTTGTGGATCTGCGCCGGCCTGTCGGCCGCAGCCGGGTTCGCGCTCGGCCTGCCGCTGGCCTGGCTCACGCACAGCATCGCCATGGTGCCCACGCTGATCGTCGCCGGTATCGCGCTGGGCGTCTTCGTCGGCGGCGGCTTCCTGCGCGCGCAGAAGCGCGGCCGGCCCGACACCTGGCTCTACCGGCAGCTCCAGTGGCGACTGGCATTGCGGCACCCGGCGCTGGCAGCGCTCCTGGGCGGCCAGCGCCTCATCACCCGCTCGGGCTATTGGACGACCCGGCGCAACGCCGATCGAGGTGCGCCATGAGCGCGCCCGCACGGCCGCCCGAAGGGCGCGCGAACCTCCCTCGGGGAGGATGTCGCGTCAGCGACAGGAGGGTAGTTCAGTGAGCCGTTTCAAGAACGAGGTTGCGCACCTGCAGGCGCACGTGAAGACGTTGCGTCTGGGGGCCGGCGCGTTGTTCGTGGTGGCGCTGCTGCTCGGCTTCGGTTGGTGGAGTGCGCCGAAGAGTCTCACCATCCATGTGCCGCCGGACCTGCGCTCGGGCAGCACGCGCAAGTGGTGGGACGTGCCGCCCGAGAGCGTGTATGCCTTCTCGTTCTACATCTGGCAGCAGATGCAGCGCTGGCCCACGAACGGCGAAGAGGACTATCCGCGCAACCTGCGTGCGCTGTCGGCCTACCTGACGCCGAGCTGCCGGGCCTTCCTGCAACAGGACTACGAGTACCGGCGCGCCAGTGGCGAGCTGCGTCAGCGCGTGCGCGGCATCTACGAGATTCCCGGCCGCGGCTATGGCGACGCTCCGGCCACGCGCGTCAAGGTGGTTTCCGACCGCGATTGGATCGTCACGCTCGACGTGAGCGCGGACGAATACTACGGCTCCGAGCAGGTCAAGCGCGCCCTGGTGCGCTACCCCATCAAGGTCGTCCGGCTCGACACCGACCCCGAGCGCAACCCCTTCGGCCTGGCGCTGGACTGCTACGCCGGCGCACCCCAGCGCATCGAACCGCCGCCGACGCCGACCCAGGCCGGCGCGCCCGCCAACGCCTCCGGCCACCTGCAGGGAGACTCCCCATGAAGCCCGTTAACTGGTCGGCCCTGGCCGGCGTCCTGCTGATCCTCGGTGTCGTGCCGGCCAGCCAGGCCGTGGAAATCCTGCGCTGGGAGCGCCTGCCCCTGCCGGTGCCGCTGGTGGTCGGTCAGGAGCGCGTGGTCTTCATCGACCGCAATGTGCGCGTCGGCGTGCCGGCCAGCGTCGGCGACCACCTGCGCGTGCAGAGTGCCGGCGGCGCGATCTACCTGCGGGCGAGCGAGCCGATTCCGCCCACGCGGCTGCAACTGCAGGACGTGGAATCCGGCGCGCTGATCCTGCTCGACATCGCCGCCGAGCCGGCGAAGGACGGCCAGGCGCCGCTGGAGCCGGTGCGCATCGTGGAAGCGGAAGCCCCCGCGAAGCGCTACGGCGGCGGTGAAGCAGGCGGCGCGGACGAGCAGGCCATTGCGCCGGCAGACAAATCCCTTCCCCGGCGCGAAACGCCGGTACCGGTCGTGCTGACGCGCCATGCCGCGCAGAGCCTGTACGCGCCGCTGCGCACCGTCGAGCCTGTCGCCGGCATCGGGCGCGTGAACCTGCGCCGCGGCCTCGCGCTGGACACCTTGCTGCCGACGCTGCCGGTGCACGCGCGAGCACTGGCCGCGTGGCGCCTGGAAGACCAGTGGGTGACGGCCGTGCGACTCACCAACACCTCGGCGCGCTGGCTCGACCTCGACCCGCGCGCCCTGCAGGGGAACTTCGTGGCGGCGACCTTCCAGCATCCGAACCTGGGGCCGGTCGGTACCCCGTCCGACACCACGGTGCTCTACCTGGTCACGCGCGGCCACGGCCTGGCCGAGTCGCTGCTGCCGGCGCTGAGCCCGATCGACGCCACCGCGAACCTGCCGCCGGCCGCCGCGGCCGGCTCGACCGGAGGAGCGCGCGATGAAGAGTAATCCGCTGCTCAAGTGGCTGCTGATCCCGATGGCGCTGCTGCTGGTGTTCGTCGGCATCAAACTGTTCTCCGGCGCGCCCGGCGGCCAGCCCGCCCCCAAGGGCGCGGCCAGTACGCTCACGCCCGAGGAGATGAAAGCCCTGGGCATCGCAGGCGACACGCCGCGCGATACCGTCGCCACGCTGGTGGCCCAGGTGAAGCAGTTGCGCACCGAGCTGCAGAGCGCGCTCGGCGACAACAAGCAGCACAAGGCCGAGAACGAGCGCCTGCGTGCGCGGGAAAGCGCGATCGACCAACGCATCCAGAGCGCGCTGGAAGGCGAGCGCAACCGCCTGGAGCAGGAGCGCACCCAGGTGGCCAGCGACAGGCAGCAGACCCAGGGGCTGCTGCAGGATCTGCAGCGGCAACTGGACGGCCTTGCCGGCAAGGGTGGCCCGTCCGACCTGCCCGTCGGGCTGGGGCTGGAAGAGGGTGACGGCAAGCGCTTCAACCGCGGCACCAGTGGCACGCAGTGGGTCGAGCCAGACGATGCCAAGGTCGACGCCAAGAACGGCAACAAGGAGCCGAGCTTTCCCCTGAGCTTCGGGCCGGCCCAGAAAAGCCTGTCGGCCGCAGTGGAATCCGTCGCCGACGTCGGCAGCCGCGCCGTGGGCGCATCCACGAAGGCGGTCTACACCGTGCCGTCGAACTCAACGCTCATGGGGTCGATTGCCATGACGGCGCTGATCGGGCGCGTGCCGATCGACGGAACCGTCAACGACCCGTACCCGTTCAAGGTGTTGATCGGCCTGGACAACCTCACGGCCAACGGCATCGACATCCCCGACGTGGCCGGCGCCGTGGTCAGCGGCACGGCCTCGGGCGACTGGACGCTCTCGTGCGTGCGCGGGCAAATCCGCTCGGTCACGTTCGTGTTCCAGGACGGCACCATCCGCACGGTGCCGGAGGACCGCAGCAAGGGCGGCAGCAACAGCGGCAACTCGGGGCACAACGGCGCCAGCATCCAGGGCGGCCTGGGCTGGATCAGCGACCCCTACGGCATTCCGTGCGTCAGCGGCGAGCGACGCAGCAACGCCCAGCAGTACCTGGGCAGCCAGGCGCTCATCACCGCAGCCGGCGCCGGCGTGGCCTCGCTCATCAAGTCCGACAACGGCAGCGTGGCCGTGGTCGCCAACAGCAACGGCTCGCTGGGCACCGTCGGCATCAGCGGCAACGAAGCGATGGGCCGCATCCTCGCGGGCGGCGTGCGCGACATGGCCGATTGGGTCAACAAGCTCTACGGCCAGGCCTTCGCGGCGGTCTACGTGCAGCCCGGCGCCAAGGTGGCCGTGCATCTGGAGCAGCCGCTCGACATCGACTACGACGCCAAGGGGCGTCGGGTTCACCACCGCACCGGAGAAGCCCATGCCTCGGATCTGGATTGACGCGGCCGCCGTGCTGCTGGCGGCCACCCTGCTCGGCGGCTGCGCTACCAGCAAGGAGAAGCTGCTGCCGCACGGCGACAGCACCATGCTCGACATCTGGCATCAGGAGACCGGCGGAAGCGCGGGCGGCGGCCAGGCCGCCCGGCAACTGCTCGATGCGCGCCAGGGCCTGCGCCGGCCGCTGGCCGATGCCGATGTGCAGGCGGCGCCCGGCGTGCAGGCGCGCTACACCCGTACCGCGCAGAACGAGATTCACCGCCAGTTCCACCGCCTGCCGAACCCCGACCTGGTGATGTACGTATTCCCGCACCTGGCGGGCACCGACCCGGTGCCGGTGCCCGGCTACAGCACGGTGTTCCCGCTCTACCAGCGCGTGCAGTACGCGATGCCGGGCGAGCGCGTGGAGGACTACTGATGGCCTGGTCGCTGCCGTGGTCACGCAAGTCCGACGCATCGCCTGTTGACGCCGCGGATGCGACCGATGATGCCTGGGCGCGGCACGTGACGGCGCTGGCGGCACAGGGTGTCGCCGAGCCGGGCAGCGCGCTCGGCCGGGGCCGGCGCAGGCCGGCCACCCAGGACGACCACGATGCGCTCTATGGCGTCGCGCCGTCGTTCGCGGACTTGCTGCCCTGGGTTGAGTACCTGCCCGGCAGCAAGTGCATGTTGCTGGAAGACGGCCAGTCGGTGGCGGCCTTCTTCGAACTGGCGCCGGTCGGCACCGAGGGCCGCGAGATGGCCTGGCTGTGGCAGGCGCGCGATGCGCTGGAGAACGCCCTGCAGGACTCCTTTGACGAGTTGGACGACAACCCCTGGGTGGTGCAGCTCTACGCCCAGGACGAGGCCGACTGGGACAACTATCTGCGCTCCCTGGCGAACTATCTGCAGCCGCGTGCGCAGGGCAGCGCGTTCAGCGACTTCTACCTGCGCTTCTTCGCCCATCACCTGCGGGCCATCGCCAAGCCGGGCGGCCTGTTCGAGGACACCACGGTGACGCGCCTGCCGTGGCGCGGCCAGGTGCGGCGCGTGCGCATGGTGGTCTACCGCCGCACGTCCGCAGCCCCGGCCCCGCGGCGCGGCCAGTCGCCCGAGCAGGCGCTGACCACGATCTGCGACCGCCTCGCCGGCGGGTTGGCCAATGCCGGCGTGAAAGCCCGACGGCTCGGCCCGGCGGACATCCACGCCTGGCTGCTGCGCTGGTTCAACCCGAATCCGACCCTGCTCGGCGCCACTGCCGAAGACCGCGAACGCTTCTACGCGCTGACCCGCTACCCGGAAGAGCGGGAGGAGGGCGAGCTCGAACTCGCCAGCGGCACCGACTTCGCGCAGCGCCTGTTCTTCGGCCAGCCCCGCTCGGACGTGCCCAACGGCCTGTGGTTCTTCGACGGCATGCCGCATCGGGTGATCGTGATGGATCGCCTGCGCACGCCACCCGTGACGGGCCATCTGACGGGCGAGACGCGCAAAGGCGGCGATGCGATGAACGCGCTGTTCGACCAGATGCCCGAGGACACGATGATGTGCCTGACGCTGGTCGCCACGCCCCAGGACGTGCTGGAGGCGCACCTCAACCACCTCGCCAGGAAGGCCGTCGGCGAGACCCTGGCCTCGGAGCAGGCCCGGCAGGACGTGCAGCAGGCGCGCGGCCTGATCGGCAGCGCGCACAAGCTCTACCGTGGCGCGCTGGCGTTCTACCTGCGTGGCCGCGATCTGGCCCAGCTCGATGCGCGCGGCCTGCAGCTCGTCAACGTGATGCTCAACGCCGGCCTGCAACCGGTACGCGAAGAGGACGAGGTGGCGCCGCTGAACAGCTATCTGCGCTGGCTGCCGTGCGTGTTCGACCCGGCTGCCGACAAGCGCCAGTGGTACACCCAGCTCATGTTCGCGCAACACGCGGCGAACCTGGCGCCGGTCTGGGGCCGCAGTCAGGGCACGGGGCATCCGGGCATCACGTTCTTCAACCGCGGCGGCGGTCCGATCACCTTCGATCCGTTGAACCGCCTCGACCGGCAGATGAACGCGCACCTGTTCCTGTTCGGTCCCACGGGTTCGGGCAAGAGCGCGACGCTCAACAACATCCTGAACCAGGTGACGGCGATCTATCGGCCGCGCCTGTTCATCGTCGAGGCTGGCAACAGCTTCGGCCTGTTCGGCGACTTCGCGGCACGGTTGGGCCTCACCGTGCATCGGGTGAAGCTCGCGCCCGGCGCGGGCGTCAGTCTGGCGCCGTTCGCCGACGCCTGGCGCCTGGTCGATACGCCGAGCCAGGTACAGACGCTGGACGCCGATGCGCTCGACGAAGACCAGACCGATGCCGGCATGGTCGTGGAAGGCGATGAGCAGCGCGACGTGCTCGGCGAGCTGGAGATCACTGCACGACTGATGATCACCGGCGGCGAGGACAAGGAAGAAGCGCGCATGACGCGCGCCGACCGCAGCCTGATCCGCCAGTGCATTCTCGATGCGGCACAGCACTGCGTAGCGGAGAAGCGCACGGTACTGACCCGCGATGTGCGCGAGGCGCTGCGCGAGCGCGCCCGCGATGCCACGCTGCCGGAGATGCGGCGCGCACGGCTGCTGGAGATGGCCGACGCCATGGACATGTTCTGCCAGGGCGTGGACGGCGAGATGTTCGACCGGTCCGGCACGCCGTGGCCCGAGGCGGACATCACCATCGTGGACCTGGCCACCTTCGCGCGCGAGGGCTACAACGCCCAACTCTCGATTGCCTACATCTCGCTCATCAACACCGTCAACAACATCGCCGAGCGCGACCAGTTCCTGGGCCGCCCGATCATCAACGTGACGGACGAAGGCCACATCATCACGAAGAACCCCCTGCTCGCGCCCTACGTGGTCAAGATCACCAAGATGTGGCGCAAGCTCGGCGCCTGGTTCTGGCTCGCCACGCAGAACCTGGACGACTTGCCGAAAGCGGCCGAGCCCATGCTCAACATGATCGAGTGGTGGATCTGCCTGTCGATGCCACCCGATGAAGTCGAGAAGATCGCGCGCTTCCGCGAACTCAACGCTTCGCAGCAGGCGCTGATGCTCTCGGCACGCAAGGAGGCCGGCAAGTTCAGCGAGGGCGTCATCCTGTCCAAGTCGATGGAAGTGCTGTTCCGCGCTGTGCCGCCCAGCCTCTACCTGGCGATGGCGATGACCGAGCCCGAGGAGAAGGCCGAACGCTTCCAGTTGATGCAGCAGCACGGCATCAGCGAGCTGGATGCCGCCTTCCGCGTGGCCGAGAAGATCGACCGTGCGCGGGGCATCGAACCGCTGGCGCTGGACACGTTGGCCTGACGGGAGCGACACGATGCGCATGCCTTCATTCGCCCGCTGTCATCCCTGGGTCGGCCTGCTGATCGTGGTGACGATTGCGGTTGCCTCGTGGATGCTGCTGCGCGTGCCGCATCCGGCGACCGACCCCGTGTCCCTGGCCGTCGCCGGGTCCGAAGCGTCGAAACCGGCTGGCCCTCCCTGGCTGTATGGCCGTGCCGATGCGCGCTTCACGGTGGTCGGGTACGCCGACCTGGAGTGTCCGTACTGCCGGGCCTACTTCCCCGCGCTCAAGCGCTGGATCGACGCCCATCCCGAGGTGAACTGGCAGTGGCACCACCTGCCTCTGTCCATGCACGAGCCGGCCGCGACTGCCGGGGCACGCCTAGCCGAGTGCGCGGGCGAGACGGGCGGACATGCCACGTTCTGGCAGGCCGTGGCATGGCTCTACTCGAACACCCGTGGCGACGGCCAGGGCCTGCCGGAGGGCCTGCGCTATCCCGACCTCACGCCAGCCATGCAGGGTTGTCTCGGCAGCGAGCGCCCGGATGCCGTAGTCCATGCCCAGGCGGTGGAAGCCGCACAGCAGGGCATCGCGGCCACGCCGGCCCTGCAACTGCGCGACCGCGAGTCCGGCAAGACCCTCCTGCTGCACGGTCCCGTCGAAGGCGATGCCTTGCTGTCGGCCATCGACCTGCTCGCCGCCGGCAGCACGACCGTAGCCGACCCCGCCCATTCCCCAGACATGCCCGCCGGCGTTGCCGGTGACATGCCCAGGTAGCCATGGATCTTCAAGGCTGCGGCGCGGCTTGTCCGCGTTGATCGAAACCCGTTCGCATCGCATCCCTTGACGCGAACAGCCACTGCATCCGCGGTGGTGGATGCCCGCTCGTCACCTGTTCCATCCCCATCGTCCCCAGGAGGGTTTGCCCTCCAGGGGCAGGCGCCCTCCGATCTCATCCATTGGAGGTTCGCCATGTCTCTTGTCATCGCCGACTCCCGCCCGGAGTCGCTCACCCTGATCGCCGCCCAGCACGAAGACTGGATCATCCAGCAGGCCATCACCCTGCTGGAGAACCGCGTGTTCAAGGCCGGTCCGGCGCTTGGCAGTCCCGCCGCCGTGCGCGACTACCTGCGCCTGAAACTGGTCGCGGAGCCGAACGAAATCTTCGCCGTCGTGTTTCTCGACAACCAGCACCAGGTGCTCGCCTACGAGCCGCTGTTCAAGGGCACGGTCGACCAGACTTCGGTGTATCCGAGGGTGGTGGTCCAGCGTGCGCTGGCGCTCAACGCTTCGGCGCTGATCCTGGCGCATCAGCATCCCTCGGGGAACACCGAGCCCTCGGCCGCTGATCGTGTGATCACCGAGCGGCTGAAGAGCGCCCTGGCCACCGTCGATGTCCGGGTGCTGGATCACTTCATCGTCGGCAAGGGCAGCCCGTACTCGTTCGCCGAAGCCGGCTTGTTGTAGTCCGCAGGCGCCCCTTCCGGGGGCGCCTTGCGTCTTGCCCCTATCCACGCGTTCGCGATGCGCTCTGATGGTCGCGACTTTCGGAAGCTTGGAAGGCTTGTGGGATAGGCGGCTGAACCGGCCTTTACCTGTTGAGAAGCACACCTTTACATGGCAGAATCTGCATATTTTCTAGTTGCCAGCAACGCGAATGTCTGCCGTCACCGCCATCCAGTACACTCAGGACCAGATGCGCACGCTAACCGGCGTGTCCGTCGAAACGGTGCGGCATTGGCGCAAGACCGTGCCCTACTTGGCGTCCAAGACCGGGAAGGCTGCCCGATTCACCTTCGCGGATCTCCTAGGCTTGGCCGTTACCAATGAGTTGGTCAGCTCGTTGGGAGTGCACATCGCCACCGTCAGCGTCGGCGTTGACGCGCTCTTTCGGTTGCTGGGCACGAGTAGCGCATTGGCGCTGAATGGGTCCGTGGCGTTCGTGACGGCCACTTCGGCGACCCTGTGCGATATCGGCCCCGAGGGGATTGGACCGGCGCCGACGCAACCGACTCTCGTCATCCCGCTCGATCCGTTGATCATGCGGCTTCAGCAGCACATGCTGCCGATCGTCCCGACGCCGAGCCAGGCAGCGTTGCCGTTTCCACCCGAAGCTATCCGGAGTAGGGCGTGAACACTGCCACGCTGGAACAGGTGCTCGCCGCAACCGGCTACCTGCCGGACGGGCAACCCGCGCCCGGTCTTCGGTTGGGGGCCGAGGCGCAGTCCTCGCGCCACGGCCGCGTTTTTGTTCCGGACGCATTGTGGCGCAGCGCGTCGTCGTTGACCGTCTACTTCAAGTTTGAGCAAAGCGCGCCTGCAGACGATCTGGTCAGCCAGTGGCGACGAGAGGTCTGGAACGAGGGGTTCGCGCCGTTGCTGTGGGTGATCTCGCCGCAGCGTATCGACCTGTACAACGGTTTCGGCACACCCGCGAAAGAAGGCGATGCCCAGAGACATTTGATTCGGCGTTTCGAGAACATCGAAGCTTCGCTTCATGAACTGGACGAGTTGGCCGGCCGACTGGCGATCGAGACGGGCCAATTCTGGGCCCAGGTGCCGGCCATCGATCGCAAGACCAGCGTCGATCAGAAGCTCCTGTCTGACCTTGGATGTCTGGAACGCGATTTGGTCGCAGGCAATCTCGCGCGCGATGCGGCGCAGGCCTTGATTGGGCGCGTGATCTTCACCCAGTACCTGATTGACCGCGAGATCGTCAGTGCGGCGCGGTTGAAGCGGGTATGCGGCCGCACGGCGTTGCCGGCGATCCTGCGCGACCGGCCAGCGACCAGCAAGCTGTTCGCATGGCTGGCCCAGGCCTTCAACGGCGATATGTTTCCGCCCTCGTCGGTGAAAACGACACCAGCAGCTCACCATTTGACGCGGGTTGCGGAGTTCCTGGAGGCTGTCGATCCTGAAAGCGGGCAACTCAGCTTCTTCCCCTACCAGTTCGACGTGATTCCGGTCGAGCTCATCAGCTCGATCTACGAGCAGTTTGCACATGCTGAGCCGCAGACTGGAGGAAAGCGCACAGAAGCGTTGCGAAACGGCGTGCACTACACGCGACTGTCCGTCGTCTCGCTGGTCCTCGATGAGGTCATGGATGGTCTATCTGGACGGGAGTCGGTGCTGGATTTGACGTGCGGCTCCGGTGTCTTCCTGGTCGAAGCGCTGCGGCGCTTGGTTCATCTTCGCTCGCAAGGTCAGCCGCCCACGAGGGAGCTGATCCGCTCGACGCTCTACGGGCAGGTGTATGGCGTAGACATTAGCGAAGCCGCGATTCGCGTCGCTGCGTTCAGCCTGTACCTGGCTGCGCTTGAGCTGGACCCTGACCCGCAACCACCGCAGTCCCTGAAGTTCCAGCCATTGATCGGCAGGACATTGCTCGTCGGTGACGCTCGTACTGTCGAACGTGATGGAGATGGCAAGGCCGTGCTGGCGACGCCGACAGGGCTGAAGCAGTTCGACCTTATCGTGGGCAATCCCCCTTGGAGCTTTAGGGGGCAGACAGGAACCGAAGCGCGGCGCAAGACCAGGGTTGCGGGCGTACCTGCGCAACCGCGCGGTGAAGGCTTGGATTTCGTGTTGCGAGCGGCGGAGTTCTCACATGAGAAGACCCGTTTCGGCATCATTCTTAGCGCGATGCCGTTCTTCAGCCGCAGCGGCACCGGCATGGCAGCAGCTCAGCATGTGATGCGAGCCGTGGCTCCGATCACCTTGGTAAATCTGTCCAATTTGTGCAGTTGGCTCTTCGCGACAGCGGCCATGCCCGCAGTGGTTCTCTTTGCCCGTCATCGACCGAAGCAGCGAACGGATCAGGTCACGGTCGTTCAGATCCCGTGGACGCCCAGCGGTGCAAGGACTCATTCGTTCGAGGTGGCGCCGAGTGACGTCATCACTTTGACACTCGACGAAATCCAAGAACAGCCGTTGAAGCTCAAGGCAGCAGCCGTTGGCCGGCGCCGTGACCTCCTATTGCTGGATGACTTGACTTCGGCCCACAGAAATCTGGGCGAGCAACTCTCATTACTCGACACTACCTTCCAGGTTGGATTGATTCGCGGGGCCCCAGAGAATCAGACGCGCGATGCTCGCCCGCTAAAAGGATTGGATGTACTGCAAGTCAAAGACATGCAGCACTTCAACATTCCCGATGATTTGCCGACTTTCAGCCAATCGAAGGCACAATGGCCACGATCGCGGGAGATATATCAAGCCCCGCTTCTCATCGTGAAGGAAATGCTTCTGGGGAGTCCACGCGTCTTGGCGGCCGTCTCCGAGCGGGATCTCGTCTTCACGAACTCATACTTCGCAGTGTCTCTTCCGAGAGGGCACACGCGGACGGCACATTTGCTTGCCACCGTGTTGAGTTCTGCTTTTGCGACATGGTTCTTCTATCTGACCGCTGCAGAGTTTGGAATCTACAAGAGGAAGCTGCTGGCTCGCGACCTCAGCTTCCTACCGGTGCCTAATTTCACGAGCGCAGTGAAATCTGAGGCTGGCCAGCGCCTGCTGCAGATTGAGAAGAATCTGCGCGCCAACGGCACCGACGAGAGGGGATGGGCTGAACTGGACGAAGCTGTCTTCGATCTGTACGAACTGAACGATGCCGACCGAACTGTCATTCGAGACGGCCTCCTTCGCGCCGGGTGGCAATGGGAAACCGGCCGCGAATCATCCGTGGAGCCATCGGACAGTCGTACTGAGGTCACGGCGTATGCCAAGACGTTCCTGTCCGTTATCGAGGATTGGCTTTCCGTTCGCAATAAGCGGCACATGCGCGCCGAAGTGCTCGACTTGCCAAGCAGTTCGGCCTTGCGCGTCGTGCGCTTTGTCTTGGAAGAGGGGCCGGGTAATGCGAGCGTGAGCGTCGTGGCACCACAAGGCGAGTTGGGTGAAGTACTGGCACGTATCGGCAGGCGCCTGAAAGTCAAGATTGCGACCGCGCTCAGTGCAGAGCGGGAATTGCGAGTACACGGACGCAACGAAGTCGTGATCATCAAGCCAGCAGCGCGGCGCTACTGGATGGGCATAGCGGCACTGGAAGATGCCGATGCAGTGGTCGCGGAGAGCTTTTCAGGGGGCAAAGTTTGAGGATCCCCTATGAGACACCTCCTGCACTGGGCAGAGAGTTCATTGAACTTGAGCCCGAGGTTGTGGCGGTCATTCTGCTGACACTGGCCGCAGGTTGGCAGCGAGCATGCGCAGCCGAGGACGTGAATGCCAACGCTGGAGAGGTAATCATGACCGAGCGCCTGCGGGACGGGATGCGCATTGCGCTGAAGAACTCCCCGTGGAAGCAGATCATGGTGCTGCCTGGCACGGAATCGCGATCTAAAAGCAACGTGATGCTGCCAGACGGACGTACCGACATCCCGCTGGCGTTCGTCGAAATTTTCTTGCGCACGCAGGAGCATGATCCGCACGCGATCATCGAATGCAAACGAATCGCCGGGTCGGACACTCACTTGTGTCGAGAGTACGTCGTCGAGGGCATGGATCGATTCATCCAGGAGAAGTACGGCGAGAACCATGCTATCGGCTTCATGGTGGGGTACGTTCTTGCCGGCGTTCCTTCGGAATCCGCGGATGGCGTCAATGCTTACTTGAGAAGAGTTTCGCGCTCGGTAGATCGCCTCGCCCCGAGCGACATCAGTGACGGGACTTGGCAGAGCCTACACGCACGCTCCAAGCCGTCGATGCCGATTCGCTTACAGCATGCGTTTCTTGGGTTCGCGGGCACCTCAGCGTCCCGCACCTGATCTCCGCCTCCGACAGGAGGCAATCACAACGCTCACAACGGCATAGGGTATGAAACCGGCAGGGGCCGGATGCGGTTTCTTTGTCGCGCTAGATCGGCACTTGAAGTCGACTGTGACTTTGATCGACTCCAAGGACGCCCGATATGCCGGCCCCCGTCTTCAAGGCTTCGCCCCGGCTGCCGACCATCAGCATTGCGCCCGGACTGTGGGCAGTGCTGTTCATGTTTACCCAGACTGCAGCAGCCGACGTGCTCGTCGTCACCGACAGCCGTCATCCGGTGCAGGCTCCAGCCGGCGTGCGGATCATCGAGCTGGACCAGGCCACGCGCATCGAGGTCGAACTCGCCGCGCACCTACCGGCCGACCCGCAACAGGCTGCAGCCCTGGTGCGGCAGCGGTTGCATGACGGCGGCGAGGCCCTTCAACGCCGCATCGGCCACGCCTACCAAGGTGTCGCGGATGCCTGGGGACTGGGCATCGCCAAGATTCCCGCCGTGGTGGTCGATCGACGCTACGTGGTCTACGGCGAGCCCGACGTGCCCCGCGCCGTCGCGCGCATCAACGCCTACCGGAGCACGCAGCCATGAGCCTCCTGCTGGCATCCCGGCGCCTGCGCGCCACCGTCGCCTCGCTGCTGCTGAGCACGGCCACGTCGACGTTCGCCCTGGACACCGCCACCATCGTCTCGTCGGCGCTGTCCCCCGACTGCCTCGAATACCGCGTGGTCGGTATCTGCTACTGGCTGTACTGCACGCCCTTCGGCTGCTCGGTTCGCACTTCCGTCAAGGTGCGCCACTACGTCCCCGATGCGGTGGTGTCGAGCTACTCGAACACCGGAGAAAACCCGTGGCAGGAAGTCAGGGCGATGAGCATGCCCAACCCGACCGCCAAGGCTGGCGGTGACGGCACGACCAATCACGACAACGAGAACAACCTCGCCAAGTTCAAGAACGCCGATGTCATCGGCCATCCGGCCGGGCTGGTGTTCAGCCAGTTCGCCAGCGCCTCCGGCTACACCTGCGAAGGCGCTGGCACGGCCTTCATGCCGTATCTGCTGAGCACGCTCGACACGATCGCCTGGCGCTACAACATCCCGGAAGCGTTCTACCCCGAAGCGCTCATCCCCGGCCGGCGCGAAATCGGTACGCGCACCGGCCTGAACCTCTGGGGCAACGTGTATCCCCGCGGTGGCTTCCTGCACCAGACCGACGACCACAAGAGCGGCGCCGTGGTCGCGCAGCGCGCGGGCGACATCGTGACGCGCCGCAACCAGATTCACGTGTATCAGCCCCTGCTGGCCAACGCCCGCGACGGCTACTGGCCGGCCGGCGCGCTGATGGAGACCGACGCCTCGACGGGCAAGTGGCAGGAGCTGACGCCCACGCTCTCGAACAGTTGCGTGGTCTTCCCGCACAGCCGCACCCGCGTGCAGGCCCAGCAGGGCGACTACGCCTGGGCCTTGTGGCGGCCGTACTCCTGCTGCCGGCGCCGTGGCCAGGTCTTCCTCGGCAGCGTCGATTTCATGTGAGGAACCCACGATGAACGCCTCCCTCCCTGACTTCCTGCACCGCGCGAAGTCGCCCCTGCGGGCCACGCTGCTCGTGGCGGCCATCACGCTGGTCGTCGGCGTCGCCTGGGCGCAGACCCGCATCGACCCCAATGGCGTGAACGTCAGCGGCAGCGTGATCGGCGACGACGTGCTCTACAGCATCGGCGGCGGCCGGGCCGTGTCGATGGGTGGTGCCGGCAACATGCAGAGCATCGGCGTCGGCGTCGGCTGGAACAGCAACCTGATCTGCGGCGACATGAGCATCACCACGACGCTGCAGAACCAGCTCAACGGCATCACCAACGGCTTCCAGACGATCATGAGCAACGTGATCCAGAACGCCACTGCCGCGGTGGCGTCACTCCCGGCGCTCATCATCCAGCGCGCCGACCCGGGCCTGTACAACCTGCTCACCAACGGCATCCTCCAGGCGCGCCTGGATTTCGACCGCTCGAAGATGACCTGCCGGGCCATCGCCAATCGCATGGCGGACATGGCCGGCGGCCAGGCCGGCTGGGACCAGCTCGCCGAAGGGATGGCGCTGCGGGATGCGGTCAGCAGCACCGATGCCGTCTCCGCCATCGAGCAGGCCGAGTCCAACAAGGGGAACAACGGCGTGCCCTGGGTCGGCGGCGGCAACGCGGGCGGCTCCGGCCAGAGTTCGATCAAGGTGGTCGGCGACGTGACGCGCGCGGGCTACAACCTGCTCAACGGGCGCAGCGCCACCGATACCTCGTCGATCGCGCGCAGCGCCTGCGGCAACCGCCTGACCTGCCAGACCTGGTCGTCGCCTGGCGCGGCCGCGGCCTTTGCGAACCGCGTGCTGGGCGAACGCGAGCAACGCACCTGCGAAAACTGCACGAAGACCCAGACCACGCCTGGCGTCGGGCTCACGCCAGTGATCCAGGAAGAGTACGAGACCAAGCTGCAGGTGTTGCAGGAACTGGTGACGGGCGCCCGGCCGACGACACTGGCCAATCTCGACGCGGCCGGCAGCAGCTCGCTGCCGATCACCCGCGGCGTGATCGAGGCCCTGCGTGACGAGCCCGACCAGGACGTGCTGGGCCGGCGCCTCGCGTCCGAGGCTGCGCTGTCCAGCGTGCTGGAGAAGGCCCTGCTGCTGCAACGCACGTTGCTGACCGGCAAGAAGGAGCCGAACGTCGCCGCCAACGAGCTCGCCGTGCAGGCGGTGGACCAGGAGAACAGCGCGCTGGAGCAGGAGATCAACAACCTCAAGACCGAGCTGGAGCTGCGCCGCACGCTGGCCGGCAACTCGGCGATGGCGATCATCCAGCGCCACAGTACCCGCGCTGCCGGCTCGCGCGGCGTCTTCGAGGGCGACACCACGCGCGACCGTCTGCGGGAAGTCCAGAAGCCGCGGAGCGGTACGCCATGAGCCGGCTCGCCTGGCTGCGGCTGCCATGGCTGTTCAACCGCCGCGTCGGCGTGGCGCTGCTGTGGACCTTGCTGGTGGTCGCCGCCGCGGTGGCGGTGAACATCGCCGGCATCCACGTGGTCGGCGGCGTCGAGGGCTGGCAGCACTGGCTGCAGGCGCACGCCGGCCACTTCTTCGTGTGGCGTCTGTGCCTCTACGGAGCGACGGCTTACGGCTGGTGGTGGATGCGTCGGCGCCTGTTGCGGCGGGAGCCGTCCCGCGAGACGCATCAGCGCCTGCTGCGCACGGAGATCGCGGCCGTCATCGCCGTGGTCGCGCTGGAAGCCAGCCAGCTGCTGCGGCACGGCTGAGACCGGGAGGCAGGCATGACGCTCTACACCACGGACTACTTGGAGTATTACCTGACCCTGGTGGCTTGGGTGGTCAACAACGGCATCTGGAGCATCCTCGTGGCCAGCGGCGTGTTCGCGCTGCCGTTCGTGGCCATCGTGATCCAGGAATGGCTCAAGGCCCGCAGCGAAGGTGCGGACGAGGGCAACAAGGGCGTGCTGTCGTCGATGCGCATCGAGAACCGGGTGTGGGTGGCGATCGTGGTCATCATGTTCGCCGGCATCCCGTTCATCCCGGTGGATCTCGCCACGATCAGGTTCGACACCACGCGCTCCGCGCAATGCCAGGTCAGTGTCCCGCTGCCCAACGACACGGGCTGGTCCAACGTCTACACGGCGCTCAACGACCAGAGCGCGCTGGTGCCGGTGTGGTGGTTCTTCATGCACGCGCTGTCGAAAGCCGTGACGGGCTCCGCGGTGGCGGCGATTCCCTGCGGCACGGACCTGCGTCAGATTCGCATGGATGTGGATGCCACGCGCATCGACGATCCGGTGCTGGCACAGGAGGTCGCCGACTTCACGCACGACTGCTACGGGCCGTCGCGCGCCAAGCTGTTCATGAACCGGCCGACGCTCTCCGACGAGCAAATGAACGACGTCACCTGGATCGGGTCGAGTTACTTCCTCGACACGCCCGGCTTCTATGACACCTATCGCGCCAAGACCCCACGCACGGCCTGGCCCTACGACGCGACCCGCGATGCAGGGTTGGCACAGGTGGACAGCGGCGGCGGCTATCCGTCCTGCCGGCAGTGGTGGGCCGATGGCGGCCAGGGACTGCGCAGCCGGCTGCTGGCACAGGTCGACCCGGACCTGCTGACCCGCATCGGGCGCTGGGTGGGCTTCCTGTCGCAGAGCGAGGTCAATGACTCGGTGATCCGCGCCGTGGTCTCACCGCGACAGCAGAAGATGAACCAGGGCGCCGTCTACACCGACTACGGTGGCCAGATCGACAAGACGCTGCCGAACGTTGTCACGCGCGGCGCAAGCGACCTGGGGTTGACCGTCGGCTCGCTGGCCTTCTTTCCCGCGATGGACGTGGTGCGCCAGGCGCTGCCGATGGTGCTGACGATGCTCAAGATGGCGCTCGTCATCTGCATCCCGCTGGTGCTGCTGATCGGCACCTACGACCTGAAGACGGTGGTGACGGTGAGCTGCGTCCAGTTCGCGCTGTTCTTCGTGGACTTCTGGTTCCAGCTCGCGCGCTGGATCGACAGCACGATCCTGGACGCGCTCTACGGCTGGGGGTTTGGCGCGGACAGGCCGCACACGAACTTCGATCCGTTGATCGGTTTGAACAACGCCTTTGGCGACATGCTCCTTAACTTCGTCATGGCGATGATGTTCATCGTGCTACCGGGTTTCTGGGTAGCTGCGCTCGCGTGGGTTGGTGTCCGCGTAGGCAACATTTCGCAGATGCTCTCAGCAGCCACCGATGGCGCCAAATCTGCGGGAGGCAAAGGCGCTGACCTTGCAATCAAAGCAGCGAAGGCGAAGTAGCGCCGAGAGTGGCGAGCTACTCGTCGTCCGCGCTGCCGCCGTCAATGCGTACCTCGCCCCGGTAGAGACCGTATCCGTCCAGGCCGTTTCGCCATTGAGGCTCGTCATCATCACTGCTTTCGTCGGCATCGACGTTGCGTACCATCCAGGCAGCGATCCCTGCAAAGGCCAGCAGCAGCGCCAGCCAGAACGCGGAGTAGAGCAGCACACCAAGCACGGCCAGCTTCACGATCCAGAGCACCGCCGTCGCCGCGCTCGCGGGCACCCCGCGCGTCACCAGCCAGCCGGCGACACGCTGCTCGCGGCGCAGGTATCCACGCCAGGCACGGCCAGCCCCCCGGCCCAACCGGTGGCTCCAGCGCCCGTTGTGCGTGTTGGTGGTCATGCTCATATGCCTCGGCTTCAGTGGTGCCTCACCTCGCGGAGTGGCCGGTCGTGGCCTGCCCTCCAGCATAGACCGCGATCAGGAGGGCGGGTTGCGGCTAGCAGAGTCGGGTTGGCTCGGGTCGCAGGTCGATTAGATTCTGCACGATAACTCAAACTCTATGCTACTTTCCATGCACGTTCTTGCAATGGCTCTAGTGACTGATTGGATTCCGTGCTATTTTTACAGCATGGATGGACATTCTAGGCATCAGGTAATCAAGCGGCTGCAGGCGGGACTCCCCCGCGGGGCGCCGTTCGACCTTGCCACCCTGAGCCAGTTCGGGGTGTCGCCCCAGCTCGCCGCCCACTATGCCGACGGCGGGTGGCTCGTGCGCTTGGCCCATGGCGTCTATGCCTTCCCGAACGATGAATTCGGGGTCTACGGTGCGCTGAAGTTCCTGCAACAGCGCGTGCCCGGCCTGCACGTCGGCGGCAAGAGCGCCCTGGCCCTGCAGGGTGTGCGGCACAACCTGGGCAGCCGGGAGGCGCTGGTGCTGTGGGGCGACGGTCGCTTTGCGTTGCCGGTCTGGTTCACTTCGCGCTTTCCGGCCCGCTACGTCCACGCCCGCCTGTTCGACTGGCCGGACACGGCGCTGGCCGGCAAGACCCTGACCACGCCGCCTGGCCTGCCCGAGGATCTGCGGGTGGCAGCCCCCGAACGTGCCGTGCTGGAGCTGCTGTACGAAGCCGGCGTCAAGCAGAGCCTCGAAGAGGCCCGCAACCTCTTCGATGGACTGCGTTCCCCCCGCAAGGACTTGCTCGGGCAACTGCTGTCCTGCTGCGCCAGCGTGAAGGCCGTGCGCCTGTTCCTGACCTGGGCGCGCGAGACCAGCCTCGTGGATGTCGATGCCCTGCTGGAGCAGTACCCGGTTCGCACCGGCAGCAACACGCGCTGGATGAGCCGGCTCGATGACGGCACCTTGCTGAGCCTGAGACCTCATGGATAAGACCTACGCGGACACCGTTCGCCTGCTGCTGGCCGTCGCGCCCGACGTGTTCGCCAACGACATCTTCGCCATGAAGGGCGGCACGGCCATCAACCTCTTCGTGCGGGACATGCCGCGCCTTTCGGTGGACATCGACGTGGTGTACCTCCCGTGGCAGACGCCGCGCGACGAAGCGCTGCAAGCCATCAACCAGGAGCTGGCCGCCATCGCCGCGCGCCTTGCACCGCTGGGCGTGCAAACACGCCTGGTTCGCGCCAAGGACCTGGGGGACACCAAGCTGATCGTCGAGAACGACGCCAGCCAGGTGAAGATCGAGGTCAACGTCGTGTTCCGAGGCAGCGTGCTGCCCGTCGAGCGGCGGCCGCTGAGCGCAAAGACCAGCGATCTGTTCGGCGTCGAGTTCGAGCTGCCGGTTCTGGCACCGGACGAGCTGTACGCCAGCAAGCTGGTGGCCGCGCTGGATCGGCAGCACCCCCGCGACCTGTTCGACGTGTGGCAGCTCTACGAATCGGGCGACATCAGCGACGGCATGGTCGAGTGCTTCGTGATCTATCTGGCGGGCCACAACCGGCCGCCCCACGAAGTGCTGTTCGGTAACGACAAGGACATCGCCGGCGAGTACGAGCGGGCCTTTGTCGGCATGACCGACGTGGGCTGCTCCCTGGAAACACTGCTCGACGCTCGCGCCAGGGTGCGGCGCGAGCTGCCACAGCGACTGAGCACCGCGCACAAGCAGTTTCTGAGCGGGCTGGCGCGCGCAGAACCGGACTGGTCGCTGGTGCAATGCCAGCACGCCGCGCAACTGCCGGCACTGCGCTGGAAGCTCGCCAATCTCGAAACCTTCCGCAAGCGCCGTCCCGACGACTTCGCAGCGCAATCCGCCGCCCTCGACACCGGCTTGGGCCAGAGCTGACGAACATCCCGCAGCGCCCCACTTGCCGGGATTGCCCCATGCCGCATTCATCATGGCATCCACGAAGCAGCGGCCCTATACCCAAAGGCTTCCGACAAAGGCCAAAGGGCTGGGAAGGGGCAAAGGAAGGGCGCCAAGGGGAAAGGCCCTATCCTGAAAAGGCCAAAAGGCGCCCGAGCAGCCCGTCATCCGGGGTTCGCCATGCTCTCGCTGTTCCAGCGCAAAAGGGTGCCACCCGCCGCCGGCACACCGCCCACCTCCGCCATCGAAACTCCGAAAGGGTCGATGCGGCCGGAGTCGGCCGCATCGCTGCTGGCCACGCCGCGTCGGCAGAAACTGCTGGAACACATCTGGCAGCGCACATCGCTCTCGCGCCGGCAGTTCGCCACGCTCTACCTCGCCCCACTGGAGCGCTACGCCGAGTTGGTCCAGCAGTTCCCGGCCTCCGAGAACCACCACCACGCCTATCCGGGCGGCATGCTGGACCACGGCCTGGAGATCGTCGCCTATGCGCTGAAACTGCGGCAGTCATACCTGCTGCCTGCGGGCGTCACGCCGGAGGCACAGGCGGCCCAGGCCGAAGCCTGGACTGCAGGCACGGCCTACGCGGCCCTGCTGCACGACATCGGCAAGATTGCGGTCGATCTGCACGTCGAGCATGCCGACGGCAGCGTCTGGCATCCCTGGCACGGCCCACTGCGAAAGCCCTACCGCTTCCGTTACCGAAAGGAGCGCGAGTACCGCCTGCACAGCGCCGCCACCGGGCTGCTCTACGTGCGCCTTCTCGATCGGGACATCTTCGACTGGCTCAGCGGCTATCCCGACCTCTGGGCCGCGCTGCTGTACGTGCTGGCCGGCCAGTACGAGCACGCCGGCACGCTCGGCGAGCTGGTCGTGCAGGCTGACCAGGCATCGGTCGCCCAGGAACTCGGCGGCGATCCCAGCAAGGCGCTGGTGGCGCCCAAGCATGCGCTGCAACGCAAATTGCTCGACGGCTTGCGCTACCTGCTCAAGGAAGCGTTCAAGCTGAACCAGGCCGGCCCGGCGGACGGTTGGCTGACCCAGGACGCCTTGTGGCTGGTGAGCAAGACCGTCTCCGACAAGCTGCGCGCACATCTGCTGTCGCAAGGCATCGACGGCATTCCGGCGAGCAATACGGCGGTGTTCAACGTGCTGCAGGATCACGGCATCGTGCAACCAACGCCGGATGGCAAGGCGATCTGGAAGGCTACTGTCACCAGCGACGCCGGCTGGTCGCACGCCTTCACCTTCCTGAAACTCTCGCCGGCGATGATCTGGGATGCGGCCGACCGGCCGGCGCCGTTCGCAGGCCGTGTGCAGATCGAAGAGGAACAGGCGGAGCCGACGCCGCCGGCGGTGGCCGATGGGCCGCGCGCGGAAGGCATCGAGGCTGCATCCGCGAGCACGGCGCCGATCGCATCCGCAGCCATGGACACCGGCGTGGCCGCGCTGCTCGACCTGCTGGGCGACTCCGCTCCACCCACGGCACCGGAGATCCCGAGTTCCCCTGTTGCCGAGCCCGAGCCGGCCCCTTCGACCGTGCCCCCGCCGCAGATGAGCCTCGCGCCTTCCCAGGATCGCACGGAGCCCTCCGGGGCGCACTTCATGGCCTGGCTGCGTCAGAGCGTCCAGACGCGCAAGCTCATCATCAACGACGCCAAGGCCCTGGTGCATACCGTCGCCGGTACGACCTATCTCGTCAGCCCCGGCGTGTTCCAGCGCTACGCGCAGGAGTACCTTCAAGTCGCCGCGCTAGCCAAGCAGGAGAAGCTGGAGGGGTGGCAGTGGGTGCAGAAACGCTTCGAGAAGCTGGGACAGCACCGCAAGCAGCCGAGCGGGCTGAACATCTGGACCTGCGAAGTCACGGGGCCGCGCAAGTCGCGCCGGCTGCACGGCTACCTGCTCGCCAGCCCGGATGCGCTGTTCCAGGAGACGCCGCCAGACAACCCATACCTGCGGCTCGTCAACGAGGCCGCAAAGCGCGAAGATTCAGCCCTTGGGGGCAAGGACGACGATCAGGCGTAGGCATGCGGCCGCTGTGCGGGCCGGCTTCAATCCGCGGATGGGGCCGACTCTGCCAGCTTGGCTTCGGTCAGAGTCATCAAGTGGGCGGAACTGCATTTCAGCGCACGGGCAATCTTGAGGATGAGAGGGAGCGTGGGGACATGCTCGCCGCGCTCGATCTTGCCCATGTGCGACCGTTCGATGCCGGCCATGTGGGCCAGCGTTTCCTGAGCGATGCCCTGGTTGGTTCTTTCTTCCCGCACGGCAGCCCCAAACGCGATGGCTGGTTCCGCTTCGTAGGTAGTGGTGCCGGTGGGGCGGCCCCTTTGGATCGAACGCTTTGGCATTGCCAAGAGCGTCGAACACGGTCACGATTTAAACCACGTTAAACTTAACTCATCCAACGGCTTCGAGATCAGTTGCCACGAGTTCACCGCCTGGGGGAGCTGGACGTGGAATCGAGTGACATCACCGCCGAAATTCGCATGGCCGTCCTCGGCGAATGGGTGCCTCCCCAGCTCGCCGACGTGCTCGCCCTGCAGCGTGCCGAAGAGCCGGAGACTCATGCCGTCCTGGCCGGCTGGACAGATCCCGGTCGAGGCGCGGAGCTGCCGGACGACGGCTTCGACTTCGCCTTGTCTGCGGTTTCCCGGCAGTGGCCTGGCTGGGTATGCGAACCGCTGTGGCATGACACGCTGGCGGTCGCCGTGGCCAAGCGCTCCCACCTGCTGGCCTACCGTGAAGTGCCGTGCGGTGAAGTGCTCAAGCAGCCCTTGATCTGCTCGCAGTCCACGGCCGATGAACCATGGCGCATGACCGTGCAGCGTGTGTTCGAGAACGCGCTGCAGGAGCGAGAGCAAGCGGTGGAGACATTCGATGTGGCGATGACGTTGGTTGCCGCCGGGTACGGGATCGCCATTGCGCCTGCCGCGAGACTGGCGAGCTACCTACGCCGAGGCGTCGCCGTGCGGCCGCTGGCCGGCGCACCAACGATCGTGATGGCTTACCTGCTCCGCCGCGATGCTTCCTTGTCGGACACCCAGGCAAGATTCGCCCGCCGCGCGCGCTTGGTGTCCTGACAGACGCGCGGGGATCGCGGTTCCGCCACGATCCCGCATTCCTGCTGCTAGGCGACTCCGACTCGCAGCGGGGTCCATTCGCTTTCCTTCACGGCTGTGCTCACTGCCATGACGAGCTTGTCGAGATTGCTGGCCGTCACGCCCTCCAGTGCCGAACGCCCCCGCAGCATCGAGCGCGGTTGCAGCAGTGCATGGTAGAGCTGCCAAGGGTCCGCACCCCTGGTCAGCTTGAGGACGGACTGGATCAGCTCGTGCTTGAGTGGGTCGAGGTGCCAGTCCGGCACGCGCTGGCCGCGGTTGCCCACGTTCAACGCCAGCAAGTTGCCCGCCTTGATCTCGTAGCTGATCCACCTGCGGGACTTGCCCGCCATCTTGGCAAACGCCGCGACGGGAAGGTTGTGCGGCGCTTCGAAGACATCGAACAGTTCCATCCTCTCGCGCTGAATGTCCGAAGGCACCAGCGGCGCGGCCGATCGAGGGGGCGGAACCGCCGGCAGCCGATGTGTGGCGGCAGAAACCAACGGCATGGCGTCACCCGGCTTCGTCACCAGCAGGATTGGCGAAGCGGCAACCGGCGTGGAAGGTGCGCTTGCGGTTTGCTCATTCGGGAACGCGGGTACGCCTTCCAGATGCACGGTGAGCGGCATGCTGGCCGCCTCGACCTGGTTCTGCTCGAAGAGGTCGAGCCGATCGGCCCAGTCCTGCATCATGCGGCGACGCTGCTCCACGTACTCGGCATGGTTGTAGGTCGCGCTGACCTTGTTGGGATCGACATGCGAGAGCTGTGCATCCACCCAGACCTTCGGGTAGCCGATCTCGTTGAGCGCAGTGGACATCGTGCCGCGGATGCCGTGTCCGGTCAGGCGTTCCTGATAGCCCATGCGCTTGAGCGCACCATTGAGCGTGTTCTCGCTGATGCGCTTCTTCAAGTCGCTGTCGTGCCGGAACAGGTGGCGCTGGGCCGGCTTGAACTCATCCAGCAGGTGCCGGACGATCTCCATGGCCTGAATCGACAGCGGCACGATGTAGGGCGGGATGTCCTTCGCCTGCTGCCGCTTCTTGCGCATATCCAACTGGAGTTGCTTCACGACGTCGGGCGGGATGATCCACAACCCACGGTCCAGATCGAATTGATCCGGCGTCGCCTGTCGCAGCTCTCCGGTTCGCACGCCGGTCAGCAGCAATAGCCGCAGCCCGAGCTGGGTCTGCCGCCTGCCGCGATAGCTGCGCAGCCGCTGCAACAGCTTCGGCAGCTCGGCCATGCGCAGGAACGGGTTGTGGTTGACGGGTGGCAGCGGCAGCGCCACCACATCGAGATCGGAGGCAGGGTTCTGCTCCAGGCCCGGCACGATCACCAGCGCGTAGCGGAACAGTTGGTTGAACCACGTCCTGACTTTCTCGGCGACGGAGAGCGCCCTGCGCTTCTCGATCTTGGCGATCACCTCCAAGAGGTCGGGACGCTTGATCTCATAGACCGACCGCTTGCCCAAGGCGGGCAGCACATCCTTGTCGAAGATGCGCGGAAGTATCGAGAGGGTCGTCTGCCGGCCTTCCTTGAGGCTGAGCCCGCGATGCTTGAGCCACTTGCGATACACCGCCTCGAAGGTGTTTTCGTCGGCGAGCCGGACAGCGGTGCGCTTCTGCTTGCGGTGAACGCGAGGATTGGTGCCTTTGGCCAGCAGGGCGCGCGCTTCGTCGCGCAGGCTGCGGGCCTCGCGAAGCGTCACCTCCGGGTAGGTGCCGAGCGACATCCGCTTCTGCTTGCCCGCCCAGTAGTAGCGGAAGTGCCAAGTCCTGCCCCCTGCAGCCGTGACGGCCAGGGAGAGGCCATCCAAGTCAGGGAGGGTGTATGCCTTGCCAGTTGCCTTGGCCTGTCGAACGGCCAGGTCTGAGAGTGCCATGCTCTTGCTCCTGAACATGAGTCAGGAACCAGATGCTGGTCACGTCGACCTCGCCCCTCCATCAACAATCCGGAATCAGCCGCGCCCGCAAAAATGGACTTGTTTGTGGACTTAAAAGTCCCGGCTGTAGATGGATCGCAGTGGACCGCGGCAGAACGTCAAAGAGAGGAAAAGTCCTTGTGTGGCAACGACTTGCAGACTCTCTTGGACTTCTGCGGAAGTCCGCAGAATGATGCAGTGGAGCGGGTGAAGGGAATCGAACCCTCGTATGCAGCTTGGGAAGCTGCCGTTCTACCATTGAACTACACCCGCATTGAGGTACTGCTTAGGGGCATCCTAAGGCGCATCTGACGTAGGCTGCCATAAGAACCCTCGTCATCAGCTTGGGAAGCTGAGGTAATAGCCATTATACGACACCCGCTCGACGGGTCCGTCGGCCAGGGCCGACGCGAAACAGGCCGCCATTCTAATGGCCGGGCTGTGGCGATGCAATGCGGCTGTCAGAGCGCCAGCCGCTCCACCGCCTCGCGCACGCGCGCCTGCTCGTCCATTTTCAGGATGCGCTGCACGCGCGGTGCGAGTTCGCCGAGGTCGGCGCGCAGCACCTGCTGCTTGATCTCGAGGATGTTCGACGGGTGCATCGAGAAGTTGCGCAGGCCCATGCCCAGCAGCAGCAGCGTGTATTCTGGGTCTCCCGCCATCTCGCCGCACACCGATACCGGCATGCCGAAGCGCGCCCCGGCCGAGATGGTGCCGGCGACGAGCTTGAGCACGGCCGGATGCAGCGGGTCGTAAAGGTGTACCACCGCCTCGTCGGTGCGGTCGATGGCCAGCGTGTACTGGATCAGGTCGTTGGTGCCGATCGACAGGAAGGACAGGCGGCGGATGAACATGCCCAGCGCAAGCGCCGCGGCGGGGATCTCGATCATGCCGCCCACCGGCACTGACTCGTTGAACTTCACCTTGTCGGCGCGCAGCTCGGCCTTCGCCTTCTCGATGAGCTTCAGCGTCTGGTCGATCTCCTGCGCGTGCGCCAGCATCGGCACCATGATCTGCAACTGGCCGTGCACCGAGGCGCGCAGCAGGGCGCGCAACTGGGTCAGGAACATCTTCGGCTCGGCCAGCGAGAAGCGCACGGCGCGCAGGCCCAGCGCCGGGTTCGGCTCGACGCGCGAGTGCGCGCGGTCCAGCGCCTTGTCGGCGCCCAGGTCGAAGGTGCGGATGGTGACGGGCTTGTCCGGCATCGCCTTCACCACCGTGCGGTAGGCCTCGTATTGCTCGTCCTCGTCGGGCAGCGCGTCGCGGCCCATGAACAGGAACTCGGTGCGGTACAGGCCGATGCCGTCGGCCTTGACCGTCTTCACCGCCGCCATGTCCTTGGGCGTCTCGATGTTGCACAGCAGGTTGATGACCTCGCCGTCCAGCGTCGTCGCGCGCGTGTCGCGCAGGCGGTTGAGCTTGGAACGCTCGATCTCCAGCTCGCTGCGGCGCAGGCGGTACTCCTCGACGATGTGCTCGTCGGGGGCGACGATGATGATGCCGCGGGTGCCATCGACGATGACGAGCTCGTCGTCCTCGACCAGGTCGCGTACATGGTGCAGGCCCACCACCGCGGGAATCTTCAGGCTGCGGGCGACGATCGCGGTGTGGCTGGTCGGCCCGCCGACGTCGGTGACGAAGCCGGAAATGTTGTGGTCGCGAAAGCCGATGGTGTCCGAAGGCGACAAGTCGTGGGCGACGATGATCGTGCCCAGGCCGTCGCGGCGCTTGGGCGGCAGGTGGCCCGGGTGGCCCAGCAGCACCTTCACCAGGCGTTCCACCACCTGCACCACGTCGGCCTGGCGTTCACGCAGGTAGGGGTCCTCGATCTGGCGGAACTGGTCCACCAGTTGTTCCATCTGCTGCACGAGCGCCCACTCGGCATTGCAGCCGCGCGACTGGATGAGCTCACGCGCCGTATCGGTCAGCATCGGGTCGGCGAGCATCATCATCTGCAGGTCGACGAAGGCGCCAACCTCGGAGTGAGCCTGGCCCGATGTGGTGGCCGCCTTCAGGCCGACGAGCTCCCCCTGTACCGTGGCGATCGCGTCGTTCAGGCGCTCGATCTCGTCCTTCAGGTGCTTGGGGGCAACGTGGTAGTGGTTGACCTCGAGCAGCGCGTGCGACACGAGGTGGACGTGGCCGATCGCGATCCCCTGGGAAACGGGCAGGCCGTGCAGGGTGAAAGGCATGGCGTCACTCTCCCTCGCCGAACTTGTCCGCGATCAGCGCAAGGATGGACTGCAGCGCCTGGTCGGCATCGCTGCCTTCGGTCTCCACGCTGATCGTGGCGCCGCGCGCTGCGGCCAGCATCATCACGCCCATGATGCTTTTGGCATTGACCCTGCGTCCGTTGCGCTCGAGCCAGACGTCGGAGGCGAAGCTGCTCGCCAGTTGCGTCAGCTTGGCCGATGCGCGTGCGTGCAGGCCCAGCTTGTTAACGATTTCGGCTTCCGCCTTGGCCATGTCCCGTTCTCCCCCGGTCCTTATGTCGCCTTCGCAAGCTCTCAGCCTTGCTTGATGTGAAGCACGCCGTCACAGCCGCCCGACACCGCACGCTGCAGCAAGGTGGGCATGTCGCGATCGCGGTAGGTGAGCACGCGCAGCAGCATCGGCAGGTTGACGCCGGCGATGCCCTCGACATGCCCGGGCTGCAGCAGCTTGGCGGCGACATTGCAGGGCGTGGCGCCATAGATGTCGGTGAGCACCAGCACCCCCTGGCCACTGTCGGCCCAGCTCAGCATCTGCCGCGCCGTGGGCAGGATGTCGAGCGGATCATCCTGCGCCGCGAGCCCGAGTTGCGCGATCTGCGGCGGGCGCTTGTTGAGCACGTGGCAGGCGCACTGGATCAGCGATTCGCCGAGCGTGCCGTGAGTGACGAGAAAAATGCCGATCATGAGCTGCGTCCGCGTGTTTCGGCCGATTGTAGCCGATGCGCGGGTGGCGGCGTCCTGCCCTGACCGGAAGATGTGTGGCACGCGGTCGCGCGCCACACCTTGGGCGTCAGGCCAGGCCCTGGCTCGAAAGGTACTCTTCGTACGTGCCGCGGTAATCGACGATCTGGTGATCCAGCTTGATCTCGATGATGCGGGTGGCCAGCGAGGACACGAACTCGCGGTCGTGCGAGATGAAGATCAATGTGCCGTTGAACCTCTCGAGTCCGTTGTTGAGCGACTCGATCGATTCCATGTCGAGGTGGTTGGTCGGCTCGTCCATCAGCAGCACGTTGGGGCGCGACAGCATCAGCTTGCCGAACAGCATGCGGCCCTGCTCGCCGCCGGAGATCACCTTCACCGACTTCTTCACTTCGTCGCCGGAGAACAGCAGGCGGCCCAGGGTGCCGCGCAGCAGCGTCTCGTTGTCCTCGCCGGTGGCCGCCGCGGTGATGCGCGAGTAGTCGGCGATCCATTCGGTGAGGCTGACGTCGCTGGCGAAGTCGGCCGAGTGGTCCTGTGCGTAGTAGCCGGGCTTGGCCTTCTCGGCCCACTTCACCGCGCCCTTCTGCGGCTGCAGCTCGCCCACCAGCAGCTTCATCAGCGTGGTCTTGCCGACGCCGTTCTCGCCGATGATCGCCACCTTCTCGCCCGCTTCGATGGCGATGGAGAACCTGTTGATCAGCGGCTTTTCCATGCCCTCGTAGCCGAAGGAGATGTTGTCCACTTCGCAGGCCAGGCGGTGCAGCTTGTCCTTCTCGTCGTAGTCGAAACGGATCCACGGGTACTGGCGGCTGGAGGGCTTCACGTCCTCGGGCTTGAGCTTGTCGATCAGCTTCAGGCGGCTGGTGGCCTGCTTGGCCTTGGACTTGTTGGCCGAGAAGCGGCGCACGAATTCCTGCAGGTCCTGGATCTTTTCCTTGGCGCGGGCGTTGGCGGCCGACTGGCGCTCGCGCGCCATGGTCGACGCTTCCATGTAGTCGTCGTAGTTGCCCGGGTAGATGGTGATGGTGCCGTAGTCCAGGTCGGCCATGTGGGTGCAGACCTGGTTCAGGAAGTGGCGGTCGTGCGAGATGATGACCATCGTGCAGTCGCGGTTGTTGAGCACGTCCTCGAGCCAGCGGATGGTGTTGATGTCGAGGTTGTTGGTCGGTTCGTCGAGGAGCAAGATGTCCGGGTTCGCGAACAGCGCCTGCGTCAGCAGCACGCGCAGCTTCCAGCCCGGGGCGACGGCGCTCATCGGGCCGTTGTGCAGTTCGGTCGGAATGCCCACGCCCAGCAGCAGCTCGCCGGCACGCGCCTCGGCGGTGTAGCCGTCGTACTCGGCGAACTTGCCCTCGAGTTCGGCCGCGTGCATGTAGTCGTCTTCGGTGGCCTCGGGGTTGGCGTAGATCGCGTCCTTTTCCGCCATGCAGGCCCACATTTCCTCGTGGCCCATCATCACCACGTCGAGCACGCGCTTGTCTTCGTAGGCGAACTGGTCCTGGCGCAGGTAGGCCATGCGCTCGTGCGGGTCTTTCGACACGTTGCCGGCGGAGGATTCGAGCAGGCCGCACAGGATCTTCATGAAGGTCGACTTGCCGGCGCCGTTGGCGCCGATGAGGCCGTAGCGGTTGCCGTCGCCGAACTTGACGGAGACGTTCTCGAACAGGGGCTTGGCCCCGAACTGCATGGTGATGTTTGCTGCGACGAGCACGGAAGATCCTGTTTCTGCAAGAAAATCAAGCCGCGGATTATAGCGCAGAAGGGGGTAGGTTCTTGCCCTCGTTATGCTCGGGGTGCTAATCCGCGCCGGGCGGGACATTCCTTCCGGCGGCTGCGGAACTCGCCTTCGCTGCGCTCGGCTCAGACAGTCCTCGCCGCCTCCAGGAACATCCCACCCGTCGCTTAGCTGTGGGGGTTTTCAGAACGTAGGGAGGCACGGTCGCTGCGGCGTGCGGGGTATTCGTGGAAGGGGCGAGGACTGTCTGAGCCCGAAGGGCGAGTTCCGCAGCCCCTGGAACGAATACCCTGTGCGCCGCAACGGGGGCACGAACCCACTCGATAGCCCGAATCGAACGAATCAGACAAATCGAGCGATGTAACAAGGCTCACCCGGCGACGCCCCTTCCGGCAGCGGCAGCCACACCCGCCGCCCGCTCCCAGGCACCAACGCAACCGCCTCGCCTTCCGCGTTCTCGATCCGCTGCGCCACCGCCTCGCGATTCCCGCCCGGCAGCACGAACTCCAGCCGGTCGCCCTGGGCGAAGCGGTTCTTCACCTCGACCTCGGCCAGGCCGCGTGCCGCATCGAAACCCACCACCTCGCCCACCAGCAGGCTGCGGCCCGACTCCGAATGGCCGCGCAGGTAGTTCTGGTGTTCGGGTGTGGAATGGCGCTGGTAGAAGCCGTCGGTGTAGCCGCGGTTCGCCAGGCCGTCGAGTTCGCCCAGCAGCCGGGTGTCGAAGCCGCGGCCGGCCAGCGCGTCGTCGATCGCGCGGCGATAGCTCTGGCTGGCGCGCGCGGCGTAGTAGGGGCTCTTGGTGCGGCCCTCGATCTTCAGCGAATCCACGCCGATCTCCACCAGCCGCTGCACATGCTCGATCGCGCGCAGGTCGCGCGAGTTCAGGATGTAGGTGCCGTGCTCGTCCTCCTCGATCGGCATCAGCTCGCCCGGGCGCGTGCCTTCCTCCAGCAGCCACACCTTGCTGCCGCCGATGTGGCGCGGGCCGCCGCCCAGGCCGGAGCCCAGTTCCGTACGGGTGGCGGTGCCCACCGTGCCTGCATCCAGCGGGTTGCCGATCGGGCTGGCGCCGCAGGCCTGCACGTCGCCGGCGCCATTCTCGGACGCCTCGTGCAGCTTGTAGTCCCAGCGGCACGAATTCGTGCAACTACCCTGGTTCGGGTCGCGGTGGTTGAAGTAGCCCGACAGCAGGCAGCGGCCGGAATACGCGATGCAGAGCGCGCCATGGACGAAGACTTCCAGCTCCATCTCCGGGCAGGCGTCGCGGATCTCGGCGACTTCGTCGAGCGACAGCTCGCGCGACAGGATGATGCGCTTCACCCCCACCGACTGCCAGAAGCGCACCGACGCGTAGTTGGTCGTGTTGGCCTGCACCGACAGGTGGATGTCCACCTCGGGCCAGCGCTCGCGCACCATCATGATCAGCCCGGGGTCGGCCATGATCAGCGCGTCCGGCTTCATGTCGATCACCGGCGCCATGTCCTCGTCGAAGGTACGGACCTTGGCGTTGTGCGGGTAGATGTTGGCTACCAGGTAGAAGGCCTTGCCGGCCGCGTGCGCTTCATCGATGCCAGCGGCGAGCACGTCGAGCTTGCCGAAGCTGTTGTTGCGCACGCGCAGCGAATAGCGCGGCTGGCCGGCATACACCGCGTCAGCGCCGAAGGCGAAGGCGGTGCGCATCATGTCGAGCGAGCCGGCGGGGGCGAGCAGTTCGGGGCGGCGGGGGACGCGGAGGGCGGACATCGGGCAGGTGAAGCGGAGAGGGGAGCGGGATTGTACCCCTCGGCTCGGCGGGTACCTCGCGGGTGCGTCCGCTGGGCTGGGATAAACCCTGGAAGCGGATTTGGCCGCGATTGCCGCCGTCCGATCGCGGCCAGGTCCGCTCCCACAGGGACAACCCGGGCCGCGTTTACAGTTCGCGCGCCATCGTGGGGCGCGCCGCATCAATGCGGCACCATTGTGGTGCAGTGCAGTGCCCGTTTCTGGACCTGAATTCTTGATCCAGTGGGGGATTTGCGCACTGGAACAGTGCTTGCTAATGGGCAGCATCCCTTCTGGAGGTCTCATGGAAGCATACAAATCGAGCAGCGACGTGCTCTTCATCCTGCTGGGCGCCATCATGGTGCTCGCCATGCATGCCGGCTTCGCCTTTCTCGAAGTCGGCACGGTGCGCAAGAAGAACCAGGTCAATGCGCTGGTGAAGATCCTCACCGATTTCGCGGTGTCGACGCTGGCCTATTTCTTCATCGGCTACGGCGTCGCCTACGGCGTGCATTTCTTCACCGGCGCCGACACGCTGCTGGAAAAGAGCGGCTACGAGCTGACGAAGTTCTTCTTCCTGCTCACTTTTGCCGCGGCGATTCCGGCCATCATCTCCGGCGGCATCGCCGAGCGTGCCCGCTTCCAGCCGCAGCTCGCCGCCACCTTCCTGATCGTCGGCTTCGTCTATCCCTTTTTCGAAGGCATCGCCTGGAACCAGGCCTTCGGCATCCAGGCCTGGCTCAAGGCCACCTTCGGCGCCGAGTTCCACGACTTCGCCGGCTCCATCGTGGTGCATGCGATGGGCGGCTGGATCGCGCTGCCTGCGGTGCTGCTGCTGGGCGCGCGCCACGGGCGCTATTCGCGCACCGGCGCCATCTCCGCGCACCCGCCGTCGTCCATCCCCTTCCTTGCGCTGGGTGCCTGGATCCTGATCGTCGGCTGGTTCGGCTTCAACGTGATGTCGGCGCAGACGCTGGACAAGGTCTCCGGCCTGGTGGCGCTGAACTCGCTGATGGCCATGGTCGGCGGCACGCTGGCGGCGCTCGCCGCGGGCAGGAACGACCCCGGCTTCGTGCATAACGGCCCGCTCGCCGGCCTGGTCTCGGTGTGCGCCGGCTCCGACCTGATGCACCCGCTTGGTGCGCTCGTCGTCGGCGGCGTCGCCGGTGCGCTGTTCGTGGTGATGTTCACGCTGACGCAGAACCGCTGGAAGATCGACGACGTGCTCGGCGTGTGGCCGCTGCACGGGCTGTGCGGCACCTGGGGCGGGCTGGCCGCCGGCATCTTCGGCAGCCACGCGCTGGGCGGGCTGGGCGGCGTCGCCTTCATGTCGCAGCTCGTCATGACGCTGATCGCCATCGCCGTCGCGGTGGTCGGCGGCGGCGTGGTCTATGGCGCGCTGAAGGCCTTCGTCGGACTGCGGCTCGACCAGGAGGAGGAGTACAACGGCGCCGACCTCTCCATCCACCGCATCACTTCCACGCCGGAGCGGGAGCCGAACTGGTGAAGTGTCAGGCACCAGGATGGGTCGGGGACACGCATGCCGTCAATGCAGCGTGAGGGTCGCAACCGGCAACCGAGTCGCCTTCGGGCGACTCACTCCATGCGACCGTCAGCGTGAACTGACGGCAAACCGTCAGGCACTCGGACAACGCCCGAACGCTACGGTTACGCTCCTGGAGCGACCGCCCGGGGGCCCCGCCAGGCGTTGAAGCGGGCCTCCGCTTCGACAAACGCGGTCTTGGCCCGCTCGACGTCCCACGGCGCCTCGGCGAGCGTCTCGTGGTCCCACATGCTGCGTGGCTCGGGCGGAGCGAAGAAATCGCCACCATAGACGTGGATCGCACAGGTCATCTTGCCGATCGGGTTGAGCACGGAGTGGATCGCGTCGCGCTCGAGTGTCGCGATGTCACCCGCACCCAGAGATTTCGCCCCGTGCGCTTCGAGGCCGCCCACGGTACGCCGCCAGAACACGTTGTCCTCCCGACCCGTGTAGATGCCCACCACTGAGAACATGTGGTGGTCGTGAGGCATGAGGCTCATGCACGGGGCCCACACGAAGTTGATGATGGTCAGGTTCGGTGCGCGATACAGCGCGTTGATGCCGGCATGGGTCGGTTCGCCGAGCTCGGCGATCACGCGCGCGCCATCCGATACCGCCGCGGCGACAAGCTCGCTGACCGCGCCTTCACCCTCGCTGACGCTCTTGATGCAGTCCTCGATGAATTGGTCCTTGCGGAACATGGCAGCGCTCCTCGATTCCCGCTCCCTGGCCGTCGGGCGCGAAGGCGAGCGGATCCCGTCCGCCATTCCACTTTCAGCCCGTTGTTTGACCCTTTTGTAGACAATGCGTCGGATGTCCGCAACCCGGTTGTCGGCTGGCCACATGCATGGCCTGGCGAACCAGGACGCTCGCCGGCCGCCAGCCGCTTCGGCAATGGGGGCTTTCGATCGCCACGAGGCTGCGTCACGTCCTTCCGGCCAACCGGACCGTCAGGAACCAGGCCCGGCACATCTTCCTTTGCCGCGCCGACCTTGCGCGGGGACTCGGCCTTCCGCGATCGGTCGCGGCCCTTCGTTGCGCGTGTAGCCGATGGCCTTCGACACGCGATGCGCCTGCCGCGTGGCGACCGGAGCGGGTTTCATGCCGTTGCGCTGGCGTAACCCGGCTCCTCCACCGTCCGCCCGTCGCGGATGTGGTACAGGCGGCGGAAGGTGGGGATGATCTTCTCGTCGTGGGTGACGACGATGATGGCGGTGGCGAACTGCTGCGCCATCTGGTTGAGGATGGTGATGACGGCCAGCGCGCGTTCGCTGTCGAGCGGCGCGGTGGGCTCGTCGGCGAGGATGACCGGCGGCTGGTTGGCGAGCGCGCGGGCGATCGCCACCCGCTGCTGCTCGCCGCCCGACAGTTGCGACGGCTGCGCCCTGGCGCGGTGGCCGATGTCCAGCGCCTCGAGCAGTTCGCGCGCGCGCCGGCGCGCTTCGCCGTTCGGCCGCCCGGCGAGCATCGGCAGCAGGGCGACGTTGTCGGTGACGTCGAGGAAGGGGATCAGGTAGGGCGCCTGGAACACGAAGCCGATGCGGTCGCGGCGCAGCGCGCGCAGGTCGGGGAGCTTCCAGCCGTCGTCGTAGATCACCTCGCTGCCCAGGGTCATGCGCCCGGCGCTGGGCTCGATGACGGCGCCCAGGCATTTGAGCAGCGTGCTCTTGCCCGAACCGGAGGGGCCGATGAGGCCCACCACCTCGCCCGGCGCCACGGTCATGTTCACGTCCTTCAGCGCATCGACCGCGGTGTCGCCCTCGCCGTAGCGCTTGCGCAGGTTTTCGATGCGGATGCCGTAGCCGTCCATGTCAGCCTCCGATCGCCGTCGCCGGGTCGACGCGCAGCGCGGCGCGGATGGCCAGCGTGCTGGCGATGGCGCAGATCAGCATCACGGCGACGAAGCCGCGCAGCGCGTCGCCCGGCTCCAGCAGCACGTATTTCGGGAAGGCCGGCGCCCACCAGGTCGCCACCGTCTTGCCCACCAGGAAGCCGATCAGCCCCAGTCCCAGCGCCTGCTGCAGGATCATGCCGGCGATGGTGCGGTTGCGCGTGCCGATCAGCTTCAGCACCGCGATCTCGCGGATCTTGCCCAGCGTCATCGTGTAGATGATGAAGGCGACGATGGCCGCGCTGACGATGGCGAGGATGACCAGGAACATGCCGATCTGCTTCGCCGAGGTGGCGATCAGCTTGGCCACCAGGATCTCTTCCATCTGCTCGCGGGTGTAGGCCTGCAGGTGCTTCCAGCGCTGCACCGTGTCGGCCACCACGGCGGGCGCGGTGCCCGGCGTGACCTGCACCAGTACCGCATTGACGTTGCGGCTGCTCGCCTGGCTGGCCTGCAGCGCATCGAGCAGGCCGGGCACGCCGGGGCGGTTGAGCGCCGGGTTGGCGGCGGTGCGCGCGCGTTCGTTGAGGATGGCGTCGTTGTCCTTCAGGAACTGCGCCTCCTGGGCGTCCTTCAGCGGGATGAACACCATCGGGTCGCCGCCCGATGACACCATGCGCCGGGTGAGCCCCACCACGCGGTAGTCGTGGCGGCGGATGCGGATCTGCTCGCCGAGCCGGAAGCCGGTCTTCACGTCGGCCACCGCCTCGTAGTGGTTGCGCGTGACCTGGCGGCCGGCCACCAGGTATTCCGGCTCGCCCGGCTGGCCCGGCTCGAAGCCGACCACCATCGCGCGCACGTCGCTGTCGCCCTTGCGCACCTGCATCGTCAGGTAGGTCACGTTGGCCGCCCGTGCCACGCCGGGCAGGCCGAGCACGCTGCGGTACGCGTCGTCACGCAGGCTGGACGATTCGGCATAGGGCCCCAGGGTGTCCTTCTGCACCACCCACAGGTCGGCGCCGCTGTTGTTGAGCAGCACCCTGGCGTCGTCGACCATGCCGCGATAGACGCCCGCCATCGTCAGCGTGACGCCGATCAGCAGTCCCAGGCCGATGCCGGTGAGCACGAACTTCGACCAGGCATGCAGGATGTCGCGGCCGGCGAGGCTGATCACGAGCGGCCTCCGGCGAGTTGCTCGACCACGCGGATGCGGGTGTCGGGAGTCAGCTCGCGTTCGCTGTGGGCGATCACCACGTCGCCTTCGCGCAGCGTGTCGCGGACCTGCACCCGGCCGTCGAGGCTGCTGTCGCCCACCGTCAACGCGGCGAAGGCCGGCCTGCCCTCGCGCAGCAGCCACACGCCGGTGCCGGCCACGGTGTGCTTGATGGCGGCGTTGGGCAGCACCAGCGACGGCGCCGCGGCCGCGGCGTGCAGCGTGACTTCGGCGAGCTCGCCCACCGTCAGGCCGGCCGGTGCCGCTTCCAGCGCGACGAAGGCGATGCGCTCCTCGGTCACGCTGTCGCTCACCGGCTCGACGCGTACCACCTTGCCGGCCAGGCGCTGCGACGGGTTCGAGCGCAGTGCCACTTCGGCCGCCATGCCGTGCGCCAGTCCGCGCGAGCGCCCCTGGTCGAGCCTCACCTTGACCCACAGGCTGTCCGGTTCGATGAGGCGCAGCACCGACTGGCCGGCGACCACGGTGGAACCCGGCTCGGCGTCGCGGCTGGTGACGATGCCGTCGCGCGGCGCGATCAGCCGCAGGTTGCGCCGCTGCTCGCCCAGCGCCTGCTGGTCGGCCTGCAGGCGGACCAGCTCGTGGCGCGCGCCCAGCAGGTTGGCCTCGGCGGCATCGGTGGCCGCCTGCGCCGACACCAGCTCCTGCTGCTTGCCTTCCACCGCGCTGGCGCTGACGAAATGCTTACCGCCCAGCTCGACGTAGCGCCGGCTGTTGATCGCTGCCACTTCGCGCCGCGCGCGGGCATCCTGGCGCTGCGCCTCGGCGGCGGCGACCGCGCTCTGCGCCCGCGCATGCGAGGCCTGCAGCGAGCGCAGGCGTTCGTCGAGATCCACCGGATCCATCTCCGCCAGCACCTGGCCGGCGCGCACCGCATCGCCCACGTCGACGGCGACCGACAGCACGCGCCCCGCCGCCGTCGGGCCGACGAAGTAGCTGCGCCGCGCCTCGACCGTGCCGATGCCGAACAGCGATGCGACGATGCTGTCCGTCTCCACGGTCGCCACCGTCACCTTCACCGGCGCCAGCGGCCCCGAGCGCGCCACGACCATGCCGAAGCCCGACAGCAGCACGACGCCGGCGAGCGCCAGGCCGATGTGCCGGACAGGGAATTTCCGCTTCATGACCGCACCTCCAGTCCTGTCAGATAGAGCCCGAACACCGCCTCCGCCTGCTCGCGCATGCCGTCCATGCTGCCGCTCACCATGGACTGGATCACCAGGCCCTGGATGGCGCCGAGGAACAGCGCGGCGGCGGCGGCGTGGTCGGTTCCGGGGCGGATCAAGCCGGCAGCGGATGCCGCATCGAGCAAGGCCGCCAGCCGTTCGCGGTAGCGCGCCATCAGCTCGCGCACCCGCTCCTTCAGCGGCGTGCGGTCGGCCTGCTGCAGCTCGCCGAAGATGAAGCGGGGCACGCCGGGATGGGCGATGAAGAAGTCGACGTGGGCGAGGAACATGGCGCGCAGCGCGTCCACCGGCGAGCTGGCGGACGCGCGCGCGGCGTCGAGCCGCTGCAGCAGCTCGGCCTCGATCCAGGCGACGACCGCCAGCCGCATCGCCTCCTTGGTCGGAAAGTGGCGGAACAGCGCGCCCTGCGACAGGTTCATCGCCTGTGCGATGTCGCTCGTGGAGATGTCCAGCGCGCTGCGCCCGGCAGCCAGGCGCAGCAAGGTCAGCACGATCTCGGCCTGGCGGTCCTCGGTGGGCTGGCGTGAAGGCTTCATGGGCATCTCTTGCAAGTGAGTGATTACTTACTTGCAAGTCTAGGCCCGTATTTCAGTTTTGTCTAATGCATCGGGCGGTGCTTGCGGTGACGCAAATCGTGCGAACATTCTGCGCTCGCCTTACATGGAACCCCCGAATGCTGAAGAACATCGCCCTGGCCCTGCTCGCCGGCCTTCCCCTGACCACTGCCGCCATCGCGGCGGAAGCGGACGTCGAAACCCTGCCTTCCGGCGTGCGCATCGAACACCTGCAGCGCGGCGATGGCGCGCGGCCCGGCGCGTCGAGTACCGTTCTCGTCCATTACCAGGGCACGCTGGACAACGGCAAGGTGTTCGACAGCTCGATCGCACGCAACCAGCCCATCGCCTTCCCGCTCAACGGCGTGATCCCGTGCTGGACGCAGGGCCTGCAGCGCATGCGCGTCGGCGGCAAGGCGAAGCTCACCTGCCCGTCGCGCACCGCCTACGGCGAAGCGGGCGCCGGCAGCGCGGTGCCGCCGAATGCCACGCTCAACTTCGAGGTGCAGTTGCTCAAGGTGGATTGAGTCCGGGTGGATTCAGGCTGGGTGGATTGAGGCCGGCGGGCAGCGTCCGCAGGCCCGGCGGGGGAACCTGTCAGCGCTCGCGGCACTGCCCCTGCGCCTCCAGCCAATAGACGGAGTCGCCGACCACCGCCACGCTGCCCGAGATCACCGCCGACGCTGCCGTCACCGCCCCTGCCAGCACCAGAAGCGCGGCGCAGCCCTCGTTCTGGCAGCCGAGGAAGGCGTCGACCTGATACGGCCTCAGCACCATGTGCTGCCGCGTGATGTCGCAGCGGGCGTCGTATTCCGAGGTGGTGTACGGCAGGAAGACGCAGCCGCCGAGCGCGATGGCCGCGAGCGCGATCGCGCCTGCCAGGGGGCGACGTTGCATGTCCCACCGCCTCTTCGCCATACGCGGCCGCCCGGCTACGAGGACTGCGGGCCGGGAGGCCGCGGCGTTTGCCGCATCAGGGCTGACCGAGGAAGTCCAGCGCCATCGCCGTCATCGCCTTCGCGCCCACCGCCAGCGACGCTTCGTCGATCTCGAACTTCGGCGAATGGTTGGGCGCCGCCGTCTTTTCCTTGCCCGGCGTGCTCGAGCCGAGGAAGAAGAACACGCCCGGCACTTTCTTCGAGAACTCGGAGAAATCCTCCGATGCGGTCAGCTTGGGCGTGATCACCGCCTTGCCACCAGTCACCTGTTGCATGGTCGGCAGCATGCGGGCGCTCAGATCGGCGTTATTGACGGTCGTCGAGTAACCCGGCTTCAGGAAGTTCACTTCCGCCTTCGCGCCGCTTGCCTGGGCGATGGACTCGGCCGTGGTACGCATGCGCGCCAGCGTGTCGTCGCGCATGCCGTCGTCGAAGGTGCGCACCGTGCCCAGCAACTCCACGCTCTCGGGGATGATGTTCTCGCGGTTGCCGCCGTGGATCGAGCCGATCGAGATTACCGCCGGTTCCTTGGTCAGGTTGAGCTGGCGGCTGACGATGGTCTGCAGACCCAGCACGATCTGCGAGGTGCTCACGATCGGGTCCACGCCGTTCCACGGGAAGCCGCCGTGCGTCTGCTTGCCGTTCACCTTGATGGTGAAGGTGTCGCCGGAGGCCAGGATCGGGCCGGAACGGTAACCGATCGTGCCGACCGGGAAGGCGGGGATCATGTGCAGGCCGAACACCGCGTCGACCTTGGGGTTGTCGAGCGCGCCGGCATCCACCATCGCCAGCGCGCCGATGTGGTCGTGCTCGCCCTTCAGCGCCTCGGACGGACCTTCCTCCGCCGGCTGGAAGAGGAACTTCACCGTGCCCGGAATCTGGTCGCGCATGCCGGCCAGCACTTCCGCGGTGGCCATCAGGATCGCGGTGTGCGCGTCGTGGCCGCAGGCATGCGCCACGTCAACTTCCTTGCCCATGTGCTTGCCCTTGGCCTTGGAGGCGAACGGCAGATCCACCAGCTCCTTGACCGGCAGCGCGTCCATGTCGGCACGCAGCGCCACCACCTTGCCCGGCTTGCCGCCCTTCAGGATGCCCACCACGCCGGTGCCGCCCACCCCCGTCTTCACTTCCAGGCCGAGGCTGCGCAGGTGATCGGCCACCAGCTTGGCGGTGCGCACTTCCTGGTTCGACAGCTCCGGATTCTGATGGATGTCGCGCCGCCAGCCGATCAGCTTGCTTTCGATGGCGCCGACACGGGTCTCGATGTTCTTCAGCACGGCGTCTTCGACGGCCTGCGCGGACGACACTGCGCCCAGCAGCAGGGTGCCCAGGGCCAGGCTCAGGCTCTTGATTTTCATGGTTTGTCTCCTCGTTGGTGTGTGCTCTGCGATGCGCGGGCAGCGACATCAGGTGGGGTGCAGATTAAGGAGCGGAGTACGATGCGTCCAATGCAAAATATTCCTCAAATCAATTACAGTTGGTAATAAATGAACCTCGCCCAACTGCGGCACCTGATCGCGATCGCCGAACACCAATCCTTCCGCAAGGCGGCCGACGCATTGTGCCTGACGCAGCCTGCGCTGAGCCGCAGCCTGCAGGCGCTGGAGGACGAGCTGCAGGTCATGCTCGTCGACCGCGTCGGCCGGCGCAACACTCTCACCGCCTACGGCCGCCAGGTGGTCGACAGCGCGCGCCGCATCCTCGCCGAGACGGCCGAGCTGAAGCGCGGCGTCGCCCTGCTGCGCGAAGGGCGCATCGGCGACATCGCCATCGGCCTCGGCCCCACGCCGGCGTCCATCCTGATGGTGTCCTTCCTCGCTGAAATGGCGACGCACCACCCCGGTGTGAAGGTCAGGATCGCGCGCGGCGCGGTCGCCATGCTGGTGCAGTCCCTGCGCAGTGAAACGGTCGAAGTCATCGCCGTCGATCGCCGCGCGCTGTTGCCCGCCGACGACCTGCGCATCGAGCCGCTCGCGCCGCTGCGTGGTGGCTTCCTGTGCCGCAGCGGCCACCCGCTGCTCGGCCTGCCACACATCGACTTAGCCGAACTGCGCCGCTACCCGGTGGCCTCGATGCCCCTCAGCGACGAGCTCGCCCGCATCCTCGTCGCCGAGCTCGGCCCCGATGCCCACCCCGAGCGCATGGTCACGATCAACAGCGAGGATGTCAGCGCCATGCTCGACGTCGTCGAAGCCACCGACGCCGTGTTCTTCGGCATCTTCGCCAGCGCCCGCGCCCGCATCGCCGCTGGCCGGGTGCAGGAGATCCGCGTCGAGCCGCACGCGGAGCGGGTCGGGCACTATGCGCTGGTGAGCCTGGCGAGGCGCAGCGAATCGCCGGCGGTGGAACTGTTCAGGCAGTTCGCGCGCGAGCAGTTCCGCGAGTGAGCGGGATGACGGCGGCGGCGCGCCGCGATCAGCCTTGCGCCGACTCCGCCCCTGCGTCCGGGGCGGGAGGGTTCAGCCGCTCCATCATGCGCACGAGGTCGGGCAGCGTCTTCGCGCTCATCTTGTTCATGATGTTGTGGCGATGGACCTTGATCGTCATCTCCGAGATGCCGAGGTCTGCCGCGGCCTGCTTGTTCAACGCCCCCTTCACGATGTAGGGGATGACTTCCCTTTCGCGGGCGGTCAGCAACTCGTAGCGGCGCCGGATCTCGCCGACTTCGCGCGCTTCGCGCTGGCTGCCGTGCGACCGCGCCAGGGCTGTGCGGATGGCGGCGAGCAGTTCCTCGTCGCGGAAGGGCTTGGGGAGAAATTCGATGGCCCCCTTCTTCATCGCCCGCACCGCCATCGGCACGTCGCCGTGGGCGGTGATGAAGATGATCGGCAGGGGCGGGTCGAGGTCGGCGAGCTGCGCCTGCAGTTCGAGCCCGCTGAGGCCCGGCATGCGCACGTCCAGGATCAGGCAGGCTGGGCCGGCATGGCGTGGCGCCGCGAGGAAGGCCGCAGCCGACGGATGGGTGTCGACGGACAGGCCGACGGAACGGATCAGGCTGCTGAGGGCCTCCCGCACCGAGAGGTCGTCATCGACCACATACACCCATTCGGACACCGCCTCGGCGCCCTTGCCCGTGCTCATCTTCGTCGTCACCGTCGCACCCGTTCTCAGTTGTCCGGAATGGTGAATGAGAAGCACGCGCCGGGGCCCCTGCTCCTGTCCAGCCACAGGCGGCCGCCATGGTTCTCGACAATGCTGCGGCTGATCGCCAGCCCCATTCCCAGGCCCTCCGGCTTGGTGGAGAAGAAGGCCTCGAAGAGCCGCTCCTCCAACCCCTCGGCGATGCCCGGGCCGCTGTCATGCACTGCGAACTGCAATCCTCCCGCGGCACTCCTCGTCACCGCAATGCGCAGCGTGCGCTCGCCTTCCGGCTGGTCGCGCATCGCATCCACCGCATTCACGATCAGGTTGAGGATCACCTGCTGCAGTTGAACCGGATCCGCCATCAGCCAGGGCCGGGGCTCGGCGAGCTCCACCGTCGCCCGCACACCGGCCTCCGCGAGCAGCGCCTGCAGCATCTGCAGCAGCTCGTCGAGCAGGTGTGCCACGTCGACGCGCTCGCGATGGATTTCGCCCGCGCGCAGGAAGCCGCGGATGCGTGCGATCACCGAACTGGCCAGGCTGGCGTCGCGGTTGAGCCGCTTGAGCGCCGCGGCCACCTCGGCGAGGTTGGGCGAGTCATGGGAAAGCCAGCGCAGCGCGGCCTCGCTGTTGGTGATCACCGCCGCCAGAGGCTGGTTGATCTCGTGCGCGATCGTGGCCACCAGCTCGCCCATCGCGGTGTAGCGCGCCACCCGCGCCAGTTCGTTGCGCGTCGCCGTCAGCGAACGCTCGGCTTCCATGCGCTGGGTGATGTCCTCGACGATCACCGCCAGCATCGGGCCGTCCTCCTCGAGGGCCGGAATGCGTGACACGCACACGTTGGCCCACAGGTGGCCGCCGCCCTTCTTCTCGTAACGCTTCTGCAGCGTATAGCTGGGGAATTCGCCGTCGAAGAGCCCATCCACATTGCGCCGCGTCATGGCCTGTTGCGAAGGATCGGTGATCTCCATCAGCGAGACACCGGAGAGCGCCTCCGCGCCATAGCCCAGCATGCGCCGCAGCGCCGGATTGGCGGAAAGGATCCTGCCTTCACGGTCCGCCAGCGCGATGCCCACCGCGGTGTTCTCGTACAGCCCGAGCCAGCGGCGGTCCATCACCTGCAGCGCGGTCAGGCTCTGCTGCAGGGATTTGCGGCTCGCCACGAGGCCCGCCGTGAGCTCCAGGATGTCCGAGGCCTGCGAGTTGAGCTCCTTCTGCAGGATGGCCACGGTGCGCTTCACCGACACCAGGTTGCGCGCCCGGGCACGCAGTTCCTGCGCCGAGAAGGGCTTGGTGAGGAAGTCCTGCACCAGATGTTCGAGCAGGTTCTCGCGCAGCGCGTCATCGGCCCGCGCCGACAGCACCAGCACCGGCACCTTGGGGAAGTCCTGCCGCGCAGCCAGCGCGCGTATGAAGCGTTCGCCGTCCCAGCGCGGCATCATCAGGTCGGCGATGATCAGGTCCGGCGGATCGGCGATGGCGGCCTGGAAGGCCGACGCGCCGTCCTCGCGCAGCAGCACGTTGTATTCGTCGGAGAGCACGTCGTACAGGAACAGGCGGAGATCGGCATTGTCCTCGGCCACCAGCACCCTGGGCTTGCCCGGTTGCCTTGCCGCCTCCGCGAGTGGCGGCAAGGCAACCGGCGCCAGCGGGCCCAGGAGTTCCTGCGACAAGGGCGCATCGGCCGCGCCGCCGGTGCGCACGAAGCTGCCTTCCGGCGCCCGCGCCGGAAACTCCACCTGGAAGATCGCTCCCCCGCCGGGCGCATCGACCACCACCACCGTGCCTCGATGCAGTTCCACAAACTCCCTGACGATGCTCAGCCCCAGCCCGCTGCCGCTGGCGCCGAGGCCTTCGCTGCCCTGGGTGAAACGTTCGAAGATGTGCCGCTTCAGCGCATCGGGCACGCCGGGGCCGCTGTCCTGCACGCTGATCAGCACCCGGCCCCGCCGCACGCGCTCCACCGCGCACACGATGCGTCCGCCCGCCGGCGTGAACTTGAACGCGTTCGACAACAGGTTGCACAGCACGCGCACGAACTTGGCCCGGTCCACGTCGGCGTAAAGCTCGTCCTCGCCGCGCAGCGTCAGGGTGATGCCATGGTCCTCGGCGGCAGCATCGAAACCGGCCGCCGTCTCGCGCACGAGGGCGGCCACGTTGGCGTGCACATAGGCCATCGGCATGCGCTCGGCATCGATGCGGGCCAGGTCGAGCAGGTTGTTCACCTGTTGCAGCAGGGAACGGGCATTGCGCTGGATGGTGGCGAGGCGGAATCGCTCCCGTTCGTCGAATCGCGCCCCGTCCTTGATGAGCTGGTCGACCGGGCCGAGGATGAGCGTGAGCGGCGTGCGCAATTCGTGGCTCACGTTGGCGAAGAATCGCGTCTTGTAGCCATCGAGCTCCTTCAGCCGCTCCAGCGCCACCTGCAGTTCGCTGTTCTTGCGTGACAGTTCGGCGCTGCTGGCGATCTTCTCGGTGATGTTGCGTCCTTCGGGCAGCAGGAAGGCCACCTTGTCGTCGTCGTCGAGGATGGGCTTGAGCGAGAAGTCGATGACGATCGTGCGGTTGCCCTGGAGATCGCCGAACACCTCGAAGTCGCAGCGCACGAAACGGCCGGTGCGCGCCTCCGCGATCATCTGCCGCACCCGATCACGCACTTCTTCCGACACCGCCCACCAGCGCGCCTGCCAGAAGGGCTTGCCGATCACGTCCTCCAGGCAGAGTCCGGCGCCGTCGAGGGCCGCCCGGTTGATTTCCAGCAGGGTCCCGTCCAGGTCCAGCAGGCCGAGGAACTCGTACATGGCGTCGAGGATGATGCGCGCCATCTTCTGCCGCCGCACATCGCGCGCGTCGGCGGCGTCGATCACCACGCCGCGCACCGAGGTGCGCCCGGCCACCCTGCAGATGTCGTCGTCCGGATTCACGTTCACCATCGCCTCGCCTCTCGCCTGTGCTGCCGCCCGCATACGCACGTGCGGCGGCCCGATGCGCGACATCCGCGCATCGGGCCCGCCTGCCGCAAGAGTGCGCGCTCAGAAGCGATAGGTGTAGACCAGCGTCGCATTGTCCTGGGCGTGGCTCACCCGTATCGGGGCTGAGGTATTCGGCAGGCCGGCGTTGTCCATGGACTCCTGGAAAGCGTGGGACCAGGCGAAATCCACGCTCGAGGCGGGCGACAGGGCGTAGCCGAAGCCTGCGGACAGGTGCTTGCGCGGAATCGCCGGGATCACGGCGAACAGCGTCGACGAGCGCAGCGCCTGCTGCGCCAGCCGCAGGCCGCCGCGCAGCGTCCAGTGCGAATCCACCTGCCAGGCCGCGCCGAGCGCGAGGATGGTCTGGTCCCGGTAGTCCTGGGGCAGCCGGACGTTCAGTTCGCCGCCGCCATCCGCGACAAATCCGACCTTGATGTCCTTCATCGTGTCGGACCAGAACACCCGCGACACATCGGCCGCCACCGTCAGTTGTTCGTTCACCCGCTGGCTCAGCCCGAGGTTGAGCACGGCCGGCATCTGGAAGTCGCGGATGCGCAACCTGCCCTGCAGCGGAATCTTTCCGGCGACGCCGTCCACCGCGGTGAGGGTGGCGCGGCCGTCCATGTCGGACATCTGGCTGCGCGCGGTGTAGGCGGCGCCAATCCGGGTGTCGGCGGACAGGGCGTAGGTCATGCCGACGCGGGCGGTGTAGCCCCAGGCGTTGACCCCGCTCGCCAGGGGGGCATTGCGCGTCAGGCTGAAGTGGGCGCCGCGCAGGTCCGGCAGGCCGCCCAGCACCGGCAGCAGGCTGCCCGACACGCGTCCGGCGCCGATCAGGCTGCCCACCTGGTCGGCCCCCTGCAGCAGGTCGAGGTTCAGGCCCTGCCACACCGCATCGACGCCGCCGCCGACGGTCAGGGCATCCGACACGCGGAAGCTGGCGGCCAGCGGAATGTTCAGCACCAGCAGCCGGCTCGAGTTCTCCAGCCCGGTGTCGAGTCCGCCATTCGCCCGCGACAGGAAGCTGTGGCGGCCGAACTCGGTCCCCAGCCCGCCCTGGGCGAAGGCGCCGAGCCCCAGGGTCCAGTCGCCGAGCCGCTGCGCATAGGCCAGTTGCGGCGCGTAGTAAGGCCCGCGGTTGCTGCCGTGGTCATGCGAATGCACGCTTTCGCCGCTGTCGCGGTTGCGCACGTCGATGTCGGTGGTGACCAGGTCCAGCCCCACCATCGCGGCATGGTCCGCCGACATCAGCGAGAGCGTGGCCGGATTGGTCATCATGCCGGCCGGGCCCACGTCGTAGGCGGTGGCCACCCCGCCCATGGCGCGCGACACGGCGCCGAAGCCCTCGAGTCGGAATACGTCGGTGGCGTGCGCAGCGCCGGCCGTCGCAGCGACGGCGAGGGCGACGGCCGCCAGCTTCATCGCGCGACGGCCGGTGTGCTGCCGCTTTCGTGGTTCTGCTTTCATTCTTGTCCCTGCATCGGTCCCTGGGCGGGACATCAGAAGAATCGGTCGAAATGGATCTGCTCGAACGGCACGCTGTGGCCCACCATCAGCATTTCCTGGAGGGCCTGCGTCATGGGCGGCGGTCCGGCGAAGTAGAACTCGTAGTTCGCCAGGGACGCCGGCAGGACCTTGGGCAGGTGGGTGTGCACAAAGCCGGTGGCACCTGCCCAGCCGTCTGCGCCCGGGGTGGAAACCACCGGGCAATAGGTGATCCGTTCGCCGAAGCCGGCGAGTTCGGCGAGCATGGCCTCGCCGCACACGTCGCGGGGCTCGCGCGCGCCGTAGAAGAAGTACAGCTTGCGCGATTCGAGCATCCCCGCCTGCGCCGCGCCGCGCGCGATCGAGATCATCGGCGCGAGGCCGGAGCCACCCGCGACGCACACCAGGTCGCGCGGCGACGCCTCGCGCAGGTAGGCGACGCCGTAGGGCCCGTCCAGCCCGATCTCCGCACCGGGCCGCAGGTCGTCGAACAGCACTGCGGTGCCTTGTCCCTGCGCCACGCGGCGGATCTGGAAATGCCATTCGCCGTCCGCGTTGGGGAGGTTGGACAGCGAGTAGGCGCGCGAGGCGCCGACGCCGGGCAGGTCCAGCATGGCGAACTGGCCGGGCAGGAAGTCGGCCGGGCCGTCGGCGCGAAAGCGGAATTCGCGCAGGTCGTGGGTGAGGGCGGTGCTGCCGGTCAGCACCGCGCGACGCCGCCGCGGCCGGATCGGCGGCAGGTATTCCGCACCGCTCGCGGCCTTGATGCGCACGTCGCCCACGGCGCGGCACTGGCACGCGAGGTGGCGGCCGCGCCGGCGGTCGCGCTCGACCAGGCCCGGGGCGTCCGGCCACAAGGTCTCGATCTCGCCCTGCAGCAGCTCGAACTTGCAGCCGCCGCAGCCGCCCGAATTGCACTCGTACGACAGCCCGACGCCGGCACGCAGGGCAGCCCGCAACAGGGTGTCCCCGGGTGCCTGCTCGAAGCGGGTGCCGTCCCGCTCATTGAAGATCACTGGATGGCTCATGGTGTCTCCCCGGCGCAGCGCCGCCTCCCCGCAGGGCCGCGGCGCGCGCACGGTATCGAGGAATCAGAGACCCAGGCCGCGACGCAGGTCGCGGGTGGCCGCCCTGGCGGACTCGGCCGCACCCGGCACGTCGGGCAGGGCTGCGCAGTAGGCGTCGATGGCACGGTCGGCCAGCGGCTCCCACTTGGCGATCCACGACTTCATCAGCTCCAGGTTGCCCGGCGTCTGCAGGGCCATGGCGACGAAGGCGGCGGCCCAGCGGCGATGGCGCGCGACGTCGATCAACTGGGCGTCGGTGATCAGGCCCAGCAGCGTGTCGCCGTTGTGGCGGGCGGACTCGCCGAGGCGGCGCAGCACGGTCTCCTCGATCGCCGGCTTCACCACCAGGGTCAGGACGGTGATGGCCTCGCCCCAGTCCCACACGGTGAGCGCCTTCTCCATCAGCTCGCGGAAGCCCTGCCAGGCGGGGTCTTCCTCCCAGTAGCGCCGCTCGTCCTCGCCGAAGCCCTTGTCGGCGAAGGACCGGGACAGTTCCTTGGTGCGATAGGCGGTGTGGCTCAGCCAGCGCAGGCTGTCGGCCATCTGGAAGTAGTTGCAGTTGGTCAGCGTGCTCGCCGGCGACACCTGGCCGACGTAGGCGGAGGCCATCTGCAGGGTGTGGAAGAGATAGCGGGCAGGGGTGTACAGGCGGGCCAGCGTGCCGGCCCAGCGCGGGTCGAGGGCCTTGTCGTGCTCGCGCTCGTTGAACTGGTCGAACAGGCTGAAGACGTAGGTTTCCTGGCCGTCCTGCGTCAGGTTGTAGGTGCGGTAGACCACCTCGTCCGGATCGCGGAAGGCGTTCCAGTCGTCATGCTTCAGCGCGGTACCGAAGGTGTTCTTCTTGTACCACTGGTTCATGAACATGTTCGGGTCCAGCTCGTACGGCGAGTCGGGGCGCTTGTCGTTGTAGTGCAGGTTGGTGCTGACGATCTCGTATTCGCTCGGCTTGCGGCGGCGGGCGGCCAGGTGGCTCCAGGTCTTCTGGGGCTTCAGGACTTGAATCTCGGACATCGGTGTCTCCTCGTGTCGTTCTTGTCGGGGGTGGCGGTCTGCGGCCGCTCAGAGCGTCTTGTTGAAATAGAAGCGGATCTGGTCGTCGCGGCTTTCGATCTGGCCGGCGAAGGAGCTCAGGTCCACCTCCAGGTCGTTCATGCGGAACGGCCGCCCCAGTTCCTCCTCGATGGTGGCCTGGCGCAGGATCATTTCCTGGTCGGCGTGGATGCGGATGTAGGCGCGCTTGTCATCCACGAAGATCTCCTTGCCCGGGTTGTCCACCCTGGCGGCCTCGATGACCGCCTGGGCCAGGTCGCCGGGGCGCATCACCGGGCCGACCAGGTTGTTGTGATAGGCCTGCGCCGAAGTTGCAGTGCTCATGCTCGTGTCCTTGTGAATGGGTGTCGCCTGGAGCGGCGCTCAACTGTGGGCGAACAGGGGCTCGACGCCTTCGGTGCTGACGAAGACGTCGTCGCCGTCGATGCGCACCGGATAGCTCGCCAGCGCGCAGTCGTCCGGGTTGATGCCCTGGCCGGTGCCGGCGTCGAACTGCCACAGGTGGGCGCGGCAGATCAGCTTGTTGCCGTCGAACTTGCCTTCCGACAGGGCGATGTCCTGGTGCGGGCAGATGCCCTGGAAGGCCTTGATCTCGCCGCCGTCGGCGCAGACCAGCAGGATCTCGTGGCCATTGACGGTGTAGGGGGCCATCTCGCCTTCCCACACGTCATCGACCGTGCATACCTTGGTGAAGCTCATGCTCTTGCTCCCGATCCGGCCCGCCCGTCAGGCGGCCTGCCAGATGATGTCCACGGTCTCCGTGGGCTTGAACCCCGCCTCGGCCACCTTCAGGGTGCGCGGCAGGAACTCGGTGCCGCCGTGGCGGCGCACCCGCAGGATGTGACCCGGACGGTCGCGCACGCGGCGCCCGACGGAGTGCACGGCTGCCGCGGCAGCCACCTCGTCCATGGTGTTCTCCGTATCCACGGGCACCAGTTGCAGGACGAAATCCCCCTCGAAATTGGAGGTCAGCGGAAAAAGGGCCATGTCGTAAATCTCCTCGTGTCGCACGCGGCGCGCCGGCAGCAGGCCTGACGGGCGCGCCGCGTCTGGGGCTTGTATTGAAAGTCAGCTCGCCTTGCGGGTCTCGCGCAGGGCGCGGTAAACCTCGGCCCAGGCGTAGTTGTGGGCGTCGTCGCCGATCTCGCCCGGGGCCAGGCCCATGTACTGCAGCGCCCCGCCCAGATCCATCGGCTGGATCATCCCGGCCAGGAAGCGATCGACGATGGAGAGGTGGCCGGCGTAGCGCTCGGGCTCCTGCTGGAACACCCAGCGATCCACCTCGGAGCCGAAGTGGTACAGGCGGCCGTTGTATTCGAGCGGGTAGTCCTTCACGTCCCAGCCCTTGCCCGGCACGCCGAGGATGGGCAACTGGCACATGTTGCAGACATAGGGCAGCGTTTCCGGGTAGGTCATCGCCATGTTGCCGTCGACCACGTTTTCGATGAACACGTCCCAGCACTGGCCCCAGGTGTCGTTCCAGCCGGGGTACTTCTCCTCCAGCCAGGCGCGCTCGTCGGGGGTCACGCCGGCGGCCGGGTTCCACCACAGGGTCGGGCGCCAGAAGTAGGAGCCCAGGTGCATGCCGTGGTGGGTCTGGCCGATGTCCTTCAGGAAGATGTCCCAGTACCAGGGCAGGTCCAGGCCCATGTCGGTGAGGGCGCGCTCGAACTGGGCGACGATCCACTCCTCCATGAACTCCTTGAAGGACTGCTTGCGGTGCTCGAGCGGGGTGTAGTAGTCCATGATCGGGCCGGTCAGCACCGAGAACAGCTTCCACGCGCCCCACACCGCGATATCGACGCGCTTCTGCGCTTCCGCCTTGTGGCCGTTCTCGATCAGCACCTTGAGGGCCGGGCCGCCGATCTGGGCGTGGCGCGACTCGTCGGTCTGGATGCTGGAGATGAGGTTGGCGAAAGTGTGGTCGCCCGCCTCGGCGGCATCCGCTGCCAGCCCGAGGAACTGCATGTTGGTGAAGCCGGTTTCGAAGCTGAACGTCAGCATGATGGAAACGCTGATCGCGTCCCGCGTCATCATGATGTCGTCGAAGAAATGGCGGGCGGCGATCATCGCCCACTCATTGGTGTCATAGGCCTTGAAGGCCCAGTCCATCTGCCGGTCCTTGGACACGTGCTCGTGCGGGAAATAGAGCTGCATCTGGCCGTGGCGGATCTCGTCCATGCAGCCCAGCGTGGCCATGTTGCGCATGCCCGGTGCCTTGGAGAAACGCATCATGCGCGCCTCGGCACTGGCGGCCGCGTATTCGCCGCGGGCGATGGCGCCGTAGTGCGCCTTCATCACCGACTTCCAGCCCGGGTCGGCATTCTCGAAGATGCGGCTGCGTTCCAGCGCCGCCTTCACCGAATAGGCGCCGGCGTCCTTTTCGCGCTGGACCTTCACATATTCGGGATAGGTCTGCTTGTAGGGCTCGTCGTAGTGTTCCCAGGCACTCAGGGGCAGACCGAATTCGCCCGACAGTGCGGGCGGAAACAGTTCGTCCTCGGTGACGTATTTGGGGGTCCAGTTGGTGGAACGGGCCAGGTCATACCAGTCCATTCGATTGAGTACGGCCATCGTTGTCTCCTCTATGATGGGCGCGAAAAGCTCAACGGCTTTTCCTGCCGATCGATCTGCGTCGATCGAATCCTTGCACCGGGCGGTTCAAGCGTGCGACGCAACATTATTGGGAAACAGGAAGGCCCGGTATTAGACGATGGTTTAGCTGCCCTGCAGCAATCGGGGCCTTGTGGAAGCGCGTTTCCGCCCCGATGGAAAGCCCCCGGCCGCCTGGTGACGACGCAGTTGTCGACTTCCCGGGCGTGTTGTTCTTAGGATGGCGGTCACCGGCCAGGCCCGGTAGAAGATGCAGATGAACCAGGAGGAGACATGACGACATTCACCGTGAATGGCAGCGCGCATCGCCACGATGGCGACCCCGAGATGCCCCTGCTCTGGTACCTGCGCGACCTCGCCGGTCTCACCGGCACCAAGTACGGCTGCGGCGCGGGGCTGTGCGGCACCTGCACCGTGCTGGTCGATGGCCAGGCGGCGCGCGCCTGCCTGCTGCCGGTGGGGCAGCTCGGCGGGCGGGCGATCACCACCATCGAAGGCCTGTCGGCCGACGGCATGCATCCGGTGCAGGTGGCCTGGCGCGAGCTCAACGTGGCGCAGTGCGGCTATTGCCAGGCCGGCCAGATCATGCAGGCGGCCGCCCTGCTGGCGAAGGCGCCGCGGCCGTCCGACGCCGACATCGACGCCGCGATGAGCGGCAACCTCTGCCGCTGCGGCACCTATCCGCGCATCCGCGCCGCGATCCTGCGTGCGGCCGAAGGAGCGAAGTCATGAACGCGCATTTCGGCAATGACGTCGCAAACGACATCGCAGACGAGATCACCACGCAAATCGCCAACCTCAGCCTGAGCCGGCGCGGCTTCCTGCGAGGGCTCGCCGCCGGCAGCTTCGTGCTGGCCACCGGCATCCGGCCGGCGCAGGCGCAGGAGGCGAAGGCGCCGGAGACGAAAACGCAGGAAACGAAAAAATACGCCGGTGAGGCCATGAGCGGCGGCTTGCGCGACGACCCGCGCCTCTTCCTGACGATTGCGGACGACGGCACGGTGAGCCTGCTGTGCAACCGCGCCGAGATGGGGCAGGGCGTGCGCACGAGCTGGGCCATGGTCGTGGCCGACGAGCTCGAGGCCGAGCTGGCGCGGCTGATCGTGGCGCAGGCGCCGGGCGACGAGGCGCGCTACGGCAACCAGAACACCGACGGCTCGCGCAGCATGCGCCACCACTTCCAGGCGCTGCGCCGCATCGGTGCCGCGGCCCGGCGCATGCTCGAGGAGGAAGCGGCCGCACGCTGGAACGTGCCCGTCGCCCAGGTGCGCGCGGAGCGGCACGAGGTGGTGCATGCCGCCAGCGGCCGGCGCCTCGGCTTCGGCGCGCTCGCCCGCGGCGCGGCGCAGCGCCCGGTGCCGGCGGCGGATGCGCTGGTGTTCAAGACGCCGGCGCAGTTCCGCTACATCGGCCGCGACGGCATCGGCCTGGTCGACAACCTCGACATCACCACCGGCAAGGCGGTGTACGGCGCCGACGCCAGGATCGAAGGCATGGTCTTCGCGGTGGTCGCGCGCCCGCCCGTCTATGGCGGCAAGCTCAAGCGCTACGACGCCAGCCGCGCGGTGCGCGTGCCGGGCGTGCTGCAGGTGGTGGTGATCGAGCCGACGCCGATCCCTTCCGCCTTCCAGCCGCTGGGCGGCGTCGCGGTGATCGCCGAGAACACCTACGCCGCGATCAAGGGCCGTTCCCTGCTCGACATCGAATGGGATGACGGGCCCAACGCCGGCTACGACTCCGCCCGCTACCGCGAGACGCTGGAAGCGGCCGCGGGCCAGCCGGGCAAGGTGGTGCGCAACAACGGCGATGCGGATGCCGCGCTGGCGCGTGCGGCGCGGCGGGTGGAGGCGACCTACTACATCCCGCATCTCGCCCAGGCGCCGATGGAGCCGCCCACCGCCACCGCGCGCGTGACCGCCGACCTGTGCGAAGTGTGGTGCAGCGTGCAGGCCCCGGAGGCGATCCGCAGCGATCTGTCCAAGCGCTTCAAGCTGCCGCTGGACAAGGTCGTCGTGCATCCGCTGCTGCTCGGCGGCGGCTTCGGGCGCAAGTCCAAGCCGGACTTCGCCAGCGAGGCGGCGATCCTGTCGCGCGCGATGAACGGGCGCCCGGTCAAGCTGACATTCACCCGCGAGGACGACCTGCAGAACGGCTTCCTGCACACCGTGTCGGTCGAGCGCCTGCAGGCGGGGCTCGACGCGCAGGGCCGGGCGCAGGCCTGGCTGCATCGCACGGTGGCGCCCACCATCCAGTCCATCTTCATGCCGGGCGCAAAGCAGGAAGGCGCGTTCGAGCTGGCGATGGGCGCGGTCGACATGCCGTTCGCGATTCCCCACGTGCGCGTGGAGAATCCGGCCGCCGAGGCGCATACGCGCCTGGGCTGGTTCCGTTCGGTGTCCAACATCCCGCATGCGTTCGCGGTGCAGAGCTTCGCCGCCGAGCTCGCCGCCGCCGCCGGGCGCGACCCCAAGGACTACCTGCTCGAGCTGCTCGGTGCGGACCGCGTCATCGATCCGGCATTCATGTCCGACGACTGGCTGTACGGCGAGGATCCCAAGCGCTACGCCTACGACACCGCGCGCCTGCGCGGCGTCATCGAGCGCGTGGCGCAGGAGGCCGGCTGGGGGCGCAGCCTGCCGCCGGGGCATGGCCTGGGCATCGCCGCGCATCGCAGCTTCGTGACCTATGCGGCGGTGGTGGTGGAAGTGGCGGTCGGCGCGGGGGGCAAGCTGACGATTCCGCGCGTCGACATCGCGCTCGACTGCGGCGCGGTGATCAACCCGGACCGCGTGCGCGCGCAACTGGAAGGCGCGGTCATCCAGGGCATCAGCCTGGCGACGGTGGGCGAGATCAGCTTCAAGGCCGGGCGGGTGGAGCAGAGCAATTTCCACAACTACCCGGTCACCCGCATCGGCGCGGCGCCGAAGCAGATCCACACCCACCTGGTGACGCCCACCGGCTTCGATGCGCCGCTCGGCGGCGTCGGCGAGCCCGGGCTGCCGCCGGTGGCGCCGGCGCTGGCGAACGCGATCTTCGCCGCCACCGGCAAGCGCATCCGCCGCCTGCCGATCGGCGAACAGCTCGCCTGATCCGGAGGCGCCGGCCATGCACAGCACCGACGGCCAGGTCCTGGACGCCGCAAGGCGCTGGGCCGCCGCGGGGCAGCGTTTCGCCCTCGTCACCGTGGCGCGCACCTGGGGTTCGGCGCCGCGGCCGGCGGGCTCGTGGATGGCGCTGCGCGAGGACGGCGCGGTGCAGGGCTCGGTCTCCGGCGGCTGCCTCGAAGCGGAGCTGATCGAGCGCATGCGGGGTGGCGGATTCGCGGCGGGCGCGCCTTTCGTGCAGGCCTGCGGCGTCACCCAGGACGAGGCGCGCCGCTACGGCCTGCCCTGCGGCGGCAGCATGGAACTGGTGATCGAAGCGCAGCCGGATCTCGCGGCGCTCGACGCGCTGGCGGCCGGCATCGCCGGTGGCGAGCGCATGCGGCGCAGCGTGACGGTGGGCGAGCCGGGCAACCGCGTCGCGCCGGCCGCCGCGGGTGACCGCGTGCAGTGGGACGGCCGCACGCTCACCACCGTGCACGGCCCGGCCTGGCGCCTGCTGATCGTCGGCGCCGGGCAGATCTCGAGCTATCTCGCGCCCATGGCGCAGGCGCTGGATTACCAGGTGTTCGTCTGCGACCCGCGCGAGGAATACGCCGCGCAGTGGAGCGTGCCCGGCGCGACGCTGGTCGCCGGCATGCCCGACGACGTCGCGCTCGAACTCCGGCTCGACCCGCACAGCGCGGTGGTCGCGCTCACCCACGACCCCCGGCTGGACGACATGGTGCTGCTCGAGGCCCTGAAATCGCCCGCCTTCTACGTCGGCGCGCTGGGCTCGGTGCTCAACAACCGGCGCCGGCGCGAGCGCCTGCTGCAGCATTTCGACCTGACGCAGGCTGAAGTGGATCGCCTGCACGGGCCGGTGGGGCTGCCTATCGGCAGCCGCACGCCGCCCGAGATCGCGGTCGCCATCGTCGCCGAGCTGACCGCGGTGCGGAACGGCGTGTCGACGCGCATGCTGCCGTTCGCAGAGCCGTTGTCCGCCAATGCGTCGACAGTGGTGGTGGGAAGCTGAGGATGGCGGACGACATCGTCGGCATCCTGCTCGCCGCCGGTGCGGGCCGCCGCTTCGGCAGCGACAAGCTGATGTTCCCCCTGGCCGACGGCCGGCCGATGGCGCTGGTGGCCGCGGCGAACCTGCGCCCGGCATGCGACCGGCTGGTCGTGGTGCTGCGCGCCGCTCGCCAGCCGCTGGCCGCCCTGCTCGAAGCCGAGGGTGCCGAGCTCGTCATCGCGCCCGATGCCGACGGCGGCATGGGCCACAGCCTCGCGGCCGCGGTGCGGGCCACGCGCGAGGCGGCAGGCTGGGTGGTGGCGCTGGCCGACATGCCTTTCATCCGGCCCGCCAGCCATCGCGCGGTCGCTGCAGCCTTGCGCGCGGGTGCGAGCCTTGCCGCCACGGAATTCCAGGGGCGGCGCGGGCATCCGGTCGGCTTCTCGCGCGAGTGGCTGGCGCCGCTGTCCGCCCTCGCCGGCGACCAGGGCGGGCGCGACATCGTGCGCGAGCATCGCCAGCAACTGGTGAGCTGCGCGGTGGACGACGCGGGCGTGCTGATGGACATCGATCGGCCGGACGATCTGCCATCGTTCGCACGCGGCCACCCTTCCTGACTACCATGCAGGTTTCCGACAACGTTTCGCGAGGTCAGCTCATGTCCGATTCGTCGCAGTACGTCCCGCCCAAGGTGTGGACCTGGAACAAGCCCAGCGGCGGCCAGTTCGCCAGCATCAACCGGCCGATCGCCGGCCCCACGCACGAGCGCGCGCTGCCGCGCGGCCGCCATCCGCTGCAGTTGTATTCGCTGGCCACGCCCAACGGCGTCAAGGTCGGCGTGATGCTGGAGGAATTGCTGGCCGCGGGCCATGCCGGCGCGGAATACGATGCCTGGCTGATCCGCATCGGCGAGGGCGACCAGTTCGGCAGCGGCTTCGTCGAGGTGAATCCGAACTCCAAGATCCCGGCGCTGGTCGATTGCAGCGGGCCGCAGCCGGTGCGGGTGTTCGAGTCCGGCGCCATCCTGCTGTATCTGGCGGAGAAGTTCGGCGCTTTCGTGCCGACCGATCCCGCCAAGCGTGCCGAGTGCCTGTCCTGGCTGTTCTGGCAGATGGGCAGCGCGCCCTACCTTGGCGGCGGTTTCGGCCATTTCTACGCCTACGCGCCGGAGAAGATCGAGTACGCCATCGACCGTTTCGCGATGGAGGCGAAGCGTCAGATGGATGTGCTGGACCGCCGCCTGGCCGAGAGCCCCTATGTGGCGGGCGACGAATACACGATCGCCGACATCGCCATCTGGCCGTGGTACGGCAACCTCGCGCGCGGCCTGCTCTACGATGCCGGCGAGTTCCTGCAGGTGTCCGACTACACCCATGTGCTGCGCTGGGCCAACGAGATCGCCGAACGCCCGGCAGTGAAGCGCGGCCGCATGGTCAACCGCGTCAATGGGCCGCTGGAAGAGCAGTTGCACGAGCGCCACGACGCCAGCGACTTCGCCACGCGCACGCAGGACAAGCTGCAGGGGCGGCCTGATCATGTGTAGCGGTTCTTTCAGGCAGAGGAACCCCGGCGCGCCGGGCGCTTACGTGACGCGCAGATCGGTCAGCGAATTCGTGCTGGACAGTGCGCAGACACGAGCCGAAGAAGCCTTGGCGATGCGCCGGCATTTCGGTCTCGATGCGGAAAAGTGGGAGGCCGTCATTGCCGCGCTGGATGCGCCCACCCGCGAACTGCCACGCACCGGCAAACTGCTCACGACCCCAAGCGTCTTTGAAGCCAGCGCGCCGGAATGACAGTTTTCAGGATCGCGAAGCCCGACCGCTGGCACGCGGTCGACGCCTTCGTGTGCAGTGAACCCGCCTTGACCCGGTTCCTGACGCGCGTCGCGCTTGCCAGCCAGCGGCCGAGCGCTGCTGCGATCCACGTCGGCCCGTTCATGCCAAGGACGAGAAGGCTCGCGCCTTCTATCAGCATTTCGACTTCATCGACGCCCCTTCGGACCCGCTCCACCTCTTCCTGCTCATCAAGGATCTGCGGCGCTATGTGAGCGCCACGTCAGATCCAGGCAATTAGCGAGATTCCCTCATGGCTGCCACCGCATCTTCACCTGCTGCCCGATCCGCACGCCTTGGGTTGCGCGCCACGCCGGAACAGGAGGCGGTGCTGCGCCGTGCCGCCGAGGTGGCGCACAAATCCCTCACCGAATTCATCCTCGACAGCGCGTGCCTGGCCGCCGAGCAGACCCTGCTGGAGCAGCGCCTGTTCATGGTCTCGGGCAGCGAGTACCAGGCGTTGATGGATCTGCTGGAGCAGCCCGAGCAGCCCAACGAGGGGTTGCGTGAGCTGTTCTCGCGCAAGGCGCCCTGGGACGCGAAGTGAGTGTGCGCGCACCTGAACCGCTGGGCGCACGGCACCGGCTGGAGGGGTTCGACTGTGGAAAGCCCGCACTTAACGACTGGCTGCTGCGCCACGCGCGACAGGCTCAAGGCAGCGGATCGGCCAAGATCTTCGTGGTGGGCCATTATGACCGTGTGGCTGGCTAGTTCAGCCTGACCGTCGACAGGCTGGCATCCGTGCGATGCTGACTCACCCCATCGACGCGGAAGCGTCGAGGTTCTACACCCGGTTCGGCTTCATCGCCTCGCCGCTGCGCGAGCAGCAATTGCTGTTGCTACTGAAGGATGCGCGCCGCTGGGTGCGCTGAGCTGTGAGCGTCTTATTTGCCGATGTGAGGCAACCGGTTCGCCAGCGCTGCGAATCGATCCGGGGCAAAATCCGTCAGCATAGTTTGGTGGGGCAGAAAAGTGAGAGAACCCCCGCCGCGTGACGCTCGCGGTGGGGATGCTTGCGGGGTATTCCTTCCGAGGCTGCGGAACTCGCCCTGCGGGCTCGGACAGTCCTCGCCTCTCCAGGAATACCCCACAAGCATCCGGGAACGACAGGTGGGTTCCGGTCGGATAGTTTTGGTGGGTGGACAGCGATGGCTGTGCAGGCCGGTATGCGACTCACGTTTTTCGTGGGTTTGCCTATCCAGCGGGAGGTTTCTGGATACAGCAGTCACTTGGACAGCCCGACCACTGAGAATTCCTCGGCCAGAGCGGTAGGTCACAACCAGTCAAGCAAGCGGCGGCTTCATGACCCACTGCCGCCGTATAGCAAGCATCAGGTGCGGATGGCCGGGTATCGGCGATGAGAAGGAGTTCTCTGCACGTTGCGGAGAAAAATTGCGGTTCAAGTGCCGTCGATGTTCCGCAAGGCCGCCCCGGAACTGTCACAACTCAACACCAATTTTTTCAGCAATCCTTCCAGCAAGTTTCTTGAAATCCTTCCTAGCGTCTAAGACTGCATTAGCGTGACTGCCGATTGCACCGTCCGCTGAGGTGAGATTGAAGATGGGCTTGCGATATTCCTGCCCCATAGGGATCAGGCTGCGGTAGTGCTTTATGGTTGCAAGGCAGTATGGGTCCTCCTCCTGCTTCATGTTCTCTACCGGCCCTTCGCCCAGCACAGCCGTTCGATAAACGGACGGAATACGCTGCACCCATTTGTCGTAGGCTCGTACCGGGCGATCAAGCCTAACCCCATGTTGCTGGCACAAATAGCCAATCGGCAGCATCCTGCCGGCAGGTAAATGGAAGTCCGGGTGCAGGGAACTATCCGGACTAGCGCGCCAGTTATCCAGTCGCTTCTGCCAAAGGCTCTTCCAGCTCTTCAGCGTTGGCCCCAAATTGCTCAGCCCTTGCAGGGAAAAGAGATCGGCTCCGAGGGGGATGGCTACATAGTCCGTTGCCAGCAGTACCGAACGATTGATCGCTCCCAAATTCGGACCAATATCCACAAGAAGCATGTCAGCCTCAACCTTGTCCGCCGCCATTTGCATGACCTGCCAGAAAGACGTAAGGATGCGCATGGGGCGGTAGAGATTATTGTCTCCCATACTGCTCGGCCATTCGGCCGAAAGCGCATCTTCGAAACTCGACAAGGCGACGTCACCTGGCAGCAAATACAGGTCGGTAACTATATTCTGCAAAACGGGGGGACTAATGTCTCCAACCCCTGTTAGCGGCTTGACGCATTGAAAAATGGTTGAGCCGGGTCGACGCTCGTTCCAAAGCTGTTCAATCCTGTCTTCCTCCAGAAAGGCGGCCGTCAGGTTCGCTTGAGGATCCAAGTCTACGATCACCACGCGCTTACGGAGGCTCGCAAACATCCAAGCCAAGTGATAAATAAGGGAGGTCTTGCCGACCCCTCCCTTGTTATTAAAGAAGGTAAGTACAGGTGTGCTCACGATTTTCTTCTCAGTAGGCAGACCACGGCGCTCTGATTGGTCTCGAACTCTGGAGGCGGATTGCCATTCGCTTCCATGACACGGCGCGCAGTTGCGATGCCTCGACCAAACGATTGAACAAATCCGAAGGTCTTCAAAACATCAGCAATGTTCGGGTTCCGGTAGTCGGTGATGCCTGGCCTGCCGAAATTCTCATTGGTGACATTGCCGTAAGGGCCGCCGGGGCTGTTTATCTCAATACGATCATTAAACCAATACACCCGAATGGGCGTGTTGGTTCTTTCGTAAACGCGGTGGAGCACCGCGTTGTATAGGATCTGCTGAAGAGCCACTTGGGGGTACGGTATATCAATTTGATGGGTGGCTGAAGTAGTGATATCGATCGCTGTCCGATTGTGGGCCTTGAGCTTCTCCTCGGCGCGTCGAAGCATCTCTACGATCCCGCCGCCGATTTCTTCTTCGTCAATGATGGGGTCAGCAAGCTCGGTTCCATCAATTCTCAGAAACTGGATATAAGCTCCTGGCAGGAAATCCTGAGGACTCTTTCCGATTGCCAGCAAACCCATGAGGGTTGGAGTCGTATCCGCAGGGGAGACTATCATGCGACATGAAGCAAGCCGCTCTTCATAGCTGCGCCCATTGGCCTCGAGCACGTCCTCTGCAAAGGCCTGTGGTAAGTACTCGTTCTCGAAGATGCTCCTCGAAAGGTCGGCGAGCTTTGCTGTCGGTACGGGGTAGATGTCGAAAGGCAGGTTCTTGTAGCGGCGTCTCTCATTAAGAATGCGCTCTTCCTGCTCGTTCGCGAGCGCGCGACGGGGACCGGTGCGAATCCAGATACGCCCGTCGTACTTCACGGGGGGCATGTCGGAAGGCATGACCGTCACAACGGCAATCTCTGCCCCTTTCAGTGCGCGCTTCTCCACTGATAGAACGGGTAGAGGGAGGATATTGCCATCCGTTTTCATATCGGCGAGCGACATCAGTAACTGGTCCGTTACTTCCAGCCCACTCGGCTCGCCGTTATCCTTGACTCCAATGAACAAGACTCCCGGCCGATTGTGACCGGGCAAATCGTTCGCAAAGGCGCAAACTGCTTGGCGTGCCTTCTTTGGGATATCCCCCTTGAAGGATTCCTTGCGTTCCGCGCAGTCAGACTCGACGTCATCTAGTAGTGCGAGCAGCTCGTGGTCAGTTAGTCTTTGCATGTCATTTTTCTCAGAGCGCTTTTTGCGTTGTCCCGATTAGACTGATCGGTGCGTCTGCATGCGAGCAAATCGGCACAAGCATGATTAAAGTTTATCCGATTATTCGGCAAATCCACTGGAACGAACCCACTCATCCACTTCTTCCTGCTTGAACACCCAGCAGTGACAGTTCCTATGGCCAAGCAGGGCCAACTGATCAATCCATTTGTAGACATTCCCATTAACGAGCCCCCGACTCGCTTATCGGTTTTACGCCTTCTTGCAATCCCATGTCGGAACATCAGGCTGTTGTGCGCACGCACCAAAACGTCCGCGGATCAGATTGCCCGCCGATATATACCTGTGCAGGTTACGTTGAGGAAAGCTCGTGCTCAAGCGCATTGTGCCGAATCGAATCGATCAGCAGGCCCTGATGGGCTGCGGCAAGTGCTCAATCTAAACCAGCCGGACACCGGCGGCCACCGCATGACCGCAAAGGCCGAGAAGCAGCAATTCATTCAACGGCAGGTTTCGAAATGCCGCGATCGATAAGCTGACGGGGTTGCAGTCAAGGGATGCCGCAGCACCTTCGCCGAAGTCCGCGTTGCGCGCCAGACTTGAGGCAGGTCAAGGGCGGTGCGAAAAAGCCGAGTAATCTTGTCGGGTATCCGATCTCTTCCGCTCCTGCAGCGCTGACCATGGCCAAGAAGTTCCCGCTCCATCCCAAGAACCCCGAGCGCATCTGCTGGGGCTGCGACAAATACTGCCCGGTGGATTCGCTCGGCTGCGGCAACGGGTCGGGGCGCACGCAGCATCCGATCGAGTTGCTGGGCGAGGACTGGTACGAGTATGGCGACTGGGGGCTGGAGATCGAGGAAGGCGCCAAGTCGGTGGGGGGAACGCCGCGCTGAAGGCGTCGGCGTGGCGTCGGCGATGGGTGCCTGTGCACGCTGCATTTGGCGGCGGGGGCGCGAGCGGCTAGTCTGAGCCCTGATGGCTTCGTCACGGCCCGGCAGCAGCAGGTCGACGGCGGAGCTCGCCTGTTTCCTGCCCAGGGGCCGCCATGGATACTTCCGCCGCTGCCGGTGTCGACGTCAAGCGCCTTGCCGAGCAGTACCGCGAGCGCGCGCAGAAATACGAGCACACCGCGACTATCTACCTGCGCATCATCATCGGCGTGCTGTCCGCCTGCATCCTGATCTTCGCCGGGGCGGACCGGCTTGCGGGCGCGCTGTTCAAGACGGCGGCCGAGCGCGAGGCCGAGGCGCTGCTGCAGCAATCCACCATGCGCATGCTGCGCAACCTGGCGGCGCCCGCCGAGCCGGGGCAGAGCCCCGGCCGCGCCGCCGGCGCACCCGCGGCGCCGAAGCCGGGCGCTGCCGACACGTCTTCCGGTTCGCCGGCACCCGCGGCCAGGGCGGCGGCCGGCCCCGCTGCATCCGTGACGCCGCCTGTTGCGGTCGCGCCCCCGTCGCCCGCGGCAAGGGCCGCCCGGTCGGGCATGGACAGGCCTTCCTCCGTCAACGTGGTGCTGCCGCGGCCATCCGCACAGGCGCGCAATCGCCTCGGCAATGAAGCCGATCCGCTTGCGCTGGAGCAGGTGCGCAAGGAGACGGCCGTCGAGGTGGCACAGATCCGCGCCAATGCGGACGATGCGCGCGGCTGGGCGGACCGCGACATCGCCCAGGCCAGGGCGGAAGCGGAGCGGGATGTCGCGCAGGCGAAGGCCGGGGCGGAGCGGGATGTGGCGGAGCAGGACACGCGCCGCGCGGAAGACCTCAACGCGCTGATCGCCAGTTCGGTCGCCCGCGTCGGTGCCGCGGTCATCGTGGTGCTGCTGGTGCGGATCTTCCTGCGCGACCGCCAGCGGCTGATCCTGCTGGCCGGCTTCTATGCCGGCCTGGCCGATGCGATGGAGATCACTGCGGGGGATCCGGCGCGGCTCAAGGAATGGCTGCCGCAACTGGTGCCGCCAGCGGTGGTGCCGTCGGACGACGTGGCGACGCCGATCGAGACGGTGATGCAGGCGGTGGTGGAGCTGGCGAAGCGCAGCCGCGCCTGAGGCCAGCCTGGCGCGCAGTGTGCCGGCTTGCACAGTGAATGACCGAAGTCATTTTGCGTTGCAACAAAAGTGCTACTCTGTGAGTCGAAAGCGTCCCAGTCCCACCGAGCAGCACCATGAGCGAAATCGATCTGCACAACTTCTTCCTCGAGCAGGTCCGCCTGTTCGAAGCCTTTCCCGCCGACAAGGTCGAGGAAATCGTCGCCCAGTCCCGCCTCGTCACCTACGAGGGCAACGAGGCGATCATGGAGACCGGCGACCGTGGTCGTTTCATCGGCGTAATCGTCAGCGGCCACGCGGAAGTCTCCATCACCGACAACACCGGCGTGCGCAGCGTGATCCAGCAGCTCGGCCCGGGCGATGTGTGCGGTGCGATCGCGCTGCTGACCGGCGACCCGCTGGTGGCCGACGTGATCGCCAGCACGCGCTGCTTCCTGCTGGAAATTCCGCAGGAAGTCGTGCATGCGCACGTCCTGGGCAATGCCAGGGCGGTGGCCTACCTGTCGCGCGTGCTGACGGAGGTCACGCGCGCGATGACCACCGATCTGACGGCGGCCAGGGCGCAGGCCATGGCCCGTTCCGACGACCCTTACGCGCTGTCGCTGAAGACCGACGCGCCGGGCAAGGTGGTGGTGCTCAACGTCGGCCTCAGCCGCATCCGCTTCGGTATCTACGACACGCACGATCTCGGCGCCGACGTGCAGGGCGTGATCGACAATTCCGACCCGGCAGTGTGCCGCGTCAGCGTGAGCGTCGGCCCGCACAAGCGCGGCTACGCGCGCGCGCCTTTCCCGCTCGACGAGCTGTTCAAGGTGATGCAGGAGGCGGCCGGGCAACTCGGCAGCGCCTTCGCGCTGCACCTGACCGACGTCATCGCCGTCGGTCATCGCGTGGTGCATGGCGGTAACCGTTTCGCCAGCGCGGTGGTGATCACGCCGGCGGTGATCGCGGACATCGAGGCGCTGGCGCCGTTCGCGCCGCTGCACAATCCGCAGAACGTGGCCGGCATCAATGTGGCGCTGAAGGAACTGCCGCACGTGCCGCACGTGGCGGTGTTCGACACCGCCTTCCACCAGACTCTGCCGCCCTATGCCTACCTGTACGGCCTGCCGTACGAGATGTACAAGCAGGAGGGCATCCGCCGCTACGGCTTCCACGGTACCTCGCACCGCTACGTGTCGCTGAAGTCGGCCGAGATCCTGAAGCGGCCGCTGGGCGAGCTGGAGATCGTGTCCTGCCACCTCGGCGTGGGCGCGTCGATGTGCGCCATCGACCACGGCCGCTCGGTCGACACCACGATGGGCATGACGCCCAGCGACGGCCTCATCATGCCGACGCGCGCGGGCAGCATCGACCCGGCGGTGATGATCCATCTCATGGATCACTACAAGATGGCGCCGGCGCAGTTGTCCGAGCTGATCAACACGCGCAGTGGGCTGAAGGGCATTTCCGGCCTGTCGGGCGACATGCACGAGATCGAGGAGGCGGCCAACGACGGCCACCACCGCGCGCTGCTGGCGCACAAGGCCTTCTGCTACCAGATCCGCAAGAACATCGGCGCCTATGTCGCGGCGATGGGCGGCATCGACGTGCTCGCCTTCACCGGCGAGGTGGGCGAGACCAGCGCCGCGGTGCGCAGCCTGGCCTGCCAGGGCCTGGGCTACATGGGCATCAAGCTCGACGAGGAGCGCAACCGCAACCTCGGCCGGCTGGGCTCGCATGCGGTGGTCTCTACCGACGATTCGCCGGTGAAGATCGTCGTCATCGCCAATGACAACGAGCGCCTGGTGGCCTGGGAGACCCTGCGCGCGGTCGAGCGCAACCAGTTGCTGGTGTCGGCCGACGAACAGAGTTACCCGATCCCGATCGAGATCTCCGCCCACCATGTGCACCTGTCGCAGGCCGACGTGGAGAAACTGTTCGGCCCCGGCCACCAGCTCACGCCGCAGCACGAGCTGTCGCAGCCCGGCCAGTACGCCTGCGAGGAGAAGGTGCATCTGGTCGGCCCCAAGGGGCGCATCGCCAACGTGCGGGTGCTGGGGCCGACGCGCAAGGAAACCCAGGTCGAGATCGCGATGACCGAGCAGTTCAAGGTCGGCATCCAGCCGCCGATCCGCGAGTCCGGCGATCTCGCCAACACGCCGGGCATCACGCTCGAAGGCCCGGCCGGCAGCACCACCATCGAGCGCGGCGTCATCTGCGCCCAGCGCCACATCCACATGACGCCGGAGGATGCGCTGCGCCTGCATGTGCGCGACAAGTATGTCGTGCGCGTGCGGGTGGAGGGCGACCGCGAGCTGATCTTCGGCGACGTGGTGGTGCGGGTCAGCCCGTCGTACCGGCTGGCGATGCACCTGGACACCGACGAGGGCAACGCCGCCAACATCCGCACCGGCATGGTCGGCTACATCGACGCCATCCAGAGCCGGCACTGAGCCAGCACTGATCCGGCGGCGGCGCCCCCCATGCGGGCGCCGCCGCCTGCTGCACTGCGCTTCAGCGCATCTCGAACGCTTCCTGGTGGAAGCGCACGCCGCCCATGCCCAGCCGGCGCAGGCCGTCGCGCAGCTTGTCGGCCAGGCCTTGCGGACCGCAGAACCAGATCTCGGCGCGCCTGCCGTGGCGCCCGCGTTCGCGCAGCGTCTCGGCGCTGAGCTTTTCATTGTGTTCGCTGCTCAGCACGTGCAGCCGCACCGAGGGCAGCGTGGCGCACAGCGCTTCCAGGCGCGCGACGAAGGGATCGGCGTCGCGGCGCCGCACGCTGTAGTAGAAGTCCACCTCCGGCGCCTTGTCCGGCGCGGCCTGCAGCGCCTCGAGCCAGGCGAGGAAGGGCGTCACGCCGATGCCGCCGGCGATCCACACCTGTTCGCGCCTGCGCTTGCCGCTGGGCAGCTCGAAGCAGCCGTAGGGTCCTTCCACGCGCACCGGCTGGCCCGGCACCAGCTTCTGCGCCAGGCCGTGGGTATAGTCGCCCAGCGCCTTGATCTGGAAGGTGATGCGGCGGTCGCCGCGGTCGGCGCTGGCGATCGTGAAGGGGTGGGCGCCTTCGAAGCGCTCGAAGGTGACGAAGGCGAACTGGCCGGCGCGATGCCCGCGCCAGGCCTCGTTCAGGCGGCAGACCACTTCGGTGACGCCGGGCGCCGGTTCATTCACCGCCTCGACCACGCCCTCGGCGCGGCGGCTGCGGCCGATCCAGCCCGCCAGGGCGTGCACGCTGGCAACAGAGCCGGCGGCGATCAACAGCGCCATCAGCGCGCCCACCGGCTGGCTCCAGTAGCCGAGCGGGGCGAGGAAGGCGGCGTGGAAGGCCAGCGCCAGGTAGAGCACCGGCATCACCTTGTGCAGGTAGCGCCAGAGCTTGAACGGAAAGCGCTTCCACAGCGTCAGCACCAGCATCGCCAGCAGGGCGTAGATGGCGAATTCGCCCAGGCTTTCGGCGGCATCGCGCATCGCCTCGAGGAAGGCGCCGCCGTCCTTGGGCAGGCGACCCGCGCGGCCGTACACCGCCTTGATGATGTCGTCCGACATCTCCACCAGCCAGTGCAGGCCGCCGAGCGAGATGGCCAGGATGCCGGCCCACTTGTGCACCCGGTAGATGCGGTCCATGCCGCCGAATGGGCGCTCCAGCCAGGCGGGCCGGGTCGCGAGCACCATGGCGAGCGACATCAGCGAGAACGACCACAGGCCGGTCAGCGTCAGCGCGTGCTGGCGCACCGCCCACGGGTTGAGCGTACCGGCGGCGCCGCTGGCCGACAGCAGGTCCCAGCCCCAGGCGAGGGTGACGAGTGCGATGAATGCGGTGAGGAATCGTTTCATGACGTTGGCTCCTTCAGTCGTCCTCGAGAACGTGGCCCGGCGGCGTCGATGGGTGGCGGGCGTGGCATCGACGTCCCCGGAATCTGGCGCCAGTTTGCGCTGCAGCGTCTGAAACCAGCCTGAACGCGCGGTGCCGATTTACGCGCCGGTGCCGGCAGCGGACAATGCGCCCTGATCGCGCCACGCCCGCCAGGCTGCATGCAGGCAGTGATGCGGCTGCCATGTCCCTTTCCCCTTCACGATCTTCATGCTGAACCTGACTCCCCAGAAGGCCCTGCTGCTGTCGGTCGCCGCCGCGCTGATCACGATCGCCATGAAGACCGGCGCGTGGTGGCTCACCGGCTCGGTCGGCTACCTTTCCGACGCGCTGGAATCCCTCGTCAACCTCGCCGGCGCCTCTTTCGCGCTGTGGATGGTGTCCTACGCGCACACGCCGCCCGACCCGGAGCACCCCTATGGCCACGGCAAGGCGGAATACTTCTCCGCCGCGTTCGAAGGCGGCCTGATCTTCATCGCCTCGCTGGCCATCCTCGGCACCGCCGGCGAGCGCCTGGTCAATCCGCAGCCGCTGGGGCAACTCGGCTTCGGTACTGCGCTGTCGGTGGGCGCGAGCCTGGTCAACTTTCTCGTCGCGCGCGTGCTGCTGCAGGTCGGCCGCGCGCACCGCTCGCTCGCCCTCGAAGCCGATGCCCGCCACCTGATGACCGACGTGTGGACCACGGCGGGCGTGGTGGTCGGCGTGGCGCTGGCGGGGATCACCGGCTGGAACTGGCTCGACCCGCTGGTGGCGGCGGCGGTGGCGCTCAACATCCTGCGCGAAGGCTGGCTGCTGATGCACCGCTCGGTCGATGGCCTGATGGACCGCGCGCAGAGCGACGAGGAGATCGCCGCGATCGAGGCCGTGCTGAACGCCTTCGCCACCGACGGCTGTGCCTGGGACAACCTCACCACGCGCATGGCCGGCGCGCTGCGCTTTGCGCATGTGGATGTGCGGGTGCCCGGGGAGTGGACGGTGACGCACGCGCATGCGCTGGCCGACGCCATCGAGCGCGCCGTGCAGGAGCGCACCGGCACCCGGCTCGCCACGCACATCGAGCCGCTGTCCTGACGCGGCGAGCGACGGCCCCGCGCCGCGCCAGGCCGGCGAGTTGGGGGGATAATCTTGTCGACAGGTGATTGCCGAGAGGAGGTTGTTGCCATGAGCGATACGAAGCCGACGTCCGATGCGCTGCCCAGGGTCGAGAACCTGAAGCGGATGCTCGCGTTCCAGGACAAATCCATCGTCAGCCGCATGCTGGTGAAGAGTCCCGCGGGCAACGTCACGCTGTTCGCTTTCGCTGACGGCGAGGGCCTCAGCGAGCACACGGCACCCTACGATGCGCTGGTGATCGGCGTCGAGGGCGAGGCGGAGATCCGCCTCGCCGGCGCCTCGCACACCCTGGGTGAGGGCGACGCGCTGCTGATGCCGGCGAACGTGCCGCACGCGGTGACGCCGCAGGGGCCGTTCAAGATGCTGCTGGTGATGATCCGCGAGCGGAAGGAGAACTGATTGAAGCTGAATCGCATCCGGTCGGGCGTGCTGGGCATTCTGCTGAGCCTGTCGGCCTTTGCGGCAATGGCCGCCGATGCCACGGCCGCCGCCGCTGCGCCGCTGACCACCATCGCCGCGCTGGACGTGCCGCGCTACATGGGCACGTGGTACGAGATCGCCAAGTATCCGAACCGCTTCCAGCGCAAGTGCGTCGCCGACACGCAGGCCGATTACCGCCTGCTGGACGACGGCACGGTGCAGGTCACCAACCGCTGCCGTATGGAGGGAGGTGACATCAACGAGGCGCAGGGCGTGGCGCGCCAGGTGGGCGGTGCCGACTCGCCGAAGCTGGAAGTCCGTTTCGCGCCGGCCTGGCTGGGCTTCCTGCCGTGGGTGTGGGGCGATTACTGGGTGGTCGATCTCGATCCCGACTACAGCCTGGTGGCAGTCAGCGAGCCGAAGCGCGAATACCTGTGGGTCCTGTCGCGCTCGCCCAAGGTCGATGCACAGCGTTACAACGCCTTGCTCGGCCGGCTGCTGGAGAAGGGCTTCGACCTCGACCGGCTGGAGCCGTCGCGACAGGGCGACTGAGTTGCGGCCTGGCCTGCTGCCCGATTTCCTCGCCGGCGGCATCGCCTTCGTCGACATCGAGACGACGGGCGGGCCGGCGCAGCGCGAATCGATCACCGAGATCGGCATCGTCGAGGTCGACGAAGGTGGCGTGCGCGAATGGGCGACGCTGGTGCGGCCGGCGATGCGCATCCCCGACCACATCGAGCGCCTGACCGGCATCGGCAACCACATGGTGGCCGACGCGCCGCGCTTCGAGGACATCGCCGACGAGGTGTTCGACCGCCTGCAGGGGCGGCTCTTCGTCGCGCACAACGCGCGCTTCGACCACGGCTACCTGCGCGCCGCCTTCCGCCGCGTCGGCATGGACATCCGGCCGCGCGTGCTGTGCACGGTGAAGCTGTCGCGGCGGCTGTTTCCCGACCATCGCCGCCACAGCCTGGACCACCTGATCGAGCGCCATGGCCTGGACGTGAGCGCGCGCCACCGTGCGCTGGGCGATGCGCAGTTGCTGTGGCAGTTCTGGCAGCGGCTGCACGAGCGCTTCGCCCCCGGCACCATCGCCGACGCGGTGCGCGATCTGATCGGCCAGGCCAGCCTGCCGCCCAACCTGGAGCCCGATGCGCTGGGGGACATGCCCGATGCGCCCGGCGTGTATCTGTTCTATGGCGACAACGAGCTGCCGCTCTATGTCGGCAAGAGCCTGCATCTGCGCACCCGCGTGCTGTCGCATTTTTCCGCCGATCATCGCAGCGACCGCGAGCTGAGCCTGAGCCAGCAGGTGAAGCGCATCGACTGGATCGAGACCTCGGGCGAGCTGGGCGCGCTGCTGAAGGAGGCCGAGCTGGTGAAGCGCCTGCAGCCCACCCACAACCGCCTGCTGCGCCGCAGCCGCGACCTGTGCGCTTGGCGGCTGAAGGCCGACATGATCGGCGACTGGCAGCTCGAGCTCGTGCATGCGGCCGATCTCGACCTCGGCCGCCAGGATGACCTCTACGGCTTCTTCCGCAGCCGGCGCGAGGCCACCAGCCGGCTGCGTGCGATCGCCGCCGAACATGCGCTGTGCCCGCCGCTGCTCGGGCTGGAGAAGCATGTGCCGGGGCAGCGCTGCTTCAGCTACCAGTTGAAGAAGTGCCGCGGCGCCTGCCATGGCGCCGAGTCGCCGCAGGCGCATGGGTTGCGGCTGATCGAGGCGCTGCACGCGCTGAAGGTGCAGGCCTGGCCTTACGACGGCCCGGTCGGCCTTCGCGAGGGCGACACGCTGCATGTGGTCGATGCCTGGTGCTACCTCGGCGCGGCGCGCGACGACGAGAGCCTCGCCGAGCTGCTGCGCGTGGGCCGCCCCGCCTTCGACCTCGACATCTACAAGTTGCTGGCGAAGGCGCTGGCGCGGCGCCAGGCGTGGGTGCCGCTGCGGGAACTGCAGGCGATAGCCCGGCGTGATGCCGGTGATTAGTTGACCGAATCGCTCGGCTTCTTTAGAGTTCGGGTGTCCCAAGGGGGAGTAGCTCTTCGCCGCGGCGTCGTCAGTTCGGAATGGTTCGCATGTCGAGCCTTCCCGGCGCCCCGGGTAGTCGTCGCCAGACGGCTGCGAGCAAGACCTTTGCCGCGATGGCGGAGGTCCCCTTGTCGTAAGCACTGCGGCCCTTCGTCCTCGCTGGACAAGGGCCGTTCCGTTTTCTGCCGCCGGATTTCACCGTCCGGGTCGCTGTCGGCAGGCGATGGAACCCAAGACAGTACCGACAAGGAGAACACCTTTCATGGAATCAATCGGCAACTGGTGGCTGTGGGCGGGCTTCTTCGCCACCGTCCTCGTCATGCTCGCCATCGACCTGTTCGTGATCGGCGGCGGCAAGCAGCATCGCGTTTCGTTCAAGGAGGCGGCCTCCTGGTCCGTCGTGTGGGTTGCAGTATCGATGGCCTTCGCCGGCGTGCTGTGGTGGTATCTCGACGGCGCAATGGGGCGCGAGATCGCCAACCAGAAGGCGCTGGAGTTCGTCACCGGCTACCTGATCGAGAAATCGCTCGCGGTCGATAACGTCTTCGTGTGGCTGATGCTGTTCAGCTTCTTCGCCATTCCGCTGGAGTTGCAGAAGCGCGTGCTGGTGTTCGGCGTGCTGGGCGCCATCGTGCTGCGCACCATCATGATCTTCGCCGGCGTTTGGCTGATCGCGCAGTTCCACTGGCTGCTGTACGTGTTCGGCGCCTTTCTGCTGCTCACCGGCATCAAGATGTGGTGGTTCGCCGAGCAGGAGCCCGACCTGGCGCAGAACCCGCTCATCAAGTGGATCCGCCGCCACATGAAGGTCACCGAGGAACTGCACGGCGAGCGCTTCTTCGTCAGCCGGCAGGAAGGCGGCAAGTGGGTGCGCTACGTCACGCCGCTGTTCCTGGTGCTGGTGCTGGTCGAATTCAGCGACGTGATCTTCGCGGTGGATTCGATCCCGGCCATCTTCGCCATCACCACCGACCCCTTCATCGTGCTCACCTCCAACGTGTTCGCGATCCTGGGCCTGCGCGCGATGTACTTCCTGCTCGCCGGCATGGCCGACCGCTTCTCGCTGCTGAAGTACGGCCTTGCGCTGGTACTGGTGTTCATCGGCGCCAAGATGCTGCTGATCGACCTCTACAAGATCCCGGTGGGCATTTCGCTCGGCGTGGTGGCGGTGATCATCGGCACCTCGATCGTGCTGTCGCTGCGCCGCACGGCTGGGGGGCATTCCGGCACGAAGGCGATCGAGGACAGCGGCGCCAAGTGACGCACCACGCCTGACAGGAGAGAGGACCATGCAAAAGAAGACGCAGTTTTCCGTCTGGTACTTCGCCTTCGCGCTGCTGGCGATGGTGTTCATCAACGACCTGCTGCAGGGCGCGCGCACCACCGCGCCCATCCCCTACAGTGAGTTCCAGACCCTGGTGCAGGAAGGCAAGGTGGCGGACATCGCCATCGCCGACAACCAGATCCACGGCAGCTTCAAGGCGCCGGTCGACGGCAAGACCCGCTTCGTGACGACGCGGGTCGATCCGGCGCTGGCGAAGGATCTGGCGCAGTACGACGTGAAGTTCACCGGCGTGGTGCAGAACACCTTCCTCAGCGATCTGATCGGCTGGGTGCTGCCGGCGGTGATCTTCGTCGGCATCTGGATCTTCGCCATGCGCAAGTTCGCCGGCAAGATGGGCGGCGGCGGCTTCATGAACATCGGCAAGAGCAAGGCCAAGGTCTATGTGGAAACCGACACGAAGGTGAATTTCGCCGACGTGGCGGGGGTCGACGAGGCCAAGGACGAGCTGAAGGAGATCGTCGGCTTCCTGAAGGATCCGCAGCGCTTCGGCCGCCTCGGCGGCCGCGCGCCCAAGGGCGTGCTGCTGGTCGGCCCGCCGGGAACCGGCAAGACCCTGCTCGCCAAGGCGGTAGCGGGCGAGGCCGGCGTGCCCTTCTTCTCGATCTCCGGCTCGGAGTTCGTCGAGATGTTCGTCGGTGTCGGTGCCGCGCGGGTGCGCGACCTGTTCGAGCAGGCGCGCGCCAAGGCGCCGGCCATCATCTTCATCGACGAGCTGGATGCGCTCGGCCGTGCGCGCGCGGCGGGCGGCATGATGGGCGGCCACGACGAGAAGGAGCAGACGCTGAACCAGTTGCTGGTCGAGCTCGACGGCTTCGACGGTGCCAAGGGGCTGGTGCTGCTCGGCGCCACCAACCGCCCCGAGGTGCTGGACCCGGCGCTGCTGCGTGCCGGCCGCTTCGACCGCCAGGTGGTGGTGGATCGCCCGGACAAGAGCGGGCGCATCGCCATCCTCGACGTGCATATGCAGAAGATCCGCCTCGCCGAGGACGTCGACCGCAGCAAGGTCGCCGACCTCACGCCGGGCTTCACCGGCGCCGAGCTCGCCAATCTGTGCAACGAGGCGGCGCTGGCGGCGACGCGGCGCAACGCAGAGGCGGTGACGCTGGCCGACTTCACGGTGGCGATCGAGCGCATCGTCGCCGGTCTGGAAAAGCGCAGCCGCGTGCTGACGCCGCTCGAGCGCGAGACGGTGGCGCACCACGAGATGGGCCATGCCATCGCGGCGATGGCACTGCCCGGTTCCGATCCGGTGCACAAGGTGTCGATCATCCCGCGTGGCGTGGGGGCGCTCGGTTACACCATCCAGCGCCCGACCGAGGAGCGCTACCTGATGACGCGCGCCGAGCTCGAGCGCCGCATGATGGTGCTGCTGGGCGGCCGCGCGGCGGAGGAGATCATCTACGGCCACTTCTCCACCGGAGCGGCCGACGACCTGCAACGCGTGTCGCAGATCGCGCGCGCCATCGTCACCCGCTACGGCATGGACGACGACCTGGGCCACGTGGTGTACGAGAAGGAGCAGAGCAACTTCCTCGGCCAGGCGGCGCCGCAGTTCGACAAGGGCTACAGCGAGGCCACCGCGCGCGAGATCGACCTCGCGGTGCGCGCCATCGTGCAGGACGGCTACCGGCGAACGCTGGCCCTGTTGCGCGCACGCGAGGCGCTGCTGCGGGAGTCGGCGGCCGAACTGCTGCAGCGCGAGACCCTGGGCGAGGTGGAACTCGAGCGCATCCGCAGCGCCGCGGCCAAGGCCGTCGCGCCCAAGCCGCTGGCTGCCTGAAACCGGGCGGCGGCGTCATCCGGCGCCGTCGTCCGGCCTGTCCGCACTGGTCGCGGCAATCGCCGCCAGTGCCGGGTGCGGGATGCGGCGCTGGGCGGAGATCGCGAACCAGCCCTGGCGCACGCCGGTCACCGTCCCGACCGGCCACGCGTCGTACTGTCCGGCGATCTCGTCACGCATGTTCGACGGCGCCGGAAACAAACCCAGCCCGGCGCGGCCGAAGGTCTTCATCAGCGCGCTGTCGGAGAATTCGCCCAGCACCAGAGGCGTCAGATTACGTGCCTCCAGCCAGGCGTCCAGCGCGTTGCGCACCGGGTTGCCGCGCGCGGGCAACAGGACCGGGGCGCCGTTCAGGCGCGCAGGAAAATCGCCGGCATAGCGTTCCCGCAGCGGTGCGGCGCCAAACAGTTCGATCTCGGCCTCGCCCAGCAGTTGCGACTGCAGCTTGAGGTTGGCGCGCTGCGGCGCCGGCTGGTCGGCCAGCATCAGGTCCAGCCGGTTCAGTGCCAATTCGCCCAGCAGGTACTCGAAATGCCCCTCGCTGCACTCGAGCCGCACCTCCAGCGGCGGCCGCAGCACGCCTTGCAGCAGCCGGAAGGCGACGACCTTGGGCACCGTATCGGTCAGCCCGACTGCAAGCCGCGGCCGCGGATTTTGGCTCTCGGCGAGCGCATGACGCAGCTTGTCGCCGAGCTGGAAGATCTGTTCTGCATGGGCGAGGGCGATCCGTCCGGCGTCGGTCAGCACCAGCGAGCGGCCTTGCGGCGCGAGCAGCGTGTGGCCGAGCTGGCTTTCGAGCAGGCCGAGCTGCGTGCTGACCGTCTGCACCGACAGGTTCAGGCGTTCTGCCGCGCGGGTGATGCTTCCTTCCTTGGCCACGGCCCAGAAGTAGAGCAGGTGGCGGAAGTTCAGATCGCTCGGGGTCATCGTAGTCTCCCAGAAAATGGGAACGGATCGTCCGGTTTCTTCGCTTCCTTGGAAGCCGGGTGCGCCCTAACGTTCCCCTGCCGGCCGGGATTTCACCCGGACCGCAGAAGCCGACAGGAGACGGAAATGATCACGCTGGAAGACTGCACCGCATTCTGCGACGCCCCCGAGCCCGATGTCGCGCGAATTGCCCGCGAGCACCGTCTGACGATGGTCGCAGCTCTCGCATGTGCCCACGCGCGTCATGTCGCCGATGCCGAGCGCGGCCGTGAGCGCCCGCATCGTGTGCGAAAGTTCGCCGCTGCGGCGGGCGGCAAGCCCCGGCCGGCAAATGCCATGGTGGCGTGAAGGCGCGCGCGCTCGGCGCGGGCGGGGCGGATGTTGCCGATGCCGGCAACGGCGCCCTGCCCGCGCCGACGATGACGTACGATTGAACCTTGCGACGCGCCGGCGGTCTCTTTGTCAGTTGCGCTCGAGCAGACATCCGGGACGTTCGCTGCGCATGAACGCAGAGATCAATCGCGGGGTTCCGCCATGCCACCTTTCTCCTTGCCGATGCTGATGTTCGCCGCGGTCGACATCTCCTTGTCGATGATGATCGTGGCATTGCGCTTCCAGCATAATCTGATCACCGGTCATCGACTCTCCGAGCCGGGATGGCGCGTTCGCGGAAGAGCGCTCGAAAAGGCTCGAGCGGCCACGTTGGGCGACGTGGGCGAACGGCAGACCCCACATTGAACCTGGCGGATGCGGGTCGCCGCTTGATCCTGTTGCTGGTTCGGGTCAGGCGTTCAGGTCATGTCTCGGTGCTGCGCGCCACTCGCCCAGCGCCGCTATCGTGTCTTCCAGGCCTTCTATGACACGGATACCGGGCAGGCGCTTCTGTTTTCCGCGGAGCGCGCCGCCGCCTGCCCATATGGCGATCGACGCCGGCAGCATGGCGCGCAACTGCAACAGGTCATCGATCGCCTGCCGTGCCGGGTAGGCAGCGCTGAACGACAATCCCACGACATCGAAGCTGCCGTCGACGGCGGCCGTGCGCAGCTCAGGCAGCGGTGTGCGGGTGCCCAGCGACAGGCAGCACGCCCCTTCCGCCACCAGCGTCGCTTCCGCCATCAGCAGCCCGAGCACATGCTCCTCATCCGGGAAGGTGGTGAGCAGCACGCGCGGGCGCGTGCCGCTGCCCACGTGGGCGCCAATGGCGCCGCGGAGCACGTTCTGGACCTGCTCCGTATAGAGGTGCTCCTCCGGCACATCAATTTCGCCGCGCATCCAGGCCTCGCCGATGGCTTCGTTGAGCGGCGCCACCGTCTCCGCCGCAAAACGTTGTAGCCCCTGCCTGAGCAATGCCTGGCGCAGCGCCGCCGCCAGCTCGGCGCTGCGGTGCAGGCGCACATATTGCAGCAAGGGAAGGTCGGTCGCCGCAGCGGCGCGTGAATCCGGCGTGTCGGCAATCAGCGCGAGCAGCTCGTCGGTGCTCGCCCCGATGATCTTCGCGGGCCGCCTGCCCTGGTCGATCAGGCGCCGGATCAGCCGCAGCTTTTCCACTTGTGCAACAGGGTACAGGCGGTCGCCGTTGGCATCGCGTTCCGGTACCGGGAAGCCATAGCGGCGTTCCCAGACGCGCAATGTGTCCTTTGACAGGCCGGTGTCGCGCTCGACGGCGGCGATGTTGAGGGCAGCGGGCAGAGTGTGATGGGTTTCCATATTGTCCAGGACAATTATTCGATATCGCGCTTGACATCGCAAGCCTGAGCTCCTACCTTAGAGTCGTAATCACGTTTTGTCCAGGACAATGATCATGAACGCCAAGTCACTGAGCACGTGCCGGATGTCTGCTGCGGTGGTCGCCTCGTTAGTCGGGCTGGGACTGTTTTCAAGCTGGCGGGCCGAGGCTGGCAAGAGCGCGGCGGCGCTCGGCGAGCCCGCCGGAGTTACGGTCCTTGTCCAGGACAATGGTGAGGATGCCAGCCTGCAGACCAAGCTCTTCCTTCATCGCCAGGGCTTCGTCGCGCAACCGTCTGCGAGGTCGTCCAAATGAGCGCGACCCGGGCCCGGCAGATCCGCTCGCTGCTCTCCGCAGTCGCGCTGACGACGGTCGCGTTCGCCGGTAGCGCACATGCACAGGATGCGGGGCCGGCCGCGTGCCCGGCGCTGCTCGACCAGCGCTTCCCGGCCTTGCAGGACGAGAAGCCGCAATCACTGTGCCAGTACGCCGGCAAGGTGCTGCTGGTGGTGAACACCGCCAGCTACTGCGGCTACACGCAGCAGTACGACGGGCTCGAGCGACTCTACGACAAGTACCGCGAGCGCGGCCTGGTGGTGATCGGCTTCCCCTCCAACGACTTCAACCAGGAGCCTGGGAGCAACAAGGAGATCGCCGATTTCTGCCGCAGCACCTACGGCGTGCGCTTCCCGATGTTCGCGCGCAGCACGGTGTCGGGCCGCAGCGCCAACCCCTTCTACACGCGGCTGGCCGAACTGACCGGCGAGCGGCCGCAATGGAATTTCCACAAGTACCTGATCGACCGCAGCGGCACCAGGGTGGCGAGCTTCCCCAGCCAGTTGTCGCCCGAGAGCCCGCTGCTGGTCGGCACCATCGAGAAGCTGCTCGGCGCAAGGCCCTGAATCCGGAGGCCACGGGCAGCCCGCCCCGATCTCACCCCGACCCTGATGCACCCCGGCCCCCGAGGCCGACAAGGAGATGTCAATGAACGCACCCGAAAAATTCTTCCTGCCCGACGTGCAGGCCAGCCACGACGCACGTGCGCTCGCGATCCAGCACGTCGGCGTGCGCGGCCTGCGTTACCCCTTGAGCGTGAGCGACGGTGACGGCCATGTGCAGCACACCGTGGCGACGATCGAGATGACGGTCGGCCTGCCGCCGGAAGTGAAGGGCACCCACATGTCGCGCTTCGTCGAGATCCTCGAGGCCGAGCGCGAGGCGCTCAACCTCGACGGCTTGCGCAGCCTGTTCTCCGCCATGCTGCGGCGCCTGGAGGCCCGCAGCGGCCGCGTCGAGGCGCGCTTTCCGTGGTTCGTGCGCAAGCGCGCGCCGGTATCCGGCGTCGAGAGCCTGCTCGACATGGACGCCACGGTGATCGTCGAGCAGGTCGAGGGTGGCGGTGCGCAGACGACGCTGAAAGTGGTGGTGCCGGTCACCAGCCTGTGCCCGTGCTCGAAGAAGATCTCGGCCTATGGCGCGCACAACCAGCGCTCGCACATCACGCTGACGACGCGGCTGGCGGGCGACATGAGCCTGCTCGAACTCGTGCGCATGGCCGAGGAAGAAGCCTCGTGCGAGGTGTTCGGCCTGCTCAAGCGGCCCGACGAGAAGTGGGTCACCGAGCGCGCCTATGACAATCCCAAGTTCGTCGAGGATCTGGTGCGCGACATCGCGCTGCGCCTGCGCGCCGACAGCCGCATCGCGGCATGGACGGTCGAATCGGAGAACTTCGAGTCGATCCACAACCACTCCGCCTACGCGCTGATCGAGGGCGTGAACCGGCCCGACAGCGCTTCGCAGACCGCGGCGCCGGAACAGGCATCATGAAGCTGACCGACCACGAACACGCCGGTGGCAGCGGAGGCGGGCGTCGCATCGCCGTCGTCGGTGGCGGCATCGCCGGCCTCGGTGCGGCCTGGCTGCTGTCGCGCCGCCATCGCGTCACGCTGTTCGAGGCCGGCAGCTACGTCGGCGGCCACACCAACACGGTAGACGTGGAGATCGGCGGCGTCTCGCACCCGGTCGACACCGGCTTCCTGGTGTTCAACCGCCGCACCTACCCCAACCTGTGTGCCCTGTTCGCGCACCTCGGCGTGAAGTCGGTCGCCAGCGAAATGAGCTTCGGCGTCAGCCTGGCCGACCCCGCCATCGAATGGGCCGGCTCCGACCTCGGCACCGTGTTCGCGCAGCGCTCCAACCTGCTGCACCCGGCCTTTCTCGGCATGCTGCGCGACATCCTGCGCTTCAACCGCGACACCACTCGCATGGCGGCCCAAGGCAGCGCGCCGGATGCCAGCCTGGGCGCCTACCTGGCCGGGCACGGCTACGGCAGGGCCTTCCGCGACTGGTACCTGCTGCCCATGGCGGCGGCGATCTGGTCGTGCCCGACGCGCACGATGCTCGATTATCCGCTCGCCACCTTCGTGCGCTTCTGCCACAACCACGGCCTGCTGCAGATCCTCGACCGCCCGCAGTGGCTGACGGTGGAAGGTGGCGGCCGCAGTTACGTGCGGCGCATCGTCAGCCAGCTCGACGACGTGCGCATCGCCACGCCGGTGCAGGGCGTGGATCGCCGCGCCGACGGCGTGTGGCTGCGCACTCCCGAAGGGGCCGAGCTCTTCGACGAGGTCGTGTTCGCGTGCCACAGCGACCAGACGCTCGCCATTCTCGGCGACGGCGCCAGCGCCGACGAGCGCCGCATCCTCGGTGCGGTGCGCTACCAGCCCAACGTCGCGCTGCTGCACACCGATGCCGCCCTGCTGCCGCGCCGCCGCAAGGTGTGGTCGGCGTGGAACTATCTCGCCGGCGCCGGCCGGCCGGACGAGCGGCCGGTGTCGGTCAGCTACCTGATCAACCGCCTGCAGCCGCTGCCTTTCGACACGCCGGTGATCGTGTCGTTGAACCCCTTCGCCGAGCCCGCGGCGGACAAGCTCATCCGCCGCATCGAGTACGCCCACCCGGTGTTCGACCAGGCTGCGATCGACGCCCAGGCCGCGCTGCCGCAGCTCCAGGGCGTGCGCCGAAGCTGGTTCGCCGGCGCGTGGACGGGCTACGGCTTCCATGAGGACGGCCTGCGTTCGGCGGTCGCGATCGCCGAACGCCTGGGCGTGGACATCCCGTGGCGGGACGGCCGCGACGCGACGGCTGCGGCCATGCCTGCGGCGCGGCACGAAGCGCTGCGCGAGGCGGCATGATGAAGCCGCGCCCGGCGCCCGCGAGCCGTGTCGCGCTGGATGCGTTCGCGCCGGCAGCGTGCTTCGGCGCGGTGATGCACGAGCGCCACGTGCAGGCGCACAACCGCTTCGTCTATCCGACCGCCTTCCTGCGCCTGCCCCTGTCGCGCCTCGACGAGCTGCGGGTGCCGCTGCTGGGCATCGACCGCTTCAACCTGTTCGCCTTCCACAACCGCGACCATGGCCGGCGCGACGGCTCGCCGTTGCTGCCCTGGCTGCGCGCCATTCTGGCGGAGCGCGGGCTGGCCGGGGTCTGCGACGGCGAGGTGGTGCTGCAGGCCATGCCGCGCGTGCTGGGCTACGTGTTCAACCCGGTCAGCTTCTGGTTCTGCCACGACCGCGGCGGTGCGCTGCGGGTGGTGCTGGCCGAGGTGAACAACACCTTCGGCGAGCATCACAACTACCTGGTGCATCACCCCGACCTGCGCCCGATCCAGCCCGGAGACGAACTGGTGGCGCAGAAACTGTTCCACGTGTCGCCCTTCTTCCCGGTGCGCGGTGAATATCGTTTCCGCTTCGACTCGCGCGGCGCGGTACATGCGGTGGACATCGACCTTTGGGACGGCGGCGCGCGCCAGCTTGGCACCCGGCTGTCGGGTCGCGCCGAAGCGCTGGACGGGCGGGCGATGGCGAAATGGCTGCTGCGCCACCCTCTGATGACTTTGGGCGTGATCGCCCGCATCCACTGGCAGGCGCTGCGCCTCGCGCTGCGGCGGGTGACTTTTCACCGCAAGCCTGCTCCCCCGATCGAGGAGACCACCTGATGAACGCCCTGGAAAACGCCCTCGGCCCGTTGCTGCAGCCGCTCGCCAGCTTGGTGGCCGAACGCCTGCCGCGCGCCACCCGGCTGGCCCTGGAAATGCTCGACCGCCTGCAGGGCGGCGCGCTGGCCATCGAACTGCCCGACGGCCGCCAGGTGCGCGCCGGCCATGGCGCGCTGGTCGCCCACCTGCGCGTGCGCGACCACGCGGTTTTCGATGAGGTGCTGGCGCGCGGCGACATCGGTTTCGGCGAGGCCTACATGGACGACCTGTGGCACACCGACGACCTCGCCGGTCTGCTCACCCTGATGTCGCGCAACCGCGCCACGCTGGACGCGGCGATCCATGGCCGACTGTTCCGCCTGCTCGGCCACCGCCTCACCCATCTGCTGCGCGCCAACACGCGCGCGGGCGCGCGGCGCAACATCGAGGCGCACTACGACCTCGGCAACGACTTCTACGCGCTGTGGCTGGACGGCACGATGACCTATTCGGCCGCGCTGTTCGACGCCCCTGACGAGGCACTGGAAGCGGCGCAACTGCGCAAGTACCGCCGCATCCTGACGCAGCTCGGCGCCCGGTCGGGGCAGACGGTGCTCGAGATCGGCTGCGGCTGGGGCGGCTTCGCCGAAGTCGCGGCCACCGAGTTCGGTTGCCGCGTGCTCGGCCTGACGCTATCGCCGGCGCAGCTCGCCCATGCGCGGGCGCGTGCCGAACGCGGCGGCTACGCCGGCCTGGTGGACTTCGAGCTGTGCGACTACCGCGACGTGCGCGGCCAGTACGACCACATCGTGTCGATCGAGATGATCGAGGCGGTCGGCGAGCGCTTCTGGCCGACCTACTTCGGCCAGTTGGCCGCGCTGCTGAAACCCGGCGGGCGCTGCGCGGTGCAGGCCATCACCATCGCCGACGGCCTGTTCGCGCGCTACCGCCGCGGCACCGATTTCATCCAGCGCCACATCTTCCCCGGCGGCATGCTGCCCAGCCCGGCGGTGGTGCATCGCCAGGCGGCGCGCACCGGCCTGCAGGTGGTGGACGATTTCGCCTTCGGCCCGGATTACGCGCGAACGCTGGCACGCTGGCACGAGCGCTTCGACGCACGGATGGATGCGGTGCGGCAGCTCGGCTTCGACGAACGCTTCCTGCGCATGTGGCGCTTCTACCTCGCCTATTGCGAGGCGGGCTTCAACACCGGCGACATCGACGTGCATCACTACGTGTTCGCCCACGCGGGTGCGGGGGCGCCGGGATGATCGCGCGGCACTTCGGCCGGGTGCTTGCCGTCGCACTGTTCGTCGGCGTCCTCGCGCTGCCGGGTGCGTCCGCTGCGCGCACATTGCCGCCGGCGGTGGCCGCGGCGGCCGGCCCGATGGAGCTGGCCGGAGAAGGCGAGATGCGCTGGCTCGGGTTCAAGCTGTACGACGCCGCGCTGTGGGTCGAGCCCGGGCGCGCCCCGGACGATGCCGACCATGCGCTGGCGATTCGCTACGCGCGGGCGATTGCCGCCGAGCGGCTGGTCGAGGCCAGCCTGGACGAGATGCGCCGCCTCGGCGAGCGCGACGAGGCGAAGCTGGCGCGCTGGCGCAGCTTGCTGCAGCAGGCGCTGCCGTCGGTGGCGGCGGGCGACACGCTGGTCGGCCTGCACCGGCCGGGGCGCGGCGCCAGCTTCTGGCACCAGGGCCGGCTCACCGCCCGCATCGACGACGCCGAACTCGCCCGCGCCTTCTTCGCCATCTGGCTGGACCAGCGCACACGTGAGCCGGAGCTGCGCGCCCGCCTGCTTGGGCGGGCGGACACGCCATGAGCCGCGTCGCATCACTCGGGCGCCGCGAGATCATCGCCTACGGTGCGTTCGGTCTGCCGCTCGCCTTCGCCGCCCTGCCGCTGTACGTGCATGTGCCGCGCCTTTACGCCGGCGAGCTGGGCCTGCCGCTGGCCCTCGTGGGCGGGGTGTTGCTCGCGGCGCGCATCGTCGATGCGATCACCGATCCGCTGATCGGCTGGGCGGCGGACCGCATCGCCGCACGACGCAGCTGCTTGCTGGCGGCCGCGCTGCTGCTGGGCCTGTCGCTGCCTGCCTTGCTCGCGCCGCCCGCGGGGGCCGGCGCGGCCTGGTTGCTGGGCATGCTGGTGCTGGTGTCGCTGGCCTACTCGGTGGCGACCATCGTCTACGGCGCCTGGGGCGCCGAGGTGGCGCCGACGCCCGAGCTGCGCACCCGCTTCGTCGCCAGCCGCGAGGGTTTCGGCCTGGCCGGCGTGGTGCTCGCGGCAGCCCTGCCAGGGGTGCTCGCCGGCGACGATGGCGAAGCCGGCGGCCTGGCGCGGCTGGTGTGGATCTTCGTGCCGCTGCTGCTGGCGTGCGCGGCGTGGACCTTGATCTGCGCGCCCATTGCTCCGCCACCCCGTGCGCAGGCGCTGCCGCTGCTGCGCGGGCTGTCCGACGCTCTGCGCGATGCCGGCTTTGCTCGCCTGCTGGCGGTGTTCGCGGTGAACGGCATCGCCGCCGCGGTGCCGTCGGCCACCGTGCTGTTCTACGTGGCCGACGTGCTGCAGGCCGACGAGCGCGCGGCGGGGGCTTTCCTGGTGCTGTATTTCGTTGCCGCGGCGGCCAGCCTGCCGCTGTGGGTCGCGGTGTCGCGCCGCATCGGCAAGCGGCGGGCGTGGCTCGCCGGCATGGCGCTGGCGATCGTCGTGTTCGCCTGGGCAGGCGTGCTCGGCCGCGGCGATCTGTTCGCCTATGGCCTGATCTGCGTGCTGTCGGGCATCGCGCTGGGGGCCGACCTGTCGCTGCCACCGTCGCTGCTGGCCGACCTGCTCGCCCGTGCTGAAGATCAGCGCCCCGGTGGCGCGCGCGCCGGCGCCTGCTTCGGCTGGTGGAGCTTCGTCACCAAGGCCAACCTGGCGCTGGCGGCCGGCCTGGCCTTGCCGCTGCTGGCGCTGCTCGGCTACACGCCCGGTGCCCGCGACACGGAGGCGCTTGCTGGCCTCGCCGCCGTCTACGCCGGGCTGCCGGTGGTGTTGAAGCTGGGCGCGGTGGCGCTGCTGTGGCGGTGGCGGCAGGAACTCGAACCGGCGGCGCAGGCGTCGCCCGTGACCGCGTTGAAGGAGGTGCGATCGTGATCGGAAGCGTGTTGAAGCGTTACCTGTTCCTGCTGGCCGGGCTGGCGCTGCTCGGAGGCTGTTCCACGGTGGATATCGACAAATACCGCAACCAGACGCCGGTGCTGGACCTGCGCGACTATTTCAACGGCACGCTCGACGCCCACGGCATCTTCCAGGACCGCTCGGGCGAGGTGGTGAAGCGCTTCCACGTCGTCATCGAGGCGAAGTGGCAGGGCGAGGTCGGCACGCTGGACGAGCGCTTCACCTATTCGGACGGCAGCACTCAGCGCCGGGTGTGGACCATCACCCGTCTCGGTGACGGCCGCTATCGCGGCACGGCGGACGACGTCGTCGGCGAGGCGCAGGGCGAGGCCGTCGGCAATGCCCTGCGCTGGCGCTACGTGCTGGCGCTGCCGGTCGGCGACAAGGTCTACAACGTCGATTTCGACGACTGGATGTTCCTGATGGACCAGCGCGTGATGCTGAACCGCTCGGTGATGAGCAAGTGGGGCTTCCGCCTCGGCGAAGTCACGCTGTCGTTCTACAAGCGGGAGGGGTGATGCCGCTGTTCGCGCCGCTGAACCGCCCCATCCGCGACTGGCAGGGCCTGCGGGTGTGGATCGTCGGCGCCTCGAGCGGCATCGGCGCGGCGTTGGCACGCGCGCTCGCCGCGCGCGGTGCCTGGGTCGCGGTGTCGGCGCGCAGCCGCGAGGCACTGGCCGCGGTGGCAGCCGATTGCGGCGCGGCGGCGGTGGCCGAGCCGCTGGACGTGACCGTGGCGGATGATTTCACCCGCGTGCGCGACGCGCTGCTGGCGCGCTGGGGCCGGCTCGACCTGGTGGTGCTCAACGCCGGCACCTACCGCCCGCTGCGCGCCTGGGCGCTCACACCGCAGGCGATCCGCGAGACGCTGCAGACCAACCTCTTCGGCGCGATGGACGGCGTGGCGGCGCTGGCGCCGATGTTCAGCGCCCAGGGCGGCGGCGCGATCGCGCTGGTGGGCAGCGTCGCCGGCTACGGCGGCCTGCCCAAGGCGGCGGTGTATGGCCCGTCGAAGGCGGCGCTGATCAACTTCGCCGAAACGCTGTACCTGGACCTGGCGCCGCACGGCGTGTCGGTCTTCCTCGTCAATCCGGGCTTCGTCGCCACGCCGCTGACGGCGCAGAACGATTTCCACATGCCGGCGCTGCTGACGCCGGAGCAGGCCGCCGACGCAATCGTCGCCGGCTTCGGCCGCGGCGCGTTCGAGATCCACTTTCCGAAGCGCTTTACCGGCGTGCTGAAGCTGCTGAGCCTGCTGCCGCGCCGGCTGTACTTTCCGCTGATCCGCAAGGTGACCGGGCTATGACGAGACAGCGTGAAGACATCGCGGCCGGCGCTGCTGCGTGCCCTGACGCCGCCCAGCAATCACTCATATCGCCGATCGGACCGGTCGATTGCAGTGCCGCTGTGGCCGAGCTGGCGCGCTTCTACGAGACGCTGCAGCCGGCCTCGCTGGTGCGCATCGGCCAGTTGTACGCCCCGGACGCGCGCTTCAAGGACCCGTTCAACGATGTCGTCGGCACGGTTGCGATCGCGCGCATCTTCGAGCACATGTTCGCCACCGTGGCGGCGCCGCGCTTCGTCGTCACCAGCCGCATCGTGCAGGGCCGGGAGGCGATGCTGGGCTGGGATTTCCACCTGCGGTTGTCGGGCTGCGACACGGTGATCCGCGGCGTGACCCACCTGCAGTTCGACGCCGCCGGCCGGGTGGTGCTGCATCGCGACTACTGGGACGCGGCCGAGGAGTTGTATGCCCGCCTGCCGCTCATCGGCGGGCTGATGCGCTGGCTGCGGCGCAGGCTGTCGAGCGGGTGAGCGGGTCTTTGGTACGGGATCCGGGGAAGGTGCGCCGAATCCGGTGTGGCGACGGGGGATGCGCTCCGTCGGGCTGCGGAACTCGACCTCGCTGCGCTCGGGACTCGAACAGTCCTCGCCCGCTCCGCGCATCCCCCGCCGCCACACCTACCACGTTGCACGCCTCGGGGTTTGCGATCCGTGCCCGATCCTGCTATCCAGCAGCCTTTCGACCCAGGTGACGCCCGCGTCAGCCACCCGCATGAACATCGTCCCCTTCCAGTCCCTCGCCTGTCCGCTCGATGGCGCGCCCTTGCAACGCGGCGCTGCGGCGTGGCGCTGCCCGTCGGGCCACAGCTTCGACATCGCGCGCGAAGGCCACACCCATCTGCTGCCGGTGCAGAACAAGCGCTCGCGCGACCCGGGCGACAGCAAGGAGATGGTCGCCGCGCGGCGGCGCTTCCTCAATGCGGGCTGCTACCAGCCTATCGCCGCGGCGGTGGCGCGCACCGTGCTGCAGCACCTGCCCGCGGACACCAAGGCGGCCTGCCTCGATGCCGGTTGCGGCGAGGGCTATTACCTGCGCCAGCTCGCCGATGCGGCGGCGTCCGCCGGCGAGGGCACGCTGGCGCTGCTCGGGCTGGACATCTCGAAGTGGGCGGTGCTGTCGGCGGCGAAGCAGTTCCGCGACATGGGCTGGGTGGTGGGCAGCAATGCCAACCTGCCGGTGTTGCCGGCGACGCTGGACTGCGTGCTGTGCATGTTCGGCTTCCCCGTGCATGCCGAATTTGCCCGTGTGCTGAAGCCGGGCGGGCTGCTGCTGCAGGTCGATGCCGCAGCGGACCACCTGCGCGAGCTGCGCGAGATCATCTATCCCGCGCTGAAGCCGGAGCGCCCGTCAGTGGAGGGGCCGCCACCGGGGTTCGAGCGCCTTCCGTGCGAAACCCTGCGCTTTCCGCTGCATCTCGCCGACCAGGCGCAGATCGCCGACCTGCTGGCGATGACGCCACACCTGCATCGTGCCACCGCCGAAGGCCGTGCGCGGGCCGCGGCGCTGAGCGCGCTGGACGTGACGGTGGAGGTGCGGCTCGGCGGGTTCCTGCGGACGGCTGTTGATAAATAGATTTATCGCATTGCGAACATGTTATTAATCAATTGGAGCTATTGATTGCGGCGGCCTAAGATGCATCTCGTCTTCTCACCACCCGCAAACACAGGAGCGAATCGAATGGCGATCATCAACAGCACCGTCAAGCCCTTCCAGGCCACTGCCTACCACGAAGGCAAGTTCATCCCGGTGTCCGACGAGACCATCAAGGGCAAGTGGTCGGTGTTCTTCTTCTACCCGGCGGACTTCACCTTCGTGTGCCCGACCGAACTGGGCGACATGGCCGATCTGTACGCCGACTACAAGGCGCTGGGCGTCGAGGTGTATTCGGTATCCACCGACACCCACTTCACCCACAAGGCCTGGCACGATGCCTCGGACACGATCAAGAAGATCCGCTACCCGATGATCGGCGACCCGACCCATGCCATCAGCCGCAACTTCGACGTGCTGATCGAGGAAGAAGGCCTGGCGCTGCGCGGCACTTTCGTCGTCGATCCTGAAGGCAGGATCAAGGTTGCCGAGATCCACGACCTGGGCATCGGTCGCGACGCTGCCGAACTGCTGCGCAAGGTCAAGGCCGCGCAGTACATCGCGGCGCATCCTGGCGAAGTGTGCCCGGCGAAATGGACCGAAGGCGCCGAGACGCTGAAGCCGTCGCTGGATCTGGTCGGCAAGATCTGATCGCCGGCAGGTAACGCTGTACCTCCACCCGCCCGGGTGGAATCCAGCGTCAAGCGCACCCGCCCCGGGCGCGCTTGGCGATGAATTTCCCGGCATCCACTTGAGGAGAACGCCATGCTCGACGCCAACATCAAGACCCAACTGAAAGCCTATCTGGAGAAGGTCACGCAGCCGATCGAGATCGTCGCGTCGCTGGACGAGGGCGAGAAGTCGCGTGAAATGCAGGCCCTGCTCGCCGACATCGTCGGCCTCACCGACAAGATCACGCTCGTCGAGCGCCGCGACGACGGCGAGCGCAAGCCCTCGTTCTCGGTGAGCCGCAAGGGTGCCGACATGGGCATCCGCTTCGCCGGCCTGCCGATGGGGCACGAATTCACCTCGCTGATCCTCGCGCTGCTGCAGGCCGGCGGCCATCCGCCCAAGGCGGAGGCGGACGTGATCGAGCAGATCCGCAACCTCGAAGGCGAATTCCGCTTCGAGACCTACATCTCGCTGTCCTGCCACAACTGCCCGGAAGTGGTGCAGGCACTCAACCTGATGGCGGTCATCAACCCCAACGTGCGCCACACGATGATCGACGGCGCGCTGTTCCAGGAAGAAGTCGACGCCCGCAAGATCATGGCCGTGCCGACGATCTTCCTGAACGGCGAACATTTCGGCCAGGGCCGCATGGAGCTGGGCGAGATCCTGGCGAAAATCGACACCGGCGCTGCGGCGCGTGACGCCAGGAAGCTCTCGGCCAAGGACCCGTTCGACGTGCTCATCGTCGGCGGCGGCCCGGCCGGCGCGGCGGCGGCGATCTACGCCGCGCGCAAGGGCATCCGCACCGGCATCGTCGCCGAGCGCTTCGGCGGCCAGGTGATGGACACGCTGGGCATCGAGAACTTCATCTCGGTGAAGGAAACCGAAGGCCCGAAGCTGGTGATGGCGCTGGAAGAACACGTCAAGCAGTACGAAGTCGACGTGATGAACCTGCAGCGCGCGGCCAAGGTCGTGCCCGGCAGCGAAGACGGCAGCCAGCTTGCCGAAGTGCAGCTCGAGAACGGCGCCGCGCTCAAGGCAAAGACGGTGATCGTCGCCACCGGCGCGCGCTGGCGCGAGATGAACGTGCCCGGCGAGCAGGAATTCCGCGGCAAGGGCGTGGCCTACTGCCCGCACTGCGACGGCCCGCTGTTCAAGGGCAAGCGCGTGGCGGTGATCGGCGGCGGCAACTCCGGCGTGGAAGCGGCGATCGACCTCGCCGGCCTCGTCGCCCACGTCACGCTGCTCGAATTCGCCGACGAGCTGCGCGCCGACGCGGTGCTGCAGCGCAAGCTCTACAGCCTGCCCAACGTCACCGTGATCAAGAGCGCGCAGACCACTGAAGTGACCGGCACGGACAAGGTCAACGGCCTGGTGTACAAGGACCGCAGGACGGACGAGGTGCACCGCCTCGAGCTCGAAGGCATCTTCGTGCAGATCGGCCTGCTGCCCAACACCGACTTCCTCAAGGGCACGCTGGAGCTGACCCGCTTCGGCGAGATCATCGTCGATGCGAAGGGGCAGACCTCGGTGCCGGGCGTGTTCGCCGCAGGCGACTGCACCACGGTGCCGTACAAGCAGATCATCATCGCCATGGGCGAGGGCTCGAAGGCGGCGCTGTCGGCCTTCGATCACCTGATCCGCACGTCGGCGCCGGCGTAATCCCGGCGACCGGCAGGAGCGGGCTTGACCGCGACCCCGAGGGCATCGATCGCGGTCAAGCGCGCTCCTACGGCAAGGCTCCGGGCGCGTCCTGCGACGCGGCTGTTGCCGGGCTAGAGTTCGTCCAGACGCGCGCGCAGGCTTGCCGCCTGGGCGCGCGTTGCTTCTAGCGTCGCCGCGTCCATTTTTGCCAGTTGGCGGAAAACCATCCCAAGGCGCTGGTTGCCTTGCAGCCGAGCCTCGTGGCGGGCGAAGAAGTCCCAGTACAGCGCATTGAACGGGCAGGCGCGTGCGCCGGTGCGCGCCTTCTTGTCGTAGTGGCAGCCCTTGCAGTAGTCGCCCATGCGGTCGATGTAGGCGGCGCTCGACACATAGGGCTTGGTGGCGAGCAGGCCGCCGTCGGCGTACTGGCTCATGCCCAGCGTGTTGGGCAGCTCCACCCATTCGAAGGCGTCGATGTAGACGCCGAGGTACCAGCGATGCACCGCCTGCGGCGACAGGCCGGCCAGCAGCGCGAAGTTGCCGATCACCATCAGGCGCTGGATGTGGTGCGCGTAGGCCTGCTCCAGCGACTGGCCGATCGAGTGCGCGAGGCAGCGCATGCGCGTCTGTCCGCTCCAGAACCAGGCCGGCAGCGGCGCGTCGTGGCCCAGGGCGTTGTGCTCCACGTAGCCGGGCATGTGCGCCCAATACACGCCGCGCACGTATTCGCGCCAGCCCAGGATCTGGCGGATGAAGCCTTCGGCCGCGGCGAGCGGCACGCGACCGTCGCGCCAGGCCACTTCCGCCTTCGCCACCACTTCGCGCGGGTTCAGCATCTTGACGTTGAGCGCGAAGGACAGCAGCGAGTGGAACAGCCGCGTGCTGCGCAGGCTCATCGCGTCCTGGAAGTCGCCGAAGTGCGGCAGGGCCTCGGCGATGAAGGCGTCGAGCTGGGCCAGCGCCTCGTCGCGGTTCAGCGGCCAGGCCAGGCGGTCGGCGTCGGGATCGCCGAAGCTGGGCACGCCGGCGGCGACGATGGTCTGCCACAGCGCGGAATGGTCGTGCCGGACACGCGGGTCGGCGGGCACGTAGGGGATGCCCGGCCAGGGCTTGCGGTTGTCGTGGTCGAAGTTCCACTGCCCGCCGGCCGGCTTGCCGGCAGCATCCATCAGCACCCCGTGGCGCCGGCGCATGTGGCGGTAGAAGCGCTCCATCAGCCATTGCTTGCGACCTTCGAACAGCCGCGCGGCCTCGTCGCGCGCGGTGTAGAAGTGCTCGCTGTCGACCGCCTGCGCCGGGATCGCGAGCCGGCGGGCGTAGTCGGCGAGCTGCGCGTCCAGCCGCCACTCGTCGGGCGACTGCCATTCGAAGGCGGTGGCACGGTGGGCGACGATCGCCGCGTCGAGGTTGGCGGACAGCGACTGGCGGTTTTCCGCGTCGTCGATGGTGAGGTAATGCACGCGGTGGCCGGCCGCGCGCAACTGCCGCGCGAAATCGCGCATGGCGGCGAAGATGGCGAGGATCTTCTGCGCGTGGTGCAGCACGTAGTCGGTTTCCTGACGCACCTCCATCATCAGGTAGACGACGTCGTCGCGCCGGCTGTCGAACCACGAGTGGCGCGGGTCGAGCTGGTCGCCGAGGATCAGCCGCAGGCAGGTGCTCATGCGGTGCTCCTGGCACTGCGGCGGCAGCGCTCCGAGCACCACTTCACCTGTTCCCAGTCGCGCGCCCATTTCTTGCGCCAGGCGAAGGGGCGCCCGCAGTGGGCACAGGTCCTGGTCGGCAGGTCGGCTTTGCGGCGCATGCCCATTCACCACTCCAGGCTGAGCTGACGGTCGGTGCCCGCGCGGCGGGGGCGCCGCGCCTCCGGGCGCTTGCGCGAGCCGTGTTTCTTGACGATCGCCGCCTTGGCGGCGCGCACGTCGGGCTGGGCGCGCAGCGCATGCACGCGGGCCTTGGCGGCGCGGGTGGCGTCTTCCAGATCGACGAGCGGCGCGGCGATGTCCTCGCCCACGCGCACGCCGCAGCGCTGCTGGATGTCGGTCGGCATGCGCCACGGCTCGAACAGCCAGGCGTCGGGCACACGGCGCATCGCCGGCAGCCAGCGGCGCACGAACCGGCCCTGCGGGTCGTGGTCGCGCGCCTGCTTCACCGGGTTGTAGACGCGGGTGGTGTTGATGCCGGTGGTGCCGGACTGCATCTGCATCTGGCTCCAGTGGATGCCCGGCTCGTAGTCGAGGAACTGGCGCGCCAGCCATTCGCCGACCGGGCGCCAGTGCAGCCACAGCGGATAGGCGGCCACCGACACCAGCATCGCGCGCATGCGGAAGTTCAGCCAGCCGGTGTCGCGCAGCATCGCCACGCAGGCATCGACCAAGGGCCAGCCGGTGCGTCCGGCCAACAGCGCGTCGAAATGCGCCGGGTTCCAGTCCGGCTCGCGCAGGCCGTCGTAGCCGCGGTGCAGGTTGCGGAACTCCAGCTCCGGTTCGCTCTCCAGCTTCTGGATGAAATGGCAGTGCCAGTACAGCCGGCTGAGGAAGGCGGCGAGGCCCTTGCGGCGGCGCTCGTCAGCGGGCGGCAGCGCGTCGATCATGGTTCGCGTGGCCTGCACCACCTCGCGCAGGCTCAGGCAGCCCCAGGCGAGGTAGGGCGACAGCCGCGAGCAGGCGCTGGGCGCCGACAGCGGCGACGAGATGCCGCCGCGGTACTGGCCGCCGCGCTCGGACAGGAAGCTGTGCAGTACGTCGACCGCGGCGCTGCGCCCGCCTTGCTGGCGACGCGGCGGATCGTCTTCGGTGAGACCCAGTCCGGCGACGCTTGGCGGCGGCGGTTCGGTCCAGGGCAGCGAAGCGAAGCCGATGTGCGTGGGCAAGACATGCTGGGCGGCGGCGACATGCGCTTCCCAGCGCTCCTGCCAGGTGTCGCGGTCGCGCAGGCGGCGCACCACGCCGAACTGCGGGTACTCGTGCCAGGCGACGCGATGGGCCCGGCACCAGTCCGCCACCGCGCGGTCGCGCGCGTAGCTGGCGCCGTTGCCGGTTTCCTCGTGCGAATGCAGCGCATCGAAAGGCGCCAGCGCGTGCAGGCGGTCGAGCACCGCGACCGCCTCGCCGGTGACGACGTGCAGCCGTCCGCCATGCTGGCGCAGGGCGACGTAGAGCTCGCGCAGGCTCTCGATCACGAAGCGGTAGTGCTGGCAGGCCGCGTCCGGCTGCGCCCACAGGCTGGGCTCGACGATGTACAGGCACAGCACCGGGCCGCGCGCCGCGGCCTGCGCGAGCGCGGCGTGGTCGTGCAGGCGCAGGTCGCGCTTGAACCAGACGACTTGGTAGCTCATGTCCGATCGACGAGGGAGGCGGCGTGGCGGGGCACAAGGAGATCCCCTTCGATCGGATGATAGCCTGTCCGACCCTATTTGTCCTGGACAAATAGTGGACAAATAGGGTCATTGGAGCGCTACGTCAGCGCGTGACCCAGCCGCCGCACATTGGGAACACCTGGCCGACGAAGCAGTCCGCCGCCGCGCTGCTCAGGTAGGCGGCGAAGGCCGCGTCCTCGCGCGCGCCGACCAGGCGGCCGAGCGGCACCTCGCGCTGCAGGCGCTCCTGGAAGCGCGGATTGGCCTGCACCTCGGGCGGGAAGTAGGTGGGGTTGTCGACGAAGTTCTGCGCGATCGCGTTGACCTGGACATTTTGCGGCGCCATCTCCACCCCGAGCGCCTGCACATAGGCCAGTTGCGCGCCGCGCGCCGCGCTGTAGGTGGAGGCGCGCTTCATGCCGCGCAGCGCCGATGCGCTGCCCATCAGCAGGATCTTGCCGGCACGCCGGGCCACCATCTGTGGCAGCACCGCGCGGCATAGCCGCGGCAGCGGATCAACCAGGCAGCCGAACACCTCGGCCCACTCGTCGTCGGTGACGTCCACCGCCGGGGTGCTGGGCGCTGGCAGCGCGAGGTTGGCGACCACTACGTCGATCGCACCGCAGCGCGCCACCAGCGCCGCCGGTGCGTCGGCTTCGCGCAGCGACTCGGTGCTGGCGACGACCTCGGCGCCCTGTTCGGCGAACACTTCGCACAGCACCGGGCCCATGAAGGCGTCGGCCTGGGTGATCAGCACACGTTTTCCGGCGAGCGGGGCAGCGGCCATGATCGTCTCCTCAGTTCCAGCGGATGGGTACGGGCTCGTGCTGCACGTGGAGCGCGGCAATGGCCCGGTTCGGGTAGTCGGTGATGATGCCGGTGACGCCGGCGGCTGCCAGTGCCGCCATGCGGTGCGCGTCGTTGCAGGTCCAGGCGAAGACCATGCGGCCGGCAGCAGCGAGCTCGGCGATGTCGGCGCGGCTGTTGGGGTCCAGCGTGCCGCGCACCGAGCCGAAGCCGAGCGAATCCACCTCGCCATCGCAGCCGGGGTGGTAGGCGTCGGCGTCGAGGAGGGCGAGGTAGTCATTGATGTGCGCGAGGCGCTCGCTGCTCAGCACGCCGGTGGCGATGTCGACATCGAGCCGGCGCACTTCGACGAGCTGGGCGTGGTCGAAGGACGACACCAGCACGCTGTGATGCAGGCCGGCGGCGTGCACGTCCGCCACCACGCGCGCGGCGATGCCTTCATACAGGCGTGGGATGGACTTGATTTCGATGTTCAGCAGCATGTCGCGCTCCGCCGCCCAGGCCAGCAGCTCGCGCAGCGTGGGGATGCGGATGGCGCCGCTGCAAAAGCGCTCGCGCTCGGCAAGCGGCACGTGCGCGGCGAGTTCGGTGTCGGTCAGCTCGCGCAGGAAGGGTTGGCGCTGCGCCGCGGGCAGGCCCAGTTCGCGCACGTACCAGCTCCCGGCGTCGAGCTCGCGCAGTTCCTCCGCGCTGAAGTCCGAGATGAATTCCCCGGCGAACAGCGGGAATTCGGAGGCGACGTCGGTGCAGCGCGCGAGGCGGTCATCGTGATGCACCACGACCACGCCGTCGCGCGACAGGTGCACGTCGAGTTCCACCATGTCGCAGCCGAGCGCAGCCGCCTTGTCGAAGGCGGCGAGGGTGCTCTCCGGCGCGAAGGCGCGCGCGCCGCGATGGCCGACGATGAGTGGGCGACCCGCGGGCAGCGGACGGCCGGAAGGAAACTGCAGGCGACGAGGCTGCGGCATGCGGGTCTCACGTGTGGGGTCTGCTTGGCTTCTGCCCTGATTCTATTGGGCTCGACGGCAAATACCTACCTGCACGCAGCGGCAGCGGACTGCGCTGTGACTTGGCTTGGTCGATCGCGGTCAAGCCCGCTCCTACGGGGACGGAGGCGCGGCTTCGCGTTGTCCGGGCGGCCGCGCTGTGACCTCGCGGGTCGATCGCGGTCAAACCCGCTCCTACGGGGACGGAGGCGCGGCTTCGTGTTGTCCGGGTGGCCGCGCTCGAGCGCGCTCCTGCACGGGGCCGCAGCGCTGGGTAGGGTTTTGTAGGAGCGGGCTTGACCGCGATTCGGTGTGGCCACGCGAGCGCAGCGTGCCCGGTCAGCGCTGTACGTCCTGTGCCCGCAGCCACTCCAGCACGCCCTGCCCGGCTGCATTGCCGGTGGCGAAGCAGGCGGTGAGCAGGTAGCCGCCGGTGGGTGCTTCCCAGTCCAGCATCTCGCCGGCGACAAAGACGCCGGGCAGCGCGCGCAGCATGAGGTGCGCGTCCACTTCGCTGAAATCCACGCCGCCCGCGCTGCTGATCGCCTCGTCCAGCGGCCTTGCTGCGACCAGGCGCATGGGCAGCGCCTTGATGCCGGCGGCGAGCCGGGCCGGATCGGCGAAATCCGCGGCCGGCAGGCACTCGCGCAGCAGCGCCGCCTTCAAGCCCTTGATGCCCGCCTGGCCCTGCAGGTGGCTGGCCATCGAGCGGCTGCCGCGCGGGCGCGCGAGATCGGCTGAAAGGCGCTCCAGGCTGCGGCCGGGCGCAAGGTCGAGCTGCAGTACCGCCTCGCCACGCGCAGCGATGGTGTCGCGTAGCGGCGCCGACAGCGCGTAGATCAGGCCGCCCTCGATGCCGGTGGCGGAGATCAGGCACTCGCCGGCGCGCTCGACGGTCTGGCCATTGGCGTCGGTGAGGCGGCCAACGACCGACTTCAGCGGTTCGCCGAGGTGGCGCGCCAGCAGGTGCTCGCTCCAGCCAATGCCGTCCGCTCCTCCCGCGGCGACGTCGAAGCCGCAGTTGGCCGGCAACAGTTCCGCGACCCGGATGCCGCGCTGGCGCAGTGTCGGCACCCAGGCGCCGTCCGAGCCCAGCTTTGCCCAACTGCCGCCGCCCAGCGCCAGCACCACCGCATCCGCGCTGGCGAGGCGCTCGCCGTCCGGCGTGGCGAAGCGCAAGGTGGCCGGCGCGCGTGGGACGGCGTCATCCTGGGCGCGCCAGCCCAGCCAGCGATGGCGCACCGCGAAATGCACGCCGGCGGCGCGCAGCCGGGCGAGCCAGGCGCGCAGCAGTGGTGCGGCCTTCATCTCCTGCGGAAACACGCGACCCGAGCTGCCGACGAAGGTGGTGACGCCCAACTCGTGCGCCCAGGCGCGCAGCGCGTCGGCGTCGAAGGCGGCGATCAGCGGCTCGAGCACCGCGCGGCGCTCGCCGTAGCGCGACAGGAAGGCGTCGGGCGGCTCGGAGTGGGTCAGATTGAGCCCGCCGCGGCCGGCGAGCAGGAACTTGCGCCCGACCGAAGGCATTGCGTCGTAGACGGTGACCTCGGTCGTGCCGGAGAGCACTTCGCCCGCCATCAGGCCCGCCGGACCGCCGCCGATCACGGCGACCCGCGGGCGGCGGGCGCTGCCTGCGCGCACCTCACTCATGCGCTGGGGAAGTGGCGGCGGAAGCCCTCGGGCGCCGGCGCGATCTTGCGCACGTCGTAGTCGAAGAACACGATGCCGTGCTTGCCGCGCGCCACGTCGCGGCCGCTGGCCTTGTCGCGCATGCGCCAGACGACGTCGCAGCCGTACTTGTTGAAGTCGTCGGCGCCGATCTCCACGACCATGGTCTCGCCGTGGAAGGCTTCCGACAGGTATTGCAGCGCCGCGTCGGCGACGATGATGCCCAGGCCCTCAATGTTCAGTTCGCCGTAGCCCATGGACTTCAGCCAGCGCACGCGCGCCTCCGATACCAGGGACAGCAGGCGGGCGTTGTCGAGGTGATTGCCGTGGTTCATGTGCTCGACGTAGAGCGGGATTTCGGTCGAGAACGGCAGCGATTCGGGTAGTTCGATCTTGATGCGGGCCATGTGCCGGTGCGGAGCCTGGGTTGTCTTGACTGGAAAGCAAACGCGATGGACCGGGCTGCCGGCCCATCGCGTGTGTGCCGCTCAGGCCTCGGCCGGGATGCGCAGCACCTGGCCCGGATAGATCTTGTCAGGGTGGCTCAGCATCGGCTTGTTGGCCTCGAAGATCGCCGGGTACTTGTTGGCGTTGCCGTAATACTGCTTGGCGATCGCCGACAGCGTGTCGCCGCGTACCACGGTGTGGAAGCGTGCTTCCGCGGCCGGGGCAGCGACCGTCATCTGGTCGCTGACCTGGCCGACGCCCGCGACGTTGCCCGCGGCAAGCAGGATCTTCTCCTTGGTGGCCTGGTCGGGCGCAGTGCCGGATACCGTCACGGTGGAGCTGGCGCCATCGAAACTCACCGCCAGATCGGCGGGGGCCAACTGCAGGGCGACGATGTAGTTGCGGATCGCCTCGGCGGCCTTGGCGTTGGCGGCGGGATCGGTTCCGGCAGCATGCGCTTCGCCGCTGCCGAACAGTTTTTCACCGGCTTCCTTGATGAACGAGAAAAGTCCCATGCTTGCCTCCTGGCTGAGATGATTCGGACGGATGACGCAAAAGAGCGGAGCGAAAAGCGGTGCGAACCGGAACGCGCCCAGCATAGACGGATATGTCGGAGAGGTCCATTTGCGCAAATTGGCTGCGCCCGGGCGAGCTCACGCCCGCAGCCCGAGCCGGATCAAAAGCCTCAACGGCAGCGCGTGTTTCCGCTAAACTGCGCGCCGACCCTGCGCCTGCGGGATAACCCTAGGAATCTGGAGCCAAAACATGTTCGATCAGGAAGACGGCGAACTCAATGTCGTCATGGGCGTACTGTTCGGCATCATCGCCCTGGTGATTGCCTTTGTCATCGGCCTTGGTGTCTACAAGACACGCTCGGCGGCGCATCATGCGCCGGTTGCGGCGGTCGTCGCGCCGGCCGCGGCGGAGTTCGTGGAGATCGCCGAAGTCGGCGAACCCCTCGTCAAGATCTACTTCGACCTCGGCCAGACCGGGCTGCCGGCGGACGCTTCGGCCAGCATCGCAACGGTGGTTGCCGCACTGCGGGCCGAACCGGCGAAGCATGTGCTGCTCTCCGGCTTCCACGACGAGACCGGCGGTGCCGCGGTCAATGCCGAAGTGGCCAAGGGCCGGGCGCAGTCGGTGCGCAAGGCGCTGGTCGACGCGGGTATCCCGGCCGAGCGCGTGCTGATGCGTCGCCCTGCGGTGACCCTGGGTGGCGCCGACGCTGCAGAGGCACGTCGCGTGGAAGTCCGCGTGCAGTAATCGTTGCGTCGTTCGAAGCGCGAACGCAAAGCCGGGCTTGCCCGGCTTTTTTGCGCCTGTCGAGCGGGCTGGCGCGCACCACCAAGGTGCATCTTGATACATTCGGCATTTTGAATCCCGAATTGGTGCATGAAATGCACCGCTTTGGTGAATCTGGTGCAGAATAATGCGGTTTTGCGCATCGAACCCTGAGAAAGTTGGGTTCCGCACGCCGTTTTCATGTCCACACAGGTTCGAGCACCATGAAATATCAGTCCCTGGCCGAATTCCTGGCCTACGTCGAGCAGCGCAACCCTGGCCAGCCGGAATTCCTGCAGGCGGTCGGCGAGGTGATGGAGAGCCTTTGGCCTTTCATCTCCGCCAACCCCCGCTATGCCGAGCACTCCCTGCTCGACCGCCTGGTCGAACCCGAACGCGTGATCATGTTCCGCGTGTCGTGGGTGGACGACAAGGGCGAAGTCCATGTCAACCGCGGCTACCGCATTCAGCACAGCTCGGCGATCGGGCCCTACAAGGGCGGCCTGCGCTTCCACCCGTCGGTGAACCTCTCCATCCTGAAGTTCCTCGCCTTCGAGCAGACCTTCAAGAACGCGCTCACGACGCTGCCGATGGGCGGTGGCAAGGGCGGCTCCGATTTCGACCCCAAGGGCCGCAGCCCCGGCGAGGTGATGCGCTTCTGCCAGGCCTTCATCAGCGAACTGTATCGCCACGTCGGCCCCGACACCGATGTGCCGGCAGGTGACATCGGCGTCGGTGGCCGCGAAGTCGGCTTCATGGCCGGCATGATGAAGAAGCTGTCGAACAACGCCGCCTGCGTGTTCACCGGCAAGGGCTTGTCCTTCGGTGGCTCGCTGATCCGTCCCGAGTCGACCGGCTACGGCACGGTCTATTTCGCCAAGGCGATGCTTGAGCACGCCGGCCGCGACCTCAAGGGCATGCGCGTGGCGGTCTCGGGTTCGGGCAACGTCGCCCAGTACGCCATCGAGAAGCTCATGCAGTTCGGCGCCAGGCCGGTGACCTGCTCCGACTCCAGCGGCACGGTGATCGACGAGGAAGGTTTCACCCCCGAGAAGCTGGCCGTGCTCATGGAGATCAAGAACCACTATTACGGCCGCGTCTCCGAGTATGCCGAGCGCGTCGGTGCCCGCTTCGAGCCGGGCGTGCGTCCGTGGCATGTGCCGGTGCAGGTCGCGCTGCCGTGCGCGACGCAGAACGAACTTGACGGCAACGATGCCGCGACGCTGGTGAAGAACGGTGTGGTCGCCGTCGCTGAGGGCGCCAACATGCCCAGCACCGCCGAGGCGGTGAAGATCTTCGAGCACAACGGCGTGCTCTATGCGCCGGGCAAGGCGAGCAACGCCGGCGGCGTGGCCACCTCCGGCCTGGAGATGAGCCAGAACGCAATGCGCCTGTCGTGGACCCGCGAGGAAGTCGACGCCCGCCTGCAGGAGATCATGCTGGGCATCCATGCCGCCTGCCTGAAGTACGGCAAGCGCGAGGACGGCACGGTGAGCTATGCCGACGGCGCCAACGTGGCCGGCTTCGTCAAGGTTGCCGAGGCGATGCTGGCTCAGGGCGTGGTCTGAGCATCGTCGCGCATTTGGCGCGTTGCTGACGCGCTACCGGTGTACCAACCCACCCTTGCGGCCTGGCGCCGCCGGGTGGGTTTTTTTGCGCGCGGAAGAGGCTGGGACCTGATCGGTTAAACTCCGGTCCGACTTACGTTTGCAGGAGCAGTAACCCATGATCCAGGCCAACATCGTCCCGGTGACGCCTTTCGAGCAGAACTGCAGCATCCTGTGGTGCGACCGGACGAAGAAGGCGGCGGTCGTCGATCCGGGCGGAGATCTCGACCGCATCCTCGCCGAGGCGCAGCGTCTCGGCGTCACGATCGAGAAGATCCTGATCACCCACGGTCACATCGACCATGCTGGAGGCGCGGCCAAGCTGGCGCGCGAACTCGGCGTGCCGATCGAGGGGCCGCAGCAGGAAGACCGCTTCTGGATCGAGGGCATGCCGCAGCAGAGCCGGATGTTCGGTTTCCATGAAGTGGAGACCTTCGAGCCCGACCGCTGGCTTGAGGAGGGCGACACGGTGACGGTGGGCGAGGAAACGCTGAGCGTGATCCACACGCCGGGCCACACGCCGGGCCATGTCGTGTTCCTGCATGCGGACGCGCGACTTGCGATCGTCGGCGACGTGCTGTTTGCCGGCTCCATCGGCCGCACCGACTTCCCGCGCGGCGACCACCAGACGCTGATTCGCTCGATCCGCACCAAGCTGTTCCGGCTCGGCGACGATATCGTCTTCATCCCCGGCCATGGTCCGACCTCGACTTTCGGCGATGAGCGCGAAAGCAACCCTTACGTCGGCGATCACGCCTGAAACGCGTCCGTCCGCGACGATTCAGAACGCGAAAAAAACTTGTGACGCACGCCCTGTCGGGGCGAGCGTCACAAGTTTGTCGTTTGCTGACCGACTTCGGTGACAGCGATCGCCGTCACCGCGCCGTGATCAGCCGCGCGCTTTCAGCGCGTCGCGGATCTCGCGCAGCAGCTTCACGTCCTCGGGCTCGGGTGCGGGCTCCGGTTCCGGCGCCGGAGGTTCGGCGCGCTTGAGCTTGTTGATGGCCTTGATGGCGATGAAGATCGCGAAGGCGATGATCAGGAAGTTGATGATGCTGTTGATGAAGACGCCGTACTTGATGAGCGGCGCGCCGGCTTTTTCTGCGGCTTCCAGGGTGTCGTAGGCAGTCTTGCCGAGATTGACGTACAGGTTGCTGAAATCGACGCCGCCCACCAGCATGCCGACGGCAGGCATCACCACGTCCTTGACGAGAGAGTCCACGATCTTGCCGAAGGCGCCGCCAATGATCACGCCAACCGCGAGATCGATGACGTTGCCACGCATTGCGAATTCCTTGAATTCCTGCACGAAGCTCATGGGCAACTCCTTTTGCGAACGTTGTTGTTTGGGGGCATGGCGCGCCGTTGCGTCATATCCCGTTGCATGCCTGATACGAGATTGATCTTAACGCCGCGCGCAGCGCAATTACAGGGGGATGAGGCGGAAAACTCAGCGCGATTGCCCATTCAGCGGCGCGCCGGCCTGCGGCGAGGCCGCAGTCCGTGTGCCAGAATTCGCGTCATCGCCTCGCCGCCGCACCTCGCGGCCTGCGTGAATCGCCATCCGGAGAAGACATGCCGCTTCCTACATCCCTGCTCGGCCGCTTTCGCGTACCGGCCATCGCCGCGCCGATGTTCCTCGTGTCCGGCCCCGAACTGGTCATCGCCGCCTGCCGGGCGGGCGTGGCGGGCACTTTTCCGGCGCTCAACGCGCGACCGGCGGCCCAACTCGATGCCTGGCTGAGCGAGATCGACGCAGCCCTCGCGCGCTGCGGGCGCGATCAGCCCGCGGCACCCTGCGCCCCGCATGGCGTCAATCTGATCCTGCACGCGTCCAACGACCGCCTGCAGGAGGACCTCGCCACCATCGTGCGTCACCGCGTGCCCATCGTCATCACCAGCCTGGGCCATCCGGCCGAGGTGGTGAAGGCTGTTCACGCCTACGGCGGGCTGGTGTTCTCCGACGTGATCCATGCCTACCACGCCAGGAAGGCGATCGCCGCCGGCGTGGACGGCATCATCGCCGTCGCGGCGGGCGCCGGTGGGCACGCCGGTGGCCAGGGCGTGATCAGCCTGGTGCGCGAAATTCGGGAGTTCTGGGACGGCGTGCTGGTCGCCGCCGGCAGCATCTCCGATGGTGCGGCGGTGCGTGCGGCGGAAGTCCTCGGTGCCGATTTCGCCTACATGGGCACCCGCTTCATCGCCACCCGGGAGTCGATGGCGCCGGAGGCCTACAAACAGATGATCGTCGATTGCGGCGCGGCCGACATTGTCTATACCGACGCGATTTCCGGCGCCAACGCCAACTTCCTGTGGCCCAGCCTGCAGCAGGCCGGCTTCGACCGCGCCGCGCTCGCCGCCAGCGCCGGCAAGGGCAAGCTGCACGACATGTCCGAAGAAGCCCGCGCCTGGCGCGACGTGTGGAGCGCCGGCCACGGCGTGGCGACGATCCACGACATTCCCACCGTCGCGCAGCTCGTCGATCGCCTCGCCGACGAATATCGCGTCGCCTGCGCGCTGCCGCCCAGCGCCGCGGTGGCGCGCTGAACGGACTCGCGCGTGCGGCATCTCGTCCGGGTTCCTGCATGCTCGCCGTCGTCCAGGTCCTGATCAGCGGCGTCGCGCTCGGCTGCGTATATGGCCTGGTCGCACTGTCCTTCGTGCTGATCTACAAGGCGACCGAGACCGTCAGCTTCATGCAAGGCGAGTTGCTGATGCTCGGCGCCTTCACTGCGCTTGGCCTGCACCTGGGCGCAGGCTGGCCGCTCGCGGTGGCGGCGCTCGCCGCGGTGGCGGGCACGGCGCTGCTGGCTGCGGCGTTCGAGCGCATCGCGCTGCGCCACGCCGTCGGCCGTCCGCATCTGGTTGCGGTGCTGCTGACTTTCGGCCTCGGCCTGATGCTGCGCGGCGCGGTGGCCTCGGTGCCGGCGGCCGCGCAGGAAACCTACCGCCTGCCCCTCGCCTTGGATGTCGTGCAGATCGGTGCCGTGACGCTGGCTGGCGGGCAGTTGCTGGTGATCGCCGCCACCTTGCTGATCGCCGCGCTGCTGACGCTGTTCTTCCGCGCCACGCGAGCCGGCCTGGCCCTGCGCGCGCTGTCCGAGGACGCGCGCATCGCCGCGCTGATGGGCGTGCCGGTGGCGCGCATGCACACGCTGGCGTGGGCGCTCGGTGCCGGCCTCGCCGCGCTCGCCGGCCTGCTGCTGGCGCCGCTCACCTTCATCCACCTGAACATGGGTCTGGTGGCGCTGAAGGCCTTTCCCGCTGCGGTGCTGGGCGGGCTCACCAGCCTGCCGGGCGCGCTCGTCGCCGGCATCTTCCTCGGCGTGGTGGAGGCGCTGGCGGGGCTGATGCTGCCCGAGGGCGTCAAGGACGTCGTGCCCTATGCGCTGCTGATGCTCGGGCTGCTGCTGTTTCCGGCGGGTTTTGGCGCCGGCCGGGCGGGGCGATGACGCGGACCGTGCGCTGGCGTTCGGTCTTGTCGTGGGCCGCGCTGCTCGGGCTGGCGGTCCTCGCCTTCGGCGCCGACCATGCCTTGAGCCAGGCGACGCTGGTCGCCACCTATGCGCTGGCCGGGCTTGGTGTCGTCGTGGTGGTGGGCCAGGCCGGTCAGATCGCGCTCGGCCAGGCGGCGCTGGTGGGGCTGGGCGCCTACACCGAGGCCTTGCTGGTGACCGCAGGCGTGCCGTCGCTGCTCGCGATTCCGGCCGCTGCGGCGATCGCTGCGGCGGGCGGTGCGCTTGCCAGCCTGCCGGCACGCCGCCTGGGGGGGCTCTACTTCGGCATGAGCACGCTGGCCTTCGCCCTCATCGTCGAGGAGGCGCTGGTGCGCTGGGAGCCGGTCACGCGCGGCGCAGCCGGGCTCGCGGTGCCCGCGCTGCAGCTTGCCGGACAGGCGGTGGAATCGCCTGCAAGCCAGGCCCTGGTGAGTGCCGCCGCGCTGATCGGCGCCATGCTGCTGTGCACGAGGCTGTTCGATTCGCGCCTCGGCCGCGCATGGCGTGCGGTGCGCGAGGACGAGGCCGCCGCCGATGCCTGCGGCGTTGATCCGGTGCGCGCGAAGCTGCTCGCCTTCGTCGTCGGCGGCGCGCTGTCGGGCGTGGCCGGCGCGTTGTATGCGCACTGGATCGGCTTCATCAGCCCGGATCAGTTCGGGCTGATGTTCTCCTTCGAGCTGCTGATGCTCGCCTTCATCGGCGGCGCGCAGCGCCAGGCGGGTGCGGCCTGGGGCGCGCTCGTCATCGTCGCCATTCCGCAGGCGATCTCGGTGCTACGCGACGCGCTGCCTGGCGAGCTGGCACGCTCTGCGGGGCTGGAGACGGTGGTGTTCGGCGCAGTGATCGTGGCCGTCGTGCTGCTGCGGCCCCGCGGCATCGCAGGCGGGCGTTGAACCGCGCCGCCACGTCGTCGGGTGTTGCGGCGGCGGGCCAGGGCAACATTTACTGACGACTTCGGCGTGGACAGCGTGTGCTGCTGCCTTTTACGATCCAGCCCAACCGAACAACAACAGGAATACACGCAATGATGCGCAAACTGCTTCCCGCCCTTCTTTGCCTCTCGCTTGCCGGCGCTGCTCATGCCGGCGCATCGACCGTGCTCGGCGGCGCCATCGGCGGCGGCGTGGGTGCGGCCGTCGGTGAAGCGGTGGGCGGCCGCGATGGTGCGGTGATCGGCGGTGCCCTCGGCGGCGGCGTGGGTGCCGCGGTCGGCAGCAACGCCGGGCGCGAACGTGTGCGCGAGCGCGAAGTTGTGCGCTACGAAGATCGCCGCTACTACGACGACCACCACCGTCACCGCCACGAGCGCGGATACTTCTGCCCGCCGGGCCAGGCCAAGAAAGGCAACTGCTGATCGCAAGAAAGCGTAGGAGCGGGCTTGACCGCGACACGATGCGTCGTGTGATGTCGCGGTCAAGCCCGCCCCTGCATGGCGCTTCGTCCTGTCGGAGCCATGTCTTGGCGCGGGTGAGGGTATAAAGCGGATCCACGTCCATCAGACCGGAGATCCGTGCCCATGAATCTGCTTCTGAAGCTGGCGCTGGCCGCAAGCGCGAGCGTCTTCCCTGTCGCCGCCATGGCCGCTCCGGTCACCCCGGGCGTGACCGATCGCGAGATCGTGGTCGGCACCATCTCCGACCTTTCGGGCCCGATCGCCTTGCTCGGCGTGCCGGTGCGCGACGGCTTGCTGATGCGCTTCGACGAGGCCAACGCGGCCGGTGGCGTTCATGGCCGCAAGATCCGTCTGGTGGTCGAGGATTCCGGCTACGACCCCAAGCGCGCGGTGCTTGCTGCGCGCAAGCTGGTGCAGCGCGATCAGGCCTTTGCCTTCATCGCCGACATGGGTACGCCGGTGGTGATGGCCTCGATGCCGGTCATCGTCGACGCCGGCCGCCTGCACCTGTTCCCGTTCTCGCCGCACGAATCGACCTATCTGCCGCTGCATCCGCTGAAGTTCCAGAACTTCGCGCCCTACCAGACCTACATGGAAGCGGCCACCCGCCACATGGTGCAGACCCACGGCTACCAGCGCTCCTGCCTGCTGTACCAGGACGACGACTACGGCCTGGAGGTGATGAAGGGCGTCGAGGCGGCGCTCGGCAGGCTCGGACGTCCGCTCGTCGAGAAGACCAGCTACAAGCGCGGCGCCACCGACCTGTCGAGCCAGGTCGCCCGCCTGCGCGGCGCCGGCTGCGACTTCGTGGTGCTCGCCACGGTGGTGCGTGAGACGGTGGCGGCGATGAGCGAGGCGCGCAGGATCGGCTGGAAGGTCGACATGCTGGTCACCGCGTCCGGCTATTCGGCGCAGACACATGAGCTGGGCGGCGCGGCGGTGGAGGGGCTGTACGGCGTCAGCGTGCTGCCGCACCCGTATGCGGAGGGCGCCAACAAGCAGCTCGCCGACTGGATCCAGCGCTACCGCAAGCGCTACGGCGTGGATCCCAACGTGTGGAGCGTGATGGGCTATACACTGGCCGACATGTTCGTGCGCACGGCGGAAGCTGTCGGGCCGCAGCTCACGATCGGCGGCTTTGCCCGCACGCTGGAGAAGTTTGACTTCACCCGCGACTATTTCGGCAGCCCGGAATACCGCTTCACGCCCACCGACCATCTCGGCAACCGGTACGGGCGGCTCGCGCAGATCCGGAATGGAAAGTGGGAATTGATTTCGGATTACCTGAAGTGACTTTCCTCGTCCGTGGTCTCTCTTCCATGAAGGGCCTGATCGGTTAACCTGCAGCCAGGGATGTGATCTCCGGACCGGACCATGAGCAACGATCAAACGCGCACCATCACCGTCGCCTTCACCGGCGCCTCCGGCCTGCCTTATGGCGTGCGCCTGGTCGAATGCCTGCTGCAGGCCGGCTGCCGGGTGTGGCTGCTCTATTCGCAGGTCGCGCAGATCGTTGCGCGGCAAGAGATGGACTGGAACCTGCCGGCGCGCCCGGCCGACGTCGAAGCCGAGCTGTCGGCGCGCTTCAGCGCCGCGCCCGGCCAGTTGCGCGTGTTCGGCCGCGAGGAATGGTTCGCCCCGCCGGCCTCCGGCTCCAACCCGCCGGACGCGATGGTCGTCTGCCCCTGCACCATGGCGACGCTCGCGGCGATCGCCGGCGGGCTCAGCCAGAACCTGATCGAGCGCGCGGCCGACGTCGTCATCAAGGAAGGGCGCAAGCTCGTGCTGGTGCCGCGCGAGACGCCGTATTCGGCCATTCACCTGGAAAACATGCTCAGGCTCGCGCGCCTCGGCGTCTGCATCCTGCCGCCCAACCCCGGCTTCTACCACCATCCGCAGACGGTGCAGGATCTGGTCGATTTCGTCGTCGCGCGCGTGCTCGACCAGCTCGGCGTGCCACACCGGTTGATGGCGCGCTGGGGCGACGAAGGAGGGACGTCATGACCGATAGCGCCCGGATTCCGCTGTTTCCGCTCGGCACCGCACTGTTCCCCGAAGGCAGCCTGCCGCTGCGCATCTTCGAGCCGCGCTACCGGCGCATGATCGCCCAGTGCCTGAAGGCGCATGACACCTTCGGCGTGTGCCTGATCGCCGCCGGGCGCGAGGTGGGCGAGCCGGCCGTGCCCTACCTGCTGGGCACCGAGGCGCAGATCGTCAGTGCCGACCACCTGCGCAACGGCGTGGTGGACATCGTCGTGCGCGGGCGTCGGCGGTTCCGGGTGCTGGACCACGAGCTGGAGGAGGATGGCCTGCTCATCGGCACTGTGCGCTGGCTCCCCGAGCCGGTGGCGCAACCGATTCCGCGGCATCTTGCCGAGGTGGTGCCGCTGCTCGAGCGCCTTATCGAGAAGTTTGGCGGCGGCCATGTCGTCGAGCCGCTCCGCTTCGACGACGCCGTCTGGGTGGGCACGCGCTACGCCGAGTGGCTGCCGCTGAAGCCGGAGGCCAAGCAGCGCCTGCTGGAGATGGACGACCCGCTGGAGCGCCTCGAATTCGTGCGCGACACCTTGTACGAACTGGGCATGCTGCCCGACGATCCGGACGCGCCGCTTACGCGCTGAACAGGTCCGGAGCAGCCAGGGCGCCGAGGATGCGCCGCACGGGCGTCGGCAGGGCGGCATCGGCGAGGGTGGCCAGCGGCTGCCAGGCGTGGCCCGGCTCCATCGCGGCGGCGTGGGTGCGCCGGGCTTCCAGCCGCAGCGGCTGCATGTCGAGCACGAAGTGGGTGAAAGCGTGGGTCAGCGGCGCGAGCGGCTGCGCGTCGGCGCACTCCACTCCCAGCGCGGCATCCGCCCAGGCGGTCACGTCGGCGGCGGCGTCGGGGATCTCCGGCAGCGCCAGCAGCCCGCCCCAGATGCCGGCGGGCGGGCGGCGTTCCAGCAGCACGCGGCCTTCATGCAGGATCACCGCCACCCGTACGCTGCGCCGCGGCACCACCTTTTTCGGGCGTGCCGCCGGCAGTTCCGCCGTGCGGCCGTCGCGCCGTGCGACGCAGTCGTCGTGCAGCGGGCAGCGTGCGCAGGCGGGTTTGCCGCGGGTGCACACGGTGGCGCCGAGGTCCATCTGCGCCTGGATGTAGGTGCCGACGCCGCGCGCCGGCAATAGCGACTCGGCCAGCGCCCACAGGCGGTTTTCCACCGCCTTTTCGCCCGGGAAGCCCTCGATGCCGAACACCCGGCACAGCACGCGCTTGACGTTGCCGTCGAGGATGGGGGCGCGCTCGTCGTGGGCGAAGGCGGCGATCGCCGCCGCAGTGGAGCGGCCGATGCCGGGCAGCGTCTCGATCTCCACCGCGCTGCCGGGGAACTGCCCGCCGTGGCGCTCCACGACCTGCTGCGCCGCGCGGTGCAGGTTGCGCGCACGGGCGTAGTAGCCCAGCCCGCTCCACAACGCCATCACGTCCTCCACCGGCGCGGCGGCCAGCGCGGCGACGTCGGGAAAGCGCTCGAGAAAGCGCAGGTAATAGGGGATCACCGTCTCCACCTGTGTCTGCTGCAGCATGATCTCCGACAGCCAGATGCGGTAGGGATCACGCCCGCCCTGCCAGGGCAGGTCGTGGCGGCCGTGCTCGCGCTGCCAGGTGACGAGTTTGCGTGCGAATTCGCTCATGCGTTGTGTGCTTTCCCCGGCAGGCGCCCGGCACTCGACGCTGTTGGCGCCTGCCGCCATAATCCGTACCTGTTCATTCTTCCTGCCGCCTCAGCCGGCGCGGCAGCATTCCGTCCGATGTCCCAGCAGACCTTCAGCAGCGACGATGCGGCGCGGCGCTTCCGCAATGCGCTCGGCATGTTCGCCACCGGCATCACCGTCGTCACCACGCGCACGCCCGATGGTGTGCCGTTCGGGCTGACGGTGAATTCCTTCAACTCGGTGTCGCTCGAGCCGCCGCTCATCGTCTGGAGCCTCGCGAACGACGTGTCGATGCGCGAGCAGTTCGAAGGCTGCGAATACTACGCGATCAACGTGCTCGCCGCCGATCAGGAGGCGCTGTCGAACCGCTTCGCCAGCCGCGTCGACGACCGCTTCGCCGGCCTGGCCCTGGAAGACGGCGAGGGCGGCGTGCCGCTGCTGAGTGGCTGCTGCGCGCGCTTCGTGTGCCGCAACACCACGCGCCACCCGGGCGGCGACCACATCGTGTTCATCGGCGAAGTGGTGAGCTTCGACCGCGAGGAGCGGCCGCCGCTGATCTACCACGCCGGCGCCTACCGGCGGCTCGTCGACTGACCGGCGCAGCTCCGGTCCCCTGCTTTCCTGCCCACTCCTTTCCGGCCTCATTCCCATGGCTCAGCTCATCCTCAAGCCCGGCAAGGAACGCTCGCTGTTCCGTCGCCACCCCTGGATCTTCGCCGGCTCGGTCGACCGCCTGGACGGCCGCGCGCGGCCGGGCGACACGATCACCGTCGTCACCGCCGACGGCAAGCCGCTGGCGCGCGCCGCTTGGTCGCCGGAATCGCAGATCCGCGCGCGGGTGTGGAGTTTCGATGTCGACGCGGCGATCGACCATGCCTTCTTCAAGCGCGCGGTGGCCGCTTCGGTGGCACGGCGCGCGGCGATCCCGGCGCTGCGCGGGCAGCAGGGCGTGCGCCTGATCCACGGCGAGTCCGACGGCCTGCCCGGCGTCATCGCCGACCGCTATGGCGACGTGGTGGTGCTGCAGCTCACCAGCGCCGGCGCCGACAAATGGCGCGAGGCGATCGTCGCCGGCCTGGTGCAGGCCACCGGCTGCGCCGCGATCTACGAGCGTTCGGATTCGGAAGTGCGCGGCCTTGAGGGGCTGGAGCCGCGCACCGGCGTCGCGTATGGCGAACTGCCGGCGGGCGGGCTCACCATCGTCGAGAACGGCGTGCGCATGGAAGTGGATGTGGAGGGCGGCCACAAGACCGGCTTCTACCTCGACCAGCGCGACAACCGCCTGCTCACCGGCCAGCTTGCCGGTGGCCGCGAGGTGTTGAACTGTTTTTGCTACACCGGCGGCTTCTCGCTGCAGGCGCTGGCGGGCGGCGCGCAATCGGTGCTGTCGATCGACTCCTCCGGCCCGGCGCTGGAATCCGCGCGACGCAACCTGGCGCTCAACCCGCAGCTCGACGCCAGCCGCGCCGAATGGCTGGAGGCCGACGTGTTCAAGGCGCTGCGCGCGCTGAAGGACGACGGCCGCCGCTTCGACCTGATCGTGCTCGATCCGCCCAAGTTCGCGCCTTCCGCCGCGCACGCCGAGCGGGCCGCGCGCGCCTACAAGGACATCAACCTGTTCGGCTTCCGTTTGCTCAACCCGGGTGGCATCCTGATGACCTACTCGTGCTCGGGCGGCATCGGCCAGGAGCTGTTCCAGAAGATCGTCGCCGGCGCTGCCACCGATGCCGGTGTCGATGCGCGCATCATCTACCGTCTGTCGGCCGCGCCGGACCACCCGATCGGGCTGGCGGTGCCGGAAGGCGAGTACCTCAAGGGGCTCGCCTGCCAGGTGGGGTGAGGGGCTGCGCTTCCCTGCTACGAATCCGGTTTGGAGGCGGGGGGTGCGCTCCGTCAGGCTGCGCAACTCGACCTCGCTTCGCTCGGGACTCGGACAGTGCTCGCCTGCTCCGCGCACCCCCCGCCTCCAAACCTGCAGGTTCGAGTACTTCTACTGATCCAACGCGTTCTCCGCACCGCCGAGATGCACCGCCAGCCAGACCGCATCCGCGCTCGTCGACTCCACCCGGTGCCGCCGGTGCGCCGGGATGAAGACCCAGTCGCCCGCCGCCAGCGCCAGCGACTCGAGATCGCCGTCCGCGTGCTCGAGGGTGAGCTCGGCGCGCCCCGCCGCCAGCATCACCCATTCGTCGCCCGCCTGGTCGTACCAGAAACCCGGCGGGCTGGCCTGGGCGAACGAGGCGATGCGCTCGATGCGCGCCGCCGGGTGGTCGAGCAGGGTATCGAAATGCTCCTGCGGCCCGGCCGGCGGCAGGCCGGCGAGGAGCTTGCCGCGCTCGCTCAAGCCTTGCCTTCCTTCTTCGCCTCCACCAGCGGCACCACGCCCGGGAACTCGAAGCGCTTGCGGCCGGGTTCCATCTCGGTGAGCGGCCCGCACGGCTTCAGCGTGGCCAGGCAGCGCTCGGTCAGTTCCTGGTAGGTGCGGGTGCCGTCGCCCTTCCACGTCACTTCCTGCTCCGAAAGGTCGCGCATCACCTTGGCCGGCATGCCGGCGACCAGCTTGCGCGGCGGGATCTCCATGCCGGCCTTGACGAAGGCGCAGGCGGCGACGATGGATTCGTCGCCTACCACCGCGTTGTCCATGATCACGGCGTTCATGCCCACCAGCGCATTGCGCCCGATGCGGCAGCCGTGCAGTACCGCGCCGTGGCCGACGTGGCCATCGACGCCGATCACCGTGTCGGTGCCTGGAAAACCGTGCATCACGCAGGTGTCCTGGATGTTGCTGCCTTCCTCCATCACGATGCGGCCGAAGTCGCCGCGCAGCGAGGCCAGCGGCGCGACATAGCAGCGCGGGCCGACGATCACGTCGCCGATCAGCACGGCGTCGGGGTGGACGAAGGCGGTGGGATGGATGACGGGCTTCAGGCCGTCGATTTCATAGCAGGGCATGGGGTGGGTCCTTGGTTCGGCGCGGCAGTGATGGTGTCGATCTAGCTCGATTCTGCCATGCGGACATCGCCATCGCTGCCATCACCGCTTCACCCCAGCCCAACTGTCCTTGCGGGCAGGTTCTGCAGGCTGCTCTACACGCTGAAACCACGCGACTGAGAGTCTGTTTTCCTGTTATTCTCAACCTCGTAGAAAAACAGGAAAACATCGTGCAGCCTCTCGATCACCAGCAGCAGTTGTTCATGGTCGAGTCGGACCAACTCTATCGCGCATGGATCGACGCGCTCCATCACGCCCGTAGTTATCGCTATGGGATGCGCTGGATGTCATCCAAGGGGCGCCAATACCTCCTGCGACGCCAGGACGCGCGTGGAAACGGCAAGTCGCTCGGCCCGCGTAACGCCGAAACCGAGGCCGTCTATGCCGCGTTCACCGAGGGCAAGGTACGTGCGAAGGCGCGCCTGCAAACGCTGTCCGAGCGGGTGAAGAACCAGACGCGCCTCAACCGTGCGCTGCGTTTGGGGCGGCTCCCCAGCATCGTCGGCGACATCCTGCTCGGTCTGGCGGCAGCACGCATGGAGCATGATTTTTGCGTGATCGGAACACACGCGATCCACGCCTACGAGGCGATGGCAGGCGTGCATTGCCGTATGGAACTGCTGGCCTCGGGCGACGTGGATCTTCTCTACGATCCGCGTCGCCACTTGTCGATCGTGACGCAAAAGCTCGACCAGGGAGGGCTGCTCGGGCTGCTGCGGAAGGCCGATCCGAGCTTTGTGCCCTCGCGCGACGCGCCCTTCCGCGCGGTCAATGACAAGGGCTTCATGGTCGATCTCGTGATCCCGGCGCGCGACATGCGTGACGCAACCGACGTGACCTTTGGCCAGGACGATCTTGTCGCGGTCGAGCTGCCCAACCTGCACTGGCTGGTGAATGCGCCCAAGCATGATGTCGTCGCGATCGCATCCGACGGTCGCCCAGTCATGATGCGGGTACCCGATCCGCGCGCATTTGCCCTGCACAAGGCCTGGCTCTCCACACGACAGGATCGGGAGCCGGTGAAGAAGGGGCGCGACCGGGCACAGGCAGTGCTTGTTGCCGAGATCGTTCTGGCCCATCTGCCGACGTTTGAGTTCGACCCCGCACAGTTGCGCTACTTCAGCGCCGAGATGTTGCAGCAGGCTCGCCGCACATTGGCTGGGGGCGATGGAATCCGGCTGCCCGGGATCGATTTCTGAGGATGCCTCAGCCCGATCGATTCGGCGCAACAGCCTGCGTTCACGCCTGTTGGAGCAGGCGCATGCCGAGCAGGAGATCATCCTCGCCAAGACCGGCAAGCTCTATGCGCGGCTCGTACTGCACGCCCCGGCTTTTCAGCGGGGTCGGGAGTGCCGCCAAGGGTGTTAATGTGTTGGCCCCTACCGGGCAGGCACCAGCCCGCAGCCCGGTCGTCATCGAGCGAACTCAGGTCATGAATCAGACAAACACCACGAACAGGTACTACGCCGCCATGGTCATCGCGAAGGCCAAGGATCTTGCCGAATTCCGCGAGAAGTTCCAGCAGGATCAGGACTTCGCCGAAGTGGAGCAGCGGATCCGGGAGCAGGGGACGTACCAGTTCATCATCGGCGGCCAGGACGACCGCTTCGGCGTGATCGTCGCGCTGCCGGATCGCACCTTCGCCGCCTGTGGCGCGATGAACAGTTGGGTCTGCGACTCGTACGAGGAGGCGAAGGAGCTCGCGGAACGGCTTTCGCGCCCCGACGAAACGTCGGAAGGTCACGAAGTGCTGGTGATGAGCTTCACGCCCGAGGCATGACGGCTGCCTGCTGCACGAACCTGGATCTCTCCCCGGTTTCCCCTCGCCTCGACATCCAGCATCCGCTGGCGGATGAGTTTTCGCCGCGAAGTGCGTCACTCGCGTGCCGACTGTCTATAAACAGAATTGGGAGGGTATCGCGAAGCGAGGTGGGCAAATGAACACGCTGGGATGGCAGGAACTGAAAGTGGTGGCGCTCGCCGTCGATGACCTGGCGAGGGCGGCAGATTTCTATCGCGCAAAACTGGGTCTCGAACCCGTCCCGGGCGGCAATGGCGACGTGGGCTTCGCGCTCGGCAGCCTGACGATCCTGCTCAAGCCCGTGGCCGAGGATGCGGCCCCGTCGGGAAAGTCTCCCTTTCCGCGGCTGACCATCGCCGTTGCGGATGCGCCCCGGCTCGAGCGGGACTTGCTGGCCCGCGGCGTCACGATCAGCGACAAGGTCCAGCTCTACGAGGAGGGACGGTTCTGGGTGGGAGCCTTGCTCGACAGCGAGGGCAACAAGCTGTGGTTCTGTTCGGAAGCGCACAGGGGCGACGCAGCCGCACAGGCTTGAAGAAGGTCCGGCGCGCAGACGGTTCGAAGCGTGGGCTCAGCGCATCAATTTCCAGCCCCTGCGTGCGAAACGGAACGGCCGGGAACCTCGCGGCGGCACCGCTGCTGACGGTGCAGGTGGGCTGAATTTCGGCCCGGGGGCTTGTCTTTCGATCGCGGCAGATCTACACGGAGCACGCAATGCTGAACGGGAAGATCGCACTCATCACCGGCGCCGCAAGCGGCATCGGCAGGGAAATCGCCCACGTGTACGCGAGGGCCGGCGCGGCGGTGGCCATCGCCGATATCCACCTGGCGGCTGCCCAAGCCACGGCCGATGAAATCGTCGCAAGCGGCGGCAAAGCCATGGCCGTGGCGATGGACGTCACCGACGAGGACGCCGTCGACGCCGGCACCACGGCGGTGGTCGACACCTTGGGCGGACTCGACATCCTCGTCTCGAACGCCGGCATACAGATCGTCAAGCCGATCGTCGAATTCAGTTTCGCCGAGTGGAAGAAGATGCTGGCGATTCACGTCGACGGCGCCTTTCTCACCACAAGGGCGGCGCTGCGCTTCATGTATCAGGACAATCGTGGCGGCACGGTGATCTACATGGGGTCGGTGCACTCGCATGAGGGCTCGCCGCTCAAATCGGCCTACGTCGCTGCCAAGCACGCCCTGCTCGGTCTCGCCCGCGTACTGGCCAAGGAAGGGGCCGCGCACAATGTCCGTTCGCACGTGATCTGTCCGGGCTTCGTGCGCACGCCGCTGGTCGACAAGCAAATACCCGAGCAGGCCAGGGAATTGGGCATCAGCGAGGAAGAGGTGGTCAAGAAGATGATGCTGGGCGAGACGGTCGACGGCATCTTCACCACCATCGACGACGTGGCGCAAACCGCGCTGTTCCTCGCGGCCTTCCCGAGCGCGGCGCTGACCGGACAATCGTTCGTCGTCAGCCACGGCTGGCATATGCATTGAGGGGCCGCCATGGTCGGCGACACGCCAGACGCCACGCGGCAGCGCGGCTCGGGTTTCTACCAGAGCCCGAGTCTGCCGGCCGGCCACCGCTATCAGGTGGTCGCTCTGGTGCTGCAGGGAGGCGGAGCGCTCGGCGCCTATCAGGCCGGGGTGTATGAGGGTCTGGCCGAGGCGCAGTTGCATCCGAACTGGGTCGCCGGGATCTCGATCGGCGCACTCAATGCGGCGATCATCGCCGGCAACCCGCCGCAGCAACGCGTGGCGCGCCTGCAGCAATTCTGGGAAACGATCTGCCGGCCGCCGCTGCTGCCGTCCAGCCCGCTCAGCCAGATGGATCTTCGGGACTGGCCCGAACCGCTGATCGGGATGCTCAATGGCTGGGAAGCGTGGCGCGCACTGACCGAGGGCCAGAACGGCTTCTTCCAGCCCCGTGCCTCCTTCAGCTTCGATCGTTCAGCCACCCCCGACACGGCGAGCTACTACGACACCGCGCCGCTGAAAGCGACGCTCGAGGCGCTGGTCGACTTCGATCGGCTCAATGACAGCGGCGAAATCCGGGTATCGGTCGGCGCGGTGAACGTCGCAACGGGCAATTTCGTCTACTTCGACAACACGAAAGAGCGCTTGTGTGCCGAGCACTTCATGGCCTCGGGTGCGCTGCCGCCAGGCTTTCCGGCGGTGGAGATCGGCGGCGAGTATTACTGGGACGGAGGCGTGGTGTCGAACACCCCGCTGCAAAAGGTGCTGGCCACCACGCCGCGCAGGAACTCGCTGGTGTTTCAGGTCGACCTGTGGAGCGCACACGGCGCGCTGCCGACCGATCTCTCCGCGGTGATGGTGCGCCAGAAGGACATTCAGTACTCGAGCCGGACGCGCACGATCACCACCTACATGGCAAGCATGCAGAAGCAGCGCCGCCTGCTTGGCGAACTGATGAAGCTGGTGCCGGAGGACGCGCGCAAGCACAACCCCTGGTACCGGCGCGCAGCCGAAGAGGCCTGCGACCGGCTCTTCAACGTGTTCCACCTGATCTATCGGGACAAGCGCTGCGAGGGTAACTACAAGGACTTCCAGTTCGGTGCGCGCACGATGCGCGCGCACTGGCAATGCGGCCTGGCAGACATCCGGCACAGTCTGCAGCATCCAGACTGGCTCGACATGCCCACGGCCGAGGAGCCGTTCATCACCCATGACGTGCATCGGCAGTGAAGCGCCTGAGCCGCCAGGGTCGGCGTGCGCCTGTCCGCAGTCAGCCGTTCGCACCAACCAGGAGCAGATCATGAGCGTGGAATCGGTCCGTGGCACCACCGTCGTCATCCAGTTTGACGGTCAACGTTGCATTCACTCGCGCCACTGCGTGCTCGATCGGCCCGACGTGTTCGTGCCGAACGTGGCGGGCGACTGGATCCACCCCGAGCGCGCGACGCCGGCGGAACTGCTCGAACTGGCACACAACTGCCCGTCGGGCGCGATCCAGTGTGCCGGTGCCGACGGTACTGCGATCGAGTCGCCACCCCGCGTCAACACGGTGCGCGTGCGCGAGAACGGACCGCTCGCCTTTCGTGCACCGATCTCGATCGACGGCAGCGACCGGGGTTATCGGCTGACGCTGTGCCGCTGTGGCGCCTCGACACACAAACCCTATTGCGACGGCAGTCACACGACCGCGGGCTTTGTCGCCACCGGCGAGCCGACGCCGGGCGACTCGACCCCGCTGGCGCAGCGCGATGGCCCCCTGCTGATCGAGCCCCTGCAGGACGGCCCGCTGCACGTGCGCGGCAACCTCGAGGTGATCACCGGCACCGGCAAGATGGTGAACCGCGTCACCGATTGCTGGCTGTGTCGCTGTGGCCAATCGAAGGACAAACCCTATTGCGACGGCAGCCATCGCAGCGTGGGTTTCCGCAGCAACCCCTGACCTCGTTCCGACCATCGCCACCCAGAGGCTTCCCTCACGGCAGGATCGGCAGCCCCAACTCCTTGAGGAAGGCGTTGTGCTTATCGAGCGCAGCTTTCCTTTTCTGCTCCAGCGTCACCAGCTCGGCGTGAACAGCGGCCAAGTCGATCTCCTCTTCCGCCTCTGCCGTGCTGACATAGCGCGAGATGTTCAGGTTGAAATCGTTCTTCTCGATTTCCGCCATACCCACCCGACGCGAATAGCGAGCCTCTTCCTTGCGGAACTGGTAGGTGTCGATGATCTTGTCGATGTGCTCGGGCAGCAGCTGATTCTGCCGCTTGCCCTTCTCGAAATGCTCGGCAGCGTTTAGGAACAGCACATCGTCAGGCTTCTTGCACTTCTTCAGCACCAGGATGCAGACCGGAATGCCGGTCGAGAAGAACAGGTTGGCCGGCAGCCCGATCACCGTGTCGATGTGGCCGTCCTTGAGCAGCTTGGTGCGGATGCGAGCCTCCGCGCCGCCACGGAACAGCACGCCGTGGGGCAGGATGATGGCCATCACGCCGTCCTGCTTCAGGAAGTGGAAGCCATGCAGCAGAAATGCGAAGTCGGCGGCAGACTTCGGCGCCAGGCCGTAGTTCTTGAAGCGCACATCCTCGCCCAGCGCCTCGCTCGGCTCCCAGCGATAGCTGAAGGGCGGATTGGCCACCACCGCGTCGAACTTCGGCATCCTGGCCGGGTTCGTCTCCCGCAGCATGTCCCACTCGTTGAGCAGGGTGTCGCCGTGGAAGATTTCGAACTCGGAATCCTTCACCCCGTGCAGCAGCATGTTCATGCGCGCCAGGTTGTAGGTGGTGATGTTCTTTTCCTGGCCGTGAATCTTGCCGATGCCGTGCGGCCCCATGCGGTGGCGCACATTCAACAGCAGCGAGCCCGAGCCGCAGGCAAAATCCAGCACGCTGTCCAGATGCGAACGCTGCCCCGTCGCCGGCTCCTGGCTGTCCAGCGTAACGATGGTGGAAAGGATGCTGGAAATGGGCTGCGGCGTGTAGAACTCGCCCGCCTTCTTGCCCGAGCCGGCGGCAAACTGGCCGATCAGGTATTCATAGGCATCGCCCAGTGCGTCGCTGTCGGTGCGAAATTGCGTCAGCCCGTTGGCGATCTCGCTGATGATCTTGCACAAACGGGCATTGCGCTCGGCATAGGTCTTGCCGAGCTTGTCGGACGCCAGATTGATCTCCGAGAACAAGCCCTTGAAGGTGCTGGCGAATGACTGGTTCTCGATGTAGTCGAAGCCCTGCTGCAGCGTGTGCAGCAGCTCGGCGTGCTGGGTGCGGGCCAGCTCGCTGATGTTGCCCCACAGGTATTGCGGCTCGATCACGTAATGCACCTTGCGGCGCATCTGCTTTTCGAACTCGGGCACATCCGCCGCGTTATCGGCATACCAGAACGACAGGGGGCTGAGCCGATCGCCAGGCTTCGGCGCCGGGTAGTCCGGCCCCAGTTCCTTTTTTGCGGCCGCTTCGTAGTTGTCCGACAGATAGCGCAGGAAGAGGAAGGCCAGCATGTAATCGCGGAAGTCGTCCGCGTTCATCGCGCCGCGCAACTGGTCGGCGATGGCCCAGAGGGTCTTGCCCAGCTTTTGCTTCTCGAGGTCCGTCACTTAGTTTCTCCCTCGTCACGAAGGCCTTGTTGAATTTCGAGGGCTTCGCGGTCACGCTGCAACTCCAACCGCAGCTCTTCCTCACTGGGCAACACCAAACGGTACTTGCTGGCGAAGAGCTGTTCGCTTCCGTTCAACACGGAATAACGCACCACCGACTTGTCTTTACTGCCGCACAGCAGAATGCCCACTGTCGGGTTGTCTCCCTCACCCCGGCGCAGGTCGTCGTACATGCGCACATACATGTCCATCTGCCCCACATCCTGATGCGTGAGTGGGCCGGTTTTCAGGTCGATCAGCACGAAGCACTTGAGCAGGTAGTTGTAAAACACCAGGTCAATGTAGAAATCCTGCGTTTCGGTGCTGATGCGCTGCTGCCGGGCCACAAACGCAAAGCCTTTGCCCAACTCCATCAGAAACTGCTGCAGCTTGTCCATCAACGCCGTTTCCAGCGTGGCCTCCAGCAGGCGGCCCGTGTTGGGCAGGCCCAGAAACTCCAGCATCATCGGGTCGCGCACAAATGCGCGGGGTGATTGCTCCAGTACACTCAGATTTGCCTGCGCCTCAGCAGTCACGGCCGCCTTGTCCTGGCTCAGCAGCAGGCGCTCGTAATACAGGCTGCCAATCTGCCGCTCCAATGCGCGTGTGCTCCAGTTCTGAGCGACGGCCTCCTCCACATACCACTGGCGGGCCTCGGGGCTGTCTACCCGCAGCAACAGGCGATAGTGCGTCCAACTCAATTCGCGACGCAGTGCGTCGCGAATTGGAAACGCCAGATAGAACCCGCGCATGTGCCGCAAATTGGTCGCATCGAAACCCCGCCCGAATTCGGCCGACAAGGCCTGCCCCAACTGCGGCAACAAGCGCTGCCCATAGGCCGCCCGCTGCGCACCGCCTTGCTCGAACTCCACAATGTGCCGACCGACGTGCCAATAGGTTTGCACCTGCACCGCGTCCACCGCCCGCAGCACTTGCTGGCGTGAATCGGCGATGAGCTGACGCAGGGTGCCCAGCAGCGGCGAAAAGCCTTCGACCGGATCGGCAGGCGGGGGGCTCCCGATAGCGCCCTGCTTCTTCTGGTTCCTTTTCGTCATGACAACTTTCCCCACCGCTTCTCCGCCCACGCCTTACGCCTTGAACTGTCAAGGATTCCTTGACAGTTGCCGCGCTGGTCAGGCATCGGTCGTTCTCTACACGCTGTGTAGAGAATGGGAAGAGGCCCAATGGCGAGAGGCCTGCACTGCGCGCCACGGCAATTCTGGCCATCGGCTGCAGTTGTCAAGCGATGGTTGACAACTGAACTCCCACGTTCGCTGGTGTAGAGAATCACTTGCGTCACGCGGGCACCTTGTCCGGCACCGGGAACAACTGCTGCATCAGGCCCTTCTTGTGGGTCTTGAGGGCGTCGATTTTCTGAATTTGCGTTGCAATGAGGTCATCGAGTGATGCGAGGCCATCAGAAATTTGCCTTTGCTCTTCCTTGCGGGGGTAAGCAATAGGAAAGTTGGCAACGTCGGTACCGGTTATGTTTGGGTCCTTCCGACTGCTACTGGCGATCTTTTTCCAGCTCTCGACACGTGCATTCATCCAAGTCAGCAAGTAAATTGGCAAGACTTCATTTTCGTCTGCAGTCAGAACAGATATGGCTTGATTGGTTGCCGCTGACACCGTCAGGTACCCTGTCCGGCCGATTTGGTTGAACCCGCCATACATGGCAACGAGAACTGAGCCGACAGGATTGATTCTTGCTTTCGCGGCGGGCGTTATGCACTCCTCTGTGTGAGAGATGAAGCCGTTGTTCAAATCTGCCGTCTTCACCCAAGGGATTGTTCCGCCGCTGTAGAACGCTGGCTCAGAACGCGAAGGCGTAGTGCCAGCTCGGATGGTCGCAACACCTGCGAGTGTCGTGGATTTCCAAGACCCAGACTTTCGAAACTCCGGAAACCGAAGTCGTGGCGCGGTTTCGCCTTCGCGGGGGAAAAGCTGCTGCATCAGGCCCTTCTTGTGGGTCTTGAGAGCGTCCAGCTTTTGGGTCTCCAACGTTATCAGTTCGTCGAGGGAAGACAGGCAGTCGGCGATTTTTTCTTGTTCTTTCTGAGATGGGGTTGGGAGCTGCAATTCAGAGAATTGCTTGTAGCTGACCATCTTTCCATCCCGCAAGCCTTCAAGGTTCTTGGTCAGTTGGCCAATGAATCGATCTGTCTTGAGAAAGTGCCGAAAATAGTCCGCCGAATACCCAGGCGCGAGCCTCAGAATCACGTAGGCCGGACTGCAAATTCCTTTGTAACTGGAGTATTCAATGCCACCCTGGAAGGAGCGCAAGCTGATGATGAAGTCACCAACTTCCACAACCTTGTAGCCTTCAATACTCTTGTCGGCTACAGATACGTGATAGTCAATCAAGCGGCGAGGGACCGCCCCATGCTCTTGGGTAATGGCAAGCACAGGAAGATCAGAGTTGTGGTCTTTATTGCTGACTTGATCGAAAAGCACGGCTCCGGATTGACTGCGCCACTCCCCCGCCTCCCGAAACTCCGGAAACCGCAGCCGCGGCACCAGCGCCGACATTTCGTCATCCTCTTCGCCAATCACGGTTGTGCTCTCACTGCTCATACGCACTCAACCCCGAAATCTCCCGCCCCTGCGCAAGCTTGTGCAGCAGTGGCGTAAGGTCATCCACCAGCGCCAGTTCGGCCTGAGTGCGCTCCTTCCAGCCCAGCCCCAGCGGCGCCATGAGATCACTCAGGCGTTCCCCGTCGAAGATGCGGCGGCGTAGGACTTCGTCCACAAAGGCTTGCAACGCGGCGGCGTCCAGCTTGTGCTTGGCGGCAATGGCGGTGAGTTCGCGCGCTTTCTTCTCGGCCTTGAAGCGCTCGTAACCGGCGCGGATTTCCTTTTCTTCCAGCGCCTCGCCCACCGGCAGGCTGCGGATGTATTCGGCGATGTCTTCGCGCTCGTCGATGAACTTGGCGTCGGCATGAATGAGGCCGATCAGCTGCTCGCGGTTCATTGTGGTCTTGCCGGGCTTCTGCGCTGTCATCCGGGCGATGAGGCCCATGATGTAGTCGTAATCGATGAGGCTGGAGGCGAACAGCACGAACTCGAAATCCAGTTGCTGCACGGCGGGCGGCGCCTGCTCGCCTTCTCTCGCCTGTTGTTCTTTCAGACGCTTGGCGGTTTCGAGATAGGTGCTGCGGAAACTCTGCAATTGATCCTGCGGCAGGATGGCTTCCATCCGTGCCTTCTGCTCGGGCTCGAGGTCGGTGTATTGGTCGAGCTGGGTCTTGAGACGCTGCACTTCCTTGAAGCGGTTTACGAATTCGATGCGCGCCGTGTCGCCCTTGAGGTTGTAGACCTGCTCGGGTTCGCAGACCAGATTCTTCCTTTCCATGAAGCCGGCCATGCCCGCGACGGCGGCCTCGTACTTGCGCAGCACTTCGGCGGCCGGTTCCACCAGCCAGATTTCGCGCGGGTTATCGATCTTCTCGCCGGAGAAGAGGGCGATGGCTTCATCCACGCACTTCTTGGCCTCATCCTGTTTGCGAAAATGCAGGATGTTGCCATAAGGCTTGGTGTCGTTGAGCACGCGGTTGGTGCGCGAAAAGGCCTGAATCAGTCCGTGCTGCTTGAGGTTCTTGTCCACGTACAAGGTGTTGAGGTACTTGGAGTCGAAACCGGTAAGCAGCATGTCCACCACGATGGTGATGTCGATCTTCTGCGCGTGCGGCAGGTCGGCATTCGGGTACTGCTGATCCTTGATGCGTTTTTGCAGGTCCTGGTAGTACAGGTCGAATTCGCCGATGCGGTGGTTGGTGCCAAAGCGGGTGTTGTAGTCGGCGATGATGGCCATGAGGGCCGCCTTCTTCTTTTCTGGCTCGACCTCGTTATCGGCCTTTTCCTGTGGCAGGTCAGCTTGTAGTTGCCGGATGTCTTTAGCATTCTTGTCGTTGCCGTTCTCCTTGTCCTTTTCCAAGGCGGCTGCCGGTGGGGAGAAGACGCAGGCGACGTTGAGCAGTACGAAGTCCGGGTTCTGCTGCCGCGTTTCGTCCTGCACGGTCTGGAACAGGGCGTGGTATTCGATGGCGTCGTTGATGCTGGCGGTGGCCAGTACGGCGTTGAACTTGCGGTCGGCAGTGGCGGCGTCGTGCTTGGCCAGGATGGCCTCGATCACCTTGCGCTTGGCGAGGGCTTCGCCGGGCTTCGGCTGAGAGGTGTTGCCAATGAGGCCCTTCGGCTTGTAGTAATCAACATGGAAGCGCAGGACGTTGCGGTCTTCGATGGCGTGGGTGATGGTGTATTGGTGCAGGCAGCGCTGGAACAGATCGTCGGTGGTGCGGTAGCTGGCCTGCTGGCCTTCGATCTGCTGATAGCTGGCGTTCTGCTCGAAGATGGGCGTGCCGGTAAAGCCGAACAACTGGGCGTTGGGGAAGAATTCCTTGATGGCCTTGTGGTTGTCGCCGAATTGCGAGCGGTGGCATTCGTCGAAGATGAACACGATGCGCTGATTGCGCAGCGGCGCCAAACGCTCCTTGTAGTTGCCGTAGTTGCGTTTATTGTTGCCGCCGCCACTGCTGTCATCCAGCGCCAGGCCCAGCTTCTGGATGGTGGTGACGATGACCTTGTCGGCGTAGTCGTCGGAGAGCAGGCGGCGCACCAGCGTTTCGGTGTTGGTGTTTTCCTCGACGCAGCCTTCCTGGAAACGGTTGAATTCCTCGCGCGTCTGGCGGTCCAGGTCCTTGCGGTCCACGACGAACAGACATTTGTCGATGTCCGGGTTGTCCTTGAGCAGGGTGGAGGCCTTGAACGAGGTGAGCGTCTTGCCGCTACCGGTGGTGTGCCAGATGTAACCGTTCCCGCAGCGCTGGTGGATGCAGTCCGCGATGGCCTGCACGGCATAAATCTGATACGGCCGCATCATCAGCAGCTTTTGCTCGCAGGCCACCAGCACCATGTAGCGGCTGATCATCTGGCCCAGCGTGCACTTGGCGAGAAACTTCTCGGCAAAGGCATCCAGATGGGTGATCTTCTTGTTGTCTTCGGCGGCGAACTGATAAATGGGCAGGAAGCGCTCGTCGGCGTTGAAGCTGAAATGGCGGGCGTTGTTGTTGGCGAAATACCAGGTGTCGCTGCGGTTACTGACGATGAAGAGCTGGATGAAGCACAGCAGCGTCTTGCTGTAGCCGTTGCCGGGGTCACCTTTGTAATCGACGATCTGCTGCATCGCCCGGCGCGGGCTGACGGCCAGCGTCTTCAGCTCGATCTGCACCACCGGCACACCGTTGATGAGCAGCATCACGTCGTAGCGGTGGTGGCTGTTGTCGGTATTGATGCGTAGCTGGTGGATGACCTCGAAGTCGTTCTTGCACCAGTCGCGGATGTTCACCAGGGTGTAATTCAGCGGCGTGCCGTCGTCACGCTCGAAGCTGCTGATGTTGCGCAGCGTCTGGGCGGCGTTGTAGACATCGGGCGTGATGATGCTGTCGAGCAGCCGGTGAAACTCGCTTTCGGTCAGGCGCACACGGTTGAGTGCCTCGAACTTGGCGCGGAAGTTGGCTTCCAGCGTGGCCCGGTCTCGGATATCGGGGCGGTAGGTGTATTTGAGGTCGCCCAGTTTGGCGACCAGATCAAGTTCGATCTGGCTTTCCGTGGTTGTCATCTATTCGACCCGGGGCATGCAAATGGGAACTTCAGGGTCGCCGGAGTCTAGCAGCGCGCGACTGGACAGGCCAGGATTCAGGAGATGGCTATCAGGCGCAATCTTCAGGGCAGATCGCTGCCACGATGGTGCTGATGCCAGCGCCGCAGTCGTTCGCCGAACTCGATGAACAAGTTGCCGAAGACCGACCCGAGGCGGGCTTGAAAGCAGGTGCCGAGCGGCTGGGGCGTACCGCTGACGTGCCTCGCGCGCTGCTTTGCCGCGTCGTGCCGTAGGCGACCTTCGGGCCGCCGCTCAGTGCCCCTCACCCATGCAGCGCCTTCACCACCCGTCTGAGCGTGTTCTCTTCCGGATGCGGCTGCACTTCGAAGCCCAGGCCATGCATCAGACGCAGCATCTTCGGGTTGTTGCCGAGCACGTCGCCGACGATGTTGCGGTAGCCCTTGTTGCGGGCGCAGTCGATCAGGGCGCCCATCAGGCGGCGGCCGAGGCCGAAGCGTTGCCAGTCGTCGGCCACGACGAGGGCGAACTCGACCGACTCGCCGTCGGGGGCCAGCGAGTAGCGCGCGCTGCCGATCATCGTCTCGACGTTGTCGGTGCGGGTGGTGGCGAGCAGGGCCATCTCGCGGTCGTAGTCGATCTGCGTGAAGCGGTCGATCAGGCTGGGCGGCAGCTCCTCGAGCTGCTCCATGAAGCGGAAGTAGCGCGTCTCCGGGCTCAGCTTGTCGAAGAAGGCTTGCACCAGCGCGGCGTCCTCGGGGCGCACCGGGCGCACGCGCACGATGCGGCCGTCGGCCATCTTCCATTCCTGGATCAGGTGGCCGGGGTAGGGGTGGATGGCCATGTGTGCGTAGCGGTCGCTGCCCGCGGGCAGGCCCTGGTCGATGACGAGGTGGGCGTCGGCGACGATTGCGCCGTCCTCGTCGGCGATCAGCGGGTCGATCACCAGCTCGCGTACCCAGGGCAGCTCGCATACCAGGTCGGACACCGCGACCAGCACCTGTTCCAGCGCGTCGCGATCGATCCCCGGCACGCCGTCGACGCCAGCGACCAGCGCTTCCACCTGCGGCGAATCGATCAGGTCGCGCGCCAGCACCGGGTTGAGCGGCGGCAATGCGTAGGCGCGGTCGGCGGTGTGGCCGGCGGCCGCGCCGCCCGCACCCAGGCTGATGACGGGGCCGAACACCGCGTCGCGGAACACGCCGAGGCGCAGCTCGCGGCCGTGCGGGCGGTGGAGGTAGGGCTCGAGCGACACGCCGGTGATGCGCGCGTCGGGGTGGCGGGTGCGCACGGTGCCGACGATGTCGTGGAAGGCGCTCCATACCGATTCGGTGGCGCTGAGGTTGAGCCGCACGCCGCCCGCCTCGGACTTGTCGTGCAGGTCGGGCGAGTCGATCTTCATGACGACCGGAAAGCCGATCTGCTCGGCGACGAACAGCGCCTCGGTGACGTCGTGCGCCACCATGGTCTGCGTCACCGGCACGCCGAAGCTGCGCAGCAGCGCCTTCGCCTCCATCGTCGACAGCACCGTGCGGCGCTGGTTGAGCAGCGCCTCCACCAGCATGCGCGCGCCGCCGGAGCCGCCGCGCCCGGCTTCGTCGGAGCGGCCGGCGGTCTGCAGCAGCAGCGCCTGGTTGCGGTGGAAGCGGGAGATGTTGTGGAACAGCTCGACGGCGGCCTCCGGCGCATGGAAGACCGGGATGCCGGCCTGGTCGAGCAGGTTGCGCGCCTGCGCCACCTGGCCGCCGCCCATCCAGCAGCAGCAGATGCTCAGGCTCACCTGGCGGGCGACGTCGATGACGGCCTGGGCGATATCCACCGGGTCGGTGAGCGCGTGCGGCGACAGGATCACCAGCACGTTGCGGATCGACGCATCCTCGGCCAGGGCGAGGATGGCGTCGCGGTAGCGTTCGGGCGGCGCGTCGCCGCCGAGGTCGAGCGGGTTGCCGACGCGGCTGCCGCCGACCTTGAGGCGCGCCAGCGCCGCCTGCGCCTGCGGTGACAGCGCCACCAGCGGCGTGCCCAGGTCGCCGGCGCGGTCGGCGGCGATCGCGCCCGGCCCCGCGCCGTTGGTGACGATGGCGAGCTGTTCCACCCGCGGCCGGAAGCCGGTGGCCAGCGCGCGCGCGGCGAAGAACAACTGGCCGACGTTCTGCACCCGCACCACGCCGGCGCGGCGCATCGCGGCATCGAACACCGCGTCGGCCAGCGATGCGCCGGTGCCGCCGCCGGGCGCGCCGGACGGCTCGTGGCGGCCGGTCTTGAGCAGGATGATGGGCTTGACGCGCGCCGCCGAGCGCAGCGCGCTCATGAAGTGGCGCGCGTTCCGGATGCGGTCGACATACAGCAGGATGTAGCGCGTGCGCGGATCATGCACCAGGAAATCGAGCGTCTCGCCGAAATCCACATCCAGCCCGGTGCTGAGCGCGATCACCGACGAGAAGCCGATGTGGTGCGTCGCCGCCCAGTCGAGCACCACCGAGCACATTGCGCCCGACTGCGACACCAGCGCGAGGTCGCCGCTGGCCACCGCGATGCGGGTGAGCGCCGCGTTGAGCCCGTCGGCCGGCCGCAGGATGCCCAGGCTGCCCGGCCCGAGCAGGCGCAGGCCGGCGGCGCGCGCCGTCTCCAGGATGCGCCGTTCCAGCGCGCTGTCGGCCGGCCCCAGCGCGGTGACGATCACCGCGTTGCGCACGCCGGCGCGGCCGCACTGCTCGACCACCGCGTGCAGCGTGCGCGCCGGCGTGGCGATGACGGCGAGGTCGATGCGCCGGCCGATGTCTTCCACCGAGCGCACGCAGGGGTGGCCCAGCACCGTTTCGCGCTTCGGGTTCACCGCGTGAAGCTGGCCGCGGTAGCCGGCGTCGATCAGGTTCTTGAAGATGAGATGGCCGACCGAGCGCGCTTCCTCGGATGCGCCGATCACCGCGACGGAGGCGGGCTGGAAGAGGGCGCTGAGGTAGTGGTCGTTGAGCATGGCGGGCGGGGGCGGTCGTTGGAGTCAGGTGAGTCTAGGCAAGCGCGTGGGCGAGTTCATTGACCTGCATCAGCGGCAAAGGCGAAGCGGGCGGCTTTGCCGGGTCGCGCTCAAGCGCGCTCCTACAGGGATGTGCCGCGCTTCTGTAGGAGCGCGCTTGAGCGCGACTGGCAAGTCACCAAATGCCGGCCGTGGACAAAAAACGCGGCCGACGAATCGGCCGCGTTCCGGGGCTGGGCGATCACGTCGAACGCCGCATCAGCGCTCGTCGAAGCTCACCTTCAGGTGCTTGGTGGTGCATCGTGCCTGGCAGCTCAGCACGAAGCCCTGCGCCACTTCGGCCGCTTCGAGGGTGAAGTTCTTGTCCATCACCACTTCGCCGTCCAGCACCTTGGCGCGGCAGGTGCAGCACACGCCGGCCTTGCACGAGAAGGGCAGGTCGAGGCCGGCGTTGAGCGCGGCGTCGAGCACGTGCTCGTCGGCGCCGATGGCGATCTCGTGCTCCTTGCCGTCGAGCACCAGCGTCATCGTGATGTCCTTGGCCGCGGTGGCCACCGCCTCGGCGGTGCTGGAGGCACCGACCGGCTTGGCGCCTGGCGCCAGGGTGGCGGTGAAGCGCTCGGTGCGGATGCGGTCGGCGGGCACGCCGGCCTCCACCAGGGCGGTTTCGGTGGCGGTGATCATCTCATCCGGGCCGCAGATGAAGACTTCGTCCATGCTGCCCACCGGCAGCAGGGCAGCGATGATCTCGCGCACCTTGTCGCCGTCGATTCGGCCTTGCAGCAGGTCCACTTCCTGCGCCTGGCGCGACAGCACGTGGATCATCGTCAGGCGGTCGCGGTAGCGGTCCTTCAGATCCTGCAGGTCCTCGTTGAACATCACGGTGGACATGCGGCGGTTGCCGTAGATCAGCGTGAACTTCGACTCGGGCTGCTCTTCCAGCGTGCTGGCGGCGATCGACAGGATGGGCGTGATGCCCGAACCGGCGGCGAAGCCCACGCGGTGGATGGCGCGTTTCTTCCTGACCACGAAGCGACCGTCGGGCGGCATCACCTGGATGGTGTCGCCGGCCTTGATCGCGCGCGCGGCCCAGTTGGAGAACAGGCCGCCTTCCACCGGACGGATGCCGATCTCGAGCTCGCCATCCTTCGCCAGGCGGCTGCGCGGGCTGCTGATCGAATAGTTGCGGCGCACGTCCTGGCCGTCGATGGTGGCGCGCAGGGTGAGGAACTGGCCCGGCTCGAAGGCGAAGCGCTCCTTCTCCGACGCGGGGATGGCGAAGGTGATCGCCACCGCGCCGGCCGCTTCCGGGCTCACGCGCTTGACGGAGAGTTCTTGAAAACGGGGTGCTGACATGTCGGTTTGGCTCCGGCCCTCAATAGGGCTTGAAGTAATCGAAGGGTTCCTGGCAGGAGAGGCAGCGGTAGAGCGCCTTGCACGCGGTGGAACCGAACTGGGAGGTGACGACGGTGTGGGTCGAGCCGCACAGCGGGCAGGCCACCGGCGCGGTGTCGGCGCGCCGCACGAACTTCACCACGCTGACGTCCTTCGGCGTGTGGTGCGGCGGGGCGATGCCGTACTTGCGCAGCTTCTCCTTCGCCTCGTCGCTCATCCAGTCGGTGGTCCAGGCCGGCGCGAGCTGGGTGATCACCCGCGCCGCGATGCCGGCCTGCTCCAGGCTGGCGCGCACGTCGTCCTCGATCTGGCCCATTGCCGGACAGCCGCTGTAGGTCGGCGTGATGACGACCTCGACCCCGTCCGCGGTCTCGCGCACATCCCGCAGGATCCCCAGCTCGCGCAGGGTCACCACCGGGATCTCGGGATCGGTCAGGTGCTCCAGGGTCGCCCAGACCTTGTCGACGTTGCTGCTCATGGCGACTCGCCTTACCAGGTTGCGTTGGGATGCGCGCGGGCCAGGCCCTGCATCTCGCCGAGCAGGTAGCTCAGGTGCTCGGAGTGCAGGCCGACCTTGCCTTCGGTGACGTAGCCGTGGAAGTTCGGCCGCGTCAGCGTCGCTTCTTCCAGCGCCTCGTTCACCATCGCGTCCCACTCGGGGCGCAGCGCCCACACGTCGATGCCGACCCCGGCCGCCACCGCGGCACCTTCGGCCGGGCTGGTGGTCCAGAATTCCTCGGTGTAGGGCATCAGGTGGTTCACCGCGGCCTGCACGCGAGCGTGCGATTCCTCGGTGCCGTCTCCCAGGCGCACCAGCCAGTCGCGCGAGTGGTGCAGGTGGTAGCTCGCTTCCTTCAGCGACTTGGCGGCGATCGCCGCCAGACTGGCATCCTTCGATTGCAGCAGCTTGTCCCACACCAGCACCATCAGCGTGGAATACAGGAAGTTGCGCACGATGGTGGTGGCATAGTCGCGATCCGCCGCGGCGTAGCCGACAAGCGGGCCGTGGTGCGGCAGCTCCAGCAGCGTGTAGTTGCGGAACTGGTGCGCATCGCGGAAGTAGGCCAGCTTGTCCTCGGTGGCATCGCCGCCCATCAGCTCGGCCGCGCGCTGGTACAGCAGGCGGGCCTGGCCGATGAGGTCGAGGCTGACGTTGGCGAGCGCGAGGTCTTCCTCGAGGATGGGACCGTGGCCGCACCACTCGGCGTTGCGCTGGCCGAGCACGACGGCGTTGTCGGCCAGGTGCAGCAGGTAGTCGATCGGCGTGCTCATTACATGTGCCCCACTTCTTCCGGGATCTCGTAGAAGGTCGGATGGCGGTAGATCTTGTCGGCCGCCGGGTCGAACAGCTCGCCCTTGTCGTCGGGGTTGCTGGCGGTGATCGCGGCGGACGGCACCACCCAGATGCTCACGCCTTCCTGGCGGCGGGTGTAGACGTCGCGCGCCATGTGCAGCGCCTGCGCCGCGTCGGCCGCGTGCAGGCTGCCACAGTGCTTGTGCTCCAGGCCTTGCTTGCTGCGGACGAAGACTTCCCAGAGGGGCCAATCCTTCAGTGCGGGTGCGGTGCTCATGCTGCCTCCTTGACTTGACGTTCTTTCTGCTTGCGTGCGTATGCCAGGGCTGCGTCGCGCACCCACTGGCCGTCGTTGTGTGCCTTCACTCGCGTCGCCAGGCGTTCCTTGTTGCAGGGGCCGTTGCCCTCGACGGTGTTCCAGAACTCGGCCCAGTCGATCTGGCCGTAGTCGTAGTGGCCGCGCTCCTCGTTCCACTTCAGGTCGGGGTCGGGCAGGGTCACGCCCAGCACCTTGGCCTGCGGCACGGTGGCGTCGATGAACTTCTGCCGCAGCTCGTCGTTGCTGATGCGCTTGATGCCCCAGCGCATGCCCTGCGCGCTGTGCGGGCTGTCGGCGTCCGGCGGCCCGAACATGGCGAGGCACTTCCACCAGTAGCGGTTCACCGCGTCCTGCACCAGCGCGCGCTGCTCATCCGTGCCCTTCATCATCACCAGCAGGGCCTCGTAGCCCTGGCGCTGGTGGAAGGATTCCTCCTTGCACACGCGGATCATGGCGCGCGCATAGGGGCCGTAGGAGCAGCGGCACAGCGGGATCTGGTTCATGATCGCGGCGCCGTCGACCAGCCAGCCGATCACGCCCACGTCGGCCCAGTTGAGCGTCGGGTAGTTGAAGATCGAGCTGTACTTGGCCTTGCCGGAGTGCAGGCCGGCGAGCATCTCGTCCCGTCCGGTGCCCAGCGTCTCGGCGGCGGAGTACAGGTACAAGCCGTGGCCGCCCTCGTCCTGCACCTTGGCGATCAGGATCGCCTTGCGCTTGAGGCTGGGCGCGCGCGAGATCCAGTTGCCTTCCGGCAGCATGCCGACGATCTCGCTGTGGGCGTGCTGGCTGATCTGGCGCACCAGCGTCTTGCGGTACGCCTCGGGCATCCAGTCCTGCGGCTCGATGCGGCCGTCAGCCGCGATGCGGGCCTCGAACGCGGCTTCCTGATCGCTCGCCGCACCGGGCACGACGGCAAGCTTTTTCCCGGATTCGTCCGGGATGTCCATCGCCTGGGTATACATCTGCTCTCTCCTCGCAAATACCGGCCCGGGGGATACCGGGGCGGAACTCAACATGTGTTTCGACTTGCTCTCTGCTGCGTTGTTTCCGTGCGCCGCCGCTCAGCTCATCCAGGCCGGCGATCGCTTCTGCAGGAAGGCGGCGATGCCTTCCTTCGCCTCGTCGGTGGCGCGCTGGCGGGAAATGCGGGTGGCCGTCTCCTCGGTCACCGTGGCGTCGATCGGGCGCCCGGTGATTGCCGCAATCAACTGCTTGGCCGCCAGTTGCGCCAGCGGACCGCCGGCCAGCAGCGGCTCCACCAGTTTCGCCACGCCGGCGTCGAGCTGCTCCAGCGGCACCACTTCGCTGACCAGGCCGATGGCCTTGGCCTCCGCAGCGCGGAACTTCTCCGCGGTCTGGAAGTAGCGCAGCGCGTGGCGCGGGCCGATGGCGCGCAGCACGTAGGGGCTGATCACCGCCGGGATGATCCCGAACTTCACTTCCGAGGTGGAGAACTGTGCGTCCTCGGATGCCACCACCATGTCGCAGGCCGCCGCCAGGCCGGTGCCGCCGCCCAGCGCGGCGCCCTGCACGCGGGCGATGGTCGGCTTGGACATGCCCGCCAGCGCCTGCAACATGCCGGCGAACTTGCGCGCGTCGGCAAGGTTCTCGGCCTCGGTGTAGGCGGAAGCGCGCTGCATCCAGTTGAGGTCGGCGCCGGCCGAGAAGTGGCGGCCGCGGCCGGCGAGCACGACGATGCGCACCGAGGCGTCGACGTCCAACTCGGCACAGGCCGCGCCGAGGTCGGCGATGAGCTGTTCGTTGAAGGCGTTGAACACGTCCGGACGGTTCATCCAGATCGTGGCGACCGCGCTACTGCGTTCGATTTCCAGTGTTTCGTAGGTCATTCTGCTGTTCCTGCCGCCGCGGCCGGCGGGCGAGGTCCGGCGTGAAGCCGGATCTGCCCGGGGCGCTGCGGGTCTCCTCCGTTATTCTCTGTGGCCTGGCGCGGCCTCAGACGCGCTCGATGATCATCGCGATGCCCTGGCCGACGCCGATGCACATCGTGCACAGCGCGTAGCGGCCGTTGCGGCGCTGCAGCTCGTAGGCGGCAGTGGTCACCAGGCGCGCGCCGCTCATGCCGAGCGGGTGGCCCATGGCGATGGCGCCGCCGTTCGGGTTCACGCGCGCCTCGTCGTCGGCCAGGCCGAGGTCGCGCAGCACCGCGAGCGCCTGCGCGGCGAAGGCCTCGTTGAGCTCGATGACGTCCATCTGATCGAGCGTCAGGCAGGCCTTGGCCAGCACCTTGCGCACCGCCGGCGCCGGGCCGAAGCCCATGATGCGCGGCGGCACGCCGGCGGTGGCCATCGCCACCACGCGGGCACGCGGCGTCAGGCCGTGGCGCTCGGCGGCGGCCTCGGAGGCGAGCAGCAGCGCGCAGGCGCCGTCATTGACGCCGGAGGCGTTGCCGGCGGTGACGCTGAGATCCGGGCCATTGACGCCCTTGAGCTTGGCCAGCATCTCCAGCGTGGTCTCGGGGCGCGGATGCTCGTCGGTGTCGAACAGGATCGGATCGCCCTTCTTGCGCGGGATCTCGACCGGTACCAGCTCGTCCTTGAAGCGGCCGGCGGCGTTGGCCGCGGCCCAGCGCTGCTGCGAGCGCAGCGCGAAGGCGTCCTGGTCGGTGCGCGAGATGCCGAACTCGGCGGCGACGTTGTCCGCCGTCTGCGGCATCGAGTGCGTCTCGTACAGCTTCTTCATCAGCGGATTGATGAAGCGCCAGCCGATGGTGGTGTCGTAGATCGCGGCCTGGCGCGAGAAGGCCGATTCGGCCTTGCCCATGACGAAGGGCGCGCGCGACATGCTCTCGACGCCGCCGGCGATCATCAGCTCGGTCTCGCCCGACTTGATCGAGCGCGCGGCCAGGCCGATGGCGTCCATGCCGGAGCCGCACAGGCGGTTCACCGTGGTGCCGGGCACCTCGATCGGCAGCCCGGCCAGCAGGCCCGACATGCGCGCGACGTTGCGGTTGTCTTCGCCGGCCTGGTTGGCGCAGCCGTAGATGATGTCTTCCACCGCGGTCCAGTCGACCTGCGGGTTGCGCGCCATCAGCGCCTTGAGCGGCACGGCGCCGAGGTCGTCGGCACGCACCGCCGCGAGGGTGCCGCCGTAGCGGCCGATCGGGGTGCGGATGGCGTCGCAGATGAATGCCTGGGTCATCGCCGGCTCCTTACAGTTGCTTCGGGCGCTGGTCGATGACGCGGCGTGCCTTGCCGGTCAGCGTGCGCGGAATGGCTTCGAACTCCATCACGTTCACCTTGGTGCTGATGCCGATGATGGTCTTGATGTGGTGCTGCAGCTCGCGGGCGATCGATTCGGTCTCGGTGCGGCTGAGCTTGCCCGACAGCTCGCGCTGGACCTCGACGCGGATCTCGACGTTGTCGAGATGGCCGTCGCGCGTCAGCACGATCTGGTAGTTCCCCGACAGGCGCTTGTCGCGCATGATCTGCTCCTCGATCTGGGTCGGGAACACGTTCACGCCGCGCACGATCAGCATGTCGTCCGAGCGCCCGGTGATCTTGCCGATGCGGCGGAAGGAGCGTGCGGTCGGCGGCAGCAGGCGGGTGAGGTCGCGGGTGCGGTAGCGGATGACCGGGAAGGCTTCCTTCGTCAGCGAGGTGAACACCAGTTCGCCTTCCTCGCCGTCGGGCAGCACCTCGCCGGTGTCGGGGTCGATGATCTCGGGGTAGAAGTGGTCTTCCCAGATCACCGGGCCGTCCTTGGTCTCGATGCACTCGCTCGCCACGCCCGGGCCCATCACTTCGGTGAGGCCGTAGATGTCGATGGCGTCGATGCCGAGCTTGCGCTCGATCTCGGCGCGCATGCCTTCGCCCCAGGGCTCGGCGCCGAAGATGCCGATCTTCAGCGAGATTTCCTCGGGCTTGATGTTCAGGCGCTCGAACTCCTCGGCGATCACCAGCGAGTAGGACGGCGTGACCATGATCGCGTCGGGGCGGAAGTCCATGATCTGCTGCACCTGCTTCTCGGTCTGGCCGCCGGACATCGGCACCGCGGTGCAGCCGGCACGCTCGATGCCATAGTGCGCGCCGAGGCCGCCGGTGAACATGCCGTAGCCGTAGGCGTTGTGCACCATGTCGCCGGCGCGCACGCCAGCGGCGCGCAGCGAACGGGCGACGACGTTGGCCCAGTTGTCGAGGTCGTTCTTGGTGTAGCCGACCACCACCGACTTGCCGGTGGTGCCGCTCGAGGCGTGCAGGCGGGCGACCTTGCTGCGCGGCACCGCGAACAGGCCGAAGGGGTAGTTGTCGCGCAGGTCCGTCTTCGTCATGAAGGGGAACCTGGCGAGGTCTTCCAGCGACTTCAGGTCGTCCGGGTGCACGCCCTTTTCCTCGCAGCGCTTGCGGTAGGGCTCGACGTTGTCATAAGTGTGGCGCACCGACCACTGCAGGCGCTGCAATTGCAGCGCGGAGATTTCGTCGCGGCTGGCTTGCTCGATCGGCTCGAGATCGCCGGGTTGCGGGCTCTTCACGGGCATGGTGTTGTCCTCTCCTCTCTGTTTTTCGGGTGGCCGTTCAGGCCTGTTCGGCAGCGAGGCCGGCGATCACTTCGCCGGCGATGCGGTAGCTCTTGCCGCGGAAAAGCGCGACGGTGCGGCCGGCGCTGTCGCGCACGGTGACGTCATAGACGCCGGTGCGGCCCGACAGCGAGCGCTCGACCGCCTCCGCCTGCAGGGTGTCACCTTCCTTGCCGGGGGCGACGAAGTCGATGTTGCAGCCCGAGGCCACGGTGTTGCGGTTGTAGGCGTTGCAGGCGTAGGCAAAGGCGGTGTCGGCGAGCGCGAAGATCAGGCCGCCGTGGCAGATGTGGTGGCCATTCACCATGTCGCCGCGCACCGGCATGCTCAACGTGGCGTGGCCGGGGCCGACGCTGTCGATGCGCATGCCCAGCGCCTGGGCGGCGCGGTCGCGCGACCACATCGCCGCAGCGACGGCTGCGGCCAGCGCCTGCGGATCGGCGGGGATGGTCTGCGTGTCAGTCATGGATCTTCTTTCCGGCAAAGACGCGCTGCTGGATCAGCGGCGAGACGCGATAGCGGTCCTCGCCGTAGAAGCGGGCGAGGTTGGCAAGCACGGTGCAGATCGTCGGCACGCCCACGCGGTCGGCCCATTCCAGCGGGCCGCGCGGGTAGTTCACGCCCAGCTTCATGGCGGAGTCGGCGCCGGCCGCGTCGCACACGCCCTGATACACGGCGTCGGCGGCTTCGTTGGCGAGCATCGCCACGGTGCGCATCACCGCCAGGCCCGGCGTGTCGCCCAGGCGGCACACTTCGAAACCGGCGGCCTGCAGCAGGCCGATGGCGGCGCCCACCGCGGGCGCGAAGCAGTTGATCGCGGCGCCGACGGCGATGCGGCTGGCAGTGGCGTAATCGAGCGCAAGGTCGATCAGCACCACGTTGGCGATGCCGGTGTCGGCGGCGCGCTGCGTGGCGGTGCGGCCGTCGGTGACGAAGATCACCGCGCCGCCGACTTCGGCGATGCGGCCGTCGCTGGCCTCGCCCCAGGTGTGGGCGATGTTGCGCTCGAACAGGCGGTCGGCGATCGCATGCACTGCGGCCGAATGGCCGTGCAGCACGATCTCGGTCGGTGCGTTCTGTGCCACCGCGACCTGCGGCGCGGGGCGCTCCGCGCCTTCGCGATAATCGTAGAAGCCGCGGCCCGACTTGCGGCCAATGAAGCCGGCGTCGACCAGCTCCTGCTGGATCAGCGAGGGCGTGAAGCGCGGGTCGTTGTAGAAGGCGTTCCACACCGAGCGCGTCACGGCGAAGTTCACGTCGTGGCCGATCATGTCCATCAGCTCGAACGGCCCCATGCGGAAGCCGCCGGCGTCGCGCATGATCGCGTCCAGCGTGGCGCAGTCGCCGCCGCCTTCGTTCAGGATGCGCAGCGCCTCGGCGTAGTAGGGCCGGGCGACGCGGTTGACGATGAAGCCCGGCGTCGAGCGCGCATGCACCGGCGTCTTGCCCCACGCCGCGGCGGAGGCGAACAGGGTGTCGGCGACGGCGCGGTCGGTGGCGAGGCCGGACACGATCTCGACCAGCTTCATCAGCGGCGCCGGGTTGAAGAAGTGCAGGCCGGCGAGGCGCTCGGGGCGCTTCAGGGCGGCGCCGATCGAAGTCACCGAGATCGACGAGGTATTGGTGCCGAAGATGCAGTCGGCGCCGACGATGTCTTCGAGGTCGCGGTAGAGCTTCTGCTTCGCTTCCAGGTTCTCGACGATGGCTTCGGTTACCAGCGCGGCGTCAGCCAGATCGGCGAGCTGCTCGACGGCGACGAGGCGCGCGCCGGCAGCCTGCGCGGCGTCGGCGCTCATCCGGCCCTTCTCGGCGAGCTTGCCGAACTGCGCGCGGATGCCTTCGATCGCCTTGGCGGCGGCGCCCGGGCGGTTGTCCAGCAGCTTGACCACATGGCCGGCGGCGGACGCCACCTGGGCGATGCCGGCGCCCATGGCGCCGGTGCCGACCACCGCGATGACGGCCGAGGCGGGCAGCGGGTTCGCTGCGGGCTTGGAGGTTTCAGTGCCGGTCACGCTCATTCCCCCGTGAACTTCGGTGCGCGCTTTTCCATGAAGGCGGCAACGCCTTCGGCGTAGTCCGGACTCCAGCCCAGTTCGCGCATGAAGCCGCCCTCGAACGAGAGCTGCTGCTCCAGCGTGTGGCCGGGCGCGGCGTGCATCGCCTGGCGCGTGCGGACCAGCGCCTTGGTCGGCATGGTGGCGAGTTGCGCGGCGAGCGCATCCACCTTGGCGCCGAACTCGGCGTCGTCGTATGCGGCCCAGATCAGGCCCCAGTCGGCGGCCTTCTCGGCCGGCAGCTTGTCGGCCAGCAGGGCGAGGCCCATGGCGCGCGCCATGCCCACGCGCTGCGGCAGGAACCAGGTGCCGCCGGTGTCCGGGATCAGGCCGATCTTGCTGAAGGCCTGCAGGAAGGACGCGGACTTGGCCGCCACCACCAGGTCACAGGCCAGCGCCACGCTCGCGCCGGCGCCGGCGGCGATGCCGTTGACTGCGGCGATGGTGGGCACGCGCAGATTCTGCAGGCGCAGCACCAGCGGCTTGTAGTTCTTCTCGACGACGTTGCCGATGTCGGGCATCTTGCCGCCCACCGACGCCATGTCGGGATCGGCCAGGTCCTGGCCGGCGCAGAAGGCGCGGCCGGCGCCGGTGAGCACGAGCACGCGCACGGCCTTGTCGGCCTGGATGCGGTCGAGCGCGTCACGCAGCTCGGCGTGCATTTCGCCGGTGAAGCTGTTGAGCTTGTCGGGGCGATTCAGCGTCAGGCGGGCGACACCCGCCTCCACCGTGAAGAGGATGTTGTTGTATTCCACGGATGGCTCCTCAGACGTGGTAGCGACGCTGAACCACACGGAAGCGATTGGCGACGAAGGCCGAATCCGCATACGAGGCATTGGCCGACGGGTTGCCGCCGGTGCCGTGGTAGTCGGAGAAGGCCGCCGACTGATTCACGAACACGCCACTGGTCAGGTTGATCGACAGTGCGACCTTGCCGCGCCAGGTGGCCTCGGTCATCGCGTCGATGACGTCCTGCTTCGTCGAGTAGACGCCGACGGTCAGCGCGCCGTGGGTTTTCACCACGCGCTCGGACAGCGCGATCGCCGCGGCGGTGTCGGCCACCTTGACGATGAAGCTGATCGGTCCGAAGCGCTCTTCCATGTAGGCCTTCTCGTCCGCCGCGTCGCAGGCCAGCAGCACCGGGGTGCGCACCTTGGCGCCGGGGAATTCCGGATTCTGCAGCGTGGTCGAGGCCAGCACGACCTTGCCCAGCGCGCCGCTGTTGGCGATGTCGATGCGCTCGGCGGTGTCGGCCGACTGGATCGCCCCCAGCACCGCATGGGCGACTTCAGGCTTGGACAGGAAGCGCTCGACCGCCTTGGCGAGATCGGCGCAGACCTCGTCGTAGCTCTTGTGGCCGTCCTCGGTGTCGATGCCGCCGGCCGGCACGAAGATCGCCTGCGAGGTCGTGCACATCTGGCCCGAGTAGAGCGACAGCGTGAAGGCGAGGTTGCCCAGCATCGCCTTGTAGGCATCGGTGGAGTCGATGACGATGTTGTTCACGCCGGCCAGCTCGGCATACACCTGGGCCTGGCGGCAGTTGTCGATCAGCCACTGGCCGAACACGTTGCCGCCGGTGAAGTCGACCGACTTGACCGCCGGGTGGGTGGCGAGCGCCTGGGTGACGCTGCGCTTGGTGGCCACGCACAGGCTCACCAGGTTGGGGTCGATGCCGTTCTCGGCGAGCACGGTGCGGATCGTGCGCACGGTGATGGCCGCCGGCAGGATGGCGTTGCTGTGCGGCTTGACGATCACGGCGTTGCCGGTCGCCAGCGCGGCGAAGAGGCCGGGGTAGGTGTTCCAGGTCGGGAAAGTGCCGCAGCCGATCACCAGGCCGACGCCGCGGCCGACGATCTGGAAGTGCTTCTTCATCACCAGCGGCGGGTTCTTGCCCTGCGGCTTTTCCCAGGTGGCCTCGGCAGGCACGAAGCCCTGCTCGCGCCAGGCATAGGTCACTGCTTCGAGGCCGCGATCCTGCGCATGCGGCGCGCCGGCCTGGAAGGCCATCATCCAGCCCTGGCCGGTGGTCATCATCACCGCATGTCCGAGTTCGAAGCTCTGCTTGTTCAGGCGGTCGAGGATCTCCAGGCAGATCCCGGTGCGGCCATCCGCACCCACCGCCTGCCAGCCCGTCATCGCCTCGAGGCCGGCGGCGATCAGCGCGTCCGGCTCGCACACCGGGTAACTGACGTCCAGCGCGACACCGTAGGGCGAAGCTTCGCCACCATGCCAGCCGGTCTGGCCCGGCTGCCCCAGTTCGAATTGCTTGCCCAGATGGGCCTCGAACGCGCGCTTGCCTTCATCGGGCGCCGTTTCGCCATACAGCTTGGGGCTCGGCATCTCGGGGAAGGGCGTCCAGTATCCACGGGTGGAGATGGCGTTGAGGGCGCTATCGAGGGTCGCGCGGTGCTTCTCGAACAGGGGATGAGTCATTCGTCTCTCTCCGGTGGGGATGTGTGGGTACAAACGATACGAATGGATTTGATGGATGTCAATGCTTGGTATCTTAAATTGCTGCTAGTTTCGCGTCTTATTCCTCTCAGAGGAATGAATTATATAAAAAGAAAGACAAGGAAAAACAAGTTGATGCATTGAAAAAAGGCAGCAAATAATCGCCAATGGAATATTTTGAGGCTCTGTGCCGACCGCTCTTTGATCTTGTTGTGATACAAAAAACGTGATAAAAATATAACATACGTATCACTTCAATTTGACCGCGCATCCGTACCCTGCCGCTTTCACCGGGGGCGGTTCTTGTGCGCGGCAAGTGCGCCACGTTGATGATGCCGCCTCCTTCTCTTTTTAAACTCGAGCACGCTGTCCTTCCACCATCATGTTGCCCGTTCAATCCGTTGTACGGCGTCGAAGCGACGCTATCCGGCGTGGCACCGAATCGATAGACTCGTTTGCCCTAAGTCCAGGCCTCGCCGACCAAACCGTGTCCACTGCCATCCAGCAACGTCTCAATGCTTTCCGCAGGCTCGATCGCGTGCAGGCCGGGTCGGTCATCATTTCTGTCTTCGGCGACGCGGTGGTGCCGCGCGGCAGCCGCATCTGGCTCGGCAGCCTCATCCGTCTGCTCCAGCCGCTGGGGTTGAACGAGCGGCTGGTGCGCACCTCGGTGTTTCGTCTTGCGCGCGACGAGTGGCTGCGCAGCGAGCCGGTGGGGCGCCGCACCGACTACCTGTTGACGGCCTCGGGCCAGCAACGTTTCGAGGAAGCATCGCGGCACATCTACGCCTCCAGCACGCCGCAGTGGGACCGCCGCTGGCGGCTGGTCGTCGTCGTCGGCGAGGTGGGGGGGCGGGATCGCGAGCGGCTCCGCCAGGCCTTGTTCTGGCAGGGGTTCGGCGCGCTGGGGGCTGACTGTTTCGTGCACCCCAGCGCCGACCTGGGCGCTGCCTTCGATGCGCTGACGGCAGAAGGACTGGGTGGGTTGCTGCCGCGGCTCAAACCGCTGCTGGCGGCCGATCCGGCTCCCGGTACCGCAGCGAGCGACGCCGACATGGTGCACCGCGCGTGGAACCTCGAGCGCCTGGCTGTCATGTACATCGAGTTTGTCGAGCGCTACCAGCCGGTGCTGCAGCAGGTGCGCGACGGCGCCGCCGAGTTCGACGACGAGAGTGCCTTTCTGGTCCGCGCGCTGCTGATTCACGACTATCGACGGCTCCTGCTGCGCGACCCCGAATTGCCCGATGTGCTGCTGCCGGCCGACTGGCCAGGGCAGAAGGCGCGCCTGTTGTGCAGGGAACTGTACCGCCGCCTGGTGGTGCCGTCCGAGCGCCACCTCGATGCCGTTTTCCAGCTTGCCGATGGCGGTACGCCGGAAGCGGCGCCGCTGCTGTTCGAACGTTTCCGGGACGCCGACCCGCTGCAGCAGCCGCTCTGATACGTTCGCGCTGCACATCTGTTTTCCTCCCCACCGAGTTGTGTTACACATTACGAAATAAATTTTCTATTTCGTAATGAACGGTCGTAATGAACGGCGAAAGGGCAGGGGTATGAGCGAGGAGCTGGAGGGCAAGCATGGTGTGCAGTCGCTGGAGGTGGGCATGTCCATTCTCAAGGCGATGGCCACCGGGCGGCGCTCGATGATGCTGAAGGACATCGCTGCGGCAGCCGGCATGCCGCCGTCCAAGGTACATCGCTACCTGGTCAGTCTGATCCGCAGTGGCCTCGTCGAGCAGGACCGGCTGACGTCGCGCTACGACCTCGGGCCCTTTGCGCTCAACCTGGGCCTGGTCGCGCTCGACCGCGTCGACCGCATCCGACTGGGGCTGGCCGCCATCGCCGACCTGCGCGACGCCACCAACGAAACCACCGCGCTCGCGGTATGGAGCGACGGCGGACCGGTCATCGTGCGCTGGGAGCGCCCGCGGCGGCCCGTCACCGTCAACGTCGTCACCGGCACCAGCCTGTCCTTGCTGTCTTCCGCTGCAGGGCGCGTGTTTGCCGCATGGTTGCCCGAGCGCCAGACCGAGGCGCTGCTGCTGAAGGAAATCGAGGCGGGCAGGCTTCCTCCAGGGGTCAGCTCGCTCGAGCAGGCGCGTACCCTGCTCGCCGACGTGAAGGCGCGCGGCATGGCGGTCGTCTCCAGCGGCTATTACGCCCGCGGTGTCGAAGCCGCTGCCGCGCCGGTGTTCAACTTCAAGAACGAGATCACCATGGCGATCGCCTTGGTCGGTGTGGAGGGGTCGATGGATTTGAGTCCGGAGAGCACGACGCTGGCCGGGTTGCGCCGCGCCACACGCGAACTGTCGCAGCGACTGGGCGCGCCGCTGGACGCTGCCTGATCTCGTTGCGATACAAGATTTTTGCTTGACGAGCGCTTTTGTCTCATTTCTAATGCGCAGAACTGATTACGCGATACAGAATAACGGCCTGGCACTCCCAGCGGGATGCATGGACCACTTGTGAAATCTGGAGGAGAAACCATGAAGCTGCATACCCCCGTGATGGCCGCCCTCGGCCTGGCTTTTGTCACCACCGCCGCACAGGCGGACATCAATGTCGGTGTCGTGCTCTCTGCTACCGGTCCGGCGGCTTCGCTGGGCATCCCGGAGAAGAACACCGTCGCCCTGCTGCCGCAGAGCATTGGCGGCGAGAAGGTGAACTACATCGTGCTCGACGACGCGTCCGACACCACGACGGCGGTCAAGAACGCACGCAAGCTCATCGACGAGAACAAGGTCGACGTGCTGGTCGGTTCGACCACCAGTCCCGCTTCGCTGGCGATGATCGACGTCGCCGCCGAGTCGAAGACGCCGATGATCTCGATGGCGGCCTCGGCGCGCATTGTCGAGCCGATGGACGACAAGAAGAAGTGGGTGTTCAAGACCCCGCAGAATGACCTGCAGATGGCCACCGCGATCATCGAGCACATGCTGGCCAAGAGCGTGAAGAAGGTGGCCTTCATCGGTTTCGCCAACGCGTATGGCGATGGCTGGTACGAGCAGTTCAAGAAGCTTGCCGACGCGCGCGGCATCGAGATCGTCGCCAACGAGCGCTTCAATCCGGCGGACACCTCGGTGACCGGCCAGGCGCTGAAGCTGATCTCGGCGAAGCCCGATGCCGTCTTCATCGCCGGTTCGGGCACGCCGGCGGCGCTGCCGCAGAAGGCGCTGCGCGAGCGCGGCTACAAGGGCGTCGTCTATCAGACGCATGGCGTGGCCAACAACGACTTCCTGCGCATCTGCGGCAAGGACTGCGAGGGCACCCTGCTGCCGGTCGGCCCGGTGCAGATGGCGCGCCAATTGCCGGACAGCAACCCGGTCAAGAAGAGCGCGCTCGCCTACGTGGAGAAGTACGAGGCCGCCAACGGCAAGGGCAGCGTGTCGAGCTTCGGCGCCTACGCCTGGGACGCCGGCGTGCTGCTCAACGCCTCCGTTCCCGCGGCGCTGAAGAAGGCCAAGCCCGGTACGCCTGAATTCCGCGCCGCGTTGCGCGACGGACTCGAGGCGGTGAAGGAAGTCGCGGGCGCCACCGGCATCTATTCGATGAGCGCAAGCGATCACCTCGGCCTGGACCAGCGTTCGCGCGTCATGATCGAGATTCGCAACGGCGAATGGTCGCTGCTGAAGTAAGCCTTTAAGCGAGCGGGTCTGGCGGATTCCCGTGATGGCGGCGATGGCCGCGGGCCGGCCGCCGTGGTGGTCAGGCCGACGCCCAAGGTGACGGCTAGACACGCATTTGATTGATCGCCGGGTCGAAAGGATTCGATCCGGCGATTGTTTGCGAGGCGTCGTCACGCCGGGCTCGCGATCGACGGAGGAGACAAATGGATACAACGATAGCAATGATGCTGGCGCAGGACGGCCTGACCAACGGCGCGATCTACGCGCTGCTGGCGCTGGCGCTGGTGCTGGTGTTCGCGGTGACGCGGGTGATCTGCATCCAGCAGGGCGAGTTCGTCGCCTATGGGGCGCTGACGCTGGCGATGATGCAATCGGGCGCCGTGCCGGCGACGGTGTGGCTGCTGGTGGCGATGGGCGTGGCGGTGGCGGTGATCGACGGTACCGCGGCGCTCAGATCGGGCCACACCGGCAAACTCCTCGGCGTGGCCGGCTGGAACCTCGCCTACCCGCTGATTCTCGCCGCGGTGCTGGCGCTGCTGCCGGTCAAGGACCTGCCGCTGGCGGTGCAGGTGCTGCTGGCGCTCGCGGTGGTGGTGCCGATGGGCCCGGCGATGTACCGGCTGATCTACCAGCCCATCGCCTCGGCGCCGGTGCTGATCCTGCTGATCGTCTCAGTCGCGGTGCACGTGGCCATGGTGGGCCTGGGGCTCTTGTTCTTCGGCGCCGAAGGCCAGCGCACGCCGGCGTTCAGCGAGGCGAGCTTCGAAGCCGGTCCGCTGATGATCTCCGGGCAGACGATCTGGGTCATCGTCGCCTCGCTGGTGCTCATCGTCGGCCTCTACCAGTTCTTCGAGCGCACGCTCTACGGCAAGG
>NZ_SSXV01000049.1 GCF_009469595.2 Thauera sp. 2A1 | reverse complement strand
TAATAGGATATACTAGATTACCATCTGCTCCAGTAACACTAAATTCTTCTGGAGATGGGTGTGTTCTACCCCAAGCTATAGCCATTAGATTTATCTAAGCATCTGGTTTTCTACTAGTAAATATTCTATCAAATGTTCTAGCAGTTTCTCCACTTCTGGATTTTATACTACTTGTACCTCTAATTGCAGCTATGTTAATATTATTTAATATACTTTTAGTTAAAGAAGTACTAGCATTTGTAGATCTCCAGAAATTTTCAAACGCTTGCATATTAGGTTGACCTGTTCCATTAGTAAGTAAATAGTCTAATGCTAAATCATCCATATTAATAGATAGATTATTACACATATCTATAAAGCTAGATCTAACTTTAATATAATCATCCAAAGTTTTATCTTTCTTTTTTAATACATTGTCTATTAATATTTTATGTTTCCACACAGCAGAATGAAACTTATCTTGATTTATAGTTCTAGTACCATCTTCATTAACATCAATTAAATCTGACAAGAAGAACTATTGCGACCATTTCTTTGGTAATCTACTTATCTTTCTATATACATCAGAATTCTGAATTCTCCATTTTAATTTATTAGAATACTCTTGTGTAGCATATTCTATCTGTTCGTCAGATCCTCTCTACGTAAAAGGTATCTACTTTCTTTCTACAATTATAGCAGTTAAACTATTTTTTGCACTTTTAACTGTATTTAATATTTGAGTCTAAGTGACTTCATCAATAGGATCATCTTTTGAAGTTAACTTATTATATACAGTCATAAAGAACGGATCTACCTTACCAAGATTATAGCACTTATCTACTAGGTCTAAATAACTTTCAACATTCCACAGATTCTCTAATATCTTATTCCACACAACGTTAAAATCTTCAGATCTAGTAGTCATCAACAAGTCATCCTCCTCTTCTACTAAGTATTTATTACCTGTTTCTGGATCAAATTCGTATTTAGTTTTAGGAATAGAATAAAAGAATAGTTTCGCTTTGAAAGCTACATTGGCTTTTTTACTTATTGTATAACTTTCTTTATCCCAAGTATTATCAGGATTATCTCCAAGTTCTCTTTCTTCTCTTTCTTGTTCTTCTGATTCTTCAGTATTCTTTTTAATAATACTAAAGTTTCTTAAGTAATCGTCTATTTGTTTCTTGAATACTTCTTTGTTGTTGATTACATCTTTGATAAGTCGCTCTTGAGATTCATCATACATTCCTAACTCTAAGTTAGTCGTTAGAATATCATCAAATATATCATTAATCTTCTTAGGTAAACTTTGTAAATCTTCAATACTACTAATATTAAATGTATCCATTACTGTAGCATTTAAAGAATCTACTACTGCATAGAAAGTAGTAGCGTCTGCTATAGAAGCCATTTTCTTTAATTCTTTATCCTCTACTCCTGGAACATAATAGTATAATACACCACCAAATCTTTTTTCAAAATCTTCTAATGTGGACTTAGATGGTTTATATTTTGAAAATTCTCCTTTGCGTATCTTATTGAATAAAGTTCTAACTAAATCTCCATTCCTAGTAATACCTAATACCTTAAGTATTACGTTGAATAGTTTTTTAATTCTATATGCTATAGATGGCTTAGTTTCATTTAGCATATATTGTCTGAATTCTTCAGCAAGAGCTTCTTCTACTTCTTGTTTAGAAGCATCTTTTAAATATGGATATTGTTTTACATAATCTTGATATACTTGTTCTCTAAGCTTATCGTTTATTAATAACTAACTTACATAATGGAAACCTTCGTGGAATTCTACTCCTTGCCCAGATTGTTCTGATAAGAATATTCTAGCTGCTGTATCACCACTAAGTCTATCCATACATACTTTTAAAGCACCGTATACTTGTGGAGCATTAGCCATTCTAAATACTGCTTCTGAAGTTACAACATCTGATTTGTCAATGCCTAGTTTATCTTGTAGCCATTGTCTAGCTTCATCTACATTTAATTTACCTTCACCTTTTACTTGTGAAGTTAACCCTCTTTTCGCTAATCTCTGAGCAGCTTGCAATTTACCATTTCTACGAATTATTTGCCATTTACCAGTTTTATATTTGTATTGAGGAGAATTGGTTTTCATCCAATCTTTAATCTATTCTTCAGACCAATTCTCATTAGTAGAAACATATTCTATACCTGTAGTAGAAATAGGTTTATTATCTAATTTTACTTGTTTATTGTTAGTTTCTTCTACCTTTCTCTATGCTGATTTCTATACTGGCTATTGTTTGCTTGCACTAGCTAATTCTGTTTCAGTAACTTGTGGTATAGCTACTCCATCTGTATATATGAAAGGAGCTCTATATATAGTATCACCTAAATCTGTTTCAATTTTACCAGTGTTAATTAACCAAGTAAGTAAAGACACTGGTCCTTTATCAGTACCTATTCCTAAGTCTTCTCTAGTAAAAGCTAATTGCTCTAAACCTGCTATCTTAAATTGTTTAGCGTTTGGATACTGTTTAAAGTAAGAAGTAGCTAGTCGAATAATACTATCTGATATAGGTTCTAATAAAGCATACTTATCGGTATTCCAATGCAGATCTTTAGCTATTTTTCTTATAGCTAATTTATGTTGAGATTCTGAAGCTCTACTAGGATCAAATTCTACTTTTATGTGTTTACCATTAGAATTTCTTACAGCAAATTGTACATGTGTGTTACCTTCTTCAGACTAGTAATAGAGCATTTTATCCATTAAGAATGGATATTTTTGTCCTATTTCTTCACTTATTAAAGTCTTTGGTCCATTATTAACAATTATATTAAGTACATCTTGCTCAGCACCACCAAGTTTTATTTTACCGATTAACAACTTATATGCTAATTCAGCTAAAGAATTTACTTTACCGTCTTTTCCCAATTCAACTTCATCTCCATAAATATCATAATCTAATTTATGTATAGATAATTGAATAGGAGCTATAGAACCATTAGGTGTTTGTTCTGCTTTTGGGAATATATATAATGCTCCAGATCTACCAACACCATTACTCGCTAATTCGTCATTAGACCCTAATTTGCGAATAACAAAAGGTTCAGTAACAAAGTCTTCTACAGAACCAGTACCATAACCAATTTGCAATTCCTTTACTTGTTGATCTAACTTTCTTACGTTATTTTGTTCTAATCCAAAGTCATTAACTTCTGTAAGTTTACGTCTTACAGGAGCTCCTTCTGGAGATTTTTGGTTATTAAATTCTCCATTACTTATTCTTAATTTAGCTGGTTTAACAGACTTTATAATAGTAGTAGGTATAGTTTTATTACTACCAAGGTAAGCATTTACTATCTGTTGCCTAATTTCTATTAACTTTTCTTTCTACTTTTGTAACTACTGAACTTGTTCAGAATTATAATTACCAGATGCTATTTCTTTATCTACATAATCTGGAGTTCTTAGAGAAGCTATCATTACTCCATCAGTATCTTCTAATACTAAGTGAATAGCTTGCATATATGGAGAAGTGTCTCCGTATCTATGGTTAGTTACTATATAATAAGCATTTACAGAATTTATCCAACCGTTCTTTAAAAGTCTTTTAGATAATTCTTTTCCTGGTAATACAGGTATTACTTCTCCTTTACTATTAGTAAAAGTAATAGGTTTACCATTCACAGTAATATTCATTGGAGATGCAGCATCTGGTTGGAAGAAAAACGTGTTAGAAACATGTTTTACTTTCTATACCTTTCTATTACTCAATGCATCAGAGTTATTAGTAACAGTTTCAGGTTTCATATTAGCGTAGCCAGTTTCTCCATATACTTCAGTAGAAGTATCTTCTAGCATTTGAGCTTCTGCTGCCAATACTTCATCAGATATAAAAGTAGTTCCATCATTTACATATATACCTCCATCAACTATAGTTATAGTAGGAGCATCCTGAGCAGGCTTGCTGTCTTCTACTTGAGTTGGAGTTGGTGGTACTGGATTACTTTTATCTTTTGTATTAGTGTTCTGTTCTTCATTTGCTTCTTGAGCATCTGTAGCTACAGCAATTTCTGGTACTTCTTCAGATGTTTGTTCACTAACACCAGATACTTCATCAGGATTCTATAAAGTTCTGTTACGTATATCTTCCTATTCTAGCTCTTGTGGAGAAGGTGTGCTATCTTCTATGTGACTAACATCGTCTACAGTTACATCAACTTTTTCTTCTCTGGCTATAATATCCTGTACTTCTTTTTCTGGCTATTGTATCTATTCTTCTATAGAACCTTCCACCAGAACATCTTCGCTACTAGGTTCTATTTCTAACTATCTACCTTTTTG
>NZ_SSXV01000048.1 GCF_009469595.2 Thauera sp. 2A1 | reverse complement strand
CTGCCCTACCTGAAGTTCGCCGAAGGCTCGCCCGAATACAAGTACATGATGCAGCGGCGCATGGATCTGGGCGGCTTCCTGCCCCAGCGCCGCACCAAGGCCGCGCCGCTGGCCGTGCCCGCGCTGGAGACCTTCGCCGCGCTGCTGAAGGCCTCGGGCGAAGGCCGCGAGCTGTCGACCACGATGGCGATCGTGCGCATCATGAACACGCTCCTGAAGGATAAGCAGCTCGGCCGCCACATCGTGCCGATCGTGCCCGACGAGAGCCGTACCTTCGGCATGGAAGGCATGTTCCGCCAGTACGGCATCTGGAACCAGGAAGGCCAGAACTACGTCCCCGAGGACCATGACCAGCTCATGTTCTACAAGGAGAGCAAGACCGGCCAGGTGCTGCAGGAAGGCATCAACGAGGCCGGCGCGATGGCCGACTGGATCGCCGCGGGCACCGCGTACAGTGTGCACGGCGTGCAGATGATCCCGTTCTACATCTTCTATTCGATGTTCGGCCTGCAGCGCACGATGGACCTGTGCTGGGCGGCCGCCGACCAGCGCACCCGCGGCTTCCTGATCGGGGGCACCGCCGGGCGCACCACGCTCAACGGCGAAGGCCTGCAGCACGAGGACGGCCACAGCCTGCTGATGGCCAACATGATCCCCAACTGCGTGAGCTACGACCCGACCTTCCAGTACGAGGTCGCGGTGATCGTGCAGGACGGCCTGCGCCGCATGTTCGCCGAGCAGGAGGACATCTACTACTACATCACGGTGATGAACGAGAACTACGAACATCCCGAGATGCCGGTGGGCGCGGAAGCCGACATCCTCAAGGGCCTGTATGCCTTGCGCAAGGGCACCGACAGCAGCGGTCCGCGCGTGCAGTTGATGGGTTCGGGCACGATCCTGCGCGAGGTGATCGCCGCGGCCGACCTGCTCAAGGCCGACTGGGGGGTGGAAGCCGACCTGTGGGGCGCCCCGAGCTTCAACGAGCTCGCCCGCGACGGCCAGGCGGTCGAGCGCTGGAACCTGCTGCACCCGATGGAAGCGCCCCGCACGTCGCACGTCGCGCAGAAGCTCGACGGCGCGCAGGGCCCGGTCATCGCCGCCACCGACTACATCCGCCTGTTCCCCGAGCAGATCCGTCCGTTCGTGAAGAACACCTACGTCACGCTGGGCACCGACGGCTTCGGGCGCTCGGACACGCGCGAGAACCTGCGCCACTTCTTCGAGGTGGATCGGCACTGGGTGACGCTGGCGGCGCTCAAGGCGCTGGCCGATGAGGGCGTGATCGCCCGCGACAAGGTCGCCGCGGCGATGGTCAAGTACAACCTCGACCCGGCCAAGCCGAACCCGATGTCGGTCTGAGCGCGCAAGGAGACAAGAACATGAGCCAACTCATTGAAGTGAAGGTTCCGGACATCGGCGACTTCGACGCGGTGCCGGTGATCGAGCTGTTCGTGAAGGTCGGCGACACGATCGCCGTCGATGACGCGATCGCGACGCTCGAATCGGACAAGGCGACGATGGACGTGCCGTCCTCGGCCGCCGGCGTGGTCAAGGAAGTGCGGGTCAATATCGGCGACAAGGTGTCCGAGGGCAGCGTGCTGATCAAGGTCGAGGCGGCTGGCGCCGCTGCGAGCGCGCCCGCTGCCGCCCCTGCACCGGTTCCGGCTGCTGCGCCCGCCCCTGCTCCGGCTGCGGCTGCGGCGCCGGCGACTGCGGCCGCCCCGGCTGTGGCCGGTGGCGTGGTCGAGGTCAAGGTGCCCGACATCGGCGACTTCGACGCCGTGCCGGTGATCGAGCTGTTCGTGAAGGTCGGCGACACGATCAAGGTCGATGACGCCATCGCCACGCTCGAATCCGACAAGGCCACCATGGACGTGCCGTCCTCGCATGCCGGCGTGGTGAAGGAAGTGCTGGTCAGCGTCGGCGACAAGGTCGGCGAAGGCAGCGTGCTGCTCAAGCTCGAGACCGCGGGCGGTGCTGCCGCCGCGATCCCGGTCGCACCGGCTGCCGCCGCGCCCGCGGCGGTCGCGGCCCCCTCGCCGGCCCCGCTGGCCGACGGCGGTCCCGCCGCCAGCGCCCCGGCGGCGATGCCGGCCGCGGCGCCGTCCGCGGTCAAGGTCGGCGGCAAGGTGCACGCCAGCCCGTCCGTGCGTGCGTTCGCCCGCGAGCTCGGCGTCGATCTCGGCCAGGTCAAGGCCACCGGTCCGAAGGGTCGCATCCTCAAGGAAGACGTCGCCGGCTTCATCAAGGCGGCAATGACCAGCGGCGTGGTCCCGGGCAAGACCCCGGCGGCTGCGGCCGCGGGTGCGTCCCTGGGGGGTGCTCAGTTGGGTGGCCTCGATCTGCTGCCGTGGCCCAAGGTCGACTTCGCCAAGTTCGGCGAGATCGAAGTCAAGCCGCTCTCGCGCATCAAGAAGATCTCCGGCCAGAACCTCGCCCGCAACTGGGTGATGATCCCGGCGGTGACCTACCACGAGGACGCCGACATCACCGACCTGGAAGCCTTCCGGGTGCAGATGAACAAGGAGTACGAGAAATCGGGCAAGAAGCTCACCATGCTCGCCTTCATCATCAAGGCCTCGGTGCGCGCGCTGCAGGAGTTCCCCGAGTTCAACACCAGCCTCGATGGGGACAACCTGGTCTACAAGAAGTACTTCAACATCGCGTTTGCGGCCGACACCCCCAACGGCCTGGTGGTGCCGGTGGTGAAGGACGCCGACAAGAAGAGCGTGTTCGACATCGCCGCCGAGACCGGCGCGCTGGCCAAGAAGGCGCGCGACGGCAAGCTCGGTCCGGCCGACATGTCGGGGGCCTGCTTCACGATCAGCTCGCTGGGCGGCATCGGTGGCACCTACTTCGCGCCCATCGTCAATGCGCCCGAAGTGGCCATCCTCGGGGTGAACAAGTCGGTGATGAAGCCGGTGTGGGACGGCAAGGCGTTCGTGCCGCGGCTCACGCTGCCGATGTCGCTGACCGCGGATCACCGCGTCATCGACGGCGCGCTGGCCACCCGCTTCAACGTGTACCTCGCGCAACTGCTGGCGGACTTCCGCCGCGTGATGCTGTAAGGAGATCGCCATGAGTCTCGTGGAAGTGAAGGTGCCGGACATCGGCGATTTCGATGCGGTGCCGGTGATCGAGCTGTTCGTGAAGGTCGGCGACAGCATCAACGTGGACGATGCGATCTGCACGCTCGAGTCCGACAAGGCCACCATGGACGTGCCCTCCTCGGCCGCCGGCGTGGTCAAGGAAGTGCTCGTCAATCTGGGCGACAAGGTCGGCGAAGGTGCGGTGCTGCTGAAGATCGAGGCGGCCGGTGCCGCAGCCGCAGCGCCTGCCCCGGCCGCGGCACCCGCAGCGGCCCCGGTCGCCGCCCCGGCGGCGGCCGCGCACGGCGGCGCGGCCGATGTCGAGTACGACATGGTCGTGCTCGGCGCCGGCCCCGGCGGCTACTCGGCCGCCTTCCGCGCCGCGGACCTGGGTCTGAAGACGGCGATCATCGAGCGCTATTCGACACTCGGTGGCGTGTGCCTGAACGTGGGCTGCATCCCGTCCAAGGCGCTGCTGCACGTCGCCGCGGTGATCGAGGAGGCCGAGCATGTGCATACGGCCGGCATCCAGTTCGCCAAGCCGTCGGTCGATGTCGATGCACTTCGCAAGCACAAGGACGGCGTGATCGGCAAGCTCACCGGCGGGCTCTCGGGCATGGCCAAGGCGCGCAAGGTCGACATCATCCGCGGCTACGGCAGCTTCCTCGACCCGCATCACCTGGAAGTCGAGGAGACGACCGGCGGCGCGCAGGACAAGACCGGCGCGAAGAAGGTGGTGAAGTTCAAGCAGTGCATCATCGCCGCCGGTTCGGCCGCGGTGCACCTGCCCTTCCTGCCGCGCGATCCGCGCATCGTGGATTCGACCGGCGCGCTCGAGCTGCGCCAGGTGCCGCAGAAGATGCTGGTGATCGGCGGCGGCATCATCGGCCTGGAGATGGCCACGGTGTATTCCACGCTGGGCGCGCGCATCGACGTGGTCGAGATGCTCGACGGCCTGATGCAGGGCCCGGACCGCGACGCGGTCAAGGTGTGGGAAAAGCAGAACGCGCACCGCTTCGACAAGATCATGCTCAAGACCAAGACCGTCGCCGTCGAGGCGAAGGACGATGGCCTGTATGTGACGTTCGAAGGCGACGCCGCACCGGCCGGGCCGGTGCGCTACGACATGATCCTGCAGTCGGCGGGCCGCTCGCCCAACGGCAAAAAGATCGGCGCCGACAAGGCGGGCGTGATCGTCGGCGAGCGCGGCTTCATCCCGGTGGATGCACAGATGCGCACCAACGTGGCGCACATCTTTGCGATCGGCGACATCGTCGGCCAGCCCATGCTCGCCCACAAGGCGGTGCATGAGGCGCACGTGGCGGCCGAAGTCGCCGCAGGCCACAAATCCGCCTTCGATGCGACCGTGAT
>NZ_SSXV01000047.1 GCF_009469595.2 Thauera sp. 2A1 | reverse complement strand
TCCGGGGGCAACAACCGTGCGACCGCTTTGTCCTTGAATGCTTGTCCGTATCTGGCCACTTCGTTCTTCCGTTATCGCCCTCGGGGTTCAGATTCTATCGAGGCGACAACTATCTTGACCCAGAGGGCCCCGCCCGACGTGAAAGCCCAGGCCCCGCTGGCCACGCTTCTTGTGCGTCACAACGGCGAGATGTCGGCCCGCGACCTGTGGCAGCGCTTCGGCGGCGAGATCGACGCCTTCTACGCGCAACTCAAGACCGAAGTGGCGCACGGCTGGATTGCCGAGCCTGCGGTGGCCGAGGTGCGCGAAAAGGCCGCCGCAGCGGCAGGGGCCTGAACATGCAACTGCGGCACCTGGCCATTCCGCACTTCCGCAATCTGCGGGACGTGGTGATCGACTTCGCGACGCAGCTCTCGCCCATGCCGGGCATGGCTGCAGATGCGGCGCCCAAGTCCATCCGCAGCCATGCCCTGATCGGCCAGAACGGCACCGGCAAGTCCAACCTGATCGAGGCGCTGATCACCCTCTTCCGCGACGTGGATCTCGACCGCGATGCCGCGCTCGACTACACGCTGGAATACGAGATCCGCGGCCACACGGTGCGCCTACAGGCCGATACCGTCAAACAGAAACGGCCCTACGTGTGGGTGGATGGCAAGAGCGAGTCGCAAGGCCATTTGCTGAAGAACCGCGAGCTGCTGCCCTCGCACATCTTTGCCTACTATTCCGGTCGCAACGAGCGCATCGAGGCCTTGTTCCAGGAGCACCAGCGCCGTTTCAACCAGCGCCAGGAGATTACGGCCGACGAGGTGTTGCCCGAACAGTTGCTGGAGAACTTCACTGCCAGCGAGGCGGACATCCGCGCCCTGGAAGAGGCCAAACGCCGCCGCGAAGCCCGGCTGAAGCAGGCCGGCGACGACCGCCTGCGCCGGCTGTTCTACTGCCGCGGTGGCCACAGCCAGTTGGTGCTGCTAGCCTGCCTGCTGTCGGATGACCCGGTATTCCAGAAGGTCCTGAAGAACCTGCACATCGAGTCGCTGGAATCCGCGCTGTTCGTGCTGAAGGAGCCGCACCGCCTGCGCGAAAAGCGCCGCGGCGGCAAGTTCGACGAGAACGAGCTGAACGAGGGCGACCCGCGCTTCTGGTATGCGCGCGGCAATGTGGTCAGCGAGTTCCTCGACAAACTGTGGCAGGTGGCGTGGGCACCCATCGAGCAGGAGGCCACCAAGCAGATCGATTTTCGCGGCCGCTCCGAGAAGCAGAAACAGCTTTACCTGTTCGTGCCCAGCCACGCCAAGCTCCAGCAGCTGGGCGAACTGGTGGGCGGCACAGACAGCTTCTTCCGCTACGCCGAAGGCGCCTACATCGGTGACCTGATCGACGAGGTGCGCATCACTGTGAAGAAGCGCGACGAACACGGCGGCAAGGTGAGCTTCACCCAGCTCTCCGAAGGCGAGCTGCAAATGCTCACTGTGCTGGGCCTGATGCGCATCACCCGCGAAGACCACTGCCTGTTCCTGCTCGACGAGCCGGATACGCACCTGAACCCGATCTGGAAGCTGCGCTACTTCGACGACATCGAAGGGGTGCTGAGCGGCGACGAAGGCAACTTGATGCACGGCGAGTCGCAGATTCTCATCACCACCCATGACCCGATGATGGTCGGCAGCCTCAAGCGCGAGCAGGTGCACATCCTGCGCCGTCAGGGCCAGCGTACCGTCGTGGAGGTGCCCGACGAGCACCCGCAGGGCATGGGCGTGACCGGGCTGCTCAAGAGCGACCTGTTTGGCCTGTCATCGACGCTGGACATCGAAACCGAGCGGCGCCTGTTCCGCCGCAACGAGTTGTTCGTGAAGTCGCCCCGCACGGCAGAGGAAGACGCCGAGCTTTCCCGCCTTTCGGCCGAGCTGGCTGACCTGGGTTTTTCCACGGCCGATTTTCGTGACCCGGATTACGCCTTGTTCGTACGCAAGATGGCGCAGCACCGCAAGTTCCGCAAACCGACGCTTACGCCCGAGGAGCAGGCTGAGCAGGACCGCATCGCCGACGACATCATCGGTGAAATCCTGCGAGAGGAGGGGGCGAGTGATCTTCATTGATTTGGAGCACAAGAAGCCAACAGACACCAACATCCCGGGCTGGACACCGTGGACGCAGGCGCAATGGGACGCATGGCTGGCAAAGTCGAAGCAGCTCGTCGCCCAGATGGCGGCATTGGAAGCCGCTGGCAAGCGCGATGAGCGCAATGCGCTGATTGACGCCAATGGCGGGCACTGGGGTGCCTTGAAAGAATGGCTGTTGGCGCTGTCCGCCCGCAAGTGTTGGTTTTCCGAGGTGCGAGAGCTGTATTCGCACTACGACGTGGAGCATTTCCGGCCCAAGAAAGAAGCCAAGGCGCTGGATGGCGCGGAACGCGATGGCTACTGGTGGCTGGCCTTCGATTACATGAATTTCCGGGCGTGCGGTAACGTGGGGAATCGCAAAAAGGGCGGCTGGTTTCCATTGCAGCAAGGCTCGCTGTGTTCGACCTACGCCGCGCCTTGCGAAGAGTCGGAAGCGCGTTACCTGCTTGATCCCATTGACGATGACGATGTCTCTTTGATCGCGTTTGACGAGGAGGGCAAAGTCATCCCTGCGCCGGGTGCATCAGACTGGGAGCAGCAGCGTGTTCAAGAAACGGTCAAGCGCCTGAAGCTCAACGAGCATGTTCCCCTCGCCGAAGCACGCCGCAAGGTCTGGCAAAGGGTGAATGGCTTGATCGAGGATTTCCACAAGGCCAAGGCACGCTGCGGAGCAGGGAATAACCCGGCAGCCAAAGCCAAGTTGACGGAGGTACGTGGCCGAATTCGCGAAATGACGGATCCGGCTGCCGAGCTGTCCGCCGTTGCGCGCTGGTGCCTGCTGCTGCGCAATGATCCACAGCTCTCGAGGTTGGTGGGCTGAGATCGACGATGACCGACCTCCAAACCCCCAACCCGGCGAATTTCAGCTCTACGAGAGCGAGGACGGCGGCACCCGCGTGGAATGCCGGTTTGCTGGCGTACTGTTCCTGGCCGCACTGCGACAGTGCCAGCCGATCGCATCCACATGCAGCGCCGCCAAATCGCAGGAGCCGGATCTTCAATCCGGCTGCGCCAACAGCGTCTCCACCAGCCGCCGCATGCGCTGCCAGTGCGAGCCTTCCCAGAAAATGCGCTGGCAGCCATCGCAGGTGCTGAAGCGCTGGTGGCGTTCGCGCACGCCCTCGGGTAAGCGATCCTCGATCGCGGCCTTGTCGATCGCGCGCAACGGCGTATTGCACTCCAGGCAAAGCGTGAAGGGCCGCGCGCTGCGCGCGAGGTCGAGGCGCTCGAAGATTTCGGCGATCTGAAGCGCGGGTTTCAGCGCATGCACGAAGCAGCCGTGGGTGATGGTGCGGCGCTTGAGCAACTCGCGGTCGCGCGTCAGCACGATGCGGTGTTCTCGTCCGGCGATGAGCTCGATCTCTTCATCGGCGTAGTGGTTGTCGTAGAGCGTGTCGAAGCCGGTCAGGCGCAGCAGGTGGGCGAGGCCGCCGAGATGGGCGTCGGCGATGAAGCGCGTTTCGCGCAGTGGATGCTCGCGTACGCGCAGCAGCGGCGTGATGTCGAAGGTCTCGAAGCGCGGATAGACCGACACCCGGTCGCCGTCGCGCAGCAGGCGGTCGAAGGTGCTCGATTCGCCATTGACCAGCACCAGCTCCACCTCGGTGTGCGGTACGCCGAGCGCCTCGATCATGTGTTTGACCGTCGCCGCCCGCGCGCAGCACGCCTGGAATTCGTGGCGGCGATGCTGCGGCGCGAGGAAATCGTTCAGCTCCTCGTAGAAGCGGAAGCTCGCGGTGGCGGGCGGAGTCGGTGCGTCGGCGTCGCTCATGGTTCCGCAGCAGGCGCGGGGTCCGCCACGAAGCCGAAGCGCGCGGCGACATCGTTGCGCCGGATCGGCTGCAGCGGCAGCTCGCGCCAGCGCACCCGCGGCCGTTCCGCTTCAGGGCCGGTCATCAGCGCCATCAGCGTGTCGTCGTCCGCCGGGCTGTCGTCGGCGAGGCGGCATTCTGCCAGCAGGCGTGGCAGGTCTCGGTCGTCGAGCAGGCCGATGCCGTGCGCGGTGTGCAGCAGCGCGCTGCCTTCCTCGTCGAGATAGAGCGCGTCGACCGGCCCGGCGTCGATGCCGGTGTGGGTGCTGATGCGGCCGTCGGCCTCCAGCCTCAGCACCCAGGGCGTGTAGTCGAGGCGGGCGAAGACTTTCTGCGGGCCGTTGTTGACCAGCCAGGCGCCGAGTTCATCGGCTTCGTAATGAGCGTTGAGGAAGGCGACGAGGCCTGCGTGGGTCAGCTGTTCGCCCTGCAGGCGCCAGCCGCCGCGGCGGTCGAGCGACAGCCAGCCGTAGCAGGCCGGCACATTGGGCCAGCGCTTTGCGCCGGCGGGAACGGGAGCGTCGGACATCGTTTTGGGTCCCCGGTTGGATCGGACATGAATCGAGGATAGCGCGGCTCGAGCTGGATTGCTGGTTGGGGCATGGTTGCGATTCGGCTGGGTTATCGCGGTCAAGCCCGCTTATATGGACGCCTCCCGGTTTGGCAAGTGAAGTTTGCATTTGACGCTTGAGGATCTGGCTGCAGTCTTATATCCGGCCTGTTGTGCAGACCCGATGTCTGCTGGCCCTGA
>NZ_SSXV01000046.1 GCF_009469595.2 Thauera sp. 2A1 | reverse complement strand
GGTCGAGGTAGCGGTGCGTCCAAAATCGCCGCAGCGCTGGCATAAGAGGTGCCCGAAATGAAAACCCGCCTCCTGAAGACCCCGGATCTGCCCTCACAGACGCTTGGCTGGGCCTCGAACACCCCACCGCACCTGCGCATCGCGCGCCACTGGGTCTCATCGCATGTCAGTTACTCGGCTTGCGGAAATCAAATGCTTCTCAGGCTCTGAGGCTTGCCGTCCCGACCGTAGTACACTTCTCGACCGCATCCGTTCGCCTTTCCGGGCCCAGCCCATGCCACAAATCGCGTCGTCCCATCCCGAATCTCCCTCCACCGCACCCGGCGACCAGATGCGCCGCCGCGGAACAGCTGCCCTGCTCTTTCTCCTGGTTGCCCTCCCCGCCAGCTACTGGCTGTTCGCCTCCCTCGCCGATCTGTGGGCCCATGTGGAACCGCTCGAAGGCGCCCCCTTCATGCTGGCCGCGACCCTGCTTGGCGCTGCACTGGCCATCGCGCCGCTCACCGCCCTCGTCGGCTTCATCCTGTCGATCTGGTATGGCGTCGAAAGCGTGTATATGCCGCGCAGTCGCCCAACGCCCCTGCTCGACCGCGTGATCACCGGCGTCGGGCTGCTCGTCTGGTTCGCGCCCACCCTGGCAAGTGCCGGTCTGGCAGCGCGCGCCCTGATCGAGGGGCGCGTTCACTTCGTGCGTCCTCCCCGCGACTATTTCCTCGCGACCGATCCGATCGCCTTCTGGCAGGGCCTGGGTTTCTGGCTGATCATGGGCTCCCTGTTCGCCTTCCTTGCCTGGCGCTACTGGCGCGGCAAGCTGCTGCGCCAGCCTGCCGCGAATTGAGCGAGGGCGCCGCGGCCGCCACGGCCAATCCAGTCACGTCGGCAGCGATCGCGCGCCAACTGCTGCATCACGCCTGGCCCGTGCTGATCGCACAGGTGCTGTCGGTGATCATGATGATCGCCGACACCATCATCGCCGGACGCTACGGCACGGCCGACCTTGCCGGCATTGCCATCGGCAGCAGCTTCTATGTCTCAGTCGTCATGCTGCTGACGGGCACCCTGCAGGCCGTTTCGCCGACGGTCGCCCACCACTACGGCGCGGGACGATCCGAAGAAATCGGTCCGGCATTGCAGCAAGGACTTTGGCTTGCCCTGATGCTCGCCCTGCCGGGCACCCTCGCACTCGCGTTTCCTGAACCCTTGCTGCAGTTGGCGAGCGTACCGGCGGAGGTCGCCGCCAGGGCGCGCGCCTATCTGCAGGCCACCGCCTTCGGCCTTCCGGCCGTGCTGCTTTATCGCACCTTTTACGCCTTCAACAATGCAGTGGGTCGGCCCAGGGCGCTGATGGCCATCAGTGCGATCGTCACGTCCGCGCATCTCCCGCTTGCGTGGTCGTTGACCAACGGCGCCTTCGGCTTGCCCGAGCTTGGCGGCACGGGCTGCGGGGTGTCGACCGCGATCGTGAGCTGGCTGGCAGTCGGCTGTGGCCTGATCTACCTGGTGCGCAACCCGGCCTACCGGCCGTATCGCATCTTCACCCACTGGCAGGCTCCGAGACCACGCGCACTTTCCGCCCTGCTCCGCCTCGGCGTGCCCATGGGTCTGTCAACTTTCATCGACATCACCTCCTTCACGCTGATCGCCATCTTCGTTGCACAACTGGGAGCCGAAACCGTCGCCGGCCATCGCGTCGTCGCCAACCTGACGGGGCTGATCTACATGGTGCCGCTGGCCCTGTCGATCTCGACGCTAGTGCTTGTCGGACAAGCTGCCGGCGCGCATGACTGGAAGCGCGCGCGTGCCACTGCGCAGGTAGGACTGAGCCTGGCAGGCAGCTTTGCGTTGGTCATCGGCGCCGTGCTGTGGCTCGTCCGCGAACCCGTCATCGCCTATTCGACGGTCGATCCCACCGTACGGAAGCTAGCCCTGGGCCTGGTCTTCTACCTGTGCCTTTACCAGGCCTTTGACGGTCTGCAGACGCTCGCTGCGCACGCATTGCGTGGCTACAAGGTGACGCTGCTGCCGATGGTGCTGCACACGCTCTGTTTCTGGGGCATCGGCCTGAGCGGCGGCTACTGGCTCAGCTTTCATGCGCCATGGCGTGTCGCTGCGCCCTCGGTTGCCGGTTTCTGGGAAGGCTGCGTGCTGGCGACCATCGTCGCCACGGTGCTCTTCGGGAGCTTGTTGCGCGTCGTGATGCGGCGCAACGACGCCCGGGAGTCGCCCGCCTGATCAGCCGCCGAGCCAGCCGCGACGCAGGCGCCCCGCCCTCTCGCCCGGTCGCGGGACAAGCTTGAGTGAAATCGAGTCGGCTGGCTGCGCGGCAAGTGCGACACTGAAACGCATCAGCTCGTCGCGCCGGAACACGTGGATCTCGACAATGTCGCCGACGGCATGTCGGGAGAGGCTGGCGTCGAGGCCGCCAGGCGAAATCCGCAAGCCGTCCAGTGCCACCAGCACATCACCCGCCGACAACCCGGCCGTCTGCGCGGCGCCTCCCTCGTACACGTTGGCGATTCTGGCCTCGCCCGCGCCCGCGCCCGCGCCCGCGCCCGCAACGAGCTTGATGCCGAGCGTCGGCCCCTTGCCGGCCGCCTCGGCGCGATAGTCGACGCCAAAGGTCTTCAGCAGGCGAGGCAGCGGCAGGTCGTCGGTGCCCTCCACCGCATTCTTCAGCCAACGTGACAGGCGCCTGCCGAGCGATGCGCTCCCGTAGGTGGTGCCTACCTCGGCGACGGCGTCGAAGATGCCGTCCTCAGGCACCCCCACGCCGGTCTGCCCGTGACGCTGCCACAGCAAGCGCATCAGATCGTCAAGCGCGCCCCGGCCGCCCGTCGCCGCGCGCAATTCGAGGTCGAGTGCCAGTGCGATCAGGGCACCCTTGGCGTAGTAGCTGACGATGGCGTTGGGCGAGTTCTCGTCCTGCCGGTAGTACTTGATCCAGGCGTCGAACGAGGAATCGGCAACACTCTGCTTCATCCGCCCGGGCGTGTGAAGCACGTTGGAGATCGTCTTGCCGAGCAGGCCGAGATAATCCTCCAGGGCAATGACGCCCGAGCGCACGAGCGCCAGGTCGTCATAGTAGGAGGTGAAGCCTTCGAACGCCCACAGCAAGCGGGTGTAGTTCTCGTTCGCCAGATCGTAGGGCGTGAATGCAGCCGGTTTGATGCGCTTGACGTTCCACGTATGGAAGTATTCGTGGCTGCACAAGCCGAGGAAGGACTTGTAGCCATCGGGCAGCCCTTGCATGCCCTTCCACGGCAGATCATTGCGACTGGCGATCAGGGCCGTCGAAGCGCGATGCTCCAGCCCGCCATAACCTTCGCCGACCACCATGGTCAGGAAGGCGTAGTAGTCCATCGGCGGCGGTGTTCCGAACAGGTCAATCTGCCAGTTGCAGACACGTTGCAGGTCTGCGGCGAGGCGCTCGGTGTCGCAGTCGTGGCGCCCGGTCAGCGCGATATCGTGTCGTACGCCACCAGCCTCGAATTGGGCCAGCGCGAAGCGCCCCATCTCGACCGGATGATCGATCAGCTCGTCGTAGTCCTCCGCCCGGTACATGCCGAAGCCGTAAATCCAGGCCGCACCAGCTGCGTCGCGCGCGCGCGGCAGCGCCGTCACCACCCGCCAGTCGCGATATTCGTTGCCGTCCGGGCGCTGGATATCGACCAGGCAGGGCCGGTTCGATCGGCCATCCGGCGCAAGAAAGACGCTGGTCCCGTTGAAGAATCCATGCGTCGAGTCCAGGTGCGCCGCGCGCACCGAGAGATCCCACGCATAGACTTCGTAGCTCAGCGTAAGCACTGCCCCCTGCGCCAGCGGCTCGACTCGCCAGCTATGTTTGTCCAGCTTTTCGAATGCGACCGCCTCGCCACCCACGCTCGCCCGCAGGCTGACGATGTTGCGCGCGAACTCGCGGATCATGTAGCTGCCGGGAATCCAGGCAGGCAGGCGGAAAACCTGTCCAGCCGGATCGGGATCGGCAACGATGCAGTCGACCGCAAACAGATGGGCGTCGGGGCGATGGGGGCGGATGCGATAACGCACCGGCGGCAGCACATTGGTCATGGCGCGAGAAGATCGGGTTCTGCGAGAAAGCTTCGGTGCCGCAAGACGGGCGATCAGGCGAGCTGGCGCAACAGGAGGTGGTTGCCGATGAAACCTGCCACCACTTCGCCACGCTGATTCAGCGCACGGTATTGCAGGCGCGCGATGCCACGGTCGGGCTTAGTCCTCGACGGGCGGACGTCGAGCACTTCAACTTCGGAATGCAGCGTATCGCCAGGCCTGACCGGGGCATACCAGCGCAGTTCGTCGCAACCGGGCGACCCGATACTGCTCTTCTGCAGCATGCCGCTCTGGATGAACAAGCGGAAACACAGCGCAAAAGTCTGGAACCCGCTGGCGATCAGGCCGCCATAAGGCGACTGAGCCGCGGCCACCACATCCAGGTGGAACGGCTGGGGGTCGTAGCGCAAGGCGAAGTCGATGATCTCGGCCTCGGTGAGGGTGATCCCTGGTGTGACGAACCTCTGTCCGGGCGCGAGATCGTCCAGGTAGCGCTGATCCATTCCCATTCCTCCTCGGCATCTTCGATATGCGAAAGGTAAACAGCCGCGGAAAGCCACGCAAGCTGACGCACATCACGCAGCACATCGAGTAGGGGACGGGGTCACCCCCGTCGCCCTCTCACACCACCGTACGTGCGGTTCCGCATACGGCGGTTCATGAAAGACACTGGAGCCGTCGCGTCGTATCGAGCAGCGACACCAGACCCAAAC
>NZ_SSXV01000045.1 GCF_009469595.2 Thauera sp. 2A1 | reverse complement strand
CGTCGCTGAAGTTCGCCGCGGCGCCGGCGCCGCTTTCCACCGCAACCGAGAAGCCCAGCTTGATGAGCTTGCCCACCACCTCGGGAACGGTCGCTACGCGTTTTTCGCCAGACGCGGTCTCGCGCGGGACTCCGATCAGCAAAGCCATGAACTCAACTCCTCTCTGTTTTCAATCTTGGAACCGGCCCTCTGCCCCGCCGCCGGCTGGCTCCAGCGCCAAGCGCTGGTTCTCGTCGATTGCGATCCACGCGCCCTCGCGGTCGGCATTGCGGGCCCCGGAAGACAACACATCAATATACGAGCTTGGTGAACGGCGAAACATACGCCATCAGCGTCACGAGGCCACCGACGAGGACCGCCAACGCTACCGAATGGAAGAAAACGTAGCGCAGGATGTCACCCTCGTGATTGAACCAGCGCGTGGCGGTACTGGCGACGACGATCGACTGCGCGTCGATCATCTTGCCCATTACGCCGCCGGCGCTGTTCGCCGCGGCCATCAGCACCGGATCGAGTCCGAGCTGCTGCGCCGTGACCTTTTGCAGGCCGCCGAAGAGCACGTTCGACGCGGTGTCCGAACCTGTGATCGCCACGCCCAGCCAGCCGAGCAGGGTACCGAACATCGGATAGAAGGGACCCGTCAGCGCGAAGGCCAGCCCCAGCGTCGCATCGAGACCCGAATAGCGGGTCAGGTAGCCGAGCGCCAGCATCAGCACGATGGTCAGCAGCGAGTAGCGCACGCGCCACAGCGTGCGCAGGTAGATACGCAACAGGTCGGCGAACGAGTAGCGCATCAACAGGCCGGCAATCAGGGCGGCGAGCAGGATCCCGGTGCCCGTGGCCGACAGGTAGTTGAAGTTGTAGATCGCTGCTTCCTTGTGCGGCGTCTGTGCCACCGGCGGCACCTTCTCGATCACGTTGTGCAGGCCCTCGAACGGGATCTTGACGACCGAGATGCCGTCGAGCGCCTTCTTGATGTCGGGGACGCCCCAGACGAAGACGAACACCGTTAGGATCGCCCACGGCATCCAGGCGAGCACGATCGCGCGACGGTCCTGTTTGGCGAAGATCGCGGCTGCGGCGTCGGCTTCATGCCCGACCGGCTTCTCGCTTTCAAGGTCGGGTGTGCCCGAGTCCTGCTCATGACCCTTCAGCGCAGTCGAAGTCCAGATCTTCTTCGGCTTCCAGACCTTGAGGAACAGCACCAACGAAACCAGCGACACGATGGCGGCAATGACATCGACCAGCCACGGACCATGGTAGTTCGAGACCAGGAACTGCGAGACCGCGAACGACAGGCCCGCCACCAGGATGGCTGGCCAGACTTCCATCATGGCCTTGAACCCGGCGAACGCCCAGATCAGCCAGAAGGGCACCAGCAGGGAGAAGAACGGCAACTGGCGGCCGATCATCCCCGACAGTTGCAGCAGATCCAGCCCGGTGACGGCCGACAAGGCGATGACCGGCGTGCCCAGGGCGCCGTAGGCCACCGGCGCGGTATTCGCGATCAAGGACAGGCCCGAAGCTGCCAGCGGCTTAAACCCCAAGCCAATCAGCAGCGCGGCCGTGACGGCCACCGGTGTGCCGAAACCCGCTGCGCCCTCGAAGAATGCGCCGAACGCGAACGCGATCAGCAGCAACTGCAGTCGTCGGTCATCGGTAATGTTCGACAGACTGTTCTGCAGCACTTTGAACGAACCATCCTCCTCGGTCAGTTGGTGCAGGAAGATGATGTTCAAGACGATCCAGCCAATCGGCAGCAGCCCGAACGCGGCGCCGTAACCTGCAGCCAGCGCGGCCACCTTCGCCGGCATGCCGAACACGAAGATCGAGATCACCAGCGCCGAGATCAGGCCCAATCCCGCAGCGTAATGCGCCTTGACGTGCCACAGCCCGAGCAGGGCCATCATGATGATCACGGGGATCGACGCGACCAGGCACGACAATATGATGTTGCCGAACGGATCGTAGTTCTGCTGCCAGATCATGGCGGTTTCCATGGGTGTCTCCTGCTGTGATTTTGTATGAGGATCGCGCCGCCGGTACGCCGGTGCCGATCCGACAGTCCGCGCCGTCAATGCATCAATGTTGTGTGACTTCGAATGGCGTTAGCGAATCGGCCATGTCTGCTCGCGCCCGAGGCGTGGCGGAAAGGCCGGCCGGACCTGCGCTCTCCTGCAGGTCCTGGTCGTTGCGGATCACTGCATGTGCTGGCCGCCATTGATGGCGATGTTGGCGCCGGTCACGAATGCTGCTTCCTCGGATGCCAAGTAGATGATGAGGCCCGCCACTTCCTCTGGCTTGCCCAGGCGTCCCAGCGGGATCTGCGGCAGGATCTTGGTATCGAGCACTTCCTTCGGGATGGCCGTGACCATTTTCGTGCCGATGTAGCCGGGGGAAATGGTGTTGACCGTGACGTTCTTCCTGGCCACTTCGAGCGCCAGCGCCTTGGTGAAACCGTGCACGCCGGCCTTGGCGGCCGAATAGTTGGTCTGACCGAACGCCCCCTTGCTGCCATTGACCGAGGACACGTTGATGACACGACCCCAGCCGCGCTCAGTCATCCCGTCGACCACCTGCTTGCTCATGTTGAAGAGGCTGTCGAGGTTGGTGCGCAGCACCGCGTCCCAGTTGACCTTATCCATTTTCTTGAAGGTCATGTCGCGGGTGATGCCCGCGTTGTTGACCAGCACGTCGACCTCGCCCAACTGAGCCCGTACCGCAGCCACCGCCTGCGCGCACGAATCGAGGTCGGCCACATCGCAAGGCACAGCGACGATGTCAAAGCCCTTCGCCTTCATGTCCGCCGTCCATTCCGCGTGCTTGGTGTTTCCGGGTGAGTAGGTCACCGCCACCCTGTAGCCGGCCGCAGCCATCTTGGTCGAGATGACTTCGCCCAGACCGCCCATGCCGCCAGTGATCAGTGCCACACGTGAATTGCTCATGCTTGTCTCCTTGATTGAGTGTTAAAGGATCGGGGTTATCGTTCGATCGCCAAGGCCACGCCCATGCCACCGCCGATGCACAGCGAAGCCAGGCCACGTCGCGCGTCGCGGCGAATCATTTCATGGATGAGCGTAACCAGGACACGACATCCCGAAGCACCGATCGGATGGCCGATGGCGATCGCGCCGCCATTGACGTTGATCTTGCTGGTGTCCCAGCCCATCTCCTTGTTCACCGCGCAGGCCTGTGCGGCGAAGGCCTCGTTGATCTCCATCAGATCGAGGTCGCCGGCCGTCCAGCCGGCCTTCTGCAGACACAGTCGGGAGGCGGGCACCGGGCCCATGCCCATGATCGTGGGATCGAGGCCCGCCGAAGCATAGCCGGCAATGCGCGCCAGCGGCGTCAATCCGAGTTCGCGCGCCTTGCTGGCGGACATCATCAGCACCGCGGCGGCACCGTCGTTGAGGCCGGAGGCGTTGCCGGCGGTCACCGAGCCGGTCTTGTCGAAGGCGGGCTTCAGGCCGGCGAGCGATTCGGCCGTGGTGCCGTGCTTGATGAATTCGTCGGTATCGAACACCACCGTGCCTTTGCGCGTGACGATCTCGACCGGCACGATCTCATCCACGAAGCGACCGGCCTTCTGCGCCGCCTCGGCCTTCTGCTGCGAGGCCGCGGCGAAGGCGTCCTGCTCGGCGCGCGAGATGTCATACTTCTTCGCCACGTTCTCGGCGGTCGTGCCCATGTGGTAGTGGTTGTAGGCGTCCCACAGGCCGTCGTTGATCATGGTGTCGACCATCTTCCAGTCGCCCATGCGCTGGCCGTCGCGCGAGCCCATCAGGACGTGCGGTGCGGCGCTCATGTTCTCCTGCCCGCCGGCGATCACGATGTCCGCATCGCCGCAGCGGATGGCCTGCGCCGCCAGATGGGTGGCCTTCAGCCCCGAGCCGCACACCTTGCCGACGACGAAAGCCGGCACACCGATCGGCAGGCCGGCCTTGATGACCGCCTGGCGCGCCGGATTCTGGCCGCCGCCGGCGGTCAGCACCTGGCCGAGGATGACTTCATTGACCATGTCGCCGCTGATGCCGGAGCGGGCAAGCAGGGATTTGATGACCGTCGCGCCCAGTTCGGGCGCGGCGACCTTTGCGAGGCTGCCTCCGAACTTGCCGACGGCGGTACGGGCGGCTGCAACGATGACGACGTCTTCCATGATTCAACTCTCCTGATTTCTTGGGGTAGGGGCGATTTTGACAATGCGGGCCCTCGTGCAAGACATGCTTGACCGAGGGCCGGATACTTGCTGCGTGGGGGGGAGGACGGCGATCGAAAATGCCGGGAACGCGCACTCCGATTGCCGGGAGAAACCGGCTGCCGGGAGAAACGGGCTGGCGTCAGTAAAACGCCGCGGCCGACGCATTGCCGACGGCTTCAGCCCGCCCTCACGGTTGGCGCCTTACTTCTTTCGCATTGGCGGCAGGTCGGTGCAGCTTCCATGCGCGACCTCGGCGGCCATGCCCACCGTTTCACCCAGCGTCGGGTGGGGGTGGATGGTCTTGCCGATATCGACCGCATCGGCGCCCATCTCGATGGCCAGGCACACTTCGCCGATCATGTCGCCGGCCGAGGGGCCGACGATGGTGCCGCCGATCACGCGGTGCGTCTCGGCGTCGAAGATCAGCTTGGTGAAGCCGTAGTCGGCGCCGTTGGCGATGGCGCGGCCGGAGGCGGCCCACGGGAATTTCGCCGTGTCGACCTTCTTGCCCTCGGCCTTGGCCTGCGCCTCGGTGTAGCCGACCCAGGCCACTTCCGGATGCGTGTAGGCCACGCCCGGAATCACGGTCGCATCGAAGGCGGATTTGTGGCCTGCGGCGACTTCGGCCGCCACGTGCGCCTCATGCACCGCCTTGTGGGCGAGCATGGGCTGGCCGACGATGTCGCCGATCGCAAAGATGTGCGCCA
>NZ_SSXV01000044.1 GCF_009469595.2 Thauera sp. 2A1 | reverse complement strand
GGATTGTCCTTTCTTTCCTTTTACTTCTGAAGTTAATACTAAGAAAATACCTTGTTGTGCTTGTTGTTTTCCTTTAGAATTATTATATTTTATACTACCATAAAATCTATTTCCAGGCTTTAAATCATGAACATCTGTATTATGATTAACTAAGGTGCTATCTTCATATATATTGTCTTCTTGATTTTCAATTTGTTCATCATGCTCTGTAGCTTCAGATGCATCAGTATCTTGAGTTTCTGTAGTTAAATCTTTAGGATCTTTTAGCTTCTGTTCTTTTGCACTAGACTTTGCAGGTTGATCTTTTTCTATATCTTGAATATGTTCTATTTCTACCATGATGATTTGTTTTAATGATTAAAAAAGAATAAGGGTAGCTTTTACACTACCCTTATTTATTAATAATGATCTACTTTATATTAAAATGGTAGATCGTCTGTTTTATCTGTAAAAGCTTGTGTATTAGTAGTAGATGAAGTTGCACTAAACGGGTTGTCGTTTTTTACTTCTTTATCTGCTACAACAGGCTTTGTAAATTGGTCAATATTTAGCATAGTAATAGAAGATGATTGACCTTCTGGCAATTCCATAGGCTCAATAAAAGTATACTTAGCATAATTAGGCAAAGTAGTATATCCTTTATCATTATATACTATTTTTGCTCTAAGTTTTTTACTCTTATCTACTTTGTTCAGCATATCAGTAATCCACTGAGCAAACTGTTCAAAGCTTTCTCCATTAAAGTCAAGCTCTTCATCCTTATAGTAACAGTTAAGTATCTGCAACATACGAGAATACTGCTTATCCATTTTTGTTTGAAGCTGTTCTTCTGTAGTTACAAATCCACCAAGTGTGGGTTTCCATTCTGTATGAGTTAATGTTGCTCCATCTTTCTCAAAAACAATTTCTAAGAATTGATTACCATTAGGAGAAACCTCTGTTTTTACACTCTTCAATACTACATTTTCAATAATACCAGCGGGAATATACTTAATATCACTTTTGCTAATATTTGCTGCACGTTCTTTACTATATGTCATAATTTCAATATTTTTAAGTTTTTAAATCAGGCTGTGCACTCGTCTAAATAAATTTTATCCCAGTGAACTTTAATATCATTATTTTCATCGCTTTCTGCGATAACTATCTTCTTACCTCGTAAGTGAGGAGCTCTAGCTTCTCTTACTGAATTATCTCCACCTTCAAAAGATATAATAGTTTCGTTCTTTTTACGATAGACATAACCAACAGCATCTGCTTCACCACATACTATATCACCTAGTCTTCCAACTAAATCTATAGCCATTTCTATAAGCTCTTCACCATCTTTATTAATCATCTTATCTTTAGTATGACCTATAAGAATAAAATTATCACAAAGATTTTTAAACATGTTTATTACTTTTTTAACTGCTTCTCTTAAGTAGAGATATCCGCTACCATTTGGTAATGTACGAACATCATCTCCCTTATAAGATTTGCCCATTGGTGTCTGACAATACAGAACTTTAGCATATCCTAAACATATTTCTTCGAGTCTAGTAGCATTATCTATAGCAATATATTTATAAGGTTTCTTTCCTGTTGTAGCGATTTCTTCACTGATTGCTCTAGATATATTACCTAAATCTTCAATAGTACGAGCTTGAATAGAGAGAGCTTCTAGAAATTCTGAACCTCCCTCTAAGTCAATTATAAGACAATTATCAAGCTTAGATAATAATGTAGTTTTACCTGATTTTGGTTTACCAAATAGGATTAAAAATCTTGGATTATTAACCTTTGGTTTGTTTTTCTCTTTTGGTAGTATTAACATATTAAAATAGGTTAATGCTTTACCTGTGAGATTCTGAAATTATCTGACAAAAACTGAAATTTTACACAATGTAAAGTTATTCGTTATTCATTGTTGAGAATATTGTTAACAGTAGTACTGTTACTAATATTAATAATAACATTTACTATATTATTTTTATCTGCTTTACGATAGTTATTCAAAAACAGACTAGGATTATCAATAGGAATGATTGTATAACCAATCTGAATAAACTTCTGGTAAATACGTACAGGTTGACCCATGTAAGTAAAATCGTAACCACGATCTTCTTCATAGTCTTCCATGATCTTAGCATATTCTGCTAGTCGTTTCAATGCTAAATCAAATTCTGAAATAGCATCATATTGACGCAATTTAAATGCTCGATTTGCGAACGGACATGTAAGTGAATTATCATATGAACATGTCGGTCGATAATATTTTTTATTGAATGCAGAGAAATGTGCATTTCGATTGCATCCAAAACATAGCAAGTCTTCAGGACCTGCATATGATACACTGTATTCCGGATCTTCCGGAGTGTGAATTCCATACCATTTAGCAAACGGTAAGCGGTTTTTAACTTCGTTTAATATACGATTTTTCAAAGAACCCTGAGGGTCAATATTTTGTTTCGGAAGTTTAATTGTAAAACCTTTCATAATCAGCCTTTTTTAATTTGTTTAAATACTACTTTTTGTTCTTCAGCACTTGCAGTATTTGTTTCAATTAGATTACCATATTGAAGTTCGTTTTCAAATTCTAATATACATGGTTCACCATCTCTTACTTTTAAGAAATGCATATAAACCTTATTTTTTACAGGTAGACGACGTACTCCATATATAGCTAGATTAAGTATCTCTGGTCTGTGAACAGCAATAACAAAATCACTAGCTTGAAATATTGCATCAGATGCTGATAAATCACTTCTCATTGGAAAGTGAGTGCTTGGATTATTAATTCTATCAGGACTTTCAATATTACGATTCATCTGTGAAAGCTGTATTATACTAGTATTAGAAAGTTTCTTCTTCTGTATAAACATTTTCTGTAAATCGACTATTGTACTTCTTTCTCCACCCTCTCCATTTACTAGAAGAACGTGGTCTAATACTACTATTAGCCAACGACCGTTAGCTACAGTATTATGAAAGTAATCTATAGTATTACCTATTTCTTCTACATTACATACTTTATCAACAAAGTATATATTGTATTTCTTAATGGTTTCAGCTGCCGATTCAGCTTTTAATAAGTCTTCATCACTAAGTGTTTCTACTGAACTATATAATTCAGATACAGTTTTCTTAGTTTTATTACTTATTACACGACCAACATTTCTGTAGTCTACCATTTCTAAACTAAAGTATAATACTACGATATCCTGATTAGGATTAAGATCAATCAAATCCATTACTAACATATTTGCAACTGAGCTCTTACCACTACCTGATATACCAGCTATAGTAAATATCATATTTGGTTCAATTCCACCAGTGGCTTTATTGAACTTATCCCATCTGGTTTTTAATGATACTATACTATGATTTTTTCTAGCTTTAATGTAGTTTATGGATTTATTTGCTACCTGAGATATTGACTCAAAAGGTAGTATTTTAACGGCATTCTGTTCCGTATTCTCCATAACTTACAGGTGTTTCAGATTCATAACTCATTTGCTCTTCAATAACCTCCCACTCATGTTGAGTGAGCCATTTCCACATCGTCTTCATATAACCTATTTTACCAGTTATCATTTTGTTTTCAATTTCAAATTGAAGACATTGAAGAAGGTGTTCGTGCATTGCTCTAGATTTACCTACAATACGGTTATATTCTTTACGACATTTATTTATATTAGATCGTAAAAAACCTTTAGTACCATCTGGTCTTAAAACATACACTGGAAATACTTCATAGAACTCATCAAACCATGTCTTATCTTGTTTTGTACTTGACAATAGTTTTTCTGTAGGACTATAAATTTTATTATCTCCTGAAGTAGTAAAGGAGATAAGGTCATTGTCGATTAACTCTTGTATGTCGTTTTCACTTATTCGGCTGAGAAACTTGTGAACGTCTTGATTATTACTTTGATTATCATTCAACACAAGAGTTAAAAATACTAACTGATTAATTGATATTTCTCCAAAAATATCTAATAATGTTGTATCTAATTCTAGTATCATAATATAGTACTTTATGAACTAACTTTTGATACAATCTGGAAATATTTGTTAAAACAACGTTAGTTGTCTTGGTTTTAATTCTTCAACGATCTTTAACGCTTCCTTTAAATAGTAGCGATAATTGATCTTTCTTTCTTCTATAGGTTTATTATCAAATTTATTTAGTATAGTAACACCAGATGCAGTAAGTAGATTAGTATAGTCTACTCTAGTACCTTTAGTTATAATCTTTGAACTATAAGGTAATATCTGTTCTACATTAGAATTATAGTAAAACTGATTTGGATCTGTAGTTATTATACTTTCTCCTGTTTTGAGACATACAAGATATTGCGGTATCTCAACATCTCTATTTACTATTTTACATTTATATAAATAAGGACCATTAGTAGATGCATAGAATCTATTGATTCTTTGTATCAGTTCTCCATTATATTCTACAGAGAATTTCTTATCTACTTTCTGGTAAGTAAGGAACTTCTTAATATCTTTACAATTGTAGATAGTATCTTTTACAGGAATACCATCAACAAAATAATCTCTAATAGCTTCTGGAATAATCTTTGCAGACATTCCCTTACCAAGTGAAACCTTAGTAATGAACATGCCTTTTTCTTTAATATAATCATCTTTAATCATATCTAAAGAAGTATAAGGTTTTTTCTTTTTGTTTAGAGCTTTTTCTGGTTCAGTTTCAAACAATTTCTTCATTGCTTGATAACCTTCTTTTACAGCTATATAATCATTAATAGCATACTGATACATAGCTTCAAAACGATCTTCCTCTAGGGTTAGTCTCGTTTGTTGTTCCCATTCCTTACATATACTTTGTAATTTTTCATACAGATTCTTCTTAAGAAGAACAAATAAACCATCTGTATTTGCCTGTACTATTCTACAGCCAATATCAGATAATCTTTCTGCTAACATAAGTAATAGTAATTGTCCATTTATTCTAATCTGCATTACTGCGAAAGGACTATAACAGAAATTATGTTCATTCTGTAGATTACCACTAAGACCGTTTAATGCTAATTTAAGCGTTTTATCTTTAGTCTTAATACCATTATGTTTTGCTTCTATTCGTTCATCTTTAACTTGATTATAAACTTCTAGAAATTCAGAACCCAAATGTTTTGGGTAGAATTTATACTCTATTATCATAGTGGGA
>NZ_SSXV01000043.1 GCF_009469595.2 Thauera sp. 2A1 | reverse complement strand
ACGCACGAACGCCCGAGACCAGGAGTGGTCTCGGGCGTTGAGTGATGGGGTTAGTCTGACGATGACCTACTTTCACGAGGGCGGACCTCACTATCATCGGCGCGGTCTTGTTTCACGGTCCTGTTCGGGATGGGAAGGGGTGGGGCCAAGACGCTATGGTCGTCAGACTGTGACTTGTTGCTCGGCGCGGGGTGGCGCGGAGCCAAAGTGGGGGAGAAGTGTGAGTTGTGTGATTGAGTTAAAGCGAGTTGGCTTTAGGGATAAGGTTATAGGATCAAGCCGCACGGGCAATTAGTATCGGTTAGCTTAACGCATTGCTACGCTTCCACACCCGACCTATCAACGTCGTGGTCTTCGACGACCCTTCAGGGGGCTCGGGGCCCCGGGGAAGTCTCATCTTGAGGCGAGTTTCCCGCTTAGATGCTTTCAGCGGTTATCTCTTCCGCACATAGCTACCCGGCGATGCGACTGGCGTCACAACCGGTACACCAGGGGTGCGTTCACTCCGGTCCTCTCGTACTAGGAGCAAGCCCTCTCAAACTTCCAGCGCCCACGGCAGATAGGGACCAAACTGTCTCACGACGTTTTAAACCCAGCTCACGTACCACTTTAAATGGCGAACAGCCATACCCTTGGGACCGGCTACAGCCCCAGGATGTGATGAGCCGACATCGAGGTGCCAAACTCCGCCGTCGATGTGAACTCTTGGGCGGAATCAGCCTGTTATCCCCAGAGTACCTTTTATCCGTTGAGCGATGGCCCTTCCATACAGAACCACCGGATCACTATGACCTGCTTTCGCACCTGCTCGACGTGTGGGTCTCGCAGTCAAGCCTTCTTTTGCCATTGCACTATCAGTACGATGTCCGACCGTACCTAGAAGACCTTCGTACTCCTCCGTTACCTTTTGGGAGGAGACCGCCCCAGTCAAACTGCCCACCATGCACTGTTCCCGACCCGGATTCACGGGCCTGGGTTAGAACCTCGACGACACCAGGGTGGTATTTCAAGGTTGGCTCCACGGCAACTGGCGTCACCGTTTCATAGCCTCCCACCTATCCTACACAAGTCCCGTCAAAGTCCAATGCAAAGCTACAGTAAAGGTTCATGGGGTCTTTCCGTCTAGCCGCGGGGAGATTGCATCTTCACAAACATTTCAACTTCGCTGAGTCTCAGGAGGAGACAGTGTGGCCATCGTTACGCCATTCGTGCAGGTCGGAACTTACCCGACAAGGAATTTCGCTACCTTAGGACCGTTATAGTTACGGCCGCCGTTTACCGGGGCTTCGATCAAGAGCTTGCACCCCATCACTTAACCTTCCGGCACCGGGCAGGCGTCACACCCTATACGTCCACTTTCGTGTTTGCAGAGTGCTGTGTTTTTAATAAACAGTCGCAGCCACCGATTCTCTGCGGCCCCTTCGCCCTTCGGATGTACTCCTACAAGCTAACGGGGCATACCTTCTCCCGAAGTTACGGTATCAATTTGCCGAGTTCCTTCTCCTGAGTTCTCTCAAGCGCCTTGGTATTCTCTACCAGCCCACCTGTGTCGGTTTGCGGTACGGTCACTCTATGACTGAAGCTTAGAGGCTTTTCCTGGAAGCCGGGTATCACTCGCTTCGGATCCGAGGATCCTCGTTATCATGCCTCAGCTTAGCCGCGCGGATTTGCCTACGCAGCACGCCTACACACTTGAACCACCTATTCCAACAGATGGCCGAGCTAACCTTCTCCGTCCCCCCATCGCATCATAGAGCGGTACAGGAATATTGACCTGTTTCCCATCGACTACGCATTTCTGCCTCGCCTTAGGGGCCGACTCACCCTGCGCCGATGAACGTTGCGCAGGAAACCTTGGGCTTACGGCGAGGGTGCTTTTCACACCCTTTATCGCTACTCATGTCAGCATTCGCACTTCCGATACCTCCAGCATCCCTTACGAGACACCTTCGCAGGCTTACGGAACGCTCCCCTACCACGTGTCAAAGACACATCCGCAGCTTCGGTTCATGGCTTGAGCCCCGTTACATCTTCCGCGCAGGACGACTCGACTAGTGAGCTATTACGCTTTCTTTAAAGGGTGGCTGCTTCTAAGCCAACCTCCTAGCTGTCTAGGCCTTCCCACCTCGTTTGCCACTTAGCCATGCATTTGGGACCTTAGCTGGCGGTCTGGGTTGTTTCCCTCTTGACACCGGACGTTAGCACCCGATGTCTGTCTGCCGTATATCACTTTGCGGTATTCGGAGTTTGCTATCGCGGGGTAGATCGCAATGACCCCCCCAACGATTACAGTGCTCTACCCCCGCAAGTGTCCGTACGACGCACTACCTAAATAGTTTTCGGGGAGAACCAGCTATTTCCGGATTTGTTTAGCCTTTCACCCCTATCCACAGCTCATCCCCTAACTTTTCAACGTTAGTGGGTTCGGACCTCCAGTACCTGTTACGGCACCTTCATCCTGGCCATGGATAGATCATCCGGTTTCGGGTCTACGCCCAGCAACTCTGACGCCCTTATCAGACTCGCTTTCGCTACGCCTCCCCTACTCGGTTAAGCTCGCTACTGAACGTAAGTCGCTGACCCATTATACAAAAGGTACGCAGTCACCCCTGCACAAAGAACCCTACGGGTTCTTTGTCCTGCACAAGATCTATTTCGAACTTGTTCTTTTGACTCGGCTTGCGCCTCGTCGAAAGAACCCGAAGATGCTTTGTGCAGGGGCTCCCACTGTTTGTATGCATGCGGTTTCAGGATCTATTTCACTCCCCTCCCGGGGTTCTTTTCGCCTTTCCCTCACGGTACTGGTTCACTATCGGTCGATCACGAGTATTTAGCCTTGGAGGATGGTCCCCCCATCTTCAGACAGGATTTCTCGTGTCCCGCCCTACTTGTCGCACGCTCAGACCCGCCACCGGCTTTTCGCATACGGGACTATCACCCTGTATCGTCGGACTTTCCAGACCGTTTTGCTAAGCTGATGGTTTAGTCGTGCAGGCTCTTCCGCGTTCGCTCGCCACTACTTGCGGAATCTCGGTTGATTTCTTTTCCTGCGGCTACTTAGATGTTTCAGTTCGCCGCGTTCGCCTCCTCAGACCTATGGATTCAGTCTGGGATACCCCTTGCGGGGTGGGTTTCCCCATTCGGACATCGTGGGATCAAAGCTCTATTGCCAGCTCCCCCACGCTTTTCGCAGGCTTACACGTCCTTCATCGCCTGTGATCGCCAAGGCATCCACCACATGCACTTAGTCGCTTGATCCTATAACCTTAGATCCTCTGGCGCGCTTTCACGCGCCGAAGATCCGGCCATAGGCGAACTCGCTTGTGCGATCCCACCACTGCTGACAACGGCGATGGGATCAATGCAATCACACAACTGTGCAGCACACCGGCTCGATGTACTGCACACTTCTTCCACTTTGTTAAAGAGCAAACCTCAAACAACCGACAGCACCGCTGCCGATCAAGAAGTCAGACAGTCCGACGAGTCCCCTCATCGCCCTGTCTGACTTCTCGAACCCTCGAGACACCTGGTGGAGCTGGTCGGGATCGAACCGACGACCTACGGCTTGCAAAGCCGCCGCTCTCCCAGCTGAGCTACAGCCCCTTCTCGAGCACCTAAAAAAGCGTGGTGGGTCTGGTTGGATTCGAACCAACGACCCCCGCCTTATCAAGACGGTGCTCTAACCGACTGAGCTACAGACCCTCTGCGCCTTCGAGGCTCTTGGTCTGAACAACCGATAAGCTGTGGATACTTGGCCGCCGCAGCCTTTCTCTTGAAAGGAGGTGATCCAGCCGCACCTTCCGATACGGCTACCTTGTTACGACTTCACCCCAGTCATGAATCTCACCGTGGTAAGCGCCCCCCCGAAGGTTAAGCTACCTACTTCTGGTGAAACCCACTCCCATGGTGTGACGGGCGGTGTGTACAAGACCCGGGAACGTATTCACCGCAGCATGCTGATCTGCGATTACTAGCGATTCCGACTTCACGTAGTCGAGTTGCAGACTACGATCCGGACTACGATCGGCTTTAAGGGATTAGCTCCACCTCGCGGCTTGGCAACCCTCTGTACCGACCATTGTATGACGTGTGAAGCCCTACCCATAAGGGCCATGAGGACTTGACGTCATCCCCACCTTCCTCCGGTTTGTCACCGGCAGTCTCACTAGAGTGCCCAACCAAATGATGGCAACTAGTGACAAGGGTTGCGCTCGTTGCGGGACTTAACCCAACATCTCACGACACGAGCTGACGACAGCCATGCAGCACCTGTGTCCAGGCTCCCGAAGGCACCCTCGCCTCTCAGCAAGGTTCCTGGCATGTCAAGGGTAGGTAAGGTTTTTCGCGTTGCATCGAATTAATCCACATCATCCACCGCTTGTGCGGGTCCCCGTCAATTCCTTTGAGTTTTAACCTTGCGGCCGTACTCCCCAGGCGGTCGACTTCACGCGTTAGCTACGTTACTCAGTGCATTGCTGCTCCGAACAACTAGTCGACATCGTTTAGGGCGTGGACTACCAGGGTATCTAATCCTGTTTGCTCCCCACGCTTTCGTGCATGAGCGTCAGTACAGGCCCAGGGGGCTGCCTTCGCCATCGGTGTTCCTCCACATCTCTACGCATTTCACTGCTACACGTGGAATTCCACCCCCCTCTGCCGTACTCCAGCCTTGCAGTCACAAACGCAGTTCCCAGGTTAAGCCCGGGGATTTCACATCTGTCTTACAAAACCGCCTGCGCACGCTTTACGCCCAGTAATTCCGATTAACGCTCGCACCCTACGTATTACCGCGGCTGCTGGCACGTAGTTAGCCGGTGCTTCTTAGTCCGGTACCGTCATCCATGTCCTATGTTAGAGAACACGATTTCTTCCCGGCCGAAAGAGCTTTACAACCCGAAGGCCTTCTTCACTCACGCGGCATGGCTGGATCAGGCTTGCGCCCATTGTCCAAAATTCCCCACTGCTGCCTCCCGTAGGAGTCTGGGCCGTGTCTCAGTCCCAGTGTGGCGGATCATCCTCTCAGACCCGCTACGGATCGTCGCCTTGGTGAGCCTTTACCTCACCAACTAGCTAATCCGACATCGGCCGCTCCAATCGCGCGAGGCTCTTGCGAGTCCCCCGCTTTCTCCCTCAGGACGTATGCGGTATTAGCGTACCTTTCGATACGTTATCCCCCACGACATGGGCACGTTCCGATGCATTACTCACCCGTTCGCCACTCGCCGGCAGGCCGAAGCCCCCGCTGCCGTTCGACTTGCATGTGTAAAGCATGCCGCCAGCGTTCAATCTGAGCCAGGATCAAACTCTTAAGTTCAATCCTACAAAGTACTCAAAATACTGACTTAATCAGCATGAGCACCAATCATTGCGAAAC
>NZ_SSXV01000042.1 GCF_009469595.2 Thauera sp. 2A1 | reverse complement strand
CGGCGGGGATGGTGTTGATGTACTCGGTCGTGGCCGAGTAGGGGATGTTCACCCCTTCCTGGCGCGCCGTCGCAATCAGCGTCTCGATCAGAAAGTGCGCACGCTCAGCGCCTGCGTGCTCGATGACCGAGGCGATCGCCTCGAGCCAATCCTGCGTCTCCTGGGTATCCGTATCGGCTTTCAGAAGAACGTTGGTGTTACCGGTCATGTCTGTCTCCTCATGACTTGCGGTTTGCAAATTCCACCCGGGTGGGGCGGGACGGGTTTCTTGGCGACTGTCGTGCGCGTGCATCCCGGATCGCAGGACATCAGCGTTTCAAACTATAAAACGAGATTTCGGATTGTGCAATACGATTTCCCTTATGACCCATCTTCCTCACGAGCGCTAGGGCTTGCCCGAATGCCCCGGCATGCGATCGATCGCCAGAATCACATTGCATGCCAGCGCCGCGGGCTGCGCCGCCACCTCGATACGCCAACTTTCGAACCCCCTTTCTTCATGCTCCACCATCATTCCGCCGAGCCGGTCAGAACGGCTTGGCATCGCCGTGTCTTCACGGACGTGACTGACCGGTACGAACTCCCGCCTCGGCCGGGTTTCGGTCTGGCGGAGCGCGTGCCATGACGACGCCTGGCGATCTACCCTTCCTCCCCCCGGTCATGCTGATCGCGGGCCTGTTGGTGGTCATCGCCGGCTCGCTGCTGATGCTGCGCATCCATGTGCAGCGCCGGGTGCAGGCCGAGCGCGAGCGCGACCGCCTCTACCGGCTCTCGCTCGACATGCTGTGCGTATTCGGCTTCGACGGCGCGTTCCGTCGCTGCAACCCGGCCTTCGAGCACACGCTGGGCTATGGCCCGGAGCAGATGGTGGGGCGCACGCTCGTCGACATCGTGCATTCCGACGACGTCACCGCAACGATGGAGCACCTGCGCCGCCTTGCGTCCGGCGAGGCGACACAGTTTGAGAACCGCTGCCGCTGCAGCGACGGGACCTACAAGTGGCTTACCTGGAGCGTCAATCCGGAGATCGAGGACAAGCTGGTGTATGCGGTTGCGCACGACATCACCGGTCGCAAGGCTACCGAGGATGCGCTGCGGGCGGAGTCGGCCTTCCGCAAGACGATGGAGGATTCGGTCATCACCGGCCTGCGTGCCATCGACCTCAGCGGCCGCATCATCTACGTCAATAGCGCCTTCTGCCGCATGGTCGGCTTCGACGAGTCGGAACTGGTCGGAATGGTGCCGCCGTTCCCGTACTGGCCCGAAGAGGCAATCGATTCATGCCAGCGCAATCTGGAGCTCACGCTCGCCGGGCGGGCGCCGGCGAGCGGCTTCGAGATGCGCATTCGGCGCAAGAACGGCGAGCGTGTGGACGCGCGCTTCTACCTCTCGCCGCTGATCGATCGTGAAGGCCGGCAGACCGGCTGGATGGCCTCCATCACCGACATCACCGAGCCCAAGCGTGTCCGCGCCGCGTTGGAGGCAGCGCACGAGCGCTTCGAGGCGGTCATCGACGGGCTCGAAGCGGCGGTGTTCGTCGCCGATGCGCGCACCGATGAGATTCTCTTCGCCAATCGCGCGTTCAAGGCCATCCACGGCTTCGATTCCGTCGGGCGCACGGTGCGCGGCGTTGCCGTGCTGCAGCCAGAGCGCGGTGACTACACGGTGGACCCGCGCGGGCTGAGCCCAGCCGACCTGCCGCGTGAGCTCTTCGATGGCGAGTTGCAGCATCCCCTTTCCGGCCGCTGGTACCACGTGCGCGAGCACGCCACGCGCTGGGTCGACGGCCGCGTCGTGCGCATGGGCATCGCCACCGACGTCACCGACCGCAAGCAGACGGCGGAAATCTCGCGCCAGCAGGAGGATCGCCTGCAACGCACTTCGCGCCTCATCACCATGGGCGAGATGGCCTCGACCCTGGCGCACGAGCTTAATCAGCCGCTGTCGGCCATCGCCAACTACTGTGCCGGCTGCGTGACGCGCATGCAGAGCGGGCAATGGAAGCAGGAGGAGATCCTCGCCGCGATGCAGAAGGCGAGCTTCCAGGCGGAGCGCGCCGGCAAGATCATCCGCCGCATTCGCGAATTCGTGAAGAAGAGCGAGCCGCGCCGTGCTGCAGTCCGGATCGACGACGTGCTGGATGACGCGATCGGTTTCGCCGACATCGAAGCGCGCCGCCTTGGCATCCGCCTCGTCGCAAACGTCGCTCCGCAACTCCCCGCGGTTTTTGCCGACCAGATCATGATCGAGCAGGTCGTGCTCAATCTGATCCGCAACGGCTTCGACGCCATGGCCGACACCCTGCCGGAGCACCGCGTGCTCGTCGTGCGCGCGCACCCCTGCGGCGAGCATGCCGTCGAAGTGGCGGTGATCGACCACGGCCATGGCATCAGCGAGGAGGACCGGCAGCGGCTGTTTACGCCGTTCTACACGACCAAGGCCGAGGGCATGGGCATGGGCCTCAACATCTGCCGATCCATCATCGAATTCCACGACGGGCGACTGGTCGTCGACGCGAATCCGGAAGGCGGTACCATATTCGCGTTTACCCTTCCGACCGAGGTTGCCAGTGAGCGACTTGCCCGCAGCGCCTGACCAACTGATCTACGTCGTTGATGACGACGACGCCCTGCGCGATTCCCTCGTCTGGATGCTCGAATCCAGCGGTTACACGGTGCAGGCTTTCGACAGCGCCGAATCCTTTCTCGATGTCTACGCCGACGGCATGACGGGTTGCATCGTGCTCGACGTACGCATGCCGGGCATGAGCGGGCTCGAAATGTTCGACGAGCTCTGCCGCCGCCACTGCACCTTGCCGGTGATCTTCATCACCGGCCATGGTGACGTGCCGATGGCGGTGTCGGCGCTCAAGAAGGGGGCGGTGGATTTCATCGAGAAGCCCTTCAGCGAGCGCGACATGCTGCGCCTCATCGAGCAGTGTCTGGCGCAGGAGCGCGCCAACCGAGGCAAGCGCATGCTGGAGGCGGAAACCGCGCGCCGCCTGGAGCACCTCACCCAGCGCGAGCGCGAAGTGCTCGACCTCATCATCGCGGGCAAACTCAACAAGCAGATCGCCGACGTGCTGGGTATCAGCATCAAGACGGTGGAAGTGCACCGCGCGCGCGTCATGGAGAAGATGGGCGCCAACTCGCTCGCAGAGTTGGTGCAGAACGTCGTCACGGTGGAGCCGGGGGCCGCGGCGCGTTAATCAACGCACTGATCATCGAAGGGTAGAAAGCGATTCAAAATTCGCGCCGCAAGCCGTTGATCTGTATCAACGGCCGACTCGCGAGGGAACGGTAAGGTTCATGGTTTCTTCCGTCCGTCCCTTCGAGGAGTCCTGCCCATGGGTGCATCCCTGCCCGATAGCGCCGCTGCGAACCGACTGTTCCTGTCCGGCAACGAGGCCGTTGCCCGCGCAGCGCGAGACGCGGGTTGCCGCGTTGCCGCTGCCTACCCCGGGACGCCTTCCACCGAAATCCTCGAGGAACTCGCAAAGTACCCTGATCTGTACACCGAGTGGTCCGTCAACGAGAAGGTCTCGCTCGAGGTTGCGCTGGGTGCCTCGATGGTGGGCGCGCGCGCGCTGTGCGCGATGAAGCATGTTGGTCTCAACGTCGCCTCCGACGCGCTGATGACGATGACGGTCACCGGTACCGAAGGCGGCCTCGTCATCGCCGTGGCCGACGACGTCGGCATGTCCTCGTCGCAGAACGAGCAGGATTCGCGCTACTGGGGCCGCTTCGCGCACGTGCCGGTGTTCGAGCCCGCCGATGCGCAGGAAGCCTACGACATGACGCGCGCCGCGTTTGCCTTGTCGGAGGCGCATCGCTGCCCGGTGATCCTGCGCCTGACGACCCGCATCTGCCACGTCAAGGGCAGGGTGCAGCCGCGCGAACGCGAGCGCCATGAGCCTGCCGGTTTCGTCAAGGACGCGCGCCGCTGGGTCATGGTGCCGGGCAATGCCAAGCCTCGGTTGCCGCTGATGTACCAGCGCGACGAGGCACTGCGCGCCGACGCCGAGGCCAGCGAGTGGAACACGCTGTATGGCGGCACGGACCGGCGCATCGGTTTTATCGCCTCCGGGCCCGCCTTCATGCATGTGCGCGAAACCTTCCCGAACGCGCCGGTGCTCAAGCTCGGCCTGTCGCATCCCTTGCCCATCGAACGTGCGCGCGAGCTGGCGCGGCAGGTGGATGAGGTGCTGGTGGTGGAGGAAACCGAGCCGCTGGTGGAGATGGAACTGCGCGCCGCCGGCATCGCCTGCCGTGGAAAGGATGTGCTGCCGCGCATCGGCGAGCTTGCGCCCGACGTGCTGCGCCCGGCGGTCGCCGGGTTGCTCGGTGAGCCCGCGCCCAAGGCGATCCATGCGGCGCTGCAGACGGTGTTCCCGCGGCCGCCGACGATGTGCGTCGCCTGTCCGCACCTGGGCATCTATTACACCCTGGCGCAACTGCGCAACATCAACATCTCGGGCGACATCGGCTGTTACTCGCTGGGTGCCGGCCAGCCGTGGAATGCGCTCGATACCTGCATCTCGATGGGCGCGTCGATGGGCGTGGCGCTCGGCATGGACAAGGGCCGCGGCGAAGCCGATGCCAAGAAGAGCGTGGTCGCGGTGATCGGCGACTCCACCTTCCTGCACATGGGCATGCAGGGCCTGCTCGACATCACCTGGAACCGCGGCAACGTCACCGTGCTGCTGCTCGACAACCGCGCCGTGGGGATGACCGGCGGGCAGGAGAATCCCGGCACCGGCCGCGACATCCACGGCGAGGACGCGCCGCGTATCGACTTCGCCAAGCTGTGCGAGGCCCTCGGTGTGAAGAAGGAACGCATCCGTGTGCTCGACCCCTACCAGTTGCCTGTGCTGTTCAAGGCGCTGCGCGAGGAGACGAAGATCCCCGAGCCCTCGGTCATCATCACCGACCGGCCGTGCGTGCTGATCGACCACTACGAGGCGACGCAGCCCTACAAGGTCATCGCCGACCAATGTACCGGCTGCGGCAACTGCATCGATGTCGGCTGCCCTGCCATCCATGTGACGCGGCGCGCGACCGAGGTGAAGCCGTCCGGCAAGGAGGTCGAACTCGCCTTCGTGCGCATCGAGACTTCTGCCTGCACCGGCTGCGGCCTGTGCGTGCAGCCGTGTGCGCCCGAGGCGATCGTGCATGCGGCGCCGGAGCATCCCGTCAACTTCCTGTACAAGAAGATCTGAGAGCGTGAGAGTTTTTCTCCAATCTCGCCAGGTTGTGCTGGGACTGGCATGCTCCGAGACATGAACGAGACCGAAGGTCATAACGGATCGCCGGCCAGCCTGTTCGATGACCTGCCGGCTGTCGAGGAACAACAGGTGATCGCGGCGAAGCAGGCGCGGGCGGCTTCACGCCGGCAAG
>NZ_SSXV01000041.1:4196-5979 GCF_009469595.2 Thauera sp. 2A1 | reverse complement strand
CGACGATGACGACGTGCAGGTAGCGGGGGCCATGGGCGCCGAGGACCAGGCTGCCCTCGATGTCGGTGGTGCCGCTGGCGCCGGTGATGATGTTGACGTTGCGCGGCGGGCGCTGGCCGGCGGTGGCTGTGGCGTAGTCGTCGAGGTACGCGAGCACCGTGCTGGCGCGCACCATCACCAGATGGTGCAGCGGCAGGAAGTTCGCCAGGATCGGCGTCTCGGCGTCCGAATGGAAGACCAGCGAGCCGGTCTCGGCGATGCCCCAACGCGCGAAGCCCACCGCCAGGGTTTCGTCGGGCGCGACCCGATCATGGACTTCGAAGCCGGACCAGTCGAGCGCCTGCAGCACCGCCGCCGGCTGCAGGGCGATCGCCGCGGGCAGGCCGCGCGCCTCCACATAGCGCGCAACCGCCGCCGGCAACTCGCTCGCGTCGCCGATGCGCTCGGCGGTAGCGGCCACCTTGGGCGTGACGAGGCGCGCGATGAAGGCCTCCACCAGGCCATCGGCGAGCAGGTCCGGCCGGATGGTGGGGAGGTCCGCCAGCAGCGCGTCCGCATCGCGCCGCAGCGCCGCGCCGTCGACCGTCTTGTGGCCGAGGGCGCCGCGCACGGCGTCCAGAATGGCTTCACGGGTGCTCATCGCTGGTTCTCCTGATCCTTGTACATCTCCATGAAGCTGCGTTTGGCCGGCGCGGGAAACTCGCGGTAGGCGGTCCATGCGCCCAGCCCGGGCATGCCGCGCACCACACCCCCGCGGCTGAACAGGCGCATCACCCGGATGGCGATGGCCGTCGCCATGCGGTAGAGACCGGGCCGCAGCGCGAAGAAGGCGTGGATGCCCAGCCCGAAACGAACCGAAGCCGGCTCCAGCCCCTCGCGCCACGAGCGGTCGCGCCAGCCGCGCAGCAGGGTGGGCAGCGGGATCGCCACCGGGCACACTTCCTGGCACTTGCCGTTCATCGTGCAGGCGTGGGGCAGATCGCGGGATTTCTCCAGTCCGTCGAACACCGGCGTCAGGACCGCGCCCATCGGCCCCGGATAGGTGCCGCCATAGACGTGGCCGCCCAATTGCCGGAAGACCACGCAATGGTTCATGCAGGCGCCACAGCGGATGCAGCGCAGCATCTCCTTCAAGCCTTCGCGGAGCATGCGTGTGCGGCCGTTATCGACCAGCACGATGTGGAATTCCTCCGGCCCGTCGCGATCGCCCGGTTGCTTGGGCCCGCAGTGGAAGGTGGTGTATTGGGTGACGTCCGCTCCGGTGGCGGAGCGGACCAGCAGCCGCAGCATGGCGATCGCGTGGCCCATGCTGGGGACGAGCTTCTCGATGCCGGCGGTGACGATGTGCACCCGCGGCGGAGTCGTCGTCAGCTCGGCGTTGCCTTCGTTGGTGACGGTGCAGGTGGCGCCAGTGTCGGCAATGAGAAAGTTGGCGCCCGAGATGGCGACATCTGCCGACAGGAACTTGTCGCGCAGCTCCCGCCGCGCGCTGTCGACCATCGCCTCGATGGTCTCCTCCTGATGCGGGGCGCGGTGCAGGCGCTTGAACATCTCGGACACCTGCTCGCGCGTGCGGTGCATCGACGGCCACACGATGTGCGAGGGTCGGTCGCCGCCGAGCTGCACGATGTGCTCGGCGAGGTCGGTCTCGACGCGCTCGATGCCCGCCTCGTCGAGCGCATGCGGCAGGCCGATCTCCTCGCCCAGCATCGACTTCACCCGGGTCACGCGCTTCGCGCCGGCTTCCTTGCACAGCCGCACGACGATCTGCGAGGCCTCCTCA
>NZ_SSXV01000041.1:0-3895 GCF_009469595.2 Thauera sp. 2A1 | reverse complement strand
TGCCAGCCAGGACTTCGGCCGCATGGAAGGCGCGCACGCTCGAGCCCTTGCGCTTGAGCTTGCCGGCCATGTTCATCAGGCAACCGAGGTCGCCTCCCAGCAGCAGTTTCGCGCCGCTGCGCTCGATGGCTTCGGCCTTTTCGCCTACCACCGCGTTCGAGATCGACGGGTACTTGACGCAGAAGGTGCCGCCGAAGCCGCAGCACACATCGTTGCCTTCGAGCGGCTTGAGGGTGAGTCCCGCCACCTTGCCCAGCAGCGCGCGCGGCTGGTCATGGACGCCGAGCTCCCGCAGGCCGGAGCAACTGTCGTGATAGGTGAAGCTGGTGTCGAGCTTCACATCGGCCGGTGCGAAACGCATCACGTCCACGAGGAAGCTCATCAGTTCGTAGGTACGTTCGCCGAGCCGATGCGCCCGCGCTGCCCAGGCCGGATCATCGGCGAGGGCTTCGGCGTAATGCGCCCGCGTCATCCCGACGCAGGATCCTGAAGGGGCGACGACGTAGTCGTAGCCTTCGAAGGTTTCGATGAAATGGCGCGCGAGCGCGGCGGCGTGGGCGGTGTCGCCGCTGTTGAAGGCGGGCTGACCGCAACAGGTCTGCGCCTGAGGTACTTCGACCTGGCATCCAGCGTCGCGCAGCAGCTTGAGCGCGGCGAATCCCACGCTGGGGCGCATCGCATCGACCAGGCAGGTGACGAACAGCGCGACTCGCGGCGACGACGAGGGGCGCGGGGTGTTTGTAGGCTGAATCATGGCAGTCGATCCTCTCGGAGGTTGTCGATCCGATTGTTCATGCGCGACCCACGCGTGCCGAATCGTTCTGCGGCAGCGCGAGGCGGCCGCAGCGCACGCTGCAGCCGCCTCGCTCCTCAGGGCCTCATCGCATGGAGCCGCCTAGCGCATCAGGCGCTGAGTGCGCCCAGCACTTCATCGAGCATCTTCCGGGCATCACCGAACAACATCCGGTTGTTCTCCTTGTAGAACAGCGGGTTGTCCACGCCGGCGTAGCCGGAAGCCATGCTGCGCTTCATGACGATGGAGGTCTTCGCCTTCCAGACTTCCAGCACCGGCATGCCGGCGATCGGGCTGCCCGGATCTTCCTGGGCGGCCGGGTTCACGATGTCGTTGGCGCCGATGACCATGGCGACGTCGGTGTCGGAGAAGTCATCGTTGATCTCGTCCATCTCCAGCACGATGTCGTAGGGAACCTTCGCTTCGGCAAGCAGCACGTTCATGTGGCCAGGCATGCGGCCTGCCACCGGATGGATGCCGAAGCGCACCTTGACGCCGCTCTGGCGCAGCTTGTTGACGATCTCGCATACGACGTGCTGGGCTTGCGCCACCGCCATGCCGTAACCGGGCACGATGACCACGCTCTTCGCCTCGCGCAGCAGTTCGGCGGTGTCGACCGCGCTGATCGGGGTGACCTCGCCTTGCGGCTCGCCAGCCGCGGACGCTGCTGCAGGCGCACCGGCGCCGCTGCCGAAACCGCCGGCGATGACGCTGATGAAGTTGCGGTTCATTGCACGGCACATGATGTAGGACAGGATTGCGCCCGAGGAGCCGACCAGGGCGCCGACCACGATCAGCAGGTCATTACTGAGCATGAAGCCCGTGGCCGCCGCCGCCCAGCCCGAGTAGCTGTTGAGCATCGAGACGACCACCGGCATGTCGGCGCCGCCGATGGCCATCACCATGTGGATGCCGAACAGCAGCGCGATCACCGTCATGACCAGCAGCGGCGTCATGCCGGCATGGATGTCGTGCGCGTTGAGGAAGCCGCGTCCGAACCAGATCACCACCAGCAGGCCCACCAGGTTCAGCGCATGGCGCGCCGGCAGCAGCAGCGGCTTGCCGCCGATCTTGCCCGACAGCTTGCCGAAGGCGATGAGCGAGCCCGAGAAGGTGACCGCGCCGATGAAGATGCCGACGTAGATTTCCACCTCGTGGATGGCCTTCTCGGCCGCAGTGGGGAACACTGCCGAGGTATCCACATAGCTGGCGAAACCCACCAGGCAGGCGGCCAGGCCCACCAGGCTGTGCATCAGCGCGACGAGCTCCGGCATCTGCGTCATCTGCACCTTCTTCGCAGCGATGAGGCCGATCGCGCCGCCAACGGCAAGGGCGCCGATGATCCAAGGGATGCCAGCCGACGTGACCTGCGGGCCGAGCACAGTGGCCAGCACGGCGATGGTCATGCCGACGATGCCGAACAGGTTGCCGCGGCGCGCACTTTCAGGGTGTGCGAGGCCTCCCAGGCTGAGGATGAAGAGGATGGTGGCGCCGATGTACGAGACAGTGGCAAGGCTTGATGTCATGGGTGTCTCCTTACTTTCGGAACATCGCCAGCATGCGACGCGTCACTGCGAAGCCGCCGAACATGTTGACGGCCGTGAGCGCAAGCGCGAACACAGCCAGGCCCAGGATCAGGGCGTTGGGTCGGTCGACCACGCTGTCGGACAAGGGCGGTGCCACCTGTACCAGTGCGCCGATGGCGATGATGGACGAGATGGCGTTGGTCACGCTCATCAGCGGGGTGTGCAGCGAGGGGGTCACATTCCAGACCACCATGTAGCCGACGAAGCAGGCCAGCACGAACACCGTGAAGTGCGCCAGGAAGGCGGCCGGCGCGTACAGGCCGACGAGCAGGAACAGCACCGCGCCGATGCCGAACACCACCGCCAGCGTCGTCGCCGACATCGGCTCGCCGGCGCCATGGCCGTGGCCCTTGGGCGCGGTGATCGGCGCGGCGGACTTGGGCTTGGCGGGCGCAGCGGGCAGCTTGGGCGGCGGCGCCGGCCAGGTAAGTTCGCCGGCCTTGATCACGGTGAGGCCGCGGATCGCATCGTCCTCGAAGTTCACGACGACGTTGCCGTCCTTCGCCTTGCACAGATCCTCGGTCATGCGCAGCAGGTTGTTCGAGTACAGCGTCGAGGATTGCTTGGCCAGGCGGCTCACCAGATCCGTATAGCCGATGATGGTGACGCCATGGCGCACCACCGCCTCGCCGGGCACGGTGAGTTCGCAGTTGCCTCCCTGCTCGGCCGCCAGGTCGACGATCACGCTGCCGGGCTTCATGGTCTGCACCATCTCGGCAGTGATGAGCCGCGGTGCCGGCTTGCCCGGGATCAGCGCGGTGGTGATGACGATGTCGGCGTCCTTGGCCTCGCGCGCGTACATCTCGCGCTGCGCGGCCTGGAAACCCTCGCTCATGACCTTGGCGTAGCCGCCGCCGCCCGAGCCTTCTTCCTCATAGTCCACCTTGACGAATTCGCCACCCAGCGACACGACCTGGTCGGCAACCTCGGCACGGGTGTCGTTGGCGCGCACGACGGCGCCGAGATTGGCGGCGGTGCCGATCGCCGCCAGGCCGGCCACACCGGCACCGGCGATGAAGACCTTGGCCGGCGGAATCTTGCCGGCGGCGGTGATCTGACCGTTGAAGAAGCGACCGAAGGCGTTGGCCGCCTCCACCACCGCGCGGTAGCCGCTGATGCCCGCCATGGAGGACAGCGCGTCCATCTTCTGCGCCCGGCTCAGTTGCCGCGGCAGGCAGTCGATCGCCAGCACGGTGGCGCGCCTGGCCTGCAGTGCCTGCATCAGTTCGGGGTGCTGCGCCGGCCACACGAAGCCGATGAGCGTCGCGCCTTCGCGCATCAGGCCGACTTCTTCCAGCGTCGGCGGGCGCACCTTGAAGATGACGTCGGCCCGCGCCCACACATCGGCTGCGCCCGGCAGCACCTCGGCGCCGGCGGCACGGTAGTCCTCGTCGCTGAAGTTCGCCGCGGCGCCGGCGCCGCTTTCCACCGCAACCGAGAAGCCCAGCTTGATGAGCTTGCCCACCACCTCGGGAACGGTCGCTACGCGTTTTTCGCCAGACGCGGTCTCGCGCGG
>NZ_SSXV01000040.1 GCF_009469595.2 Thauera sp. 2A1 | reverse complement strand
CTTGCCGGCGTGAAGCCGCCCGCGCCTGCTTCGCCGCGATCACCTGTTGTTCCTCGACAGCCGGCAGGTCATCGAACAGGCTGGCCGGCGATCCGTTATGACCTTCGGTCTCGTTCATGTCTCGGAGCATGCCAGTCCCAGCACAACCTGGCGAGATTGGAGAAAAACTCTCACGCTCTCAGGCCTGGAAGCGATTGCGGTCGATGCCGTACTTCTTGAGCAGCTTGCCGAAGGCACGCCGCTCCTTGCCGGCGTGCTGCGCAGCGAGCGAGACGTTGCCGCGCGTCATCGCGATCGCCTGCTCGAGGTAATCGCGCTCGAAGCGGGCGATGACCTCGGCCTTCGCCAGCTTCATGTCCATGCCGGCAAAGTCGATGTTCCAGCCGCCGTTCGCCTCGCTCGCCCCTGCTGCGGCTGCGGGGTCGGAGATGGGCTCCAGGTGTACAACGCCTTCGTCGGCAAGCAGGAACTGGCGATGAACGATGTTCTCGAGCTCGCGCACGTTGCCCGGCCAGGAATGCGTCAGCGCCGCGGCAGCGGACGCGCGGTCGAGAACCGGCACCGGCCGCCTGTATTCGCGCGCAAAGCGGGCAAGGAAATGATCGATCAGCAGCAGGATGTCGTTGCCGCGCTGGCGCAGCGGCGGCAGGTCAACCGACATGATCGCGAGGCGGTAATAAAGATCCTGGCGGAACTGCCCATTACGTACCAGCTCGCTGAAATCCTGGTTGCTCGCTGCGACGATGCGCACATCGGCACGCAGGTCGCCGTGGCCGCCAAGCTGGCGGTAATGGCCGTCCTGCAAGAAGCGCAGCAGCGCCACCTGCCCTTTCAGCGACAGGCACTCGATCTCGTCCAGGAACAGGGTGCCGCCCTCCGCACTGCCGATCAGCCCGCGCTGGCTCTCGCGCGCGTCGGTGAAGGCGCCTCGCGCATGGCCGAAGAGCTCGTTCTCCATCAGGTTATCGGGCAGCGCGCCGCAATTGACCGGAACAAAGGGCTTGTAGCGGCGCTCGCCGAGATAATGGATGGCCCGCGCGACGAGTTCTTTGCCGGTGCCGGTCTCACCCTGGACAAGGACGTGGGCGGAGGTTTCGGCAAAGCGGCGCATGAGCCTCATTGCCGCAGTAAAAGTAGGCGAACAGCCGAGCAGGCCAAAGCTCGTCAGCGTGTTCCCATCCGCCCCAGGGGAGTTTCCCTCCTCGCTGAGCTTGCACGGCGATTCTTGTCGATGCCCACGGCTGACAGACATGCGATCCCCACTTGTCGTTGACGCGGCAGGCGCTTCCTTCACTTGTCCCAGAACGCCCACGCCGAATGACAAGTGGAATATTGCAGGCCAGGCGCCGTGCTTCACTTTGGAATACACCTTCCGTAACGTCAACTGCCGTTACACCTGCGAGATCCTCATGCGGTGGGTCACCATCAAGGGCCCCACGATGCGTCCCTGACCGCATCGCCAGTGCGCTCAGCCCGCCAGGCCTGCCAGCTTCCAGACCGCACTTCGCACACGGATGAAGGCCGTCGGCGGCTGGGCGCGCTCCACCGTCACCTTGTGCGTGCGCGGGCCGAGCGAGACCTCGAGTTCCTCGCGATAGCCGTCTCGCCCAGCCTGGAACCACGCTGCGGCGAGGTCCAGGAAGCCGGAATCCAGGATGAGACCGGCCAGCCCGTCACATTCCGCCGCGGATAGCCGGCGCAGCGGCACATCGGGCCAGCCGCCACTCCACGGCGTGCCGCGCGGGCAATCCTGGGTGACCACATCGACGAACAGAAAGCCTTCGTCATCGAGTCGGATGCGGTGATTGCCGCGCGAAGACAGCGCCTGCACATGTGTGAATCGAAGCGACAGCGCCGGTCGCGCCATGTCGGGGGCCTTCAGGACAGTTTCCATTCGGCCTGGCTGATGTCGGGCGACGTCATGCGTCCCAGCGCCTCCCACAGCGTGACGTAGTGCCGCGGCAGCACATCGACGCCCGCCGACATCTGGCTGGCGGTGTCCACACCCCAAACCGCCGGCCCCTGCGCGCCCGCCGCCGTCACCAGGCCGGAATAGAGCGTCTGCTGTGCGCCGAGCGTGCCGGTCGTGTTGTTCTGGTATTCGTCGGGCAAGCCCAGCATGTGGCCGAATTCGTGCTCACCGACGGAATAGCGGTTGGACCTGTACGTGGTTTCGAACGCGTGATCGACGGTGATATCCGCCTTCCGGTTTGCCGCTGCGCCCGCTGCCCCGACCGGGCCATGGCCAAGCACGCCGATCGGCTGCGGGACGCCGAGCGCGGCGAGGAAGTTGCGCACCGCGACTGCGCGCCGGTCGGACAGATCGACGTTGTGTCCGCGCTCGCCTTCGCTGCTGGCGAAGCCATCGACCTTGAGCGGGATGAGCGGATCCGACGGGTTCTTCTGCTTGAGCGCGTTGGCGAAGTTCGTCAGCGCACCGGCCGCCGCCGGGCTGATCGCGTCGGAATCCTGGGCGAACAGGACCGGACTGGCCGCCGCCGCTGCGAGCGCGCTCTCGACGCGCTGGCGCTCCGAGGTGGCCACGCTGCCGCTGTTGAAATCCGGCTCCTCGCGCACATCGGAAGACCACAGATCCGCCGTCGCCGGGCGCTCCGGATGGGCAACATCGGGATCGTTGGTCGCCGACTTGTAGTCGATGCCCGGCCCGGGGCTCTTGTGCACCGTAACCACGTAATGTGCTGACGCGTCGTCCGCCACCTCGACCGGCGTCACCAGCGGCAAGGCCCTGAAGTTCCAGCACGGCTTGGTGGACGCCATCGAGTGCTGCGCGCTCCAGCGCGACGCAACACGCGAGATGTAGTCACTCCTGAAGCTGTCGCGCTCGGTGTCGCTCCAGAAGAAGCGGCTCAGATCCTCGCCGGCGAGGCTGCGGCCGATGCTCTCCCAGAAACCGGGCGCGTTGTCGGCGGACACGAAGTTGAACTTCATCTTCACCGACACCAGCATCAGGCCCGTGACCGGCCAGTAGTCCGTGTCGAACATGCCGAAGGTCGTCGACGGGATGTTGCGGTCCAGATGGAAATGCCGCAGTGCGAACGCGTCGCGCCGCCGCCCTTCCTCTTCGCTCAGGCAGGTGCCATACAGGCTGTCGAACAGCGGCGGAGCGGGCGCAGCGGGAACGCCTGCCGGCAAGGGCACGCCCGCATCGGTGGGCGTGCCGGCATCGGGGGCCGGGCTCGGCGCCAGGCCCGCATCGGGCACGCCCGCATCCACCTGCCGCGACACCCGCGCGCCGTCGCCCGGCGCCACCACATGGGCCAGTTCATGCGCCAGCAACTGCCGCCCCGTTTCACTGTGTGGTTCGTAGCGGCCTTCGCCAAAGACGATGTCGTCGCCGACGGCGAACGCCGATGCCGACAGCGAACTCGCCAAGCCGGCGTCCTGCGGGCCCGCATGCACGCGCACCGAGGCAAGATCGCGACCGAAGCGTGGCTCGAAGAATCCGCGCGTCGCTCGATCCAGTGGCGCTCCAGCACCCAGACCGGCAAGCCGCCGGCCCGTCGAATCTCCCGCTGGGCGCGCCTCGGCACCGGCAGACGCACATTCCGCGCAAGGTGCCAGAGGCGCGCAGCTAGAACACCCGCCCTGCTCCATGACCGACGTCGCAAGCATGTCGGCCTTGCGCTCGACCGCGTCGCCTGGTCTGGATACCGAAAGACCGTCTGCCAGAAAACGGGGAACTCCCTTCGCGGTGGCAGGCGCAAACGACGGACGCTCCGATCGGGACGACGGACTCTTGCTGCGTGCGATCAGACTCAGGCTCATGAATCATCCTCCACCATCGCCGTCCTGACAGCGCGACCCTCGCAACGCGGCTCCGCCGTCCTGTCATACGATTCACTATAGACGCTCATCGAGTGGCCCCTGCGCTCGGTGGACCGATCGGCATTCCATCGACTTGACCCTGCTTGCCGCGGGCCAGCTTCATCCATCCGACGGCCACTAGCGCGCCTTCATGCGATCCACGAGCTCCCGCGCCATGACATCGAAGCGTTCCGGCCCGAGTACGGCGTCGCGCAGATGCGCGATGCGCGCGCCCAGAACCTGTTCCACCACCGCCCAGCCCCGTTGCCGCGCCACGACGAGGCCGGTCACCAGGGCACGGTACGCCTCGTCATGGCGACCTGCATCCGAATGCAGCGCGGAAATGAAGACGATCATGCTGACGTAGCCAATCACGCTCCCCTGCTGCGCATAGCGTTTCGCCACTTCCAGCGCCACAGCGACTGCCGCCTCGCCCTGTCCCAGGGCCGCCAGCGCGCGCGCACTGCCGAGGCCGAGCAATGGCTCGAGTTCGGGCTGGGGATAGCGCTCGCACAAGTCGGCAGCGCTGCCGAAACAAGCCTTCGCCGACGCCGCATCGCCGCAGGCCGCGTGCAGGCTGCCGACAGCCAGCTCCATCTGCATCACTTCGGACCAGATGCCCGCAGCGCGCAGCAGGCGTCTCGCCAGTTCGAGCTGCTCTCGCGCAGCCCTCGGCTGCACTTGCGCGATCAGCACGTAGCCGAGCGACTGCAGCACCTGGATGCGCTCTTCCACCATCTCCGGCGGCAGCCCGAGCAGCGCGGTGCGCAACGACGCCGCGCCAAGGGCGAGTTCGCCGCGCTCGACTTGGAGTTCAGCGCGCGCGATCTGCGGCAGCCAGCCCGTCCAGCCGTCGACTCGCGGCCCCGCAAGCAATTCGAGCGTCGCCTGCGCAGCATCGAAGGCCTGTTGGCGGACCTGTATGCGCGCCCGCGTCGCCAGCAGCCAGCAACGCTCCCCGGGCCCCGGCTCCCGGTCGCCTGTCTCCAGCCGATCAAGTGCCGCGAGCGCCCGGTCGAAGTCGCGGCGGCGCATGAGCAAGACCGCCTCGCGCAGCGCAAGGCGCGTCAGCGTCGCAGACTCGCCCTGCTCGCATGCGAGCGTCCGGGCTTCGTCCAGCCAGGCGTCGACCGGCGACGGCCAGCCGGCGAAGACTGGCGTGAACAGTGCTGCGCGCTCCAGCGCGGCAAGGCGGGCAGCTTTGTCGCCCTGCCCCCGCGCCAGCGGGACCGACATCAGGAGTTCGGAGAGAAAAACGCGCGCGCGCGCCTCCGTCGCCTCAGGCGAGCGCGGATTCATCGGTGGTCTCCTCCCTCTCGGGCCCGGCTTCCGCGCCAGCCGCTTCGGTGGCGGGCGGCAAAGCCCCCTCGTCGCCGGCCGCCGCGCTCAACTCTTGCTCGCCAGCCGCGGCAGCCGTTGAACCCGCACCTGCTGAATCGGCGGCAAAGAAGGGTTGATAACGCACGCCGAAGTCCAGGATCCAGGTCCGGCCCTGCGATTCCTCGCCAAGCAGCGCCTGGTCTTGCGCCAGCAGCGCGGCCTGCAGCGCCTGAGCGTCCGCACGCGTGGTTCTCGCATCCTCGATGTTCGCACCGGCCTGGTCCATCGACTGCTGGTTGCGCTCGGCTTCGGCCAGCGCCACTTCCTGCGTCTCCTGCAGCCCGACATCGGTCTCCTGCAGGCTCTCGTTGCGCTGCGCGATGTCGTCGCCGCCGCGGTTCAGTTCGGTCTCGATCTCGTCCAGCCCCAGCGCCTGGTTGATCATGTTCATGATGAACTCGTTGATGGACTGCATCACCTGATTGACCTTCCGTCTCACCGCGCGCACCGCCGGGGCGATCAGATTGTCCCACAGTGCACCCACGGTCGCGTCCCAGGCCCTTTCGAGCCAACTGCGCTTGCGCGGCTCCTCGGGCTTGGGCTCGACGCTGACGTTGCTGCCCTCGGCCTGGACCGACTGCGCCTCACCCTCGCCACGCTCCGCCTCGCCGGATGCACGTGCGTTTTCGGCCGCCATGTTCTCCTGCGCGCCGGCGGCCTGGTCAAGCTTCTGCTCTTCGCCGGCAACGGTGGCCCGCTCCGCCTGCGCCACCGCGCCCTGCTCGGCGTTCCTGGCCTTCAGCCCGGCGGCGGCCCCCTGCGCGACGCGGTTGTGGTGCTCCGCGCTGCTGCTGTCGGCGATGAACCCGGCAACGACCTCCAGCGCATCGGCAATCGCCACGCGTTGCTCGCGAATCGACACGAGCGCTTGCGGGCTGTAGGGCACCGGCGCTGGCGGAGCCTCCGGCTCTTCGCGCCCGACGCCCCCCTGGCCTGCCTCGGTGGCCGCCGGAACGGGAAGGCTGGTGGCAGATTCCGCAGCATTCCCCCCAAGCTCGGGCGGTGGCGCAATCTCACCGCCGGGCAAAGGCTGCGCCGCCATCGGCCTCTCGTCATCGGCCAACGGTGGAAGCAGTGCGGCGAGTTCGCCTGCCGGTGAGGAACCACGCTCAAGCTGCGTGCGCATCGAAATGCTGCGGTCGATGAGTGCGCGCGTGCGTGCATCGCCTGCCCCCGGCTCAGGTGTTCCCAGCGCGAGCCTGCCTGAGCGTTTCACCGCGGGCAGCAGCAACTGGCTGCCGAGTTCGCGCCTCAGGCCGATGCCGAGCCGGCTGTTCATGTCGAAGATCTGGCGCGCCAGCTCGTTCTGCCAATCCCAGCCATGGCCGATGCCCAGATGCGGGTTGAAGAACGTGCGCTGGCCCGCCACTCGGCGATTGCGCCACACGCCGCTGCTGCCATCGACGACCAGATCGTCGGCCAGGCCGGGGCCCATGAAATAGTTGATGTCGGCCCGCGTGTAGCCCGGGATCTGCCCGCGGTCGAGCATGTCCTCGATCACTTCGCGCCGGTTGAGTGCCTGCCGGGTCCGTCCCGCACGCGCGCCGGGCACCCGGTAGCCACGCACCTCCGGGACATGGGTCAGGCCCGGGAAGGCGTTGTCGATGAAGTTCCGGTAGCTGCGGCTATCGTTGACGATCTGGATGAAGCGCGGATCGTGACTGATCTGCGGCGCCATGCTCGCCGGCAGCGTATGGTGGCCGGTCTTCGATACCGCCAGGGCCTCGCCCGCCGCGTCACGCAACGCCAGGCCGCCCCCACCGCCCCGCGTCGGATGCATCTGCGTGAATGCACGCAGTTCCTCCTCGGTCCATCTGCCCTTGATGAAGGGGCTGGAATTCACCGCATCGGCCAGCTCACGCGGCGTTGCGCCGGGTGGCAGGCGGTCGCGAACGAGCTGGATCTCGGCGAACTCGGTCTCGCGCACCTCGCGCAGGAAGTCCGCATCGTCGCGCACGAACCGTGGCGCGCCGCCGCGACCGGTTCCCACCTCCGCATGCCCCATGCGTTCGCGACCGAAGCGGGCACGCAGGGCGTCGTCGATCTGGCGCGCACTCCATCCGGGATTGGCCTGGCGCAAGGCATCGAGTTCGTCCGTCAATTCGCGCCCAAGCCGCAGCTGGTACGCCCGCTCCACCGGATCATTGATGGAGCGTGCCACCATCACGTTGCGCTCGTGGATGCCGCGCAGGCGCCGGTTGTAGAAGCGGCCCAGCGCCGTGTCCGCGGTCGCCAGGCCCCGCAGCCGGCGCCGTGTCCATTCTTCGGCCTGGCCACCGAGACGATTCGCCCAGCGCACCGCGCTCGTCCCGCGCGCCCAGCCCAGCGCACGCATCGCGCCGCCGCGCGCTGCACGGCCGGCACTGCCCAGCGCGCGGCGGCCGCCGACCGCGGCAACGCGCAGCCCACGGGCCGCGCGCCCGGCGAGGGACGACGAACGCGACAGGCGACGGAAGCCGCCTGCCGCAGCCCGCCCTGCCGCGCGCACGCCGCGCCGGCCGGCGCGCCCCGCCAAGCGACCGGCCGCGCCCACCGAACGGATCGCCCGCGCCCCGCGGCCGAGC
>NZ_SSXV01000003.1 GCF_009469595.2 Thauera sp. 2A1 | reverse complement strand
GGCGAAGAAGATCGAGGATGGGCGGGTACTGAAGCTGATCCGACGGTATCTGGAAGCGGGGATGATGGCAGAGGGCGTCGTCAGCCCGAGGACGCAGGGTACGCCGCAAGGCGGCCCGCTGAGTCCGCTGCTGTCGAACATCCTGCTGACGGAATTGGATCGGGAACTGGAGCGCCGGGGTCACGCGTTCTGTCGCTATGCGGACGACTGCAACATCTATGTTCGCACCCAAGCGGCAGGCGAGCGTGTTCTGGCCGGTATCACTCAGTTCCTGTCCGAGCGGCTCAAGCTCACGGTCAATGAGGCCAAGAGTGCGGTCGCACGGCCGTGGGAGCGGAAGTTTCTGGGCTACAGCCTGACCTGGCACAAGGCCCCGAAGCTGCGGATCGCACCGACCAGTCTTCAGCGACTGGAGGACAAGATTCGGGAAGTGCTTAAAGGCGCGAGGGGGCGCAGCGTGCGCGCCACGATCGAAGAGCTGAACCCGGTGCTCCGGGGCTGGGCAGCGTACTTCAAGCTGACCGAGACCAAGCGGGCACTGGAAGAGCTTGACGGATGGCTCAGGCGCAAGCTGCGCTGCATTTTGTGGCGGCAGTGGAAGCGCCCGTATACTCGTGCCAAGAACCTGATGAAGGCGGGACTGAAGGAGGAGCGCGCGTTTCGCTCGGCGCTCAATCAACGTGGGCCGTGGTGGAACAGTGGCGCCAGTCACATGAACGCGGCCTTCCCGAAGTCCTTCTTTGATCGTTTGGGTCTGGTGTCGCTGCTCGATACGACGCGACGGCTCCAGTGTCTTTCATGAACCGCCGTATGCGGAACCGCACGTACGGTGGTGTGAGAGGGCGACGGGGGTGACCCCGTCCCCTACTCGATACGCTTGAAGACCTTTGATTTTGCGTTGCAACATCCTGGGCCCGATGGGTTTATAATGGTTTCACGGTATTGCTGATGCGATGCCGCATGAAAGGTCGAGAATTGCTCCCCGGGGGTCTGGGTTTGGCGGGGCGTTTTTTCGGCCCTTACAACCGTTCCAGAAGGATCAGACAATGTCGCAGAAGATTGCTCTCGTCACCGGCGCCATGGGTGGCCTCGGCACGGCAATTTGCCAGTCGCTTGCAAAGGACGGCTTCAAGGTGGTTGCCAACTGCCTGCCGGGTTTCGAGCAGAAGGAAGGCTGGCTGGCTGCCCAGCGCGACCTTGGGTTCAATTTCGCTGTCGCCGAAGGTGACGTCTCCAACTACGAATCCTGCGCGGCCATGGTCGCCAAGGTCGAAGCTGAAGTCGGCCAGATCGACGTGCTGGTGAATAACGCCGGCATCACGCGCGACAAGTTTTTCCCCAAGATGGAAAAGGGCCAGTGGGATGCGGTGATCAACACCAATCTCAACAGCCTGTTCAACGTCACCCATCATGTATCTGGGAAGATGGCCGAGCGTGGCTGGGGCCGCATCATCAACATCTCGTCGGTGAATGGCGTCAAGGGCCAGGCGGGGCAGACGAACTACTCGACCGCGAAGGCGGGCGTACTCGGCTTTACCAAGGCGCTGGCGGCCGAGCTCGCGACCAAGGGCGTCACGGTTAACGCGATCGCGCCGGGCTACATCGGGACTGACATGGTGATGGCGATTCGCGAGGACATCCGCCAGGGCATCATTGACCAGGTGCCGATGAAGCGTCTTGGCCGTCCCGACGAGATCGGCGACCTGTGTGCCTATCTCGCCTCCGACAAGGCGGCCTACATCACCGGCGCCACCATCAACATCAACGGCGGCCTGCACATGTGCTGATGTGGCACTGCATCACGCGCTGAATCAAGAACCCCGTCGCAAGACGGGGTTTCGTTTTCGCAGCGCGGTATAATGTTTGTGTAATTCAAGAGCGGAATCGACCGCCGCCGAGGAGATGGAGAAATGGCTGAACAGCCGCGCCTGATCAAGAAGTACCCGAATCGCCGCCTCTACGATACGCGGACGAGTTCCTACATCACGCTGACCGACGTCAAGGAGCTGGTGCTCAATCACGACGAGTTCCAGGTGGTGGATGCGAAAAGCGGCGAAGACCTGACGCGCAGCATCCTGCTGCAGATCATCCTCGAGGAGGAGGCCGGTGGTGCGCCGATGTTCACCAGCGACCTGCTCGCGCACATGATCCGCTTCTACGGCAATGCCATGCAGGGGATGATGGGCAAGTACCTGGAGAGCAACATCAAGGCCTTCACCGACATGCAGGCGAAACTGCAGGAACAGGCTCGTGCCATCTATGGCGAGAACAGCCCGGTCGGGCAGGATCTGTGGGCGCAGTTCCTGAACTTCCAGGGACCGGCCCTGCAGAGCATGATGGGCGCCTACGTTGAGCAGTCGAAGAAGATGTTCCAGCAGATGCAGGAGCAGCTCGAGAGCCAGACACGCAACATGTTTTCCGGCTTCCAGTTCCCTTCCTATGGCGCTGCGGCCGACGCGGAAGGGAGGCCCGATTCGGTGACGACCAGCGGCAAGGCTGGCGCCGGGAAGTAAGCCGGCCGGCAGTAGGCGCGAGTCGGTGCGCCGGCGCGTCCCGCTGCCGCCCGACCAGACAGGTACATTCAAGCATGACCACCCAGAAATCGACCGAAGTGCCGAAAGTCGGCTTCGTTTCGCTCGGCTGTCCGAAGGCGACGGTCGACTCGGAGCACATCCTCACCCGTCTGCGGGCCGAGGGTTACATGATCTCCGGAAACTACGACGACGCCGATCTGGTGGTCGTCAATACCTGCGGTTTCATCGACGCAGCCGTCGAGGAGTCGCTCGACGCGATCGGCGAGGCGCTTGCCGAAAACGGCAAGGTGATCGTCACCGGTTGCCTGGGCGCCAAGGACGACGTCGTGCTTGCCGCGCATCCTCAGGTGCTGGCCGTCACCGGCCCGCACGCGACCGAGGAGGTCATGCACGCGGTGCACAAGCACCTGCCGAAGCCGCACGATCCATTCACCGATCTGGTGCCGCCGCAGGGCATCCGCCTGACGCCGCAGCATTACGCTTACCTGAAGATCTCGGAAGGCTGCAATCATCGCTGCACCTTCTGCATCATTCCCTCGATGCGCGGTGATCTGGTGAGTCGGCCGATCCACGAGGTGATGCGCGAGGCAGAGGCGCTGGTCGATGCGGGCGTGAAGGAAATCCTGGTGATCTCGCAGGATACCTCCGCCTACGGCGTGGACGTGAAATACCGCACCGGTTTCTGGGGAGGCCGCCCGATGAAGACCCGCTTGCTGGAACTGGCGGAGGCGCTTGGTGAGCTCGGCATCTGGATCCGGCTGCATTACGTATATCCGTATCCCAGTGTGGACGATCTGATCCCGCTGATGGCCGAAGGCAAGATCCTTCCGTATCTGGACGTGCCCTTCCAGCATGCAAGCCCCAGGATCCTGAAGGCGATGAAGCGGCCGGCTAACGCCGAAAACGTTCTCGAGCGTGTGCGCAAGTGGCGCAGCATCTGCCCGGACCTGACGATCCGTTCCACCTTCATCACCGGCTTTCCCGGCGAGACGGAGGAGGATTTCGAGCAATTGCTGCGCTTCCTGGAAGAGGCCCAGCTCGACCGGGTCGGCGCCTTCGCCTATTCGCCGGTCGAAGGTGCGGCGGCGAACGAGCTGCCGGATCCGGTGCCGGAAGACGTGCGCGAAGAGCGGCGTGCGAGGCTGATGGATTTCCAGGAGGACATCTCCACCCAGCGCCTCGAAGCCCGGATCGGCCGCGAATTGACGGTGCTGGTGGACGAAGTCGACGAGGAGGGGGCGATTGCGCGCTCCGCCGGCGATGCCCCGGAAATCGACGGACTGGTCATCATTCCGGACGGTGACGACCTGCAGCCGGGGGATTTCGTACAGGTGCGCATTACCGATTGCGATGTGCACGATCTCTACGCCGAGCGCGTCGGCTGACATTTCGCTTGCGGCACGACACGGCCTGACGCGTTTCCTGCGGGGCTGCGATGGCTGAATTGCCGCCGCTCAATCCGACGCTGCATGCTGCGGGGGCGGGTGATTCGCCCGTGGTGGGACTCGTGCTCGGCAGCGGCGCGGCGCGTGGCTGGGCGCATCTCGGCGTGCTGCGGGCGCTCGCTAACGAGGGCGTGGTGCCGCAGATCGTCTGCGGATGCTCCATCGGAGCCTTCGTCGGCGCCGCTGCGGCCTCGGGCGATCTCGACAAGCTGACCCAATGGGCGGAATCGCTCAAATGGCAGGATGTCGTGTCGCTGCTCGACGTCTCCCTGCGTGGTGGCCTGATCAAGGGCGAACGCCTGATCCAGTTCTTCGAGCGCAATTTCGTCGATCGCGATTTCTCCGCGCTTGACCGCCGCTTCGCCTGCGTGGCCACGGAGCTCGATTCCGGTCGGGAAGTCTGGCTGCACGAAGGCAGCGTCTCCGCGGCGGTGCGCGCCTCCATTGCGCTCCCGGGGCTATTCACGCCGGTCATGTACCAGGGGCGTCTGCTGGTCGATGGTGGGCTCGTCAACCCGGTGCCGGTTTCGCTCTGTCGTGCGATGGGTGCTGACGTCGTGATCGCGGTGGATCTGGGGTCAGACATGGCGGGGCGCGCCTGGCGGCGTACCGCGCGCGAGCCCGTGCCCAAGGACGAGACGGAGGCCGGCTGGAGCGATCGCCTGCTCGCGCGCCTGGGATTCCCGGGAATGAACGGCGCGGCGCCGCTGCCGGACGCGTCCACGAATCTTCCGTCGCTCGTCACGGTGATCACTTCGAGCATCAACATCATGCAGGTGCGCATTGCCCGCAGCCGTCTTGCCGGCGAGCCGGCCGACGTGCTGATCTCGCCGCGCGTCGGTCAACTGGGTCTGATGGATTATCACCGTGCAGGAGAAGCCATCGTCGAAGGCGAGGCTGCCGTCGCACGGGCCCGCCCGGCCCTGCGCTACCTGCTCGACCAACTTGGCGGGCCGGGGGCCTAGCGTTCGGCCCGGACCGTGGGAGTCGCCCCGATGAATTCCTTCCTGGAAGGTCTTGTGGAGGCCGTGGGCCGCGAGGCTGTTGTCACCGCAGCGGCAGACATGGCGGCCTGCCTGCAGGATTGGCGCGGGCGTTATCGCGGCGCCGCGCTCGCCGTCGTCAGGCCGGCGAGCACGCAGGAGGTCGCCATGGTGGTGCAACGTTGCGTGGAAGCGGGAGTCCCCATCGTGCCGCAGGGTGGCAATACCGGATTATGCGGCGGGGCGACGCCACTGGCGGACGGTCGTTCCATCGTCCTCAGCCTTTCGCGCATGAACCGGATCCGTTCCATCGATGCCGACAACAACGCACTGTGCGTCGACGCTGGCTGCACGCTGGCTCAGGTCCAGGCGGCGGCGGCCTCGGCAGACCGCTTCTTTCCGCTTTCTCTGGCGTCCGAGGGCAGTTGCCAGATTGGCGGCAACCTGTCGACCAACGCAGGCGGCGTTCAGGTGCTGCGTTACGGCAACGCCCGCGACATGGTGCTGGGCCTGGAGGTGGTCCTGCCCGACGGGCGAATCTGGGACGGGCTGCGTGCCCTGCGCAAGGACAACACCGGCTACGACCTGAAGCATCTGTTCGTCGGCGCTGAAGGTACGTTGGGCATCATCACAGCGGCAGTGCTCAAGCTCTTCCCGGCGATCAGCCAGTCGCGCGTCGCCTGGGTTTCAGTGCCGGACCCTGCGGCCGCGGTGACGCTGCTCGGCATTCTGCGTGGAGTCTGCGGTGACCGCGTCACCGCGTTCGAGATCGTCGGCCACAACGCGCTCGAGCTGGTCGTGCGCCACATTCCTGGCAGCCGGCTGCCGCTCGCTGATCCCGGGCCGTGGTCGGTATTGATCGAGCTGTCCGATACGCTCCGCAGCGGCGGCCTGAGCGAGGCCTTCGATGCCGCGCTCGCCGACGCCCTGGACACAGGGCTAGTGGGAGACGCCGTCATTGCGACGACGCAGGCGCAGGCACAGGCGTTATGGTCGCTCCGGGAAAGCATCTCGGAGGCGCAGCGGCTGGAAGGCGTCAGCATCAAGCACGACATCTCCGTCCCGGTGAGTCGCATCCCGGCCTTCCTGGAGTGCGCGAATGCAGCGCTAAAGGCGGAGTGGCCGGACGTGCGCATCGTCGCTTTCGGCCACATCGGCGACGGTAACCTGCATTACAACCTGTCCAAGGCGGTGGCGCAGGACAATCCGGCGTTCATTGCGCTGACCACGCAGGTCAATCGCATCGTTCACGATCTTGTCGTCCGCCTGGGCGGATCGATTTCGGCCGAGCATGGTTTGGGGCAGCTCAAGTGCGATGAGGTTCGCCGCTACAAGTCCGCGGTGGAACTCGATATGATGAAGGCCGTCAAGAAGGCCTTCGACCCGCGGGGGCTGATGAACCCGGGCAAGGTGCTGACGAGCGGGGACGAGGCTTTGGAACTGAAAGGCTCAAAATAGGTTTACAGGCCCTGATTCAGGCCCTATAATGCGCGCTCTTTCGATGTCGGGGGTATAGCTCAGCTGGGAGAGCGCTTGCATGGCATGCAAGAGGTCAGCGGTTCGATCCCGCTTACCTCCACCAAGCGAAAGAAGTGGAAGTAAGGCAGTACGTAGTCCCCATCGTCTAGAGGCCTAGGACACCGCCCTTTCACGGCGATAACCGGGGTTCGAATCCCCGTGGGGACGCCAGTCAAATGCGTTGCAGCACGATGCTGCAGTGCAAAGCCGATGGTAAGTCGGCGCAGGTCAGTGCGGAGTGGTAGTTCAGTCGGTTAGAATACCGGCCTGTCACGCCGGGGGTCGCGGGTTCGAGTCCCGTCCACTCCGCCAGTTTTTGCAGGAGAGTCCTGCAAGCCGGTCGAAGCCGGGTATTGCGGTGAGCTTGAACAGAAGCTATACTCGCCGGCTCGTTGGGGGTATAGCTCAGCTGGGAGAGCGCTTGCATGGCATGCAAGAGGTCAGCGGTTCGATCCCGCTTACCTCCACCAACAGGTTGTAATGGTAGCAAGGCAGTACGTAGTCCCCATCGTCTAGAGGCCTAGGACACCGCCCTTTCACGGCGATAACCGGGGTTCGAATCCCCGTGGGGACGCCAACAAAGGCGAGTTGATCATTGATCAGCTCGCGCCTTCGGCAGAGTCTGAAGGCATGATCAGTGCGGAGTGGTAGTTCAGTCGGTTAGAATACCGGCCTGTCACGCCGGGGGTCGCGGGTTCGAGTCCCGTCCACTCCGCCACCAACGAAAAAAGGGAGCCGTCAGGCTCCCTTTTTTCACGGTTTTTCCACTGGCGACCCGTCGTCCTATCCGTTAGAGTGCTTGTCCATTTTCCTTGCATCGGCGCGTCATGCCTCCGTGACATGGGTGCGTTGCAAGGTCCTGCAACGCATCGATAGGTGACAAGTGATGGAAATCAGGAAGATCGGAGTTGTCGGAGCTGGGACGATGGGTAGCGGCATCACCCAGGCGTGCGCGGTTGCAGGTCTCGATGTCGTGATGATGGACATCTCTGAAGCCCAGGTTCAGCGCGGCCTGGCCACGATCACGGGCAGCATGGATCGCCTCATCAAGCGCGAGAAGATGAGCGAAGCGGAAAAGGCGGCGACGCTTGGCCGCATCCAGACTGCAACCGCGCTGCAGAGTCTGGCTGGCTGCGATCTCGTGATCGAGGCCGCGAGCGAGAATATCGACCTCAAGCTCAAGGTGTTCGCCGATCTCGACGCCATCCTCGGCCCAGACGCCATCATCGCCAGCAACACCTCATCGATTTCGATCACGCTCCTTGCCGCAGGCACCAAGCGGCCCGAGCAAGTCATCGGCATGCATTTCTTCAACCCGGTGCCCATGATGGCGCTGGTCGAGGTGATCTGCGGGCTGCAGACTTCGGCGGGAACCTTCACTTCGGTGGAGAATCTTGCCAAGGCGATCGGCAAGACGCCGGTCAAGGTCAAGAACAGCCCGGGCTTCGTCGTCAACCGCATGTTGTGCCCGATGATCAACGAGGCGATCTTCACCTTCGCCGAAGGCCTGGCTACGGCCGAGCAGATCGACGAGGCGATGAAGCTGGGCTGCAATCATCCCATCGGCCCGCTGGCGCTCTGCGACCTCATCGGCCTCGACGTGGAACTGGCGGTGATGCAGGTGCTATACGAGGGCACCAAGGATCCGAAGTATCGCCCTGCGCCCTTGCTGGTGGAGATGGTCGAGGCCGGCTATCTGGGACGCAAGACGGGCAAGGGCTTCTATACATACTCGAAGTGAGTTTTCCCGCAGACGTGCCGCCTCGACGAGGCGCCGCAACAAAAAAAGCCACCGCGAGGTGGCTTTTTCAATGATGCTTGAATGTCTTCAGCGCCCTGATCGCATCGCGTCGAAAAACTCCGCGTTGCTCTTGGTGGCTTTGATCTTGTCGAGCAGGAATTCCATCGCATCGATGTCATCCATGCCGTACAGAAGTTTGCGCAGGATCCACACCTTCTGCAACACGTCGGGCTTGAGCAGCAATTCCTCGCGGCGCGTCCCGGAGCGGTTGACGTTGATGGCCGGATACACGCGTTTTTCTGCCATGCGTCGGTCGAGGTGGAGCTCCATGTTGCCGGTGCCCTTGAACTCCTCGTAGATCACGTCATCCATGCGGCTGCCGGTGTCGATCAGCGCCGTGGCGATGATGGTGAGGGAGCCGCCTTCCTCGATGTTGCGCGCCGCGCCGAAGAAGCGCTTGGGCTTTTGCAGGGCGTTGGCGTCCACGCCGCCTGTCAGCACCTTGCCCGAGGCAGGCACGACGGTGTTGTAGGCGCGCGCCAGGCGCGTCAGCGAATCGAGCAGGATTACCACGTCACGCTTGTGCTCGGTCAGGCGCTTGGCCTTCTCGATCACCATCTCGGCAACCTGAACGTGTCGCGATGCCGGCTCGTCGAACGTCGACGCGACGACCTCTCCCTTGACCGAGCGCTGCATCTCGGTCACTTCCTCGGGACGTTCGTCGATCAGCAGCACGATCAGCGCCACGTCCGGATGGTTGGCCGTGATCGAGTGCGCGATGTGCTGCAGCATCACCGTCTTGCCGCTCTTGGGCGGGGCGACCAGCAGGCCGCGCTGGCCCTTGCCGATCGGCGCGATCATGTCGATCACGCGGCTGGTGATGTTCTCCTCGCCGCGCGTTTCCTGCTCGAGCCGCAGGCACTCCTGCGGATGCAGCGGCGTCAGGTTCTCGAACAGGATCTTGCGCTTGCACTCCTCGGGAGGCCGGCCGTTGATCTTGTCGAGCTTCACCAGGGCGAAATAGCGTTCGCCGTCCTTGGGCGTGCGGATCTCGCCTTCGATCGTGTCGCCGGTGCGCAGGTTGAAGCGTCGGATCTGCGACGGCGACACGTAGATGTCATCCGTTCCGGCCAGGTACGAAGTGTCCGGCGAACGCAGGAAGCCGAAACCGTCGGGCAGCACTTCGAGCGCGCCATCACCGCAGATCGGCTCGCCCTTTCGTGCCCGGTTCTTCAACAGGGCGAACACCAGCTCCTGCTTGCGCAGCCGGTTCGCACCTTCGATGTCCGCTGCGACCGCCATGTCGAGCAGTTCGCTGACGTGCAGCGCCTTCAACTCCGACAGGTGCAGCGCAGGAACGTTGCTCGTTTCGGGGGACGATGACGCGCCTTCCTCGAGCGACCCGTCGAAATCGAGCAGGTCGTTGTCAGGCGTGGGATTCTGGGGGGAATTACCGTCGCGGTTGCGGGGCCCACGGCGACGGGCGCGCGAAGGACCGCGAGAACGGGCCGGAGCGTCCGGCTTAGATGTTGCTGTCAATGAAGGCGGTCAGTTGAGATTTGGAAAGGGCGCCAACCTTGGTCGCCTCGACGTTGCCACCCTTGAACAGCATGAGCGTGGGGATGCCACGAATGCCATATTTCGCGGGGGTTTCCTGGTTTTCGTCGATGTTCAGCTTGGCGACTTTCAGCTTGCCTGCATAGTCCTTGGCGACATCGTCGAGAATCGGCGCGATCATCTTGCAGGGGCCGCACCATTCGGCCCAGTAATCGACAAGCACCGGGGTCTGGGACTGCAGCACTTCGGAGTCGAAGTTGCCGTCGGTCACATAATGAATATGCTCGCTCATGGTTCCTCGCAACAGGGGGGCGTAAGGATGTGGATCAGAGTGGAGGCGGGCCGGCTGGAGGCCCGGAGATCAGGGGGCGTGGGATCGTCCCCGGAATTTTTCTCATCAACTTATGCGAACGAGGCTGCCCCGTCAAGCAGATATCCGCTTTCGGTGCGTCCTCACGGGTGGTACGTGGCGGAAATCCAAAACGCTGGACTAATATAGGAGCGCTCGACGGGGCAACCCGTCAACACCATGGGGTCTACAAGGAGAGAGACGGAAATGGCCTACGTTGTGACCGAATCCTGCATTCGCTGCAAATACACTGACTGTGTCGATGTCTGCCCCGTCGACTGTTTCCGCGAGGGGCCGAATTTCCTCGCGATCGATCCCGACGAGTGCATCGACTGCACGCTGTGCGTCGCCGAGTGCCCGGTGGAGGCGATCTTTGCCGAGGACGACGTGCCGGAAGGTCAGCGGCATTTCATCGCGCTCAATGCCGAGCTGTCCAAGCAGTGGAAGCCGATCGTCGAGCGCAAGGATGCGCTGCCGGATGCCGAAGAGTGGGCCAAGGTGAAGGACAAGCTCGGCGAGCTCAAGCGCTGATGTGCCGCGGCCGGCCGCTCGCTAGGCGTCATGGCGGCATTGCACTACCATGCTGTGGCCACGCCATAACCCGCCATTCGACATGACGTCAGGGAGAAGAAGATGCTGGTGAGCGAGATCCTCGCGATCAAGGGGAAGGTTCTGTACACGATCGCGCCTAACAGGAGCGTCGCGGAAGCCGTCGCCATCATGAACGAGCAGGACGTCGGTTCGCTCGTGGTGTTCTCGCGCGGACACATGGTCGGCCTGCTGACTTTCCGCGAGGTGCTGAAGGCCGTTCAGCGCGCGGCCGCGTCATGGGAAACCGTCAGCATCGAGCAAGCCATGCTGCCGAATCCGCTGTCGGCGTCGCCCAACATGGAAATGGACGAGTTGCGCCGGCTGATGGTCGAGCATCACCAACGCTACCTGCCGGTGATGGATGGGGGCGTCCTTCTCGGCGTGGTCAGCTTCCACGATGTCGCCAAGGCGGTGCTGGAGGAGCAGAGCTTCGAGAACCGCATGCTGAAGAACTACATCCGCAACTGGCCGGCCGAAGAAGGCGAGAGCTGATCGTCGCGGCACAGGCGGTGCGATGTCGCATGCAGCCGCCGGATGGCCTGCCGACGCTGGGGCGAAGGACCTTGCTGGGCGAGGAGGCATGGTGGAAAAGATCTGGCTCAGAAGCTATCCCCCCGGCGTTCCGGCCGAGATCGATGTCGGCGCTTATCGTTCGATCGGCGATCTGTTCGAACAGAGCGTGCGGCGCTTCGCCTCGCATCCTGCCTATGTCTGCATGGGCAAGGCGATCACCTATGCGGAACTCGAGCAGCAATCGAGACAGTTCGCCGCTTACCTGCAGCAGGGCCTGAAGCTGCAACGCGGCAGCCGGGTTGCGCTGATGATGCCCAACCTGCTGCAGTATCCCATCGCCTTGTTCGGTGCTTTGCGCGCGGGCTATACGATCGTCAACGTCAATCCGCTGTACACGGCCCGCGAACTCGAGCATCAACTTGCCGATGCCGGGGTCGAGGCGATTGTCATCCTGGAGAACTTCGCACACACCTTGCAGCAGGTTTGCCACAGCCTGCCGCTGCGCCACATCGTGGTTGCGAGCCTGGGAGAGATGCTGGATTTTCCCAGGCGCCAGGTCGTCAATTTCGTTGTCCGTCATGTAAAGAAGCTTGTGCCGCCCTGGCAACTGGACGGAGCGGTCCGCTTTGCTGAGGCGCTCGGGCTGGGCGCCAAGGCTGAACTGGCGCCGGTAACGGTAGGGCAGGACGACATTGCCTTCCTGCAATACACGGGAGGGACGACCGGCGTCGCCAAGGGCGCGGCGCTCAGCCACGGCAACATCATCGCCAACCTGCAGCAGGCGCATGCGTGGATTGCGCCTCATGTGCGCGACGGCGAGGAAATCATCATCACCGCGCTGCCGCTCTACCACATCTTCTCGCTGACGGCGAACTGCCTGACCTTCCTCAAGATTGGCGCCACCAACGTGCTGATCACCAATCCCCGCGACATTCCGGGTCTCGTCAAGGAACTGGCGCAATATCGGTTCACAGCGATCACCGGCGTCAACACCTTGTTCAACGCGCTGTTGAACAATCCCGACTTCGCGCAAGTGGATTTCTCCGCGCTGAAAATCTCGCTTGGTGGCGGGATGGCGGTGCAGCAGGCAGTGGCGGAGAAGTGGCAGCGTACGACTGGGAGGTTGCTCGTCGAGGCCTACGGGCTGACCGAAACGTCGCCGGCCGTGTGCATCAATCCTCTTGATCTGGCCGAGTTCAATCATTCGATCGGCCTGCCCGTGCCTTCGACCGAGGTCAGCATTCGCGACGATGACGATGTCGAACAGCCCACCGGCAGCCGCGGCGAGCTTTGCGTAAAGGGGCCGCAGGTGATGCGGGGATACTGGAACCGGCCGGACGACACCGCGCGTGCGTTCACTGCCGACGGCTTCCTGCGCACGGGCGACATCGCGGTGATGGACGAGCGCGGCTTCGTGCGCATCGTCGACCGCAAGAAGGACATGATCCTCGTGTCGGGCTTCAACGTTTATCCGAACGAGGTCGAGGACGTCATTGCGAGTCATCCAGGGGTGCTCGAGGTGGCAGCGGTCGGCGTTCCCGACGAGCGCAGCGGCGAGGCGGTCAAGGTGTTCGTCGTGCGCAGGGATCCGTCGTTGACCGAGCAGGAGGTCATTGCACATTGCCGCCAGAACCTGACCGGCTACAAGGTTCCGCACCGAGTGGAATTTCGCAGTGAATTGCCCAAGAGCAACGTCGGCAAGATCCTGCGTCGCGCCCTGCGCGGCGGTGAGGCATGAACGGGTAGAGGAGACGCTTGTTTTTGCCTTCTTTTCATGGTTTCATCTTCTCCGTTACACCGCCTGAACCGCAATGACCCGTTTTCCTGCATCCCTCGTCGCCCTGATCGTACGCGTAGTAGGCGTAGGCAGGCGCGCGTCGTAACGGATCAGGGTCAGGCAACAGAATTCATCACCCCCGTCGGCGCGCAAGGCCGGCGGGGGTTTTTGTTTTTTTGGCTGCCGGTGATGTCGTCGCAAGGAAAATCTAGGAGAAGCACATGATGAGAATGACCGGCGCGGAATTGACCGTGCGCCTTCTTGAGCGGCAGGGTGTTCGCACCATCTGCGGCATCCCGGGCGGCGCCATCCTGCCGCTTTATGACGCGTTGTCGCAGACCGACAAGATCCACCACGTGCTAGCCCGGCATGAGCAGGGTGCCGGCTTCATGGCGCAAGGCATGGCGCGCGTGTCGGGCCAGCCGGAGGTGTGCTTTGCCTCCAGCGGCCCGGGCGCGACGAACCTCGTCACTGCGATTGCCGACGCCTGCCTCGATTCAATTCCGATGGTGGCCATCACCGGCCAGGTGCCGCAGTCGATGATTGGCACTGACGCCTTCCAGGAAGTCGACATCTACGGCATCACCGTGCCGATCACCAAGCACAACTTCCTCGTGCGTTCGGCGCAGGAACTGCTCGAAGTCATCCCGGATGCCTTCCGCATCGCGATGTCGGGCCGCCCGGGTCCGGTGCTGGTCGACGTGCCCAAGGACGTGCAGAACGAGGTGATCGAGTTCGCCGATTTTCCGCCGCCCGCGGTGCCTGACAAGGCGCCCGAGATCGACATGGACGCGCTCGAGACGGCCGCGCGCATGATCAACGAGGCCGAGCGCCCGGTGCTCTACCTCGGCGGCGGCGTGGTGAGCTCGGGGGCTTCCTCGCTTGCCATCACGCTTGCCGAGCAGGCCAGCATGCCGACCACGATGACGCTGATGGCGCTCGGCGCGATGCCGATGGACCATCCGCTGTCGATCGGCATGCTCGGCATGCACGGCGCCCGCCACACCAATTTCGTGCTCGAGGAAGCCGACCTGCTGGTCGTCGTCGGCGCCCGCTTCGACGACCGTGCGATCGGTCGTGCGGCCTCGTTCTGCCCGAACGCGAAGATCGTGCACATCGACATCGACCGCTCGGAACTGCACAAGATCAAGACCGCGCACGTCGGTCTGCACTCCGACGTGCGGACGGCGCTCGAAGCCCTGCTGCCGCGGGTCAAGGTCACGCTGCGCGAGCACTGGCTGTCGCACGTCGAGAGCCTGAAGCAGCGTTTCCCGATGCAGTTGCCGGGGGCGGACGATCCGCGCACCCATTACGGCCTTGTCCAGGCGGTGGCCAGCGTGCTCGACGACAGCGCGGTCATCACCACCGACGTCGGCCAGCACCAGATGTGGGTCGCACAGGCCTATCCGTTCCGCCGGCCGCGACAGTGGCTGACGTCGGGCGGCCTCGGCACGATGGGTTTCGGCATGCCGGCAGCCATCGGTGCCGCGCTCGCAGAACCCGAGCGCACCGTGGTGTGCTTCTCTGGCGACGGCAGCTTCAAGATGAATATCCAGGAGCTCGCGACGCTGGCCGAGCAAGGGTTGAACGTCAAGATCGTGCTGATGAACAACAACTCGCTCGGCCTCGTTTACCAGCAGCAGAATCTCTTCTACGGCAAGCGTGTGTTCGCGTCCAAGTATCGCGGCGCGCCCGATTTCGTGAAGATCGCCGAAGGCTTCGGCATTCCCGCTGTCAATCTGGACGATGCCGAAGATCCGCGCACGACGCTGGCGCAGGTGCTCAAGCAGCCCGGCCCCTGCCTGATTCACGCGTCGATCGACCGCGAACAGTTCGTTTACCCCATGGTGCCGCCCGGTGCGGCCAATACCGAGATGATCGGAGGCTGATGATGATCGAGCAGGTTGCCGACCCGCTGCCGCAAGCCGGCTTTGCCAAGATTGTGCTGGAGCTCGAGGTGAACAACCACCCGGGCGTGATGAGCCACATCTGCAATCTCTTCGCGCGTCGCGCGTTCAACGTCGAGGGCATCCTGTGCATGCCCTTGGGCGATGCACGCCGCAGCCGCATCTGGCTGCTGGTCTACGAGGACCAGCGCCTCGACCAGATGGTGCGTCAGTTGGAGAAACTCGAGGACGTGCTGGCCGTCCGCCAGCACGGCGCGGAGCACGAAGTGTTTGAGCGGCTGGAAAGCTTCTTCCACTGATTGCCGTCGCGACGGCCCCCACTGCGGGGCCGGCAGGGTGAAAAAAGGCGTGTGCTAAACTCGGCAGCGCCTTTTTTCTTGTCGATGCGCCCGGCTGGCGCCTCATCTTCTGATCGGAACTTCCTCTCCATGTCGGGCAATTCCTTCGGCACGCTGTTTTCAGTTTCTTCTTTCGGCGAATCCCACGGACCGGCCATCGGCTGCGTGATCGACGGCTGCCCGCCGGGTCTGCCGATCGCAGTCGAGGAGATCCAGGCAGAGCTCGACCGGCGCAAGCCCGGTACCTCGCGCCACGTCACCCAGCGACGCGAACCGGATGAGGTCGAGATCCTCTCCGGCGTGTTCGAAGGGATGACCACCGGAACGCCGATTGCGCTGCTGATCCGCAACCAGGATCAGCGCTCGCGCGACTATGGCAACATTGCCGACACCTTCCGTCCCGGCCATGCCGATTATGCCTACCTGCAGAAATACGGCGTACGCGATTTCCGCGGCGGCGGCCGCTCGTCGGCGCGCGAAACCGCGGTGCGGGTGGCGGCCGGCGCGATCGCGCGCAAGTGGCTGCAGCAACGTTACGGCATCGTGATCCGCGGCTACATGGCGCAACTCGGTCCGCTCGAAATCCCGTTCGTGTCGTGGGACGAGGTCGCTGGCAACCCGTTCTTTGCGCCCAACGCCGCCATCGTGCCGGAGCTGGAGGCCTACATGGACGAGCTGCGCAAATCCGGGGATTCGATCGGTGCGCGCATCAACGTCGTCGCCAGCGGCGTCCCGGTCGGCTGGGGCGAGCCGGTATACGACCGCCTGGACGCTGACATCGCCTACGCCATGATGGGCATCAACGCGGTGAAAGGCGTGGAGGTTGGTGCCGGCTTTGCGTCGATCGCGCAGCGCGGTACCGAGCATGGCGACGAGATGACGCCCGAGGGCTTCCTGTCGAACAACGCCGGCGGTGTGCTCGGCGGCATCTCCACGGGACAGGACATCCTGGTGAGCATGGCGATCAAGCCGACGTCCAGCATTCGCCTGGACCGGCGCTCGATCGACAGGCAGGGCAGTCCCGTCATCGTTAACACGCACGGCCGCCACGACCCGTGTGTCGGCATCCGTGCCACGCCCATCGCCGAATCCATGCTGGCGCTGGTGCTGATCGACCACGCGCTGCGTCATCGCGCACAATGCGGCGACGTGGTGACGACCACGCCGAAGATCGCCGGGCTGGCGCCGGGCGGGCAGCAGCCCGTGCCGTCGCCGCGGGCACGCTGATTCCCCCTCATGCAGTACGCCGCAACGGCTCCTCGGGGCTGCAGCGGCGGGCACCATGCCTGGACGACGCATTCCGGCGGGCGCTTTCGCTTGCGCCGGAGTTCTCCTGATGCTTCCCTACTGGCGCCTGTCGGCCTACTACTTCGCATACTTCGCGTTCGTCGGCGCATTCTCGCCGTATTTCACGCTCTACCTGCAATCCCTGAGCCTGTCTGCGGCCGACATCGCCATCCTCATGTCGCTGATGCAGGTCATGCGCGTGCTCGCGCCCGGCCTGTGGGGCTGGATGGCGGAGCGATTCGGCGTGCGCCTCCCCATTGTGCGCGCTTCGGCGCTGCTGAGCCTGGCGGGCTTCTCGCTCTTCTTCTACCTCGATTCCTTTGCCGGGCTGTTCGCTGCAATGGCGCTGATGTCCTTCTTCTGGAGCGCTGCGCTGCCCCTGATGGAGAGCGTCACTTTTGCGCATCTCGGCGCCGACGCGCACCGCTACGGGAGCATCCGGGTGTGGGGATCGGTCGGCTTCGTGGTTGCGGTGCTCGTCCTTGGGTACGCGCTCGACCGGCTGCCGGTGGCCACGTTGTTGTGGGTGATCGCCACGGTGCTGCTGGGCATCCTCGGCTGCGCGGTGGCGGTGCCCGACGTGGGCGGTGCAGGCGAGCACCGTGAGTCGGTGAGTCTGCGTGCCACACTGGCGCGGTCCGAAGTCAGGGCCTTGCTCGGCGCCTGTTTCCTGATGGCGGCAGCACATGGCGCGCTCAACGTCTTCTACTCCATCTATCTGGTCGAGCACGGTTACGGGAAGGCGGTGGTCGGCTGGATGTGGACGGTGGGCGTGCTCGCCGAGATCGCCGTCTTCATGCTGATGCCACGCATTTCACGGCAATGGACGATGCGTGGCATCCTGCTGTTCAGCTTCGCCGTGGCAGCGCTGCGCTTCGTGCTGATCGGCTGGGGTGTCGGCAGCATGCCGGTGCTGGTGTTCGCGCAACTGCTGCATGGCGTCACTTTCGGCGCCTATCATGCGGCGGCAATCGCGATGGTGAACCAGTGGTTCCCCGGCCGCCTGCAATCCCATGGACAGGCGCTGTATGGCAGCCTGTCGTTCGGTGCCGGCGGCATGGTCGGTGGCCTGGCAAGCGGTTACACCTGGGAAGTGCTCGGGTCGGCGTGGACGTATACGCTCGGTGCCGGGTTCGCGCTGGCGGGCCTGGCATGGCTGGCGCGTGGCTGGCCCGTGTCGCAGGGCAAGAACGAGAATTGATGGAGGATATCGGCATGAAGTCGGTGCTACGCAATCTGCTGCCGGTCGCGCTTGCGGCGACCATCACCGTGGCCTGCCAGACGGTGCAGACGACAGGCGGTGGGGTGGTCGGTGTCGAGCGCTCGCAGATGATGATGGTGTCCGCGCAGGAAGTGGAGCAGGCCTCGCGCCAGGAGTATCAGCAGATGATGGCAGAGGCCCGGAGCAAGAACGCGCTCAACCGTGATCCGGGTGAAGTGCAGCGCGTGCGCACCATCGTGGCGCGGCTTACTTCGCAAGTCGGCGCCTTCCGTCAGGATGCGCTGCGCTGGCCGTGGGAGGTGAATGTGCTGAGCTCGAACGAGCTCAATGCGTGGTGCATGGCGGGCGGCAAGATGGCCATCTACACCGGCATCATCGACCGGCTGAAGCTGAGCGACGACGAGATCGCAGCGGTGATGGGGCACGAAATCGCACACGCGCTGCGCGAGCACGCGCGCGAAAAGGTGTCTAAAGCCATGGTCACCGGCCTGGGCGTGTCGGTCGCGGGCGCGCTGCTCGGCGTGGGCTCGGCGGGCCAGGACCTCATGGGCATGGTGGCCAAGGTGACCTTCGAGTTGCCTAACTCGCGCGAGTACGAGATGGAAGCGGACCGCATGGGCGTCGAGCTGGCTGCGCGAGCGGGTTACGACCCGCGTGCAGCGGTGACGCTGTGGAACAAGATGTCGTCCGCCTCCAATGGCGGGCCGCCGCAGTGGCTCTCCACCCACCCGTCCCATTCCACCCGCCAGCGTGAGCTGGCGGAGTATTCGGCGCGCGTGCTGCCGCTGTACGAGCGCTCCAGGCGCTGAGGCCGGCGCGGTCGTCGAGCGGCGGGCGGCGTGCTGTTCAGCCCGGCAGGCTTTGTGAAATAATCGTAACCTTTTCTTTCCTTGGACCTTATTGGATGGAAGCCCAAACGCTGTACGAAAAGCTCTGGTCGAGCCACGTTGTCCACCAGGAGGCCGACGGCACGGCGCTGATCTACATCGATCGCCACCTGGTGCACGAAGTCACCAGCCCGCAGGCCTTCGAAGGTCTCAAGCTCGCCGGGCGCAAGCCGTGGCGCGTGTCGTCCATCGTGGCGACGGCCGACCACAACACGCCGACCGACCATTGGGATCAGGGCATCCAGGATCCGGTGTCGCGGCAGCAGGTCGAGACGCTCGACGCCAACATCCGCGAAGTCGGTTCGCTCGCCTATTTTCCGTTCAAGGATGAGCGTCAGGGCATCGTCCACGTGATCGGGCCGGAGAACGGTGCCACCTTGCCGGGCATGACCGTCGTCTGCGGCGATTCTCACACGTCCACCCACGGTGCCTTCGGCTGCCTGGCGCACGGCATCGGCACCTCCGAGGTCGAGCACGTGCTGGCCACGCAATGCCTGCTGCAGAAGAAGTCGAAGACCATGCTGATCAAGGTCGACGGCGAACTCGGCCGCGGCGTCACCGCCAAGGACATCGTCCTCGCCATCATCGGCAGGATCGGTACGGCTGGCGGCACCGGCTATGCGGTTGAGTTTGGTGGCAGCGCCATCCGCGCGCTGTCGATGGAAGGCCGCATGACGATCTGCAACATGGCGATCGAGGCGGGCGCGCGCGCCGGCATGGTGGGCGTGGATGAAACCACCATCGCGTATCTGAAGGGCAAACCGTTCGCCCCCGCGGGTGAGCACTGGGACAAGGCGGTTGCCTACTGGCGTACGCTGAAGAGCGATGAAGGCGCCAGGTTCGACAAGGTCGTCGAACTCGATGCCGCTGCCATCCAGCCGCAGGTCACCTGGGGTACGTCGCCCGAGATGGTGGTCACGGTCAATGACCGCGTGCCCGATCCGGCGCAACAATCCGATCCGGTCAGGCGTGAAGGCATGGAGCGGGCGCTCAAGTACATGGGCCTCGAGGCCAACACGCCGATGACCGACATTCGCGTCGACCAGGTCTTCATCGGTTCATGCACCAACTCGCGTATCGAGGATCTGCGCGAGGCGGCCGCCGTGGCGAAGGGTCGCAAGAAGGCCGACAACGTGCGTCGCGTGCTGGTGGTGCCGGGTTCCGGCCTGGTCAAGCGCCAGGCGGAGGCAGAAGGCTTGCACGAGGTGTTTCTCGCCGCCGGCTTCGAATGGCGCGAGCCGGGCTGCTCGATGTGCCTGGCGATGAACGCCGACCGTCTGGAGCCGGGCGAGCGTTGCGCGTCGACGTCCAACCGCAACTTCGAAGGCCGCCAGGGTGCGGGCGGGCGCACCCACCTGGTGAGCCCGGCGATGGCTGCGGCTGCCGCGGTGGCCGGCCACTTCGTCGATGTGCGCACGCTGGGCTGAGCCCCCGCGTGCCACACGATAGTTCATTGCGGAACAGATCATGAGACAACTGGCACTTCTTCTCGCCGCGCTCAGCCTCGGCGCGAGCCTCGCGGCCTGCAACACGGTGCGCGGCATCGGGCAGGACATCGAACGCGGCGGCGAGATCATCCAGAGGACAGCGAAATAATGAACCCCTTTACCGTTCTCGACGGCCTCGTGGCGCCGCTCGACCGCGCCAACGTCGACACCGATGCCATCATCCCGAAGCAGTTCCTGAAGTCGATCAAGCGCAGCGGCTTCGGCCCCAACGCCTTCGACGAGTGGCGCTACCTCGACGTCGGCCAGCCCGGCCAGGACAACAGCAAGCGACCGCTGAACCCGGATTTCGTGCTCAACCAGCCGCGCTACCAGGGCGCGCAGATCCTGCTGACGCGCGACAATTTCGGCTGCGGCAGCTCGCGCGAGCATGCCCCTTGGGCGCTGGAGGATTACGGCTTCCGCGTGCTGATCGGGCCGAGCTTCGCCGACATCTTCTTCAACAACAGCTTCAAGAATGGTCTGCTGCCGATCCAGCTCGGCGCGGACGAGGTGGACGAACTGTTCCGTCAGTGCGCGGCGAACGAAGCTTATCGGCTGAAGGTGGATCTGGCGGCGCAGACGATCACGCGTCCGGACGGCAAGGTGATCGCCTTCGACATCGACGCGTTCCGCAAGGAATGCCTGCTGAACGGTTGGGACGACATCGGCCTGACGTTGCGCCATGCCGACAAGATCCGCGCCTTCGAGGCGCAGCGGCGCGCCGAGCACCCTTATTACTTCGCCTGACCGGACCGCGGCTGGCTACTGTGGAGAATGATTCGATGAAGATTTGTGTCCTGCCGGGTGACGGCATCGGCCCGGAGATCATGGCCCAGGCGGTGCGTCTGCTGAAGGCGCTCGACCTGAAGTTCGAGATGGAAGAGGGTCTCGTCGGTGGCTGCGCCGTCGATGCCGCCGGCACGCCGCTGCCCGAGGCAACGCTGAAGCTGGCGCGTGAAGCCGATGCGATCCTTCTGGGCGCGGTGGGCGGACCGAAGTGGGACAGCTTTCCTCGGCACCAGCGTCCTGAGCTGGGCCTGCTCGCCATCCGCAAGGAGCTCGCGCTGTTCGCCAACCTCCGCCCTGCGATCCTGTATCCGGAACTGGCCAATGCCTCCACGTTGAAGCCCGAAGTCGTCTCCGGTCTCGACATCCTGATCGTGCGCGAGCTCACCGGTGATATCTACTTCGGCCAGCCGCGCGGCATCGAGATGCGCGACGTCAATGGCGAAACTCAGCGCGTGGGCTGGAACACGATGATCTACGCTGAGTACGAGATCAGGCGCATCCTGCGCGTGGCTTTCGAGGCGGCGATGAAGCGCGGCAGGAAGCTGTGTTCGGTCGACAAGATGAACGTGCTCGAAACCACTCAACTTTGGCGCGACATTGCCGAAGAAGTGAAGAAGGATTACCCGGAGGTGGAGCTCACCCACATGCTGGTCGATAACGCGGCCATGCAACTGGTGCGCAACCCCAAACAGTTCGACGTGATGGTGACCGGCAACATGTTCGGCGACATCCTGTCCGACGAAGCCTCGATGCTGACGGGCTCCATCGGCATGCTGCCGTCGGCTTCGCTCAACGCCGACAACAAGGGCATGTACGAGCCCTCGCACGGTTCGGCGCCGGACATCGCCGGCAAGAACCTGGCCAATCCGCTCGCGACCATGCTGTCGGCCGCGATGATGCTGCGCTACTCGTTCAACGACGAGGCTTCGGCACAGCGCATCGAGAGTGCGGTGAAGAAGGTGCTCGCGCAGGGCTACCGCACCGGCGACATCTATGAGCCGGGCACGCGCCGCGTGGGTACCGCGGAAATGGGCGATGCCGTGCTGGCGGCGCTGTGATCGCGAAGAACTGAAAACTGAGTCTGAGAGGTAAGGCAATGAATCGAGTCGGTCTGGTCGGCTGGCGCGGAATGGTCGGTTCCGTGCTGATGCAGCGCATGGTGGAAGAGGGCGATTTCGCCCTTATCGAACCGGTGTATTTCTCCACCTCCAACGCGGGCGGCAAGGCGCCGGTGTTCGGCGGCAAGGAAGCGGCGGAGACGCTGCAGGACGCGATGAACATCGATGCGCTCAAGGCGTGCGACATTGTCATCACCTGCCAGGGCGGCGACTACACCAAGGAGGTGTATCCGAAGCTGCGCGCAACGGGCTGGAAGGGGCACTGGATCGACGCCGCGAGCGCGCTGCGCATGGAAGACAACGCGGTCATCATCCTCGATCCGGTCAACCGCAACGTCATCGACGCCGCGCTCGCCAAGGGCGGTCGCGACTGGATCGGCGGCAACTGCACCGTGTCGCTGATGCTGATGGGCCTGGGCGGCCTGTTCAGGCACGGCCTGGTTGAGTGGATCTCGGCAATGACCTACCAGGCCGCATCGGGCGCGGGCGCGCAGAACATGCGCGAGCTGATCGCGCAGATGGGCACCATCCACGACTCGGTGAAGGATCTGCTCGCCGATCCGGCTTCGGCCATCCTCGAGATCGACCGCAAGGTCGCCGAGACCATACGTTCGGATGGCTTCCCGAAGAAGAACTTCCGCAACACGCCGCTGGCGGGGAGCCTGATTCCGTGGATCGATGTACCGGTCGAGCACGGCCAGAGCAAGGAAGAATGGAAGGGCGGTGCCGAGTGCAACAAGATCCTCGGCAACGCGCCTTTCCGCGCCGCCGGCTCGATCCCCATCGACGGCCTGTGCGTGCGCATCGGCGCGATGCGCTGCCACTCGCAGGCGCTGACGATCAAGCTGAAGAAGGACGCGCCGCTGGACGAACTCACCGACATCATCGGCAGCGCCAACCAGTGGGTGAAGGTCGTGCCGAACGAGCGCGAGATCACCGAGCGCGAGCTGACGCCGACCGCCGTCACCGGAACGCTGACGGTCCCGGTTGGCCGGTTGCACAAGCTGGCGATGGGCAACGATTACCTCGGTGCGTTCACCGTGGGCGACCAGTTGCTGTGGGGTGCCGCCGAGCCGCTGCGCCGCATGCTTCGCATCCTGCTCGAGCGCTGATCATCAATACCCCGCCGGGGATGCTCCCCGGCGGCATCTGGCCTGAAGTCGGCACTTCGTCACGACCAATGGCCTTGCAAATGGAATGGTTGCTGCGTGAAGTACGCTGGGATGCTAGATTGCCAGGCAGGTCGCCTGGGCGGGCGTCTCAGGGACGAGGCTTGGGGAGATACGCAGGTTGAAGAAACTCATGAAGACGTCGCTCAAGGCTTCGCTGATCGCGCTGGCGATCGCCTCGTTCCCGGTGGGTAGCCAGGCGGCCGGGCTGGGACAGATCAACGTTTTCAGTGGGCTCGGACAGCCGCTCCGGGCGGAAATCAGCGTAAACGCCACGCCGCAGGAGCTGCAGTCGCTCACTGCCCGCATTGGTTCGCCCGACGCCTTTCGCGCGGCGAACATCGCATACTCTGCGGCAGCCGCGAGCGTGCGTGCCAGCCTCGACGCGCGCAGCGGCAGGCCGGTCATCCGGTTGTCCAGCGCGCGGCCCATCAACGATCCTTTCGTGGAGTTACTCGTCGAGCTGAACTGGGCCTCGGGTCAGTTGGCGCGCGACTACACCTTCCTGCTCGATCCGGTCGACCTGTCGACGCCCAAGCCGGTGGCCGCGCGCATCGAACCTGCTGCCGTAGCTCCCGCGCCAAGAATGCCGGCGCCGGCTCCGGCCGTGCGCGAGACCGAGCGCGAGACCGAACGCGAACGGGCTCCCGCCAGCGTGGCAGCTCCGGATCGCTATACCGTCAAGCGTGGAGACACGCTGCGCAGCATTGCCGGCAACATTGCGCCAGCGGGAGCCAACCTCGACCAGACATTGATCGCGCTCTTCCGTGCCAATCCGACAGCGTTCGAAGGTGGCAACATCAATCGGCTCAAGGCTGGCGCGGTCCTTTCCATCCCCTCGGCAGACCGGGTACAGTCCGTGACCCCGGTCGAGGCGAGGCGGGAAATCCTTGCCCAGGCGGCCGATTTCGATGCCTACCGCCGGCGTCTCGCGGGCGCAGTGGCTGAGCGCGCGGAGCCCGCCGAGGTTGCTGCCGAGCAGGCAAGCGGCGGTCGCATCGTGCCGAAGGTGGAAGAAGCCCGGCCGGCCGCCGAGTCGAAGGACAAGGTGCGCGTCTCCCGCTCAGAAAAGCTGGGCGAGGGTGACACCACCACGCGCCTGCAAGCACTCGAGGAGGAGCTTGCCTCCCGCGAAAAGGCGCTGCAGGACGCAAATGCGCGGCTCGCCCAACTCGAGCAAAGTATTCGCGACATGCAGAAGCTGCTGGAAGTTCGCAGCGGCGCGCTGGCGCAGGCGCAGCAGCAGGCGGGCGGCACGCCGCGTTCGGAGGCAGGCTCGCCCGCGGCGCCGGCGGCGCCCGCCGCCGTGGCGCCTGCGGCGGCTCCCGCAGAGCCGCCAGTCGCACAACCGACGCCAGCCGATGTTGCCGCCAAGAGCCCGGCCGCGGAGAGTGCGCCGGCGGCCAAGCCCGCTGAGCCCGTGCCTGCCCCGGTGCCTGCGCCGGCAGCAGAGCCCAGGCCGGAGCCGAAGCAGACCCGTGCTGCGCCCCCGCCGCAGCCACCCGAGGAGCCTGGCGTCGTCGACTCGCTGCTCGCCGATCCCTCCACGCTGGCGGCTGGAGGCGGCGTGGCTGCCCTGCTGCTTGCCCTGGTGGCGCTGAAACTGCGGCAGCGCCGCAGTAAAGAGGCAGTGGGGGCTGACGAGAGCGGTCATGCGGGCGCGACACAGCCGGCCGAGCCGGGCACTGTCTTCGGCGAGACGGGCGGGCAGAGTGTCGACACCGGCAACAGCATGCTGATGACCGATTTCAGCCAGACCGGGCTCTCTGCGATCGACACTGACGAAGGGGTCGATCCCGTGGCAGAGGCCGACGTATATATGGCCTATGGACGGGACGCGCAGGCGGAAGAGATCCTGCAGGATGCGATGAAGGCCGATCCCGACCGTGCCGCGATCCATCTCAAGCTGCTCGAGATCTACGCCCAGCGCAAGAGCCTGAAGCAGTTCGAGATGGTGGCTGCCGAGCTTTACGCGCGTACTGGTGGGCGTGGCGCGGATTGGGAGCGTGCCGCGTTGATGGGGCGCAAGCTGGATCCGGACAATCCCCTGTATGGAGACCAGGTCGCAGCGCGCACCGAAGGCCTGGCTGGCGCCGGCGCAGTCGCGCGCGCGGCGGTCCCGGCGGCGACTGCGGCCGGGTTGGCGGGTGTTGCGATGGCAGCCGCGATGGCATCGAAGCCGGCGGAAGCCGAGGATTTCACCGCCACGGTCCCGCAACAGGAGCCTGCCGAGCCTGAGATCGGGGGGGGCGTTGAAGAGCTGTCCGCGCTGGACTTCACCGCCTCGCTGCCGGTCGAGCCGGCCCAGTCGCAGTTCAAGGATACCTGGACGCGTCCTGGAGCACTCGGCCAGTTTTCCGGCGAGGGCGAGCCCGATGCGGGCGGCGCGTCCGCGGCCGAGGATGGCTCGCGCGGCAGCGCCGCCGGGCAACTGCCGTCAGACGGCGCTGTGATCGATTTCGACCTCGGCCTTGACGAACCGGAGCCGGCTCCTGTGGCAACGCTCGACAGCGCCCAAGACGCTGCGCAGGTGGGCGAACCGGAGGACCAGGGCCTGACTTTCGATCTCGACATCGGCGAGCCGGAACTCTCGGCGGCACCGGTTCTGCAGGCGCGGGAGATTCCTGCTGCAGCGACGGCGGCGGAGGAGGGCTTCGAGGAGGTGGCGAGCGCCTTCGATTTCGAGCTTCCTGATCTCGATCTCGAGCCTTCGGAAGCGTCGACTCCGGATCTGGACGCCACGATGGTCGACGCGGCGCCGCTGCGGTTCGAGCCCGAGACCACCGCGCTCGGAATGGATTTCGAATCTGCTGCCGAGGCGCCGGATCTGACCGGGAACGCGGCATCTGACCTGAAGGCGACCTTCGTCGCGCCTGATGCCCCGTCCTTCGATCCCGACGCCACCGCGCTTGACCTCGATTTCGATTTCCCTGACCTGGCCGGCGGCATCATCGCCGAGCCACCCCGGGAGCGGCCGGTTGCGCCCCCCCCGGGGGCGGAGGCCGCAACGCAACCAGAGATGGATCTGGAGAAATCGAGCTTCGATCCTGGCCTGTTGGACTTCGATTTCGACATCGAGCCCGCATCCGCAGCGGCGTCGGCCGCGGTTGCGCCCAGCCTCGACCTGACCTCGCTCGACCTCGATCTCAACCTGCTCGATTCGGCCGAGACGGCGCCGGTCGATGCGGTGCGCGATGCCGCTCAGATGGCACCGGCGACGAGCGAGGAACGGTCCGAGAATTTCGAGGAAATCGAAACCAAGCTCGAGCTGGCGCGCGCCTATGAAGAGATGGGCGACAAGGAGGGCGCACTGGAACTCCTCGACGAGGTGTTGCGCGAGGGGGGCGCACAACAGCAGTCCGTAGCGCGCGACATGATTGCGCGGCTGGGCTGAGCCTTGCCGTGCAGGCGTGACGCTTGATCCTGGCGCACGCCGCCGGTCGCTCCGGAACGATGCATTCGGGCTTCCTTCTCCTGCTTTGGCTGCTTGGCGTGGCGCTGGTGCAGTTCTTGCCGGGCAGTGCGCTGGCCGGCGTTGCACTCGGCTGTGGTCTGCTCGCCTATTTGCTCGCTGGTTCGCGCGTGTCGCGGCTGCTGCGTCGAACGCGCTTCCTGCTGCTGGCGATCTTCGTCCTTTTCGCGTGGTTCACACCGGGCGAGGCGGTCCTCGTCGCGTGGCCGCACGTCAGCCCCACGCATGAGGGCCTGCGCCTGGCTGCAGAGCATCTCGCGCGCCTTTTTACGGTCGTGAGCAGCGTCGCCGTGCTCCTCGACCAGCTTGCCCCCGAGCGCCTGGTAGGCGGCTTGCGCGCCCTGTGTCGCCCCTTGGGCTGGGTCGGCCTGCCTGCTGATCGGGTGGCGGTGCGCCTGCTGCTCGTGCTGCGCTACGTCGAATTCTCCAGCGAGGATGGTCTTGTCGACTGGCATGTCTGGCTCCTCGGCGAAGGCCCGGTCGCGGCCCCGGAACGGCTGCATCTGGCGGTGGAGCAATTCGGCCTGCGCGAGGTGGTGTTCGGCGCATTCGTGCTGGGGGGGTGTCTCCTGTGGTGGACGCTCGCATGACGCGTATCGCTCTTGGCGTCGAATATGCTGGAGACGCCTTCGAAGGCTGGCAGAGCCAGGCGCACGGACGTACGGTCCAGGACGTCCTGGAAGCGGCCCTGGCGAAGATCGCCGGCGAGCCGGTGCGCCTGCACTGTGCCGGTCGCACCGACACGGGCGTGCACGCCACCGCCCAGGTTGCGCACTTCGACACCGGCGCGATCCGCCCTGCCTCGGCCTGGGTGCGCGGCGTCAACGCGAACTTGCCGCCAGCGGTCGTGGTGCGTTGGGCAGTCGGGGTGGATGCGGATTTTCATGCCCGCTTTCTTGCCTACGAGCGCCGCTACCGCTATGTGCTGTTCAACGCGCCAACGCGGCCGGCTCTGCTGGCCGGTCGGGTGGGGTGGTTCCACCTGCCGCTCGACGAATCCGCCATGGCGGCGGCAGTTCGCCATCTGGTGGGGGCGCACGATTTCACGACCTTTCGTGCAGCCGGTTGCCAGGCGCGCAGCCCCGTGCGCCTGATGCACGAGGCAGGCGTGCGCCGCGAGGGACAGTTCCTCGTGTTCGACTTCCGCGCCGATGGCTTCCTGCATCACATGATCCGCAACCTCGTCGGCGCGCTGGTTTATGTGGGCAAGGGCCGGTACGCCCCGGAGTGGATGGCCCAAGTGCTGGCAGCGCGTGATCGCAGCCTGGCAGCGCCGACCTTTGCGCCCGACGGCCTGTACCTGTGCGGTGTGAGCTATCCCGCGCGATGGTCGCTGCCCGGCGATGGGCGTATCATCGCGCTGCCCCAGCTTCCCCTGATCTGAATGTCCCGAACCCGAATCAAGATTTGCGGCCTCACGCGGGCCGAGGACGTGTGCGCGGCCGTCGAACACGGCGCCGACGCGATCGGCTTCGTGTTCTATCCGCCCAGTCCGCGCGCGATCAGCTTCGATCGCGCGGCCGAACTGGTCGCGCTGCTGCCTCCGTTCGTGACGTCAGTCGGCCTTTTTGTGAACCCCGAAGCCGCTTTCGTGTCGGAAGCCTTGTCACGTTTGCCGCTGCAATTGTTGCAGTTCCACGGGGATGAGTCCGACGCCGATTGTGCGCGCTACGGACGACCCTGGATCAAGGCGGCACGGATGCGCCCGGGGGTCGATCTGCTAGAATTCGTGACTTTACATCCCGGTGCGCGGGGCATTCTCCTGGACGCTTTCGTCGACGGCTATGGCGGCGGCGGCAAGACGTTCGACTGGTCGCTGATACCCGCGGGCTTCGGGCGCCCGCTGATCCTGTCCGGCGGCCTCGACGCCGACAACGTCGGCGAGGCGGTGCGGCGCGTGCGGCCGTGGGCAGTCGATGTGTCCAGCGGAGTGGAGAGTGCAAAGGGAATCAAGGATGCGGCGAAGATCGCCGCATTCATCGCCGGAGTTCGACATGCAGATGGCTGACACGCCTTACCAGTTTCCTGACGCCAGCGGCCACTTTGGGCCTTTTGGCGGTATCTTCGTTGCCGAAACCCTGATCCCGGCGCTGGTCGAACTGCGCCAGGCCTACGAGGCCTGCCAGAACGATCCGGCCTTCATCGCCGAGTTCGAATATGAGTTGAAGCATTTCGTCGGCCGCCCCAGCCCCATCTACCACGCCCGACGCCTGTCGGAAAAACTTGGCGGCGCGCAGATCTACCTCAAACGCGAAGACCTGAATCACACCGGCGCGCACAAGGTGAACAACTGCATCGGCCAGGCGCTGGTCGCGCGCCGGATGGGTAAGCCGCGGGTGATCGCAGAGACCGGCGCGGGACAGCACGGGGTGGCGACGGCGACGGTCGCCGCGCGCTATGGCATGGAGTGCGTGGTCTACATGGGCTCCGAAGACATCAAGCGCCAGGCGGCAAACGTCTACCGGATGAAGTTGCTGGGTGCCACCGTGGTGCCGGTCGAGTCCGGGTCGAAGACGCTCAAGGATGCGCTGAACGAGGCGATGCGTGACTGGGTCACCAACATCGCCGACACCTTCTACATCATCGGCACCGTCGCCGGCCCGCATCCTTACCCCATGATGGTGCGCGACTTCCAGACGGTGATCGGCAAGGAATGCCTGGTGCAGATGCCCGAACTGATCGGGCGTCAGCCCGATTACGTGCTCGCCTGCGTGGGCGGCGGCTCCAACGCCATCGGCATCTTTCATCCTTATCTGGACGTGCCGGGCGTCAAGCTCATCGGTGTCGAAGCGGCAGGCGAGGGCATTGCCACCGGCCGCCATGCGGCGCCGCTCACTGCCAACGCCAAGGCCGGCGTGCTGCACGGCAACCGTACCTACCTGATGCAGAACGAGGACGGCCAGATCATCGAGACGCACTCGATTTCGGCGGGCCTCGACTACCCCGGCGTCGGCCCGGAGCATGCGTGGCTGAAGGATTCGCACCGGGCCGAATACGCCGCAGTGACAGATTCGGAGGCGCTGCAGGCGTTTCACGACCTGTGCCGGCTCGAGGGCATCATCCCGGCGCTGGAGTCCTCGCATGCCCTCGCGTACGCGGCCAAGCTCGCGCCGACGTTGCCGCGGGACCGTGTCCTGCTGGTGAATCTGTCCGGTCGTGGCGACAAGGACATGCACACGGTCGCCGAGCGTTCCGGCATCCAGTTCTGATCATTCACCCGGGCCGCCAAGCGGCCCGTTCTGACTCCCCCATGTCCAAAATCCAATCCACCTTCCAGCAACTGCAGGGCGCGGGCCGCAAGGCCCTGATTCCCTTCATTACCGCGGGCGATCCCGATGCCTCGCTCACCGTGCCGCTGATGCACGCACTGGTGGCGGGCGGCGCGGACATCATCGAGCTTGGTGTGCCGTTTTCCGACCCGATGGCTGACGGTCCGACCATACAGCGCGCATCCGAGCGCGCGCTTGCGCAGGGCATGAGCCTGCGCAAGGTGTTCGACATCGTGCGCACGTTCCGCACCGAGGATGCCGATACGCCGGTCGTGCTGATGGGCTATGCGAACCCGATCGAGGCGATGGGTGTCGGTCGCTTCGTTACCGATGCAAAGGCCGCGGGCGTCGATGGCGTGCTGGTGGTCGACTATCCTCCTGAGGAATGCGTCGAGTTTGCCGCCTCGGCCAGGGCTGCCGGGCTCGATCCGATCTTCCTGCTGGCGCCCACGTCCACCGAGCAACGATTCGCCGATGTGGCACGCGCCGGTAGCGGTTACATCTACTATGTGTCGTTGAAGGGCGTGACCGGCAGCGGCAAGCTCGACCTCGACGAGGTTGCACGGCGTATCCCGGCAATCCGCGCGGCCGTCGGCATGCCGGTGGGTGTCGGCTTCGGCATCCGCGATGCGGCGAGCGCGAGGAGCATCGGTGCGGTGGCCGATGCGGTGGTGATCGGCAGCCGCATCATCGAGGAAATTGAACAGAGCCCGCGCGATGCGGTGGTTGCCAATGTCACTGCGTTCATGCGCGGCATCCGCGAGGCGCTCGACAGCCTCGCTCCTGGGGTGGGAGTGAAGTCATGAGCTGGCTGCAAAAGCTGCTGCCGCCCAAGATCAAGCGCAGCGAATCCGCGAACCGCAACAAGTCCATTCCGGAAGGCCTGTGGAGCAAGTGCACCGCCTGCGAGGCGGTGCTGTACCGCTCCGATCTCGAGAGCAACCTCAATGTCTGCCCGAAATGCGGCCATCACCAAAGGCTGCGGGCGCGCCAGCGGCTGGATCTGCTGCTCGATGCCGAGGGGCGCTTCGAGATCGGTGCCGAGGTCATTCCTGTCGATCCGCTGAAGTTCAAGGATTCGCGGAAATACCCCGAGCGCCTGTCGGCTGCGGTGTCGGACACCGGGGAAGCGGATGCGATGGTCGTCATGCAAGGCGCGATCCTGACGGTGCCGGTGGTCGTTGCCTGCTTCGAGTTCGAATTCCTTGGCGGATCAATGGGATCGGTCGTCGGCGAGCGATTCGTGCGCGGTGTTCGAGCTGCCCTCGAGCAGCGCGTGCCCTTCATTTGCGTCACCGCCTCGGGCGGCGCGCGCATGCAGGAAGGTCTTTTCTCGCTGATGCAGATGGCCAAGACCACGGCCGCGATCACCCAGCTCGCAGAGCGCAAGCTGCCCTTCGTGAGCGTGCTGACCGATCCGACGATGGGTGGCGTATCGGCGAGCTTCGCCTTCATGGGCGACGTGGTCATTGCCGAGCCGGGCGCGCTGATCGGCTTCGCTGGCCCGCGTGTGATCGAGCAGACCGTGCGCGAGAAACTGCCGGAAGGCTTTCAGCGCTCCGAGTTCCTGCTCGAAAAGGGCGCGATCGACATGATCGTCGACCGCCGCCAGATGCGCGACCAACTGGCCAAGCTGCTGGCCCTGCTCTTGCGGCAGGCGCCGGTCGGCTCCTGACGCGAGGGCGATGCCGCAGATGTCGTTGCCGCAAACGCTGGACCAATGGCTCGCCCTTCTCGAAGGGCGGCATGTACAAACGATCAAGCTCGGGCTGGAGCGCGTCCGGGCAGTCAGGGCGGCGCTCGGTGCCGACCCGGAGTCGGCGATCATCACCGTCGGTGGCACCAATGGCAAGGGCTCGACCTGTGCGATGCTCGAGTCGATCCTGCTCGCCGAGGGCTACCGCGTGGGCTGCTATACCTCGCCGCATCTGCTGCGCTACAACGAGCGGGTCCGCATCGATGGCAAGGAGGTTAGCGACGAACAACTCGTCGAGGCCTTCTCGCGCGTAGAGGCGGTGCGCGGTGACACGCCGCTGACCTATTTCGAGCACGGCACGCTGGCGGCGTGGTCGGTCTTCCAGCAGGCCGCGCCGGACGTGATCATCCTCGAGGTCGGCTTGGGCGGGCGGCTCGACGCCGTCAATGTGTTCGACGCCGACTGCGCCATCGTCACCAGCGTGGCGATGGACCACATGGATTATCTCGGCGACACGCGCGAGGCGATCGGCTACGAGAAGGCCGGTATCTTCCGCGCCGGCCGCCCGGCCGTATGCGGCGATCCGCAGCCGCCCGCCTCCTTGCTGGAGCATGCCGAGGCGATCGGGGCGCGACTGTGGGTCAGTGGTCGGGACTTCGGTTTCGGCGGCGACCGGCAGCAATGGGGTTACTGGCGCTACGGTGCGCCGATCGCCCAAGGCGCGCTCGCGAAGCGTGCAGGCCTGGCTTATCCGTCCTTGCGCGGCGCCAACCAGTTGCTCAACGCGGCGGCAGTGATCACCGCCCTCGACGCGCTGCGTGACCGCGTGCCGGTCTCCATGCAGGCGATTCGCGAGGGCCTGATGCTGGTCGAAGTTCCCGGCCGCTTCCAGGTCCTGCCCGGCCGTCCTGCCGTGGTACTCGACGTCGCGCACAACCCGCAGGCGGCGGGTGTGCTGGCCGAGAACCTCGGCAGCATGGGCTTCTACGCGGAGACGCACGCCGTCTTCGGGATGCTGCGCGACAAGGACGTCGATGGCGTGATCGCGCTGATGCGCGGACGGGTTGACCACTGGTTGCTCACCGATCTGCCCGGGCCGCGCGGGCTCAAGGCAGAGGAACTGGCACTGCATATGCGTACGGTTGGCATCGACGCGGACATTCGCTGCTTCGCCTCGCCTGACGAAGCTTATGCCGCAGCGCAAAAGAGTGCTGCCGAGGGTGATAGAATCGTCGTTTTCGGCTCTTTCCTGACTGTCGCGGACGTGCTCGCGGCGATCCGGGCCGAACGTCACTGACAGAGCTTTCCGGTGAGCGACGCAGACAATCTAGAGATCAAGAAGCGCGCGCGCAGGCGCCTTGTCGGTGCGGCAGCGCTTGCGCTGCTGGCTGCCGTCGTGCTGCCGATGATGATGGACCAGGAACCGCGCCCGGTGAGCCAGGACATCCAGGTTTCCATTCCGGACCGCGAGGCCGACAGCGCGCTGTCGCGCCCGATCGCAAATGCCGACCAGGCGGCAGCCGACGCTGCCGCCGTCTTCTCGCCCGAGGAAACGCCGGCCGCTGGCGCGGCAGCCGAAGAGCCTGCGGCAAAGGTGCCGCCGACCGCCAAGAGTGCCGAGCCGCAGCGGCAGGCGGTGCGACCGGACGCGAAAACCGAGCCCAAGGCGGAGGCGAAGAGCGATCCCAAGCCGGAGCCGAAAGCCGAGTCCAAACCATCGAAGGCTGCTCCTTCCGATACGGCTGCTGCAGAGGCGGCACGTGCGCGCGCTGCCCTCGGTGGTGACGAGCCCTCTCCACGCCGCGAGGCCTACGTCGTCCAGGTCGGCGCCTTCGGCGACGCCGAGAAGGCAGCCCGCATCGCCGCCGAACTCAAGAAGCAGGGATTCGCGGCCTACACTGAAAAGGCCGGCAGTGTGACGCGTGTGCGTGTCGGCGCGCTGGATGGCCGTGAAGCGGCCGAGAAAGCGGCAGCAAGGCTCAAGGCGCAGGGGTATTCGCCGGCCGTGAGTCCGCGCTGAGTCGAGTGATGACGGCCTTCGACTACGTTTTCCTTGGTGTGCTTGCCGTTTCGGCGGCGGTGGGGCTGTGGCGCGGTATCGTGAGCGAGGTCATGGCGCTGCTCGCCTGGGTGCTTGCACTGGTCGCCGCCTGGCGCTACAACGACAGCGCCGCCGAGCTTTTCAGCGGCCTGATCGCGGAGCCGGTGTGGCGTCAGGTCGCCGGAGTCGCCCTGATCGTGATCGGCGTGCTGTTGGTGGCGGCGCTGCTTCGCTACCTGCTGCGCAAGCTGCTGCAGGCCGTGGGCCTGGGCGCCGCGGACCGTTTCTTCGGGGCGTTGTTCGGAATCCTCCGCGGCCTCGCCGTGGCCTTCGTCGGGGTGCTGATCGGTGGCCTCGCCGGCCTGTCGATCCAGCCCTGGTGGGCTCAGGCGATGTTCTCGCCGCCGATGGAAGCGGCGGTCATCGCCGCCAAACCCTGGCTGCCGCAAGCGGTAGCCGACAAAGTTCGTTTCAGATAGGCAGGCTTTCATGTGCGGAATTCTTGGCGTCGTCGCCACCTCTCCGGTCAACCAACTGCTGTATGACGGGCTGCAGGTGCTTCAGCACCGCGGGCAGGATGCCGCAGGGATCGCAACGTCCGAGGGCGGGCGCTTTCACATGCACAAGGGCTCCGGCCTGGTGCGGGACGTGTTCCGCACCCGCAACATGCGCAACCTGGCGGGCAACTGGGGCATCGCCCATGTGCGCTATCCGACCGCCGGGTCGGCTTACAACGCCGCGGAAGCGCAGCCCTTCTATGTCAATTCGCCGTTCGGCCTGCTGCTGGCGCACAACGGCAACCTCACGAACTCCGTCGCGCTCAAGCGCGAGATGTTCCTCTCCGACCTGCGCCACATCAACACCAACTCCGACTCGGAAGTGCTGCTCAACGTGCTGGCACACGAGCTGCAGGCCGCATGCAATGGCCTCAAGCTGGACGAGGAGGCGGTGTTCCGCGCGGTGGCGGGCGTCCATCGGCGCTGTCGCGGCGCGTATGCGGTGGTGGTGATGATCGCCGGCTACGGCCTGCTGGCCTTCCGCGACCCCTATGGCATCCGTCCGCTGGTCATTGGCCGCAACGACACCGATGCAGGCACCGAATGGCTGGTGGCGTCGGAATCGGTGGCGGTCGATGTGCTGGGCTTCAAGCTGCTGCGCGACGTCGCGCCGGGCGAGGCGGTGTTGGTCGACTCCCTGGGTAACTTCCACAGTCGCCAGTGCGCCACCAAGACAGTCGAGGCGCCGTGCATGTTCGAGTTCGTCTACCTCGCGCGGCCCGACTCCATCATCGACGGCGTCTCCGTATACGAGTCGCGGGTGAAGATGGGCGAGTTCCTGGCGGAGAAGGTGAAGCGTACCCAGCCGCACCTGGACATCGATGTGGTCATCCCGATCCCCGACTCGAGCCGGCCGTCAGCGATGGAGCTGGCGCACAGGCTGGGGCTGCCGTATCGGGAAGGGTTCGTGAAGAACCGCTACATCGGCCGCACCTTCATCATGCCGGGCCAGGCCACGCGGCGTAAGTCGGTGCGCCAGAAGCTCAACACCATTCCGCAGGAGTTCCGTGGCAAGCGCGTGCTGCTGGTCGACGATTCGATCGTTCGCGGCACCACGAGCAAGGAAATCGTGACTATGGCACGCGAGGCTGGCGCGACCAAGGTGTATCTGGCATCGGCCGCGCCGCCGGTGCGCCATGCCAACGTCTACGGCATCGACATGCCCACGCGCTCCGAACTGATCGCTTCCGACCGCAACGAGGCCGAGATTTGCCAGGCCATCGGCGCCGACGGGCTGATCTACCAGGACCTGGATGACCTGAAGGCTGCGGTGCGCGCGGTCAATCCGGCGATCAACTTCTTCGAGACGTCCTGCTTCGACGGACACTACATCACCGGTGACATCACCGTCGAATACCTGAACGGGGTCGAGAACCAGCGAGGCGAGCTCAAGCCTGCCACCGGCGATCACTCCGACAACAGCGACGACGCGGATGGGGGGCAGCTCGACCTCAACCTTGCCTCCGGCGGTGACAACTGATCCGGCGGCGAGGCGCCGAATGCGAGACATGAACGAGCATCTCGCACACGAGCCGGTCAGTTCATTCAGGCAGCACCTGACCCCGACCACCTGACTCCGGCCTGAATCCGTGGCCGTCATAGCGAAGCCAGCAGGCCTCGCCGCGCCAGTCCGGAAGCACCCAACGTGCGCAGTCGTGACCGTCTACGTCCAGCCGATGGCAGGCAGGGCGATGGGTGTGGCCGTGCACCAGGGTCGGATACGCGTTGTCGCGCAGCAGCGCGGCGACCGCCTCGGCATTGACGTCCATGATCTCCATCGACTTGCCGGCCTTCGCCGCCTCGCTTTTCTGCCGCAGGCCGGCGATGAAGGCCTTGCGCGCGGGCAGCGGCTGGGCGAGGAAACCGGCCTGCCACGCAGGGTCGCGCACCTGGCGTCGATAGGCCTGGTACGCCACGTCGTCGGTGCATAGCGCGTCGCCGTGGGCGAGCAGCAGCACCGGGGCATCCTCATTGTCGTCGTCGGCGAAGCGCACCCGCGCCGGATCCTCGAGCAGGGTCGCGCCGATCGCCGCGGCGAACGCCGGTCCGGCGAGCAGGTCGCGGTTGCCGGTCATGAAGAAGACCGCGGTGCCGCTGTCGGCAAGCGCGCGGATGGCCGCGGCGATGCGAGCGTTGAACGGCGTCGCGAGGTCGTCGTCGCCCGCCCAGTATTCGAACAGGTCACCGAGGATGAAGACGCTCGCCGCCTGCCGTGCCGGCCCCTGCAGGAAGGCGAGGAAGGCGGCGACGTTGGCGGGTTCGTCCTCGCTCAGATGAAGGTCAGAAATGAACAATGCCGGAAGCGGCGCGCGCGCGGCTTCCGGCATCAGCGTGGCGCGGCCGCCGTCGGCGGCCGGGATGCTGCGGTCAGACAACTTCGGCGCGCTCGATGATCACGTCTTCCTTCGGCACATCCTGGTGGAAGCCGCTCGAGCCGGTCTTGACCTTGCGGATGCTGTCGACCACGTCCATGCCTTCGGTCACACGGCCGAACACGCAATAGCCCCAGCCCTGCAGGTCGGGTGCACGGAAGTTGAGGAAGTCGTTGTCGGCGACGTTGATGAAGAACTGCGCGGTGGCCGAGTGCGGCGCCTGGGTGCGCGCCATGGCGATGGTGCCGCGATCGTTCTTGAGGCCGTTGTCGGCCTCGTTCTTGATCTGTTCGCCGGTGGGTTTCTGCTTCATGCCGGGCTCGAAGCCGCCGCCCTGGATCATGAAGCCGTCGATCACGCGATGGAAGACGGTGTTGTCGTAGTGGCCGGCCTTCACGTAGCCGAGGAAGTTCTCGACGGTGACGGGCGCCTTCTCGGCGTCGAGTTCGAGCGTGATGACGCCATGGTTGGTGTGCAGTTTGACTGCCATTGCTGGGCTCCTGTTGGCGGGCGGGTTATGGGTATGTGGATGGGCGAGGCGCGATCACTTGCCCTCGATCACTCGGGCGGACTGGATCACGACAGGCTCGACGGGGACGTTCTGATGAAGGCCGGCATTCCTGACCGGCACCTTGCCGATCTTCTCCACCACGTCCATGCCCTTCACCACCTTGCCGAACACCGCATAGCCCCAGCCGTCACGCGAAGGGTAGTCGAGGAAGGTGTTGGGCACCAGGTTGATGAAGAATTGTGCGGTGGCCGAGTGCGGATCCTGCGTGCGCGCCATCGCGAGCGTGCCGGGCACGTTCTTGAGACCGTTCTTCGCCTCGTTCTCGATCGGCGCGCGGGTCGGCTTCTGGTTCATCGCCGCGTCGAAGCCGCCGCCCTGGACCATGAAGCCATCGATCACGCGGTGAAAGATCGTGCCGTCGTAATGGCCATCCTTCACGTAACGGATGAAGTTCTCGGCAGATTTGGGCGCCTTGTCGGCGAAGACTTCGACAACCACGTCGCCCTGGGTCGTGTGCAGTTCGACCGTCGGGTTGGCGGCGATCGCCGATAGTGCGACCGAGGCGAGTGCGGCGAAGGCGAGCCACTGTTTTTTCATGCTTACTCCGGGATCTGCGGAATCCGGCGCGGGCCGGGCGGTGCTGGCCCCGTGGTATACTTCGGCGCGATTTTCGGGCGCTCGGCAACATGTCCGGGGCAGCCCTGCATTTTACCCGTATCCCTTGGCGCGTCACAAACCCGCAGTCCGGTCTGCGCGCCTCGCCGCACCCCCTGTAGCCTGCGTGCAGGCTTCGCGTGCTTGGCTTCACTGCCGAAGCGCGATTCCCGAAACTTCTCACCCTCCATCGACATGCTGACGATCTACAACACGCTCTCGCGCAGCAAGGAAGAATTTCGTCCCATCGAGCCTGGCAAGGTGCGCATGTACGTGTGCGGCATGACGGTGTACGACTTCTGTCACCTCGGCCATGCGCGCGTGATGGTGGTGTTCGACATGGTGGCGCGCTGGCTGCGGGCGAGCGGCCTGGACGTGACCTATGTGCGCAACATCACCGACATCGACGACAAGATCATCCGTCGCGCGCAGGAGAATGGCGAGACGATCCGCGCGCTGACCGACCGCTTCATCGCCGCCATGCACGAGGACGCCGACGCCCTGGGCGTGCTGCGACCCGACCACGAGCCGCGCGCCACCGAATACGTCGCGCAGATGCAGTCGCTGATCTCGCGTCTCGAGCAGAAGGGCCTCGCCTACGTCGCCGCCAACCGCGACGTGTGCTACGCGGTGCGCAAGTTCGACGGCTACGGCAAGCTGTCCGGCAAGTCGCTCGACGAGCTGCGCGCTGGCGAGCGCGTCGACGTGGCGCAGGACAAGAACGATCCGCTCGACTTCGTGCTGTGGAAGCACGCCAAGGTCGAAGAGCCGGGCGAGGTCAAGTGGGCCTCGCCCTGGGGCGAGGGCCGGCCGGGCTGGCACATCGAGTGCTCGGCGATGAGCTCGGACCTGCTCGGCGATCATTTCGACATCCACGGCGGCGGCATGGATCTGCAGTTCCCGCACCACGAGAACGAGATCGCCCAGTCGGAAGGCGCGCACGGCCATGCCTTCGTCAATGTCTGGATGCACAACGGCTTCGTCCGCGTCGACGACGAGAAGATGTCGAAGTCGCTCGGCAACTTCTTCACCATCCGCGAAGTGCTGCAGAAGTACGACCCGGAGGTGGTGCGCTTCTTCATCCTGCGTGCCCACTATCGCAGCGCATTGAACTACTCGGACGCGCATCTCGAGGACGCCCGCAACGCGCTGACGCGCCTGTACACCGCGCTGAAGAACGTGCCGGCGGAAGACGAGGCTGCGCCGGACTGGAACGAGGCCCATGCGCAACGCTTCCGCGCGGCGATGGACGACGACTTCAACACCGCCGAAGCGGTGGCGGTGCTGTTCGAACTGGTCAATGAGGTCAATCGCAGCGCCTCGCCGGCGCTGGCTGCGCAGTTGAAGGCGCTGGGCGCCGTGCTGGGCCTGCTCGGCCGCGAGCCGCGGGCCTTCCTGCAGGCGGGTGCGCCCGACGCCGGCGCGCTGGATGCCGACGCCATCGAGGCGCAGATCGCCGCCCGCAGCGCAGCGAAGAAGGCGAAGAACTACGGCGAGGCGGACCGCATCCGCGCCGAGCTGACCGCAGCGGGCATCATCCTGGAGGATGGACCGGGCGGCACGACCTGGCGCCGCGCCTGAGGCGTTTGCAGGCCTCACGCGACAACGCCCGCCATCGTCATGATGGCGGGCGTTGTCGTTGATGGGCCGCGAATCGCCGGCGAGGCTCAGGTGCCGAAGAAATCCTTCACCTTGTCCATCCAGGACTTGGCTTTCGGGTTGTGGCGGTCGGCGTTGCCGCTGGAGATCTCCTCGAACTCGCGCAGCAGTTCCCTCTGACGTTCCGTCAGATTGACTGGCGTCTCCACCACGACGTGGCACATCAGGTCGCCGTGCGTGTGGCTGCGCACGTTCTTGATGCCCTTGCCGCGCAGGCGGAAGACCTTGCCGCTTTGCGTTTCCGCAGGGATCTTGAGGCGCGCCATGCCTTCCAGCGTCGGGATCTCGATCTCGCCGCCGAGCGCCGCGGTGCTGAAGCTGATCGGCATCTCGCAGTGCAGATCGTCGTGGTCGCGCTGGAACACCGAGTGCTGCCGGATGTGGATCTCGACATAGAGATCTCCCGGCGGGCCGCCATTGACGCCCGGCTCGCCGTGGCCGCCGTGGCGCAGGCGCATGCCCTCGTCGATGCCGGCGGGAATCTTCACTTCGAGCGTCTTGTGCTTCTTCACCCGGCCGGCGCCGCCGCAGTCGCGGCAGGGGTCGGGGATGATCTTGCCGGTGCCGTGGCACTTCGGGCAGGTCTGCTGGATCGAGAAGAAGCCCTGCTGCACGCGCACCTGGCCATGGCCGTTGCAGGTGGGGCAGGTCTTGGGCTGGGTGCCCGGCTTGGCGCCGCTGCCATGGCAGGTGCCGCATTCCTCGACGGTGGGGATGCGGATCGTCTTCTCGGCGCCGCGTGCGGCCTCCTCGAGGGTGATCTCGAGGTTGTAGCGCAGGTCGGCACCGCGATAGACGTTGGAGCGCCCGCCGCGGCCGCCGCCGAAGAGGTCGCCGAAGATGTCGCCGAACGCATCGGCGAAGCCACCCTCGAAACCCTGGCCACCACCACCCATCGACGGGTCGACGCCGGCGTGGCCGTAGCGGTCGTAGGCCGCCTTCTTCTGCGGGTCGGAGAGCATCTCGTAGGCTTCCTTGGCCTCCTTGAACTTCTCTTCCGCTTCCTTGTTGTCCGGATTGCGGTCCGGGTGGTACTTCATGGCCAGCTTGCGGTAGGCCTTCTTGATCTCGTCGTCGCCGGCGTCGCGGTTGACGCCGAGGACTTCGTAGTAATCCCGTTTGGACATGTGCTGCGCTCAGTCTGGTCTCATGCAAAGGCCGAGCCGGCGCCGGAGCGAGGCTCCGGCGGGGCTCGGCCGCGAAGGATTCGCCAGAGTGACGATTACTTCTTGTCCTTCACTTCAGTGAATTCGGCATCCACCACGTCGGCATCGTCGGCCTTGCCGCCGGCCTGCTGGCCACCCGCGGCACCCTGTGCGCCGCCTTCGGCCTGGGCCTGGGCATACATGTGCTCGCCGAGCTTCTGCGCCGCCATCGCCAGGGCCTGGCTCTTGGCTTCGATGGCGTCCTTGTCGTTGCCCTTGATCGCCTCTTCGGCGTCCTTCAGCGCGGCTTCGATCTTGGACTTCTCGTCGCCCGACAGCTTGTCGCCGTACTCGGTCAGCGCCTTGCGGGTGGAGTGCACCAGGGCGTCGCACTGGTTACGCGCGTCGACCAGTTCGTGCGCCTTCTTGTCTTCCTCGGCGTGCGCCTCGGCGTCACGCACCATGCGCTGGACTTCGTCGTCCGACAGGCCGGAGTTGGCCTGGATCTTGATCTTGTTTTCCTTGCCGGTGGCCTTGTCCTTGGCGGACACGTGCAGGATGCCGTTGGCGTCGATGTCGAAGGTGACCTCGATCTGCGGCATGCCACGCGGCGCCGGCGGGATGTCGGACAGGTTGAACTGGCCCAGGCTCTTGTTGCCCGAGGCCATCTCGCGCTCGCCCTGCAGCACGTGGATGGTCACCGCGCTCTGGTTGTCGTCGGCGGTCGAGAACACCTGCGAGGCCTTGGTCGGGATCGTGGTGTTCTTCTGGATCAGCTTGGTCATCACGCCGCCCAGGGTCTCGATGCCGAGCGACAGCGGGGTCACGTCGAGCAGCAGCACGTCCTTGACTTCGCCCTGCAGCACGCCGCCCTGGATGGAGGCGCCCACGGCGACGGCCTCGTCCGGGTTGACGTCGCGGCGCGGCTCCTTGCCGAAGAACTCCTTCACCTTGTCGATGACCTTGGGCATGCGGGTCTGGCCGCCGACCAGGATCACGTCGTCGATGTCGGACACCTTGAGGCCGGCGTCCTTCAGTGCGACGCGGCAAGGCTCGATGGAACGCTCGATGAGGTCTTCCACCAGCGATTCGAACTTGGCGCGGGTGATCTTGATCGCCAGGTGCTTCGGACCCGAGGCGTCGGCAGTGATGTAGGGCAGGTTGATCTCGGTCTGCTGGCCGGAGGACAGCTCGATCTTGGCCTTCTCGGCCGCTTCCTTCAGGCGCTGCAGCGCGAGCACGTCGTTCTTGAGATCGACGCCCTGTTCCTTTTTGAACTCGGTGACGATGTAGTCGATGATGCGCTGGTCGAAGTCCTCGCCGCCGAGGAAGGTGTCGCCGTTGGTGGCCAGCACTTCGAACTGGTGTTCGCCGTCGAGGTCGGCGATCTCGATGATCGAGATGTCGAAGGTGCCGCCGCCCAGGTCATACACCGCGATCTTGGAGTCGCCCGGCTTCTTGTCCATGCCGAAGGCGAGCGCGGCCGCGGTCGGCTCGTTGATGATGCGCTTGACTTCCAGGCCGGCGATGCGGCCCGCGTCCTTGGTGGCCTGGCGCTGGCTGTCGTTGAAGTAGGCCGGCACGGTGATGACCGCTTCGGTGACTTCCTCGCCGAGGTAGTCTTCGGCGGTCTTCTTCATCTTGCGCAGCACTTCGGCCGAGACCTGCGGCGGTGCGATCTTCTTGCCGCGCACCTCCACCCAGGCGTCGCCGTTGTCTGCCTTGGTGATGGTGAAGGGCATCAGGTCGATGTCCTTCTGCACTTCCTTCTCTTCGAAGCGGCGGCCGATCAGGCGCTTGATCGCGAACAGCGTGTTCCGGGCGTTGGTGACAGCCTGACGCTTGGCCGGTGCGCCGACCAGGATCTCGCCGTCCTCGGCGTAGGCGACGATGGACGGGGTGGTGCGTGCGCCTTCGGAGTTTTCGATGACCTTCGGCTTGCCGCCTTCCATCACGGAGACGCAGCTATTGGTGGTGCCGAGGTCGATGCCGATGATCTTGCCCATGAATGTTCCTTTTCAGTCTGTATTCGGGAGGCGCAGTCTGGAGTGCGCCGGTCTGGTTCGAATATGGGGCGCCGCCGCCGGCTTTCAAGCGGTGGCGCGCGGATTCCTCACTGGCTCCTGGCCTTGGCGACCATCACCAGCGCCGGGCGGATGACGCGGTCGTTGAGCAGGTAGCCTTTCTGCAGCACGCTGACGACGGTGTTGGGCTCTGCGTCCGCTTCGACGGTGCTGATCGCCTGGTGCTTGTTGGGGTCGAACTTCTGGCCGAGCGGGTTTTCTTCGGCCAGGTTGGCGCCTTCGAAGGCCGACACGAGCTGCCTCAGGGTCAGCTCGACGCCTTCGCGCAGCTTCTCGACGGTCTGGTTTTCCACCGACAGCGCGGCTTCCAGGCTGTCCTTCACCGGCAGCATCGAGGTGGCGAACTTCTCGGCGGCGAATTTGGACGCCTTGGCGATGTCTTCCTGCGCCCGGCGGCGGATGTTCTCGCCTTCGGCCTTGGCACGCAGCCACGCGTCGTGGTGCTCGGCCGCCTTCAGCTCTGCAATCCGCAGCGCCTCCTCCAGCCCAGGCATCACCTCCACCGTGGTTTCGGGCGTGGCGTCCGCGCCAGCGGGGGCCGCCTGCGGGGCGGGCTGCTGTTCGACGGCGGGCGGAATTTCCGGGGTCAGATTCGGATCCTGCATCGTTCGTTGCTCCATGTTGAATGCGCTTCGCAACGCAATTTAGGGGCAAGGGCCGATATTTCAAGCGCCGACGCGAAAAAATAAGCGGCGCTGCGCACCGGCGGATCAGTGGTCTTCTCCCCTGAAAACGTGCAGGCGGTTGCGGCCCTCCGACTTGGCACGGTACATCGCTTCGTCGGCGCGCCGGATCAGCTCATCCACCGACAGCTCGTGTCCCCGGAAGGCCGCGAGACCGATGCTGGGCGTGCATTGCACCGTCTGCTTCTTCAGTGCGTAGGGGCGGGCGAGGCTGTGCAGGATCTTGGTGGCGATGTTTGCTGCCAAGGCGGTCGCCTCGTCGCGCGTGCGGCCGAGATCCTCGAGCATCACGACGAATTCGTCCCCGCCCAGGCGCGCGACGGTGTCGCCTTCGCGCACCGTGGCGCGCAGCCGATGTGCGACCTCGGTGAGGAGCTGGTCGCCGATCTGATGGCCGAGCGTGTCGTTGATCGTCTTGAACTTGTCCAGGTCGGCGAACAGCAAGGCGCCGTAGAGGCCGGAGCGCGCGCTGACGGAGAGCTGCTGCTGCAGGCGATCCATCAGCAGGCGTCGGTTCGGCAATCCGGTCAGCGGGTCATAGAAGGCGAGGTCGCGGATCGCAAGCTCGGCGATCTTGCGGTCGGTGACGTCCAGGATGACGCCGTCGATCCAAAGTGGTGTGCCGCTCGAATCGTAGCTGGCGCGACCGCGCTCGCTGGCCCAGCGCGTCACGCCGTCGGCCCCGCGGACGCGGTATTCGACGTTGTAGGTGGTGTGATCGGTCACAGCCTGCGTGATCGCCCCGAGGACGTCTGGGGCATCATCGGGGTGCAGATGCGCCCTGCAGCTCACCGCGCCCGACAGGAATCGCTCCGGGGGTTCCCCCGTCAGGTTTTCGATGCCGCGGCTGACATGCAGCGCATGCCATGGCGGCGCGGGCGCGGTGCGGAAGACGGTGCCCGGGACGTTTTCCACCAGCGTCTGGAAGCGGTCGCGGCTTTCTGCAATCTGCGCTGCAGCCGCCTGCATGCGGCGGCGGTGACGGGCGCTGCCCAGGATCACGGCGAACAGCAAGGTATCGAGCGCCAGGCCGCCGATCAGGATCAGCAGCGGTTCGTCGCTGTTCGCGGATTCGTCGAATTCGGCGCTGCTGCGAACGCGAGCGATCCACTGCCGTCCGCCAAAGACGAGCGTAAGCTCGCGTTCCTGCGCGGCAGCCCTGTTTGCGTCCGCCGAGGCGAACAACAGGTTTGCCGGGGCGGGGCTGTCGTCGAAGAGCTCGATCTCGATGTCCTTGTTGCTCTCGCCGAAGATGGCTCGCATCAGGTCGTGCGCGCGAAAGGGGCTATAGACGTAGCCGAAGATGTGATCGCGCCGGCTTGCAAGGTCGTCGACGGCGACGGATTTGGCGTAAACCGGCACGTACATCAGGAATCCGGGCTGGATGTCCGAATCGGTCTCCTGCACCAGCGTGACTTTTCCCGACAGCGCGAGGGTGCCGCTGTCGCGGGCGCGATCCATGGCCTCCCGCCGCACGGGTTCGGAGTACATGTCATAGCCGAACGCGCGCAGGTTGCGGTCCGAGAAGGGCTCCAGGTAGGTGATGCTGGAATAGGGGTCGCGCTCGCCTTCCGGCTGGATCCTGTAGTTGGCGAAGCCCGCTGCACGCATGGCCTGTTCGTGTGCCGATTTGTCGCGCGCGCGCACGATCAGCGCGAACCCCGTTCCCTGGATGCCGGGCAGGGTGGCATCGAGGTTGAGCTGTTCGACGTAGTCGTGCCATTCCTGGCGCGACACCTGCTCGCTCGCATTGAAGAACGCTGCCCCGCCAAGAAGGACCTGCTCGTACGCCTGCAGGCGGCTGCGCAGAATGCTGATCTCCTTCTCGGAGCGGTATTCGAATCGCTCCAGCGCGCGCACGCTGCGATGCGTGTGGGAGTAATCCCACAGCACGAGGGTGAGTGCGGTGGTGAAAACCAGGATCAGCCACGCGGCAGCTTCCCGTTCCAGCAGGCGGGGCGGATCGCGCGGCGCGGTGGCTTGGGGAAACGGCATGATGATGGCCGGCAGTTGGGGGCACGTCGTGGTGGCGCCGCGCGCGCTTCGCTGTTGTGCATCGAGCGGCCGCGGTTGCCCGGCCTGAGCCTCGCGCATTCCGGCGTTCTGGAACGGCGATGTTGGGGAAACCGCTGAACACGCCACATTCTGCGTCAGCGACCGCTCGCGGTCACGTTCCGCAAGATGCCACATTGGAGCGCGGCACGCCTGCCGCCACGACGTGCGGCTTCGCAGTGCCGACGTGCGGCGGGGGCAGGGTGGGGCGTGGTAACATCGCACGTTTTTGATTGACGCGGATTCGCCGCCTTCGAGCATGACCCAGTTCGCGAAAGAGACCCTGCCGATCAGCCTCGAGGAGGAAATGCGCCATTCCTACCTCGATTACGCAATGAGCGTGATCGTGGGGCGTGCGCTCCCCGATGCGCGCGACGGCCTCAAGCCTGTGCATCGGCGTGTGCTGTTCGCGATGCATGAGCTGTCCAACGACTGGAACCGCGCTTACAAGAAGTCGGCGCGTATCGTCGGCGACGTGATCGGTAAGTACCACCCGCACGGCGACACCGCGGTTTATGACACGATCGTGCGCATGGCGCAGGATTTCTCGCTGCGCTACATGCTGGTGGACGGCCAGGGCAACTTCGGCTCGGTCGACGGCGACAACGCTGCGGCGATGCGGTACACCGAAATCCGCATGGCCCGCATCGGCCATGAATTGCTCGCCGACATCGACAAGGAAACGGTCGACTTCGGCCCGAACTACGACGGCTCGGAGAAAGAGCCGCTCGTCCTGCCGACCCGCATCCCCAACCTGCTGATCAACGGTTCGGCCGGCATCGCGGTGGGCATGGCGACCAACATCCCGCCGCACAACCTCGGCGAGATCGTCGATGCCTGCCTGAAGCTGCTGGCCGAGCCCGACACCGACATCGAGGCGCTGATCGACATCGTCCAGGCGCCGGACTTCCCCACCGCCGGCCTGATCTACGGCCTCGCCGGCGTGCACGAGGGTTACCGCACCGGTCGCGGCCGCGTGATCATGCGCGCGCGTACCCACTTCGAACCCATCGGCAAGACCGACCGCCAGGCGATCATCGTCGACGAGCTGCCCTACCAGGTGAACAAGCGCACCCTGCAGGAGCGCATGGCCGAGCTGGTCAACGAGAAAAAGATCGAGGGCATCAGCGAGATCCGCGACGAGTCGGACAAGTCCGGCATGCGCCTGGTGATCGAGCTCAAGCGCGGCGAGATGCCCGAGGTGGTGCTCAACAAGCTGTTCAAGCACACGCAGTTGCAGGACAGCTTCGGCATGAACATGGTGGCGCTGGTCGACGGCAAGCCGCGGCTGCTCAACCTGAAGCAGATGCTGGTGTGCTTCCTCGAGCACCGGCGCGAGGTCGTCACCCGCCGCACCATCTTCGAACTGCGCAAGGCGCGCGACCGCGGCCACATCCTCGAAGGCCTGGCGGTGGCGCTGTCCAACGTCGATGAGATCATCGCGCTGATCAAGGCCGCGCCCACGCCGTCCGATGCCAAGCGCGAGCTGATGGCGCGCGAATGGCGCTCGGCGCTGGTCGAGGAAATGCTTTCTCGGGCCATGGCCGACAGCTACCGGCCGGAAGGGCTGGATCCGCAGTACGGGCTGTCCGCCCAGGGCTACCGCCTGTCCGAAGCCCAGGCCCAGGCCATCCTCGAGCTGCGCCTGCAACGCCTCACCGGGCTGGAGCAGGACAAGATCGTCGGCGAATATCGCGAGGTGATGGACGTCATCACCGACCTGCTCGACATCCTGGCGCGCCCGGAGCGCATCACCGCGATCATCGTCGAGGAGCTCACCGCGGTGCGCAACCAGTTCGGTGACCCGCGCCGCTCCGAGCTGGTGATGAACACTGCCGAAATCAACATCGAGGACCTCATCACGCCGGAAGACATGGTCGTGACGCTGTCCCACACCGGCTACTTCAAGCGCCAGCCGCTCGCCGATTATCGCGCCCAGCGCCGCGGCGGCCGCGGCAAGCAGGCGACCTCGATGAAGGACGAGGACTTCATCGACCACCTCTTCGTCGCCAACACGCACGACACCGTGCTGTGCTTCTCCAGCCGTGGGCGCTGCTACTGGCTCAAGGTGTACGAGGTGCCCGAAGGCACGCGCAACTCGCGCGGCAAGCCGATCGTGAACCTCTTTCCGCTCGTGGAAGGCGAGAAGATCACCGCGGTGCTGCCGATCAAGGAGTTCGACGAGGAGCACTTCGTGTTCATGGCGACCTCCGAAGGCACGGTCAAGAAGACCGCGCTCACCGCGTTCTCGAACCCGCGCAAGGCCGGCATCATCGCGGTGAACCTGGACGATGGCGACCACCTGATCGGCGTTGCGATCACCGATGGCCAGTGCGACGTGATGCTGTTCTCCGACGCCGGCAAGGCGGTGCGCTTCGCCGAGACCGACGTGCGCCCGATGGGCCGCGACGCGCGCGGCGTGCGCGGCATGACGCTGGAAGACGGCCAGGCGGTGATCGCGATGCTGGTGGCCAAGGACGAGTCGCAGTCGGTGTTGACCGCGACCGAGAACGGCTACGGCAAGCGCACCCCGGTCGCCGAATACACCCGCCACGGGCGCGGCACCAAGGGCATGATCGCGATCCAGACCAGCGATCGCAACGGCAAGCTGGTCGGCGCGGTGCTGGTCGAGCCCACCGACGAGGTCATGCTGATCTCGACCGGTGGCGTGCTGATCCGCACCAGCGTCGAGAGCATCCGCGAGATGGGGCGCTCGACCCAGGGCGTGACACTGATCAATCTGGATGAAGGGACTTTCCTCGCCAGCATCGAGAAGGTGGCCGAGTCCGAGTCGGACGAGACCATGCGGGAAGGCGAGATGGGCGAAGGGGCGTCGGAAGACGCACCCACCAAACCGGATGACGGCGACGACGCCCAGGGGTCCGGCGACGACGGAGAAGTGTGATGAGTCGCGTGTGGAATTTCAGCGCCGGTCCGGCAGTGCTGCCCGAGGACGTGCTGCGCCAGGCTGCTGACGAGATGCTCGACTGGCATGGCTCGGGCATGAGCGTGATGGAGATGAGCCATCGCGGCAAGGAATTCATCTCCATCGCCGAGCAGGCGGAAGCCGATCTGCGTGAACTGCTCGCCATCCCGTCGAACTACCGGGTGCTGTTCATGCAGGGCGGCGCGATCGCGGAGAACGCGCTCATCCCGATGAACCTGCTGGGTTCCAAGGGTGTCGCCGACTACGTCGTCACCGGTTCGTGGTCGGTGAAATCGCAGAAGGAGGCGCGCAAGTACGGCGCGGTGAACATCGCCGCGACGTCGGAGCCGAGCGGGTTCACCACCGTGCCGGCGATGGCGGAATGGAAGCTGTCGGCCGACCCCGCCTACGTCTTCGCGTGCACCAACGAGACCATCGGCGGCGTGGAATATCCGTTCGAGCCCGACCTTGCCCGCATCGGTCGCGGCGAGGTGCCGGTGGTCGCCGACATGTCCTCGCACATCCTGTCGCGTGCCATCGACGTGTCGAAGTACGGGCTGATCTTCGGCGGCGCGCAGAAGAACATCGGCCCGGCGGGGCTCACCCTGGTCATCGTGCGCGACGACCTGATCGGCCACGCCATGGTGCATTGCCCGACGGCCTTCGATTTCCGCATCGTCGCCGACAACCACTCGATGTACAACACGCCGCCCACCTACGCGATCTACATCGCCGGGCTGGTGTTCCAGTGGCTCAAGCGCGCGGGCGGCGTGGCGGCGATCGAGGCGCAGAACATCGCCAAGGCGAAGCTGCTGTACGACTTCCTCGACGGTAGCGATTTCTACGAGAATCGCGTCGATCCCGCCTGCCGTTCGCGCATGAACGTGCCTTTCTTCCTCAAGGACGAGGCGCTCAACGACGCCTTTCTCGCCGAGTCGAAGGTTGCCGGGCTGGTGCAATTGAAGGGGCACAAGTCGGTCGGCGGCATGCGTGCGTCGATCTACAACGCGATGCCGCTCGCCGGCGTGCAGGCGCTGATCGACTTCATGCGCGACTTCGCCGCGCGCCGCGGCTGAGGCCGGGCGAGCACTGCCGGACGGGCGGCGAGGGCGGGAACGGGGACAACATCAACGCGGAAGCTGGAGGGGCCACGGGCCGAGCATGAGCGACGAACTGCTGAAACTGCGCAACGAGATCGACCGCATCGACGAGGAGATCCTCGCCCGCCTCGCCGAGCGCGCGCGCTGCGCGCAGCGTGTGGGCGAGATCAAGCGCGGCGTGATGTACTACCGCCCCGAGCGCGAGGCGCAGGTGCTGCGCCGGCTGGCCGAGCTCAACCCCGGCCCGCTGTCGTCCGATGCGGTGAAGACGATCTTCCGCGAGGTGATGTCGGCCTGCCTCGGCCTCGAGCAGCCGCTGCGCGTGGCCTATCTCGGCCCTGCCGGCACCTTCTCCGAGAGCGCCAGCCGCAAGCACTTCGGCTCCGCGCCCAACTTCATGCCGATGGCGGCGATCGATGACGTCTTCCGTGCGGTGGAGGCGGGCAACGCCGATTACGGCGTGGTGCCGGTGGAGAACTCCACCGAGGGCGCAGTCGGCGGCACGCTCGACCTGCTGCTCGCGAATCCGCTCAAGGTGTGTGGCGAGGTGCGGCTGCGCATCCATCAGCAACTGATGTCGCGTGCCGACGGCATCGGCGCGGCAAGGCGCATCTACTCGCATTCGCAGTCTCTGGCGCAGTGCCACGAATGGCTCAACCGCAACCTGCCGCACCTGCCACGCATCCCGGTGGCGAGCAACGCGGAGGCTGCGCGCATGGCCACCGAGGACGCGGAATCCTGCGCCATCGCCGGCGAAGCGGCGGCGCAGCTCTACGGTCTCAACATCCTCGCGCCCAATATCGAGGACGACCCCAACAACACCACCCGCTTTCTGGTGATCGCCGATCATGACGCCGGCCCGTCGGGCAAGGACCGCACCTCGCTGGTGTTTTCCGCGGCCAATCGTCCGGGCGCGATCCACGGCCTGCTCGAGCCGCTTGCGCGCCACGGTGTGGACATGACCAAGCTGCAGTCGCGTCCGGCGCAGTCCGGGTTGTGGGAATACGTCTTCTACGCCGACATCAACGGCCATCAGCAGGATGCGCCGGTGGCCGCAGCGCTCAAGGAGCTGGGCGAACGTGCGGCCTTCCTCAAGGTGCTCGGGTCCTACCCGGTCGCCGCGATCTGAACCGCAATCCGTACCGATTTCCGGGAGTAGCTCATGAGCGTTGCCAGTCAGGCCCCTTCCTACATCCGTTCCATCATGCCCTACCAGCCGGGCAAGCCGATTTCCGAGCTGGCGCGCGAGATGGGCATTCCCGAGGCCAGCATCGTCAAGCTCGCCTCCAACGAGAATCCGCTGGGCATGAGCGCCGCAGCCCGCGAAGCTGCGAAGCGCGCGCTGTGCGAAGGAGCGCGCTATCCGGATGGCAGCGCGTTCGCGTTCAAGGCCGCGCTGTGCCGCAAGTTCGGCGTGCGCCAGGAGCAGCTCGTGGTGGGCAACGGCTCGAATGACGTACTCGAGATCGCTGCCCAGGCCTTCCTCGCGCCGGGGCTGTCGGCGGTGTACGCGCAGCACGCCTTCGCCGTCTATCCGCTGGCCACCAACGCCCGGGGGGCGCGCGGGATCGAGGTGCCGGCGAAGAACTTCGGCCACGATCTCGACGCCATGGCCGCGGCCATCTCGCCCGACACGCGCATGGTCTTCATCGCCAATCCGAACAACCCCACCGGCACCTTCATCCCCGGGCCGCAGCTCGAAGCGTTCCTGCGCAAGGTGCCGCAGGACGTGCTGGTGGTGCTGGACGAGGCCTACACCGAATACCTGGCCGACGATCAGCGCTACGACGCCATCGCCTGGCTCGAGCGCTATCCGAATCTGCTGGTGTCGCGCACGCTGTCCAAGGCCTACGGCCTCGCCGGTCTGCGCGTCGGCTACGCCATCGCCCATCCCGAGGTCGCTGACCTGATGAACCGCGTGCGGCAGCCCTTCAACGTGTCCAGCATCGCCCTGGCGGCGGCCGAGGCGGTGCTGGCGGACGACGAGTTCCTCGCCCGCAGCGCGGACATCAACCGCCGCGGCATGGCGCAGCTCACTGCAGCCTTCGCGGCGCTGGGTCTGGAGTGGATCCCGTCGGCCGGCAACTTCGTCACCGTCAAGGTGGGTGATGCGGCAGCGGTCAACCAGTCGCTGCTGCGCCAGGGCGTCATCGTGCGTCCCATTGCCGGCTATGGCATGCCGCACTGGTTGCGGGTGTCGATCGGCCTGCCCGAGGAAAACGCGCGCTTCATCGAGGCGCTCGAGCAGGCGCTCGCCTGATCTGCGGAGGCCGACGGTCATGCCCCTGATCGGCAAGCTGGTGGTGTGCGGGGTCGGCCTCATCGGCGGCTCTTTCGCGCTGGCCCTGAAACGTGCCGGCGACGTCGGCCGGGTGGTCGGCATCGGCCGCAGCCGTGCGCCACTCGAACGTGCCCTGGCGCTCGGCGTGATCGACGAGATCGCCGAGGGCTGGGCGGATGCGCTCGACGGTGCCGACATGGTGCTGCTCGCGGCGCCCGTCGGCCAGATGGACGCCATCATGGCGGCGATGGCGCCGCACCTGCGGCCGGGAACCATCGTCACCGATGCCGGCAGCACGAAGCGCGATGTGGTCGACGCGGTGTATCGCCACCTCGGCGCGCAGCTCGCCACGGTGGTGCCGGCCCATCCCATCGCCGGTGCCGAGAAAAGCGGGGTGGATGCGGCCTTTGCCGAACTCTACGACAAGCGCCGCGTGGTGGTGACGCCCTTGCCCGAGAACACCCCGCAGGCGGTGGATATGGTGCGCGCAGCGTGGATCGCGTGCGGGGCGAGCGTCAGCGCGGCCTCGCCGCAGGAGCACGACCGCGTCTTTGCCGCCGTGAGCCATCTGCCGCATCTGCTGGCGTTCGGCCTGGTCGACGACCTGGCGCGGCGGCCTAATGCGGAGCTGCTGTTCTCGCATGCCGCGGGCGGTTTCCGCGATTTCACCCGCATCGCTGGCAGCCATCCCGAGATGTGGCGCGACATCTGCTTGGCCAATGGCGAGGCGCTGTTGGTGGAACTCGACCAGTACGTGGCCGAACTCGCCGTGCTGCGGCGCCTGCTTGCCGCGCGCGATGGGGCTGGGTTGGAGGCGGTGTTCGACAACGCCCGGCGTGCGCGCAACGCCTGGGCCGCGGGGCTGCCGGTCCAGACGGCCGAATGACGGGGGTGCGGCGTATGAGCGCCGTCCCGCCGCGTGTTTCCTTCCGAGGTGATGATGGAATTTCTCGATCTGCCCCCGATGCTGGGCGCCGCGGGCACGGTGCGCCTGCCCGGCTCCAAGAGCATCTCCAATCGCGTGCTGCTGCTGGCTGCGCTGGCCGAAGGCGAGACCGACATCCGCGATCTGCTGTCGTCGGACGACGTCGATCGCATGCTCGACGCGCTGCGTGCTCTGGGCGTGCCCTGGCGGCGCGAGGGCGACAGCCTGAACTATCGTGTGACGGGTGTCGGCGGGCCGTTCCCGGTGAAATCGGCCGACCTGTTCCTGGGCAACGCCGGCACCGCCTTCCGGCCGCTGACGGCGGCGCTCGCGCTGTCGGGCGGCGAATATCGCCTGTCGGGTGTGCCGCGCATGCACGAGCGGCCGATCGGTGATCTGGTCGATGCGCTGCGCCAGCTCGGCGCCGACATCACCTGCACCGCCAACGAGGGCTATCCGCCGCTGCACCTGAAACCGGCTGAGATCCGTCCGGGCGGCGTCGTGCGGGTGCGCGGCGACGTGTCGAGCCAGTTCCTCACCGCGCTGTTGATGGCGCTGCCGCTGACCGGCGTCGAAACGACGATCGAGGTCGTGGGCGAGCTGATCTCCAGGCCGTACATCGCGATCACGCTGGAGTTGATGGCGCGCTTCGGCGTCGACGTGAGGCGCGAGGATTGGGCACGCTTCGTGGTGCCGGGTGGTGCGCGCTATCGCAGCCCCGGCACGGTGTATGTCGAGGGCGACGCGTCCTCGGCGTCCTACTTCCTTGCCGCCGGGGCGATCGGCGGCGGGCCGGTGCGGGTCGAGGGCGTGGGGCGCGACAGCATCCAGGGCGACGTGCTGTTTGCGGAGGCGCTGCAGCAGCTCGGCGCGCGCATCACGATGGGCGATAACTGGATCGAATCGTCCGCTCCCGTCGACGGCCGGCTGCGCGCCTTCGACCTCGATCTCAACCATATCCCCGACGCGGCGATGACGCTCGCGGTGGCCGCGCTGTTCGCCGATGGACCATGCACGCTGCGCAACATCGCGAGCTGGCGGGTGAAGGAGACCGACCGCATCGCCGCGATGGCGACCGAATTGTGCAAGGTGGGCGCCGAGGTCGAGGAGGGGGCCGACTACCTGCGCGTGTCGCCGCCTGCGAAGCTCATGCCCGCGGCGATCGACACCTACGACGACCACCGCATGGCGATGTGCTTCTCGCTCGTCAGCCTGGGCGCCTGCCGCGTGCGCATCAACGATCCGAAGTGTGTCAACAAGACGTTCCCCGAATACTTCGCGGCCTTCGGTTCGGTGGCACGCCCGGTGCCAGTGGTGGCCATCGACGGCCCATCTGCGTCAGGCAAGGGCACCGTGGCGGCGGAAGCCGCGGCGGCACTGGGCTGGCACTACCTCGATAGCGGCTCGCTCTACCGCCTCGTCGCCCTGGCGGCGATGCGTGCGGGGGTGTCGCTCGACGATGAGGTGGCGCTCGAGCCGATCGCGGCGGCGCTGCCGGCGCAATTCGCCGAGGGGCGCGTTTGGCTGGAGGGGAACGATGTCACCGAAGCGATCCGGAGCGAAGCCTGCTCGGTGGGAGCGTCCCGGGTGGCCGTTCTGCCGGCGGTGCGCGACGCGCTCTTCGACCGCCAGCGCGACTACCGCGTCGGGCCGGGTCTGGTGGCTGAAGGACGGGACATGGGCTCGGTGATTTTCCCCGATGCGCCGGTCAAGATCTTCCTGACCGCCTCGGTCGAGGCGCGCGCCGATCGGCGCTATAAGCAGTTGATGGAAAAGGGTTTGCCTGCTAACATGCAAAGTCTTCTGCAGGACCTGCGGGAACGGGACGCGCGTGATGCCGCCCGCACCGTGGCGCCGTTGCAGAAGTTGCCGGATGCGGCCTTGCTCGACACGACCAGCATGGATGTCGGCGCGGCCGTGGCCTTTGTTCTCGATCTCGTGCGGGGTCGGGGGCTGGCCGCCGGCTAGATCGCCGGGGGCCTGACGGCTCTCCGGTGCTGTCCTCAATCAACCTTGTTCGCCGTCGCACGGCGGTTCCGGATTCTTCCTCTATGTCCAACACCACCCCCTCCTTCGAAGAAAGCTTTGCCGCCCTCTTCGAGGAAAGCCTTGCCCTCCAGGAAATGCGCACCGGTGAAGTCATCACCGCCGAAGTCGTGCGCATCGACCAGAACTTCGTCGTCGTCAACGCCGGCCTGAAGTCCGAAAGCTATGTGCCCATCGAGGAGTTCCGCAACGACCGCGGCGAACTCGAAGTCAATCCGGGCGATTTCGTGCACGTCGCGATCGACGCGCTCGAGGACGGCTTCGGCGAGACCCGCCTGTCGCGCGAAAAGGCCAAGCGCATCTCGGCCTGGAACGACCTCGAGAAGGCGCTCAACGACGGCACGCTGGTCAAGGGTGTCATCACCGGCCGCGTCAAGGGTGGTCTGACCGTCATGACCAACAGCATCCGTGCCTTCCTGCCGGGCTCGCTGGTCGACATGCGTCCGGTCAAGGACACCACGCCGTACGAAGGCAAGGAATACGAATTCAAGGTCATCAAGCTCGATCGCAAGCGCAACAACGTCGTCGTGTCGCGCCGCGCCGTGCTCGAAGAGTCGATGGGCGAAGAGCGCCAGAAGCTGCTCGAGAACCTCAAGGAAGGCACCGTCATCAAGGGTATCGTCAAGAACATCACCGACTACGGTGCGTTCGTCGACCTCGGCGGCATCGATGGCCTGCTGCACATCACCGACCTGGCCTGGCGCCGCGTCCGTCACCCGAGCGAAGTGCTCAACGTCGGTGACGAGATCGAAGCCAAGGTGCTCAAGTTCGACCAGGAAAAGAACCGCGTCTCGCTGGGCCTCAAGCAGCTCGGCGAAGATCCGTGGGTCGGCATCTCGCGCCGCTACCCGCAGGGCACCCGCCTGTTCGGCAAGGTGACCAACATCACCGACTACGGCGCGTTCGTCGAAGTCGAGCAGGGCATCGAGGGCCTGGTCCACGTGTCCGAAATGGACTGGACCAACAAGAACATCCACCCGACCAAGGTTGTCCAGCTGGGCGACGAAGTCGAGGTGATGATCCTCGAGATCGACGAAGACCGCCGCCGCATCTCGCTGGGCATGAAGCAGTGCATGTCCAACCCGTGGGACGATTTCGCCATCAACCACAAGAAGGGCGACAAGGTCCGCGGCCAGATCAAGTCGATCACCGACTTCGGCGTGTTCATCGGCCTGGAAGGCGGCATCGACGGCCTGGTTCACCTGTCCGACCTGTCGTGGAGCGAAACCGGCGAGGACGCCGTGCGTCGCTTCAAGAAGGGCGACGAGGTCGAGGCCGTGGTGCTGGCGATCGACGTCGAGCGCGAGCGCATCTCGCTCGGCATCAAGCAGCTCGAAGGCGACCCGTACACCAACTTCATCGCCACCCACGAGAAGAACACCCTCGTGCGCGGCACCGTGAAGTCGGTCGAAGCTCGTGGTGCCGTGATCTCGCTGGGTGACGACGTCGAAGCTTACCTGCGTGCATCCGAGGCCGCTCCGCACCGTGTTGATGACCTCACCACGATGCTGAAGGAAGGCGACGAGATCGAGGCGATGGTGATCAACGTCGATCGCAAGACCCGTTCGATCAACTTGTCGATCCGTGCCAAGGATCAGGCTGAGCAGTCCGAAGCCATGAACAAGCTGGCTTCCGAGAGCTCGGCGGCGTCCGGCACGACCAACCTGGGTGCGCTGCTGAAGGCGAAGCTGAACGAACAGAAGAACTGATTCACCCCGTCATGACCAAGTCGGAGCTGATCACCCTGCTTGCGGCACGTTTCCCGCAACTGGTTGCTAAGGATGCCGATTACGCGGTCAAGATGATCCTCGATGCGATGTCCGACGCGCTCGCGCGCGGCGATCGCATCGAGATCCGCGGGTTTGGAAGTTTCGCACTGAATTACCGTCCTCCCCGCGTAGGGCGCAATCCGAAATCGGGTGAAAAGGTGCATGTACCGGAAAAGTACGTGCCCCATTTCAAGGCCGGCAAGGAGTTGCGCGAGCGGGTGGATCTCTGCGAGTGACCGCGCGGCGACGGGTTTTTTTTGGATGTTCTGGAAGGCGGCTGCGGCCGCCTTCTTTTTTGTCATTCGCTCGGGGATAATGCGGACCCATGCGTGCATTGATCTGGACACTCCGCCTGCTGCTGTTCTTCTTCCTGTTCGGGTTCGCGGTCAAGAATGACCACCTGGCGAACCTGTACTTCTTCTTTGGCGGGCAGTGGCAATTGCCACTGGTCTTCGTGATCCTGCTGAGCTTTGCTGCTGGTGCGCTGCTTGGCGTGACAGCCACCTTCGCCTCGTTGCTGCGCAAGCATCGCGAGATCCGCCGGCTGCGCCGCCAGGTCGAACGCATGGAGCGCGGTCAGGCGGAACCGGTCGCGCCGGCAGTCGACGCGCTCCCCGCCGAACCCCTCTGATCAAGTATGGAAATCGAATTCTGGTGGCTGCTCGCGCTGCCGCTTTTCTTCGCGCTCGGCTGGCTGGCCGCACGCATCGACATCCGTCAGGTGGTCCAGGAGTCGCGCGCCTTGCCGCGCTCCTACCTGAACGGCCTGAACTTCCTGCTCAACGAACAGCCCGACAAGGCGATCGATGCCTTCGTCGAGGCGGTGCGCATCGACCCTCAGACGGTCGAACTGCATTTTGCGCTCGGCAGCCTGTTCCGGCGCCGTGGTGAAACCGATCGCGCGATCCGCATCCATCAACTGCTGGTCGATCGCGAGGATCTCGACGAGGAGCAGCGCCTGCAGGCGCTGAGCGAGCTCGGGCAGGACTTCCTCAAGGCCGGGTTGCTCGACCGTGCCGAGGCGGTGTTCCTCAAGCTGCGCGACACGCGTGCCGACGCGGTGGCGCTGCAGTACCTGCTCGAGATCTACCAGCAGGAGAAGGACTGGGCCAAGGCGATCGGCATCGCACGCGCCCTGCCGAATCACGAAAGCGTGATGTGGCGTCGTGAAGTGGCCAACTTCCACTGCGAGCTCGCCGCGAGTGCGCTGGCAAACTCCCGCTTCGACGAAGTGCGCCCGCATCTGGATGAGGCGCTGGCGGTAAACCGGCGCAGCGTGCGCGCCAGCCTGCTGCTGGGCGACCTGCTGGTGGCCGAAGGGCGCGACGAGGACGCGCTCGAGGCGTGGAAGCGGATCGAAACGCAAGACCCGGTTTACCTCGCCCTCGTGGCCGAGCGGGTGATGGACGCATACGGGCGCCTCGGCCGCCTGGAGCAGGGCCACCAGTTGCTCCGTGCCTGGCTCGAGAACCATGCCTCGCTCGACCTGCTCGACGAGCTGTTCCGTTGGGAGCTGGAAAAGCATGGGGCAAGGACTGCCTACGATCTGGTGCGCGAGGAACTCAAGCGCAACCCGACACTGCTCGGCCTCGACAAGCTGCTGGAGGCTGCGCTGCTGACGGCGCCGCCAGAGCAGCGCTCCGACATCGAGCTCGTCAAGCAGTTGATTCATGGGCACACGCGTAAGGTTGCGCGCTATCGTTGCGATGCGTGCGGCTTCAAGGCGCGCCAGTTCCACTGGCACTGTCCGGCCTGTGGCGGCTGGGAAACCTATCCGCCGCGTCGGACCGAAGAATTCGATCTGACGCCCTGAGCGGCGCCGCCTCCCCAACATTTAACTTCTTCAGGAGCTGTCCAGCATGAAAATCACCGTGGTTGGTACCGGCTATGTCGGCCTGGTCAGTGGCGCCTGTCTGGCGGATGTCGGCAATGACGTCCTGTGCCTCGATGTCGATCCGAACAAGATCCGCATCCTGGAGGAAGGCGGCATCCCCATCCACGAGCCTGGTCTGCTCGAGATCGTGCGCCGCAACGTCGCCGCGGGCCGCCTGTCCTTCACCACCGACATCGAACATGCGGCGAAGTACGGCACCATCCAGTTCATCGCCGTCGGCACGCCGCCGGACGAGGATGGCTCGGCCGACCTGCAGTATGTGCTTGCCGCCGCGCGCAACATCGGCCGCTTCATGGATGGTTACCGGGTCGTGGTGGACAAATCCACCGTGCCGGTGGGGACGGGTGACAAGGTCGGGGCGGTGATCGCCGAGGAGCTGGCCAGACGCAGTGCCGATATCCCGTTCGCGGTCGTCTCGAATCCGGAGTTCCTCAAGGAAGGTGCGGCGGTCGAGGATTTCATGCGTCCCGACCGCATCATCGTCGGTGCCGACGACAAGCGCGCGATCGAGTTGATGCGCCAGCTCTACGGCCCCTTCCAGCGCAGCCACGAGAAGCTGCTGGTGATGGACGTGCGCAGTGCCGAGCTCACCAAGTATGCGGCCAACGCCATGCTGGCGACCCGCATCAGCTTCATGAACGAACTCGCCAACCTGGCCGAGACGCTGGGCGCGGACATCGAGCTGGTGCGCCAGGGCATCGGCTCCGACCCGCGCATCGGCTGGCATTTTCTCTATGCCGGCTGCGGCTATGGCGGTTCCTGCTTCCCGAAGGACGTCAAGGCGCTGGTCCGCACTGGCCACGAGAGCGGACACGATCTCCTGCTGCTCAACGCAGTCGAACTGGCCAACGAGGCGCAGAAGCTGCGCCTGGTGGACAAGATCGTCACCCGCTTCGGCGAGGACCTGAGCGGCATGCGCTTCGCGTTGTGGGGGCTGGCGTTCAAGCCCAATACCGACGACATGCGTGACGCGCCCAGCCGGGTCATTCTGGCCGAGCTGTTCCGGCGTGGGGCAACCGCGGTCGCCTACGACCCGGTGGCGATGGACGAGGCGCGCCGCATCTTCGGCGACGAGCCGCGTCTGAGCTATGTCGAGCGGCCGATGGCCGCGGTCGACGGCGCCGACGCGCTGGTGATCGTGACCGAGTGGAAGGAGTTCCGCAGCCCGGATTTCGAGCGCATCCGCGCCGCGCTCAAGCATCCGGTGATCTTCGACGGGCGCAACATGTACGATCCGGCCGTGATGCGTGAGGCGGGAGTCGAGTATCACGGGATCGGACGCGGCTGATTCGTGGTCGAACACGCATCGGACGCAAACATCGGAACTGGAATGGAATTCAGGACGCTCGAAGACTACGTCGGCAGGACGCCGCTGGTGCGGCTCAAGCGCATCAACGCCGGCCGCAACAACGTCATCCTCGCCAAGCTCGAGGGCAACAACCCTGCCGGCTCGGTAAAGGACCGGCCGGCGCTGTCGATGATCCTGCGCGCCGAGGCGCGCGGCGACATCAAGCCCGGGGATACCCTCATCGAGGCGACCAGCGGCAACACCGGCATCGCCCTGGCGATGGCGGCGGCGATGCGGGGCTACCGCATGATCCTGGTGATGCCCGAGAACCAGAGCATCGAGCGCCGGCAGACGATGCGCGCCTTCGGTGCGGAGCTCGTGCTGACGCCGACTTCCGGCGGCATGGAGCTGGCTCGCGACATCGCCGACCGCATGCGCGACGAAGGCAAGGGCATCATCCTCGACCAGTTCGGCAACCCGGACAATCCGCTTGCGCACTACGAAGGAACGGGCCCCGAGCTGTGGGAGCAGACAGGCGGGCGGATCACGCATTTCGTCAGCTCGATGGGCACCACTGGCACCATCATGGGCACCTCCCGTTTCCTCAAGGAGCAGAACCCGGCGATCCAGATCGTCGGCTGCCAGCCGGCGGATGGCTCGCAGATTCCAGGCATCCGCAAGTGGCCGGAAGCCTACATGCCGAAGATCTTCGAGCGACCACGCGTTGACCGGGTCGAAAACGTCAGCCAGGCCGAAGCCGAGGAAATGACGCGGCGCCTGGCGCGCGAGGAGGGGATCTTCGCCGGCATCTCGTCAGGCGGCTCGCTGCATGTGGCGACGCGGATCGCAGCCGAAGTGGAGAACGCGGTGATCGTCACCATCGTGTGCGACCGCGGTGACCGTTACCTGTCCACGGGTGTCTTCCCCGCCTGAGGGCTGGCGCTTGCGCGGCGTGCGGCGGGTCTTCGCCACCGCACTCGCGACGTGCTTGCCGTGGGCTGTGGCAGCGCCGGCCGAAGCGGCGACGATCGGCATGGAGCGGCTGGCGCTGGTGGTGAGCCGCGTCGATCATCCTGCCTTTTCCATCCGCGATCTGTCGCTGCATGCCAGTGGCGGTGAGGCACGCCTCGCGCTCGAGATTGCGCATCTGCGCGTCGGTGCCGGTGAGCTCCGCGGCCTGGGCCTTCGGTGTGCGCAGGGAGCACTCAGCTATCCATTCATCGCCTGTCGTGACGGGCGCCCTCACATCGGAGCCGACGAGCTCCCCTGGCGGGTGGACTTCGACCTCGACCTGACGACGGGCGAGGCGAACGCGGTGGCCCGCGGCGAGCGCGGTGCCCGCGTGGCCTTCCGCGCCGACGCCTCGGGCCGTCTCCACGGACGCATCACACGCCTGTCGCTGACCGAGCTTGCGGCACGACTTCAGCCTCACCTCGCCGCGCTCGTTGGATGGAAGGCGGCAGGCCTCGTTGATGGCGAGATCGAGTGGCTGCCACCCGGGGCTGCGCGCGGCGCCGCGGCAACAGACGGCCGCCTGATCGTGCGCGGCACGATCGACGCCGGAGGCTTCGGCAGCGCAGACGGCTTGCAGGCCGGCGAAAAGCTGGGTGTCGATTTCCGTTTTGACGCCTCACGCCGGCGCGGGCGCTGGCACGGTGAGGGCTCGGTCGACTGGCGCTCGGGCGCGATCTATTGGCACCCTTTCTTCGTCGAGGCGGGTGCGCGGCTGGATGTGGCCGGGGCGATGCAGGGCGACCGGCTCGACTTGCAGCGGGTGGTGTTGCAGCTCGAGGGCGTCGATGCGCTGGCAGCGACCGCCGTACTCGATGTCCGGCGGCGACGCCTGGTCGATGGGGCAATGACGATGTCACGTGCCGATCTTGCCATTGTCGGGCCCCGCTGGATCGCCCCGCTGGTCGCGCCGCAGGCGGCCGAGCGCCTGCGCTTCGCCGGGCATGTCAGTGCGGGCGTGCGCGTTGGCGCCGGGGCCTTGCAGGAATTCGATGCGGTATTCGATGCAGCCGGATTCAGCCTTCCAGGCGCGGCCGGAGGTGGTCTGGCGCTTGGGCCGGTCAGCGGCCATGTCCCTTGGCGGGCAGGGGCCAGTTCGCGCGCTGACCTGCGCGTGGACGGCGGTCGTTGGGAGCGGCTGACCCTCGGGCCCTTTCTGCTCGCTGCGGAACTTCAGGGCGACCGCATTGCGTTCGCTCGAAGTTCGATTCCCTTGCTCGATGGCGCAGTCGTACTCGACGGTCTGGCATTGCAGCGTGTAACCGAGGGCTGGCGCGGCAGCGGCCAAGTCGTGGTCGAGCCGCTGTCGATGCGGCTGCTCACCGACGCGCTCGGTCTGCCCTCGATGGGCGGTGTGCTGACGGCCTCCATCCCGGCGCTCAACCTGCGTCCGGGTGAGATTTCGCTGGATGGTGCGCTCGTGATCTCGGCGTTCGACGGTTATGTGCAGGCGACCGAACTGCGCGTGCGCGAGCCTTTCGGCATCGCTTCGCATCTGTCGGCCAACATCGAGGCGCGGCACATCGACCTTGCCCAGCTTACCGACACCTTCCGCTTCGGCAGCATCACCGGCTTTGTCGACGCGGACGTCCGGGACCTGGAGTTGCAGCGCTGGCGACCGGTGCGCTTCGACGCGCGCATCGCCAGCAGCGCCGGCTCCTATCCGCGGCGCATCAGCCAGCGCGCAGTGCAGAACATCAGTGCGCTGGGTGGCGCGGGAGCATCGGCAGCGATCCAGCGTGGCCTGATCGGCCTGTTCGACACCTTCGGCTACCGTGAGCTCGGCTTCCGCTGCGTGCTGCGGGCGAACGTATGCCGTGCGGATGGCATTGCCGGGGCGAACCGGGCAGATGACGGCTTCGTGATCGTGCGCGGCGGCGGCGTCCCGGCCCTGGATGTCATCGGCTACAATCGGCGCATTGACTGGAACGAGCTCGTCGAACGCCTGCAGCGCGTCACCAGCGGCAAGGTCGCTCCGGAGCTGCGCTGATTGCTGCGGAATCGACGGCGTGCGGCTGGAACGGGAGAACTCGATGTCATACATGAAGCGTCGCCGCTTGTGTTGCCTTGCCGGCGCGGCAGCACTGCTGATGCTGGCCGGTTGCGTCACCATCAACATCTATTTCCCTGCTGCCGCCGCCGAGAAGGCAGCGGACAGGATCATCGACGAGGTGTGGCAGTTGCAGGAAGGCAGGCAGACGACTCGCCCGTCCGCACCACCTCCGGCGGGTCAGGATTCGAACGCGGGAGGAGCGAAGCCATGAACATGAAGAGATGGGCCGGCATCCTGTGGCTGGCGCTCGCAGGTCTGCTTCCGCTCGGCGCGGGGGCGCAGGGTAATCTGGACATCGATTCTCCGGCGATCGCCGCGTTGCGGACCTCGATGCAGCAGCGCCACGCACAGCTTGCGCCGCTCTATGCCGCGGGCGCCGTCGGACTGGCAGCGGACGGTACGGTTGCGCTGCGGGATGTGTCCGGCGTGCCGCTGGCCCAGCGCGGGCAGGTGAACGTCCTGGTGGCAGCGGAAAATTCCGACCGCGTTGCGCTGTACCGCGAGATCGCACGCGCCAACGGCCACCCCGAGTGGGAGGCCGACGTGCGCAGGACATTCGCGCAGCGATGGGTCCAGCGCGCCCAGTCTGGCTGGTGGGTGCAGGCGGACGGGAACTGGGTGAGGAAGTGATGCCGGTTCTGGTCTTCGACATCGAGACGATCCCTGACATCACGGGCATCCGTGCGCTGAACGACCTGCCCGCCGAGCTTTCGGATGCAGAAGCGGCGGAGTTCGCCTTCCAGCAGCGGCGTGTGAGCCACGGCAGCGACTTCCTGCCGCATCACCTGCAGCGCGTGGTGACGATCTCATGCGCGTTGCGCGACGCCAGCCATTTTCGCGTGTTCTCGTTGTCGGAGCCGGATTGCGGCGAGGGCCAGATCATCCAGCGCTTTTTCGATGGCATCGAGCGCTTTACGCCGCAGATCGTGTCGTGGAACGGCGGCGGCTTCGACCTGCCGGTGCTGCACTATCGCGGCATGCTGCACGGCGTGGCCGCGCCGCGTTACTGGGATCAGGGCGAAGGCGACTACAACGATTCGCGCGACTTCAAGTGGAACAACTACATCAGCCGTTACCACGCCCGGCACCTGGACTTGATGGATCTGCTGGCCCTGTACCAGCCGCGCGCCAATGCGCCGCTTGATGATCTGGCCAGGCTGATGGGTTATCCGGGCAAGCTCGGCATGGACGGCTCCGCGGTGTGGCAGGCCTGGCAGGCGGGTCGCATCGCGGAGATCCGGGATTATTGCGAAACCGACGTGGTGAACACCTACCTCGTCTATCTGCGCTTCCAGCGCATGCGCGGCCATCTCGACGCGGCGGCGTGGGCGCAGGAGGTGCAGGTTGTGCGTGACACGCTGGCGCGCATCGATGCGCCGCACTGGAAGCAGTTCCTGTCGGCGTGGCCGGCGGAGTGATTCATCGACACTCTTCAAAGGAGAGCACCATGTCCATCATCGGCACCATCATCATCGGTCTCATCGTCGGCCTCGTCGCCCGTCTTCTGCATCCGGGCAAGGACGGCCTCGGGCTGATCATGACTTCGCTGCTCGGCATCGCCGGCGCCATGCTCGCCACTTTCGGCGGCCAGGCGATCGGCGTCTATCAGGCGGGGCAGCCGGCCGGCTTCGTCGGCGCGGTGATCGGCGCGATCATCATCCTTGTCGTGGTGTCGCGCCTGAAAAGGTAGTCGGGCGCGTTCCCCGTTGTCGCGACATCGTAAAAAGTCTTTGACAAGATTTCATCGATGTCTATAATGGGGGGCTTCAGCAGGCGCGTAGCTCAGTTGGTTAGAGCACCACCTTGACATGGTGGGGGTCGTTGGTTCGAATCCAATCGCGCCTACCAAACATCTGGGGTTGATCTTCATGTTCCGAACTCGTTTCACGGCCGGAAACTGAACAGGTCGGCTCCGCTTGTCTGCTAGAGAAAAAAGCGCGCCTCGACCGCGCTTTTTTTTCGTCCACGGCCGCCGGTGATCGAGCCGGATGTCTGGAAGCCAAAGCACCAAAGCACTATCACGCTCCGAGGCCACGAAATCATGCCCAACATCACACTTCCCGATGGCTCCGTCCGCAGTTTCGATCATCCGGTGACGGTGTTCGAGGTGGCCTCCTCGATCGGGGCGGGTCTGGCGAAGGCGGCGCTTGCCGGTCGCGTCGGGGGCAGGCTCGTCGACCTGTCGCATTGCATCGACGCCGACGCCGAGCTTGCGATCATCACCGACAAGAACGCCGAGGGCCTCGACATCATCCGGCACTCGACTGCCCACCTGCTGGCGCATGCGGTCAAGGAGCTGTTCCCGGATGCTCAGGTGACGATCGGGCCGGTGATCGATAACGGCTTCTACTACGATTTCTCGTACAAGCGCCCGTTTACGCCCGAGGATCTCGAGGCGATCGAAAAGCGCATGGCGGAGATCGTCAGGCGCGAAATTCCCGTCCAGCGTGAAGTGTGGCCGCGTGACAAGGCGGTGGCGTTCTTCAAGGGTATCGGCGAGCACTACAAGGCCGAGATCATCGCGTCGATTCCAGCCGAGGAAGACGTGTCTCTGTACCGGCAGGGCGATTTCATCGACCTGTGCCGCGGCCCGCACGTGCCGTCGACCGGCAAGCTGAAAGTGTTCAAGCTCACCAAGCTCGCTGGTGCGTACTGGCGCGGTGACTCGAAGAACGAGATGCTGCAGCGCGTCTATGGCACCGCCTGGGCGAAGAAGGACGAGCTCGACGACTACCTCCACATGCTGGAGGAAGCCGAGAAGCGCGACCACCGCAAGCTCGGTCGTGCCCTCGATTTGTTCCACATCCAGGAAGAGGCGCCGGGCATGGTGTTCTGGCACGCCAAGGGCTGGACGCTGTGGCAACAGGTCGAGCAGTACCTGCGCCGCACGATTGCCGAGCACGGCTACCAGGAAGTGAAGACGCCGCAGATCGTCGATCGTTCGCTGTGGGAGAAGTCCGGCCACTGGGGCATGTACTCCGACCTCATGTTCACCACGCAGTCGGAGAAGCGCGACTACGCGGTCAAGCCGATGAACTGCCCTTGTCACATCCAGATCTTCAATCAGGGCCTCAAGAGCTATCGCGACCTTCCGCTGCGCATGGCCGAGTTCGGCTCGTGCCATCGCAATGAGCCCTCGGGCTCGCTGCACGGCATCATGCGCGTCCGCAACTTCGTCCAGGACGATGCGCACATCTTCTGTGCGGAGAGCCAGGTGCAGGCGGAATCCGCCGCCTTCATCGAGTTGCTGCAGAAGGTCTACGCGGATTTCGGTTTCACCGACATCCTGGTGAAGCTGTCTACGCGGCCCGAAAAGCGGGTGGGTTCGGACGAGCAGTGGGATGCCGCCGAGGCGGCGCTGGCTGCCGCGCTCGATGCGCAGGGCCTGGCCTACGAGCTGCAGCCGGGTGAGGGGGCCTTCTATGGGCCGAAGATCGAGTTCTCGCTGAAGGACTGTCTCCAGCGCGTTTGGCAGTGCGGCACGCTGCAGCTTGATTTCAATCTGCCGGTGCGCCTGGGCGCGGAGTATGTGGCCGAAGACAACACCAAGAAGTTTCCGGTCATGCTGCATCGCGCCATCGTGGGCTCGATGGAGCGCTTCATCGGCATCCTGATCGAGCATCACGCCGGTGCGATGCCCTTGTGGCTTTCACCTGTGCAGGCGGTGGTGATGAACATCACCGAAGCGCAGGCCGGATATGCGACCGAGGTGGTCGCCGCCTTGAAGAAGGCGGGCTTCCGCGTCGAGGCCGATTTGCGCAACGAGAAGATTAACTATAAAATTCGCGAACATAGCGTGCAAAAGCTGCCATACCAGATCGTCATCGGCGACAAGGAAAGGGCGGCGGGCCTTGTTGCCGTGCGCGCCCGAGGCGGCCAGGACCTTGGCCAAATGTCCCTCGATTCGCTGATCGAACGCTGGCGTCGCGAACTAGAAGCGAAAGCCGGCACGGTCTGATTTTTGGTTTTCGTGGAGAGTTGAACCATCGCTCAAGAAAAAAAGCAGCGCGTAAACGGGGAGATCAACGCGCCTGAGATCCGCCTGGTCGGCGAAGAAGGCGAACAGCTCGGCATCGTTTCCGTGCATACCGCCCTCAACATGGCTGAAGAAGCCGGGCTGGATCTTGTCGAAATCGCGCCGATGGCCAAGCCGCCGGTGTGCAAGCTGATGGACTTCGGCAAGTTCAAGTATCAGGAACAGAAGAAGGCCCACGAAGCCCGATTGAAGCAGAAACAGGTGCAGGTAAAGGAGGTCAAGCTCCGCCCCGGTACCGACGAGAACGACTACCAGATCAAGCTGCGCAACTTGAAGCGCTTCCTCGAGGAAGGCGACAAGTGCAAGGTGACCTTGCGCTTCCGCGGCCGCGAGATGGCGCACCAGGAATTCGGTCTGCGTCAGCTCGAGCGCGTCAAGGCCGACCTGGAGGAGCTGGGTCAGGTCGAGCAGATGCCCAAGATGGAAGGGCGCCAGATGATCATGGTCATCGCGCCCAAGAAGAACCGCTGAGCGGTTTGCAGGATCTGTCCCGGTAACGGGACAGGACCGGCGCCCCGGGAAGCCGGGGCGGCGGAAAACAAGTGGTGTCAGGTCTGAAAACGTGCCGGCTGGTTTCGGCGCTACCTGACGGCATCCAAAAACACGGAGTCTTAGCAATGCCCAAGATGAAGACCAAGAGCGGAGCGAAGAAGCGCTTCAAGGTCCGCTCCAGCGGCGGGATCAAGCGGTCCCAGGCGTTCAAGCGCCACATCCTTACCAAGAAGACCACCAAGAGCAAGCGCCAGCTTCGCGGCATGACGGAAGTCCACGCCGCAGACGAGAAGCTGATTCGCGCCATGCTGCCTTACGCTTGATAGGAGACCGCAATGCCTCGCGTTAAACGTGGTGTAACCGCCCGCGCCCGTCACAAGAAAGTCCTCTCCCAGGCCAAGGGCTACCGCGGCCGTCGCAAGAACGTCTATCGCATCGCCAAGCAGGCGGTGATGAAGGCTGGCCAGTACGCCTACCGCGACCGCCGTCAGCGCAAGCGCCAGTTCCGCGCCCTGTGGATCGCGCGTATCAACGCGGCCGCCCGCGAACTGGGTCTGACCTACAGCACCTTCATGAACGGCCTGAAGAAGGCTGCGATCGAAATCGACCGCAAGGTCCTGGCCGACCTGGCCGTGTTCGACAAGCCCGCTTTTGCGGCGATTGCCGAACAAGCCAAGGCCAAACTCGCTGCCTAAGCCGACTCTATCCGGCACAAGCAGCCCGAAAAAAGGAGGCCTGGCCTCCTTTTTTTTTAGTGTCTCCGCATCAGAGCAATTCCGGACGGCAGGACAATGGAAACACTGGATCAACTGGTTCAACAGGCGGCGGCGGACTTCGCCGCCGCGGTGGACGGCGCCGCGCTCGAGCAGGCCAAGGCGCGTTACCTCGGCAAGAGCGGTTCGCTCACCGAACGGCTGAAGGCGCTGGGCAAGCTCGCGCCCGATGAGCGACGTGAAGCGGGAGCGGCGATCAATCGCGCCAAGGATGCCATCGAGCAGGCGCTCGATGCCTGCCGCCAAGCCCTGCGCGAAGCCGCGCTGCTGGCGCAACTCGCTGCCGAGGCGCTCGACGTGACCCTTCCTGGGCGCGGTGGCGCGCCCGGCGGCCTGCATCCGGTCAGCCGCACGCTGGAGCGTGTCGAGGCGTTGTTCGGTTCGATCGGTTTCATCGTCGCCGACGGTCCGGAGATCGAGACCGACTGGCACAACTTCACCGCGCTCAACACGCCGGAAAACCATCCGGCGCGCTCGATGCACGACACCTTCTATCTCGAAGGCCACGACGATGTGCTGTTGCGCACGCACACCAGCCCGGTGCAGATCCGCGCGATGCAGGAGCACGTCGCGCGCCACGCCGAGCGCGAGCACATGCCCGAGCTGCGCCTGATCGCGCCTGGTCGCGTGTATCGCGTCGACTCGGACGCCACGCACTCGCCGATGTTCCATCAGGTCGAGGGCCTGTGGGTGGGCGAAAACGTCAGCTTCGCAGACCTGAAAGGCGTCATCGCCGATTTCCTGCGCAAGTTCTTCGAGACGGAAGACCTGCAGGTGCGCTTCCGGCCGTCCTTCTTCCCCTTTACCGAGCCCAGCGCCGAAATCGATGTCGCCTTCATGAGCGGCGCACTCGAGGGCCGCTGGCTCGAGATCGCCGGCTGCGGCATGGTGCATCCGAACGTGCTGCGCTTCGGCGGCTTCGACCCCGAGCGCTACACCGGTTTCGCCTTCGGCATGGGGCCGGACCGCCTGACCATGCTGCGCTACGGCGTCAATGACCTGCGCCTGTTCTTCGAGGGCGACCTGCGCTTCCTCAGCCAGTTTCGCTGACCGCGCCCGCCCCGGCATCCGCATCAAGGCAAGCCCATCCAGGTATACGAATCATGCAATTCTCCGAACAGTGGCTGCGGACTTTCGTCGACCCGCAGCTCGACAGTGCCGCACTCGGCCATCTGCTGACGATGGCCGGTCTCGAGGTGGAAGAAGCCGACCCGGCTGCGCCCGCGTTTACGGGCGTGGTGGTCGCGCAGATCGTCGAGGCTGACAAGCATCCCAATGCCGACAAGCTCAAGCTGTGCAAGGTCGACGCCGGCACCGGCGAGCTGCTGCAGATCGTCTGCGGTGCGCCGAATGCGGCGGCCGGAATGAAGGTGCCGTGCGCTCGCGTGGGCGCGCGCCTGCCGGGTGACTTCGCGATCAAGGAAGCCAAGCTGCGCGGCGTCGAATCCTTCGGCATGCTGTGCTCGGCACGCGAGCTGGGCCTGTCGGACGACCACGGCGGCTTGTATGCGCTGCCCGCCGACGCGCCGGTCGGCACCGACATCCGCGACTATCTCGGTCTTGACGATACCCTGTTCACGATCAAGCTCACGCCCAACCGGGCCGACTGCCTGAGCCTGACCGGCGTGGCGCGCGAGCTGGCGGCAATCACCGGCCGGCCGCTGCATCTCCCCGCGGTCGCCCCGGTTGTGCCCAGCATCGATGCGCGCCGCGCCATCGTCCTGGATGCTGAGGATGCCTGCCCGCGCTATTGCGGGCGCATCCTGAGCGGTGTGGACGCCAGGGCACTGACGCCGGACTGGATGGTGCGTCGCCTGGTGCGCAGCGGCATCCGCAGCATCAGCGCGCTGGTCGACGTCACGAACTACGTGATGCTGGAACTCGGCCAGCCGCTTCACGCCTTCGACAACACGAAGCTTGCCGGTGCGATCCACGTGCGCTATCCGGCGGCCGGAGAGCAGGTCGTCCTGCTCAACAAGCAGACGGTGACGCCGGCTGCCGACACGCTGCTCATCGCCGACGAGAACCGTGCGCTGGCGCTGGCCGGCATCATGGGTGGCGAGGACAGCGGCATCACGCTCGCGACGACCGAAGTGTTCCTCGAGAGCGCCTTCTTCGCGCCGGCGGCGATCGCGGGGCGAGCCCGCGCCTACGGTTTCACGTCCGATGCGTCGCACCGCTTCGAGCGTGGCGTGGATTTCGAACTCGCGCGCACTGCGCTCGAGCGGGCCACGCAGCTCATCCTCGACATCTGTGGCGGCGAGGCCGGGCCGGTGGAGGAGGCGGTCGCTCGCGATCACCTGCCGGCACGTCCTGCGGTGCGCCTGCGTCCGGCGCGCGCACGCCGGCTGCTCGGCATCCATCTCGACGATGCCGGGATCCAGGCGCTGCTCGAGCGTGTGCATCTGCACGTCGTGCGCGAGGGCGAGGACTTTCTCGTCACGCCGCCGTCGTTCCGCTTCGACATCGAGATCGAGGAGGATCTGATCGAGGAACTTGCGCGCCTGCACGGCTACGACAACATCCCGGCGGTGGCACCGCAGGGATCGCTGATGATGCTGCCCAGCGCCGAGAACCGCCGTCCGGTATGGGATGTGCGCCATCTGCTGGCTGCACGTGGCTATCAGGAGGTGGTGAACTTCGCCTTCGTCGAGGAAGCGTGGGAGCGCGACTTCTGCGCCAACGAAGCGCCGATCCGCCTTGCAAACCCGATCGCCAGCCAGTTGAGCGTGATGCGCTCGAGCCTGATTCCCGGCCTCGCCGCGAACCTCGTGACCAACCGCAAGCGCCAGATCGATCGTGTGCGCGTGTTCGAGATCGGCCGTTGCTTCGAGCGCAAGGCCGACGGTGTGCCGGTGGCGGGCTTTCACCAGTCGCTGATGGTGGCCGGCCTTGCGGCTGGATCGGCGCAGCCGGAGCAATGGGGCGAGCGCTCGCGCCAGGTGGATTTCTACGATGTGAAGGGCGACCTCGAGGCGCTGTTTGCGCCGCGCACGCTGAGCTTCGAGCGCTTGTCACATCCGGCACTGCACCCGGGCCGCGCCGCCACCGTGCGGCTCGACGGCCGCAACATCGGCATCATCGGCGAACTGCATCCGGTGTGGGTGCAGCGCTATGACATGGGCAGTGCGCCTGTGGTGTTCGAGCTCGAACTGGAGGCAGCGCTCGGCGCCGTGGTACCGGCCTACGCCGAGATTTCCCGCATGCCGGCGGTGACTCGCGACCTCGCACTGGTCGTCGCGCTGGACGTCAGCGTGGCGCGCGCCCTCGAGGTGCTGCGCGAGGCCGCGCCAGCCGTCGTGCGGGAGATTGTGCTGTTCGACGTCTACCATGGCAAGGGCATCGATCCGGACAGGAAGAGCCTTGCCTTCAGGGTGTTGATGCAAGATACTCAGCGCACTCTCGAAGACGCCGAGGTCGATGCTGCGGTTTCGGCGCTCGTCCGTCAGGCCGAATCCGTGCTCGGAGCACGCCTGCGTGGATCGGGAGATTGACGTGACCCTGACGAAGGCAGAACTGGCCGACCTGCTGTTCGAGCAGGTCGGATTGAACAAGCGCGAAGCGAAGGACATGGTGGAGGGGTTCTTCGAGGAGATCCGCACCGCCCTCGAGCGCGGGGACAGCGTCAAGCTGTCCGGCTTCGGCAACTTCCAGTTGCGCGACAAGCCGCAACGCCCTGGGCGCAATCCGAAGACGGGCGAGGAGATCCCCATCACCGCGCGCCGTGTCGTCACCTTCCATGCCAGTCAGAAGCTGAAGGCCGCAGTGGAGCAACTCAGCGATGCAAGCAAGCAGCCCTGAAGTCAGTTCGGCACAGTTGCCGCCGATTCCCGCCAAGCGCTACTTCACGATCGGCGAGGTGTCGGAATTGTGCGGCGTCAAACCACATGTGCTGCGCTACTGGGAGCAGGAATTCACCCAGCTCAAGCCGGTGAAGCGGCGGGGCAATCGCCGCTATTACCAGCACCATGAGGTGCTCCTGATTCGGCGCATCCGGCAGTTGCTGTACGAGGAGGGGTTCACGATCTCCGGTGCGCGCAACAGGCTGGGCGAGGCTGCGATCCAGCGTCAGGAAGAGCTTACCGAGGTGGAACGCTGCAAGGCACTGCTGGCGGAACTTCGGATCGATGTGGCCGACGCGCTTGCGGAGCTGAGAGCATGAAGCGATCGCGCTGAAAGCACTGGATATTCGTGAATAGCCTGCTATAATGCGGCTTCTGTGTCGGGGCGTAGCGCAGCCTGGTAGCGCACTTGCATGGGGTGCAAGGGGTCGCGAGTTCGAATCCCGCCGCCCCGACCAATCGAATCAAGCAAAAAGCCGATCAATCTGATCGGCTTTTTGCTTTCCGGCCTTCCATTCTTGTACGCGCGCGCCTGGTCGGCCGGAATCTGTCACGGCCTGTGGGTGCAGGTTGGCCGCTGCGGACTGCGGCGTGACCCGCATGTGCAGATTTGGGGCGTGACCGTGGTCACGCACGCGAGCGTTCGGCTGCCTCCAGGAAGTCCTGCATGATCGGGCTGCCGTCCAGCAGGTCGCCGTCCCGAGCCTGGAACTCGGGATGCCATTGGCAGCCGAACAGGTAGGTGGACCCCTGCCAGCGGATCGCCTCGATCACGCCGTCGCCCGCCGAGCGCGCCTCCACCTGCAGGTCGGCGCCGAGCTCGCGCACCGCCTGATGGTGGATGCTGTTGACGCGTCCGCCCGCACGTTCGGGATAGAGGCTCGCCAGCCGGCTGCCCGGTTCGAACTCGACGGTGTGGTAGTGGCGGTCGTAGAGGTCGTCGCTGCGGTGTGCGATCGCGCCCGGCACGCATTCGGTGATGTCCTGCCAAAGCGTGCCACCGCAGGCCACGTTGATGAGCTGAGCACCGCGGCAGACGCCCAGCACCGGCTTGCCCTGGATGACGAACTCCCACAACAGTTCGATTTCGTAAAGGTCGCGCACGCGATCTCCCGTCCATTCCGGCCTCAGCGCCGTGTCGCGGTAAGTCGAGGGGCTGACATCGGCGCCGCCCTGCAGCACCAGGCCGTCAAGGCTGCTGACATAGTCGCGCACCGAGATCTGCGCGCGCCGCAGCCCCAAGTGCTCGCCGATGGTCGGCACCATCAGCGCGAGCGCACCGTGGGACATGATCCAGTGCGCCATCGACTGCTCCAGGTACTGCAGCGTCTTGCCCGGAAAGCCGAGTTCGGCCGGCGGGCTGTGCATCAGGCGGGCCGACAGGCCGATGCGCAGCGGCAGCCGGCTCACATCGCGCCTCCTTGCGTCCAGCGCGCGCATTGGCCCATCACCAACTCGGCGAGCGGCGCGCCGTTTTCATGCTGCGCACGCAGCCAGCGGGCATCGTTGCGACCCGCGAGAACGTCGGCCCTCAACCCGGCGAGCACGGCGTCGGTGCCAAGTTCGATGGCGTGCTGCTCGATGCGCGCAATGCTGGACGTGATCGCTTCGGCGATCGGGATGTGCTCGTGGGTCTCCGGGTGCACATAGACGCCGTCGTAGCCGAAGCGGCAGGCCTGGAAACGGTTGAAGGTGTACACGAGGTAGTCGTCCTCGGCGAGCCGATACGGCCGCTCGATCATCAGGTAGCGCGCCAGGGTCTGGATGTAGGCGGCCACCGCGGCAGCCCTTCGTACCGTCAGCGGGGTGTCCATGACGCGGATCTCGATCGTCCCGTACTCGGGCTTGGGGCGGATGTCCCAGTAGAAATCCTTCATGCTGCTCACCACGCCGGTGCTCGCCATCTTATCGAAGTAGCGCTCGAAATCGCTCCAGTTACCGATGAAGGGCGCCCGACCGGACAGTGGAAAGGCCAGCACCGAGTTGAGTCGCGCGGATTCGAATCCTGTGTCCTCGCCCTGGACGAAGGGCGAGGACGCGGACAGGGCGATCAGATGCGGGATGTAGCGGGAAAGCCCGTGCAGCAGGTAGAGCGCGGTATCCGGGCTCGGGCAGCCGACATGCACGTGCTGGCCGAAAACGGTGAACTGCTTGGCGAGATAGCCATAGAGGTCGGACAGATAGTGAAAGCGAGGGCCATCGAAAATGCGTCTCTCGCCCCATTTCTGGAATGCATGCGTGCCGCCGCCGCAGATCCCGATGTTGAGCCGGCGCGCAGCAGCCGCGAGGGTGTCGCGCAGCGCCTCCAGTTGCGCGACGACCGTCTCGTATTGGTCGCAGACACCGGTCGATAGCTCGATCATGGAGCAGGTCATCTCGGGCTTGACGTCGCCCTGCAGGTCCGCGTGCGACAGGGCACGCAGCAAATCCTCTGCCACCGGAGCGAGGTCGTAGTCGTGCGTGCTCACCAGTTGCAGTTCAAGCTCCACGCCGATGGACAGCGCGCGCGACGGCGCGAAGGATTCGAGGCTCATCATCTGTCTCCCGCGCGGCTTTCACGGCTGCGCAACAACGCCCAGCGAGTGGCGATGGCCCCGAGTGCGCCCAGCACGGCCGTCATCGCGAGTACGACGGATTGCAGGCGCTCGCCGAACTCCGGAAAGACTTGGTGTACATCCTCGGTCTGGACCAATGCCAGCACGGAAAGCGGCATCAGCGCCACGCCGAGGGCGAGGCTCTTGGATCGGTCCAGCCCGCTGCGGGCGCCGAAGGCCAGCGCACCGGCCAGCTTGCCGAAGGCGCGGGCGGCGATCGCCACCAAGGCAAGGCCTGCGCCCAGCGCAAGGTGGTTCAGGTCGGCCGCCGCGCCGGCGAGGATGAAGGCGACGATCACCAGCGTGCTCCCCACGCTGCCGAATTGCGCAGGCCACTGGTGCGGCCGGGGATCGAACCATTTCACAAGGGCGCCACCGATCAACGGCGCGAGCGCAAGCGGCAGCCGCAGTGCGTGCAGCATCGCCACGACCACCAGCATCAGGGCAATGGTCGCTGCCGGCCCCTGCTCGGATGCGGGGCCGACGATCTTGCGCAACCCGGCATACGCCGCCGCGATCAGCGCTCCGCCCACGACGGAGCCGGCCAGCAGATAGAGCGGATGCAGCAGCGCGATGATGCCGCCACCATGCACGCCGTGCAGCCCGCCCATCACGAGCTTGAGCAACACGACCGAGGCCGCTGCGTTGAGGGCGCACAGGGCCAGCAATCGATCGGTCACCTGTCCGCTGGCATGCTGCTCTGCCACCACCCGCATCACCACCACCGGAGAAGTGCCCACCGCAATCGCCGCGATGGCCAGGGCGAGCAGGGTGTCGCCGTCGATCGCCTGCAGTGCGGCGAAGGTCAGCACGAAGCTGAGGGCGATTTCCGCGAGGCTGGTTGCAAGCAGCCAGGGGTTGGCGCTGAACCAGCGCACGTCGAGGCGCATGCCGAGTTCGAACAGCAGCAGCGCCAGGCACAGGTCGAGCACGCTGCGATAGCTCGCCAGTTCCGACGCATCGAACCAGCCGAGCAGCAACGGTCCGAGCAGCAGCCCGGCGGCTGCGTAGCCGCTCACGCTGGGGAGCCTGGCGCGCCGGCAGGCTTCGCCGGCGAGGGCGGTCAGGATCAACGCAAGCCCGACCTGAAGAAGGGCGCTGAAGCGCGGTGGCCATTCCGGCCAGACGAGCAAATCCATCGGAAGCGTTCCAGGGAGAGAGACGACGGGATCGAGATCGTTAGGCGCCCGCCTTGCGCGGAACGGCCGGTGCGGCGGGTGGTGTCGTGCTCGGAGTATTCGTGCAAATATAGTAGATCCAAATCACTGCTGGCAACGTCCATTGCAGGCGATCGCCTCGGCGATGACGCGTCCGGCCGCAGCCGCGCGCTCCTGCGGAGGGGCAGCAGCGTCTCGCGCTGCGCGTGCCCTCCGGATGGTTTGAGGGATTTTGTCTGCAGCCGTGCGCCGGACTGTTCTTCTCCCTGTGCTAGAATTTTCGCCTCTCATCGAGCGGATCAGCATATCCGCCGTGTTCGTCAATGCTCTGCATGGACTCGAAATGCGCATTCTGGTCAGTAACGACGACGGTTATTTCGCCCCCGGGATTGCCGCACTCGCGGAAGCCCTGAGCACGCTCGGCGAAGTGACGGTCGTTGCGCCGGAGCGCGATCGAAGTGGTGCGAGCAATTCGCTGACGCTGGACCGGCCGCTGTCGCTGCGGCGCGCCGCGAACGGGTTCCATTTCGTTAATGGCACGCCGACCGATTGCGTCCACCTGGCGGTCACCGGCATGCTCGAACATCTCCCCGACATGGTCGTGTCGGGCGTCAACCATGGCGCCAACATGGGCGACGACACCGTGTATTCCGGTACCGTGGCAGCGGCCACGGAGGGGTTTCTGCTCGGCGTGCCGTCGATCGCCGTGTCACTTGTCAGCAAATCGGCATCGGATTTTTCGGCAGCGGCAAGAGTCGCGCGCGATCTTGCCGAACGCTTCATGCGCGCCCCGTTCCGCCAGCCAGTGCTGCTCAACGTCAATGTGCCCGATCTTCCCTACGACAGCCTGGGGGAGATCCGGGTCACGCGCCTGGGCAGGCGCCACAAGGCGGAACCGGTGGTGCGCAGCGTGACACCGCGCAACGAGACGGTGTATTGGGTCGGCGCAGCAGGGGGGGCGGCCGACGCCGGCGAGGGAACGGACTTCCACGCGGTGGCGAACGGCTTCGTGTCGGTCACGCCCCTGCAACTGGATCTGACTCACAATGGCCTGATCGGGCCGGTCAACGACTGGTTGAAGCTGTGACGATGCGCAGTGCGGACGCCGGACAGGCAGCGCGTGCGCGCGCGCGCATGGTCGAGCGCCTGCGCATCCAGGGCATCCGCGACGAGCGCGTGCTGGCCGCGATGCAGGGGGTGCCGCGTCACCAGTTCGTCGAGGAAGGGCTCGCGTACAGCGCTTACGACGACACGCCATTGCCGATCGGATTCCAGCAGACGATCTCGCAGCCATTCATCGTTGCGCGAATGATTGAATTGCTGCGCATCGGGCGCGAGCTGGGCAAGACGCTCGAGGTTGGAGCCGGTTGCGGCTACCAGGCCGCGGTCCTGTCGCAACTGGCCACCGAGGTGTACGCGGTGGAGCGCATCCGGCCCTTGCTCGATCGGGCGCGCGCCAACCTGCGACCGCTGCGGCTGCCCAACGTACGGCTGAAACTTGCCGACGGTAGCCTGGGATTGGCGGAGGCGGCACCGTTCGACAGCATCATCGTCGCCGCGGCGGCGATCGGCCTGCCGCAGGCGTTGAAGGAACAACTCGCGCCGGGCGGTCGTCTGATCGTCCCGGTAGGCTCTGCGGAGCAGCGCCTGCTGCTTGTCGAGCGACAAGGAAACATATTCAGGGAAAGCTGGCACGAGGCGGTTCGATTCGTGCCGCTCCTTGCTGGTACGGAATGAAACACTTCAATCGATTCATGAAGCGAAAGCAGACGACGACCGCCCTGCTGGTCGCGGTCCTCATGTTGTCCGGCTGCGCGTCGCGCATCACCGCGCCTGTGCGCGACGGCGGGCCAGCACCTTCTGCGACGGCGCCGCAGGCGGCCGGCGTGCACGTCGTACGTCCGGGCGACACGTTGATCGGCATTGCCCGGCAGTATGGGCAGACGATTCCCAACCTCGTCACCTGGAATGGCCTGACTGACCCGAACCAGATCCATGTCGGACAAAGCCTGCGCGTGGCGCCTCCCGGTGCGGGCGAGGGGAGCAGCGAGGTCGCCACGGCGATCCCGGTTGCGCCCTCCGCTGTGGTGGTAGCGCCGGTCACGCCGGTTGGCGGCGAAGGTGCGGCGGTACCGATCAAGCAGGCGCCGGTCGGCGGGCGCCAGCCCTATTCCGACGATGCGTGGGCGAAGCTCAACGCCGGGGCGGTGCCGCAACCTTCCCCGCCTGCGGCGCCTGCCGTGGGGCCTGCGCAGGGTAATGGTGACTGGCTCTGGCCGGCAAAGGGCAAGCCGATCGCGGGTTTCAACGAAAGCACGAACAAGGGTGTGGACATCTCCGGTAACCCTGGCGATCCGGTTTACGCCTCGGCGGCGGGCAAGGTCGTCTATGCCGGTAGTGGCCTTCGCGGCTACGGCAAGCTGGTTGTGATCAAGCATAACCAGGAGTACAACTCGGTTTATGCTCACAACCAGAAGTTGCTCGTGAAGGAAGATGACGTTGTCGCCAAGGGGCAGCAGATTGCCGAACTTGGAAACACAGAAGCCGATCGCCCCAAGCTGCATTTCGAGATCCGCAAACAGGGCAAGGCGGTCGATCCAATGAAGTATCTGCCGGCGCGCTGAAGGAGTGACGGATGGAAGAACCGGTTGATCTGGACGATCTCGAGAGTCAGGAGCCGGATCTTCCGCTGGAAGTGGAAGTCTTCGCCAGTCCGCAGCATGGGCCGGCGGTCGAAAACGACTTCCTGAGCGATGTCACTCAGCTCTACCTCAACGAGATCGGCGCCAACCCGCTGCTGACGCCCGACGAAGAACTGCGTCTGGCGAGGCTGGTGCGGGGCGGTGACTTCGCTGCGCGGCAGACGATGATCGAGCGCAACCTGCGGCTGGTCGTCAATATCGCCAAGCATTATCTGAACCGCGGCATCCCCTTGCTCGACCTGGTCGAGGAGGGAAACCTCGGGCTCATGCATGCGCTCGAGAAGTTCGACCCGGAGCGCGGTTTCCGTTTTTCCACCTACGCCACCTGGTGGATCCGGCAGAACATCGAGCGCGCGATCATGAACCAGTCGCGCACGATCCGGCTTCCGGTCCATGTCGTGAAGGAACTCAACCAGGTGCTGCGTGCGCAACGCTCGCTCGAGGCAAGTTCAAATGGCGAGTCGACGCTGGAGAGCATCGCGCAGCGCCTGAACAAGCCGGTGGAGGAAGTACGTGCGGTGCTGGCGCTGAGCGAGCACACCGCATCTCTCGACGCACCTTTGGATATCGACCCGAGCTTGTCGATCGGCGAGTCGCTCGCCGACGAGCATGTCGAGACTCCCGACCTGCAGATTCACTCCACGGAAGTGGAGCACCTCGTGCGCGAGTGGATCAAGATGCTCAGCGACAAGCAGCGGCTCGTGATCCGGCACCGCTATGGCATCGATGAATGCGAATTGCTGACGCTGGAGGAGCTCGCGCTGCGCCTCGAGCTCACCCGCGAACGTGTGCGCCAGATCCAGCTCGAAGCCCTCAGCCAGTTGCGACGGATTCTGAAGCGCCGTGGCATTGGCCGCGACGCCCTGCTCTGAGCAGCTCCTGTTTCGGAAGCTCCCGCCGCCGCGGCGCTCAGTCTGGCGGAAATACGCGGCGATAGAACGCGCGGCTGGCGTAGGCCATCGTCGGCAGGGAATACAGCAGCAGCGGCAGCAGCCAAGCACTCAGCAGCATCACGCCCGCGATCAAAAGGCCCCAGCAGATCATCACCGGGAAGCGCCCGAATACCGCTCGCACGCTCGCGACCACGGCTGACACCAGGTTGGCGCGGTGGTCGTGGATGAGCGGGATGGAGAACGCGGTGACGCAGTACAGGATGAAGGCCAGGCCTGCCCCCATCAGCGCGCTGAAGCCGAGAAAAATAAGGACGTCCGAATCGCCCCGGAGGAGTTCGCGGAACCCCCGTGGCGCGTGGGCGACCATGAAGCCGTAAAGCGTTCCGGCATCGGTGAACCAGATCAGCAACAGCAGCGCGCAGACGAAGGACACGACCCAGCCGCCGCGCGGCATGTTGCGGAAGCCGCGCGACACCTCCGCCAGGGTGGGCCTGACGCCTCCATCGTGCCGATCGGCGATGGCGAAGAAACCCGCGAGGATGGTCGGCCCGATCAGGACGAAACCGCCGGCGGCGGACACGCTCAGCGGTGCGATGGACAGCCACTCCAGTGTCAGGAACAGTGCGGCTCCAACCAGCGCGAAGAAGGCAGCGCAGGTCATGCTCAGCGCGATCGTCGCGCGGAACGTCGCATGACCTTCGCGCAGCGCCGCCGCGATGTCGCGCACGCCGACGCGCGCGGGCCGCAGGCTGCCTGTCGGGTCCAGCCCGAGTCCGAGCGCCATGCCCAGTGCGGTGGACGGCATGTCCGCGCCGGCGAGCGGTGAGATTGAATCGAACAGCGAATGGATGATCATGGCGCCTCCTTCCCGACGACATGATTCTCGGCGTGGCCAGTCCACATCGCCTTGACCCGCATCACTTCGTGCGCAAGGTGCGCCGGCCTGTGCCGAACAGGCCGGGGAATGGGGAACGAAACTACCGGGCCTGCCCGGTCTGTTGCGCGAGCTGGGTGGCACGCCGCGCGCGCAGGGCTTCGGCCAGTTCGAACACCGACATCGCGTAGAAGCTGCTGCGGTTGTAGCGCGTGATGACGTAGAAGTTGCGGTAGCCGAGCCAGTACTCGGTGGTTGCGCCGGGGGTGACGAGATCGACGAGGGTGGCGGTGGCGGCCGGGGGTGCGCCGCTGATCGTCGTCACGCCAGCGTCGGCCAGCGCGACGGGTTCCAGGCTGGGCTCGATGCCGGCAGCCACCAACGGTTCAGGATCGACCACCCGGGTGAAGCGCGCGCGCTCGGCGACCGGCTCGCCAATTCGCCAGCCATGCACGTGCAGGTAGTTGGCGACGCTGCCGATCGCATCGGCCGGGCTGGCGTCGAAATCGATGTGACCGTCGCCGTCGAAATCCACGCCGAAATTGCGCACGCTGCTGGGCAGGAATTGTGGATAGCCCAGCGCACCGGCGTAGGAGCCGTAGAAGCTCTGCGGAGCGCGGCCCTGGTCGCGCGCGAGCAGCAGCAGTGACTCGAGTTCGCGGCGGAAGAGCGGTGCGCGCGGCGGGTAATCGAAGGCCAGGGTGGCCAGCGCGGACAGGGTCTCGAAGTTGCCGGTGTTGCGGCCATAGACGGTTTCGACGCCGATGATGGCGACGATGATTTCGATCGGTACGCCGTAGCGCTCCGAGGCGCGCTGCAGGTCGGCTTCGTTTTCTGCCCAGAAGGCCAGCCCGCCGTCGATGCGCAACCGATCGAGGAAGCGGGCGCGATACTTTTGCCACGAACGTACGCCGGGCCGGCTCGGCGGCGCGATCAGGCGGATCACCTGCGGTTCGTGCTGCGCGAGGGTGAGCGCAGCGGTGACGGCCGTGCTGTCGAAGCCATGCTTTTCGACCATCTCGCGCACGAAGGCCTGTGCATCGTCGCGCTCGAGGAAAGAGGCCTGCGCGGTGCGCGGCAGGGCGACGGCAAGGGCGCTCGCTGCAAGGGCAAAGGCGGCGAGCGGGGCGCGAAGGGTGTCTTTCATTGCAGTTCGAAGTTGCGTATCTGTCGGTTCAGCGCACGGATGTCGGCGCGGTTTGCCCCTGCACCGTAGCGCAGGCGCGCATAGGATGCGGTGATGCGGAGCAGCTCGTCCGCCTGCCGGGGCAGGGCGAGCGCCAGCCTGCGGCCGTAATCCTGCGGGCCTTCCCAGGGGGCACGCGGATGACCGGCGCGGGCAAGCCGCTTGCAGAAGACTAGCCAGCTCCGCTCCAGCGGATCCTGGAGCCGCCGCTGCCAGCTTGCCCAGGCCATCAGCCCGCCAATCAGGATCAGTCCGACGCCTGACATCAGGGCGACGAGCTGGGGCCAGTCGACCTTGCCGAAGCCCAGGCTGGCGAGAAACTCTCGCTGCCTCTCCGGATTGTAGCCAAGAACGCGCTGATCCCAGGCATTGGCGAGCGCTTCCCAACGGTGACGAAGGTTGCGAAGCCAGCCCAGATCCTGCCGCATCATCAGCGGCAGGGCTTCGCCTTCAGGCAGGGCGGCCGCAAGGCCGGCCTCGATGCGCTGCGGAGCTGCCAGCGCAGTGGGATCGACCCGGACCCAGCCCCGCCCGCCGAGCCACACCTCCGCCCAGGCGTGCGCATCGGATTGACGCACCACGAGATTGCCGTCGATCGGGTTGACCTCGCCGCCCTGGTAGCCGGCCACCACACGCGCCGGTACGCCCGCGCCCCGCAGCAGCACGGTGAAGGCCGATGCGAAGTGCTCGCAGAAGCCGCGGCGGGTCTCGAAGAGGAACTCATCGACCGCATCGCGGCCGAGCAGGGGCGGCTTCAGCGTGTAAGTGAGGCGGCTTTCGCTCAGGTACGAGACGACGCGATCCAGGATCACTGCGTCCGAGCCTGCGCCTGCCGCAAGCTGGCGGGCGAGTTCGCGGCTGCGGGGGTTGAAACCATCGGGCAGCGCAAGTGCGGCGGTCAGCGTCGCCGCCGTCTCCTGCAGGCCGGTGGCGGTGCCAGGCCACGCGCTGAGCTCGAAGCGGCTGCGGCTTTGCAGCGGGCGCGGCAGCAGGGCTTGCGCAAAATTCGTGAAGCGGATCGGGCCCGCGCCCGCACCATCGCCTCTAACCGCGCCCGCACCCGCACCTGGAAAGTCGAGCGCCAGCAGCCAGCGCTGGTCGTGAGGTTCGAGCGTGATGCGGTAGTCGAAGCGGCGCCCGGATGGGGTGTAGAAGGGCGTGCTGGCCTCGATGGGCCGTTCTGCTCGCCAGGTGCGTCCGTCGAAGCGCGTGAATACCGGGCCGCGCCAGTAGCGCGCCGAGGGTTCGGGCGGCGACCCGCTGAATTCGACGCGGAACGCGATGTCTGGCGACACGCTCAGATCGCTGATGGATCCCGGGCTCATCGTGTCGGACAGGCCCGAGCGTGCACTCGTCGCATCTGCGGGCAAGCCCCAGAGCGGCCCCTGCACCCGGGGGAAGAGCAGGAACAGCATCAGCATGAACGGCAGGCCCTGCGCCAGCAGCAGCGCGCCGGTGCGCATCTGCGCGCGGTGCGCTGCATTCGCGTCGGCCAGCGCGAGCAGGGTGACGACGGCAAGCCAGGTGCCGGACAGCGCCGCCAGCGCGATCAGCGGTGACTGGTCCTCGAAGAAGACCGCCATCTGCAGGAAGAAGCACAGCAGCACGGCGGCGCGCACATCCCGTGAGCGGCGGATCTCGAGCAGCTTGAGGCATAGCAGCAGGGCGAGCAGTGCCACGCCGGGATCCTTGCCGAAAAAGTGACCGTATTCCTGCCGTACCGCAACACCGCAGGCCAGCGTGAGGAGCAACAGCAGCACGCGGTGCGGAGGCAGGCGACGCTGCCACAGCAACCATGCGCGCCAGCCCAGCAGGGACGCGCAGGCCGCGATGATCCACCACGGCAGATAGCTGGCATGAGGCGCAAGCGTGACGCCGGCCGCGGCGAGCAGCCACAGCCCCTGCTGCAGCGTCAGCGAAGGCGGCGTCAGGCTGCCGATCGCCCCGCCCGCATGCGTGTCGTGTCGCATACGTTCAGCGCGCATCCCGCTTCGTTCCCGCTGGCGGTGTGTCGGACGCGCGGTACAGCGCCAGGGCCCTCAGGCATCGATGCAGTTGGTGCTCGCCCTGGCCGGCATCGATCCGCGCGGACGGCAGCTTCAGCGCATAGCGATGACCCGCCCGCTCCGCAGCCAGCAGCCAGGCGGTGAGGCGTGAAAGCCGCTGCTCGTCACCCAACGTGGCGGGCAGCGTGTGCCAGTCGAGGACCACGTCTTCGCCGCGGTGTCCGGCGTATTGCTTGGTCAGCAGCGGCGCTCCGCGCGCCAGCGCCTTCCACGCGACATGGCGTGGCGAGTCGCTGTCGCGATACGGACGCAGGCCGTGGAAATCCTCGTCTCCCGTGTTCGCAAGCCGGCGCCCGTTACCGCCTTCGGCTGCACCCAGCGGCAGCGGCGGAGGCGCTCTCTCCGGCTGCGGATACACGATGCAGGCGAGGTCCGGAATGAAGACGCTCCAGGCACGGATGAGGCCCAGCGGCCAGGTCGTCTCGAGTGTCATTCGCCCGGCGGCGAGCCATCCACGGTGCGTCGCAGGGCTGGCAAGTTCGACGTTCGTGACGTCGGCCGCGGCCAGGTCGAAGGCCGTCTCGCCGCCATGCAAGCGCAGGCGCAGCGCAGGGCGTCGCCAGCGGCGGGAATTGGTCACATGGAAGACGAAGCGCGCAGATTCGCCACAGAAAGCGGGTTCGCAGCGCCCCGCGCTCACGCTCAGGCCAAAGAGGTTGCGGAATGCGTGGATGATGCTGGCGATGCCGATGCCGGCGATCAGGAAAGTGAGTCCGAAGCCGAGGCTGAGGCTGTAGTTGATCGAGGCGATCAGCATCGCCAGCAGGGCGACTGCGAGGCCGAGTCCTGCGTTCGTTGGCAAGACGTAGATGCGCCGCTGGTGCAGCACGATGGGAGACGGCTCGGGGCGGTCGAGACGGAACAGCCAGCGGTCCACCATCGCGCGGGAAGCCCTGCGCAGCGTGCTTGCGAGGGGCTGCGTCGCCGACGGCATCAATGCAATGCGACGGATTGGAGCAGGCGCAGCAGCGCGGCCGGCGATACGTTGCGGCCGTCGCCGGCGAGGTGCAGCCGATGGCCGGCAACGTGGGGAAAGACCGCCTGCACGTCCTCGGGTAGCACATGGTCCCGCCCGTCGATCAGCGCCCAGGCACGTGCCGCGGCAATGAGTGCGAGGCCGGCGCGCGGGCTGAGTCCAGCGGCGAGCGAGACATCGGTGCGGGTGGCGGCGAGCAGGGCCTGCACATAGTCGATCAGCGCATCGGCGACGATGACGTCTTGTCCGGCACGCTGCAGCGCACGCAACTCGTCGATGGAGATCACTGGCTGCTGGCGCTCCAGCAGGCGACGGCGATCTTCGCCCATGAGGAGCGCGCGCTCGGCGGCACGTGCCGGATAGCCGAGGTGGATGCGCATCAGGAAGCGGTCGAGCTGGCTTTCGGGCAGCGGGAAAGTCCCGATCTGGTTCGCCGGATTCTGCGTCGCGATGACGAAGAACGGGCTCGGCAGGGCGAGGGTGCGCCCGTCGGCGGTGATCTGGCGCTCCTCCATCGCCTCGAGCAGCGCACTCTGTGTCTTCGGTGTGGCGCGATTGATCTCGTCGGCAAGGATCAACTGGGCGAAGAGGGGGCCGGGATGGAAGCGGAAGCTGCCCGTTTCGCGATCGAAGATTGAAACGCCGACGATGTCCGCCGGCAGCAGGTCGCTGGTGAACTGGACGCGCTGGAACTGCAGCCCCAGCAGCCGTGCGAATACGTGCGCGAGCGTGGTCTTGCCGACGCCGGGGACATCTTCCACCAGCAGATGGCCGCGTGCGATGAGGCAGGCAAGCGCAAGCCGCAGCTCATGCTCCTTGCCGAGGATGACCCGGCTGGCGGCTTCGAGGAGGCGGTCTGCATGACGATCGGGCATGGCTCGGCGTACTGTGATTTTGCAGTTGAAGCGGTGATAATAGACGACAAACAAGGCGCAACCGCCTGAATGACCGGCCCGGAACCGCAGTGTTCCCGCGTGGCAGGCGTTATCCGGCGCCAGGGAGTTCGAATCCGATCAGGAGTGGGGGAGGCATGACGACGACGGCGTTCATCACGCACCGCGAGTGCTGGCTGCACGACATGGGCAAGTTTCATCCGGAATGCCCGGACCGGCTGGCGGCGATCAACGATCGCCTGATTGCCGCCGGGCTCGACCTGTACCTGTCCTTCTACGACGCGCCTGTCGCCACTGCGGAGCAGGTCTGTCGCGCGCATCCGGCGAGTTACTTCGACGAGCTGATCGCCAACGTGCCGGAGCATGGCATCCGCCACCTCGATCCGGATACGGCAATGAATCCGAACACCATGAAGGCGGCGCTGCGCTCGGCCGGTGCGGGCATCCTCGCCACCGACCTGGTGATGAAGGGCGAGATCGAGAACGCCTTCTGCGCCATCCGTCCGCCTGGCCACCATGCCGAGCGGGCCAAGGCGATGGGCTTCTGCTTCATCAACAACGTCGCCGTGGCAGCGCGCCATGCGATCGACGTGCATGGGCTCGAACGTGTCGCCATCGTGGATTTCGACGTCCATCACGGCAATGGCACCGAGGACATCTTCCGCAACGATCCCCGGGTCATGATGGCGGGCATCTTCCAGCATCCCTTCTACCCCTATTGCGGAGTGGACAACGCGCCGGCGCACATGTGCAACGTGCCGCTTCCCGCCGGCACGCGCGGCGACGGTTTCCGCCAGGTCTTCAGCGACATCATCGTTCCGGCGCTGCGCAACCACAATCCGCAGATGATCTTCGTGTCGGCCGGCTTCGATGCCCACTATGAGGACGACATGGGGTCGCTGGGGCTGCTGGAGGCCGACTACGTCTGGGCGACGCAGCAGATCAAGGGGGTCGCCGAGGACTGCGGCCACAAGCGCATCGTGTCGCTGCTGGAAGGCGGATATGCGTTGTCCTCGCTCGCGCGCTCGGTTGTCGCCCACATCAAGGCGCTGGCCGATCTTTAGCGCTTACCGGGTGTTGCAATGCCCGGCGCTGGAAAACGTCCGGGCATCTAGCCGAGTTGCGGCGATGGGTTAGAATCGAGCTTTTATCGTCCCGCCCATCACCATGATCACCGGATCGATTGTCGCCATCGTCACCCCTATGCTCGACGACGGCAGCCTGGATTTCCCGCGCCTGCGCAGCCTCATCGACTGGCACATCGCCGAGGGCACCGACGGCATCGTCATCGTCGGCACCACCGGCGAATCGCCCACGGTCAGCGTCGACGAGCATTGCGAACTCATCCGTGTGACGGTCGAGCACACCGCCGGCCGCGTGCCGGTGATCGCGGGCACCGGCGCCAACTCGACCGCCGAAGCGATCGAGCTGGCACGTTTTGCCAAGTCGGCTGGCGCGGATGCGCACCTGTCCGTGGTGCCCTATTACAACCGCCCGACGCAGGAAGGTCTGTACCGCCACTTCCGCTCCATCGCCGAGGCGGTCGATCTGCCGCTGATCCTCTACAACGTGCCCGGCCGCACGGTCGCCGACCTGGCCAACGACACCACGCTGCGGCTGGCGGAAGTCCCGAACATCGTCGGAATCAAGGATGCCACCGGCAGCATCGACCGTGCCTGTGACCTCGTCGCGCGTGCGCCGAAGGGTTTCGCCCTGTACAGCGGCGACGACATGACGTCCGCGGCGTTCCTGATGCTCGGCGGTCACGGCGTGATCTCGGTCACCGCCAACATCGCGCCGCGCGCGATGCACGAGTTGTGCGCTGCTGCCGCGGCAGACGATGCGCGCCGCGTGCGCGAGACCAATGCGAAGCTCGTGCCGCTGCATCGTGACCTGTTCTGTGAGGCGAATCCCATTCCCGTGAAGTGGGGCGTGGCGCGCATGGGGCTGATCGGGTACGGCCTGCGCCTGCCGCTGACCCTGCTCTCCGAATCGCAGCATGAGCGCGTCCTGAAGGCGATGCGCACGGCCGGCATCGACGTCTGACACGCTCTATCACATCAGGAACCTCATGAATCGCTCCTTGCGTACCACCGTTTCCTTCACTGCGGCCTCAATTCTCCTGGCGGGCTGCAGTGGCGGCCTGCTCGAAACCAAACGTATCGACTACAAGAGCGCACGTCAGGTTGCGCCGCTCGAGATTCCTCCGGACCTGACGGCGCCCACGCGCGACGACCGTTACGCGGTGCCGGACGTTGCGCCGCGCGGTGTGGCGACTTATTCGGCCTACGCTGCAGATCGCGCCGGCCAGCCCACCACGGCTTCGACCTCCGGTGAAGTGCTGGCCACGCCGGACAAGATGCGCATCGAGCGCGCCGGCACGCAGCGCTGGCTGGTCGTGCCGGGAACACCGGATGCGCTTTGGCCGCAGGTGAAGGACTTCTGGCTCGAACTCGGCTTCATCCTCAACATCGACAGCCCGAACATCGGCGTCATGGAAACCGACTGGGCCGAAGACCGCGCCAAGATCCCGCAGGACATCATCCGCTCGACGATCGGCAAGGTGCTCGATGGGCTGTATTCGACGCCCAATCGCGACAAGTTCCGCACCCGCCTGGAGCCCGGCAAGGAGCCCGGCACCGTGGAGATCTACGTCAGCCACCGCGGCATGATGGAGATCTATCCGACGGAAGCGAAGGATACGACGATCTGGCAGCCGCGCCCGGCCGATCCCGAGCTCGAGGCGGAAATGCTGCGCCGGCTCATGGTTCGCCTCGGGGCCGACGAGGCGCGCGCAAAGGCGGCCATCACGACCGCGCCGGTTGCCGAGCGTGCGAAGATCACGTCCGCGTCCAATGGTCAGGTCGGCCTGACGATGGACGAACCCTTCGACCGCGCATGGCGTCGCGTCGGACTCGCGCTCGATCGCATCGGTTTCACCGTCGAAGATCGCAACCGCACCGAAGGCCTGTACTTCGTGCGCTATGTCGATCCGGATGCCGACACCAAGGCCAAGAGCGGTGGAGGTTTCCTGTCCCGACTCGCTTTCTGGCGCAGCAGCGACAAACCGGCGGCATCGGGCAGCGAATACCGCCTGCGCGTGCAGGGGCTCGGCGACCAGGCGCGCGTGTCGGTGCTGACGCGGGAGGGTGGGGCGGACAACTCCGACACCGCGAAGCGGATTCTCGGATTGCTGCAGCAGGAGCTTCGCTGACGAGAAAGTGCAGCCGACGCCGCAGCGGCGTCGGCTGCACTGCGGACGACGCGCGTGTCTTGTGTCGCGGGATCGCCAAGGACGTAAAAAAACCGGCACGAAGCCGGTTTTTTTACGTCCGCAGCGGGACGATTACTTCTTCGCAGCGTCCACAGCGGCGGCTGCAGCGTCCTTGGCAGCGACAGCGGCGTCCTTGGCGGCGGCGGCAGCGTCCTTGGCAGCGTCGGTAGCGGCGGCGGCACCTTCCTTCGCGGCTTCAACCGTGGCGGCAGCGCCCTGCTTGGCAGCTTCGGTGGCAGCAGCGGCGGTTTCCTTGGCTGCTTCGGTGGCCTTCTCAGCAGCTTCCTTGGCCTGTTCGGCGGCGGGCGCGGCGGCCGGCGCGGCAGCGGCCGGAGCGGCCTGTTCCTGGGCGGCCGGAGCCGGAGCCGGAGCAGCGGTTTCCTTCTTGCCGCAAGCGGACACGGCGAGAGCGACGAGGGCGGCGACGAGGAGGGAGTTCTTCATGTGCTGTTTATCCTTATTGACAGGTGATGACGGCAAGACTTCCAACGCAAGGTGATTGCGGTTTAAAAGTGCCAAACCGTGCTCAATTCTAGCACGCCGATTTGCAACGCCAACATCGCGATGCGGCATTGCGCAATGCCGGGCAATTCGTTCAAATCCCAAGCGCGGCGCCGCTTGGGCCGATCTTCGCCGATATCCACATTGTTTCAAATTGTGCGGCGTTCCGGGCGATGTCCGGGCTCGCTCCGTCGACTCGCTTGCCGCGTGCGCGATCAAGATGGAAGCGTGTGACCAGCACCCGGCCGTCGCCGATCAGGAAGCAGCCATCGGGGTGCGCAGCGCCCTCCGCGACGACCTTGATGCGCATGCGGGGGCTATAGCGCTCCACCAGCTTCAACAGCCGAGGGCACGATTGCTCGATGTGCGTCGCGGTGCTGACCAGAATACGGATCGGCTCCTCTCCGACCACGTCGCGTGCGAGGGTGTCCAGCGCCTCGATGCCATCGCGGCTCTCCAGCGCGGTGTGGGCCAGATCACGATCGAAAATGAGGAGACTGCGTCTCGTGTTGCGCAGTGCATCGAGAAACTGCTCGCGATACGCCGCATAGGTGTCGAATTTGCGCTCGACGGCTGCTGCAGCATTTTCAGCCATGGCCCTGTTCCGGTGTGCCGAAGCCGTCGCAATACCACGCGTAAAGCAGTTCGAGCAGCGCTGGCGGATGATTCGAAGTTGCGCCGATGCGGCGACGGTCCGCCAGTTCGACGATCAGCGGCGAAAGCTCGGCAGCAACCGCGACCGCTTCGCCATTGAGGTGGAAGCCCGCTTCCGAGAACAGCAGCAGTGTTCGGGGGTCGAGGGCATAGCCGCAGGTGGCGACGGCCCGTTCAAAAGCCATGCGTGTCAGCGGATCTTCAGGGGGATCGAAGAAGACGTGCGCCTTGGGTTCGGTCAGGTATTCGCCGACGAACTCGGCAACGTCGCGGCGGCTCCAGCGAATGCGGGCAAGCATGCCTTCGATCTGGTCGATCATGCGCGGTGCAATTTCCGCCGAATGGGCCTGCGGCTGCAGGTCGGGGTCGGCGTAAAGGCCCTGGAGATCCAGCCGTTCCTGCAGCCAGCCGAGGAATTCCGCGCCCAGTTCCTGTGCCGTCGGCGAACGGAAGCCGATGGAGTAGGTGGTGCATTCACCGATGGCGATGCCGTTGTGCGCCCAGTGCGGCGGCAGGTAGAGCATGTCGCCGGGGTCCAGCACCCAGTCGTGGGTCGGGTGAAAATCCTGCAGGATGCGCAGCGGCGCGCCTTCGACCAGGGTGCGGTCGTCCTGGTCGGAGATCAGCCAGCGGCGCTGGCCCATGCCCTGCAGCAGGAATACATCGTAGTTGTCGAAATGCGGCCCGACGCCACCGCCATCCACCGCGTAGCTGATCATCAGGTCGTCCAGCCGCGCCTGCGGGATGAAGTCGAAATGGTGCAGCAGGCGGTCGCCTTCCGGCACCCAAAGGTTCACGCCCTGCACCAGCACCGTCCATGGATTGCGCTTGCCGCGCAGTCGGCCACGCGTCTGCGGGCCGCGCTCCAGGCGCCATTCTTCACCGTGGCGAGAGACGTGGCGCGACTCGACATCCGGGTCGCAGGCGAGGTCGAAGAGTTCGTCGCGAGACAGCACGCCGGTGAAGCCGGGCACGGCCTGGCGGATCAGCAGGGGTTTCTTCTGCCAGTATTCTTCGAAGAACTGGCGCGGCGTCAGGCCGCCGAGGAGCGTGTCGAGTGCGGGCAGTTTCATGCGCGACATTATAGGGAGGTGGCCACCATCGTGGCCCACGTCCGTCACGCGGCTGCAGGCTGGCGGTAAAATCGCCGGCTGATTTTTCCGCCGGAAGCCGCCCATGCCCATCGCAGTCATCGAGTCGCTGGACCACGAAGGTCGCGGCGTCGCCCATGTGGAAGGCAAGGCGATCTTCATCGACGGCGCGCTGCCGGGCGAGCGCGTGGAGTACGAGTCCTATCGTGTGAAGCCGCGCTACGAACAGGCCGACGCGGTGCGCGTGCTGAAGGCCAGCGCGCAGCGCGTGACCCCACGTTGTGCCTATTTCGGCACCTGCGGCGGCTGCTCGATGCAGCACCTGGACCCGGTGGCGCAGGCCGCCGCCAAGCAGCGCGTGCTGGAGGATGCGTTGCGGCACATCGGCGGCGTGCAGCCGCAGATCGTGTATTCGGCGATCCACGGCCCGGCCTGGCGCTATCGCGACCGCGCACGGCTCAGCGTGCGGCTGGTGCCGAGCAAGGGCGGCGTGCGGGTGGGCTTCCACGAGCGGCGCTCGAGCTACATCATCGACATGCGCTCGTGCGACATCCTCCCAGCGCATGTGTCGGCGCTGCTGCCGCGCCTGCGCGAGCTGATCGCCGGGCTGTCGATCGCCGACCGGGTGCCGCAGGTCGAGGTGGCCGTCACCGAGGCGACGACGGTGCTGGTCTTCCGTCACCTGCTGCCGCTGAGTGCGCGCGACGCCGATGCCCTCGCGGCATTTGCCGATGCTGAAGGCGTGCAGGTGTGGACGCAGCCCGGCGGCCCCGACACCGCCGCGCCGCTGCGCCCCGCGGACGGTTCCGGCCTGTCCTACACCTTGCCGGAGTTCGGTGTGGGGCTGGATTTCCGGCCGACCGACTTCACCCAGGTGAACATCCACATCAACCGCCTGCTGATCCGGCGCGCCATGCAGTTGCTCGATCCTCGACCGGGCGAGCGCATCGCCGACCTGTTCTGTGGGCTGGGCAATTTCAGCCTGCCGATCGCGCGCCGTGGCGCGACGGTGGTGGGCATCGAGGGCAGCGAGGCGCTGGTGGCGCGCGCGCGCGACAACGCGCGCCGCAACGGTCTCGATGGGCACAGCGAGTTCCATGCGGCCAACCTGTTCGAGGCCACCGAAGACAGCCTCGCCGCGCTGGGGCGCCTGGACAAGCTGTTGATCGATCCGCCGCGCGAGGGTGCGGTCGCGGTGGTGAAGGCGCTCGGCGCGCAGCAGTTGCCGGCGCGCATCGTCTATGTGTCGTGCAACCCGGCCACGCTCGCGCGTGATGCGGCGGTGCTGGTGCATGAGAAGGGCTACCTGCTGCGGGGAGCGGGGATCGCCAACATGTTCCCGCAGACCTCCCATGTCGAGTCGGTCGCGCTGTTCGAACTCGCCTGAAACCGATCGGTGATGCGAGCACGGTCCGCGGCCGGCCGCGGATGGCGGCCGCCAACTGAAGGGCCGCGGTGTTTCCCGCGTCATGGCCTGATGACATTGGCGGGCACCTGCTGGTGCCCACGGCCGGACAGCGGCTTGACGCGGCGCAACAGGCCCGATTAGATTCCGTAATTATGAATTCAAAATGAAAGGCGCTGTACATTGATTCCGGCAGTCACGCCTCCAGCCTCCAGCGACGCCAGCCTCAATCGTGCCTGGCAGCAACGCAGCCTTGCGCACGTCTGGCATCCATGCACGCAGATGCAGCGTGCGATGACGGCCGTGCCGCCGCTGCCGATCGCGCGCGCGAAAGGGCCCTGGCTGGAAGACTACGACGGCCGCCGCTACTTCGACGCCAACAGCTCGTGGTGGGTGAACCTGTTCGGTCATGCGGATGCACGCATCAACGCCGCGCTGCACGACCAGCTCGAACGCCTGCCGCACGTGATGCTGGCCGGCTGCACCCACGGCACGGCGGTGGAACTCGCCGAGCGGCTGTCGGCGCTCACGGACGGCGTCCTCGGGCACGTCTTCTATGCCAGCGACGGCGCTTCGGCGGTCGAGATCGCGCTCAAGATGAGCTTCCACTACTGGCGCAACAGCGGGCACGACGCCAAGCGCGAGTTCGTCTGCGTGCACCAGGGCTACCACGGCGAAACTCTGGGCGCGCTCGCCGTCACCGACGTCAAGGTGTTCCGCGACGCCTATGATCCGCTGCTGCTGCGCGCCCACATGGTGATGTCTCCGGACGCGCGCCAGGCCTTGGCAGGCGAGTCCGCCGCCGACGTCGCCGCGCGGGCACTGGCGGAAGTACGCGCGCTGTTCAAATTGCGCCACCAGCACATTGCCGCCCTGATCGTCGAGCCGCTGGTGCAGTGCGCCGCCGGCATGGCGATGCACGATCCGGCCTACCTCAGGGGCCTGCGGGCGCTGTGCGACGAGTTCGGCGTGCATCTGATTGCGGACGAGATCGCCGTCGGCTGCGGCCGCAGCGGCACTTTCTTCGCCTTCGAGCAGGCCGCGCAGGCGGGCGGATCGCCCATGTGGCCGGATTTCGTGTGCCTGTCGAAAGGCATCAGCGGCGGCTATCTGCCGCTGTCGCTTGTGATGACGCGCGATGCCGTTTACCGGGCCTTCCTCGACGACGATGTGGCGCGCGGCTTCCTGCATTCGCATTCCTACACCGGCAACGCGCTGGCCTGCCGCGCAGCGCTGACGGTGCTCGACCGCTTCGCCGACGACGATGTGCTGATGCAGAACCGTGTGGTGGGTCAGGCGCTCACCGAGGCGCTGTCGCCCCTGCGCGAAGACGCCCGCGTCGAGCATCTGCGCCACCGCGGCATGATCTGGGCATTCGACGTGCGCGAGCCTTTCGTCGGCGAGCGTTTCGCCGAGCGCTTCCATCTTGCGGGTCGAGAACGTGAGTTGTTGATTCGCCCGATCGGCCGCACCGTCTACCTGCTGCCACCTTACGTGCTCGACGAGGAGCTCGCGCAGTGGCTCGCCCAGCGCACGCTGGCGACGCTCGACGCCACCCTGGCCCGGACCCCCGACATCCATGCTGCTCGCACACCTGAACCGCCGGTTGCGTGAGCGCGAGGCGGCCTCGCTGCAGCGCCGCCGCCGCATCGCCGAGACGCCCTGCGCGCCGCACCAGCGTGTGGCGGGCGAAGGTGGCACGCGCGACATGCTGGCCTTCTGCAGCAACGACTATCTCGGGCTGGCGAACCATCCTGCGGTCATCGAGGCGCTGGCCGATGGCGCGCGGCAGTGGGGAGCAGGCAGCGGTGCCTCGCATCTGGTGAGCGGGCACGGCCGCGCGCACGCGGCGCTCGAGGAGGACCTCGCAGCCTTGCTCGCACCCTGCATCCCCGGCTGCGAGGCGCTCAGTTTCTGCACCGGCTACATGGCCAATCTCGCCCTGCTCACCACGCTCGGTGACGGCGACGCGACCCTCTTCGCCGACAAGCTCAACCACGCCTCGCTGATCGACGCCGGCCTGCTGGCCGAGGCGAAGATGTGGCGCTACCCGCACAACCGCGCGGATCTGCTCGAGGCGCGGCTGGCCACCTGCGACACGCCGGTGAAGCTGATCGTCACCGACGCGGTGTTCAGCATGGATGGCGACCTCGCGCCGCTGCCCGAACTGCTGGCGCTGGCCGAGCGCCACGACGCCTGGCTGGTGGTGGACGACGCGCACGGCTTCGGCGTGCTCGGCGAGCAGGGGCGCGGCGCGCTGGCGCACTTCGGGCTGGCGAGCGAGCGCTTCATCTATATGGGCACGCTGGGCAAGGCCGCCGGCATCGGCGGCGCCTTCGTCGCCGCGCATCCGATGGTGATCGACGCGCTGGTGCAGATGGCGCGCAGCTACATCTACACGACCGCCGCGCCGCCCGCCCTGGCTCATGCCCTGCGCGCGAGCATCGCGCTGATCGCGGGAGAGGAGGGCACCCGGCGGCGCGGCCACCTGCAGCAACTCATTGCCCTGCTGCGTGCGGGGCTGCAGGCGATCATCGATCGTCATCCCGACCTTGGCTGGCGCCTGGCCGAATCCGGCACCGCCATCCAGCCGCTGATCGTCGGCGACAACGCTGCGGCGCTTGCGCTGGCGGCCGGGCTGGATGCACGCGGCCTGTGGGTGCCCGCGATCCGGCCGCCGACCGTGCCGGCCAATACCGCGCGCCTGCGCATCACGCTGAGCGCCGCCCACAGCGACGCCGACGTCGAACGGCTATGCGCCGCGCTCGAAGATCTGGCTGATCAGGAAGATCCCACATGAACTCCTCGACACGATCCGCATTGCGCGGGCTCTTTGTCACCGGCACCGACACCGAGATCGGCAAGACGCGCGTCTCCGCGGCGCTGGTGAAGGCCTTTGCCAAGAGCGGCGCGCGCGTGGCCGGCATGAAGCCGGTGGCGGCCGGCATGGACGACATCGGCGGCGAGCGCATCAATGAGGACGTCGCGGCCCTGCGCGCGGCCAGTTCCATCGCCCTCACCGCGGCGGAGGTCGGTCCCTTCCAGTTCGAGGCAGCCTGTTCGCCCCACATCGCCGCCGAACTCGAAGGGCGGGACATCGGGCGCGATGCGCTGCTGGCTACGGTGCATGCGCTCGCCGATCGTGCCGATTTGCTGATCGTGGAAGGGGTGGGCGGGTTTCGTGTACCCTTCGGCGGCGGCTGGGACAGTGCCGATTTCGCCCGCGATCTCGGCCTGCCGGTAGTGCTGGTGGTCGGCGTGCGGCTGGGGTGCATCAACCACGCCTTGCTCACGGCGGAAGCGATTCGCGCGCGCGGCCTGAAGCTGTGCGGCTGGGTGGCCAACACCGTCGATCCGCACCTGCCCTACGTGGCGCAGAACCTCGACGCGCTTGCCCACGGCCTGGGGGCGGCACCCTGCCTCGGCCTGGTGCCGCGCCTGCCTGACCCGACGCCGGAAGCGATCTATCCTTATCTCAACGTGCCAGCGTTGCACGCGATCTTCGACACCATACACACCCAGAGGGACACAGCATGAACACCATCGCCACCATCTCACCCGACGCCCTGCGTCGATCCGCACCGAGCAAGCAGCCGGAGCGTCCGCAACGCTGGCGCGTGGAGGACGTCGAGGCGCTGTTCGCGCTGCCCTTCATGGAGCTGGTGTTCCGCGCGCAACAGGTGCACCGCGAGCACTTCGACCCGAACGAGATCCAGCTCTCGACGCTGCTGTCGATCAAGACCGGCGGCTGCGCCGAGGATTGCGGCTACTGCTCGCAATCGGCGCATTTCGACACCGAGGTCAAGGCGAGCAAGCTGATGCCGCTCGACGAGGTGCTGGAAGCCGCGCAGGCTGCCAAGGCGCAGGGTGCGACGCGCTTCTGCATGGGGGCGGCGTGGCGCTCGCCCAAGGAGCGCGACATGGAGAAGGTGTCGACCATGGTGCGCGAGGTGAAGGCGATGGGGTTGGAGACCTGCATGACGCTGGGCATGCTCGACGCGGAGCAGGCACAGGAGTTGAAGGACGCCGGCCTCGACTACTACAACCACAACCTCGACACCGCGCCCGAGTACTACGGCAAGGTCATCAGCACCCGGACCTACCAGGACCGCCTCGACACGCTGGACAACGTGCGCAGCGCCGGCATCAACGTGTGCAGCGGCGGCATCGTCGGCATGGGCGAATCGCGCACCCACCGTGCCGCGCTCATCGCCCAGCTCGCCAACCTCGATCCCTGCCCCGAGTCGGTGCCCATCAACAACCTGGTGCCGATCGAAGGCACGCCGCTCGCCGGCACCGACCCGATCGACCCCTTCGAGTTCGTGCGCACGATCGCGGTGGCGCGCATCACCATGCCGAGCTCGATGGTGCGCCTGTCGGCCGGGCGCGAAGAGATGGATGAGGCGCTGCAGGCGCTGTGCTTCATGGCCGGTGCCAACTCGATGTTCTACGGCGACCGCCTGCTGACCACCCCCAACCCGCAGACCGGCCGCGACCGCAAACTGCTCGACCGCCTCGACATGCGCATCCAGGGCGGCGGCGCCTGACTGGCCGCCCGCGCCTGGGGAGGCGCGGGTCCGGCCGTGGTGCACGGTGCATACCGTGGTGTATACTCCGCGCGCTTCGGAGGCGTGGCAGAGCGGTTGAATGCAACGGTCTTGAAAACCGTCAGGGGTTTACGCCCCTCGTGAGTTCGAATCTCACCGCCTCCGCCAGGAGATCAGGAAAAAGCGGCCATGGAAGCCGCTTTTTCGTTTCAGCGGCGCGAGACGGCCGTCATCCCGGCCGAGCGAGCGTTTCCAGTGTTCGGCATCGATCCCGACCATGTCCCGACTCATCCTCCTCAACAAACCCTATGGCGTTCTGTGCCAGTTCACCGATGAGGCGGGGCGCGCGACGCTCAAGGACTACGTCCGCATTCCCGGTGTGTATGCCGCCGGCCGCCTCGACACCGACAGCGAGGGGCTGCTGCTGCTCACCGATGATGGCGCGCTGCAGCACCGCATCGCCGATCCGCGCCACAAGCTGCCCAAGACCTACTTGGTGCAGGTGGAGGCCGAGGCCGGCGAGGCGGCGCTCGCCGCACTGCGGCGCGGGGTGGATCTGGGCGAGTTCGTCACGAAGCCGTGCGAGGCGCGGCGGGTAGCCGAGCCCGATTGGCTGTGGCCGCGCGACCCGCCCGTGCGGTATCGCAAGACGGTGCCGACGAGCTGGCTGGAGATCGTGCTGCGCGAGGGCAAGAACCGCCAGGTGCGGCGCATGACGGCGAAGGTCGGCTTGCCGACACTGCGCCTGGTGCGAGTGGCGATCGGACCGTGGCGGCTGGCGGGGCTGCTGCCCGGGCAGTGGCGCGAGGAGCCGGCGCCGACAGAGCCGATTCGGAGACCTGCGCGAACGCGCTAGAATCCGCGCCAACTTCAGGCTTCCGGATTCAGGGGCGGGCACATGGGCATTCCTTCGCAGTTCATCCGGCGCGCGCTCGGCGCCGCGGTCATCGCCGTCGTCTGTGCGGCATCGGCACGCGCCGAGCTGCCGGTAGCCGAGCTGGGTGTCGGCATGTACCGCATCGAGGCGGAAGTCGCGAGCACCTTCCAGGCACGGCAGACAGGGCTGATGAACCGCAAGATGATGCCGCTGCAGCGGGGCATGGTGTTCGTCTTCCCCGAGGATGCAATCCACTGCATGTGGATGCGCAACACCTTCCTGCCGCTGTCGGTGGCTTTCCTCGATGCGAAGGGCAGGGTGCTGAACGTCGAGGACATGCAGCCGCAGACCGAGGACAACCACTGCGCTGCCGGCGCCGCGCGCTACGCGCTGGAGATGAACATCGGCTGGTTCCGCGAGCGCGGCGTGAAGCCGGGCGACAGCATCCGCGGCATCGACCGCCTGCCGCCCGCGCGCTGATCACCGCTTCCGCCACCGCTCACGCAAAGTTCGAAAAGCGGGTCTTTCCTGCGTTTTATCGGCTCCTGCCGCAGCAAGTGCCACGGCCATAATCTCCACACGTCGTCTGGCGTCCGCATCCATGGGGATGCGGCGGACGATCACCGGAGCCGGCCTTGGCCGAAGACAGCGATCTCGAACGGACAGAAGCGCCATCGCCACGCAGGCTGGAGCAGGCGCGCGAGGAAGGGCAGGTCCCGCAGTCGCGCGAGCTGTCGACCTTCCTCGTCACCATGGCGGGCATTGCATCGCTGTGGATGATGGGCGACTGGATGGCGGCGCGCATGCTCGCGCTGGTGCGGGGCGCCTTCGCCTTCGAGCGCGCGCGGGCCTTCGATCCCGCGCTGATGCTCGACGCGCTGCACGCGGAGCTCGAGAGTGCGCTGTTCATGCTGATGCCGCTGTTCGTCGTGCTGATGGTGGCTGCGGTGGCGGCGCCCATCCTGCTCGGCGGCTTCGTCTTCGCGCCCAAGGCGCTGGGGCCGAACTTCGGCCGCCTGAACCCGCTGCAGGGCATAGGCCGCATGTTCTCGCTGCACGGCTTTGCCGAGATGGTGAAGGCCATCCTGAAGTCGCTGCTGGTGGGCAGCGTGGCTGCGGCGGTGCTGTGGAACAACAAGGAGCACCTGTTCGACCTGATGATCGAGCCGCTCGAAGTCGGCATGCCCGACTTTGCCGACACCGTCGGTTTCGCCGCGCTGCTGATCGTCTCCAGCCTTGGTCTGCTGGCGCTGATCGACGTGCCCTTCCAGTTGTGGCAGTACCACAGCAGGCTGCGCATGACCAAGGACGAGGTGCGGCGCGAGAGCAAGGAGCAGGAGGGCGACCCTCAGATCAAGGGCCGCATCCGCGCCATGCAGCGCGACATGGCGCGGCGCCGCATGATGGCCCAGGTGCCCAAGGCCGACGTGGTGGTGACCAACCCGACGCACTTCTCGGTGGCGCTGAAGTACGACGCCGGCAGGATGGGCGCGCCCGTCGTCGTCGCCAAGGGGCGCGGCGAACTGGCACTGAAGATCCGCGAGGTCGCAAGGGAGAGCGACGTGCCGCTGCTCGAGGCGCCGCCGCTGGCGCGTGCCCTGTATGCGCACTGCGAGCTCGAACAGGCGATTCCCGCGGCGTTATACACCGCAGTGGCCGAGGTGATGGCCTACGTCTACCAGCTCGATGCCTGGACTGCCGGCGGCGGACTGCCGCCGCAGGTGCCGACGAACCTGCCGGTGCCCGAGGGCATGGACCCCGGCGTCCCCGAGGAATGAGGCGGCGCCTGCCGCAAAGCATGCACATGAACTTCCGCAGCGAGGCCTGACGCATGGCCACCAACGACACGCTCAACATCCGCCAACTGCTGACGCCGGCCAACTTGCGGCCGATGGCGGCGCCGCTGCTCATCGTCATGATCCTGTCGATGATGGTGCTGCCGCTGCCGGTCTTTTTGCTCGACGTGTTCTTCACCTTCAACATCGCCATCTCGGTGATGGTGATGCTGGTGGCGATGTATTCGAAGAAGCCGCTGGACTTCTCCGTCTTCCCCACCGTGCTGCTGGTGACCACGCTGCTGCGGCTGTCGCTCAACGTGGCCTCCACCCGCATCGTGCTGATGCACGGCCATTCCGGGCCGGACGCCGCAGGCAAGGTGATCGAGGCCTTCGGCAACTTCCTCGTCGGTGGCAATACCGCGGTGGGCATCGTGGTGTTCGTGATCCTCACCATCATCAACTTCGTGGTGATCACCAAGGGCGCGGGGCGCATCGCCGAAGTGAGCGCGCGCTTCACCCTGGACGCGATGCCCGGCAAGCAGATGGCGATCGATGCCGACCTCAATGCCGGGCTCATCGACGAGAAGGAAGCCAAGCGCCGGCGCAAGGAGATCGCGCAGGAATCCGACTTCTACGGCGCCATGGACGGTGCGTCGAAGTTCGTGCGTGGCGATGCGGTCGCCGGCATCCTGATCCTGGTGATCAACGTCATCGGCGGCCTGTTCGTCGGCGTGATCCAGCACAACATGGCGGTGGGCGACGCCGCGCACAACTACACCCTGCTGACCATCGGCGACGGCCTGGTGGCGCAGATCCCCGCGCTCATCATCTCCGTCGCGGCGGGCCTGGTGGTGTCGCGCGTCGGCGACGACGCCGACATCGGTGGCATGGTGATCGGCCAGTTGTTCTCCAACCCGCAGGTGATGCTGCTCACCGCCGGCATCATCGGCGTGCTCGGCCTCATCCCCGGCATGCCCAACGTCGTGTTCCTGCTGCTGGCCTTGTCGCTGGGCTCGCTGGCATGGGTGAAGCGCAAGAAGATCGCCGAGGAAGCCGCCAGCGCCACCGCTGCGCAGCCGGCGGTGGCGGCGGCCCCCGGACCCGAGGCGCAGGAGGCGAGCTGGAGCGACGTTGCGCCGGTGGACGTGCTCGGGCTGGAAGTGGGCTACCGCCTGATTCCGATGGTGGACAAGGCGCAGGATGGCGAGCTGCTCAAGCGCATCCGTGGCCTGCGCAAGAAGTTCGCACAGGAGGTGGGCTTCCTGTCGTCGCCGGTGCACATCCGCGACAACCTGGAGTTGCGACCCAATGCCTATCGCATCGCGCTGAAGGGCGTCGAGATCGGCAGCGGCGAAGCCTTCCCGGGCCAGTTCCTGGCGATCAACCCGGGTCGCGTGTCGGGCACGCTGCCTGGCCGAGAGACCAAGGATCCGGCCTTCGGCCTGCCGGCGGTGTGGATCGAGCCCGCGCAGCGCGAGCAGGCGCACGCGCTGGGCTACACCGTGGTCGACGCCAGCACGGTGGTGGCCACGCACCTGAACCACCTCATCCTCAACCATGCCGCCGAACTGCTCGGCCGCCAGGAGACGCAGGCGCTGCTCGACCATATCGGCAAGGAGGCGCCCAAGCTGGTGGAAGACCTGGTGCCCAAGCTGCTGCCGGTGTCGACCGTGCAGCGCGTGCTGCAGAACCTGCTCGAGGAGGGCGTCAACATCCGCGACATGCGCAGCATCATCGAGGTGCTGGCGGAGCACGCGCCGCGCACGCAGGACCCGGTTCAGCTTACCGCGCGGGTGCGCGAGGCGCTCGGTCGCGCGATCGTGCAGGCGCTGTTCCCGGGCGCTGCCGAGGTCCAGGTGATGGCGCTCGAGCCGGGTCTGGAACGCATCCTGATGCAGGCGATGACTTCGGGCGGCGACGGCGGCGTGATCGAGCCGGGCCTTGCCGACACGCTGCTGCGGCAGACGGCGCAGATCGCCCAGCGCCAGGAGGACGTCGGCCTGCCGCCGGTACTGCTGGTGCCGGCGCAACTGCGCATGCTGCTGTCGCGCTTCCTGCGCCGCGCGGTGCCGACGCTGAAGGTCATCTCCAACAATGAAGTGCCCGAGTCGCGCACCATCCGCGTCACCGCGATGATCGGTGCGCAGGGCTGACTCCTGTGCGCCGTGCCGGTCAGTCAGCCGGCGCGGCGGACTCCGGCGTCGAACCGCGGGTGATCCTCGATCGAATTGACGGGGGAAAGGACCTTTTTTCGGGTCTCGCCGCTCGCGGGTAGCTGGCGATAATCCGGTTCAAGCTGCGGCCGATGTCCGGCCGCCGGGAGAGACGCCATGAACGTGAAACGCTATTTCGCCCCCACCGCGCGCGAGGCCCTGCGCGCGCTCAAGGAAGAGCTCGGTCCGGAAGCCATCGTGCTGTCCAACCGCGCGGTCGAAGGCGGCGTCGAGATCGTGGCCCTGCCCGGCGATGCGGTTGGCGCCTTGCAGGCGGCCGCTGCGCGGGCCAAGGACGGCAGGGCCGCCTCGCCGGACGCGTCCTCGCGCCCGCCGCAGGCGGCACAGGCTCGGTCGGTCATGCAGCCCGCGATGCCCGCAGGCGAAGATGACTTCCGCGTCAGCCTGTCCGATCTCGCCGCCAATGTGCGCCAGAGCCAGCCAGCCGCGATGCCGCGCCCGGCGGCACAGCCGGTGATCCGCCCCTTCAGCCCGCCGCGCATCGAGACGCCCGAATTCCTGCTCTCGTCGCAGGCCGAGCGCGCCGCCCGCGCCCGCGCGGCAGCGCTGCGGATCGAGCCGCAGCCGCCGGTGGGTGCAGCGGCAGGCATCGCGGACAGGAACGCCGACAGGAACGCCGACAGCGGTGCGGATAACCGCGTGCGCGAGCTGCAGGACGCCAACGCCAGGCTGATGGAGGAGCTGACCGGCATCCGCAGCATGATCGAACGCCAGCTCGCCGGCTTCGCCTGGGGCGACACCCGCCGCCATGCGCCGGCGCGGGCCGCAGTGATGGGCGAGTTGCTCGAGGCGGGTTTCTCCGCCGATTCGTCGCGCCGGCTCGCCGAGGTCATCAAGGATGAAGCGACGCCGGGCGAAGGGCGCACGGCGGTGCGCAAGGCGTTGGACAGCCTGCTGCGCGCCCGCACCAGCGACGACGACCCGATCGATCGCGGTGGCGTCTATGCGCTGGTCGGGCCAACCGGCGTGGGCAAGACCACCACCACCGCCAAGCTGGCCGCGCGCTGCGTGGTGCGCCATGGCGCCGGCCGCGTTGCGCTGATCACGACCGATGGCTACCGCATCGGCGCGCAGGAGCAATTGCGCATCTACGGCCGCATCCTCGGCGTGCCGGTGTTCGCCGTGCGCGATGGCAACGAGTTGCGCCAGACGCTGGCGGGCCTGCGCGACAAGCACATGGTGCTGATCGACACGATGGGCATGAGCCAGCGCGACCGCATGGTGCCGGAACAGGCGCGGATGCTGGCCGACGCCGGCGAGGTGCGCCGCATTCTGCTGCTGAACGCCACCTGCCGCGGCGACACGCTGGACGACGTGGTGCGCGCCTACCGCGGTGGCGACCTGGCCGGTTGCATCTTCACCAAGGTGGACGAGGCAGCGTCCCTGGCGCCCGCGCTCGACGTGGCGGTCCGGCGCAAGCTCGACATCCTGTTCCTGACCAATGGCCAGCGCGTGCCGGAGGACCTTCACGTTCCCAATCGCGCCTACCTGCTGCACCGCGCGATGCGCGAGCAGTCGGCGGAGTCGCCATGGCACCTCGACAACGATGAGACCGGCATGATGCTGGCGGCTGCTGGCGCGGGAGCCTGACATGGTCGACCCGCGCGAGGACCAGGCGGCCGGCCTGCGCCGGCTGTTCCGCCAGGCGCCGCCGCAGGTAGTGGCCCTGTATTCCACCGGCCGGTTGCGTGCCGAGAACGCGGTGCTGGCCGCGCACCGCATCGCCTGCCATGCGCAGCGCGTGCTCCTCGTCGACGAGGCCGAGGGCGAGGCGGCGCTGGGTGCAGCCCTCGGGCTGGACGCGGGGCCCGACCTGCTGCAACTGCTGGACGGTCGCACGCTCCTCGCCTCGGTGTTGCAGCCTGTCCCGGGCCTGCTCGGACGGGTGCCGGCCGCCGCCGCGGCGCTCGCGCTGCCGCTGCTCGACGATGCGCGCCGCGCCTGCCTGTTCGAGGCGCTGCGCATCCTGCACCGCCACGCCGGATTCGTGCTGATCCACGCCGACGGCGCCACGGCGGACGGACCGTCTCCATTCGTGCATGCGGCGCCGCGCCGCGTGCTGCTTGCGGAGGCCAGCGCCTGCGGCGCCACCCAGGCCTACCAGGCGATCAAGCAACTCGCTGCCGGCGGCGCTGGATCGGTCGATATCGCCGTGTGCCGCGCACGCAGCAGGGCGGATGCCGCGGCCTTCTTCGCCAGTCTCGATGCGCTGGTGCAGCGTCATGTCGGCGTGCCCCTTGCATGGCTCGGTGAAGTGGAGCGCGACGATCTCGCGGCCGGTCTCTCGCGCCCGCTGCAGGAGGCTCGCGGTGCATCGATTGCGGCGCCGGCAGCGCGCCGATACGCGGCCTGGGGGCGGATCGGGGCTGGTGGGCGGTCGCTTGCCTGAAGCATGAATGACAAGTGTGATCGACTCCGCTGGTAATGCCCGCGACAGTGCGGGAAAATGCAGGCCCGCAATCGCGATGGTGCGCATTTGCGCATCTGCCGCAACAGCACTCACAGGCCGACTGGATGTACGACGCTGCCGGAAAACTCGACAAGGGGCACCTGGTTGAAAACTATGCGCCCCTGGTGAAGCGCATCGCCTTCCACTTGATGGCGAAGCTGCCTGCGAGTGTCGATGTCGACGACCTCGTCCAGAACGGCATGATCGGCCTGCTCGACGCCATCGGCCGCTATGAGGAAGGGCTGGGTGCGCAGTTCGAGACCTACGCAGTGCAGCGCATCCGCGGCGCGATGCTCGACGGTCTGCGCGAAAACGACTGGCTGCCACGCAGCCTGCGCCGCGACATGCGCCGCATCGAGGCCGCAATCCATGCGCTGGAGCAGCAGCACGGTCGGCCGCCATCGGAAACGGAACTGGCGGAGTCGCTCGGGGTACCGCTGCTCGAATACCAGCAGATGCTGCAGGACGCGCGCGGCCACCAGCTCGTGTATTTCGAGGATTTCACCGATGGCGAGGGCGAGGACTATTTCGAGCGCCACCTCGGCCAGCCCGAGGCCAACCCGTTGGCCATTCTCGAGGATGCGGACATGCGGGTGAACCTGGTGCGTGCCATCGAGGATCTGCCTGAACGCGAGAAACTCATCATGAGCCTGTACTACGACGAGGAACTGAACCTGCGTGAGATCGGCGCGGTGCTCGGCGTGACCGAGTCGCGCGTGTGCCAGTTGCACAGCCAGGCGGTTGCACGCCTGCGGGCGCGGGTATTGGGTGTCGGCGGGCCGGCGACTGGCGGCGCGCGCCGTGGCCGCCCGCCGAAGAAGGCGGCGCAGGCCTGATGCTGCAACGATGATGAGGCCCCGCGCGCATGGATAGCATCAGCCTGGTCGGCCTCAGCCTGGGCATTGCCGCCATCCTGTTGGGTCAGGCACTGGAAGGCGGTCACATCTCGTCGCTGGTGCAGCCGACCGCCTTCCTGGTCGTGGTCGGCGGCACATTGGGCGCAGTGATGCTGCAAAGCCCGCTGCGGACCTTCCTCGATGGTGTGCGCATGGCGCGGTGGGTCTTCATGCCGCCAGCCTTGAGCCACGAGGAGATCATCGGGCAAGTGGCGGGCTGGAGCCAGATCGCACGCAAGGAAGGGCTGCTGGTGCTGGAAAGCCGTGCGCAAGGGCTCACCGATCCCTTCATGCGCAAGGGGCTGCAGCTTCTGGTCGATGGCGTGGAGCCCGGCCGCCTGCGCGAGGTGCTGGAGGTGGAGATCGGCGTGTGGGAAGCCCAGATGCGGCAGTCCGCGCGCATCTGGGAGGGCGCCGGCGGCTATGCGCCGACGATCGGCATCCTTGGCGCGGTGATGGGGCTGATCCACGTGATGGAGAACCTGAGCGATCCGTCCAGGCTCGGTGCCGGCATCGCCGTGGCCTTCGTCGCCACGATCTACGGCGTGGGCCTGGCGAACCTCGTCTTTCTGCCGGTCGCGAAGAAGCTCATGGCACACATCTCCACCCTGGCGACGATGCGCGAGATGTTCGTCGATGGCATCGTCGGTATCGCCAACGGCGACAATCCGCGCATTGTCGAAAGCCGCATGCGCGGCTACGTGGCCTGATCCGGCCACAGGCGGCGGCGACAGCGAGGCGATCGATGGTACGTCGGGACAGGCGTGAGCGCAGGAAGGACGTGGAGCACGACAACCACGAGCGCTGGCTCGTGTCCTATGCGGATTTCATCACGCTGCTGTTCGCGTTCTTCGTCGTGATGTATTCCTTGTCATCGGTGAACGAAGGCAAATACCGCGTACTGTCCGACTCGATGGTGCAGGCCTTCCGCAACATCAACCTCAACGACAGCGGCCAGCAGATCGTCGTGCAGCCGATCACGATGGCACCGGCGCAGATGGCGCCGGCGACCCCGGAGCAGGAAACCCGCCGCCGCGAGACTGCACAGCGCATGCGCAGCATGGCGGAGGAGATCCGGCGCGTGCTGTCGCCGCTGACGCGGGACGGGCAGGTGAATGTGTCGGAGGGGGCGTTCGGCATCAGCGTCGAGATCAACGCCAGCCTGCTGTTCGCGCCGGCCGAGGCGGTGCTCGGCGCAGAGGCAGTGACGGCCCTGCGTTCGGTCGGCGAGGTGCTGGCGCAGGCGTCGTTCCCGATCATGGTCGAGGGCCACACGGACAACCGTCCGATTGCCAACTCCCGCTTCCCTTCCAACTGGGAGCTTTCGGCGGTGCGTGCGGCCTCGGTGGTGAGGCTGTTCATCGAGACCGGTGTTGCGCCCGACCGCCTCACCGCCGCCGGCTATGCGGACCAGCGCCCGGTCGCGCTCAACAGCATCGAAGAGGGGCGGGCGCGCAATCGCCGCGTGACGATCCTGATCGAGTCGCGCACGGCAGACGTCGCGCCCTCCGCGCCGGGCCAGATCGCCCCGAACGATCCGATCCGCGCCATCCTGCCGCCCGCGGCGCCCGCAGCCGAAGCCCCGTCGAACGAGCAGCCTGCTGCAGCCCCGACCCGATAAGCCGCGGATCCGGGCGAGCCTCCGGTGGAATCGGCGACAGCCGCGATGGGGTTCCCCTTGCAGCCCGACGCGCTTCACTAAAGCATCTTTTCTGGCCGGACCTTGGGTGACAGCGGCGCGCCCTTGCGTGCGCGGCGATGACGCAGCGGCTCGCGCTGTGAAGGCTTGAGCTCGATCGTCACCGCCTTGCCGCCACGCCCGGTTCCCTCGATCTTCAGCACCGCGTCGTCGGCTGGTACCGCCACCGCAGCCAGCGCCTCGCCCTCGTCCAGCGCCATCACGATCACGCCGCGGCCGCCGCTCTGGGCCTTCATCTCGGGGCGGGGGAAGATCAGGATGCGGCCGTTCTCGGACGCCGCCGCGATCCAGTCACCGAAGGCCTTGGCCGGCGCCAGGACCTTCTCGCCCTTTTCCAGGTTCATGAAGGCCTTGCCTGCGCGCTGGCGGCTGGTGGCATCCGCAACGCTGCACAGGAAGCCGTAGCCGCCGCTGTTGGCGAAGAAGTACACCGACTCCGGCGTGTCGGTGACGACCTGCGCCAGCTTGCCGTTGTCCTGGAATTCGACCAGCGTCGCCATCGGCACGCCATCACCACGCCCGCCAGGCAGGTCGGACACTTTCACCGTGTAGGCGCGGCCGTTGCTGTCGATGACGACCAGCGGCCAGGTGGTGCGCGTCTCGATCACCGCGAAGCCGAAGTCGCCGGCCTTGTAGGCGATGCCGGCGGGGTCGATGCCGTGGCCCTGGCGCGAACGCACCCAGCCGTTCTTCGATACGATCACGGTGACCGGTTCGTCCGGCACCGAGATCTCGGCCGGCGCCACCGCGGCCACGGCTTCCACCAGGGTGCGGCGGTCGTCGCCGTACTTCTTCGCGTCGTCCTGGATCTCCTTCAGGATCAGCTTGGTCATCGCAGCGCGGCTGTCGAGGATGTGCTGCAGGCCGGCGCGCTCGTCCTTCAGTTCGGCGAGCTCCTTCTCGATCCTGAAGCCTTCCAGGCGGGCGAGCTGGCGGAGGCGGATCTCGAGGATGTCCTCGGCCTGGATCTCGGACAGCCCGAAGGCCGCGATCAGCGCCGGCTTGGGCTCGTCCGACTCGCGGATCACGCGGATCACTTCCTCGATGTGCAGGAAGGCGATCATGCGGCCCTCGAGGATGTGGATGCGACGATCGACCTCATCCAGGCGGTGGCGGGTACGGCGCTCGACGGTGACGTAGCGGAAGTCGATCCACTCGCGCAGGATCTGCACCAGGTTCTTCTGCTGCGGACGTCCATCACGGCCGATCATGGTCATGTTGACCGAGGCCGAGGTCTCCAGGCTGGTGTGGGCGAGCAGCACCGCCATGAACTCGTCGCGGTTCTGGCGGCTGGATTTCGGCTCCAGCACGATGCGCACCGGCGCCTTGTCGCTGGATTCGTCGCGCACCGTGTCGAGCACGCCGAGCACGAGCTGCTTGAGGTTCTTCTGTTCCTGCGAGACTTCCTTCTTGCCGGCGCGCGGCTGCGGGTTGGTCAGGGTCTCGATCTCGGACAGCACCTGCGCGGCGGACACGCCGTGCGGCAGCTCCTCGATGATCGCGCGCCACTGGCCGCGGGCGAGTTCCTCGATCTTCCAGCGCGCCCGTAGGCGCAGGCTGCCACGACCGCTGGCGTAGGCCTCGCGGATGGTTTCCGGCGTCGAGATGAGCTGGCCGCCGCCGGGGAAGTCGGGGCCGGGGATGATGCCGAGGATGTCATCGAGCGTCGCCTCCGGATGGCGGATCAGGTGGCAGGTCGCCTCGGCCACGTCGCGCAGGTTGTGCGGCGGGATCTCGGTGGCCATGCCCACCGCGATGCCCGAGGCGCCGTTCAGCAGCACGAAGGGCAGGCGCGCCGGCAGCAGTTGCGGCTCCTCGAAGGCGCCGTCGTAGTTGGGGATGAAGTCCACCGTGCCGCGGTCGATCTCGGCCAGCAGCAGCTCGGCGATCGGCGTCAGGCGGCACTCGGTGTAGCGCATCGCCGCCGCCGAGTCGCCGTCGCGCGAGCCGAAGTTGCCCTGGCCGTCGACCAGCGGATAGCGCAGCGAGAAGTCCTGCGCCACCCGCACCATCGCGTCGTAGACGCTGGTGTCGCCGTGCGGGTGGTACTTGCCGATCACGTCGCCGACCACGCGCGCGGACTTCACGTGCTTGGAGGTGGACGACAGCCGCATCTCGTTCATCGCGAACAGGATGCGGCGCTGCACTGGCTTCAAGCCGTCCTCGACCTGCGGCAGCGCGCGCGACTTCACCACGCTCATGGCGTAGGCGAGGTAGGCGCGCTCGGCGTAGCGGTCCAGCGCCAGCGTGCCGTCGTCCCCGGGTTCGCGCTCCGGGTCGGCGGGCGGGGCAGGGGGCGGGGGCTGGTCGGCGCCGGTGGCGGCCGCCAGCGTGTCGCCTTCGTCTGCTGGCATCGGCGCGGTGGTAGTCGGCGCAGCACTTGCGGACGAGGTTACCGCCGTCGCAGATGCGGGTACCTCGGGCGCGTCGAAGAGATCGGGAGTGTCAGTGCTCATGTTGCGGAAAGGTAAGGTGCCAGGGGTTCATGCAGCAGCGGCTCGACCCAGTTCTCGAGCGCCAGACCGCCGATGCGGGCGAACTCGCGCGTGTTGTTGGTGACCAGCGTGCATCCGAGCGCAAGTGCGTGCGCGGCGATCTGGGTATCGAGTGCTCCGATCGGCAGCCCGCTGCGTTCGAGTTCGGCGCGCAGCGTGGCGTAGCGCCAGACCACCGTGTCGTCGAAGGCTGCAACGTCCAGCGGCAGCAGGAAGGTCTCGAGCGCTGCGCGATTGCGTGCCGAGTTGCTCTTCGATACGCCGTATGCAAGCTCGCAGGCAGTGATGACCGAGATGCCGATGTCCCCGATCGGATGTGCTTCGAAGCGACGGCGGACGTGGGCGGGACGATGGTTGATGAGGTAGATGCAGATGTTGGTGTCCAGCATGTACTTCATGGCGCGATCGCCTCGCGTTCCTGCTGGAGCGGCTGCTCTCGGACCAGCTCGAACCCCGGTTCGAACTGGTCGAGTGCGTCGAACAGCGTCCGCCAGCCGTGACGTGGCAACAGCACGACTGCGTCACCTACACGCTTGATCATCACTTCATCACCCTCGAAACGAAATTCCTTGGGAAGACGCACCGCCTGGCTTCGGCCATTGATGAAGAGCTTTGCAGTGTCCATGGCATCCTCCTTTGTTTGGAATCTACCATCAGTATATATCTTTTCGGGGTGGGTTCAGGTTTCTGAAAAGCGGTCGAGTTCATCCCGCTTCCAGCTACGCGCTCCCGCCGGAGAAACATGACCGAGCCGTTCGAATAGCCGCGCACGGGCGTAGGATCGGTCGTGGCCAGAACCAATTCGGTACGGGGGCTTAATGATGGCGATGGGAAGACCTTTGCGAACGACGACGAATGTATGGCCGCAGGCCACTTGTCGAAGTAGGGCTGGGAGGCGCCTTCTTGCCTCGCTGTACGAAATCGTCTGCATTTGATCGGCGAAGTTGTGACGTCGTTTCGTGAATCGCGCTTCCCGTACAGCCGGACTCGGGGCTCGACTCCCGCTCAGACATCCGCCTCGACGCTGTCGCCCTTCTCCTCCATCCACGCCCGCCGCCCCGAGGCCTCGCCCTTGCCCATCAGCAGGGTGAACATCTTCAGCGTGTCCTTGAGCGCGCCGTTGCGCACCTTCACCGGCAGCACGCGGCGGGTGGCGGGGTCCATGGTGGTCTCGCGCAATTGGTCGGGGTTCATCTCGCCCAGGCCCTTGAAGCGGCCGATCTCGATCGCGTCGGGCTTGAAGCCTTCCTTTTCCAGGCGCTCGCGGATCGCCGCGAGCTCGCCCTCGTCGAGCGCGTAAAGGCGACGCGGCGGGCGCTTCTTGCCCTGGGCGGGGACGTCGACACGGTACAGCGGCGGCTGCGCCACATACACATGGCCGCGCTCGATCAGCTTGGGGAAGTGGCGGAAGAACAAGGTGAGCAGCAGGGTCTGGATGTGCGCGCCGTCGACGTCGGCGTCGGACATGATCACGACCTTGCCGTAGCGCAGGCCCGAGAGGTCGACCTCGCTGTCGGCCTTGTGCGCATCCACGCCCAGCGCCACCGCGATGTCGTGGATCTCGGCGTTGGCGAACAGGCGGTCGGGATCGATCTCCCAGGCGTTCTGCACCTTGCCGCGCAGGGGCAGGATGGCCTGGGTTTCCTTGTTGCGTGCCATCTTGGCCGAGCCGCCGGCGGAGTCGCCTTCGACCAGGAAGAGCTCGTTGTCGGCGAGGTCCTCGGATTCGCAGTCCGACAGCTTGCCGGGCAGCACCGCGACGCCGGAGGTCTTCTTCTTCTCGACCTTCTGCGCGCTCTTCTGGCGCGCCAGCGCCTGCTTGATCGACAGCTCGGCGATCGCCTTGCCGGCCTCGACGTGGTTGTTGAGCCAGATCTCGAACGGGTCGCGCAGTTGCGCCGACACGAGCTTGACGGCTTCGCGCGAATTGAGCTTTTCCTTCACCTGGCCCTGGAACTGCGGGTCGAGCAGGCGCGCCGACAGCACGAAGCTCATGCGCCCGCATACGTCCTCCTGCTGCAGCTTGACGCCGCGCGGCAGCAGGGTGTGGTGGTCGATGAAGGACTTCATCGCCTCGAACACGCCGGCGCGCAGGCCGGATTCGTGGGTTCCGCCATTCACCGTCGGGATCAAGTTGACGTAGGACTCGCTCGGCACGGGGGATTCGAACCAGGCCAGCGCCCAGGCCGCGCCCTCGCCGGGGGCGAAGGTCGGGTCGTCCTTTTCGGCGTATTTCTCCGCCGTGAAGATCGGCGCCACCGATTCGACGTCGCCGGCGAGCTCCTTCAGGTAGCCGGCCAGGCCTTCGGGGTAGGACCAGGTCTTGCTCAGCGCCGGGCCGCTCGCCTGCTCGATGTCGAGCCGCACATTCACCCCCGACAGCAGCACCGCCTTCGAGCGCAGCAGGCGCTCGAGTTCGCTCATCGGCACGCGCGGCGACTCGAAGTACTTGCCATCCGGCCACACCCGCACCCGGGTGCCGGTCTGGCGGCCGCAATCGCCCTCCACGCGTACCGGGCTGATCGTCTCGCCGCCGTCGGCGAAGTCGATGCGGTGGATCTTGCCCTCGCGCTTCACCTCGACCTCGATGCGGGTGGAGAGCGCATTGGTCACCGACACGCCCACGCCGTGCAGGCCGCCGGAGAAGGCATAGGCCGAGTTGCCCTCGCGCTTGTCGAACTTGCCGCCGGCGTGCAGCCGGGTATAGGCGAGCACGACCACCGGCACGCCTTCCTCGGGGTGCAGCCCGACCGGGATGCCGCGGCCGTCATCGGCCACGGTGACCGAGCCGTCGAGATGGAGCGTTACGTGGATCTTCTTCGCGAAGCCGGCGAGTGCTTCGTCGGCGGCGTTGTCGATCACTTCCTGGATGATGTGCGCCGGGCTGTCGGTGCGGGTGTACATGCCGGGGCGCTCGCGCACCGGCTCGAGTCCTTTCAGGACGCGGAAGGAGGATTCGTCGTACTGCTTGGGGGTATCTTGCTTGCCAGCCATGCCGCGTGCCCGTCGGGTTTCACGAAGGGCGCAAGGATAGCAGAGGCGCGCTGCGAACTGCCGTGATGACTGAATGAATGTTCAGGCACTGCCCAGCATGCGGCCGCCGCGCATGGGATGCGCCTGGCCTTCGGCGTCGTAGAGCGGCGCCTGATCCGCGGCTGCGAGCAGCACCGACAGCGCGGCCTGGTTGGTGGCCATGCGCTCGAGGATCAGCTTGCCGTTGATCGCATTTCGGTCGCGCGCGATGCGTGCCAGTTCGAGCAGTTCGGCCCAGCGCGCGATGACGCGTGGCAGCCCGGCGCACAGCTCGCGCATCGAGGCGTCGGAATCCGGCCGGCCCAGGCGCGCGAGCAGCAAGGCGCGATCGTCGTGCAGGCGCTGCAACTGGCGGTAACGGTCGCTCTTCTCCTGCGCCAGCGCAATGAGCCCGTCGCTGTCGCCGGACACGAGCAAGGCCTCCTCCCGTTCGAGGATGGCGATGAACTCGCGCAACTGGATGAGCTCGGCCTCGACCAGCAACGCCAGGCGCTGTGTGTCGGCGGGAGTCGGTGTTGGAGCAGGGCGGCTCATCGACCGGCTGTGCGGCTCGTCGCGGCGATTTCAGGTGCTTGGCGGTGATCAGCCCTGGCGGCCGAGCATCTCTCGCACGCTGGCGATCAGGCCGTCCGCCACCCGATTGGCGTCCACCTTGAAGCGGCCGTCGGCGATGGCCTGACGGATCTCATCCACTTTCTTCTGGTCGATTGCAGGCGTGTCGGCCATCGCCGCCTCGGCCTTCTGCAGGCTGGACGACAGGGACGAGAGCTCGACCTTGTCCGAAGCGGCGGCCACGGTCGTCGATGCCTTCTGCCCGGCGATCGCCGCGCGGTTCCTGGCCTCGTTTGCGGCGCTGGTCGCAACCGGTTTTCCTGAGTTCTCGATCTTCATGATGCTTTCCCGGACAGTTTGTCTCAGACGGGGTAACGGCCGACCTTGATGGAACTTTAGGCCACAGGGCGTGAATTTTTTCTCAGAAGGCGATTTCGACGTTGCCGCCGGTCCGTGCAGTCCCGGTCACGACCTGTCCGTTCGCCATTCTTACACGCACCGGCTCGCCAGGCGACGCATTGTTCAAGGCCTGCCCTTCGCTGGAGACACGAAAGCCTGGGCCGGCACTGATGACCCGAACCGACTGTCCCTGCAGCACGGCTGGCGGGACGCGCAGCATCTCTCCACGCAGCGGCATGCCGGCGGCGATGGCATAGCGCGTATGGTGGCCGACGGCCTGCGATGCATCGGTGAGCGTGTTGTCCGGGAGCGCGGTCAGGTCGCCCTGGCGCAGGTCGACGTCTTCCGGGCCGACGATCTGCGCCGCGCGCAGGGGCCGCTTGGTGACCAGGTGGTCACCCATGACCGCGACGTGGGCCTGCAGATAGGCCGTCCAGGCGACCGGCGAATCGCATCGCACGCCGACGCTGATCTGTCCCCAGGCACGGGTGCCTGCGGGCAGGAAGGGCACCAACGCCGCGCAGGTCGGTAACCGGTTGCGCGCGTCGAGCGGGCTCACGGTGATGCGGACCTGCCCGGGCAGGCCGCGCGTCTCGCGTTCGAGGTAGCCCTGCACCGCCTTCGTTACCGCGTCGGGCGCCTGTTGCGCCCTGCCTGCGGGTGCGTGCAGCGCAAGGGCGAGTGCGCCGCATGCGGCGAGAAGGCGCGCTGCGCATCCGGCCCGGCGCGCCTTCAGCAGGGATTCCCGGAAGGATCTCAAATGGTTCTTCATGCTGCGATTGCATCATGGCCTCGAGGTCGCGGGCAACCCGGCGGCAAAGATTGCCGCAGGCGGCTGTCCTGGCGGCGAAATTGGCCGGGGATTCCTTGCCTTATCGGCCGAAGGGGACGGTCCTGAAACATCTAGGATGGCTGGCATGGAAGCTGCACGGCTTTCGCAATCCGTCGCAGCCCGGTGAATCCGGGGCGGCAACAGCATCCGAGGTGAGGCAATGAAGACACTGCTCGACCAGCAACTGCGTTTCCAGCAGAACGCGCTCAACCTGCTGGCCCACCGGCAGCAGATGCTCGCCTCCAACATCGCCAACGCCGACACGCCCAACTACAAGGCGCGCGACATGGATTTCCGCGCCGCGCTGCAAGGGGCGCTGGCGCAGCAGGCCGCGCCTGTCCAGTTGGCGGCCACGCAGGCAGCGCACATTGCGGCAGGGCCAGCCAACCCGCTGGAACGCTACACCGGCTACCGCACCGAGCAGCAATCGGCGGTGGACGGCAACACGGTGAACATGGACGTAGAGCGCGCGGCGTTCGCCGAGAACGCGCTGCGCTACGAATCCAGCATCACCTTCATCAACGGCATGTTGCGGTCCATGAACACCGCGATCACCGGCCAGTGAATTCCGAGGCTCGATCATGAGCATGCTCAACGTTTTCCAGATCGCGGGCTCCGCGTTGAATGCGCAGTCGCTGCGGCTCAACACGACGGCGTCGAACCTTGCCAACGCGGACAGCGTCGTCGGCGAGGACGGCCAGCCTTACCGTGCCAAGCAGGTCGTGTTCGCGGCGCAACCGGTTGCGCCGGGCGGCGCGTCGGTCGGCGTGCAGGTGACGCAGGTCGTCGAGAGCACCGCGCCGATGCGCCTGGTGTTCGAGCCGAACAACCCCGCCGCCAATGCCGAAGGCTACGTCCAGATGCCGAACGTCAACGTCGTCGAGGAGATGGTGAACATGATTTCGGCATCGCGCTCATATCAGAACAACGCCGAGGTCATGAACACGGCACGGACCTTGCTACAGCGTACCTTGCAGATCGGCCAGTAAGCGCCGACCCGCAACCGACGCCGACAGCAGGAGAATTTCATGAGCACCGTATCCGGCACCCAGGCTGCACCCAATCCGTTCAGTAGCCTGGCCCGCAGCGACAGCAGTTCCAGGACGACTTCGAGCAATGGCTCAACGGAGAGCAATGCGGCAACCGAGTCCCGCTTCCTGACCTTGCTGACGACGCAGTTGCGCAATCAGGACCCGATGAATCCGATGCAGAACGCGGAGATCACTTCCCAGCTTGCGCAGATGAGCACGGTCGATGGCATCGAGCGGCTGAACAAGATGTTCCAGTCCTTCGTCGATGCCCAGGGGACGAGCGATTCCATGCAGGCCGCTGCGCTGGTCGGCCATGGCGTGCTGGTCGAGGGGCGTGGGCTTGTCCTCACCAGCGCTGGTGCGGTGGGCGGCTTCGAGGTGGACGCCGACGCCGACAAGGTCATGCTGTCGGTCAAGGACGCCACCGGCCGCGAGGTGAAGCAGATGAGCTTTGCCGAGGTCGCCACCGGCAGCCATAACTTCACCTGGGATGGCACCACGCAGGACGGATCGCGTGCCGCCGATGGCGTCTATTCGATAGGCATCACCGCCACCAAGGACGGCAAGGACGTGGCGGGTCGCACGCTGCAATTCGGTAACGTCTCCAGCGTCATTCGCGGCTCCAGCGGCACCGACTTCCAGGTCGGCTCGCTCGGCATCTTCAAATACGACGACATCAAGCAGATCCTCTGATCCGGAGCCCCGATCATGTCTTTCCAGCAAGGTTTGAGCGGCCTGAACGTCTCCTCGAGAGCCCTTGACATCATTTCGAACAACGTTGCCAATACCAACACTGCCGGTTTCAAGAATGGTTCGGCCGTCTTTGCCGACGTGTATGCGGCTTCGCTCAGCGGCACGGTGTCCGACAAGCAGGTCGGCGCTGGCGGCACGCTGTCGGCGGTGCGGCAGACTTTCGCCCAAGGCAACCTGACCACGACCAACAATCCGCTGGATCTGGCCATCAACGGCAACGGCTTCTTCATCATCGCCCGCGACAACGGGCCGAGCGCCTATACGCGAAACGGCCAGTTCGACCTCGACAAGGACGGGTTTGTCGTCACCTCGACCGGGGAGCGGCTGATGGGCTACCAGAGCATTCCCGACGCCGGCAGCCGCCTGCCGAACGAGATCGGCGGCCTCAAGCAGCTCCAGATCCCGAACGTCAGTTCCGCCCCGGTGGCAACCAGCAAGGTCACGGTGGCCGGCAACCTGGACGCCGAAGCGCTGAGCCCGAAGGAGGCCTATCCGCTGCTTGCCGCATTCCCCGGCGCACTCGACTGGCGCGATGCGCGCACCTACAACTACAGCACCTCGATTCAGGGCTTCGACAGTCTCGGCAAGTCGCACGAGATGACCTTCTACTTCGTCAAGCAGCCCGAGGCGACGGCGCTCAACACCTGGGACGTGTTCGCCAGCTTCGATGGCGCAAAACCCGACACCACGCCGCTGCTGACGCTTAAATTCACCACCTCGGGGCGCCTTGACACAGCTTCGCCGGCAAGCGTGACCTGGAACGTCGACCCGGCCCGGACGCCGGATGCCGCCCAGATCAGCAGTGTGCTGGACTTGACCGGCATGACCCAGACCGGCGGCACCTTCCTGATCAACGACATCAAGCAGGACGGCCGCCGCGCGGGCGAACTGGCGAGCCTGAGCGTGGACCAGGCCGGCCTAATCGTCGGCAGCTACACCAACGGCCAGACCTACAACCTCGGCCGCGTCGCGCTCGCCACCTTCCGCAACGCCAACGGCCTGAACTCGCTCGGCAACAACCTGTGGGAGGCCACCAGCAAGTCGGGCCCGGCTTTCGAGAACGGACCTGGCGAGGGCCTCAATGGCGTGATCTCGTCGAGCACCATCGAGGAATCCAACGTCGAGCTGACGCAGGAGCTCGTGCAGATGATCATCCAGCAGCGCAACTACCAGGCCAACGCGCAATCGATCAAGACCCAGGACGCGATCCTGCAGACGCTGGTGAACCTGCGCTGAGACCGCCAGAATCGAGGCTTGAGCCATGGATCGCCTGATCTATACCGCGATGACCGGTGCCAGGGGCACCCTGGACCAGCAGGGCGCAGTCGCGCACAACATCGCCAATGCGACCACCACCGGCTTTCGCGCCGAGCTGCACAAGCTGCGCGCGGTCGAGGTGCAGACCGAAGCCTTGCGCACGCGCGCGTTCACCGTCGATGCCAGCGTGGTCAACGACTATACCGCCGGGCCGATGCAATACTCCGGCCGCCCCTACGACGTGGCGGTGGCCGGCAAGGGCTGGCTGGCGGTGCAGATGCCCGATGGCAGCGAGGCCTACACGCGCAACGGCAGCCTCGAACTGAGCGCCAACGGCGTGCTGCAGACACGTGACGGCCGGCCGGTGATCGGCGATGGCGGGCCGGTGTCCATTCCGCCCGACAACGAGATCAGCATCGGCAACGATGGCTCGATCTCGGCGCTGCAGCCGGGCCAGCTTGGCGTGGTCAATGTGGTGGGGCGGCTCAAGCTGGTGAATCCGCCCGAACAGTCGCTGGTGCGCGGCGATGACGGCCTGTTCCGCCTGCAGCAGGGCGGGGCGGCACCCGCTGACGAGAACGTGCGCGTGGCCGGCGGCTACCTCGAAGGCAGCAACGTCAACGTGGTCGATCAGATGGTGCAGATGATCTCGCTCGGCCGGCAGTTCGAGATGCAGACCCGCATGCTGCAGACCGCCGACCAGAACGACCAGGCGGCGGCGAAGGTGCTGTCGGTCAGCTAACAGCACGAACAAGGACAGAACCATGATCCGCTCCCTATGGACCGCCCGCACCGGGCTGGACGCCCAGCAGACGCAACTGGACGTGATCTCGAACAACCTGGCCAACGTGTCGACCAATGGCTTCAAGCGCCAGCGGGCGATCTTCGAGGATCTGCTGTACCAGACGATCCGCCAGCCCGGTGCGCAATCGACGCAGCAGACGCAGATCTCCAGCGGTCTGCAGATTGGCACCGGCGTCAAACCGGTGGCGACCGAGCGCATCTTCACCCAGGGCACCCTTCAGCAGACCGGTGGTTCGCTCGACGTCGCGGTGCAGGGCAACGGTTTCCTGCGCGTGACGATGCCCGACGGTACCACCGCCTATACGCGCGACGGCGCCCTCCAGCTCGACAACCAGGGCAATGTCGTCACCGCCAGCGGCTACCTGCTGGCGGACAACATCAACATTCCCGGCGACGCGAAAAGCGTCACCATCGGCAAGGACGGCACGGTGAGCGTGCTGCAGGCCAACGCCACCGCGCCGGTGCAGATCGGGGCAATCCAGTTGGCCACCTTCATCAACGCCGGCGGCCTGCAGAGCCTGGGCGAGAACCTGTTTGCCGAGACCGCCTCCAGTGGCGTCGCCACACCGGTCCAGCCCGGCACCAATGGTGCCGGAGTGCTCAATCAGGGGTACGTCGAAACGTCGAACGTCAATGTCGCCGAGGAACTCGTGAGCATGATCGTGACCCAGCGTGCCTACGAGCTGAACTCGCGCGCCATTTCGACTTCGGACCAGATGCTGAGCCGGCTGACGCAGCTTTGAGGAAACGCATCATGAGAACGAGCGGTGCATTCGCACTCGTCGGCGCGGCCCTGATATCGGGCTGCGCGTCGATCTACTCGACGCCGCCCACGACCGTGCACCAGCCGATGACCGCGAGACCCGAGGCGAGGCCGCAGGCGATGCCTTCCTCCGGCGCGATCTTCCAGCCGGGCTACGGCCGGCCGCTGTTCGAGGACCGTCGCGCGCGCAACGTCGGCGACACGATCACCATCAACCTGGTGGAGCGCAACACCGCGCAGAAGAACGCCAATGCCAGCGCCGGCCGCGAGTCCAGTCTCAGCGGCGGCATCAATGCCACGTCGAAACTGCCACTCGGTGGCCTGGCCGGCCTCAATGCCGACGCGGGCGCCAAGTCGGATTTCTCCGGCAAGGGTGCTGCGGCCGCCAACAACGCCTTCAACGGCACGATCACGGTGACGGTGATCGACGTCTATCCGAACGGCAACCTGCTGGTGTCGGGCGAGAAGATGGTCGCGATCAACCAGGGCAACGAGTTCATCCGCTTCTCGGGCGTGATCAACCCGAACACGGTGACGGCGGCGAACACCGTGCAGTCCACCCAGGTGGCCGACGCGCGCATCGAGTATCGCGGCAGCGGCTTCATCGACGAATCCAACACCATGGGCTGGCTGCAGCGCTTCTTCGTCGCCATCCTGCCCTTCTGAGTCAATCACATGCGCAACACCCCCCGAATTTTCGCGCGCCTGCTGGCATCCGGGCTTGTCGCTGCGGCCATGGTTGCCGTGCAGCCCGCGGCTGCCGAACGCATCAAGGACCTCGCGTCGATCGCCGGCGTGCGAGACAACCAGCTCGCGGGCTACGGCCTGGTGGTAGGCCTGGACGGCTCCGGCGACCAGACCACGCAGACGCCCTTCACCGTGCAGAGCATCGCCAACATGCTGGGCAACATGGGCGTCACCCTGCCGCCGGGCACCAACCTGCAGTTGAAGAACGTGGCCGCGGTCATGGTGACCGCCACCTTGCCGCCTTTCGCGCGCCCGGGCCAGAACCTGGACGTCACCGTGTCGTCCATCGGCAATGCCAAGAGCCTGCGCGGCGGCACGCTGGTGATGACGCCGCTGAAGGGCGCAGATGGTCAGATCTATGCCATCGCCCAGGGCAACATGGTGGTGGGGGGCGCGGGCGCATCCGCGGGTGGCACGTCGCAGACGATCAACCACCTGTCCGCCGGACGCATTCCGGCTGGCGCCACCGTGGAGCGGACGGTTCCGGCATTGCTGGGCCAGGGCGAGTACGTCTTCTTCGAGCTCAATGACACGGACTTCGGCACCGCGCGCCGGGTCGTCGACGCCATCAACCACGCCTCGCCGGGCTCGGCGCAGGCGCTGGACGGGCGCAGCATCCAGGTGCGCGCGCCGCTGGATTCGACTGCCCGCGTCGCCTTCCTGGGCCAGCTCGAGAACCTGGACGTGACGCCGGCGGTGCAGCCAGCGAAGGTGATCGTCAATTCGCGTACCGGCTCGGTCGTGATGAACCAGAAGGTGACGCTGCAGAACTGCGCGGTCGCGCACGGCAACCTCACGGTGACGGTGAACAACGAGGCCCAGGTCAGCCAGCCCGGGCCGCTCTCCGGCGGCCAGACGGTGGTGACGCAGCGCGGCCAGGTGGACATCGAGCGCGAGGGTGGGGCGCTGTTCAACGTCAAGGGCGGGGCGAATCTCGCCGACGTGGTCAAGGCGCTCAACGCCCTCGGCGCCAAGCCGATGGACCTCGTCAGCATCCTGCAGGCGATGAAGTCGGCCGGTGCGCTGCGCGCCGAGCTCGAGGTCATCTGAGGCCGCGACCATGACGGCAGCGAACATCAACGCCGGCGTGCAGCTCAACGCGCTCGATCCCAACTCGCTGGGCGATCTCAAGCGCCTGGCGCGCACCGACGGCCAGTCCGACCAGGCCTTGCGTGCGGCAGCGAAACAGTTCGAGGCGTTGTTCGTGCAGATGGTGATGAAGTCCATGCGCGACGCCACGCCTTCTGGCGGTTTGCTCGACAGCGAGCAGGGCAAGCTCTTCCAGGGGCTGCTCGACCAGCAACTTTCACTGAACATGGCGCAGGGCAAGGGCACCGGTCTGGCCGAAACCTTGTATCGACAACTGGGCGGCAAGGCCGCCGGCGGTGCGCTCGAGGCGCTCGACACCGGCAATGCCGGGCCTTCCGCCGGCTTCGATCTTGCCAACGTCGTGCGGCGGGCGGCAATTCCTGCCGCCCGCATGCCCGCTGCGGAAAGCGCTGCCGGTGCGCTTGCCGCCTTGTCGCAGGGCGCCGGCGCGTTGGCGATCACCGGTACGCCACGGGGCGACTCCGGCGCCGTCGACGACATCACCGCCGTGGCCGAGCGCGCGGCGCTGCAGGCCCGGCTCAGCGATGCGATCCGCTCCGCGCGCGAGGCGACAGGCGCGCTGTCGACGCGAGCGAAATCGTTCGTTGCCGATGTCTGGCCGCACGCGGTCGAAGCCAGCCGCAAGACGGGCATCCCGCCGCAGTTCATGGTGGCGCAGGCCGCGCTGGAAACCGGCTGGGGCGAAAGGCAGCTTCGCCAGGCGGATGGCAGCCCCAGCTACAACCTCTTCAACATCAAGGCCGGCAGCAGTTGGGGCGGGCGCACGGTGAATGTGAGCGCCACCGAATACGCCAACGGGCGCGCCTACAGCGAGCCGTCGAACTTCCGCGCCTACGGGTCGTATGCCGAATCCTTTGCCGACTACGCGCGCCTGCTGTCGAGCAGCCCGCGCTACGCGGCGGTGCTCGGCCAGCGCGACGCCGACGGCTTCGCGCGTGGGCTGCAGCAGGCGGGCTATGCGACCGATCCGATGTACGCCGACAAGCTCGCCCGCATCATCGGCGGCAGCACGTTGCGCAACGCGCTCGCTTCGGCGGCCTGAGCTTCGAGGGAGTTCTGAGGCGTTGCTGGCAAGGATCTTGCTGATTGTTGCCTGACTTCGCGTATCAGGAACATTGCCATGTCGAGCCTGCTGAACATCGGACTGACCGGTCTCTACGCCGCCCAGGCGCAGCTCACCACCACATCGCACAACATCAGCAATGCGGCCACGCCCGGCTATCACCGGCAGACGGTGCAGCAGAGCAACGCGGAGCCCTTGCTCAGGGGTGGTTCCTTCTTCGGCCAGGGCACGGAGGTGGATTCCGTGCAGCGCTCCTACAGCCAGTACCTGGAAGGCCAGGTCATGCTCAACGACAACCGCCGCGCCGAGTACGCGGCCTACAGCCAGCAGGTCAGCCAGGTGGACAACCTGCTCGGCGATCCATCGGTCGGCCTGGCGCCGGCGATGGCCGATTTCTTCGCCGCCGCGCAGGACGTGTCGGCGAACCCGACGAACATCGCCTCGCGTCAGGCGCTGCTGTCGACCGGCGAATCCCTGGTCGCGCGCTTCCAGTCGCTCGGTGGGCGGCTTGACGAGATCAGCCGGGGTGTGGATGCCGACATCGATGCGACGGTCAGCAGCATCAACAGCTACGCCCGCCAGATCGCGGAGCTGAACCAGCGCATCCTCGACTCGCGCGCCACCAGTGGCGGCGCCACGGCCAATGACCTGTACGACCTGCGCGACAAGGCAGTGACGGGGCTGAACCAGCTCGTGCGCGCCACCACGTTGCCGCAGGACGACGGCTCGATCTCGGTCTTCATCGGCAGCGGGCAGCGCCTGGTCCTGGGCAACGACGCCGCGCAGCTTGGCACCGCGCCGGGCGCCGGCGAAGGCGGCGGGGTCGGCATCACGCTGATCGGCCGTGATGGTTCCGCTTCGCCGCTTTCCGAAAGCCTGCTGACCGGCGGCAGCCTGGGCGGCCTGCTTGCGTTCAGGCGTGAGGCGCTGGTTTCTGCGCAAGGTAGCCTCAGCGACATCGCCACCTCGCTTGCCAACGCTTTCAACGCGCAGCATCGCCTCGGCCTGGATCTGGACGGCAAGCTCGGCCGAGACTTCTTCACCTTCGACAGTGGCGGCCGGATCGCGATGGCCATCAGCGACCCGACGCTCGTCGCCGCGGCAGGCGCGGTGCTCGGCAGCACGCCGCCGGGCAATGTCGGGTCGATGCGAATCAGCGATGTGCGCTTGACCGGCGTTTCGTCGGCTGCGGCAGGCACCGCGTTGAGCTTCCCGTCGCTGACCTACACGTTCAACAAGGCGAGCAAACTTTTCGAAATCTCGGGTGCCGCCGCCGGATACTCTCCCACATCCTTCGCTTACGACCCGGCGACCGATGGAGGTTCGGGCAAGGTGGTGAATGTGACCGGCCCGGGCGGAGTCTCGTTGTCATTCAAGATCTCCGGCATTCCTGACGTAAATGCAAGTACCAATGTGTCGGACAGCTTCGCGCTCGCCGACAACGCCGGCGGCGTTGCCGATAACCGCAACGCTGTGCTCCTGGGTGCCCTGCAGACCACCAAGCTGATGTTCAACGACGCCAGCGGCACGCCCACTGCGACGCTGAACAACGCCTACGCGCAGCTCGTCGGCAAGGTGGGCAACAAGGCGCGCGAAGTGCAGACCGGGGAGAAGGCGCAGGATGCGCTGCTGGCACAGGCCAAGGCCACGCGTGACTCGGTGTCGGGGGTGAACCTGGATGAGGAGGCCGCCAACCTCGTCCGCTTCCAGCAGGCCTACCAGGCGTCGGCGCGGGTCATGTCGGTTGCCCAGACGCTTTTCGATACCATGCTGGCGATCGGCCGCTGATAGCAGGAGCGCATCATGCGCATCTCGACCAACATGATCTACGAACAGAGCGTGGGCGCGCTGCAGCAGCAGTCCGCCTCCTTGCTCTACACCGCGCAGCAGATCGCGACCGGGCGCAAGGTGCTCACGCCTGCGGACGACCCCGTGGCCTCTGCGCAGGCGCTCGACGTCACCCAGTCGCGCAGCGTGAATGCGCAGTTCACGCGCAACCAGGGCTACGCCGGAGATGCGCTCAAGCTGGTGGACGGACAACTGACCGGCGCCGGCGACATCCTGCAGTACGCGCGCGACCGTGTGCTGGAGGCCGGCAATCCGGTATTGTCAGACAGCGACCGCCGTGCCATCGCCACCGACCTGCGGGCGCAGTTCGACGCGATGCTGGCCATCGCCAACACCCGTGACGCCAACGGCGACTACCTGTTCGCCGGCTACCAGTCGCGGGATCCGGCCTTCAGCGGCAATCCGGACGCGGGCGTCAGCTACCAGGGCGACCAGGGCTCGCGCACGATGCAGGTCTCCTCGTCGCGTTTCATGCCCACCACGTTCGCCGGGCAGCAGGTCTTCGGCAGCGACGATTCCGGCGTGTTCGCCACGCTGTCCACCTTCATCCACGCGCTCGAGGGGCCGGCATCGGGCGTGTCGACAGCGGTCACGACCGCGCTCGATGGCATCGACCGCAATTTCGACAGGGTACTGAGTGCGCAGGCGCAGATCGGCTCGCAGCAGGTCGAGATCGACCAGCTCGGCACGATCGGCAGCGACCTGGACCTGCAGTACGCGACGACCCTGTCCAACCTGCAGGATCTCGACTACAACGAGGCGCTTTCGCGTCTGAGCCAGCAGCAGACCATCCTGCAGGCGGCGCAGCAGTCGTTCCTGAAGATCACCGGGCTGTCTCTTTTCAACTACCTCAATTGAGCATGACGATGTCGATGCGGATTGGTCCGTTGTGCCTTGCGCTGGGCGTTGCGCTCGCGGCCGCGGCATGCTCGACCACGCCGAACGGCCAGGCGACCTTTGCCGGCGTGACCGCCGACGAAGTCGCCGCCTCCGGCGGCACGGTGGCAGGCATCGCCGGCGGGCTGCTGATGGCCAGCAAGCTGTCCTACCTCAAGCCCGAATACATTGCCGGGGCGCTCGTCGCCTACGCCATCTACGATCCGCTGGCGCCGACCTGGAGCATCGACGTCAGCCGCGCCGGCGACGACCGGGTACGTATGGACTTGCGCATGAAATCCCTCATCACCGGCGGCGAGGGCGAGGCGCGGCAGATCTTCCTGCGCAATGCACAACGCATGGTGGAGGCGGGCGGTTTTGCCGGCTACGACGTGCTGCGCTACGAGGAAGGCATGGAGGCTACCCGGCCCTTCGCACGTCGTATCGCGAGCGGCGAGGTTCGCCTGGTGCGGTCGCGGCAGTTCCCGCAGCTCTGATCAGGGGGGCGCGGCGGGGAGCGGCGCCAGCGCTTCCAGCATCAGCGCGATGGTATCCATGCCGCGCTCGAACAGGCTCTGCAGCACCGGCGCGAAGTTGGCAAAGATCAGCATCAGGCCGATGAAGCCCGCCGTCATCGTGATCGGGAAGCCGACGGCGAAAAGGTTGAGCTGCGGTGCCGCGCGCGTCAGCACGCCGAGCGCGATGTTGGCCACCAGCAGCACCGCCACCACCGGCAGCGACAGCAGCAGCCCGGCTGCGAACACCGTTGCGCCGGCCCGCGCGATGTAGCCCCAGCCGAGCGCCCGCACCGGCTCGACCCCCACTGGCAGCCACTCGAAGCTCTTCACCGTGGCGTCGATCAGCAGCAGATGCCCGTTCATCGACAGGAACAGCAGCAGGGTGACGAGGCCGAGGAAATCGGACATCACCGCCGTCTGGCCGCCCGCTTCCGGGTCGAAGAACAGCGCGAAGGACAGGCCCATCTGCATGCCGATCAGCGCGCCGGCCAGATCCACCGCGGCGAACACGATGCGCATCATGAAGCCGATGGCGATGCCGATGAAGATCTGCTGCACGAAGATCGCCAGTCCCAGCCCGGAGGCCGGCGGCACTGCAGGCATCGGCGGCATCGCCGGCAGCAACGCGATCGCCACGGCGATGCCGATCGCCAGTCGCACGCGCATCGTCACGCCGCGGTTGGAGAACACCGGCGCCGACGAGAACAGCCCCAGCAGACGCGCCAGCGGGAACATCAGCGCGGCGAGCCAGGCGTCGAGCTGGGCGGCGGTGACGCTGAGCATGGCGGGGAGCGGGCGGCAGGCGGCGGGCGCCGGCTTCAGCCGATCATCGCCGGAATGGATTCGAACAGCCGGCGCATGAAGTCGGTCAGCGTGGTGATCATCCACGGGCCCGCCACCACGAGGGTGACGAACATCACCACGATCTTCGGCACGAACGACAAGGTCATTTCGTTGATCTGCGTCGCGGCCTGGAAGATGCTCACCACCAGGCCGGTGACCAGCGCGGCGATGAACAGCGGCGCCGACACCAGCAGCGTGATCTCGATCGCCTGGCGGCCCAGCTCGACGACGGCGGTGGGGGTCATGATCCTGTCTCCTCGGCGCCTACACGGCGAAGCTCTGCACCAGCGAGCCGATCAGCAGCGTCCAGCCGTCGACCAGCACGAACAGCATGATCTTGAACGGCAGCGACACGATGACCGGCGACATCATCATCATGCCCATCGACATCAGCACCGAGGCGACGACCATGTCGATGATGATGAAAGGAATGAACACGATGAAGCCGATCTGGAAGGCGGTCTTGAGCTCGGAAGTGACGAAGGCCGGGATGACGACGCGCATCGGCAGATCCTCGGCCTTCTCCACCGGCGGCAGCTTGGCGAGCCCCGAGAACAGCGACAGGTCGGGCTCGCGCACCTGCTTCAGCATGAAGGCCTTCATCGGCACCGAGGCGCGCTGCAGCGCCTCCTCGAACTGTATCGAGCCCTGCGACATCGGCAGGTAGGCATCCTGGTAAACCTTCTCGGCCACCGGCGCCATGATGAAGAAGCTGAGGAACAGCGCCAGGCCCACCAGCACCTGGTTGGGCGGTGCTGTCTGCGTGCCGATGGCCTGGCGCAGCAGGCCGAAGACGATGACGATGCGGGTGAAGCTGGTCATCATCAGCACCATCGCCGGGATGAAGCTGAGCAGCGTCATCAGCACCAGCGTCTGGATGGTGAGGCTGTAGGTGGTGCCGCCGCCGGCCGCCGGCATCGCGGTCAGCGTCGGCAGGGCTTGCGCAGCGGCCAGAAGCGGAGTGAGCAACAGCGCCAGCGCGGTCGCGCCGCGTGCGAAAGCAGCCCGCGCGCGCGGCGCAGGGCGGGACGCCGACTCAGGGCTCATGGCGGCGCTCCATTGCCTGTCGCAGCCACGCGGGGAAATCCTTCATGCTGACCGCCGCGGCGGTGCCGCCGGCGAGGGTGGGCAGTTCGTCCGCCGGCAGCACATGCAAGGTCCTCACCTGGCCCGGCGCCACGCCGAGCACCAGCACCGTGTCGCCCAGGCCGACCAGCACCACGCGCTCGCGCGGGCCGACCGCCACCGCGCCCAGCACCTTCAGCGCCGACGCGGCCGAGCCACGCGGCGCCGACAGCCGCCGGATCACCCACAGGCTGGCGAACAGCAGGGCGATGACCACGGCCAGACCGAAGGCCATCTGGCCGAGGCCGACGGCGAGATCCGGCCCGGGCGGGGAGGCTGCGGCGGCGGTTTCGGCGGCGTGCAGCGGCGATGCCGCCGACAGCAGGAAGAGGGCCGTGACGGCCGCGAAGGCCGGCTGGGAACGTGAGGCCGGCACGTCGTGCAACGGGTCGAGGGCGCGATGGCGCCCGGCCGCAAGGCAGCGCATCAGTGGCGGATCTTCCGCATGCGTTCGGCGGGGCTGATGATGTCGGTCAGGCGGATGCCGAACTTGTCGTTCACCACCACCACCTCGCCCTGGGCGATCAGCGTGCCGTTCACCAGCACATCCATCGGTTCGCCGGCGAGCCCGTCGAGTTCGACGACCGAGCCGTGCGCCAGTTGCAGCAGGTTTCGGATCGACAGCTTGGTGCGGCCGAGCTCGACGGTGATCTGCACCGGGATGTCCAGGATCATGTCGAAGTCGTTCAGCGAGCTCGGCTTGGTGCCGGTGGCGCCGAAGTCCTCGAAGATCTGGCTGGCCGGGCGCGCCTGGTAGGGCGAGTTGTCCATGGCAGCGGCGGCAAGTTCGGCAGCCACGCGCGCGGCGTCGTCGCCCAAGCCGGCCTCAGCCGAGGCCTGCTCCTGCATCGCGGCAGCCCAGTCGTCGTCGGTAATCTGGTTGTCGTCAGCCATTCTGGCCTCCGGGAAGCTGTACGGCGTCGTTCTCGTTCGCACTGACGAAGCGCTCGACCTTCAGCGCGTAGTGCCCGTTCTTCGTGCCCTGCCTGCCCTCGAACACCGGTACGCCATCCACTGCAGCCGTCAGCAGTTCAGGGACGTTGAGCGGGATCATGTCGCCGACGCGCATGTCGACGATGTCGCGCAGCGTCACCGGCGCGGTGCCGAAGTTGCACACCAGTTCCACGTCGGCTGTCTGCAACTGGCGAGAAAGCAGGCGGATCCAGCGTTTGTCCTGGGTGAGGTGGTCGCTCTGCATCGTCGAGTAGAGCACGTCGCGGATCGGCTCCAGCATCGAGTAGGGGAAGCACACGTGCATGTCCGCCTGCGCGCCGCCGAAATCGAGCGAGAAGGTGGTCGCCACGACGACTTCGGACGGCGTGGCGATGTTGGCGAACTGGGAATTCATCTCGGAGCGGACGTACTCCAGCTCGAGCTTGAACACCGGCGCCCAGGCACGTGCATATTCGGCGAACACCACGTCGAGCATGGCCTTGATGATGCGCTGCTCGGTGGGGGTGAAATCCCGCCCCTCGACCCGCGTGTGGAAGCGGCCGTCGCCGCCGAACATGTTGTCGACCACCAGGAACACCAGGTTCGGGTCGAACACCACCAGGCCGGTGCCGCGCAGTGGCTTGCCCAGCACCAGGTTGAGGTTGGTCGGCACCACCAGGTTGCGGATGAACTCCGCGTACTTCTGCACCTTGATCGGACCGACCGAGACCTCGGCGTTGCGGTGCATGTAGTTGAACATGCCGATGCGCAGGTAGCGCGCGAAACGCTCGTTGATCAGCTCCATCGTGGGCATGCGCCCACGCACGATGCGTTCCTGGGTGGCGAGGTTGTAGGGCCTGACCCCGCTCTGGTCGGCGAGATCGTCCGCAGGTTCGTCGGACTCCCCGGTGACGCCCCGCAACAGCGCGTCAACCTCCTCCTGGGAAAGAAAGTCCGAAGACATGGCGGCGATCCGTCACTGGATGATGAAGGAGTTGAAAAGCACGGCCTGCACCGGTCCGTTCGAGCGTGTGCGCCCGCGCGTATCCGTGCTTGCCGGAAAGCCGAGCGCCTCGTTTACCTGGCTGGCGATGTCTTCTGCAAGCTTTTCCCGGCCGACGGTGTCGGCGAGTTCTGAAGGCAGCTTGGACGACAACAGCAGGTTGATGCGGTGGCGCACTTCGGGCATGAAGGCCTTGAGGCTTTCGGCCAGCTTCGGGTCGCCCACGCGCAGAACGACGACCGCCTGCAGGTAGTGGTCGCCCTCGTCGCGTCGCAGATTGACGGTGAAGGGGTCCAGCGGCACGAAGGTCGGCGGCTTGCTGAGATCGATCGTCGAGTGCGGCGCAGCTTCCGCCGCAGCAGCCGGGCCAGCGTGGTCGTCGCCGCCCTTGTCCTTCTTCAGCAACAGCAGCACCACCACCCCTGCTGCCGCGATCAGCAATACCAGCAAGGCAATGACGACGATCAACAGCAGCTTGCCCTTCTTCCTGGGGGCGGCTTCGGGGGCTGCGTCCGGTTTGGCTGGCGCCTTCGCCATGCGGTTCTCCTAGATTCCAGATTCCATTATCCGGGAGAGTTGCCGCCTTCGAAGAGTGGAAAAGTGGGGCAGAGCCGCCCCAATTCCAGCGCTTCAGACGAAGGTGTCGACCATCCCGTCGTGCTGTCTCAACCAGACGGTGGCTCCGCCACCGCCCACTGTGCCCTCGCCTTGCCCGCGATGGCGCCCGCTGCCGCCATTGTCGCGCCCGGCCTGTTGCTCACCCGAGGTGCTCACGCTCGTTTCACCCAGGTTGATGCCTGCGCCGGCCAGCATCTCGCGCAGGCGCGGCAGGGCCTGCTCGAGCGCATCACGCGCGGCCTGGTTGGCGGCGATGAACTGCGCCGTGGTCTGATCGCCGCTGAGGTTGATCGAGACTTCGAGCTTGCCCAGGTTGGGTGGCGTCAGCACCAGCTCGGCTTTGCTTTCGGCGCGGCCCAGCATCCACGTCACCCGGTTGCCGACGTCCTCTGCCCAGCCCTCCTGGCCGACCGGCGTGTGGACGGGCAGTTGCGGCGTGAGCGGCCGCGCTGCGATCGCCTGGCCGCGGATCGCCGCAAATTCGCTGAGCTGGTGCGGCAGCCCGCTGGCAGGTGCCGAGCCCGTGGCGTTCGCACCCGAGACCGATGCGGTCGCTTCCACGTCCTGCTGCAGGCCGCCGGCAAGCTTGCCGGCCGCGACGGCGGCAGCGCTCTCTCGTGCCTGCAACATCATCAGCGCCCCGGCGACATCGCGGTCGGGACCCTGCGTGCCTGCTCCCATTCTCGGCGGCAGGCCGGAATTCTGAAGCGATTTGCCGAGGCTGTCATCCACAGCCGGATCTGGCTTCGGCGCGCCATCCGCCGCTCTCGAAGCGGCAAGCTGGGGCAACAGGGCGGCAAGATCTGCCGGCAGGCCGGCATCGATTGCGGCAGAGGAGTCGGCGTCGCTGGATTTGTCGGTGCCGCCGGAGACCGTCCTTTCGCCCGCCGTACCTGCCTTGACGAGTGCGGCAAGCGCCCGCGCGTCCGTGGTGCCGTTGATTGCTTGAGCTGCGGCAGCCGTATCGACGCCCGCTGCGGTGTCCAGCGTGACACCCCTTGCCGGCTTGCCGCGGGCCAGTCCCGCCTCGGCAAGTTTCTCTGCCGCGGCGTCTTGTTCCTGCCCGCTCCCGGAAGCCCCTTGCCCGCCTCGTGCTGCCGCGGGCGCGCTGCTGGTGGCGCCGGCGGCGCTGCCGTCATCCGCGTTCCCCCCGGCGTCGCTGCGCGCAGTTTCGGTGGGGTGTCCAGGCTCGGCGGGGCGCTCAGCCTCGGCGGAGCGATCAGCCTCGGCGGGGCGTTCGCGCTCCGCCGGGCGCTCGGGATCGCGCGGGCGGCCTGCACCATCGAGGTGGGCGCCCGGCGCACGGGCCGGCGGCGCGTTGTCGAGCCGGCCTTGCAGCGTGCTCGAGAACGAAACTCCGGTGGAGTCCGTCGGCAGGTCCCTGGCGCCGGATTGCGCCGAGGAGGCGAACAGCGTCCGGGCGAGCCCGAGCATCGTGTTGCTTGGAGAAACGGAAGCAGGCATGGCGGTGACCTCTGTCTGGAGGATCCTGAAAAGCGTCGATGAGCTTTCAGCAAGCTTCATGCCATGCGCGCAGCGTTGAAGCGCGGCGCATTCGACTGCTGGATCAGGCGTCGTCGTCCTGGCGGCTGCGCCGTGCGGCGTGCTCGTCGGTGAGCTTCTGTTCCTGCCTGGCCTCGCTGCGCGACACGCCGGCCTGATGGCGCTGAGACAGGGTGTCGAAGGCCTTCAGCCTGTTGCGCTGGTCGAGCCACGACTGCTGGCCTTGCGCGGTCTGCGCCCGGGATTGCTCGACGATGCTGCGCTGCATGGCAATGGCGTCGTCCAGGCGGCCGATGAAGGCGGTGAAGTTGCGCCACGCCTCGGGTCCGATGCCGTCACGCACGGCCTGCATGAAGCGCTCGTGGTATTCCTGCCGGTAGTCTTCCAGTTGCTTGAGCTTCTGCTCCACCGAGCGCTCGCCCGCGATGAGCTCGCCCAGCTTGCGCGCGGCTTCGTCGGTGCGCGTCTGCGCGAGATCGAGCAGGGGTTGGAGATGGAAGCGGCTGCTCATCGTGAGGGTCTTGGTTTTCGGTTGCAGCAGAAGCAGTGCGCGATTCTAACGCGGTGTCCGCACGCCGTATGCGTCCGCCTTCACGCCGGCGTGGAAAATACCTCGGCCAGCTTCGCGAGGGCACCGTCATAGCCTTCGCGCTCGTGGATGCCCTGCTGCAGGAAGGCCTCCAGCCGCGGGTAGAGCTTGACCGCCATGTCCAGCATCGGATCGGCGCCGGGCTGGTAGGCGCCCACTGCGATCAGGTCGCGCGAGCGCTGGTAGCGCGAGAAGAACTGCTTGAACTGGCGCACCACCGCGAAGTGGTCGTCGCCGACGAGGTTGTGCATCGCGCGCGAGATCGACTGCTCGATGTCGATCGCCGGGTAGTGACCCTGGTCGGCCAGGCTGCGCGACAGCACGAAGTGGCCGTCGAGAATGGCGCGCGCCGAATCGGCGATCGGGTCCTGCTGGTCGTCGCCCTCGGCCAGCACGGTGTAGAAGGCGGTGATGGAGCCGCCGCCTTCGGGCCCGTTGCCCGCGCGCTCGACCAGCGCCGGCAGGCGTGCGAATACGCTCGGCGGGTAGCCGCGCGTCACCGGCGGCTCTCCGATCGCCAGGGCGATCTCACGCTGGGCCATCGCATAGCGGGTCAGCGAATCCATGATCAGCAGCACCTGCTTGCCCTGGTCGCGGAAATACTCCGCCACGGTGGTCGCATAGGATGCGCCCTGCATGCGCATCAGCGGGCTGGTGTCGGCCGGCGCCGCCACCACCACCGAGCGCGCGAGGCCCTCGGCGCCCAGGCTCTGCTCGATGAACTCCTTCACCTCGCGGCCACGCTCGCCGATCAGGCCGACGACGATGATGTCGGCCGCGGTATAGCGCGCCATCATGCCGATCAGCACCGACTTGCCCACCCCGGAGCCGGCGAACAGGCCCAGGCGCTGGCCGCGCCCCACGGTGAGCAGGGCGTTGATGGCGCGGATGCCGACGTCCAGCGGCTGCGAGATCGGCGCCCGCGCCAGCGGGTTGAAGGCGCGGCCCTGCAGCGAGCGCGTCTCCTGCGTCGTCAGCGGCCCCAGCCCGTCGAGCGGGCGCCCGGCGCCATCGACCACGCGGCCGAGCAGGGCGTCGCCCACCGGCAGGTGCTTGGCGCGGTCGGCGGCGCGCCGGCGCGGGCCGATGTGCTTGCCCAGCACCAGGCGCGGCGTGCCCACTTCCATCGGCAGCACGCGCGCACCCGGCGCCAGGCCGAAGACATCGTCGGTCGGCATCATGAACAGCTTCTCGCCGTTGAAACCCACGACTTCGGCTTCCACCGCGCCGCCGCCCGGCACCAGCACGCGGCAGCCGGACCCCAGCGGCAGCTTGAGGCCCGCGGCCTCCATGACGAGGCCGTTGATGCGCGTCAGGCGGCCCGATACTTCCAGCGGGTTGCAACTGCCCACCAGGCTCGCGCCGCTTTTCAGGAAGCTGCGCCACAGGGCCCCGTGGTGTTCCATCATCCTTCTCCGCCGTCATCGGCAGGCTGCCATGCCGCCCGCTCATGGCCGAGCGACTCGAGGATGCGCCGCCAGCGCCGCTCCAGCGTGGCGTCGACCTGGGCGCCAAGGCTGTCGATGCGGCAACTGCCGCGCGACAGTTCGGCGTCCTCGACGAGGCGATGGCCGGCGTGGCCGAGCTGCTCGCCCATGTTTTCGCGCACCAGCGCCAGGTCGTCCGGGTGCAGGCGGATCTGGGCGTGGCCCTGGGGCATCTGCAGCAGCGCGTTGCGCACGGTTTGCAGCACGGTCTCGGGGTGCACCGCCAGCGTGTGCTGCACCATCTGCCGTGCGATCTCGATCGACAACGCCATCAGCTCCTCGGCGACCTCCTGGTCGAGCTGACTCAAGGCCTTGTCCAGGTCGGCGGAAAGGTCCGTCAGTCGCCGCACGGCTTCCTCCACGCGTGCCGCTCCCTCCGCATGCCCGGCCTCGCGGCCCGCCTCGAAGCCGGCGGCGTGGCCTGCCGCGTAGCCCTCGGCGTGGCCGGCGGCGCGCGCCTCCTCGTGCATGCGCTCGATGTCCTCGGCGGTCGGCAACTGCACGTCGCCGAGCGGGTCGGGCTCGGGTTCGGGTGCTTGCGGGATCGCCGCTGGATCGAGCGCGGCGGGCGCAACGGGAAGCTCGGCCGCAGCGGGGGTTTCGGGCGCGTCGAAATCGACCGGCTCCCAGCGGCGATAGGCGCCTACCGCCTGGTGGCGGCTGATGGTCATCGCCGCTCCCGGCCGCGGCATGGGCGTACGGCAGGCTTACACGAAGCCATCGTCGCCTCCCTTGCCGGCCATCATCACCTGGCCTTCCTCGGCCAGGCGCCGCACGATCTTGAGGATTTCCTTCTGCTCGGCCTCGACCTCGGACAGGCGCACCGGCCCGCGCGATTCGAGATCCTCGCGCATCATCTCGGCGGCGCGGCTCGACATGTTGCGGAAGATCTTGTCGCGCAGTTCGGGTGTCGCACCCTTGAGGGCGACGATCAGCGAGTCGGACTGCACCTCGCGCAGGATCGTCTGGATGCCGCGGTCGTCGATGTCGACGAGGTTGTCGAAGACGAACATCTCGTCGAGGATCTTCTGTGCCAGCTCGGGGTCGTACTCGCGCACGCTGTCGATCACCGCGGTCTCCTGCGCCGAACCGACGAAGTTGAGGATCTCGGCCGCGTGGCGCACGCCGCCCATCGCCGCCTTCTTCACCGTCGTCGCGCCGGCCAGCATCCGCGACAGGGCCTCGTTGAGCTCCTTCAGCGCGGTCGGCTGCACGCCGTCCAGGGTGGCGATGCGCAGCACCACGTCGTTGCGCAGGCGGTCGTTGAAGTGCTTGAGGATGTCGCCCGCCTGGTCGAATTCGAGATGCACCAGGATGGTGGCGATGATCTGCGGATGCTCTTCGCGGATGAGGTCGGCCGCCGTCGCCGCGTCCATCCACTTCAGCGCCTCGATGCCGGCCGTGTCCGATCCCTGCACCATGCGCGACAGCAACTGGCCCGCACGCTCGTCGCCGAGCGCCTTGGTGAGCATCCTGCGCAACTGGTCCTCGTCGGACTGGATCAGCGCACCCTTGCCGAAGTGCTCGTTCAACTCGACCAGCAGCGGATCGACCTTGCTGCGCGCCTGCGCCGGCATGGTGGCCATCTTCATCGTCAGCTTCTGGACTTCGCGCGGGCCAAGGTGCTTCAACACCTCGGCCGCCTCGTCGGCGCCCAGGGTCATCAGCAGCAGGGCGGCCTTCTCCAGGCCTTCTTCCGGTGTCGTCACTTGCGGCCCTCCTCGGTGGCGCCCATCCACTCCTTGATCAGGTTGGCGACCGTCCTCGGGTCATTGCGCGCGAGGTTGCGCGCGCGCTCCAGATGGGCTTCGTAGCTGTCCTCCTCGGTGGCGCCGGAGAGGCTGACCTGCACGCCTTCCTCGCCTTCCTCGAGCTCTTCGCCCGCAACGGCGGCTGCCTCTTCCTCCGCCTGCTCTTCCTTGGGCGGAACGACGGCGCGCACCAGCGGGCGGACCACCGCAAGATACACGAGCAGGATCACCAGCAGCACGATCAGCCAACGGGCGAGCTCCTTGCCCAGATCCAGCATCTGCGGATCCTTCCACAGTGGCAGTGCGGCCTCGGTCGCCGGCGCAGTGAAGCTGCTGCTCGCCACGTTGATGGTGTCGCCGCGATTGGCGTTGTAGCCGACCGCCTCGCGCACCAGGTTGGTGATGCGTGCGATCTCCTCCTCGCTCGGCGGCAGGTTCTGTGTCTGGCCGTCGGGCGCGGTGGCCGAGCGGTTGTTCACCACCACCGCCACCGAAAGGCGCTTGACCTGGCCGATCGACTGCTTGACGTGCTGGACGGTGCGATCGAGTTCGTAGTTGAGCACCGCGCTGCGGGTGCTGCTGCCCGCGCCCGCCACGCCCGCGCCGGCCCCGCCCGGCACCGCCGGCGAGGTGATGGGCGCCGTCGCCGGCACCGGCGGCTGGTTGCTCAGCGCGCCCGGCACGCCCATCGCGCCCGGCGCCGGGTTGACCTGTTCGTTCGTCTGCTGGCTGCGGATCGCCTGGTCGGGCGTGGGGTTGGGCTTGTAGGTCTCGGCCGTCTGCTCCACCTGGTTGAAGTCGACGTCGGCCGCGACCTGCGCGCGGAAGTTGTCCTTGCCCAGCATGGGTCCCAGGATGTTCTCGATGCGGCGGATGAAGCCGGCTTCGAGCTCGCGCACGTAGTCGAGCTGGGTGGGGTCCATGCCGGCCCGGCGCAGGGGATCGGCCTGCTGCGTGAGCAGCTCGCCGTCCTGGTTGATGATGCTGACGCCCGAGGCCGTCATGCGCGGCACGCTGGACGACACCAGATGGACGATGCCCGCCACCTGGTTCGCATCGAGCGTGCGTCCCGGGCGCAGGTTCACCATCACCGAGGCGGTCGGCTTCTGGTCGTCGCGCAGGAAGGCGGTCTGCCGCGGGATGGCCAGGTGCACCCGTGCGCTGGCGACCGTGGCGATCGACTGCACGGTGCGCGACAGTTCGCCTTCGAGCGCGCGCTGGTAGTTGATTTGCTCGTTGAACTGCGAAATGCCCAGCTTCTGGCCATCCATCAGCTCGAACCCCGCCAGGCCGCCCTTGGGCAGGCCATTGGCCGCCAGCCGCAGGCGGATTTCATGCACGGCGGCCTGCGGCACGAGGATCGCGCTGCCGTTGTCGGACATGCGATAGGGCACGTTCTGCTGCTGCAGCGCCGCAATGATCTGGCCGCCGTCACGCTCTTCCAGGTTGGAGAACAGCACCGCGTACTCGGGCTGGCGGTTCCACAGCAGCGCACCGACGATCAGCGCAATGGCGAGGGCAATGGCCGCCGCCGCGGCGATCTTCTGGCGCTGGCTCAGCGCGTTGATGTTCTGCAGCGTCTGCTGCAGGCGCGACGGCGGACCGCCCTCGGCGGGCGCGGCGCCGAGGGCAGCGTCGGCGGTGTTTTCAGCGGTTGCCATGGCGACGATCCTGTTGCGTGCACTTTGACGGATGACGGCATTGTCCGTCGGCCGGCTCAAGCGGGACGGCAGGAAAAGCGGCATTTTTTGCCGCCTGTTTGCCGGCTACCATGGCAGGGTATCGGCTACAGTGACCGCCGTGAAACCCGCCATCGATCCCGCCACGCCACCCGCTCCCGCGCTGGACGCAGCGCAGCTTGCCGAAGCGTTCGCGCTGTTCAGCCGCGCCTCGGAGGAGTTGTCCACCGCATACAACGCGCTGCAAGGCCAGGTCGCGCAGCTCACCGAGCGGCTCACCATGCTGATGGGCGCGCTGCCCGCCGGCGTGGTGGTGCTCGATCGAAGTGGGCGGGTGGTGCAGGTGAATCGCGCCGCCGAGGCCCTCTTCGGCGCCGAGCTCGCCGGGCGCGACTGGGACGAGGTTGGGCGCGCGCTGCAAGCCACCGAGACCCCCGGCGAACTGACCCTCGCCCGATCTGGCGAGACCTCGCGCCTCGCCCTGTCGGAGACGGCGCTGGAGTCGGGCGACGAGCGCATCCTGCTGTTGCACGACATCACCGACACCCATCAGATGCGCCTGACGGCCGAGCGCAATGAGCGCCTCGCCGCGATGGGCGAGATGGTCGCCGGCCTCGCCCATCAGTTGCGCACACCGCTCGCTGCCGCGCTGCTCTACACCGGCAACCTGCGCCAGGCCGAGCTGGGCGCGGCAGAGCGGGCCAGGGTGGCCGACCGCGCCATCGAACGCCTGCGCTACCTCGAGCGCCTGATCCGCGACATGCTGCTCTTTGCCCGTGGCGACAGCCTCGGCCGGCAGCGTTTCGGTGCCTGCGAACTGGCCGCGGAGCTGGCGCACACCCTGGAGCCGCTGGCGCGCGCGCGCCAGCTCGACTTCCAGTGCGTCTGCGATTGTGGCGATGCCGCGCTGCATGGCGACCGCAAGGCGCTCGCCGGCGCGCTCACCAATTTGCTGGAGAACGCCATCCAGGCCACGGAGGCGGGCGGCAGCGTCAGTCTGCGCGTGGAACTCGACGCCGCCGGCAGTGACGCGGCCACCGCATCCGCGCAGCCTGGCCTGCGCTTCATCGTGCGCGACAGCGGACGTGGTGTGCCACCCGAGCTGCAGTCGCGCCTGTTCGATCCCTTTTTCACCACCCGCGCCGACGGCACCGGGCTGGGGCTGGCCATCGCCCGTGGCGTGGCGCGTGGCCACGGCGGCGACATCACGCTGCGCTCCGCGCCCGGGCAGGGCGCCATCTTCACGCTTGCCCTGCCGCTGGCTGCCGGTGGCGAAGCAGGCGCCGAGGCGATCCATCAATCATGACCCAGGCACTCAACATTCTCGTCGTCGAGGACGACGCCGCGCTGCGCGACGCGGTGTGCTTCACGCTGGAAATGGCGCACCACCAGGTCACGGGCGTCGACGGCGGGCCCGCGGCGCTGGTCGAGCTCGAGCGCCAGGCGTTCAACATCGTCGTCACCGACCTGCGCATGCAGCCCATGGACGGCCTGCAATTGCTGCACGAGATCCGCGCGCGCCTGCCGCAACTGCCGGTGCTGCTGATGACCGCGTATGGCGACGTCGACAAGGCGGTGGCGGCGATGCGCGGCGGTGCCTGCGACTTCCTGATGAAGCCTTTCGAGCCCGAAGTGCTGCTCGAGAACGTGCGCCGCTACGCGGCGGTGCAGGAAGAAGGCGACGACACCATCGCCGACGATCCACACACCCGCAACCTGCTCGCGCTCGCCGCGCGCGTGGCCGAAACCGACGCCACCGTGCTGCTGTCGGGTGAGTCCGGCACCGGCAAGGAAGTCTTCGCGCGCTACATCCATGCCCATTCGCCGCGCGCTGCCGGGCCTTTCGTCGCCATCAACTGTGCCGCGATCCCGGACAGCCTGCTCGAGGCTACGCTGTTCGGCCACGAGAAGGGCGCCTTCACCGGCGCGCAGGCCGCCCAGCCGGGCAAGTTCGAGCAGGCGCAGAACGGCACGCTGCTCCTCGACGAGATCTCCGAGATGCCGCTCGGCCTGCAGGCCAAGCTCCTGCGCGTGCTGCAGGAACGCGAGGTCGAGCGCGTCGGCGGCAAGAAGCCGGTGCCGCTCGACATCCGCGTGCTGGCCACCTCCAACCGCGACATGGTGAAGGAGGTGGCGGCCGGCCGCTTCCGCGAGGACCTCTATTACCGCCTCAACGTCTTCCCGCTGGCCATCCCGGCCTTGCGCGAGCGCGCGGGCGACATCGTGCCGCTGGCGCGCCACTTCCTCGCCCGCCATGCGGCGCTGCTCAAGCGCCAGGTGCGCCTGTCGCCGGAGGCCGAGGCCCTGCTGGAGCGCTACAACTGGCCTGGCAATGTGCGCGAGCTGGAGAACACCATGCACCGGGTGCTGATCCTGACCGCGGGTGACACCGTCACGCCGGAGACGATCCGCCTGTGCCTGCCGCACTGGGACGGCGGCGGAACGGCGAGCGGGGCGATGGTGCAACAGGCTGCCGCCTCGCCCGCGCCACCGGCAGCCGCGCCCGTGCCGGAACCGGCAAGATTTGCCGCTCCTGCCGCCGCAGCGCCTCCAACCGATGGCGCACGGACGTCCAACATGAAGGACCTGGAGCGCGAGCACATCCTCGCAACGCTGCGCGAGCTGGGTGGCTCGCGCAAGAAGACCGTTGAAAAACTGGGCATTTCCGAGCGCACGCTGCGCTACAAGCTGCAGCAGTACCGCGACGAGGGCTACGACATCTAGCCTGCGCCGGCATGGTGGCATGCAGTTTGCTGTGCTAGATTGGAATCGTTTATCACGTACCACCCGCAGCCGGGGGCGAGGATATGGACACCCGCGGAATCGACCAGATGCTCAGCGAACTGCGCTCTGTCTCACAGGCAGCGCAGAACAAGCCGGTGCAGCCCGAAGAGGCGGCCGGCGGCGTCAATTTTGCCGACGTGCTCAACGGCGCGCTGAAGGACGTCAGCGCCGCGCAGAACGAGGCACGGGAAATGGCGCAGAACTTCTCCGCCGGCGATCCCAACGTCAATCTGCAGGACGTGATGGTCAACCTGCAGAAGGCCAACCTGTCGTTTCAGCAGATGGTCCAGGTGCGCAACCGCCTCGTCACCGCATATCAGGACATCATGAACATGTCGGTGTGAGCGGCATCCGCTCGCATCCGGCAACTATTCGCGTGGGAGCGGCGAGCGCCGCTGTTAGAGCCCGCCGCGTTCGCGTGCGTTGAGTTCCCTTTCAGTTCGCAGGATGTAGCGCTGGATCGCCGTGTCGGCGCCGCGGGGCAGGGCCGCGAAGCGGCAGCCGACGCGCAGGTTGTCGCTGCCGCTGCGGCTGGGTTGCGTCGTGATGTTGCGCACCTCGAGCGCTACCACCATGGGTTCGACATCGGGAAGCGTCAGCAGGCAGCCTGCCAGTTCCATTCCCAATTCGACGTGCAGGGCGTCCGGTGCCAGATGGAAGGCAATCCCGCCGGCGCCGATGTCGATGATCCTGACCGGCAGGCGCGGTCCGCCATCCGGCCGGGGGAGCGCGCACCGTGCTTCGTGGCTGAGCGGCACGTGCAGCCGATAACTCTCGCGCCGCTGCAGACGCAGCATCTGTGCGGGCAGCGGCGCCCGCAGGGCCGTGCGGCCGTCCAGGGTGGCCAGTGCCGCCGCCTCGAGCGAAAACTGGATGCGGATGCGTTCGAGCTGGGTCACGCACAGCAGCTTGCCGGCTTGGGTGGCGCGGCGGTTCGTGCCTTCATCGATGCAGGCATCGAGATAGACCGCGCTCTCGTCGTCGGCCAGCGAGACGATGGCGCTGAGGAAGGATTCGCGCCCCGGCGTCAGATGCACGCTCACCAGCGCATGGGCATCGCTCAGCGACTGCAGCAACTGACGGATCTGTCGCGGGCCATGCAGCAGGTACTTGTCCAGGCCTTCGGTCGGCAGCGGCTGGATGCGGTCGGGTTCGCTGCCTTGGGCGCGGTCTTGCTCTGGCTGGGACATGGCTTCTTCAGTGGCGGCTGCGGGCTAGGGCGCTGCGCTGCTTTTCGTTCTTCATGATGTAGCGCTGGATCATGCCTTCGGCTTGCGGCGACAATCCGGTGAATTGGCAGCCGGCACGGAGCATCTCGGTGCCGTTGCGGGTGACCAGGCGAAACACGTTGCGCACGGTGAGCTGCGCAGATATCGGCTCGCTGGCGGGCAGCTTGAGCTGACAACCGTCGAACGACATCCCGGGCACGAGCGCCAGGCCGCTGGGCGGCACAGCAACGGCGATGCCGCCGGTGCTGATGTCGAGGATGCGCATCTCCACCCGCCCGCCGATTCCATGCCGCGTGTCCAGCGGGATCGAACACAGCACGGTCTGCGCCACAGGCGTGTTGAGGCGGAAAAAATCGCGCCGCTGCAGGCGCAGGACCTCGGTCGGCAGCGCAGTGCTGAACACCGCTCCGTTCCCCGTGGCCTGGCGCGACGGCGTACCGAGGCTGAACTGCACCCGCACCTTGTCGAGGTGGGTGATGCAGGTGATCCGCTCGGCGAGCTCGACCTGGCGGTTGATCGCCTCGGACGTGCTGCCATCGAGCAGGACGGCGTCTTCACCGGACGTCACGCCGAGCACCATCGTCAGGAGGGACTGGCTGCCCGGAGCAAGGTAAGCCGTGACCAGGGCGCGCTCGGCTGCCAGCATGCGGATCAGGTGCACAATTTCCAATGGGTCGCGCAGCAGGTAACGCGACTCGTCGTCGGCTTGCAGCAGTTCCACACGGGTCAGCTTGTCGTCGGTGGCCATGGTAAGTGGATTGCGCAACCAGGAGCTGGGTGGGCGGATGAGTCGAGTCGGGAGGCAGTCGTGGCTTATAGCACGACTCAGCCCGCCTGTGCGCCTGCTCCCCGGCGCGGCAGGCTCTCCGGCAGGCTGCCGTGCGCGGGGACGGGTGCGTTGCCGGCTTCGGCGCCCTGTTCGACACGGTAGAGCCAGGCCAGCAGTTCGGCGACCGCAACGTAGAGCTGCGGCGGGATGCGCGCGTCGAGATCCACCTGCATCAGCAGGCTCACCAGTTCGGGCGATTCATGCACATAGACACCCGCCTCGCGCGCGCGCTCGATGATCTCGCGCGCCACCACGCCGCGCCCCTTGGCCACCACGCGGGGCGCCGCCTCGCCCGCGTTGTAGGCGAGGGCGACCGCTTCGCCGCGTACATCGGGCCGGGCGTCGGAGTTCATCGCCGTACCTTGGTCATTGCTCTTCCACCACCATGCCGGCCAGCGCCAGGTTGGCGGCCTCCAGCGCCGATTGCAGCTCGCCGCGGCGATCCAGCAGCGCCGCCATCGTGGCCGGATCGTCGGCGCGCATGCGCAGCGCGACGCCCGCAGCGGTCAGATGCAGGTGCGCCTCGACGCCGCCGAGCCGCGGCAGCGTCAGGCGCAGGGTGGTCTTCCATTCCGGTGAAGTTTCGCCAGATTGGACTTGTTCCCGGCCTTCGGACGGGTCCTCCGGGTCGTGGATGATCCATTCCACCGGCTGCCCCGGCCACGCCTGGCCCTGCCACACGTATTGGTTTGTCGCCAGCGCATCGAGCTGCCGATGCACCACCGGCAGCAGGCGCTCCGGGATGGGCTCGGCGCGCGCTGCCGCTGGCGCGTCGCTGGTGGTGGCTGTGCTGCGGGGCGACGGGGCCGCGTTGTCGATGGTTGTGCCGCGCTCCGGGGCTCGTGTGTCGCCCAGGGGGGCTGGCGTGGCAAGGCGCTGCTCGGCCGTCGCCGGCCGCACCTCGGCCGCGGTCGCGGGTCGTGACTCGGTCGTGGCCGGCGAACCCGCCGGACCCGCGCCGGCGCCGCCCACGGCAGACGCTGGCGCCTGGTTCTGCGGTTCGCGCTGCAGCTTGGCGAGATCCAGCTTGCCCAGCACCCACTGCACCTGGTGCGCTTCGTAGAACAATCCGCTCTGGCCGATTGCGTCGCGCAGCGCGGGCGCCAGTTGCGCGCCACTGCTCGGCGGGGCGCTGATCAGGGCTTGCCCGGCCCTCAGTTCAGCGGGGCTGGAGGCCGGCTGGCCGGTGAGCAGGAAGCTGATCAGCCGACCGGTCTGGCTCAGCGACGCCTGCGCCGAAGCGCCGCTGGCGACGCTGGCCTCGGTGCCGACGATGCGCGCGAACACTGCCCGCGGCGTGACCTGCGAGACTTCCAGCTCGAGCGTGTCGCCGTTGTTGGCGGGGCTGTTGAGCGACAGGGTCATCTCGCGTCCGGCAATGAGGGCGCGGAAGGTGCCGTCGGGCAGGGGGCGCTGCAAGGTCGCCGTGACGCGCTGCCCCGGCAGCAGCTCGGGCAGGTCGGCCTGGATCTCACGTGTGCGCTGCAGCCCGGAGACGGGCTGCTCGGTGTTGAAGAAGCTCGCTTCGTTGAGCAGGCGCAGGCGGGCGGCGAGGTCGGCGGGGATCATCGCGTGGGCTCCATGGCTGCCGCCGGCTCAGCCGGTGTGCGCGTCAGGGCTCGAGCGCGCCGTAGGCGCTGCGCAGCGCGCGCTCCTGCCGTCCGGCGGCAAGCAGCTTGCGCACGCTGGCAAGGAAGGGGTCGGCGTGGCTGCGGATCTCGGCATCCAGCGCCAGGATGCGCTCGATGCCCTTGCGCAGGGCCGCTAGCTCCGCGGCTGGCAGGGCCGACTGCGCAGCGGCAGCCGTCGCCGCATCTGCGTCGGCGCGTGCTGCCTCCCGCAAGCCCGCTGCCTCGCGCTCCAGCGCGGACAGGCGGTCCCAGTCGTTGGCGCGCGCCGCTTCCGCCATCGCTTCATAGCGGGCGGTCAGGGCGTCGAGGGCAGGGCGGGTGAGCATGGTTCGGCGGCAGTGCGGTAGCGACGGACGAATGAGCCCAAGCAGGAATCAGGCCGCGACCGGCTGGACCTGGCTGCGGATGCTCGCCCACGCTTCGCGCAGCGAATCCAGCAGGCCCGCCACTTCGTCCAGCGCGGGCTGGCTGTTGTGCAGGTTGGCGTAGAGCAGGCGGTCGCTCATGTAGTCGTAGAGCGCGGCCAGCCGCCCGGCCAGTTCGCCACCGGCGCTCAAGTCCAGGCTCACCTTGAGGCCGTTGATGATGATCTCGACTGCCTTCGAGATGGCGGCGCCCTTGCCCGGAATGTCCTCGTTGCCGATGGCGATACCGGCGGTGCGTACCTGCAGCAAGGCACCGTCGAACAGCATCAGGATCAGCTTGTGAGGGTCGGCCGTATTGACGCCGGTTTCCACGCCGACCTTTGCATAAGCGGCAGCACGGTTACCAAAACCTCCGAACATCTTGTCAATCTCCTGGAGATGCGGGACAGCTTGTTGTAATTAGAGCCGGCTGAGCTGCTGTGTAAGGTAAGCACTCGTGGTGTTCAAGCTCGACATCGTCGCATCGAGCGCTGTGAACTGGGCGCTGTAACGAGCCTGTACCTTCTCGAGCCGAACCTCGAGCGTGTCGATCCGCGAGTCGAACGACTTGATCGTGCGATTGATGCCTTCGGTACGCGCTGACAGCAGGCCGTCGGTGCCCAGCATGTCCTTGATCCGCGTCTCGAGCGTCTTGGCAACGCCGTCTACAGTGCCGTTGCCGGCGAAGAGTTCCCCGATCTTCTTGGACGGATCGGCGAGTGCCTCGGCCAGTTTCTTGCTGTCGACCGACATGCTGCCGTCGGTCTTGAAGCTGATTCCGACCTGGGACAGCATCGTCGCGCCGCTGAGCCCGGCCATCGGGTTGGTGAACACACTGCGCAACTGGCCCTGGATCGAGCGCACGCTGGCGTCACCGTTCAGCGTTCCGGCCTTCTTGGTTGCGGCGTCGTAGCTCGTCTGGCTGCGGATCAACGAGTTCAGGTCGTTGTAGGCCTTGGCGAAATCGTCGATGGCCTTCTTGGCGGTGTCGTCGTCGCGTGCCACCGTCACTGCAGTCTCGCCGTCCGTCGGTTTGACCAGCGTCAGCGTGACGCCGTCGATTGCATCGCTCACCGTGTTGCTGCTGCGGGTGATGGCGAGGCCGTCGATACTCAGCTTCGCGTCCCGGGCCTGCTGCACGGAGACCATGTCGCCCGCCGGTGCGGCCGGGTCGAAGCTGAACGCGCTCAATCCGCCTGTACCTTCCAGCTTGAACGCGTTGGCTGCGCCGGTTTCCTTGCTGCTGATGACGAGCTGGTTGACCGTCCCGTTATTGACGATCTGCGCGCTCACGCCGGCATCGGCGGCGTTGATCGCGTCGCGCAGGTCCTGCAGCGTGGCGCCATCCTCGAGGTTCACCGTCTTCGGCGTTCCCGAGCCGAGCGTGATCGTGAGCGAACCGCCGCCAGCGAGGTCCGGGGCTACCGTGGCACTCGTCGCGGTGCGCTGCGCGCGGGCGAGCTGGGTGACTTCGAGGTTGTAGCTGCCGGTCTGCGCCGATGCGGTCGAGGTGACGGTGAACGCCTTCGTGTCGCCAGCGTTTGCCGTGGTCGCCGAGAAAGTGCTCGACTTCGCGAGTGTGGCGGCCGCGTCCTGGAGCTTGGACATGGCGCTCTGGAGCTGGCCGAAGGCCGACAGCTTGGACTGGTAGCTCTTCTGCTGATCCTGCAGGCGGGTCAGCGGCTGGCGCTCCACTGCCATCAACTGGCTGACGATGCTGCCGACGTCCAGACCGGAACCGACTCCTGCTGCGCTGATCGCCATCTTGCTACCCTCCTGCCGTTCAGGCCTGCTGCTTGATCAGCAAACCCTTGAGCTTGTCGACCGCCTTCGAGATGGCAAGCACTTCTTCGGACGGAATCTGGCGAATGACCTCGTTGGTCTCGGTGTCCATCACCTTGACCACGGTCTTGCCCGAATCCTTGTCGAGGGAAAACTCGAGACTTTGCGCCATCGGAGCGACCGCCTTGGCAACGTCCTCGAGGGCCTTCTGCAATTCTCCCGCGCTCGGGACTTTCTGGGAGCCGTCCACGGTCTGAGTCTGAACGTTCTCGGGCCGGGTTTCGACCCCTTGCGCCGCGGGCATGCTCCGGCTGGCCTGCGCCTCGCGCGCGACCATGGATTGCATGGATGCGGCGCTACTACTGAGGGGCTGAATCGACATGGTGTGTCCTCCTTATGGACAGACGGCGCGGAGCGTATCTTACGCCCCGCGCCCGTCGTTTGTTTCAGGTCGGCTCAGGCTTAGCGGAGCAGCGACAGCACGTTTTGCGGCAGCGAATTCGCCTGTGCCAGCATCGCGGTACCGGCCTGCTGCAGGATCTGGGTGCGCGACAGGTTGGCGGTTTCGGTCGCGAAGTCGGCATCCACGATGCGGCCGCGGGCGGCGGACTGGTTTTCCGACGCGACCTGCAGGTTGCTGATCACTGCGTCGAAGCGGTTTTGCGACGCACCGAAGTTGGCACGGGCCTTGTTTACTTCCTTCATCGCAGCATCAACGGCATCCATCGCGTCGCGTGCGCCAGAAGCATCGGTGCCCAACGTTGCACTCGATCCGACCGTTGCGGTGGTCATGGCGCCCGCGATGTCCGTCGTTGTGATCGAGATCTGGTTGTCGCCAGACGTGTTTGCACCAACCTGGAAAGTGAATGTGCCGCTATCGCCGCCTGCGCCGGTCAGAAGTTCCTGGCCGTTGAACTTCGTGTTCTTGATGATGCGGTCGTTTTCTTCCGCGAGCTGCTTGAATTCCGAGTCAAGCATGGTGCGGTCGTCGGCGCTATTGGTGTCGTTCGCCGACTGGACGGCCAGCTCGCGCATGCGCTGCAGGTTGTCGCCGATCTTGCCCATCGCGCCTTCAGCCGTCTGTGCCAGCGAGATGCCGTCGTTGGCGTTGCGGACCGCGACGTTCATGCCGCGCACCTGGGTATTCATCCTGTCGGCGATCGCCAGGCCGGCAGCATCATCCTTCGCGCTGTTGACACGCAGGCCCGAGGAGAGGCGCTGCAGGGTGGTGCCCAGGGAGCTCTGGGAAGCGGAGAGATTACGCTGCGCATTGAGCGAAGCCACGTTGGTGTTGATCGTCTGGGCCATGATGTTTCTCCTGGAAGGTCAGGTTGGTCATACACCCGTTGGTTTCGTCGTCGGCCTGGGCGGGTGAGGAGCGTTTCGTTATGCTCTTGGTTGCTTTTACGGTGCCCGGAAGAAATCCTTGAGATAATTTCGCCGGTGCAGCGTAGCTCTTCCGAGCATGAGAGCATTTACGGACGGCAGGGGCGTTCGCTTGAGGTCACTTATCCCTGTTCGTGGCTTCTCGTGCGCCAAGCGCGCCTGGCAGTAATCTGAGTGGCTGCCGGGAATTGGCCGGCGGCACCGCATCCGTTGTGCTGCTCCGAGTTTGAATCGAGAGCCGCAGACACATCGTTGGCCATCAGCGAGATCAACCGTGAAGGCAAAGAGAAATCCCAAGGTCAGCATCATCATGGCAACCCATCTGCGCCCAAAGCTGCTTGCCCGGGCGATCTCCTCGGTGAGGGCGCAGGCATACGCAGAGATCGAACTCATCGTCGTCTCGGACTGCATCTGTCGCGAGACGGATGAAGTGGCCTCGACGCTGCTCGCCGACAACGACGTTTATGTCCGCAGGAATGGTCCACCTGGGCCGGCATACAGCCGGAATCTGGCCCAGAAATTCGCAAGCGGCGATTACTTTCTCTTCCTGGATGATGACGATACGCTCGCGCCGCATTTTCTTCCTTCGATGCTGCAGCATGTCGTCAAACACCCGCACAGCGTCTTATATTGCGATTTCTACGTGATCAACGAAGAGGTCTCCGCCAATGGCGACATGGTCGAGAGCTCACGTGAATACGTGAGCCTTGCGGGGCGCAGCGTCGCTGACCTTTATGTAAAGAATTTCATACCCAACTCTTGTCTCGTTTATCCGCGTGTCTGCCTGAAGGAACATTGGACCGACACGAATCTCAAGTCGATCGAGGACTGGGATTACCTCCTGTCGGTTCTTTCACGGCACGACCTCGTGCATTGTCCCCTCGGTGGTCCGCAGATACACAAGAGGGCAGGGGCTCCCGATTCGAGGGGTCGTTCGGCGGACGCGCAGAACGAGATGCTCCTATCCGACTATCTCCACATCTACAAGAAATGGCCGATTGCCGACGAGGCGGTCAGGGAGCAGCGGCATAAGTTGCTGTCGCAGGTATTTCCCGGCGTACTGCCCAACCGCTGGGTGTAGATGGCGGTTCCCGCTCAGCCGCGGCATGTGAGCAGCCCTCGTCTCGAACGCATCTGGCGAGGGCGCTTCGTGTGGCTTGGCGTCATCCTAAAGTTTGCATGGAATGATCCGTTAGACCCCCCTGAGTAACATCCAGACGTTCCTGAACCGAGCCTCGGGCACGTGCTGGATTTGTCCAGAATTCTCGCCCCAGGGGCGAGGGAAAAGGGGTCGTCATGTCCATCATCAGCGGAATGTCCGGATCGCAGATCTCGGCGCTCACCACTGCCCAGATCCAGAGCCTGTCGACTGCCGACTTCAAGGCAATGTCTTCGGCGCAGATCAATGCCTTGAGTTCGGAGCAGGTTGCCGCAATCGAGACGCAGGATCTTGTGGTCCTCAATGCCAGCCAGATCGCTGCCTTCAATCAGACTGCATTCTCCGATGGCTTGCTGACCTACCAGGCCGAGGCGCTTTCACAGACGCAGGTGAAGGCATTGACGACTAGTCAGCTCAGCATGCTGGGCAGTGAGCAGATCGCGGCCTTGGGTACCGACGTCGCGGCGCTTACGGCGGCGCAGTTGAAGTCATTGTCGAGCGAGCAGCTCAACGCGTTGAGCACGAACCAGATCGCCGCGCTGAAGCCGGCGCAGGTTGCGTCGCTGACGACCGAGCAGATGTCCAAGCTGTCGACGGACAACGTGCAGGCGTTGAGCGCGTCGCAGGTCATGGCGATGACGGTGTCGCAGCTCAACAGCCTGAGCAGTGGGCAGATCGCCGCGCTCGACACCGGTGATGTGGCCGCGCTGACGGTCACGCAGGTGAAGGGGCTGTCGACCGCCAACATCCAGGCATTGAGCTCGGACCAGGCGATGGCGCTGACGGCGGCGCAGATGGCGGCGCTGGGCTCGGACCAGATCCAGGCGCTCGAGACGCAGGATCTGGTGAAGCTGGGTACCGCGCAACTGGGGGCGCTGACGGCGACGCAGGTGAAGTCGCTGACGAGCGAGCAGCTCAACGCCCTCGGCACGGAGCAGATCGCGGGGCTGAAGGCAGCGCAGATTGCGGCGCTGACGACCGAGCAGGTGTCCAAGCTGTCGACGGACAACGTGCAGGCGCTGAGCGCGACGCAGGTCAAGGCGATGACGGTGTCGCAGCTCAACAGCCTGAGCAGCGAGCAGATCGCCGCACTCGACACCGGTGACGTGTCGGCGCTGACGGCCGCGCAGGTGAAGGGGCTGTCGACCGCCAACATCCAGGCATTGAACTCGGACCAGGCGATGGCGCTGACGGCGGCGCAGATGGCGGCGCTGGGCTCGGACCAGATCCAGGCACTCGAGACGCAGGATCTGGTGAAGCTGGGTACCGCGCAACTGGGTGCGCTGACGGCGACGCAGGTGAAGTCGCTGACGAGCGAACAGCTCAACGCCCTCGGCACGGAGCAGATCGCGGGGCTGAAGGCAGCGCAGATTGCGGCGCTGACGACCGAGCAGGTGTCCAAGCTGTCGACGGACAACGTGCAGGCGCTGAGCGCGACGCAGGTCAAGGCGATGACGGTGTCGCAGCTCAACAGCCTGAGCAGCGAGCAGATCGCCGCACTCGACACCGGTGACGTGTCGGCGCTGACGGCCGCGCAGGTGAAGGGACTGTCGACCGGCAACATCCAGGCGCTGACGACTGGTCAGGTCAAGGCAATGATGTACACGCAGATTGCAGCGCTCACGTCGGACCAAGTGGGGGCGATCGAGACATCCGATTTGGTGGCGATGGATTCCGGGCAACTTGGTGCCCTGACTGCGGCACAGGTGCGTTCGTTGAGTTCGGAGCAACTCAACGCACTGGGCACGGACCAGATCGCCGGACTGAAGGCAACGCAGATCGCGGCCTTGACGACGGCACAGGTGTCCAAACTGTCGACCGAGAATGTTGAGGCGCTGACCTCGACGCAGGTGCAGGCGATGACTGCGGCGCAACTCAACGGCTTGAGCAGCGAACAGCTTGCGGCGCTGAACACGGAAGACGTTGCTGCGCTGACTGCCGCGCAGGTCAAGGGCTTGTCCACGAGCAACATTCAGGCGCTGACGACCGGTCAGGTCAAGGCGCTGATGTACACTCAGATCGCAGCGCTGACGACCTCGCAGGTGCAGGCGCTCGAGACGGCGGACCTGGTGGAACTCAGTACGGGCCAGCTCGGCGCGCTGACGGCCGCCCAGATCGGGGGGCTGAGCACCGAACAGATCAATTCCATGACCACCGATCAGATTCAGAGCCTGAGCGCGGCGCAGGTATCGGCATTCACGGTCGAGCAGGTGGGCAAGTTGTCGACCGAAAACCTGCAAGCCCTCACCACCGCACAGGTCAAGGCCCTGACTGCGACCCAGATCGGCGCGCTCGGCACCGAGCAGGTGAGCGCGCTGCAGACCGAGGACCTGGTGCAGTTCTCCGCCGCCCAGATCCAGGCGCTGAGCACCGAGCAAATCCAGTCGGGTCTCTCGACCGACCAGATCAAGGAGCTGACCACGAGCCAGATTGCAGCACTGACGACGTCGCAGATCCAGGAAGGCTTGAGCACCGAACAGGTCAAGGCCTTGACCTCGGCGCAGGTTCAGGCGCTAACTCCGACCCAGGTCGCGGCGATGACCAACGATCAGATCCAGCAGCTCAATTTCGGTTGATCTTGCCGGCTGATTTCAGCGTCAGTCGCATCGGCACGCCTCCAGGCGCTTCAGGGCTTATACCCTGAGCCGCTGGAGGCGTCGTCATTTTCGGAGTTTTTCCCTTGAGCGAAATGAAGGACGTCGATTACGCCGGCATCGTCAATCTGATCTGGCAGCGCAAGCTGGAATTTCCGCAAGTGCTGAACTATGCGAATCAGCTCGAGGCCGCGCGACTCACGGGGCTTGTGGCGGTGCTGTATCAGACCTGGCTCAAGCGCAATCGCAGCGCCTACGATCACTTCGCCTGGTTCAATCTCGGCGTGACGCTGTTCGGCGAGGGAGACATTGCCGGCGCGCGCGAGGCCTACGAACAGGCGATCCGTCTGGCGCCCAACTTCGTGCAGCCGAGGTTCAACCTCGGACTCGTCCATGAACGCCTGGGACAGCCTGACGCAGCGACCGAGCAATGGTTGTGGATTGAGGAGCATGCCTCGCCGGAGAAGCCGGACGAGCGCGCGATCCTGATCGCGGCGCTGAACAGCCGTGGGCGCCTCGGCGAGAGCCGCAAGCAGTATGCGGATGCGCAGGCCTGCCTCGAGCGCAGCCTGTCGCTCGACCCGAACCAGCCCGACGTGCTGCATCACTGGGTGTTCCTGCGCGAGAAGCAGTGCCTGTGGCCGGTATATTCCGCACCGGCGGGGGTCGATCCCGAGCTGATGCAGCGATCCACGTCGGTGCTTGCAATGATCAGTCTCTCCGACGATCCGGCCGAGCAGCTTGCTGCCGCGATGAATTACGCACGCCGCAAGATCCCGGCCGATCTCCCTGTACTGGCTCCGGCCGAGGGCTATCGTCACGACAGGATCCGTATTGGCTATTGTTCGTCGGATTTCTGCCTGCATCCCGTCGCGATGCTGACCGCCGAACTCTTCGAGCTTCACGATCGAGACAAATTTGAAGTGTATGGCTTCTGCTGGTCACCTGACGACGGCTCATCCCTGCGTCAACGTGTGGTGAAAGCATTCGATCACTACATCCGCATCGACGCGCTCGACGATGCGGCATCGGCGCAGCTCATCCGCGAGCATGAAATCGATATCCTGATCGATCTGCATGGCCAGACGCGCGGTGCGCGGACCCAGATGCTCGCCTATCGTCCTGCACCCATCCAGATCACCTACCTCGGCCTGCCCGCGACGACCGGGCTGCCGTGCATCGACTACGTCATCGCCGATCGCTTCCTCATTCCGGAGGAAGAGGCGAAGCACTACTCCGAAACGCCGCTCTACATGCCCGACGTCTATCAGGTGAGCGACCGCAAGCGGCTGTGCTCCCCTGCGCCGACGCGGAAGGCCTGCGGCCTGCCGCCGGAGGGTTTTGTCTTCTGCTCCTTCAACAACAACTACAAGTACACCGCTGAGGTGTTCGACGTCTGGATGAACATCCTGCGACGCGTGCCGGGAAGCGTGTTGTGGTTGCTGTCGGACAACCCCTGGTCTGAGGGAAACCTCCGGCGCGAGGCGAGCGCCAGAGGGATCGACGAGGGCCGGATCTTCTTCTCGGAACGTGTGGCACCCGAGCATTACCTTGCCCGCTATGCGGTACCGGACCTGTTCCTGGATACCTTCCCCTTCAACGCCGGGACGACTGCGAACGATGCGCTGTGGATGGGCTTGCCCGTGCTGACGCGGTCTGGGCGCTGTTTCGCCTCCCGCATGGCCGGTGCATTGCTGACGGCTGCGGGATTGCCGGAACTGATCACTTACGACTTTCAGGCCTATGAAGACAGGGCGGTCGAACTCGCGACCACGTCGGGGGCCTGCCTGCGCTTGCGTGAGCGTCTGGAAGAGGTGCGCGATAAGGGCATTTTGTTCGACACACCGCGCTTCGTGCGCAACCTTGAGCAGCGCCTGATCGAATTGAACGCAGCCCGGCGCTGAAGCGTGCGGCGGCGACTTCGCGCGAAATGCCTGCGCGCCGATGGCTGGCGCTGCCGCTGCCCAAGGGTTCTTCGCGCGCGCAAACGTGCCCCCTCTGACAGTTTCAGGACGTTCCGCCACGCTGTCCGCTGTATGGTCGGGTCGCGTTCTGTCACAATCGGGTTTTTATTCGCCATGAATACCGGCGGCGCGGCGCGACCTTATTGCGACTGTCCGGCGATTCGCATCATGCATTATCCCTTCACGATCATCATTGGCGATGGCATGCGCCTGCGGCGCTATCTGGCGCAGCAGGACGTGGCGCAGGCCTTCAGCCGCACGCGCTGGGTCGAACCGGAACGGATCGAGGATGAATTTCCAGGCGCCTGGCGCTGGAGCGACGCGGTGTGCGCACTCTTCTCCCAGCCCCACCGCTGGCGCGCCGACAGCCTGCCGGGCAACCTGCGGAGCCTGTGCCGCGAAGCCAAGATGCTCGACCGCCAGGTCATCTTCCATGTGGACTTCGAGAGCGACCTGCGGCGCATGAGCCTGCCTTTCGGGGCGGACTACACGATGCGGCTGTGAGGGCTGCAAGCGGCTCGTGCCGGCTCCCATCGCCGCAGGCTTCGTCTTTCCGTCAGGTGTTCTTCTTGAGGCGGTAATTCAACTGCGGGCGCGTGAGGCCGAGCAGCCGCGCCGCGGCGGAAAGGTTGCCGTTGGCGCGTTGCACTGCACGCTGCAGGAGTTCGTTCTCGAGCGAATCGAGCGACATGCCCGAATCCAGCACCGCATCCGGCAGGTCGGTGTCTGCAGGGGCGCCCGCCGCGGCGGGCTTGCTCGCCACCAGTCCGTCTTCGCCCAGCGAGGCATGAGCGGATTCCTGCGGGACGGCACCGACGAACAGGTGCTCGACCTCGATCCAGCCATTGTGGGGCGCGAGGATCACGCCACGCTCGATGACGTTTTCCAGCTCGCGCACGTTGCCGGGCCAACTGTGCGATTTGAGCGCGCGCATGGCCTTGTCGGTGACGCCCGCCACCCGCTTGTCGTGCAAGGTGCAGAAGCGCGCGACCATCGCCTCGACCAGCGGCGGGATGTCGGCGACGCGCTCGCGCAGCGGCGGGATCGTGATCGGGTAAACGTTGAGGCGGTAGAACAGGTCGCGGCGGAAGCGGCCGGCGGCGACGGCTTCCTGCAGGTTGACGTTGGTGGCCGCCACCAGGCGCACATTGACCTTGCGCGAACGCTCGTCGCCCAGGCGCTCGATCTCGCCCTCCTGCAGCACGCGCAGCAGCTTGGCCTGGGCCGATAGCGGCAATTCGCCGAGCTCGTCGAGGAACAGGGTGCCGCCGTCGGCGCGCTCGAACTTGCCGGCGCGCGACGCATGCGCGCCGGTGAAGGCGCCGCGCTCGACGCCGAAGAGTTCGGATTCGATCAGCTCGTCGGGCAGGGCGGCGCAGTTGACGGCGACGAAGGGGGCGGTGTGGCGCGGGCTGAGATCGTGCAGCGCGCGCGCAAAGCGCTCCTTGCCGACGCCGGTTTCGCCCAGCAGCAGCACCGTGACGCTGGTGGGGGCGGCCTTCACCGCGAGGTCGTAGGCGTGCAGGAAGGTGGCGCAGTTGCCGATGAGGCTGGGCGACTTGTTGCGGCAGGCGATGCTGCGGCGCATGGCTTCCATTTCTTCGTGCAGCTCGAGCAGGCGGCCGACGATGGAATCCGCCTCGAAGTAGGTCCTGAGCGCATCGGCATCCGGCCATTCGTCCACCGGGCGGCCGATGATGCGGCAGTGCGGCGCGCCAGTGGCGCTGCACTCCATTTCCTTGAACAGGATGAACTCGCCCATGAAGGCGGTGGTGTAGCCGGAGGCGTAGCCGATCTGCATCCAGCACACCGGGTGGTCAACTTCGCCGAAGGTCTGCACGTGCGCTTCGGCTTCCCACGAGTGGTGCCAGAGGAATTCGCCGTAGAACTGCTTGCTGCCGCGGTTGACCTCGAGCCGTACCGGCTCGACCTGGACCGACCCTTCGAGCATGTGCAACTGGGGGCCGACGACGAAGGCGTCCACCAGATCGCCGGCGCCGCGCACCTTGCGCGCCAGTTCCGCGTCGCGCAGGCCCGAGGCGAAGCCCATGCGGGTGAGGATGCGGCGAGCCTGCTCCATGCCGACTGACTCGATCAGCTCCTTGCGCAGTTCGGCGAGGGCGCCGGCATGCAGCAGCACCATCCTGTGTTCGCCCAGCCAGATCAGGCTGTCTTCGCTGGAAAAGCGCAACAAGCGCCTCAGATCGGAATCTTCCGGATACCGGATGCTGCTCAAGCCTGTCTCCTCGTCATCCCGTCGAACGCGGGTTCTGGTGCGCGCCCACGCACCGGATTGCCCGGGGCGGCCGTCTGACACTCTTCTTCTTATAACACGTGGGCGAACGGCTTTCCGTGACGCAGGCCGCCCACTCCCGCAAGAACTCTCTCGAAACTGAATATTAATCTCGAAATTCGATCCATGGCCAACCGTTGCTGAGCTGGTGCGTCGAATGGCGGCCTTTGACCCGGCACGACGGGGTGAGGTGCTGCAATGCAAAAAACTGCTTTGATCATTTGGTGAAGTGATGAAGTCGATTTGATCATTTCATCATTCAATAAAATATGAAAACTTCAACCAATGCCTCTGGCCTCGGATGGTTTTGATGTAAATCAATAACTTGAACATTCTGGCACGGCTCTTGAGTGTAGTGGTGGAGTGGCGGAGGCCACTGCATCAAAACAGACGGAGCCCCGGCAGATGGAGACAGAAAAACCTACGATCGACGTGACCAAGAAGTACGTGCGACTCATCGAGCGCCGTGCGGACGGATTCGTCGAGTTCGAGTTCGCCATCGGCGAGCCCGAGATCTACGCAGAAATGCTGCTGCCTGGAGAGGCTTACGAAGCGTTCTGCAAGAGCAATGAAGTGATTCATCTTGGCCCCCGCGAGGAGCAGGCCGAAGGTGATGGTTCCGAGTGGGACTGGAACCTGCATCAGGCAACCCACGAGCGATTCCGTTGAATCGCTGATCAATCGACAGGAGGAGAATTCATGCAAATCGATTTGCGTACGGTGACCATCAAGCCCCTGCGGCACACCTTCGACAACATTGCCCGCCGCATCGGCGGCGACAAGCCGGCCTCCCGCTACCAGGAAGGCACGCTGGACATGCAGCAGACGGCCAACTTCCACTATCGCCCGACGTGGGACCCGGCGCACGACATCTACGACGCGTCGCGTACTGCGATCAAGATGGCCGACTGGTACGCCTTCAAGGATCCGCGCCAGTTCTATTACGGCGCCTACACGATGGCGCGTGCCAAGCAGCAGGACACGGCGGAAGCCAACTTCGACTTCGTCGAGAACCGCGGCCTGGCCGCGACGCTGCCGGAAGCGGTGCGCGACACGGCGCTGAAGTTGCTGGTGCCGCTGCGCCACGTGGCGTGGGGCTCGAACATGAACAACGCGAGCATCTGCGCCTACAGCTACGGCACCGGCTTCTCGCAGCCGCATATCTTCCACTCGATGGACCAGCTCGGCATTGCCCAGTACCTCACTCGCGTCGGTCTGCTGCTCGGCGACGTCGCGTCGCTCGACGAAGGCAAGCGCGCCTGGATGGATGACGACGCCTGGCAAGGTCTGCGCCGTTACGTCGAGGACTCCTTCGTGGTCAAGGATCCGGTCGAGCTTTTCGTCGTGCAGAACGTCGTGCTCGACGGCCTGATGTACCCGCTGGTGTACGAGACCATCGTCGATGACGTGCTCGCATCCAAGGGCGGGACTGCCGTCGCGATGCTGACCCAGTTCATGACCGACTGGTTCGCCGAGACGAAGAAGTGGGCCGACGCGACGGTCAAGATCGCGGCGGCCGAATCGGCCGAGAACAAGGAAATCATGACCAAGTGGCTGACGGCCTGGCGCGATCGCGCGGCTGCCGCGCTGCTGCCGGTGGCCCGCATTGCACTGGGTGATCGTACCGACGAGCTCATGGGCGAAGTCGTTCAGCAATTCAATGCCCGCATGGCGAAAGCCGGCGTGGCCATCTAAGGAGACACCTGGATGTCGACCGTATTCCTCGCGCTGCAAACCAACGAAGAAACCCGCCCGATCATCGAGGCGATCCTGCAGGACAACCCGAGCGCCGTCGTGGATGAGCAGCCGGCGATGGTGAAGATCAATGCCGATGGCAGGCTCGTGGTGCGCCGCCAGACGATCGAGGACATCACCGGCCGTGACTACGACCTGCAGGAGCTGCAGGTGAACATGATCACGATGTCGGGCAACCTCGATCAGACCGACGACGAAATCACCCTTTTCTGGAAAGCCTGAGCCCCCAAGGAGACAACGACATGGACATGACTGTTGCCAAGAAGAAACTGGGTCTGAAAGAACGCTATGCCGTGATGACGCGCGGCCTCGACTGGACGCCGTCGTATCAGAAGATGGAGGACATCTATCCGTACATCACCTACGAAGGCATCAAGATCCACGACTGGGACAAGTGGGAAGACCCGTTCCGCCTGACGATGGACGCCTACTGGAAGTATCAGGCCGAGAAGGAGCGCAAGCTGTACTCGGTGCTCGATGCCTTCACCCAGAACAACGGCCACCTCAACGTGACCGACGCGCGCTACCTGAACACCGTCAAGCTGTTCCTGAGCGGCATCAGCCCGCTGGAATACGTGGCGCACCGCGGCTTCGCCCATGCCGGCCGCCAGTTCCCCGGCCCCGGCCCGCGCGTCGCCTGCCTGATGCAGTCGCTCGACGAGATCCGCCACGCCCAGACCCAGGTGCATGCGGTGTCGAACTACAACAAGTACTACAACGGCATGCATGACTTCCATCATGCGCACGACCGCGTGTGGTTCCTGTCGGTGCCGAAGTCGTTCTTCGACGACGCGATCACCGCCGGCCCGTTCGAGTTCATGGTCTCGATCGGCTTCTCGTTCGAGTACGTGCTGACCAACCTGCTGTTCGTGCCCTTCGTCTCGGGCGCGGCCTACAACGGCGACATGGCGGCGATGACCTTCGGCTTCTCGGCGCAGTCCGACGAAGCGCGCCACATGACGCTGGGCCTGGAAGTCATCAAGTTCATCCTCGAGCAGGATCCCGACAACGTGCCCATCGTGCAGCGCTGGATCGACAAGTGGACCTGGCGCGGCTACCGCGTGCTGACCCTGGTCGCGATGATGATGGACTACATGCTGCCGAAGCGCACGATGAGCTGGAAGGAGTCGTGGGAGATCTACTTCGAGGAGAACGGCGGCGCGCTGTTCAAGGATCTGGCCCGCTACGGCATCAAGATGCCGCAGTGCGCCGAGCAGATCGCCCTCGAGAAGGACCACCTGTCGCACCAGGCCTGGAGCACCTTCTACAACTACGCTGCGGCCGCCAACTTCCACACCTGGATGCCGGACGAGGACGAGATGGCCTGGCTGTCGGCGAAGTACCCGAACAGCTTCGACAAGCTCTACCGTCCGCGCTACGAGTTCTGGCGCGAACAGGCTGCCAAGGGCAACCGCTTCTACAACAAGACGCTGCCCATGCTGTGCCAGACCTGCCAGATCCCGATGATCTTCACCGAGCCGGGCGATCCGACCAAGATCTGCTACCGCGAAGTCGATTACAAGGGCGACAAGTACCACTTCTGCTCCGACCACTGCAAGGCGATCTTCGAGCACGAGCCGGAGAAGTATGTGCAGGCCTGGATGCCGGTGCACCAGATCTACCAGGGCAACTGCTTCCCCGAAGGCACCGATCCGACGGTGGAAGGCTTCGATCCGCTCGCCGCGGTGCTGAAGTACTACCACCTCGAGCACGGTCGCGACAACCTCGACTTCGACGTTTCCGAGGACAAGAAGAACTTCGCCGAGTGGCGTGGCCAGGCAACGAAGAACATCTGATGCCGCACACCGCGGGCGCTCGGGCGCCCGCGGGATTCACGAGTTAGCAAGGAGACAACACATGGCTGTTGCTGCCGTTTCGAAATACGAATTCGCCCCTGCCGACACGCAGGACAAGTTCCACGGTGCCCAGTTGCTGTACATCGGTTGGGAAGACCATCTGCTGTTCTGCGCGCCGTTCGCGTTCCCGTTCCCGGCGACCATGCGCTTCGGCGACGTCGTCGCCGGGCCGATGCAGGCCGCCTTCGGCTACCACCCCGACTTCGCGCAGATCGACTGGGCGAAGGCCGAGTGGTTCAAGTCGGGCAAGCCCTTCACGCCCGATTTCGACAAGTCGCTGGCCGAGAACGGCCTCAAGCACAAGGACGTGATCCGCTTCCGTACCCCGGGCCTCACCGGCATCAAGGGCTCCTGCAGTTGATCGTCTTGGCGGACGGCGGCCCGCATGGCGGGTCGCCGTCCCATCCCCGACCGAGGACGGAGAGAACGGAAAAGAACCATGAGCTACGAACTGACCATTGAACCGATCGGCCAGACCATCGAGGTCGAGGACGACCAGACCATTCTCGATGCCGCGCTGCGCGCCGGCATCTGGCTGCCGCACGCCTGCTGCCACGGCCTGTGCGCGACCTGCAAGGTGCAGGTGCTCGACGGCGAGATCGACCACGGCGAGGCCTCGAGCTTCGCGCTGATGGATTTCGAGCGCGACGAAGGCAAGACGCTGGCCTGCTGTGCGCGCCTGCAGAGCGACGTGACCATCGAGGCCGAGATCGAGGAAGAACCCGATGCCGAGAACATCCCGGTGCGCGACTTCCCCGGCACCGTGGTGCGTGTCGAGGCGCTGACGCCGACGATCAAGGGCATCTTCATCGAGCTCGACGAGCCGATGCACTTCCAGGCCGGCCAGTACATCAACTTCGACATCGAGGGTGGCGCCTACAGCCGTGCCTTCTCGCTGGCGAATCCGCCTTCGACCGGACGCACGGTAGAGCTGAACATCCGCATCGTCGCCGGCGGCAAGGGCACCACCTGGGTGCACGAAAACCAGAAGGTGGGCGACCGCGTGAAGTTGTCCGGCCCTTATGGCCGCTTCTTCGTGCGCAAGTCGGCGCCCGAGGCGCTGATCTTCATGGCGGGCGGTTCCGGCCTGTCGAGCCCGCGCTCGATGATCCTCGACCTGCTCGAGGCCGGCGACGCGCGCCACATGACGCTCGTCTATGGCCAGCGCAATCGCGCCGAGCTGTACTACCACGACGAGTTCCTCGCGCTCGCCGAGAAGCATCCCAACTTCACCTATGTGCCGGCCTTGTCGGACGAGCCGGCCGATTCGGGCTGGACGGGCTTCCGCGGTTTCGTGCACGAGGCGGCCAAGGCGCACTTCGACAACGACTTCCGCAACCACAAGGCTTACCTGTGCGGTCCGCCGATGATGATCGACGCCTGCATCACCACGCTGATGCAGGGGCGGCTGTTCGAACGCGACATCTACATGGAGAAGTTCTTCTCTGCCGCAGATGCGCAGCAGGTGCGCAGCCCGCTGTTCAAGAAGGTTTGAGCTAGATCAACAAATATCGAGATTTCACTCGCGTCTCGTGAATCGGACGCTATGCTTGGTTGGTTCGTTTTTTTGCTCTGCAACCCGCGTCGATCCGGCCGCCACAGGCCGGACGAGCAAATTTCTGGAGGAGAAACTCTATGGCAATGACTGGCGTACTGCGTCCCGGCCACATCTCGCTGCGCGTGCTGGATCTCGAGGAGGGCATCAACTTCTACAAGAACACGCTGGGTCTCGTCGAGACCGGGCGTGACAACCAGGGCCGCGTCTATTTCAAGACCTGGGACGAGCGCGACCACAACAGCGTCCTGATCCGCGAGGCGGACGAGGCGGGTGTCGATTTCTTCGCGTTCAAGGTGGCCGACAAGGCCACGCTGGAGAAGCTCGACGCCGACCTGAAGGCCTACGGCTTGACCACCGAGCGCATCCCGGCGGGCGAAATGCTCGAGACCGGCGAGCGCGTCCGCTTCAAGATTCCGTCGGGCCACTTCATCGAGCTGTATGCCGAGAAGACCGACATCGGCAACGGCCAGTCGTACGTCAACCCGGATCCGTGGATCGCCGACGCCGAGCGCGGCATCGCGCCGACCCGCATGGACCACTGCCTGCTGTACGGTCCGGACATCGAGAAGGTGCAGGAGATCTTCGAGAAGGTCCTCGGCTTCTATCTCGTCGAGCACGTCGTGATGGAAGACGGCAAGACCGACCTGGCGATCTGGCTGTCGTGCTCGATCAAGGCCCACGACATCGCCTTCGTGCGTCACCCGGAGCCGGGCAAGCTGCACCACATCTCGTTCAAGCTCGATAGCTGGGAAAAGGTGCTGCGTGCCGCCGACATCATGTCGATGAATCGCATCTCCATCGACATCGGCCCGACCCGCCACGGCATCACCCGCGGTACCACGATCTACGCGTTCGACCCGTCCGGCAACCGCTTCGAGACCTTCTGCGGCGGCTACGACGGCTACCCGGACTACAAGGCGATCAAGTGGACCTGGGACCAGGTCGGCCCGGGCATCTTCTACCACGACCGCAAGCTCAACGAGCGCTTCCTGACCGTGGTGTCCTGAGCCTTGGGGTGCAACAAAGGAAAGCGGCCTTCGGGCCGCTTTTTTTCTGGTGCGCCCGGCAGGGCGCACCTCGATTTTCGTCGGTCGCCGTGGGGCAGCCGGCTCAGGCACGTTGCGAGAAGAAATCCACCGGCAGGCGCTTGACCGCGTCCAGGGTACGCAGGATGTGCTCGGACAGGATGGAGCTGGCGCGGGCGGCGTCGCGCGCCAGCGTGGCGTCGAACAAGGCGTGGTGCTCGGCGTGGATGTCGCGCGTGATCGGCTGCCGGAAAAGGCTCACCCGGCGGTAGCGTTCCGACTGCTGATACAGGATCTGCTGGAAGTGGCGTATCCAGCGCGAGGTGCTGGCGGCGATCAGCGCTTCGTGGAAGGCGCGGTTGCACTTCTCCCATTCCTCGGTGGTGGAGTCGTCGTTGTCGCATAGCTTCTGCTCGGCGCGGGTGAGACGGTGGAAGGCGGCGACCAGGGCGGCTTCCCAGGCGTCGTCGCCGCGTGCGATCGACTGGCGCAGCGCCTCGGTTTCGAGCAGCACGCGGGTGTGGCTGATGTCCTCGCAGTCGGCGATGGAGATCGGCGCCACGCGGAACCCACGCTGCCCCTGCGCCACGACCAGGGCATCGGTCACCAGCAGCAGCAGCGCCTCGCGCAGCGTGCCGGCGCCGACTTCATATTGATCCTTCAGGTGCTCGACGCGCAGCTTTTCGCCGGGGGCGTAGATTCCTTCGATGATGTCACGCCGCAGGCGAAGGTACGCCGCCTCGACCAGCGTCTTTGGCTCCTGTGTCTGGTCGATGTCGATCCCTGGAGAGGCGTGCTGGTCGCGCATGATGCGGTCGCTGAATAGAATGTTCACGAATCAATTTTAGCCGAGCGTGAATCGCAGAGGGATATTCACAAAGCTATATTGAAATCTCGAGATTAATTATTGACTTCGAGATTGACGGGTACTATCTTTCTGCGTTCAGATCAGCATCAGACCTGTTCAAACACAATTCGCGACAAGGAGACGCTCATGAAAGTCGCTGTGCCCCAAGCCACCGTGTCCTGGGAGGCCGGCCATGCTGCCGTGCAGGCGGCCGTTCGGCATGCCGAGTCCCTCGGGGTTCTCATCAATGTCGCAGTGACCGACGTTGGCGGTAACCTCATCTCCTTCCTGCGCATGCCCGGCGCCTTCCCGCAGTCGATCGACATCGCCATCGACAAGGCCTACACGTCCGGCGGCTTCGGTTTCCCGACCAAGCAGTGGATGTCGATCTTCGGCGACAACGAAGGCATGAAGTTCGGCTTCTCGGCGCGTCCGCGCCTGGTCGTGTTCGGTGGTGGTCTGCCGATCCGGGTGAACGGCGAGCTGATTGGTGGCATTGGCGTTTCCGGCGCATCGGAAGAGCAGGACGCGGAGTGCGCGCGGGCCGGCCTGGTGGCGATCGGCGCGGACGACGTGCAACTTTGAATCAGGAGCAGGCGGGATGAGCATCTCGAGCCCCGAGATCGGTCGCAGCATCGTCGCGGCGGGCATTCGAACCAACTACCATGACGTCGGCGACGGGTTCCCGCTGCTGATGATCCACGGTTCAGGTCCCGGTGTGTCGGCCTGGGCCAACTGGCGCCTGGTGATGCCGGAACTGGCGAAGCGCTCGCGCGTGATCGCGCCCGATATGGTGGGCTTCGGCTTTACCGAGCGTCCCGCAGGGCAGAAGTACGACATGGATGTCTGGGTCGAGCAGGCCGTCGGCTTGCTGGACGCGCTCGGCATCGAGCGCGCCGATCTGGTGGGCAACTCCTTCGGTGGCGCGCTGGCCCTGGCGCTGACCATCCGCCATCCGCAGCGGGTGCGTCGCCTGGTGCTGATGGGCAGCGTCGGCGTGCCGTTCGAGATCACGGAAGGACTGGATGCGGTGTGGGGCTACGAGCCCTCGTTCGAGAACATGCGCCGCATCATGGACTACTTCGCCTGGGACCGTTCGCTGGTGAACGACGAACTGGCGAAGCTGCGCTACGAGGCCAGCATCCGTCCCGGCTTCCAGGAATCCTTCTCGGCCATGTTCCCGGCGCCGCGTCAGCGCTGGGTCGACGCGATGACGAGCAGCGAAGCGGACATCCGCGCGATCCCGCATGAAACCCTGGTGATCCACGGTCGCGACGACCAGGTCATTCCGCTGTCGACCTCGCTGACCCTGGCCAACTGGATCTCGCGCTCGCAACTGCATGTCTTTGGCCGTTGCGGGCACTGGACGCAGATCGAACATTCGGCACGCTTCGCCCGTCTGGTCGGCGATTTCCTGGCGGAGGCGCAGGCCGACGAGCCGAAGGCGCTCGACTGATTGCAGGCGCGCGGCGGGGCGGCCCTCTCCCTCTCCCCTCGCTCCGCCGCGTGCCCTGCATTCTCATGCGCAGCAATGGCAATTTTGATGAAACCCTCGATGAATCTTCACCTCTCAGACAAGCGGGCAGCGTTGACCGGCTCAGCCTCGGGAATCAGTCTCACCACCGGCCACCAGCCGGCGGAGGAGGGTGAGGGAGTGGTGATCAAGGGCCGCGAGGCGGCTGTCATGCAGGCGGCGGGGTTCGCAGCCTGAGATTGATTCAACCAAGCTATCTCACAGAGAACGAAGGCGATGAGCAAGAAAATCAAGTGCGCGCTGATCGGTCCCGGCAACATCGGCACCGACCTGCTCTACAAACTCAAGCGTAGCCCGGTGCTCGAGCCGGTGTGGATGGTCGGCATCGACGCCACCTCCGAAGGCCTCACCCGCGCGCGTGAAATGGGTCTCAAGACCACCGCCGACGGCGTGGATGGCCTGCTGCCGCACGTGAAGGAAGACGGCATCCAGATCGCCTTCGACGCGACCTCGGCCTATGTGCATGCCGAGAACAGCCGCAAGCTGAACGAGTTGGGCGTGCTGATGATCGACCTCACGCCGGCGGCGATCGGCCCCTACTGCGTGCCCCCGGTCAACCTGGTCGAGCATGTCGGCAAGGGCGAGATGAACGTGAACATGGTCACCTGCGGCGGCCAGGCGACGATCCCGATGGTGGCCGCGGTGTCTCGTGTGCAGCCGGTGAAGTACGGCGAGATCATCGCCACCGTGTCGAGCAAGTCGGCCGGCCCCGGCACGCGCAAGAACATCGACGAATTCACCCGCACTACCGCGGGCGCCGTCGAACGCGTCGGCGGCGCGAAGCAGGGCAAGGCGATCATCATCCTGAATCCGGCCGATCCGCCGCTGATCATGCGCGACACGGTGCACTGCCTGACCGAAGGCGAGCCCGACCAGGCGAAGATCACCGACTCGATCCACGCCATGATCAAGGAAGTGCAGAAGTACGTGCCCGGCTACAAGCTGGTGAATGGCCCGGTGTTCGACGGCAACCGCGTGTCGGTGTACCTGGAGGTTGAAGGCCTGGGCGACTACCTGCCGAAGTACGCCGGCAACCTGGACATCATGACCGCGGCCGCCGCGCGCACTGCCGAGATGTTCGCCGAAGAGATCATCGCCGGCCGTCTCACCCTCGAACCCAACCGCGCCGTCATGGCAGCCTGAAGGAGATGACGATGGATCTTCGCGGCAAGAAAATCACCCTGCACGACATGACCCTGCGCGACGGGATGCACCCGAAGCGCCACCTGATGACGCTCGAGCAGATGAAGAGCATTGCCGTCGGCCTCGACGAGGCGGGCGTGCCGCTGATCGAAGTCACGCACGGCGACGGCCTGGGCGGCAGCTCGGTGAACTACGGCTTCCCGGCGCACACCGACGAGGAATACCTCGGCACCGTGATCCCGCTGATGAAGCAGGCCAAGGTGTCGGCGCTGCTGCTGCCGGGCATCGGCACGGTTGACCACCTGAAGATGGCGCATGAACTGGGCGTGCACACCATCCGTGTCGCCACCCACTGCACCGAGGCGGACGTCTCCGAGCAGCATATCGGCATGGCGCGCAAGCTCGGCATGGACACTGTCGGCTTCCTGATGATGAGCCACATGAACAGCGTCGAAGGGCTGATCGGCCAGGCGAAGCTGATGGAAGGCTACGGCGCCAACTGCATCTACATCACCGACTCCGCCGGCTACATGCTGCCGGACGAAGTGAGGACCAAGCTGGGCGCGGTGCGCCAGGCGCTCAAGCCCGAGACCGAATTGGGCTTCCACGGCCACCACAACCTCGCCATGGGCGTGGCCAACTCGATCGCCGCCGTCGAAGCCGGTGCCAACCGCGTAGACGCGGCCGCCGCAGGCCTGGGCGCGGGTGCCGGCAACACGCCGATGGAAGTGCTGGTCGCCGTGTGCGCGCGCATGGGCATCGAGACGGGCGTGGACGTGTTCAAGATCCAGGACGTGGCCGAAGACCTGGTCGTGCCCATCATGGATTTCCCGATCCGCTGCGACCGCGATGCGCTGACGCTGGGCTATGCCGGCGTGTATGGCTCCTTCCTGCTGTTCGCCAAGCGTGCCGAGAAGAAGTACGGCATTCCGGCACGCGAACTGCTCGTCGAACTGGGCCGTCGTGGCATGGTGGGCGGCCAGGAAGACATGATCGAGGACACGGCGATCACGATGTCGAAGGCGCGCAAGCAGGCGGCCTGAGCGTCGATCACGGCGCGCGTCGTGCGCGACGCGCCGCACGTGGATTTTGCAGGGTTGCGGTGATCGGCCTGGAACGGCCGCCGCCGCGCACAACGAGGGGAGGGATAGCGATGCCTTTGGCTGAAATCACGATGATTGAAGGACGCACCGAGGACCAGAAGCGCGCGGTGATCGAGAAGGTCACCCAGGCGCTGGTCGAAGCGGTCGGTGCGCCGATCCAGACGGTGCGCGTGGTAATCCGCGAGGTGCCGAAGACGAACTGGGGCATTGGCGGCGTGTCTGCCAAGGATCTGGGGCGCTGAGCAACAGGTCGCATTGCCACCATGCGGCGATGAACTCGGTCCCGAGCCCTTCGCCGCAATGACTCGATGCCATTCGGCCGGAAGCGTTTGCGACCGGCCGAATTCTTTTCAGACTTCCGACGCCGCGCGTAGGGCGGCGCCATGTTCGGGGTGATCGAATGAGCGAAGCAAGCAAGGCCGCTGAGGTGGTGTCTGCGGGGCCGGCGCCGGTGACGCGCATCGCGCGGCGCCATGCGCGGCCGGGGCATGAGCCGCAGTACGAGGCGTTGATCCGCGAGATGTTTGGCAAGATGCGCGCTTTCCATGGCTTCATGGGCGCGGACATGATTCCGCCCGAGCAGCCTGGCGGCTGCTATCAGGTGGTGGTCAATTTCGCCTCGGAAGCGGACCTGCAGCGCTGGGACGAGTCGTCCGTGCGTGCCGAGATGCATCGTCGCATCCGCGAGGTGGCCGAAGACGACCCCGACTATCGCCGCCTCAGCGGGCTCGAGGCCTGGTTTGCCGGTACGGTGGTGCCTGCATCCATGCATCCGCCGCGCTTTCGCATGGCGGTCGTGACCTGGATGGGCATCTTCCCGGTAGTGTCCTTCTACCTGTGGCTGGTTTCGCTGTGGCCGGGTTTCCTCGAGCAGCCCTTCCTGCCGCGCACGGCGGTGTTCACCGCAGTGATCGTGGTGACCATGACCTGGGTGGTGATGCCGCGGCTGACGAAAGTGATGCGCGGCTGGCTCAACCCGAAGCCCAAGCAATAGGGGCGCGGGGGGAAAGCCGGGCCGGTCGGGTATAATTTCGGGCTTCTGCAGGCGCGCAAAGCCTGGGGACCCTTCTCATTCCCGCCTCGACCGACATGACCTCGATCCTCAAACTGCGTGGCGCTGCGGCGCTGTCCCGTACCCGTCTGGAACGCCTTTCCCGCGCCGCGGGCGAGGTGCTGGCCAAGCTGAAGGGGCTCGCAGCCGAGCACTGGTATTTCATCGAATTGTCGGCGGCGCTGACCGCGGAGGAGCTGGCACGGCTGGTCGATCTGCTGGGCGCCCATCCGGCGACGGAGCAGGCGCCGGCCGGCACGCTGCTACTCGTCGTGCCGCGCCTGGGAACGATCTCGCCGTGGTCGTCGAAGGCCACCGACATCGCCCGGCAATGCGGCTTCGACAAGATCGTGCGCATCGAGCGCGGCACCGCGTACACGGTGGATGCGAAGGACGCCGGCAAGAGCACGGCGCTGCTGGCGCTGCTGCACGACCGCATGACCGAATCGGTGCTGCCGACGCTGGACCAGGCCGACGAGCTCTTCCACCACTATGCACCGCAGCCGCTCACCAGCGTCGACATCCTCGCCGGCGGCCGTGCGGCGCTCGAGGCCGCCAACGGCGAGCTGGGCCTGGCGCTGTCGGAGGACGAGATCGACTACCTGGTCGACAACTTCGGCCGCATGGGCCGCAACCCCACCGACGTCGAGCTGATGATGTTCGCGCAGGCGAACTCCGAGCACTGCCGGCACAAGATCTTCAATGCCGACTGGGTCATCGATGCGCGGCCGATGGACAAGTCCCTGTTCGGCATGATCAAGGACACGCACAAGGCGCATCCGCAAGGCACGGTGGTGGCGTATTCCGACAACGCCTCCATCATCGAGGGCGCAACGATCGAGCGCCTGTACCCGGACGCCGACGGCGTGTGGCGCTACCACACCGAAGAGACCCACATCCTCGCCAAGGTGGAGACGCACAACCACCCGACGGCGATCTCGCCCTTCCCGGGGGCGGCGACCGGCGCCGGCGGCGAGATCCGCGACGAAGGCGCGACGGGGCGCGGCTCGCGTCCGAAGGCAGGGTTGGCCGGTTTCTCGGTGTCGAACCTGAACATCCCCGGTTTCGAGCAGCCCTGGGAGACCGCCAACGGCAGGCCCTACGGCAAGCCGGAGCGCATCGCCTCCGCGCTCGACATCATGATCGAGGGCCCGATCGGCGCCGCTGCCTTCAACAATGAATTCGGCCGGCCCAACCTCGCCGGCTACTTCCGCAGCTTCGAGCAGGAAGTGCAGGGCGAGGTGCGCGGCTACCACAAGCCCATCATGATCGCCGGCGGCCTCGGCAGCATCCAGGCGCAGCAGTCCGAAAAGCCGACCTTCCCGCCCGGCACGCTGCTGATCCAGCTCGGCGGCCCGGGCATGCTGATCGGCCTGGGCGGCGGCGCCGCCTCGTCGATGGCGACCGGCACCAACACCGCCGACCTCGACTTCGCCTCGGTGCAGCGCGGCAACCCCGAGATCCAGCGCCGCTGCCAGGAGGTGATCGATGCCTGCTGGCAGCTCGGTGAGCGCAACCCGATCATCGCCATCCACGACGTCGGCGCTGGCGGCTTGTCGAACGCGATGCCCGAGCTCGCCGACCACGCCGGCCTGGGCGCGCATTTCGAGCTGCGCGAGGTGCACATCGAGGAGCCGGGCATGAGCCCGCGCGAGATCTGGTCCAACGAATCGCAGGAGCGCTACGTGCTCGCGATCGCGCCCGAGAGCCTCGAGCAGTTCCGCGCCTTCTGCGAGCGCGAGCGCTGCCCGTTCGCGGTACTGGGCACGGCGACCGCCGATGGCCATCTCACCGTGAGCGACCGCCACTTCGGCAACAAGCCGGTCGACATGGACATGAAGGTGCTGCTCGGCAAGCCGCCGAAGATGACGCGCAACGTGTCGCGCCGCGCCACTTTCCTGCCGCCTTTCGACACCACCGACATCGACCTCAGGGAGGCCGGCATGCGCGTGCTGCGCATGCCTGCGGTGGCGAGCAAGAACTTTCTCATCACCATCGGCGACCGTTCGGTGGGCGGCCTGACCGCGCGCGACCAGTTCGTCGGCCCGTGGCAGATTCCGGTGGCCGACGTCGCCGTCACCGCGATGAGCTTCCACGGCTACCGCGGCGAAGCCTTCGCGGTGGGCGAGCGCACCTCGGTGGCGTGCGTCGATGCGCCGGCCTCCGGCCGCATGGCGATCGGCGAGGCCATCACCAACATCGCCGCGGCCGACATTGCCACCATCGGCGACGTCAAGCTGTCGGCCAACTGGATGGCGGCCGCGGGCCACCGCGGCGAGGATGCCAAGCTGTTCGACACGGTGAAGGCCGTGTCTGAGTTCTGCATCGCGGCCGGGCTGTCGATTCCGGTCGGCAAGGATTCGCTGTCGATGCGCACCGCGTGGAAGGATGGCGACGAGGACAAGCAGGTCGTCGCGCCGCTGTCGCTGATCGCCACCGCCTTCGCGCCGGTGCAGGACATCCGCCGCACGCTGACTCCGCAACTGCAGTTGCCCGAAGGCGTCGAGACGGAACTGCTGCTGATCGACCTCGGCAACGGTCGCAACCGTCTCGGCGGATCGGCGCTGGCGCAGGCGTACAACGCGGTGGGCGAGCATGCGCCGGACGTCGATCCCGCCCAGCTCGCCACCTTCTTCGCCACCATCCAGCGCCTGCGTGGCGATGGCCTGCTGCTGGCCTACCACGACCGCGGCGACGGCGGCCTGTTCGCCACCGTGTGCGAGATGGCCTTCGCCGCCCGCTGCGGCCTGTCGCTGGTTCTCGACACCGTGTGCTACGACCAGTACATGAACGACGTGGACGGCCTGGAGAAGAAGCCCGACACGCTGAAGGGCCGCTTCGGCGACAAGCTCTTCGCGGGCTTGTTCGCCGAGGAACTGGGCGCGGTGATCCAGATCCGCCGTGACGACCGTGCGAAGATCACCGAGGCGCTGCGCGAGGCGAGGCTCGCTTACCACTTCATCGGCGAGCCCAACGACAAGGACGAGATCCGCTTCCGCCGCAACGCCAAGCTGGTGTTCGGCGCCAGCCGCACCGAGCTGCTGCAGGCCTGGTCGGAAACCAGCTACCAGATCGCGCGCCTGCGTGACGACGCCGACAGCGTGCAGCAGGAGTTCGACGGCCTGGCCGATGCTGCCGATCCCGGCCTGTCGGTGTCGCTGTCCTTCGACGTCGCCGAGGACGTCGCCGCGCCCTTCATCGCCATCGGCGCGCGGCCGCAGGTCGCGGTGCTGCGCGAACAGGGCGTGAATTCGCAGTTCGAGATGGCGGCAGCCTTCGAGCGCGCCGGCTTCGCCCCGGTGGATGTGCACATGTCCGACCTGCAGACCGGCCGCATCGATCTGGCCAATTTCCATGGCCTGGCGGCCTGCGGCGGCTTCTCTTACGGCGACGTGCTCGGCGCCGGCCAGGGCTGGGCCAAGTCCATCCTGTTCAACAGCCGCCTGCGCGACGAGTTCGAGGCCTTCTTCCGCCGCAGCGACACGTTCGCGCTGGGCGTGTGCAATGGCTGCCAGATGATGGCCCACCTCGCGCCCATCATCCCCGGCGCCGAAGCCTGGCCGACCTTCCACCGCAACCGTAGCGAACAGTTCGAGGCGCGCTTCGCGATGGTCGAGGTCGTCGACAGCCCGTCAATCTTCTTCAAGGGCATGGCCGGCAGCCGCATGCCCATCGTCGTCAGTCACGGCGAGGGCAGGGCGATGTTCGCGCGGGATTCCGATCGTGCGGCCGCGCTGCTGGCGCTGCGCTACATCGACAACCATGGCAAGCCGACCGAAACCTATCCGAAGAACCCGAACGGTTCGCCGGCGGGCGTCACCGGCTTCACCACCGCCGATGGCCGCTTCATGATCATGATGCCGCACCCGGAGCGCACCGCCCGCACGCTGCAGATGTCGTGGGCGCCGCAGTGGCTGGTGGACAAGAGCCCGGACGCCTCGCCGTGGCTGCGCATGTTCCGCAACGCGCGCGTCTGGCTGGGCTGAGCTCGATCGGGCTCAGGGTGCGACATTCTGGCACTCCACCGCCGCACCTTCGTGGTGCATAGTTCCAGCTTCAACAAGAAGGAGTCTCATGATGAAGAAGCTCGCCCTCGCGTCCCTCGTCGCCACGCTGCTTTCCGCGCCCGTCCTTGCCGATGTCACGGTGAGCGACCCCTGGGTGCGTGCGACCGTCCCGTCGCAGAAGGCGACGGGCGCCTTCATGCAGCTCACCGCCGACGCCAACTCGCGCCTGGTCGCGGCGCGCTCGCCGGTGGCCGGCGTGGTGGAGATCCACGAGATGGGCATGGCGGGCGGCGTCATGAAGATGAGCCCCATCCCCGGGCTCGACCTGCCCGCGGGCAAGGCCGTCGAACTCAAGCCCGGTGGCTACCACGTGATGCTGATGGATCTGAAAGGCCAGGTGAAGGAAGGCGACAAGGTGCCGCTGACCCTCGTCATCGAGGGCAAGGACGGCAAGCAGCAGATGCTGGAGATCAGCGCTCCGGTCCGGCCGCTGAATGCGCCGGCCGCCAGCAAGCCGATGGAGCATGGCGCGCACTGACGGCCGCTCATGAGCGGGCGTGGCCGGCGGTAGCCGGCGACAATGTCCCGATCACGGCGCCGGCGGTGACGATCACGATGCCGGCGCCGACGGCGAGCGAGATCGCTTCGTCGAGCAGCAGGTAGCCGGCGACGGCCGAAACCGCCGGCACCAGTGCCAGCGCCATCGACGCGCGGCTGGCCCCGATCTTCTGGTTTGCATAGCTGTAGAGGCCGCCGGCGACCAGCGCGGCGATGATGCCCTGATACACGCCCTGCAGCAGCAGCGCGCTCCACGGCGCGTGCTGCAGCGTCGACGGCAATCCCATCAGGTAGATCGGCAGGTAGGCGACGAAGGAAAAACTGGCGATGCCGAAGATCGCCGTCTGCGGCTGCAGCCGCCAGCGCCGCATCAACAGGCCGAACACCGCCCACGACAGCGCCGCAGCCAGGAACAGCAGGTCGCCCAGCCATTCATCACCTTTCCTGGTTGCGAACAGGCTCTCGGAGCCGATCAGGACCAGGCCGCATGTCGTCAGCAGCAGCGCACCCACCGGCCTGCCGCCGAGGCGAATGCCGGTGGTGAGTGCGAGCAGGATCGCCGTCCAGAACGGGATGCCGCCATTGACGAACACGCCGGCATGAGCGCTCGGCGCGTACACGAAGCCCGAGTAGACCAGCAGTGCATAGGCGAGTCCGCCCACCGCAGCCAGGATTGCGTAACGCGGCCATTCGCCCGGCTTCGTCCGGCGCAGGAAGAAGGGCAGCGCGATCGCGCCGGAGATACCGAAGCGCAGCGCGGCGAGATCGAAAGGTGTGAACGCGCCGGTGCTGCCGAAACGCGAGACGATGTTGAAGCCCGACCAGCAGCAGACGACGACCGCCGCCGCGAGCACGCCCTTCCATGTGTCCGATAGTTGCGCGCCGGTGCGCGCTTCTTCCTTGCCGCCGCTCATGCCCTTCCCCTGGATTCCTTCGCCCATTCCGCTCGTCCCGAGACGAGTGCCCAATGGTTCCGCGGTTGGATTCCGCGGCGGCGGCCTTGCCGGCCAAGCGAAGGCGGGGATGGTAACAGTTGGCGCAACGGTCCAGAAACCGCGACCGCTGCGCCCGGGGGAGATGCTCAGAACACCTTCAGCAGGCGCAGGTTCAGGCGGCTGTCTTCCTTCGGTCCATTGTCGACCGAGATGTCCCTGCCGACGTTGGCGATCACCTGCACGGTCGGTTCGACGAACCACGCTGCGCCGATGGTGAACTTCGAGCGATTGCTCTCATCGTCCTGGCGCACGCCGCCGAGCTTGGTCTCGCCACCCCAGTCGCGCGACAGGCTGGCACGCACATCGAATGCGTCGGTGACGTGGTAGCGCAGCCAGGCCTGCGCCTGGTAGCTGACCGCCTTCTTCAACGTGTCTCCGGCCACATTCGCGTTCTTGTTGTCGCCGTAGAGGGTGGCGTCGGCGATGAGGTCCACCGTCAGCTTGTCGGTGAGGCGGTTGATGTAGCCGAACTGCAGGATGTGGCCGTAGCGGTCGGCGCCGATGTTGAGCGCGCGGTCGCGGTCGTATCCGCCGGTGGGGGCCGACAGGAAGTAGGTGAAGCCGAAGTATTCGCCCTTCTTCGGATCGTTCTTGAGCCACAGCGTGGCGCCGAGCAGGGTGTCGCCCAGGCCGCTGGGGCTGTTCACCCCGGCGTCGGCCAGCGCGCCGCGGGTGTCGATGTTGACGTACGGCACGATGATCTGCGGATCGATGATGTAGTCACCGATCTTGGTGAAATGCACATAGCGCAGCAGGGCGGCGTCAGTGCGCAGCGCCCCCGCGCCCTTGTGCCCGTCGGCGTAAAGGTGATCGACTTCAGCGTGCTGGTAGTACAGCAGCGCGAGGTTGGTGCCCTCGGGCAGCGCGGTGTAGTCACCGGCATCCACATCGAGCGCGCTGGCAGCGCCGGATACGCAAAGCGTGGCGAGCGCGGCAGCGAGGTGGGTACGGCGGATCGGTCCTGTCATCGTTTTGTCTCCTAGGTTCATGGTTGGTGGGTACGACGGTTGCGGGGCTGCGGAGCTGGCGCGCCGGTTGTGGCCGACGTCATGCCAATGCGTGAACGTCATGCCCTCAGGGCGTGGCCAGCGTCAGGCCCTGGGCGGCGAAGAGCCGCGCGAGCTCGCCGGAGCGCTGCAACTCGCCCAGCGCACGGCCCAGCGCCTCGGCCAGCGGCTTGGCCTCGGCCTTGACCGCCATGCCGAGCGGCCACTGGGCGACGCGCAGCTCGGGCAGCGCGACGCGGTCGAGCACTAGGCGGCTGCTGTCGCCGAGGGCGGCCTGCAACTCGGTGTGGGTACCGAGCACGGCGGCGATCTCGCCGCGCTTGAGCGCCTCGACCGCGAGTGCGGGCGTGCGGAAGTGGCGCACGTGCTCCCGCAGGCGGCCGTTCAGCACCTGCATCAGGAAGTCGCTGGCGTGGCTGTCGACCTCGGCGCCGATCAGCTCGCGCGTGAAGACCTCCAGCCCGTTCGCGGCCGACCCCGCCACCGGCGGCACCCGCGCCGGATCGCGCGCCACCGCCATGGTCTCGAGGTGATAGGGGCCGAAGATCGCCACCTTGTCGTTCTGCGCGGCAAAGCGGGCGTCGACCGGGACATGCAGCATCAGGTCGGCAGGACGTGTGCCAAGGTAATGCCCGCGCCAGACCATGTTGCGCAAGTCGTCGTTCATGTCCTCGCCGGGCTGGAACTCGACGAACTCGGCGCGCAGGCCGAGCTTCTCGGCGAGCGCCTTGCCCAGCGCGACATCGATGCCCTTGCCCTTCTGCGAGTACGGCGGAAAGTCCGCATACACAGCGATGCGCAGCGCGCCAGGCTGCTGGGTCTCGGGGAGGCTGTCGGCGGCGATGGCGCGCGCGACGCCAGGCAGGGCGGCCTGGGCGATCAGCGCGCCCACCCCGAACAGCACGCGGCGGCGATCATTCCACATGGACGGTCTCCAGCCAGGCGCGGATGGCCCACATGGCCTCCTGGGTCAGCGTGCCTTCGAAGGGCGGCATGTACACCGCGCCGTTGCGGGTCACGCCGTGCCGGATGCGGCCGATGAAGTACTCGTCGCCCTCGTCTCCGGCGGGCAGCATGCGCAGGTCAGGGGCGATGCCGCCCGATACCGCTCCGATGCCGTGGCAGCGCGCGCAGTTCTGGTTGAACGCCGAGCTGCCGATGCGGATGGCTTCGTCGTTCTTGCGGTAGGGGTTCTTCTCGACCCAGCCCTCGGTGATCGCTTTCAGCGCCGAGGTGTCGACCGCCTGGGGCGTCACGTCACCATGCGCCTGGGCGAGGCCGGCGGCCGCGCCCAGGGAGGCTGCGATCGCGGCGACGCGCAGGGCGCGGTTGAGAGTCTCCTTCATCATCATGTCTTCCACCTTTTTTCTGTCGAGTCGTTTGATCGGCTGCGTGCCTGTTGCGCTTGCAGGCGGGCTGCGGAGCCGGTGGACAGGCGGAGTGCAAGCGGTGTGCCACACGCCGCACAGCGGGGCGGGTGATACGCCCCGATCCCGCTGCCGATGCAGGAATGGCGCGCGCCGGGCGGCGCCCGTGCTGCGCCGGAACGAGTACGCGGAGTGCTCCAGAATGCGTGCGCTTTGTGGAGCAGCAGCCTGCTCGTGCAGCGAAAGGAGCAGCGCTGGAGCAAGGCGGCGGGACTGCTCCAGCCAACGCGCAGCAACCGCTGCGATCTGGAGTGCTCCAAAAGGCGAGCGCAAAAATTCTGGAGCAGTCGCGTTTCAAGCAAGCTATTGAATGAACGAATAAAAGCAGCTTTGGCATGCCTTCTGCTGTAGGTGGCCTGCGGCGGCAGTACGCCCCGAGACACCATCAAACCAGGAGACACACCATGCTTTACGCGATGCCCGGCCACGCTGACGCCAAGGTCCAGTTCAAGAGCCACTACGACAACTTCATCGGCGGCAAATGGGTGGCGCCGGTCAAGGGCGAGTATTTCGACGTCGTGACCCCGATTTCCGGCGGCAAATACACCAAGGCCGCGCGCTCGACGGCGGAGGACATCGAGCTGGCGCTGGACGCCGCCCACGCCGCGTTCACGACGTGGGGCAAGACTTCGCCGACCGATCGCGCCAACCTGCTGCTCAAGATCGCCGACCGCATCGAGCAGAACCTCGAAGTGCTCGCCTACGCCGAAACGGTGGACAACGGCAAGGCGATCCGCGAGACGCTCAATGCCGACATCCCGCTAGCGGTCGATCACTTCCGCTACTTTGCCGGCTGCCTGCGCTCGCAGGAGGGCGGCATCTCGGAGATCGACGGGAACACCGTTGCCTATCACTTCCACGAGCCGCTGGGCGTCGTGGGCCAGATCATCCCGTGGAACTTCCCGATCCTGATGGCCGCCTGGAAGCTGGCGCCGGCCATCGGCGCCGGCAACTGCGTGGTGCTCAAGCCGGCCGAATCCACCCCGATCTCGATCCTGATCCTGGCCGAGCTGATCGCCGACCTGCTGCCGCCGGGCGTGCTCAACATCGTCAATGGCTTCGGCCGTGAAGCCGGCATGCCGCTCGCCACCAGCAAGCGCATCGCCAAGATCGCCTTCACCGGCTCGACTTCCACCGGCCGCGTGATCGCCCAGGCCGCCGCCAACAACCTGATCCCGGCCACGCTGGAGCTGGGCGGCAAGTCGCCCAACATCTTCTTCGCCGACGTGATGGACAAGGACGACGCCTTCCTCGACAAGGCGATCGAAGGCATGGTGCTGTTTGCCTTCAACCAGGGCGAGGTGTGCACCTGCCCGTCCCGTGCGCTGATCCAGGAATCGATCTACGACCGCTTCATCGAGCGCGTGCTGCAGCGCGTGGCCGCCATCAAGCAGGGCCATCCGCTCGACACCGACTCGATGATGGGTGCGCAGGCTTCGCGCGAGCAGATGAGCAAGATCCAGTCCTATCTCGAGCTGGGCAAGCAGGAGGGCGCGCAGTGCCTGATCGGCGGTGAGCGCGCGCAACTCGGCGGCGACCTGGCCGACGGCTACTACATCCAGCCGACCTTGTTCAAGGGCCACAACAAGATGCGCATCTTCCAGGAGGAGATCTTCGGGCCGGTGCTCGCAGTAACCACCTTCAAGGACGAGGCCGAGGCGCTGGAGATTGCCAACGACACGCTCTATGGCCTGGGCGCCGGCGTGTGGAGCCGCAATGGCAACGTCGCCTACCGCATGGGGCGCGCCATCCAGGCCGGTCGCGTATGGACGAACTGCTATCACGCCTACCCGGCGCACGCAGCCTTCGGCGGCTACAAGGAGTCGGGCATCGGCCGGGAAACGCACAAGGTCATGCTGGACCATTACCAGCAGACCAAGAACCTGCTCGTGAGCTACAGCGAGAACAAGCTGGGCTTCTTCTGAGCGACGTCTCTTCTCTCTCCTAGCCCGGTCTCCGGGCTCCTCACCGGGGGCGGGCGGCCGCCCCCGTTTTTTCCATTTGTGGAGGGAAAGCAATGGTGCAACGCGTCATCGCCACGCCGGCTGCGCTCGAACTGATCGAGTCCTTGAAGGCGCAACACGGTCCCGCTCTGCTCTTCCATCAGTCCGGCGGCTGCTGCGACAACAGCGCCGCCAACTGCTACCTGCCCAGCGACCTGACGATCGGAGCCTATGACGTGCGTCTGGGCGAGATCGGCGGCGTGCCCTTCTACATCAGCGCCTCCCAGTACCAGTACTGGAAGCACACCCAGTTGATCATCGACGTGGTCGAAGGCCACGGCGGCACCTTTTCGCTGGAAGGCAACACCGGCAAGGCCTTCCTCACCCGCTCGCGGCTGTTCGAGGACGCCGAGATGGCGGAGGTGGAGGAGGAAGATCGCGCCGCTGGGCGATAGTCATCTCCTATGCCAACCGGGCTGCGCTCATGACGCCTCGAATTCCCCTGTATGGATGGCAGGCGTTTTGCTTTAATACCAACAAGAAGCCGGATGCGACATTGATGGAACAATCCGGTCCCGAGGAGCGCCCAGAGGGCAGGGGGGCAGTGCTTGACGTGCAAAAAAAGAGCACGCCCACCGGAGTTGGAGACGAGAAGATGGGTCAGACCCTCGCGCGCAGCGAGCAGGCGGCGGAGCTTGCCATGCTGCGGAGGAAGTTTTTCGAGATGGGCGAGGTGCCGGACAAGGGCCTGCCCGAGCCGGTGATCCGCTCGTGGCGCCGTTGCCGGCGCGATGGCCTGGACGAGCGCGCCTCGGGACGCCTCGACAATGTCAGCCGCAGCGAATTTTCCGTGGCGCGCGAGCGCAGCGGCCTGCTGCTGAGCCACGCCAGCGGCGTGATGGAACATCTGTTCGAACAGATCCGCTCGTCGGGCAGCATGGTGGTGCTGTCGGACGCCGAGGGGCTCATCCTGCATGCGCTGGGCGACCCGACCTTCGTCGATCGTGCCGGCCGCGTTGCGCTGCAGCCCGGCGCCGACTGGAGCGAGCGCCAGCGCGGCACCAATGCGGTGGGCTCGGCGCTGGTCGAGCGCCGGCCGGTCGAGATCTTCGGCGGGGAGCACTACCTCGAGCGCAACAACATCCTGACCTGCAGCGCCGCGCCCATCTTCGATCCGCGCGGCGAGATGCTCGGCGTGCTCGACATCTCCGGCGATCACCGCAGCTATCAGCCGCACACCCTGGGCTTGGCGCGGGTCGGCGTACGGCTGCTCGAGCGCAGCCTGTTCGAGAGCGAGCACGCGCGCCATGTGCTGTTTGCCTTCCATCCGCGCCCGGAAGGGGTGGGTGGGCTGCAGGAGGGTCTGCTGGCGGTGTCGGCGGACGGCGAGATCGTCGGTGTGGACCGCCAGGCACGCACGCTGCTGGGCATTGCCGATGCGCACCGTGGCGGCTTCGGCGGCTTCGCCAACCTGTTCCGCAATTCCTTCGGCGCAGCGATGGATCGCGCGGCGCGCGACCCTGTGGGATTGCTGGAACTCGAGCTGCGCGCCGGCGGTGCCGTGTTTGCGCGGCCGCGGGTGAGCCTGGCGTGGTACGCGGCCGCGAGTCCGGTGCGCAGCGCGCCGCGTTCGTCGCGCCGCAGCGCCGGCGAGCCCGCGCGCAAGGCGGCCAAACCCGGCACGATCACGCTCGACAGCCTGTCCACCGGCGACGCCACGTTGCAGTTCGCGCTCGACCGCGCCGGCAAGGTAGTGGGCAAGAACATCCCGCTGCTGGTCCAGGGCGAGTCCGGGGTGGGCAAGGAGTTGTTCGCACAGGCCTGCCACAACAGCGGCCCGCGTGCTGCCGGGCCGTTCGTGGCGCTCAACTGCGCGGCGATTCCGGAAAACCTGATCGAGTCCGAACTGTTCGGCTACACCGGCGGTGCATTCACCGGTGCACGCCGCGAAGGCGCGGTGGGGCGCATCCAGCAGGCGCATGGCGGCACGCTGTTTCTCGACGAGATCGGCGACATGCCGCTGGCGATGCAGGCGCGGCTGCTGCGCGTGTTGCAGGAGCGCCGCGTGCTGCCGATCGGCGCGAGCGAAGCGGTGCCGGTGGACATCGCCCTCGTCTGCGCCACGCACCGGGTGCTGAGCGAGGAGGTGAAGTCCGGGCGTTTCCGCGAAGATCTCTACTACCGCGTCAATGGCCTGACCGTGCATCTGCCGCCGCTGCGCGAGCGCACCGACATCCGCTGCATCGTCATGAAACTGATCGAGGAGGAAGCGACCGATCGAGCGCCGGGCAGTGTGCAGGTGGGCGAGGACGTGATGCACTTCATCGAGAGCTACCCCTGGCCGGGCAACATCCGCCAGTTGCAGAACGTGCTGCGCGTGGCGCTGGCGCTGCTCGATGACGACGAGGACGAGATCCGCCCCCACCACCTGCCCGAGGAGATCTTCAGCAGCGACGTGTCGGTGCATGACAAGCGGTCCGCGCCTGCGGCACCGCTGCCGGCCCCGGCTGAGCCCGCGGCGGCGCCGCGGCGTGGGCGCAAGCTGAAGGAGTTTCAGGCCGACGTGATCCAGCGCGCGCTGGACGAGGTGGACGGCAACGTGTCAGCAGCAGCGCGGCAGCTTGGCATCAGCCGCAACACGCTGTATCGCAAGCTGGGCTACAAGTTCTGAGATGCGGAGCCCGGGCATGGAGCGCCGCGTTTAGCTTCGGGGCGGCCGATCGCTTAGAATCGCGCCTTTCCCAAGCAAGACGCAGAATTCCCCATGTCCGCCAGCACCGCATCACGTCCCGTCCGCACCCGCTTCGCGCCCAGCCCCACCGGCTACCTGCATATCGGCGGTGCGCGCACGGCCCTGTTCTCGTGGGCTTACGCCCGCCGTCATGGTGGCACCTTCATCCTGCGCATCGAGGATACCGACGTGGCCCGCTCCACCCCGGAGGCGGTGCAGGCCATCATCGACGGCATGAACTGGCTCGGTCTCAAGGAGGACGAAGGCCCGTTCTACCAGATGCGCCGCATGGATCGCTACAAGGAAGTGATCCAGCAGATGCTGGCGGCGGGCACCGCCTACCACTGCTACATGTCGTCCGAAGAGCTCGAGCAGATCCGCGAGGCGCAGCGCGCACGCGGCGAGAAGCCGCGTTACGACGGGCGCTGGCGCCCCGAGCCTGGCAAGACGCTGTCGCCCGTTCCTGCCGGTGTGCAGCCGGTGGTGCGCTTCCGCAACCCGACCGAGGGCGTGGTGGCGTGGGACGACCTGGTCAAGGGGCGCATCGAGATCGCCAACGCCGAGCTCGACGACTTCATCATCGCCCGCGCCGACGGCACGCCGACCTACAACTTCTGCGTGGTGGTGGACGACTGGGACATGGAAATCAGCCATGTCATCCGCGGCGACGATCATGTGAACAACACGCCGCGGCAGATCAACGTCCTGCGCGCACTCGGTGCCGACGTGCCGATGTACGCGCACCTGTCGATGATCCTCGGCGACGACGGCACCAAGCTGTCCAAGCGCCACGGTGCGGTCAGCGTGATGCAATACCACGAGGAAGGCTACCTGCCCGAGGCGGTGGTGAACTACCTCGCGCGCCTGGGCTGGAGCCACGGCGACGACGAGATCTTCAGCCGCGAGCAGTTCGTGGAGTGGTTCGACCTCGACCACATCACACCGTCTGCGGCGCAGTTCAACACCGAGAAGCTGAACTGGCTCAACGCGCAGTACATCAGGAAGACCGACAACGCCTGGCTGGCCGCGGACGTCGCCAGCCGGCTGGCGCATCGCGAGGTCAATCCGGAGGCCGGGCCGGCGCTCGAAGCGGTCGTCGCCCTCTACAAGGATCGTGCGAGCAACCTCAACGAGCTGGCCGATGCGGCCGAACTGTTTTGCGCCGACGTACATCCGGCGCCGGAAGTGATCGCCCAGCACCTGACCGAAACCGCCAAGGCGGCCCTGTCCAGTCTGCGCGCGCGGCTGGAGCAAGCGAGCTGGGACAAGGCGGCGCTGTCGCAGGCGATCAAGGACACCATGGCGGAGCACGGGTTGAAGATGCCGCAGGTGGCGATTCCGCTGCGGGTCGCGGTGCTGGGGGTGCCGCAGACGCCGGCGATCGACGCGGTGCTCGAAGTGCTCGGCCGCGAACGCGTGCTGGCACGCCTGGCACGCCATCTGTGAGCGCAGCGCCCCTTGCACAGTGGGGGGCGGAAAAGACAAAAGCCCCGTGAGGGGCTTTTGTCCATTTGTTATGGCGGCAAGGTATCGCTCAGGATCCCGGCGCGTCCGTCTCCTTCACTCCTGAATCTTCAGTCGACCGCTTCAGGCGGACTTGCGCGCCGGCGTCTTGCCAGCCTTCGCGGCCGACGAGAAATCGAAGGCGCCGGCGGGGGCGAGCTTGGTGACGGTGTCGAGCAGCGACTGCACCGACTGGGCGTATTCGCTTGCGTGGCGTGCGTTGACTTCGGCGACGTCGGCTTGCGTCCTGGCGCAGATCTCGTTGACGCTGCGCAGGTAGCTGGCGGCCTTCTCGAAGCCTTCGCCGCTCGCGGTGACGCGGTTGGAGAGCTGGTCCTTGATGTCCTCGCCGGTCAGCGGAGCCACATTGGTCGAGGCGAACTCGCAGGCGCTGCGGGCGGCTTCGATGTTCAGGCCCATGAGTTGCTCGGAAGCGTTCAGCACGATGTCCGCGAGCGCGACGAAATGCTGGATGCTGGTGTTGGCGGTGTCGGTGATTTGCTGGACGGAGGGCAGGGAATTCATGGCGCGGCCTCGATTACCGGGTGAGAAAGATAGATTTCTTGAATGGCGCCCATGCTAAGCGAGCATGGGGCGTCCGCAAATACCGCGGACGGTGTGTTCGGACTACCCATATACCGGTAGGGATGGTCGAGGGGCGTGGCCGTCGAGCGGCAGCGGGAAGGCTCAGTTCGACACTGAGGTGATGCCGTTGCGGATGGCGTAGCGGGTGAGATCGGCGACGCTGTGCAGGTCCAGCTTGCGCATGATGTTGCGCCGATGCACCTCGACGGTGGAGGCCGCCACGTGCAATCGCTCGGCAATCCGTACCGAGGTGTGACCCTCGGCGATCAGTTGCAGCACCTGCCGCTCGCGGGCCGAGATGCGCGGCGCGGCGGTCGCCATCTGCATGTTCTCCATCAGCGCGCTGGTCACCGTCGCCGCCACGTCGGGGCAGAGGTAGCTGCGGCCCCTGCGGACGGTCTGGATGGCCCGGATCAGCTCGTCGCCGGCTTCGGCCTTGGTCACGTAGCCGGTGGCCCCGGCGTTCAGCATGTCCATCACGAACTGGCGGTCCGAGAACGCCGACAGGCCGATGACCTTGATGCCGGGCTGGATGGCGAGCAGCCGGCGGGTCGCCTCGATGCCGTTCATGCCCGGCATGCCGATATCGATGCAGACGACGTCGGCCTGCACTTGGCGCACGATGTCGAGCAATTCATCGCCGCTGCTCGCCTCGGCGACAACGGTCATGCGTTTGTCCTTTTCCAGGAGCGCGCGCAGGGCGTGGCGGAACATCTGGTGATCGTCGGCGAGGATGAGTCGGACCATCATGGCGCATCCTCGTGCAGATCGAAGGAAATGCGGATCTCGGTGCCCTTGCCCGGGTGCGACGACAAGCTGAAGCGGCCACCGACGAACTCGGCGCGCTCGCGCATGGTGATCAGCCCGAGTCCCACCGCGCTACCCGGCTCGGTCAGCATCGAGGGTTCGAAGCCGATGCCGTCGTCAGCGATGCGCAGCTCGAGCGCATTGCCGTCCTGTGCGAGGCTGACGCGAACACAGCCGGCGGAGGCATGCTTGGCGCAGTTGGTCAGCGCCTCCTGCACGATGCGGAACAGCACTGATTGCAGCTCCGGCGCCAAGGGCACACCGAAGTCGTCGATGGCGAGCTCGACCTCGATGCCGCTGCGCTGGCTGAACAGGTAGGTGTAGTCCTGCAGTGCGGGCAGCAGGCCGGCGTGGTCCAGCGTGGCAGGGCGCATCTCGGTCGAGATCTCGCGGATGCCGGCAGTGGTGTCGGCCAGCAGGCCGCGAATGTCGTCCAGCAGGGGTTCGACCTCGGCCAGCACGTCGGGCGGCAAGGCGCTGGCGAGGTTGGAGAAGGTCAGTTGCAGGGCGGCCAGGTTGGGGCTCGCGCGCTCGTGCAGCTCGCTGGCGAGCCTGCGCCGCTCGCGCTCCTGCACCATCACCAGGCGTCGCGACAATTCGGCGACATGGCCGAGCTGCTTGCTGCGTTCCAGCTCCAGCACCCTGCGCTCGGTGATGTCCTGCACCGTGCCGAACAGCTTGCAGGTGCGGCCGCTGGAATCGGCAACCGGCACGATCACCGTCGCGTGATGGCGGATCGCACCGGAGGGCAGGCGCACCTCCTGCTCCAGCGTGCAGCGCTCACCGGTATCGATTGCGCGCCAGAAGGCGCTGCGCGTCTGTTCCAGCGATTCGGGCGTGTAGTAGCACATCGCCTCGTTCAGATCGGGCACGCCCAGCGATTCCGGGCGGTCGAACAGGCGGAAGACTTCGCGCGACCATTTCATCTGCGCGCTGTCGCGGTCGAGCTCCCAACTGCCGACCTGGCACAGCGTCTGCGCTTCCTCCAGGCGTCGTTCGCTGGCGCGCAAGGCGGCCTCGATGGTCTTGTGTTCGGTGATGTCCTGCGCGATCCCGATCACCTTGACGACACGGCCGGCATCGTCGCGCTCGGCCTCACCCTGCACCATGAACCAGCAGTGTTCGCCATCCCGGCGTCTGATTTCTACATCGAGCTGGAAAGGCTCACCGGTGGTGATCGTCCGTTCCAGCGCGGCATCGAATCGTCTCCAGCTTTCGGCTGTGTGCATGCCGGCACGTTGCGACGGCGAAGGCATCCGATCCTCAGCCTGGAAACCGAGGAGCTCGGCGATCTCCAGTGACCAGATCATCCTTCCGTCATCGACAAGGTATTCCCAATGGCCAAGCCGCGCGAGGCGATGCGCGTCGCTCAGCAGTCGCGCCTTGTGCCAGAGCTTCTCCTTCAGGCGGAAACATTCGGCGATGTCGAGCGTGCCGATGCCATCCGGCTCGGCGAGATTGGGCAGCTTCAGGAACTGCCACGCATCCAGGTTGATTGCTCTCACACAGCAGCTCGACGGGTCCGACGGGCTTTCGTCCTTCATGGTCATCTCGTTTGCTGAATCCTCGCGCAGGCGTCTGGAGCGCGTCCACGCGCGAATTCTTCATGCCAATCGGCAACGGCATTGTCCGCCGTTGCTAGGCTTATGAACTGATTCTAGTTCAAACGCGAACACCTCTCGACTGCGCGCCGCGCGGCGCGGGCGGCTGGAGAGCGCACCGTCTTTCAATTCTCGGCGCGGATGCGGGCCGCCGGGCGAAGCAGATAGCGCGCCGGATCCACCGCGTCCGCCAGTTCCTGCTCGAGCGGCGACGGGTCGCCGTGCAGACGCGCGGCGAGCATTTCCGCCAGCAGCGCCGACCATACCAGGCCGCGGGCGCCATAGCCGGAGACCGCATACAGCCCGGGCTGGCGTGGGATGTCGGCCAGCGGCATGGCATCCGCGACCGGCGCCGGCACAGGCACCGCACCCACCATGGGCAGGCGATCGGGCGAGGCTGGACGGAAGCCGACGCGGCCCTGCATGCCATGGTCCGGCAGGGAGGCGGTGTAGCCCGGCAGGATCGCCTCCAGCCTGGCCAGATTGGCCGCGTGGTCGGCCGTGCGCAGTTCGGGATCGTCGTCGTCCACATCAAAACTCGCCCCGGCGCAGCGCAGGCCATCCACCGCCGGGCTGACATAGCCGCCGCGGCAGACGACGACCCGCGGCGCACTGCCCTCGGTGGCCGGCAGCAGGGCCACCTGGCCGCGCGCGCTCACCACCGGCAGCGCGGCGGCCTCGGGAAAACCACGGATCAGGCTGCCGGCAGCGAGGATGGTGACCGGCGCCCGTGCGATCGCCACGCCATGGTCGTCGATGGCCGTCCAGCCCTCGTCCGCGCGTTGCAGGCGCGCGACGCGGCGTCCGAAATGGGTGCGGATGAGTGCCGGATGGGCGGCGAGGTTGGCCGCGCACAGGCTGGGTGGCTGCACCCAGCCGCTGTCGCCGAACCACCAGCCGCCCTGTGGCAGCGGCCAGCCAGCAAGCGCGGAGGCCTGCGCGACATCGACGAAGCGAAGATGCGAGGCTGGCTGTGCCAGCCGCTCCACCACTGCCTGCATCTTGGCCAGTTGTGTCGCATCGCGCGCCAGATGCAATACGCCGCAGCGTTCGGCACGCACCGCCAGGCCCTGCGCCTGCAGCCGGGCGATGTGCCGCCAGCCGTACAGCGTGCCGGCGCGTGTCAGGCGGCCCATGCGGTTGTCGTCCAGGCTGGGCAACGGACGCAGCACGCCGGCGTGGTTGCCGGATGCACCCTGTCCGGCCGTCGCCGCCGCATCCACCACATCCACGCGCCAGCCGCGCGCCGCCAGCCGCTCGGCCACTGCGCTGCCGGCGAGTCCGGCACCGATCACCAGCGCGTGGCGCACCTGCGCCGATGGCGCGGGGCTGGCGTCGATTTCCGCTGCGCCGCTGCGCCGGCCGCGCAGCATCTGCCGCTTGCCGCCGAAGCCCGGCGCCTTGCCAATCTCGAAGCCGGCGCGGCGCAAGCCCTCACGCACTTCGCCGGCCACCGACCAGGTCGCCAGGGTGGCGCCCGCTGCGCTGCGTCGAGCGAGCAGGTGGAACACACGCGCCGACCACAGGTCCGGATTGCGTGCCGGCGAGAAGCCGTCCAGATAAAGCGCGTCGGCATGGACGTCCAGTTGTGCAAGCCCGTCGCGCGCATCGCCGAACCAGAGCGTGAGGGTGACCCGGCCTTCATCGAGATGCAGCCGGTGTGCGCCGGGCGTCTGCGGCGGCCAGGCGGCACGCAGTTCCGATGCCAGCGCCGCGAATTCGGGCCAGCGCGCGTGCAGCCGCGCAAGGTCATCGACGGTGAAGGGATGCAGTTCGAAGGACACGTAGTGCAGCCGCGCGCAGCGCTGCGCGTCGCGTCGCCAGGCGTCCCAGGTGGCGAGAAAGTTCAGGCCCAGGCCGAAGCCGGTTTCGAGCACGACGAAGCGCTCGCGACCCGCCCAGCGCTGCGGCAGCTCGTTGCCGGCAAGGAAGACGTGGTGTGCCTGCCCAAGCCCGCCGTCGCTGGAGTGATAGACGTCGTCAAAAATCTCGGAATACGGGGTGCCGTCGGCGGCGTAGGCAAGGCGGGCCGGAGTAATTGGCATGGTGCGGGAGGGAAGGGGCTCTCAATGCGCGGCGGAGCGGCCGGGCAGCAGGCGGCGGACCAGGCTCACCACGGCGAGGATCAGTGCGCCCGCCACGATGCCGATGCCGGCATTGAGCAGGGCGGGCGTCAGCGCCTCGGCAATGGTGCCGACGGCGGGCAGGGTGCCGGCATCTTCGGCCACGCCCTGGATCCAGTGGTGCATCACGCCCACCCCGTGGGTCAGGATGCCGCCGCCGACCAGGAACATGGCGGCGGTGCCCGCCACCGCCAGTGCCTTCATCAACCACGGCGCCGCTGCCAGGATGGCGTGCCCGAGCCGGCGCTGAAAATCGGCCCATGCGTCACCCCGGGCGCGGCTGAGGTGCAGCCCGGCGTCATCGAGCTTGACGATGCCGGCCACCAGGCCATAGACGCCGATGGTCATGATGATCGCGACGCCGCTCAGCACGGTGACCTGGGTCATGAAGGCCTTGTCGGCGACCGTGCCGAGCGTGATCGCGATGATCTCGGCCGACAGGATGAAATCGGTACGCACCGCGCCTGCGACCTTGTCCTTTTCGAGGGCCACCAGGTCTATGGCCGGATCGCTCACTGCCTCGACCAGGCGGGCATGTTCGGCATCATCCTCGTCCTTGCCGTGCAGGAAGCGGTGCGCGAGCTTCTCGAAGCCCTCGAAGCACAGGAAGGCGCCACCCAGCATCAGCAGCGGCACCACTGCCCATGGCGCCAGCGCGCTGATCAGCAAGGCGGCAGGCACCAGGATGGCCTTGTTGCGCATCGAACCTTTCGCCACCGCCCACACCACCGGCAATTCCCGCTCCGCTTTCACGCCGGCGACCTGCTGCGCGTTGAGGGCGAGGTCGTCGCCGAGCACGCCGGCGGTCTTCTTGGCGGCGACCTTGGTGAGCACGGCAACATCATCGAGGATGCTGGCGATGTCGTCGATGAGGGCGAGCAGGCTGGCTCCGGCCATTGGGATACCTTGTTGCGGGTGGAGCGCCGGGGCGGCGCGGCGCGCTATGTTAGCGCGTCGGCGTGGTACCTGACTGCACCTGCAGCAGCGTTCCCGGCGCCGGCCACACTCCGCGTGCAATCGCGCGCCGGCCGTCGAAGACCAGCCAGCTCTGCGCGCCGTAATGCGGCAGGGGGCGCGCAAGGGCGCGCAAGGCGTCGGCATCGACGGCGGAGATCACCGCCAGTGGCACCCCGTCCGCCACGGCCGTCGTCCACACCTGCGCGCTGCCGCGGGCGGCCACTTCCGACGGCCGGGACGGTGCCCCGATGCGCGCGAGCGCCGCGTCTACGTCCGCCGGCCGGCCGACGACGAGCACCGGTGCCGTGCCCGCACGCGCCTCGCCTGGCGGGATGAGGGTGGCGGGTCGTTCAAACAGGCTCCGTGCGGCATCGACCGCCGCGCCGCGAAACGCGGCATCGTCCGACAAGATGGTCAGCCGCGGCGCCGGTGCGACGATCCATTGCCGCAGGATGGGCGGCAGTTGTGAGGCATCCAGCGTGCGCCAGACGCGCATGTCAGGGTCCAGGCGCACGCCGGCGGGCGGGCTGTCGAGCACCAGCTCCACGTCGGTGCGTGGGCCGGCGAGGTCCACCCAGCGCAGTTCGGAGCGGGACGCGTGCGCGATCTCCAGCGGCAAGCGCAGGGCGTACGCCGGGCCAGCCTGCTCGATCGTCACGAGCAGGCGAATTCTGTGTGGGCCAGTGGCACTTGCGGACGTGGCGCGGACGATGCGCACCTGCGGTGCGCCGGCGCGCTCCAGCCATTGCGCGAAGAAGGCCTGCAGCGAGCGACCGGACGCCTGCTCGAAGGCGGCCTGCAGCGCGTCCCAGCTCGCCGTGCGAAAGCGCTGGTGCTGCCAGAACAGGGCGACGCCGCGCGCGAAGGCGTCCGCGCCGATGGTATCGCGCAGCATGACGAAGAGCATCGCCGCCTTGCCGTAGCCGATGGCAGCCTCGCTGCCGTGGGTCCGGGCGCGGAAATCGCGCAGCGTCGGCTGACCGTCGCGCGGCAGGGCAGCGAAGTCGCGCAGCCAGCCGAGCCGCATCTCGCGGGCGGCGGCGGGCGAATCGTCTTCCTTGAAGGCGTAGTCCGCCATGAAGGTGGTGAGCCCTTCCGACCAGTTGCCGCGTGCGTAGTCGACGAACACGCCATTGCCCCACCAGTTGTGCAGGATCTCGTGGCCGAGCGAGGTGGCGCGGATGAAGGGCAGGGGCAGGATGTCGGCGCCGAGGTAGGTCAGCGTGGCCATGCCGAAGCCGGTGGGGAGCGGGCTGGCCACCACCGAGAATTCCGAGTACGGATACGGGCCGATGAGGCGCGCGTAGCGCTCGAGGTAACGCGCGCTGTCCGTGAGATAGCCATCCGCCAGGCCTGGCGCTGCATCGAGGGTGGCCGGGAAGTAGGTGCGCAGCCGGATTGGCTCGCCTGCGCCACGCGGCATCAGTCGTTCGCGGACCTGCCACGGGCCGGCCATGAGGTCCACGCCATCGGCCGGGTGCGGAAAGTCGAAGCTTGCGCGATAGCGCCCCGTGCCGTCGGCTGGCGCGGTTTCTTGTTCGAGGCGCCCCGGAACCACCGCGCGCTGTCCGGCAGGCACGGACACTCGCACGCGGTAGGCGAAGCGTTCGGCAGGCTGCGGGTACCAGCCGCTGCCGGCGGACAGGAAGCTGCCTTCCGGGGCGCTCATCGGCGGCAGCGCCTGCAGCACCTCGCGGTGGTCCAGCCTCGCGGCCAGCGGCGGCAACACGCCGCCGTAGACGAGACGCACCGGAGCGCTTCCGGCGAGGGGCACGCGCCAGCCCTGCAGGCCATGCCGCCGCGTGGTGGCGGTGACGGGGATGGATTCCCCGGCGCTGGATGCCGATTCGATACGCAGGGAAGGATGCAGCGCGAAATCGAAATCGCGGGCCGGCGGAGCGATTTGCGGACGGACATCGGCGACGACGTCCAGCCGGCGCGTGGCGGGGTCCAGTGTGACGTCCAGTTGCAGCGCCGGGGCGGCGGCCTGGGCGCGCGCAGCGCCCGGCAAGGCGACGATCAGCACGAAGGCCGTGATGGCGACGGCCATTGGGGCGAGCAGGGCCGACATCCACATGCTGGCGTCGGCAATCGCCGCCAGGGGGGCGGCCGCCGTGGCGGCGCGGCGCATGGGCTGGAGCACCGGTGCGTCAGCCGCGCGCTGGAAAGCGCACCACCAGCTCGAGGAGCTCGCTGTCGCGCCTGACGCGCATTGGCAGCCAGGTGCCTGCGGGCTGATTCTTCACCGCGGCGACGACGGCGGCGGCCTTGCTGATCGGCGCTCCGGCAAGTTCGACGATAAGGTCTCCGGCACGAACACCGCTCTGCTCTGCCAGGCTGCCGGGTGACACTTCGATGACGTGCACACCGCGCTCGCTTTCGCTGAGGCTGACGCCCAGCCGCGGCTGCTCCGGTGCCGACGCCTGCGGCGGCACCGAGAACACGGCATCGGCGAGGCCTGGCCGGATCTCGGCACATGGCGTGTCGCTCGCCACCGGCAGCAGGGTCGCGATCCGCGTCACGCCCAGATCGCGCAACTGATGCGCGACACCGTAGCCATTGCGCAGGTGGCCGCTGCCGATGATGCCGACCACCAGCGGCCGCGGGCCCGGCAGAGCGTTGAGGCGGCGCGCCAGCACCTCGGCCATGGCCCGGTCCCAGGTCGCCTGCGCGTCCACGAAATTGCGGAATGCGGGATCGTTCCGCGATACCGCGGGCCCGCTCTCGCTGCCTCGCATGCGCGCGTGCTCGCGATGCGTCTCGAACAGGTTGTCGACATAGGGCGGAGGTGGCGCAGCCGGGCGCGATACCCCCTCGCGCTCGGTCAGGGGGACTGCGTCGCTCCCCTTGCTGGCGATGCTTCGGATCAGCTTGCGTTCGACATTGAGCGCCACCATCGGGATGCGGTTGATGCGGGCGAATTCGAACAAGGGCAGGTAGAGCTCGGCGGGCATGCCCCACACCTTGTTCCATTCGACCCTGTCGAGGAATTCGGCGGCAGTCAGCTCACCGTTGACCCAGCGATCGAGCACCGGCTGCACACGGCGCGGAAAGGCCTCGAAACCGATCACGATGTCGGTGCGCATGGCGGCGAGTGCCGCAATGGTCTGCAATTGCCAGCGATGGTCGTCGGTCTTGTCGTGCTGTTCGCCCAGCAGGATCACGTCGCGCTCGGCCAGCCGCGGCAAAACGCTCTGCGCGGTGGCCTGGCGTGGCGTGACATCACCCAGCCAGGTCCAGTTGCCGGGCTTCAGGCAGGCGGACGTGACGGGCGGCAGTGCCGGCTCGGCGGCGATGGCTGACGGCGCGGCTTGCAGCAGGAGCCAGGCCGCCAGCGGCCCGAGCACGGTGCGTGAGAGGGAGTGCATGTCGGCGTGCGGTTGCAATCTGGTTTGGCAGACAGTCTGCGCATAGAGCGACGCCGCGGGGCGGAGTTCCGGAGGCTGGCCGTTCGACGTGCCGGTGCCCGGCGTCGCCGGTTCACGGGAACCGATTTGGGCAGGGGCTAGTCTGTTGAAAGTGGCTACCATAAAATCTCGAGAAATTTTCCGCGCCGATCCGACCTTCCCGGCTTGATCCGGCCGTCAGGGACGCGCACTCCCCCACAGTCACGGAGAGACTTTCATGTTCGGACTCACGGCACTGGAGCTTGCACGCATCCAGTTCGCTTTCACGGTCTCCTTCCACATCCTTTTTCCTGCCATCACGATCGGGCTGGCGGCCTACCTGGTCGTGCTCGAGGGCTTGTGGCTGCGCACGAAGCAGACGCTCTACCGCGATTTGTACCACTTCTGGTCGAAGGCCTTCGCGCTCAATTTCGGCATGGGTGTCGTGTCCGGTCTGGTGATGTCCTACCAGTTCGGCACCAACTGGAGCTTCTTCTCCGACTTTGCGGGCGGCATCACCGGCCCGCTGCTCGCCTACGAGGTGCTGACCGCCTTCTTCCTGGAGGCCGGCTTCCTCGGCGTGATGCTGTTCGGCTGGAACCGGGTCGGGCCGGGCCTGCACTTCTTCTCCACCCTGATGGTATCGATCGGCACGCTGATCTCGACGACCTGGATTCTTGCTTCCAATAGCTGGATGCAGACGCCGGCGGGCTTCGAGATCGTCGACGGGCGTGCGGTGCCAATCGACTGGCTGGCGGTGATCTTCAACCCGTCGTTCCCGTACCGCCTGCTGCACATGTCGGTTGCCGCTTTCCTGGCGACCGCGCTGTTCGTGGCGGCCTCGGCGGCCTGGCATCTGCTGCGCGGCCGGGACAATCCGGCGATCCGCAAGATGCTGTCGATGGCGATGTGGATGCTGGTGATCGTCGCGCCGATTCAGGCGGTGATCGGCGACTTCCACGGCCTCAACACCCTGAAGCACCAGCCGGCCAAGATCGCCGCGATGGAAGGGCACTGGGAGAATCATCCGGGCGAAGGGGTACCCTTGGTCGTGTTCGCACTCCCGGACCAGCAGCGCGAGGAAAACCGCTTCGCGATCGAGATCCCGCGCCTGGGCAGCCTGATCCTGACGCACAGTTGGGACGGTCAGTTTCCGGGCTTGAAGGAGTTCCCGCCCGAGAATCGGCCGCCGGTCGCGGTGGTGTTCTGGTCCTTCCGCATCATGGTGGGCCTGGGTGTGCTGATGATCCTGCTCGGCGCATGGGGGCTGCTGCTGCGCAGAGGCGAAGCCCTCTACCGGTCTCGACCCTTTCTGCGCGCGACCCTGCTGATGGGCCCGACCGGCCTCATCGCGATCATCGCCGGCTGGTTCACCACCGAGGTGGGGCGTCAGCCATGGGTCGTGTATGGCCTGCAGCGCACTGCGGACGCGGTGTCCAACCATGGCGTGCTGCCGCTGGCGATTTCGCTGCTGCTGTTCATCGTCGTGTATTTCACGGTGTTCGGCGTCGGCATCGCCTACATGCTGCGCCTGGTGCGCAAGGGACCGGTGATGCACGAGGGCGATACCGGCCTCGTCGGCGGACCGGGACATGAACGCCAGCAGATGCGGCCGCTGTCGGCCGCGACCGACGACGACCTGCGCACTACTGCAGCGAGGAGCTGAAACCATGGGCATCGATCTTTCCCTGATCTGGATCCTGATCATCTTTTTCGGCGTCATGATGTACGTCGTCATGGACGGCTTCGACCTGGGCATCGGCATCCTCTTTCCGTTCGCCCCGGACCGCCATGACCGCGACGTGATGATGAACACCGTCGCCCCTGTGTGGGACGGCAACGAGACCTGGCTGATCCTCGGCGGGGCCGGCTTGCTGGCGGCGTTCCCGCTGGTGTATTCGGTCGTTCTCAGTGCGCTCTACCTGCCGCTGATCTTCATGCTGCTCGGGCTCATCCTGCGCGGTGTGGCCTTTGAATTCCGCTTCAAGGCGCACGACCACGAGCGTCACTTCTGGGACAAGGCCTTCATCGTCGGCTCGATCGCTGCCGCCTTCTTCCAGGGCGTTGCGCTGGGGGCCTACATCGAGGGCATCCCGGTGGTGAATCGCGCCTTCGCCGGCGGTGCCTTCGACTGGTTCGCACCGTTCCCGCTCTTCACCGGACTGGGCGTCGTCGCGGTGTATGCGATGCTCGGCAGCACCTGGCTGATCATGAAGACGGAAGGGCCGCTGCAGGCGCGAATGATCCAGCTCAGCCGGCCGCTGATCGGGCTGCTGATCGCGTTCATCGTCGCCGTCAGCATCTGGACACCGCTCGCGCACGCATCGATCGCGCAGCGCTGGTTCTCGTGGCCGAACATGCTGTGGTTCGCACCGGTTCCGCTGCTGGTGCTGTTCTTCACCGTGCAACTGCTGCGTTCGCTGCGCGGTGAACCGCATGTGGCGCCTTTCGTGTATGTGCTCGGGCTGGTCTTCCTCGGCTACACCGGCCTGGCGATCAGCGTGTGGCCGATGATCATCCCGCCGGACATCAGCATCTGGCAGGCCGCCGCGCCGCCGCAGAGCCAGGCGTTCATCCTGGTGGGCGCGCTGTTCATCATCCCCTTCATCCTGATGTACACCGCCTGGTCGTACTACGTGTTCCGCGGCAAGGTCCGCGCGGGGGAGGGCTATCACTGATGAACGTGAGTCATGGGCGGGACTTCCCGCCACGTCGTCCTTCCCCCGCATGGCGCCACCTCGCCTGGTTCGGCGGCCTGTGGGCGGCGGGCGTGCTGGTGGTGGGGCTGGCTGCCATGCTGCTGCGCCTGCTGATGCGGGTGTTCGGGTTGACGACCGGCTGAGGAACGGAGGCCGTGCCGGAAGATGCGTGCGGGGCGCGCGGGGCGATCAGGCTTCTGGCTTGTCGCCTTGCGGCGCGGAAGTGCCGAACACGTGGTCCCATACCGGGGTCAGGGTGCCGAACGCGGCCTCGGGGTAGTGCAGATGGTGCAGGCGGTGCTGCCCGAAGCGGCGCAGCAGCCAGTGGCTGTCGCCATCCGGGCGTGTGTGCAGCGCGTGGTGGGCGATCTCCTGCGCGACGTGTCCGGCCAGCAGGCCCAGCGCCAGGCCGGTCGCCAGCCATTGATTGCTGATCGCCAGCATGGGCGCGAAGACCAGCGCGAGCAGCAGCAGCCCGCTGAACAGCAGCGGCGTGCGCATCGGCTCCTCGGGGCGCAGATGGTGCTGCAGGTGCCAGGTCCGGAAAGGTTCGATGCCATGCAGCACGAAGCGATGCAGCAGGTATTCGAGCAGCGTCCACAGCGCCAGCCCTGCCAGCGCGAACGCCGCCAGCAGCAGCCATCCGCCGTGCGGTCGCATGGCCGATCGCGCAAGCAGGGCCATTCCCGCCGCCACCGGTAGCGGCAGCGCCTGCGGAAAGACCGTCGTCGCCCAGTGCTGCAGATCGAGCCGCTTCATCGCCCGCCTCCTGGTGATCCGTGCTCCTTGTGCATCTTAGACCGTGGAAATCGACGATGCTCCCGGCGCGCCGCCGGTGTCGCCGCTGGGCCGTGCGGAGGCCAGAAGAAAGAAACCCCCGCCCGGGCATCGCCCGGCGGGGGTTGTGTGCGCTGCGCGGTCGTGGCTTATTCGGGTCGCATCTGCGGGAACAGGATCACGTCGCGGATCGCCGGCGAATCGGTCAGCAGCATCACCAGGCGGTCGATGCCGATGCCGCAGCCGCCGGTCGGCGGCAGGCCGAACTCCAGCGCGCGGATGTAGTCGGCGTCGTAGTACATCGCCTCTTCGTCGCCCGCCTCCTTGGCTTCGACCTGGGCGCGGAAGCGGGCGGCCTGATCCTCGGGGTCGTTCAGCTCGGAGAAGCCGTTGGCGATCTCGCGGCCGACGATGAAGAGCTCGAAGCGCTCGGTGATCTCGGGATTGGCGTCGGAGGCGCGGGCCAGCGGGGAAACCTCGACCGGGTAGTCGATGATGAAGGTCGGCTCCCACAGCTCGGCTTCGGCACAGGCTTCGAACAACTGCAACTGCAGGCTGCCCAGGCCGCCCGGCTTCACCTTCTCACCGAAGGCGACGATCTTCTCCTTCAGCCACGCGGCGTCGGCGAGCTGCTCGAGCGTGAATCCCGGGTGGTACTTGCGGATCGCCTCGACGATGGTCAGACGGTGGAAAGGCTTCGACAGGTCCAGTTCTCGGCCCTGATACACGAAGCTCTCCGCGCCCAGCGCCTCGCGCGCGGCATGGCGGATCAGGCCTTCGGTGAAGTCCATCAGCGTCTTGTAGTTCGCGTACGCCTCGTAGAACTCCATCATCGTGAATTCGGGGTTGTGGCGCGGGCTGAGGCCTTCGTTGCGGAAGTTGCGGTTGACCTCGAACACCTTCTCGAAGCCGCCCACCACCAGGCGTTTCAGGTAGAGCTCGGGCGCGATGCGCAGGAACAGCTCCATGTCGAGCGCGTTGTGGTGGGTGGTGAAGGGCTTGGCCGCGGCGCCTCCGGGGATGGGGTGCATCATCGGCGTCTCGACCTCGAGGAAGCCGTGGCCGGTCATGTAGTTGCGGATCGACTGCACCATGCGGCTGCGCGCGACGAAGGTGAAGCGCGACTGCTCGCTCATGATCAGGTCGACATAGCGCTGGCGGTACTTCTGCTCGACGTCGGTGAGGCCGTGGAACTTGTCGGGCAGCGGACGCAGGCTCTTGGTGAGCAGGCGGATCTCGGTCGCCTTGACGGTGAGTTCGCCGGTCTTGGTCTTGAACACCGTACCGACGCAACCGACGATGTCGCCGATGTCCCAGGTCTTGAATTCGGCATAGACGTCCTCGCCCACGCTGTCGCGCTGTACGTAGAGCTGGATGCGGCCCGACAGGTCCTGAATGGTGACGAAGCTGGCCTTGCCCATCACGCGCTTGAGCATGATGCGGCCGGCGACCTTGACGTCGACCGGCGTCGCTTCGAGCGCGTCGGCCTCCTTGTCGCCGTAAAGTTCGTCGAGCCGGCCCGCCGTGTTCTCGCGCGAGAAGTCGTTGGGGTAGGCACGACCGCTGGCGCGCCAGGCTGCGAGCTTTTCGCGGCGCTCGGCGATCAGGTGGTTTTCGTCCTGCGGGGTGGTGGGTGCGGTGGAAGTGATTTCGGACATGGCAGTCGGGCTGACGTAGCGAGTCTGCAATTGTCGCAGGCGAACAACGTACGGGCAAATCCGTGTTCGAACCGTGTGCCCGCGGGCGAGCTGCGGAGCCGCCATGAGCGCATGCAATCGCGAGTTAAAGTCTGGCCCGCGCGCGTCGATGATGCATGCAGGCAAATGTTCCACGGAAACAGGATTCATGAAACTCTTTTGGCAGATGTACGAGTCCGTTGAGAAGACCTTCTGGAACTCGCTGACGAAAAAGCTCTTCAGCCTGCTTTTCCTCTTCGTCGTCAATCTCGCCTATCTGGCCGTCTACTGGCGCCAGAAGGCCGAGGTGGAAGCCTTGTTGCAGGCGGGCGCAGTGCCGCCGGAGACGGCGGCGCGGGTCGTCGCCGCGCTGGATGGCGGCTGGATGCTGCTGCTCGGGCTGACGGGGTTCGCCTTCGTGTTCTGCGTCGGGCAGATCCTTTACCTGCGCTTGCTGATCGTGCGCCCGGTGCGTGTGATCACCCGCATCTTCAACGAGATCGCGCGCGGCGAAGGCGACTTCTCGCACAATCTCCCGCTCACCACCCACGACGAGTTGCGCGATCTCGCCGCCGGCTACAACCGCTTTGCCGACAAGATGCGCCACATCATCGGCGAGGTGCGGCACATGAGCGTGAGCATCGCGCGTGAGGCGGTGCAGGTGAAGGTGCGTGTCGAGGGCACGGCGCAGGATGCGCGCGAGCAGGGGCGCATGACCTCGCAGGTGTTCGAGGCCAGCACCGAATCGACCGCGGCGATCAACGAGGTTTCGGGCAGCGCACACCGCATCACCGAATCGACCACCGGCAACCTCAGCATTGCGCGCGAATCGCTCGAGGAGATGCGCGACATCGCCGGCAAGATCAACGCCGTCAGCGAGAAGGTGCTGAAGTTCAACCACACCGTGGATGATCTTTCGCAGCGCTCGGAGAGCGTGAAGCAGATCGCCACACTGATCCGCGAGGTGGCCGACCAGACCAACCTGCTCGCGCTCAATGCGGCCATCGAAGCGGCGCGCGCCGGCGAGGCCGGTCGCGGGTTTGCGGTGGTGGCCGACGAGGTGCGCAAGCTGGCCGAGCGGGTGAACAAGGCGACCGCAGAGATCGTCGGCAACATCAACGGCATGCTGGAGCTGGTCGCGGAGACACGCAGCGAGAACGACGTCATCAACGTGGACGTGCTGCACACGCGCGAGGTGGTCGATCGTTCGGCGCAGCAGTTCGAGCACATGGTGGGCGAGTTCGAGGCCACCAGCACGCAACTGACGCAGATCGCCAACGCCATGGAATCGCTCTCCGCGACCAATGCCCGCGTCCATGACCACGTCGTCGAGATCAACGAGCTGTCGCGCACGGTGGCGCAGCACATGGACGACAGCGAGCAGCGCACGGGCGATCTCACGCGCGCGACCGAGGCGGTGCAGGAGCTCGTGTCGCGCTTCCGCACCGGCCAGGGGGCCTTCGACCAGGCGGTGGAGCAGGCGCGCCGTTTCCGCGATCGGGTGCAGGGCGAGCTCGAGGCGATGACCGGCAGCCGTATCGACGTCTTCGACCGCCACTACCGGCCGGTGCCGGGGACCAATCCGGCGAAGTTCACCGTGTCATGGGGCGACGAATTCACCCGCCGCTGCCAGGCCATCCTCGACGACAGCCTCGCCGCCACTCGCGGCGCGGTGTTCGCCGTGGCGGTGAATGCCGACAGCTACCTGTCGGCCCACAACAGCAGGTTCTCGCGACCGCTCACCGGCGACTACGACACCGATCTCGTCGGCAACCGCACCTGCCGCAAGTTCGAGCGCCCGCCCGAACTGCGCGCGGCGCGCAACACCGAGGCGCTGCTGCTGCAGACCTACCTGCGCGACACCGGCGAGATCCTGTGCGACATGGCCATGCCGATCGTGATCGGCGGCCGCCATTGGGGCAACGTGCGCATCGGCGTGCCGGTGGAGGCGCTGCTCGAAAACTGAGCTCGCCAGCACGCCTGCCGGGGGGCGCCGAAGCGCCTGTCAGGCCGCCGCCGCGGGCGTGAGCCCCCAGGCCTGCGCCACGATCTCGAACGAGCGCCGGCGTGCGGCATGGTCGAAGATCTGCGCCGTCAGGACCAGCTCGTCGGCGCCCGTGCGGTCGATCAGGTATTCCAGGCCCTTGCGCACGGTGTCGGCGCTGCCGACGGCGGAACATGAAAGCGCATCGTCGATGTAGGCGATCTGGTCGGGCGACCAGTGCTTCTCGTAGTCGTTCGACGGCGGCTGCAGCGGCCCGCGCACGCCGCGCGCGATGTTCGCCCAGCGGTTGCGCAGCGAGCTGAACAGGTAGTGGGCCTCCTCGTCCGTGTCGGCGGCGATGGCGTTGGCGGCCACCATCACGTACGGCTTGTCGAGCGCTTCCGAAGGCTGGAAGCGGCTGCGGTAGAGATCCACCGCGCGCAGCAGGTAATGCGGCGCGAAGTGCGAGGCGAAGGCATACGGCAGGCCCAGATGGGCCGCGAGCTCGGCGCTGAAGAGGCTGGAGCCGAGCAGCCAGATCGGCACGTCGAGACCCGCCCCGGGCACTGCCTGCACCGCCTGGCCGGGCTGCACCGGCTTGAAGTACCCCTGCAGCTCGAGCACGTCCTGCGGGAAGCTGTCGTCGCTGTGGCCGAGGTTGCGGCGCAGCGCGCGGGCGGTGTTCTGGTCGGTGCCGGGCGCACGGCCCAGCCCGAGGTCGATGCGCCCCGGAAACAGCGACTCGAGTGTGCCGAACTGCTCGGCGATGACGAGCGGGGCGTGGTTGGGCAGCATGATGCCGCCGGCACCGACACGGATGCGCTCGGTATGGGCGGCGATGTGCCCGATCACCACCGCCGTGGCGGCGCTGGCGATGCCGGTCATGTTGTGGTGTTCGGCGAGCCAGTAGCGGTTGTAGCCCCAACGGTCGGCATGGCGGGCGATGTCGGTGGCGTTGTGCAGCGCCTGCGCGGGGGTGTCGCCCTGCACGATGGGGGCGAGGTCCAGGATGGACAGCGGAGTCTTCGGCATTGTGGATAGAATGGTGGAACTTGGAAACCATCATTAGACCATCCTTCCTTGCGCCCGCACAGCCGGGATTCCCCGAAGTGGAGGTCGGCGTCGCGCGCATCGGCTCCAGCGGCGACCTCCCATCGACGACGTCGCGGCGGACCTGGCTGCGATGCACACAATCTCGATCCCATGAGCCATTTCCTGCACCAACTCGGCCTTTCGGCCCCTCTGTTCCTGCTCGTGTTCGCCGGCTACGCGCTGGTGCGCCTGGGCGGCTGGACCAAGGCGGTGAGCGACGCGCTGTCGCGCTTCGTCTTCTCGGTGGCGATGCCCGCCATGCTGTTCCACCTGATGAGCGATTTCTCCAGGCTGCCGCCGGTGGATGCACGCCTGCTGATCGCCTTCTTCGGCAGTTGCATGGTGGTGTTCGCGATCGGCCGGGTGGTGGCGTGGCGGCTGTTCCGCCTCGATGGCGTGTCGCAATCGGTGTTCGCCCTGGGCGGGGTCTTTTCCAATAACGTCATGCTGGGCCTGCCGATCGCTCGCCTGATGCTGGGCGAGGCCGCGGTGCCTTCCGTTGCGCTGGTGCTGGTGTTCAATTCGCTCACCCTGTGGACCCTGGTCACGGTGTCGGTCGAGTGGGCGCGCCATGGCCAGTTCTCGGTGCAGGGCTTCGCCAAGACAGTGCGTGGCGTGCTGACCAACCCGCTGATCGTGGCGATTCTGTCGGGCACGCTGTTCGGCTTGGTGGGGCTGCCGTTGCCGGCTTTCGTCGGCGCCACGCTGGGCATGGTGTCCGACACGGCCGCACCGATGGCGCTGATCGCGCTCGGCATGGGGCTGGCCCAGTACAGCGTGCGCGCGGGAATCCGCATGGCCGGCGCGATCTCGGCCATCAAGCTGGTGGTGCAACCGCTGGTCGTGTGGCTCATCGCGCTCGCGCTGGGGCTGCCGGCCATGGAAACTCAGGTGGTGGTGCTGCTGGCGTCGATCTCGGTGGGCGTCAACGTGTACATGATGGCGCTGCAGTTCAAGGTGCTGGAGGCGGAGGTGGCGGGCAGCCTGGTGCTGTCCACCCTGTTCTCGGCCGTCACCACGCCGGTGCTGATGGCGCTCACCATGCGCTGAACGGCCAGGGACGAGCCCTCAGTCGCTGCCGATCGGCGCCAGGCGGCGCAGCCACAGGGCGATGAGCAGCGTGGCGCCGGCGCAGACGCCCAGGATGGCCACGACCGCGGCCCAGCGGCCGTCATGCCAGGCGACGCCCGACACGCTGCCGATGATGCTGCTGCCGAGGTAGTAGCACGACAGGTAGATCGCCGCCCCAAGCGCGCGACGGTCCTGCGCCCGGCGCCCCACCCAGCCGCTTGCCAGCGAATGGGTGGCGAAGAAGCCGAAGGTGAATACCGCCACGCCAGCGATCACGACGGGGAGATTGTCAGGCAGCGTGAGCAGGAGCCCGGCGAGCATGATGCTCACCATGATCCATTGCACGTTGCGCCGTCCGTGGCGATCCGCCAGCGCGCCCGCCCACGCCGAGGCCCAGGTGCCGACGATATACAGCAGGAAGACCGCACCGATCACGCTCTGGCCGAGACCGAATGGCGCGTCGCCGAGGCGGAAGCCGAGGTAGTTGTACAGGCCGACGAAGGCTCCCATGGCGAGGAAGGCAGTGAGGAACAGCCAGGGCAGGCCGGCGTCGGCGAACAGGGTGCGCGCGTCGCGCGCGAGGCGTCCGAGCGAGGCCGCGCGCGGGCTGAAATGTCGCGACGGCGGCAGGCGCTGCCAGAACACGATCGCCGCGACGACGCCGAGGGCGCCCAGCACCGCGAGGGCGATGCGCCACGAGCCCCACTCGGTGAGCACCGCGGCGAGCACGCGGCCGCTCATGCCGCCCAGGGCGTTACCCGCGATGTAGAGACCCATCGCGCGGCCCTGCGCGTTGGGCGCGACCTCTTCCCCCAGGTAGGCCATCGCCGCCGCCGGCAGGCCGGCGAGCGCCGCGCCCAGCAGCGCGCGCAGCACCAGGAGCTGGTTGAAATCGGTGATCAGGGCCGCGCCCATCGACAGCACGGCGGCCACGGCCAGCGCCGCCTTCATGACAGGGCGGCGGCCGATGCGGTCGGCCAGCACGCTGGCTGGAATCAGCGCCAGCGCGAGCGCCGCGGTGCCGGCGGACACCGCGAGGCTGGCCCGCGCCGGGCTGATGCCGAAGGACGCGGCGAACAGCGGCAACATCGGCTGGGTGCCATACAGCAGGGCGAAGGTCGCAAAGCCGCCGACGAACATCGCCAGGTTGGCGCGCTGGAAGGCCGGCGTGCCGGCTGCGAGGCGATCGTCTGCCTGCGGATTCCGTGCGGGGCTTGCGGGTGGTTCGGCCACGTGGCAGTTCGTCAGGCGGCGAAGAAGCGGCCGAGGGCGGCGTCAGGCAACGCCATGCCGGTCTGTTGCGCGCGCTGCAGCAGCTCCCAGTAGTAGCGGTAGGAGGCGCGGTCGTGCAGCCTGCCACCGTGCTGGATCGGGCCCCACGCGACGTCCTGCGCAGCGGCGAGGATCTCGGTGGCCTCCTCGACCTCGGAGAAGTCCGGCCGCATCGCCTCGACGATGGGCACGATCTGGTTCGGATGGATGCTCCACATGCGCAGGTAGCCGAACTCGCGGCGCGCGCGTTCGGCGTCGCGGCGAATGTAGTCGATGTCCTTCAGCTCGGTGGTCACGTTGTGCGACGGCACGACGCCGCAGGCGAGCGCCGCCGCGGCGATCTCCGTCTTGGCGCGCACGACCAGCGGGTGCTCGAACTGGCCCGGGCTCTTCATCGCAGCGCCCGGAATGGCGCCATGGTGGCCGGAGACGAAATCCATCAGGCCGAAGTCGAGCGACTCGACGCCGTCCTGCTCGGCGATCTGCCACGCCTCGCGCAGCGCGCCGTGGGTTTCGATCAGCACATGGACGGGGAGCGGCCGGGTAACGCCCGCCGACGCCTCCACCCGGCGCAGCTCCGCGATCTGCGCCGCAGTGTCGGCCGCCGATCGCACCTTGGGCAGCGTGATGAAGGCGAGCCGTCCGCCGGCGCCGCCGACGAGAATCTCGAGGTCGCGCTCCCAGTGCGGATGGGTGATGTCGTGGATGCGCGCGCCCACGCGCCCGAAGCGGTTGTCGGCGCCATTGACGAGGTCCACCACCATCCGCGCGTGCTCTGCTTCGGCACCGGCGCGCGCGCCATCCTCGCAGTCGCAGGTGATGTCGAAGATCGCGCCGAGCTCCTGCTGCAACGCCAGAGCCTTGCGCATGAGCTTTTCCGAGCCGGCGTAGTGGTCGACGGCGGGCAGGGCAGGGAAGGGCTTTTCTCCGGCGAACAGGACATCGCGCGGATGGACGGTAGTGGCGTTCATGGGGCGGGAACTCGGCATGCGTGGCCGATGTGATGATGTGGCGGGCTAGGATAGCAGCGGGTCGGTGAACGAAAAAGCGCGCGACCGTGGCCGCGCGCCTTGCATGCTTCGAGAGGCCGGCGCCTGCCGGCCGTCCCGATCAGCCCAGCAGGTCCTTCACGCCCTCGCGCTCCTCGAGCAGCTCGTTGAGGGTGTGGGTCATGCGCTCACGCGAGAAGGCGTCGATGTCCAGGCCCTGGACGATCTTGTATTCGCCGTTCTCGGTGGTGACCGGGAAACCGTAGATGATGCCTTCGGGGATGCCGTAGGAGCCGTCGGACGGGATGCCCATCGTGACCCACTCGCCCTTCGAGCCCAGCACCCAGTCGCGGATGTGGTCGATGGCCGCGTTGGCGGCCGAGGCAGCCGACGACAGGCCGCGCGCCTCGATGATGGCGGCGCCGCGCTTGCCGACGGTGGGCAGGAACACATCGCGGTTCCAGGCCTCGTCGTTGATCAGGCCCTTCACGGCGTCGCCGTTGGAGGTCACGAAGCGGTAGTCGGCATACATCGTGGGCGAGTGGTTGCCCCAAACCACAAGGTTCTTCAGGCTCGACACGGCACGACCCGACTTGGCGGCGAGCTGCGACAGGGCGCGGTTGTGATCAAGGCGCAGCATGCCGGTGAAGTTCTTCGCCGGTACGCGGCCGTACTTCTGCGCGACTTCCTTGGCGATATAGGCGTTGGTGTTGCAGGGGTTGCCCACTACCAGCACCTTGCAGTCCGGGTCGGCGTACTGGCCGATCGCGGCGCCCTGCACGGTGAAGATCTTGGCGTTCTCGGTCAGCAGGTCCTTGCGCTCCATGCCGGGGCCGCGCGGACGGGCACCGACGAGCAGGGCGACCTGGGCGTCCTTGAAGGCGACATTCGGGTCATCGGTCGCGATCATGCCGGCGAGCAGCGGGAAGGCGCAGTCTTCCAGCTCCATCATCACGCCCTTCACTGCCTTCTGGGCCTGGGGCAGGTCGAGCAACTGAAGGATGACGGGCTGGTCCTTGCCCAGCATTTCGCCGCTGGCAATGCGGAACAGCAGGCTGTAGCCGATCTGGCCGGCGGCACCGGTCACTGCTACGCGGACGGGGGCTTTGCTCATGTGGTGACTCCCTCAAAAAAGTCTGACTCGCTGATCGATGATGCGTGCCGATGAGGCCGATTGCGCAAGAATTCGTCTGGATCGCGATGCGGCCCGTCAGGCAGCCTCGGAGGCGCGGAAATGTTATGGGCAAGGGGTCCGCATGTCAAATGAGGTCTGTGGTCTTATATAAGACATAAGACATGACATGGACGTGTTGAAAAATTTGTGTTTCAATAAGCGCATGTCGCACGACGCTCCGACCTTCAGTCCGCTTTACCGCCAGATCAAGGCCTTGATTTTGCAGGCGCTTGAGGCGGGCGAATGGCGTCCAGGCCAGGCCATTCCGAGCGAGCAGGAGCTTGCCTCGCGGTTCAATGTTTCCCAGGGTACGGTCCGCAAGGCCATCGACGAGATGGCGGCAGACAATCTACTGGTGCGCAAGCAGGGCAAGGGAACCTACGTCGCATCGCACAACGACCCGCGTGCGATGTTCCGCTTTTTACGCCTGGTGCCGATGGATGGCAATCTGTCCCATCCGCAGAGCGTACCGCTCGACTGCTGGCGCGCGAAGGCGGGGCAGGAAGCCTCGCGCATGCTCGGCATCGAGCCGGGGGCGCCCATCATAATCATCCGGCGCCTGCTGCGGTTCGGCGCCAAGCCCGTCGTCATCGACGAGATCTACCTGCCTGGCGACCTGTTCCAGGGCTTGAATCTCGAAGTCCTGCAGGACTGGAACGGCTCGCTGTACAGCTTGTTCGAGACCCGCTTCGGCATGCGCATGATCCGTGCGCAGGAGCGCATCCGCGCTGTCGCGGCGGATCGCTCCGCTGCCGAGGTGCTGAAGGTGGCCGAGGGGACGTCGCTGCTGTCGGTGGAGCGCGTCACTTACACCTATGGCGACAAGCCGGTCGAATGGCGGCGTGGGCTGTATTCGACCGCGGAACACTTTTACTTGAATGAACTCAATTGAATGCGTCTGGTCGAGGGGTTGACCGGCGTCAGGCTGATGTCAGGCGAGTGAGCCTAAAATTGTAGGTTATGAGCTTTTGGGAGTCTGCGGCGGATGTCCGCCGCGCATGTCGAGGGGAGTCTTCATGTCAGAAGTGACAGTGCGCAAGCAAAGGCCGAAGCACCTGGCCTTGAATGAGATCCGGCTGCCGCTGCCGGGTTTCGTGTCGATCCTTCACCGGATCAGTGGGGCAGGTCTGTTCCTGATGCTGCCATTCCTGCTGTTCCTGCTCGACAGGAGCCTGGGGTCGGCAGACAGTTTTCAGACCTTTGCGGCGATCGTGGGGCATCCGCTGGTGAAGCTGCTGCTGATCGGCCTGTTGTGGGCTTACATGCACCACTTCTGCGCCGGCATCCGTTTCCTGCTGCTGGATCTGCACAAGGGGGTCGATCTGCAGCCCGCGCGCAGCTCGGCGCGCATGGTTCTGATCGTGAGTCTCGTGCTCACCGTGATCATCGGGGTGAAACTATGGTGAAACGTCAAGTCGTTGGTGCTCACTACGGCCTGAAGGACTGGATCGCCCAGCGCGCCACCGCCGTGTTCATGGCGCTGTTTACGGTCGTGTTCGCGGTCTGCGTGCTGACCTTGCCGTCCTTCACGTATGAGGCGTGGTCGGGCCTGTTCAAGAGCGGACTGTTCCGCTTCCTCAGCTTCCTGTTCTTCCTGTCGCTGTTCTATCACGCCTGGATCGGCATCCGCGACATCTGGATGGACTACATCAAGCCAGACGGCCTGCGCCTTGTGCTGCATCTCGTCACCCTGTTCCTGCTCGTCGGCTACGCCGGCTGGGCTGCCCAGATTCTTTGGAGGCTGTAAGCGTGAACGTCGCGAAGCGTACCTTTGATGCGGTCATCGTCGGTGCCGGCGGTGCCGGCCTGCGGGCGGCCCTGCAACTCTCCGAAGCCGGCCTCAAGACAGCCGTCCTGACCAAGGTGTTCCCGACCCGCTCGCACACCGTGGCGGCGCAGGGCGGCGTGGCGGCCTCGCTCGGCAACTCGACCGAGGACAACTGGCACTGGCACATGTACGACACCGTCAAAGGCTCGGACTGGCTGGGTGACCAGGATGCGATCGAGTTCATGTGCAAGAAGGCGAATGAGGTCGTCATCGAGCTCGAGCACTATGGCATGCCTTTCGACCGCACCGACAACGGCAAGATCTATCAGCGTCCGTTCGGTGGCCACTCGATGAACTACGGTCAGGCGCCGGTGATGCGCTCGTGTGCCGCGGCCGACCGTACCGGCCACGCCATGCTGCATGCGCTATACCAGCGCAACGTGCGCGCCAACACCCAGTTCTTCGTCGAATGGATGGCGCTCGATCTGATCCGCAACGCCGACGGCGATGTGCTGGGCGTGACGGCGATGGAAATGGAAACGGGCGAAGTCTCGATCTTCCACTCCAAGGCCACCATCTTCGCCACCGGCGGTGCCGGACGCATCTATTACTCCTCGACCAACGCCTTCATCAACACCGGCGACGGCGTGGGCATGGCGGCGCGTGCCGGCATCCCGCTGGAAGACATGGAGTTCTGGCAGTTCCACCCGACCGGCGTGGCCGGCGCGGGTGTGCTGATCACCGAAGGCGTGCGCGGCGAAGGTGGCATCCTGCGTAACGCGTCGGGCGAGCGTTTCATGGAGCGCTATGCGCCCAACCTGAAGGATCTCGCCTCGCGTGACGTGGTGTCGCGCTCGATGGTCACCGAGATCAATGAAGGTCGTGGTTGCGGCCCCGACAAGGATCACGTGCTGCTCGACATCACGCACCTGTCGCCCGAGACCATCATGAAGCGCCTGCCTGGCATCCGCGAGATCGCGATCCAGTTCGCCGGCGTCGACCCGATCAAGGCGCCGATCCCGGTCGTGCCGACTTGCCACTACCAGATGGGCGGCATTCCGACCAACTACAAGGGCCAGGTCGTGGTGCCGAAGGACGGCAACCCCAACGCGCCGGTGCACGGGTTCTACGCTGCGGGCGAATGCGCCTGTGCTTCGGTGCACGGTGCAAACCGCCTCGGTACCAACTCGCTGCTCGACCTGCTGGTGTTCGGCAAGTCGGCTGGCGAGACGGTTGTCGAGGATTTCAAGGCTGGCAACCTGAGCCTCAAGCCGCTGCCGGCAGATGCCGCCGACGCTTCGCTCGCCCGCATCGCGCGCCTGGATTCGCAGACTGGCGGCGAGAGCGTGTTCGATGTCGGCCTCGAGATGCGCCGGACCATGCAGAAGCACGCCGGCGTGTTCCGCTTCGATGCGCTGCTGCGTGAAGGCGTGACCAAGATCGCCGCTGTCGCCGAGCGCGCCAAGCGCACCGAGATCAAGGACAAGTCCAAGGTCTGGAACGTCGCCCGCATGGAAGCGCTGGAACTCGACAACCTGATCGAGGTGGCGCGCGCGACCATGGTGTCGGCCGAGGCCCGCAAGGAATCGCGTGGCGCCCACGTCCGCGACGACGCGCCCGATACCGCGGAGAACCCGAACGGTCGCGACGACAAGAACTGGCTCAAGCACACGCTGTGGTACTCGGAAGGCAACCGCCTCGACTACAAGCCGGTGAACCTGAAGCCGCTGTCCGACGACGTCGAGCCGATCGCGCTCGCCAAGCGCACCTACTGAGCGCACGGGAGAATCACACATGACCAAGCGTACCGTTCAATTCAAGATCTACCGCTACGATCCGGACAAGGACGAGAAGCCTTACATGCAGGACATCTCGGTCGAGCTCGAGCCTTCCGACAAGAAGCTGCTCGACGCGCTCGTCCGCCTGCGTGCCAAGGACGATTCGATGTCCTTCCGCCGCTCGTGCCGTGAAGGCGTGTGCGGTTCGGACGCGATGAACATCAACGGCAAGAACGGCCTGGCCTGCCTGACCGACATCGACAGCCTGGCGCAGCCCATCACGCTACGTCCGCTGCCGGGCCTGCCGGTGATCCGCGACCTGATCGTGGACATGACGCAGTTCTTCAAGCAGTACCACTCGATCAAGCCCTACCTGGTCAACAACGACCCGCCGCCCGAGCGCGAGCGCCTGCAGTCGCCGGAAGAGCGCGAAGAGCTCAACGGCCTGTACGAGTGCATTTTGTGCGCGTGCTGCTCGACGTCCTGCCCGTCGTTCTGGTGGAACCCGGACAAGTTCGTCGGTCCGGCCGGTCTGCTTGCCGCCTACCGCTTCCTCGCCGACACGCGCGACCAGGACACCAACGCGCGCCTCGACAACCTCGAGGATCCGTATCGCCTGTTCCGCTGCCACTCCATCATGAACTGCGTCGACGTCTGTCCGAAGGGTCTGAACCCGACCCGCGCGATCGGCAAGATCAAGGACATGATGGTTCGTCGTGCGATCTGACGAGGGCGAAACGACATGAGCATCAACCGGGGACGCGTGCGCTGGCAATGTCGGCGGGCTCTGCTGGAGCTCGACCTGGTCTTCACACGCTTCCTCGAGCAGCACTTCGATCGTCTCACGGACGATCAAGTGGCGGACCTCGACGACTTGCTGCGCTGCGACGACTACGACATCTGGGCGATGGTCAATGGCAGCAAGCCCTGCGAGGTGGACCGCTGGAAAGAGATGATCGGCCTGTTGAGCGGGCGCCCCCAGGGCGCCTGATCCGGCCGGCGGGTCATGAAATGGAACAAGTCGTAAGAAACTTCTAACCGAAGGGACGATCCATGAGCACTGAGCGCAAAGCAACCCTCACCGTCGACGGGAACACTGTCGAATTCCCGGTCATGACCGGTACCCACGGCAACGACGTGATCGACATTCGTACCCTGGGTGCGAAGACGGGTCTGTTCACTTACGACTCCGGCTTCCTGTCGACCGCCAGTTGCAAGTCGACGATCACCTTCATTGATGGTGACAAGGGCGAGCTGCTGTACCGCGGCTACCCGATCGAGCAGCTCGCCGAGAACTGCAACTTCCTCGAAGTGGCCTACCTGCTGAAGAACGGCGAGCTGCCCAACCTCACGCAGAAATCGGATTTCGAGAACACCATCAAGCGTCACACGATGCTGCACGATCAGATGACGAAGTTCTACTCGGGCTTCCGTCGCGATGCGCACCCGATGGCGGTGATGGTGGGCGTGGTGGGCGCGCTGTCCGCCTTCTACCACGACGCCATGGACTTCTCCGACTCGGAGCACCGCAGCGTGTCGATCAACCGCCTGATCGCCAAGCTGCCGACCATCGTTGCGATGGCCTACAAGTACAACAAGGGCGAGCCCTTCATGTACCCGCGCAACGACCTCGACTACACCGCCAACTTCATGCACATGATGTTCGGCAATCCGTGCGAGAAGTACGAGCCGAACCCGGTGCTGGTGCGCGCGCTCGACGTCATCTTCACGCTGCACGCCGACCACGAGCAGAATGCCTCCACCTCCACGGTGCGCCTGGCCGGCTCGTCGGGCGCCAACCCCTTCGCCTGCATCTCGGCCGGCATCGCCTGCCTGTGGGGCCCGGCGCACGGCGGCGCGAACGAAGCCTGCCTGAACATGCTGGAAGAGATCGGCGACGTGTCGCGCGTGGGCGAGTACATCAAGCGCGCCAAGGACAAGAACGACAGCTTCAAGCTGATGGGCTTCGGCCACCGCGTGTACAAGAACTTCGACCCGCGCGCCAAGCTGATGGGCAAGGTGTGCGCCGACGTGCTGGGCGAGCTGGGCCTGGAGAACGACCGCCTGTTCAAGCTTGCCAAGGAGCTCGAGCGCATCGCGCTGGAAGATGAATACTTCGTCGAGAAGAAGCTCTACCCGAACGTCGATTTCTACTCGGGCATCGTGCAGAAGGCGCTGGGTATCCCGACTTCGATGTTCACCTGCATCTTCGCGCTGGCCCGCACCGTGGGCTGGATCACGCAGTGGGAAGAGATGATCACCGACTCGGAATACAAGATCGGCCGTCCGCGCCAGCTCTACGTCGGTGCCGCGCGCCGCGACGTGCCGGCGATCGGCCAGCGTCCGTAAGCGTCGATGGAGAGGGAGGGGAGGCTCCGTCGAACATAGCTGCAACGGGATGGTCGCGCGTGCGCGGCCATCCCGTTTTTCCTTCGGACAGCAGGGCTGGGCCGTGCTATCCGCCAGAACACCCCATGCGGGGCAACAGAAGACCCAAAGGTGGCTTTCATCATGATGAAGCAACTCGAACAGACTTCGCATTTGTTCGGCTCGAACGCGCCGTTCATCGAAGAGCTCTACGAAAATTATCTCGCCGACCCGGCTTCGGTGCCGGACGAGTGGCGCAGCTATTTCGACGCGCTGCAGGCGCAGGCAGGTGCCGCGACGCGCGACGTGGCGCACGGTCCGGTGATCGCGGCCTTCGAACAGATGGCCAAGCGCGGCCCGGTCCGCACGGTCGTCGCCGGCGGCGAAGACAAGCGCCAGGTATCGGTGCTGCAACTGATCAACGCCTATCGCTTCCTCGGTAATCGCTGGGCCAACCTCGATCCGCTCAAGCGCACCGAGCGTCCGCAGATCGCCGAACTCGAGCCGTCCTACTACGGCTTCACCGAAGCCGACCTGTCGCAGACCTTCAACGTCGGCTCCTTCCACGGCTTCTCGACCGAGCACGCCAGCCTGCGCGAGATCCTCGAGGCGCTGCGCCAGACCTACTGCGGCTCGATCGGCGCCGAATACATGTACATGACCGACATCGGTCAGAAGCGCTGGATCCAGAGCCGCCTCGAAAGCGTGCGCGGCACGCCGAAGTTCTCGGCCGAGATGAAGAAGCGTCTGCTCGAGCGCACGACCGCCGCCGAGACGCTGGAGCGCTACCTGCACACCCGCTATGTCGGCCAGAAGCGCTTCTCGCTGGAAGGGGGCGAGTCGGCCATTGTCGCGATGGACGAACTGATCCGCGTCGCCGGCAGCCTCGGTGGCCAGGAAGTGGTGATCGGCATGGCCCACCGCGGCCGCCTGAACGTGCTCGTCAATACGCTGGGCAAGTCGCCCGCGATGCTGTTCTCCGAATTCGAGGGCAAGGCCGCGCTCGACCTGACTGCCGGCGACGTGAAGTACCACCTCGGATTCTCGAGCGACGTCATGACGCCGGGCGGCCCGATGCACCTGACGCTCGCCTTCAACCCGTCGCACCTCGAGATCATCAACCCGGTGGTGGAGGGCTCGGTTTATGCGCGCCAGCTTCGCCGCCAGGACGCGGACAAGAGCCAGGTCATCCCGGTGCTGATCCACGGTGACTCGGCGGTGGCGGGCCAGGGCGTGAACCAGGAGATGCTGAACTTCTCGCAGACCCGCGGCTATGGCACGGGCGGTACGGTCCACATCGTCATCAACAACCAGATCGGCTTCACCACCTCCGACCCGCGCGATTACCGCTCGTCGCTGTACTGCACCGACATCTTCAAGATGGTCGAGGCGCCGATTTTCCACGTGAATGGCGACGATCCGGAGGCGGTCGCCTTCGTCACCGCGCTGGCGGTGGAATTCCGCCAGCAGTTCAAGAAGGACGTCGTCGTCGATGTCATCTGCTTCCGCAAGCTCGGCCACAACGAGCAGGACGAGCCGATGGTCACGCAGCCGCTGATGTATCGCAAGATCCAGCAGCATCCGGGTACCCGCAAGCTGTACGCCGACCGCCTGATCGCCGAAGGCACCTGCAGCGCCGACGAGCCCGAGCAGATGATCGCCCAGTACCGCGAGCACCTCGACAAGGGCGAGCTCCTGTACAACCCGGTGCTGTCCGGCTACCAGCGCCAGAACTCCACCGACTGGTCGCCGTACCTGAAGAAGTCCTACACCGACGAGTGCGACACCGCCATCCCGGTGCAGGAGATCAAGCGCCTTGCCGAGCGCCTGACGGCGACGCCCGACGGTTTTGCCATGCACTCGCGCGTCAAGAAGATCATCGACGACCGCGCCGCGATGGGCCGTGGCGAGTTGCCGTTCGACTGGGGCATGGGCGAGAACCTCGCTTATGCCAGCCTGCTGGCGCAAGGCTACGGCGTGCGCATCTCCGGTGAGGACGTCGGCCGCGGCACCTTCTTCCACCGCCATGCGGTGCTGCACGACCAGAAGCGCGAACGCTGGGACGAAGGCATCTTCAAGCCGCTGGACCACATCCAGGACGGCCAGGCCCGCTTCCAGTGCTACGACTCGGTGTTGTCCGAAGAGGCGGTGCTGGCATTCGAATACGGCTATGCGACGGCCGAGCCCAACGAGCTCGTGGTGTGGGAGGCGCAGTTCGGCGACTTCGTCAATGGTGCGCAGGTCGTCATCGACCAGTTCATCAGCTCGGGCGAAGCCAAATGGGGCCGCCTCGCCGGCCTCGTGATGATGCTGCCGCACGGCTACGAGGGCCAGGGTCCCGAGCACTCGTCCGCACGCCTCGAGCGCTACATGACGAACTGCGCGGAGAACAACTGGCAGGTGTGCGTGCCGACCACGCCGGCCCAGATCTTCCACCTGTTGCGCCGCCAGATGCTGCGCAAGCTGCGCAAGCCGCTGATCATCATCACGCCGAAGTCGCTGCTGCGCCACAAGGAGGCGGTGTCGTCGATCGACGAGCTGGCCAATGGTCACTTCCAGACCGTGATCCCGGAAGTGGAGAAGCTCGATCCGAAGAAGGTCAAGCGGGTGGTGATGTGCCAGGGCAAGCTCTATTACGAGCTGCTGGCGCACCGCCGCGAGAACAAGATCACCGACACCGCCCTGGTGCGGCTGGAACAGTTGTACCCGTTCCCGGCGGAAGAGTTCGCCAAGGCCATCAACCAGTTCCCGAATGCGAAGGAAGTGGTGTGGTGCCAGGAAGAGCCGCGCAACCAGGGGGCGTGGTACTGGCTGGTCTCGCGTCAACATCTCGTCAACGTGCTCGGCAAGCGCCGCCTGCTGCTGGTCAGCCGTCCGGCCGCCGCCTCGCCCGCGGTCGGCTACTACGCCAAGCACAACCAGCAACAGAAGGCGGTCATCGAGAATGCCTTCGGTCCGATTCAGGACACCACGCCGCAGTCACCCAACGTATAACGAAGCAAATCGGGAGAGAGATCCATGCTGATCGAAGTCAAAGTTCCGCAGTTGTCCGAATCCGTGTCCGAGGCCACGCTGGTGTCCTGGCACAAGAAGGAAGGCGATGCCGTCTCGCGTGACGAGAACCTGATCGACATCGAGACCGACAAGGTCGTGCTCGAGACGCCGGCGCCGGCCGACGGCGTGCTGGTGAAGATCATCAAGGCCAACGGCGACACCGTCACCTCCGGAGAGCTGATCGCCCAGATCGACACCGAGGCCAAGGCGGCCGCCGGCGCCACAGCCCCGGCTGCCGCCGCAGCACCTGCTGCCGCGGCGCCGGCCGCTGCCGCTGGCGCCGCCAGCCCGGCTGCCCGCAAGATCCTGGAAGAGAAGGGCGTGGCTGCCGCCGACGTGGCGGGCAGCGGCCGTGGTGGTCGCGTGACCAAGGAAGATGCGGTCGCCGCCCAGGCACCGCGCGCCGCCGCCGCGGCGCCTGCTGCCATGGCCCCGGTCACGTTGGCCGGCGATCGTCCGGAAGAGCGCGTGCCGATGACGCGCCTGCGTGCCCGCATCGCCGAGCGCCTGATCCAGTCGAAGAACGAGAACGCCATCCTGACCACGTTCAACGAAGTGAACATGGGCCCGGTGATGGCGCTGCGCAAGCAGTACGGCGAGAAGTTCGAGAAGGCGCACGGCGTGCGCCTGGGCTTCATGGGCTTCTTCGTCAAGGCTGCCGTCGCCGCGTTGAAGAAGTTTCCGATCCTGAACGCCTCGGTCGATGGCAACGACATCGTCTATCACGGCTACATCGACATCGGCATCGCGGTCGGTTCGCCGCGCGGCCTGGTGGTGCCCATCCTGCGCAACGCCGAATCGATGTCCATCGCCGACATCGAGAAGAAAATCGCCGAGTTCGGCGACAAGGCCAAGAACGGCAAGCTGACGCTGGAAGAGCTCTCCGGCGGCACCTTCTCCATCTCCAACGGCGGCGTGTTCGGTTCGATGCTGTCGACGCCGATCATCAACCCGCCGCAGTCGGCCATCCTCGGCATTCACGCGACCAAGGACCGCCCGGTGGTGGAGAACGGCCAGATCGTGATCCGTCCGATCAACTACCTGGCCATGTCCTACGACCATCGCATCATCGACGGTCGCGAGGCGGTGCTCGGCCTGGTGACGATGAAGGAAGCGCTGGAAGATCCGGCTCGCCTGATCCTCGACGTGTAAGGAGAGTTGCGGCGTGAGGTGCGGGGATCCCCACACCTCACGCCCTGCGTCCTGCGGGCGCCCCGCAAGGGCGCCCTCCAAGCACCTGACACCTGACTTCCGACACCCAACTCCTTACGGAGCACCCATGTCCAAAGAATTCGACGTCCTCGTCATCGGCGGCGGCCCCGGCGGCTATGTGGCCGCGATCCGCGCCGCGCAGCTCGGTTTCAAGACCGCCTGCTGCGAATCCAATCCCTATGCCGACCCGAAAGGCGAGCCGCGCCTGGGCGGCACCTGCCTGAACGTCGGCTGCATCCCCTCCAAGGCGCTGCTGCATACCTCGCACCTGTTCGAGGAAGCGGGTCACGCCTTCGAAGGGCAGGGTATCAGCGTCGGCACGCCCAAGATCGACGTGAGCAAGATGATCGCCCGCAAGGCCGGCATCGTCGATCAGCTCACCGGCGGCATCAAGGGCCTGTTCAAGAAGAACAAGGTCACCCTGCTGAACGGCCACGGTGCCTTTGTCGGCAAGGCCGAAGCCGGCTGGCAGGTTCAGGTCGGCGAGGAAGTCGTCACCGCCAAGCAGGTGATCGTCGCCACCGGCTCGTCGGCGCGCCACCTGCCGGGCATTCCGGTCGATAACAAGATCGTCTGCGACAACGTCGGCGCGCTCGACCTCGACGCCGTGCCGAAGAAGCTGGCGGTGATCGGCGCCGGCGTCATCGGCCTGGAGATGGGCTCGGTGTGGCGCCGCGTGGGCGCCGAAGTGACGGTGCTCGAGGCGCTGCCGGATTTCCTCGGTGCCGCCGACAAGGATGTGGCCAAGGAGGCACTCAAGGTCTTTACCAAGCAGGGCCTGGACATCAAGCTCGGCGTCACCATCGGCGAGGTCAAGGTCGGCAAGAAGGGCGTCACGATCAACTACAAGGACAAGGACGGTGCCGACCAGAAGCTGGAAGCCGACCGCCTGATCGTGTCCGTGGGCCGCGTGCCCAACACCCAGGGCCTGAACCCCGATGCGGTGGGCCTCAAGCTCAACGAGCGCGGCCAGATCGAAGTCGACGGTCATTGCCGCACCAACCTGCCCGGCGTGTGGGCGGTGGGCGACGTGGTGCGCGGCCCGATGCTGGCGCACAAGGCGATGGAAGAGGCGGTGATGGTGGCCGAGCTGATGGCGGGCCAGGCCGGCCACTGCAACTTCGACACCATCCCGTGGGTCATCTACACCAGCCCCGAGATCGCCTGGGTGGGCAAGACCGAGCAGCAGTTGAAGGCGGAAGGCGTGGCCTACAAGGCCGGCAAGATCCCCTTCCTCGCCAATGGTCGCGCCCTTGGCATGGGCGACCCGACCGGCTTCGTCAAGATGCTGGCCGACGCCGCCACCGATCGCATCCTCGGTGTGCACATCATCGGCGCCAATGCCTCGGAGCTGATCTCCGAGGCGGTGGTGGCGATGGAGTTCGCCGGCTGCAGCGAAGACCTGGCGCGCATCTGCCATGCGCACCCGACGCTGTCCGAAGTGGTGCACGAAGCGGCGCTCGCCTGCGACAAGCGGCCGCTGCACTTCTGAGCCAGGCTTGAGGTGCGAGGGGTGTGGTGCGGGGTGATCCTCGCGCCCACCCCTCGTTGCGTTAACATTTCGGACCTGTCCGACGCCAAGAATCGATCTCCCCATGCCTCATCGCATCCTCAAGGTGGCCGAGCACGGCATGCTCGACGCCTACGACGCCCTGCTCAAGGCGCGCGGGTACAAGTCCGACCCCGCCCAGCGTGCCGCGGCGCAGCGCCTGCAAAAGCTCTATACCGAGCTGCTCGCCTTCAAGGCGGCGCGCAGCAGTGCCCTGCGCAAGCTGTTCACCCGTCCGGCGATGCCGCGCAGCGTCTATTTCTGGGGGGGGGTGGGGCGCGGCAAGAGCTTCCTGATGGACTGCTTCTTCGATTCGGTGCCCTACAAGCGCAAGCGGCGCACTCACTTCCACGCCTTCATGCAGGAAGTGCAGAACGACCTGAAGAACCACAACCACGAACCTGATCCGTTGCAGAAAGTGGCTGATCGCATCGCCCGGCAGACGCGGCTGCTGTGCTTCGACGAGTTCCACGTCTCGGACATCGCTGACGCCATGATCCTTGGCCGGCTGCTCGACGCGCTGTTCGCGCGTGGGGTGATCTTCGTGATGACCTCGAACTACCCGCCCGACGGGCTCTATCCCAACGGGCTGATGCGCATCAACTTCCTGCCCACCATCGAGATGATCAAGCGCCGCTTCGATGTCTTCGAGGTGGATCACGGCACCGACTACCGCCTGCGGCAACTCGAGAAGATCGAGATCTATCTCGTGCCTGCCGACGAAGCCGCCGAGCGCAAGATGCGCGACGATTTCCGCCGCCTCGCCGGCGGTGACGGCCAGGGCGGCACGATCGAAGTCCTCGAGCGCAAGCTGCCGGTGGTGCGGCGCGCGCCCGGCGTGATCTGGTTCGACTTCGCCACCCTGTGCGGCGGCCCGCGGTCGCAGAACGACTACCTCGAGATCGCGCGCGAGCACCACAGCGTGCTGCTATCGAAGGTGCCGAAGATGCGCGTCGGCAATGCCGCGGAGGCGCGCCGCTTCACCTGGCTCATCGACGTGCTGTACGACCACCGCGTCAAGCTCATCATGAGCGCCGAGGTCGAGGCGCACGAGCTCTACGTCGAGGGCCAGAACGCGCATGAGTTCGTGCGCACGGTGAGCCGCCTGATCGAGATGCGCTCGCGCGACTACCTCGCTGAGGCGCACCGCGTGGAAGCCATCGACGCGCTGCAGGTGCACTAGCAGCGCCGATGTCCGATCTCGCATCCCTGTTCGCCCCAGATGGCCCGCTGGCCGCGGCCATCCCCGGCTTCTGCGCGCGCGCGCAACAGATCGAGATGGCGCAGAAGATTGCCGAGGCCATCCAGGGCAATCGCGTACTGGTGGCAGAAGCCGGCACCGGCACCGGCAAGACCTTCGCCTACCTCGTACCGGCGCTGCTGGCGGGCGGCAAGGTGATCCTTTCCACCGGCACCAAGACCTTGCAGGACCAGCTCTTCAACCGCGACCTGCCCACCGTGCGCGCCGCGCTGAAGGTGCCCGTGTCGATCGCGCTGCTCAAGGGGCGCGCCAATTACGTGTGCCATTACCACCTCGAGCGCAACGCGCGCGACGGTCGTTTCCTTACCGCGCAGGACGCTGCCGACCTGCGCGCGATCACGCGTTTCGCCAAGCTCACGCAGACCGGCGACAAGGCCGAATGCACCGACGTGCGAGAGGATTCCGCCGCCTGGATCGCGGCGACCTCCACACGCGACAACTGCCTCGGCCAGGACTGCCCGAACAAGGACGAATGCTTCGTCATGCAGGCCCGGCGCGCAGCGATGGAAGCCGACGTGGTGGTGGTGAACCACCATCTGTTCTTCGCCGACGTCATGTTGCGCGACGAAGGCATGGGCGAGCTGCTGCCGGCGTGCAACGCGGTGATCTTCGACGAAGCCCACCAGTTGCCCGAGACGGCCAGCCTGTTCTTCGGCGAGAGCGTGTCGACTTCGCAGGTGCTGGAACTCGCGCGCGACACGCGCTCGGAGACGCTGGCTGCGGCGCGCGACTGCATCGCGCTGATCGACGAGTCGCGCAAGCTGGAAAAGGCCGCGCGCGACCTGCGCCTGGTGTTCGGCAACGAGACGGCGCGGCTGTCGGCGACGCAGGCGGCCGAGCGCGAAGCCTTCGAGCCCCAGCTCGACGCATTGCAGCAGGCGCTCGATGCCTTCCATTCGGTGCTCGACACCCAGGCCGAGCGCTCGGAAGGGCTCGGTAACTGCCTGCGGCGTACCGAGGAGATGGACGAGCGATTGGCACGCTGGCGCAACCCGGAGGAGAAGGACCTGATCCGCTGGGTCGAAGTCTTCACCCAGTCGCTGGCGCTCAACGCCACGCCGCTGCATGTTTCCGACGTGTTCAAGCGCCAGCTCGAAGGCCATCCTCGCGCCTGGATCTTCACCTCGGCCACGCTGGCGGTGGGCAAGGCCGATTTCGGCCACTACTGCCGCGAACTCGGCCTCGCCTGGATGGACCCGCCGCCCATGACCGCAGTGTGGGGCAGCCCCTTCGACTACGGCGAGCAGGCGCTGCTGTATGCGCCGGCCAACATGCCCGACCCCAACACGCCCGACTATACCGAGGCGGTGGCGCGGGTCGCACTGCCGCTGATCCGCGCCGCGCGCGGACGCGCCTTCGTGCTGTGCACCTCGTTGCGTGCGATGCGCCGGGTGCACGAGCTGATCGCCGACGGCCTGCAGCAGGCGGGCGACGAGCTGCCGCTGCTGCTGCAGGGTGAAGGATCGCGCACCGAGCTGCTCGACCGTTTCCGCCGCCTCGGCAACGCGGTGCTGGTCGCCAGCCAGAGCTTCTGGGAAGGTGTGGACGTGCCGGGCGACGCGCTGTCGCTGGTGGTGATCGACAAGCTGCCCTTCGCGCCGCCCGACGATCCGGTACTCGCCGCGCGTGTCGAGCACATGCAGAGGCAGGGCCTCAACCCCTTCATCCACCATCAATTGCCGCGTGCGGTGATAAGCATGAAGCAAGGCGCCGGACGCCTCATCCGCACCGAGCGCGACCGCGGCGTGCTGTGCATCTGCGACCCGCGCATGATCGACAAGTCCTACGGCAAGGTCGTCTGGCGCAGCCTGCCGCCAATGCGCCGTACCCGGCTGGAGGCCGAGGCGGTGGCCTTCCTGCACACGCTGCCGCCGCCCGGGACCGCCGGCTGAGCCCGGGGGCGACCGTGCTGGGGTATCCTTGCGGCTTCACACGCAACTGACTGCGCAACCCAATTCGAACATCGAGCGATGAAAGTCATCGGCATGGCCGGCTGGTCCGGCTCGGGCAAGACCACGCTGGTAGAGCAACTCATTCCCCACTTCACTGCGCGCGGCCTGCGCGTGTCCGTGATCAAGCATGCACATCACGGCTTCGACCTTGACCGCCCCGGCAAGGATTCCTACCGCCACCGCGAAGCAGGCGCCACCCAGGTGCTGATGCTGTCCAACGATCGCTGGGTGCTGATGCACGAATTGCGCGGCGCACCCGAGCCGACCCTGGACGAGCAGTTGCGACTGCTGGCGCCCTGCGATCTGGTCCTGATCGAAGGCTACAAGGAAGCCGCCGTGCCCAAGATCGAGATCCATCGCCCGGCGTTGGGCAAGCCGCCGCTGTGGCCGGAAAATCCGCACGTCGTCGCGGTTGCCACGGATGGCGACATCGACTGTCCGCTGCCGCGCCTGCCGCTCAACGATCCCGCCGCCATCGCCGCCTTCATCCTGGAGCATCGCGACGTCCAATGAACGCCCCCATGCTTTCCTTCGACGAGGCCTACGCCAAGCTGCTGGATTTCGTGCGCCCGGTGCGCGAGATCGAGCAGATCGACACTTTCGTCGCCAGCGGCCGCGTGCTCGCAGTGGCGCAGCGTTCCGGCCTGGCACAACCGCCGATGGACAACTCGGCGATGGACGGCTACGCGGTGCGCACTGCCGACGTGTCCGCCATCGGCACACGGCTGCGCGTCAGCCAGCGCATTCCGGCGGGCAGCGTAGGCCATCCGCTTGCCGCGGGTAGCGCAGCGCGCATCTTTACGGGCGCGCCGCTACCGCCCGGCGCCGATGCGGTGGTGATGCAGGAGCTGTGCGAAGCCGATGGCGACGACGTGGTGATCAACTACCTGCCGCGCGCGGGTGAATCCGTGCGTCGGGCGGGCGAGGACATCGCACTGGGCGCGGAGATCCTGCCGGCGGGGCTGCGCCTGACGCCGCAGGCGGTCGCGCTTGCCGCCTCGGTCGGCTTGGCACAACTGCCGGTCCATCGCCGCGTCAGGGTGGCGATGTTCTCGACCGGTAGCGAACTGGTCATGCCCGGCGAGGCGCTGCCGCCGGGCGGTATCTACAATTCGAATCGCTTCCTGCTCAATGCCTTGCTGCAGGGGCTGGGCTGCGAGGTGGCCGATTTCGGCATCGTCCCTGACAACCTGGGCGCCACGCGCGAGGTCTTGCGCAAGGCCGCGCAGGGTCATGACCTGATCCTCACCAGCGGCGGCGTGTCGGTGGGCGAGGAAGACCACGTCAAGCCGGCGGTGGAGGCCGAAGGCAGCCTCGACCTGTGGAAGATCGCAATGAAGCCCGGCAAGCCGCTGGCCTATGGCCGGGTGCACGGCGCGGCCTTCATCGGCCTGCCCGGCAACCCGGTGTCGAGCTTTGTCACTTTCCTGATGCTGGTGCGGCCTTTCCTGCTGGCGACGCAGGGAGTGCGGGACGTGGCGCCAGTAGCGCTGTTGTTGCGCGCCGACTTCGACTGGCCGCGCCCGGACCGCCGCCGCGAGTTCCTGCGCGCGCGCATGAATGCGCAGGGCGGCGTGGAACTGTTCGACAACCAGGGCTCGGCAGCGCTGAACTCGACGGTGTGGGCGAATGGTCTGGTCGATATTCCGGCGGCGCAACCGGTCGCACGCGGCGGCACGGTGCGTTTCCTGCCTTTCACCGATTTGCTTGATTGAACGACGAGGTTGCGCAGATGGCGCTCAGAATTCTCTACTTTGCTGCGCTGCGCGAGGCGCTGGGCGTATCCGCAGAGGACTTCGATCCGCCGGCGGGGGTGGCGAGCGTGTCCGCGCTGCGCGCCTGCCTCGTCGCCCGCGGCGGCGTCTGGGAAAAGCTGGCGGCCGCCAACGTCAAGGCGGCAGTCAATCAGCGCATGGTCGGCGGCGATGCGTCGGTCGGACCGGGTGACGAGGTCGCCTTTTTTCCGCCCGTCACCGGCGGTTGAGCCCGGGAGCAGCCATGAGCGCACAGCAGGCGGCAGCGGGGGAGATGCTGGTGAGCGTCCAGGAGGCGGACTTCGACGTCGGCGCCGAGACCGCCAGCCTCGGCGACGGCCGTTGCGATGTCGGCGGCATCGCCACGTTCATCGGCCTGGTGAGGGATGCCAACGATGGCAGCGGCGTGTCGGCGATGACGCTGGAGCATTATCCCGGCATGACGGAGCGCGCCCTCGGCGACATCGTCGAGCAGGCCTGCGCGCGCTGGTCGCTACTGTCGGTCAGGGTCATCCACCGCGTCGGGCGCCTGCAGCCGGGCGATCGCATCGTCTTCGTCGGCGTCGCCGCGGCGCACCGTGGCGAAGCTTTCGCCGCATGCGAATTCATCATGGACTACCTGAAGACGCAGGCACCGTTCTGGAAGCGCGAGGAAACCACCGAAGGGGCGCGCTGGGTCGACGCGCGCGAAAGCGACGACACTGCCGCGGCACGCTGGTCGGCCGCAGCGAGCGCATCGAAGGGCTGAGAGACGCGCGGTGATGAAATGAAGACGGCGCCTGGTGGCGCCGTCTTCGTCATCGCCGACCCGCCTTGCGGCAGCGGATCAGCCACCGTCGGGCTTACCTGCGGCCCTTGGCTCCCTGCTGCGTGAAGGCCTGGAAGGCCTCGGTCGAAGCACGGGTCATCTGCTCGAAGGCGGCACGCGTAGTGTCCATCGCGGACTGCATCGCACCCAGTGCGTTCTGGTCGGTGATCGGCATCCCCTTGAACATCTTCTGCATCGCCTCGAAGATGTCGTGTCCACCGGTCGTCAATTGCTCGCCGACCAGCTTGCCCACTTCAGCCTGGGTGCGCGTGGTGATCTCGGCGATCTCACGCGCGCAGGCCAGCATCTTCTCAGTGGTGCTCTGCGCGAACTGGGTGCGCAGATTCATCATGTCCCGAGGATCCTTCACCGCAGACAATGCCTTGGCATTCTGCACGCCCTCTTCGAACAGGGTCTTTGCGGTAGAGACCTGGATTTCCATGATGCGCTGCGAGTTCTCGATCGAGAGCTGCGCGAGGCGCATGGCCGCTTCCAGGTTCTTTTTCTGAAGTTCGTTCATCTGTTCTTGCTTTCCGGCCATACACATCCTCCACACTCGCGGGTAATAGGAATTTCGCGAAGCCGGCATGGGCGCATTTGTCGGCGTCATGACAGCGACCGCGAACACGCCTCTTGTCTGCCTCTTTTTTAACAATAGCACAGCCGCCCGCCGCCGCGTTGCCGGTCTCACGCTTGATCAGAGAATGACAGGCCGGTCCGGCAACTCGCCTTCTTCGTTACCGCCAGTGAGCCCGTCGGTCCCCAGCGCCGGGAAGCGGCTCTGCAGCACGCCGCCGATTGCATCGACCGCCTGCGATATGCCGTCCTCGAGCCGGCCGCCGGCGAAGCGGGTCGAGATGTCGCGCATCAGTGCCTGCCAGTGCGTGGCGCCGCCATGCGGTACGACGCCGCGGTCGGCGATGAGCTCGATGCGATGCTCGACCGGCAGCACGTAGATCAGCACGCCGTTGTTGTGCTCGGTGTCCCATACGCGCTGCTCGGCGAAGAGTTCCAGCGCGCGTTCATGGGCGAGATCCGCGAATGCGGTACGGTGCCGTACATGGCGCCACAGGTAGCGTAGCGGAAGGGAGGCTTCGACGCAGACGCAGATCTCGCCGCTGTGCCGCCGCTCGCTGTCGCGCACCTGCGCTGCGAGCCGGTCGAGCGCCTCCCTGCCCAGCGCACGATGAACGTCGCCACTGTCGAGCCATAGATGACGCAATGCACGCAGCAGGCTCATCACCAGCTCCCCGAAGCGCCGCCGCCGCCGAAGCTGCCGCCGCCACCGCTGCTGAAGCCGCCGCCTCCGCCGCCGCGACCGCCACCCCAGATGATGGGACCGCCACGGCGCATGCCGCCGCCGGGACCACCCCCGCCGAAGCCGCCGCCGCCACCGATCCCCAGCGCCAGCACGAAGACCGCTGCCAGCACGCCGCCGATGCCGGCGAGCAGCAGGCTGCCGGTCAGCAGCTTGATGACGAAGCCTGCAGCGCCGCCCGTCGCCAGCGCGCCCAACTTGCGGCCGAGCACGCCGATCAGCACTGCCCCGACCACCGGCACAGCCACGAACAGGAAGGCGCCCAGGTCTTCGATCGACGTCTGCCCGTCGTTGCGCGCTTGCTGCGCGGGCAGGGGAAGCGCCTCGCCGCGCACCAGGGCCATCAGCGCATCGACGCCCCCTTCCAGGCCGCCGGCGAAATCGCCCTGGCGGAAGGCCGGCGTGATGATGCGGTCGATGATGCGGAATGCCGCGACATCGGGCACCGCGCCCTCCAGCGCGCGCGCCACCTCGATGCGGATGCGGCGGTCGTCCTTCGCGACCACCACCAGGATGCCGTCGCCGACGTCGCGGCGGCCGATCTTCCACGTGTCGGCGACGCGGAACGCATATGCGGCGATGTCCTCAGGCGCCGACGTGGGGACGAGCAGCACCACGATCTGCGTGCCGCGTTCGCGCTCGAAGCTGGCGAGGCGCGCCTCGAGCGCCTGAAGCTGCTGTGGCGCGAGGGTGCCGCTGCGGTCGACGACGCGCGCGCTAAGCTCGGGGACGGGCTGCAGTGGCTGGGCTGCGACCGGCCCGCAAGCCAGCAGCAGCAACAGCCCGAACAGCGCGGCCAGAAGGCTGAGCGCGCTGCGGCAGGGGGTGGCCGGTTGTGCGCGGTTCATCGGCAGTCGGAGAGGGGGTGGGTGCGGGGCGGGGTGGGGGTGCGGTGGGGTGGGGGTAGCAATCAGGACTCGCAGCTCGGCACGCCGGCATTGCGCATGCCGGCACGCATTCGACGCGACGCAGTCAAGGTTTCTTCGCCGGCGCGCCGAAGTCCACCGTAGGCGGACGCGAGATCTCGGCTTCGTTGGCCACGCTGAAGCTCGCCTTCGGCTTGTAGCTGAACACCATCGCGGTGAGGTTGGTGGGGAAGCTGCGCGCCAGGACGTTGTATTGCTGTATGGAGTCGATGTACTTGTTGCGCGCCACCGTGATGCGGTTCTCGGTGCCTTCGAGCTGCACGCGCAATTCCTGGAAGGCCTGGTTGGCCTTGAGATTGGGATAGTTCTCGGCGACGACGAGCAACCTCGACAGCGCGCTGCCGAGTTGTCCCTGCGCCTGCTGGAAGCGCTCCATGGCCTGGGGGTCGCTCAGCATCTCGGGCGTGACCTGGATGGCGGTGGCGCGCGAGCGGGCTTCGATGACTTTGGTCAGCGTTTCTTGCTCGAAGTTTGCCTCGCCCTTCACCGTGCTGACCAGATTGGGAATGAGGTCGGCGCGCCGCTGATACTGGTTCAGCACTTCGGCCCACGCCGCCTTGCTCTGCTCGTCGAGCCGCTGGAAGTCGTTGTATCCGCAGCCCGACAGGCCGAGCAAGGCAACGATGCAGAGCAGCAGGGAGAGACGGTGCAGGATTTTGTGGAACATGATCGATCTCCGGGGTGAGCTTTCAGGCACACGACGTCTTTACTCTAGCAGCATTGTCCGTGGCAGGTGCGGTCAGCGGCTGCGTTTCGGGGCGGCATCGGCCGCGCGCGGCGGCTTGGCGTACTTGCGGAACACCGCTTCGGCGTCCGCTTCGGCGCGTGCCTGAGTGCAGATCGAAGGGTCGTCGTCGTGCCCGCTGAAATAGCCGTCTTCCTGCGCGAGCATCACGATGCGGATTGCCGCCTTCTCGCTCAGATCGTGGCGTTCGTAGATCAGCGTGGTGACTTCATCGAGGTGCTGTTCATAGCTCATGGACATCGGGGTTCTCCTGACGGACGTTGCAACCACGCGGTGGCTGGTCTGCCATCGTAGCGTGGCGGCAGGTCGTCGTGATCGGGGGGCGAATTCTTGTTCTGGCTCAAGGCTTTCGCCGCGCCGCGCCGGCACGATGCGAAGCCTGCGGCGCGCTGTGGCGCCGACCAACCAGAGGACGAAATTCGATGAGCGAACTGCCTGTTATCGATAATGCGGTGTTTGGTTTCGACGCGCGCGGCGTCGCCAAGCGTTTTCGCCATGCGGCGATCTTCGGCGCGCTCGAATCGCTGGACGACGGCGAGACGATGCGCTTTGTGAACGACCACGACCCGCTGCCGCTGCTCAACCAGATCCAGCAGCGCTATGGCAGCCAGGTGGGCATCCAGTACGTGGCGCGCGAGCCCGGCAACATCGTGATCGATTTCAAGATCCAACTCCATGCGCAGGATGAAGCGGCGCCGAGCTATGGCGCGCAGGGCGGCTCCTGCGGCGGCGGTGGCGGCGGCTGCGGCTGCTCCGGCGGCCGCTGACCGACGGCCTGCGGCGGCAGGCAGCAATGCCGGCCGTGCCATGTTGAAAAGCACACAGCCCCCTTCCGGGGGCTGTGTCGCTTCCGGGGCTGCGTCCTCTACGCCCGTCAGCGCGTGATCGGCTTGTAGCGGATGCGCTTGGGCTTGGCGCCTTCCTCGCCCAGGCGCTTCTTCTTGTCCTCTTCGTATTCCTGGTAGTTGCCTTCGAAGAAGAACCACTGCGAGTCGCCCTCGGCCGCCAGGATGTGGGTGCAGATGCGGTCGAGGAACCAGCGGTCGTGCGAGATCACCAGCGCGCAGCCGGCGAATTCCAGCAGCGCGTCTTCGAGCGCGCGCAGGGTTTCCACGTCGAGGTCGTTGGACGGTTCGTCGAGCAGCAGCACGTTGCCGCCCTGGATCAGCGTCTTCGCCAGGTGCAGGCGCCCGCGTTCGCCACCGGAGAGGTTGCCGACGATCTTCTGCTGGTCGCCGCCCTTGAAGTTGAAGCGGCCGATGTAGGCGCGGCTGGGCATCTCGAAGCGGCCCACGGTCAGCACGTCGGCGCCGTCGGCGATGGCGTCGAACACCGTCTTGTCGTTGGCCAGGCCCTCGCGCGTCTGGTCGACCGCGGCGATCTTGACCGTGGCGCCGATCTCCACCGCGCCGGAATCGGGCTTGTCGCGGCCTTCGATCATCTTGAACAGCGTCGATTTGCCGGCGCCGTTGGGGCCAATGATGCCGACGATGGCGCCCGGCGGGATGGCGAAGCTGACGTTGTCCATCAGCAGCTTGTCGCCGAAGGCCTTGCTGACGCCGTGGAACTCGATGACCTTGTCGCCGAGGCGCTCGCCAGGCGGGATGAAGATCTCCTGCGTCTCGTTGCGGCGCTGGTATTCGACGCTGGCCATCTCCTCGTAGCGGGCCAGGCGGGCCTTGGATTTGGCCTGGCGCGCCTTGGGGTTGGAGCGCGCCCATTCCAGTTCGGTCTTCATCGCCTTCTGGTGCGCGGCCTCCTGCTTGGCCTCCTGCGCCAGGCGCTCACCCTTCTGCTCCAGCCAGGACGAGTAGTTGCCCTTCCACGGGATGCCGTGGCCGCGGTCGAGTTCGAGGATCCACTCGGCGGCGTTGTCGAGGAAGTAGCGGTCGTGGGTGACGGCCACCACGGTGCCGGGGAAGCGGGTGAGGAACTGCTCCAGCCACTCGACCGACTCGGCGTCGAGGTGGTTGGTGGGTTCGTCGAGCAGCAGCATGTCGGGCTTGGACAGCAGCAGCTTGCACAGCGCGACGCGGCGCTTCTCGCCGCCGGACAGCTTGCCGATGACGGCGTCCCAGGGCGGCAGGCGCAGCGCGTCGGCGGCGATCTCCATCTGGGTCTCGACGTCGCTGCCGGCAGTAGACAGGATGTTCTCGTACTTCGCTTGTTCTTCGGCGAGCTTGTCGAAATCGGCATCCGGCTCGGCGTAGGCGGCGTAGATCTCCTCGAGCCTCTGGCGCGCCTCCATGATCTCGCCCAGGCCGGCCTCGACCTCTTCCTTCACGGTCTTGGCCGGGTCGAGCTCGGGCTCCTGCGGCAGATAGCCGATGCGCTGGCCGGCGAGCCACTGCACCTCGCCGTCGTATTCCTTGTCCACTCCCGCCATGATGCGCAGCACGGTGGACTTGCCCGAGCCGTTGAGGCCGAGCAGGCCGATCTTGGCGCCGGGAAAGAAGGAGAGGGAGATGTCCTTGATGATCTGACGCTTGGGCGGAACGATCTTGCTCACGCGCAGCATCGACATTACGTATTGGGCCATGGTTTCCTGCGGAGGGAGTGGGTCAGGGCGACAGCAGCACAAGCGACCGAGGGGCTGCCGGCAGTTTGCGAGGCCAGCAGTTTACCGCAGCAGCGAACTTTGCCGCACCGAGCGCGCGTGCTCACGCGAGGCGGCATCCGTGCGAGGCGCTTCTGTTACAATCGCGCGCCCGGAACGACCGGCAGCAACTTGCCGACGTGAGCCAAATCACGCTGCATGACGGAAGCGGCCTGCCGACTCCTGTCTGCGTGATGCAGTGCATGGTGTGTTCGGCGCACTCCGCCTAGCCTTCGAGGCACCCGAACAAGAACGCGCGGGATCACGCCTGGGCGAGCTCGCCCGGGTTGCCCGTCGCAAGGCTCACACCCGCTGTCCGCCGGATTCCACCATGTCCTTTCACTCCTTGCCGAATGTTCTGCGCCTTCATCGTGCCAGTCTTCTCGGCGGTGATACCGCGCTCGCGTATGTCGAAGCGCTTGAAGAACTTCACCCCACGGATGAAGCCGCGCTCGACGGACTGCGCCGGATGCGGGATGGCTTGCTGCGGAGCGAGCGCCTTCTGCTCGGGTTGCGGCTGCTGCACGCGGGTGCAACGGGACTCGGCGTCTTCGCATTTGCGGTCATCGCCTTCGTGCTCAGAACGCCCGCTGTGCATGCCGCAGCCCTGCTTGCGGCGGGTTTGGTCGCGTTTCCCGCGCTGACGATCGTCTCGCTGGTGTCGCTGTGGGCGAAGAAAAGGACGGCGTCAGCGCGCAACATCATCGCTCGCGATCTTTACAAGCTCGGCCTCCGCATCGATGGTCGGGGCAGGTTGGTGACCAACGCTGCCCATCCCAGCGTCATCCTTCCGGCATGAGCGGCGAGCCGGGCAAGCCGGTGCCGAGCACCTCTACAGGGTCGACCCGCGTGGCGGGAATGAACGAGCAGCTCTGCAGCTACTTCATGGCCTGCGGGCTGCTTTTCGTCGTCGCGATCTCGTTCGTGCCGCTGGACTTCGTCGCCCAGTTGCCGGTCGCGATCGCGCTCCTCGGCATCGCCTGGTTTGCGCGCCTGGCGGCCGAAGGCCGACATGCCGAGGTCTTTCGGTTGGTGGTGCTCATCGTCTGCGGCGCGATCACCTTGCGCTATCTTGCCTGGCGCGCGTCGTCCACGCTTCACGCCAGCGATTGGCTGTCGATGGTCGCGGTGCTGCTGCTCTTCGCGGCCGAGATCTATGCCGCCGCTGTCCACTTTCTCGGCATGGTGGTGAATGTGGCCCCCTATCGCCGCCCGCTGCTGAGCCTGCGCGACCTGCCCGAGGACACGACGCTGCCCAGCGTCGATGTGCTGGTGCCCAGCTACAACGAAGACCCCGCCCTGCTCGAGGTCACCCTCCGAGCCGCGCTGCTGATGCGATACCCGCGCCATCTGCTGCGCGTCCACCTGCTCGACGATGGCGCCACCGAGCAGAAGCTCAACAACGCTGATCCGACCGTTGCGCGGGCGGCGCGGCTTCGCCGGGAGGCGCTCAAGGCCTTGTGCGCGCGCCTGGGCGTGGTCTACATGACGCGCCCGCGCAACGAGCGGGCGAAGGCCGGCAACCTCAACCACGCGCTGGGCCGTACCGACGGGGATCTGGTCGCCGTGCTCGATGCCGACCATGTTCCCGCGGTCGACTTCCTGGACCGCACCGTGCCGTGGATGCTGCGCCGTGACGACGTGTTCCTGGTGCAGACCCCGCACTTCATGGTCAACCCCGACCCGATCGACCGCAACCTCCTCGATGGCTTCCGCCGCATGCCGTCCGAAAGCGACATGTTCTACCGGACCATCCAGCGCGGGCTGGATTTCTGGGGCGCGTCGTTCTTCTGTGGCTCCGCGGCCATATTGCGGCGGCGCCACCTCGACGAGGTGGGCGGGCTGGCCGGCGACACGATCACCGAGGACGCCGAGACCGCGTTCGAACTGCATCGCCGCGGGTACCGCTCAGTTTATGTGGACCTTCCGCTGGTAGCGGGCCTGGCGCCCGAAACCCTGACCAGCTTCGTCACGCAGCGCACGCGGTGGGCGCAGGGCATGACGCAGATCCTGCTGCTCAAGCGGCCCTTCTTCGCCAGCGGGCTGAGCTTCGGCCAGCGCATCGGCTACATGAGCTCGATCCTGTTCTGGCTGTTTCCGTTTTCGCGCCTGATCTTCGTCGCCGCGCCACTGGCCTTCCTCATCTTCGGCCTTCAGGTCTATAACGCCTCGGTGCCGCAGATCCTGGCGTATGCGCTGCCGCACGTGCTGGCCACCTACATCGTCTCCAACCTGCTCTTCGGGCGCACGCGGTGGCCGCTGATCTCGGAACTGTACGAGATCGTCCAGTGCCTGTTTTCCTTCGTCGCGGTCTGCCGCGTGCTGGTCAACCCGCGCAAACCGTCTTTCCTCGTGACGCCTAAGGGCGCGACCATGGAAGACGATTTCCTGTCGCCGCTGGCGATGCCGTTCTACATCCTGTTCGCCCTGACCGGGCTCGCCTTTCTGGGGGGCGCCTATCGGCTGGTGGAATACCCTCTGGTGCGCGGCATCACCACCGTCGTCATCTTGTGGAATCTGTTCAACTTCCTTACCGTGCTGGCGGCGCTGGGTGTGCTGATCGAGCGGCGTCAGCGCCGCAACGTGCCGCGCATGCCGGTGCTGGAGGAGGGCAGCGCAAGCCTGGGTGAGGGGCGCACCTTCGCCTGTTCGATCGACGATGTGTCGGCGCGCGGCGCCCGCATCACGGTCAAGGGCATCGATGCGTCCGGACTGGCTGTGGGGCTGCGCTTCTCGCTCGCTTCGTTTTCGCAGGCGGCGGAGCGCACGTTGCGCCTGCCGGCCATCGTGCGCAAGCTCGAGGCAACGGCTGCCGGCCTCGTCATCGGCGCGGAGTTCGACCTCTCCGACCCCAGGCACGCCGACGACGCAGTGACGCTGGCGTACGGCGACAGCGCGCGTTGGCTTTTCTTTCAGCAACGGCGCTCGCGGCCGATATCCTTCGGCACAGCCTTGCGAATGATGCTGAACCTGATGGTGAAACCCGTGAAAATGCATGTCGAATGGTTCGGTCGGCGCCGCCGCGCGCGCAGCGTCGCGCAGCCTGTTGCCCCGCAAATCGTTCCGCAGCCCGCGCATGCGGATCCTGCACCCTGAAGTGGACCGATGACGATGAATAACAACAAGATTCTGGCTGATGTGCTTTTGGCTCGGCTGCGCGGCCGCGTGTCGCGGGCGATCGGGGGCCTCATTCTCCTGTTTGCTGCCCTCGCAGCGGGCACGAGCGTCGCCGCGGTTGATGAAGCGAGCGTGCGCTTGTCGCAGTTCGCTTCGAAGCCGGGGCCCCTGATGTTGCAAGGTGCGGCGGCGGCGCGCGATCTCTACATTCCGCTGTCGCCTGCGGTCGACATGCGCGAAGCGACCGTGGAGCTCAAGTTCTCCAACTCGATCGCGCTGGTGTCGGGCCGCTCGACGCTCGCCGTGCGCCTGAATGATCTCACCCTGGCGCAGATCCCCCTCGATCCCAAGCAGCCGGTGGGCACGGCACGCGTCCGGCTGCCGGCGGAGCGCTGGAAGCCGGGCTACAACAAGCTCAGCTTCGCAGTCGTGCAGCATGTGCTCGACCGCTGCGAATTCCCGGGGCTTGCCGAGTTGTGGACCGAGCTCGACCTGCATGGCTCCCAACTGCACTACCGCGTCGAGGACCGCGACCGGGCGCTGCTGCTGAAGGATGTCGGCGCGCTGTTCTCGCCCGGCATCGGCGGCCTGGCGCAGGTGCGCCTGCTGACGGTGGAGGGCTCTGCGGCGCCTGTCGTTTCGCGGGCGTTGCCGCGTGTCGCCCAGGCGCTGGCGCTGCGTAGGCAGTTCGCACCACTCGCCATCGAGCATGCCAGCGTGCCTGCGGGCGCGGCGCAACTGCCGGAATCCCCTGCTCAGGGCGCGCAGGTGCTCGTGGGTACGGTCGACGAGCTGAGGCCCTTGCTGCCCGCCGCGATGCTGTCCGACATCAATGGACCGCATCTGGCCATCGAGCGCCAGGCGCGCGCCGCGGCTGCATCGGCCAGCCTGCTGGTGGTGACCGGTAACAGCGCCGACGAGGTGGCGAGCGCAGCCAGCCTGCTCGCCGTGATGGACGACGCGCTCAACCCGGTTCCGCGCGTGACGCAACTTGGCGGCGAGCGCCGGACTCCCGGTCTCGCGCAGCTTTCCGGCCGCGTGCTCGGCGCCGACCGCCGCTACACCTTCGCCACGCTGGGTTTCGCCGACGCCGCTTTTCGCGGCGCTGGCGCCCACACGGCCAGGCTGAACCTGCAGGTGCCCGCCGACTATTACCCCGAGGAGTCCGCCGAAGTCGAACTGCTGGTCGACCTGGCCTACGGGGCGGGCATGGGTCCTGGCTCGGTGATGAACGTCACGGTGAACGACCGCTTCGTCCACGGCAGGCCGCTGGAGGACAAGAACGGCGTCGCCTATCGCGATTACCGCATCGTGCTGCCGGCCCGCGCGCTGGTGCCGGGCGTCAATACGGTCCGCTTCGATTTCAGCCTCAGGCCCGAGGTGGCGAGCGGAGAATGCGTCAGCGTCGACGGCGATCACCTGGTGGCCCAGATAGGCGGCAGCTCGCGCATCGTCATGCCGCCTTTCGCCTCCGCCGCGCTGCAACCGGATCTGGGTCTGCTGCGCACCACCGGTTATCCGTATTTCTCCACCGATGGCAAGCTCGAGCCGCGCCTGGTGGTGAGCTCCGCGGCCGAGGTCGGCAGCGCATTGACCCTGCTCGGCAAGCTCGCGCAGGTGGCAGGTGCGCCGCAGGAGGGCTGGATGCTGCAGGTCGGGATGGATGGCGACAAGCTCGCCGGACGCGCGCTGCTGCTGGCACCGGCTGCGCAGTTGCCGGACGATCTTTTTGCATCCTGGTCGGCGGCGCTCGGCCGCTCGGTGAGCTGGCCCTACCAGGCGCTCAACGACATGCGCGACGAGGGGCGTGCGGCCACGCACGGCTTCTTCTCCGTGCTCATGGACGCGCTGCTGCAAGGCAAAGCCAGCGGCCAGGCGCCTGCCATGCGCGGGCGGGTGCAGCAGGACGGTGGCCTGGGCGATCTCGGCGGCATTGCGGCCCTGCGCAACCCGCGTAGCGCCGACGCCGCGACGCTCACGGTGATCGCTGCGGCTGACGCGGAGCGGCTCGCCGCTCGCGTCCAGGACCTCGTGCGCCCCGAGGTTTGGTCACGCCTTGGCGGCGATCTGGCAGTGTGGGGTGGAGCGGACGATGCGGTCACCACGCTCAGGGTTGCCGAACCCTTTACGGCCGGCGAACAGGGGCGATGGACGCAGTTGCGGCTCTACCTGACGGCCAACCCCTGGTATGTGCTGCTTGCGCTGCTGGCAGGGGTTGTGCTCGTCGTCGTCAGCGCCCGTGTGCTGCTGCGCGGCCGTCGCGGACGCATCGAACGCGGTGAGTGAGACGCGGATGATCTGGCGGCGCGCCGTCATGGTGCTCCTGGCGCTGTGCACCCTGTCCTGCATGCGACCCGCGCCGGAGCTCCAGCTTCCGCGCGCGGGACACCTGGATCCTGCGCTGTGGGAGGGCTTCCGCACGCGCTTCATCAGCGACGGCCGGGTGATCGACGTCGATAACGGCGGCATCACCCACAGCGAAGGGCAGGGCTACGGCATGCTCCTGGCGGTCGCCGCTGACGACAGGCACACCTTCGATGGGCTCTTCGCATGGACGAAGCGGACGCTCGCGCGGCCGGACGGGCTTTTCGCGTGGCGGTTCGGTCCGTGCCAGCAAGGTGCCGGTGACTGCGTCACCGATTCCAACAACGCGAGCGACGGCGATCTGCTGATCGCCTGGGCGCTGCTGCGTGCTGCCGATCGCTGGGGCGCCGAGCCCTACCGCCAGGAGGCTGCCGGCATCGCGCAGGCGCTGGCGGCCCATCAGGTGGTGCGTCGTCACGGCCGGCTCGTGCTGCTGCCGGGCGTGCACGGTTTCGATGCGACCGAGCCGGGCGGCGTGGTCACCGTCAATCCGTCCTATTGGGTGTTCCCCGCGCTTGAACAGCTTGCGGTGGCCTTCGCCGAAGGGCCCTGGCGGCAATTGGCGGAGTCGGGCCGAAATCTCCTCGGCGAGGCGCGTTTCGGTGCGGCAAAGCTCGCACCCGACTGGCTCGACATCTCGGCCGGAGGCCTGGCGCCATCGGCCCGCTTCGAGCCGCGGTATGGCTACAATGCGGTCCGCGTGCCCTTGCATCTGGCATGGAGCGTGCATTCCGATCCTTCCCTGCTGGCGCCCTATCTGCGTTGGTGGGCGGAGTTCGGCGAGCGCCCGCCACCGGCCTGGGTGGATCTGGTGGATGGCCGTGTTGCCGAATATGCCTGGTCGACCGGCATGGCCGCGGTTTCTCAGGTGGCGCGTGCCCGCGTCACCCACAACGTCCCGCCGGCGGCGACGCTGCCGGTGCCAGCGGCCGATGACGGCTACTACGCCTGGAGTCTGCTCCTGCTTTCCCATCTTGCGCTTGCGGAGATGCGTCAGTGAAGCCATCACATTGCCCCGTCCGCGAGCCTTCGCCGCTGGCCCTCGCATCGCTGCTGATCGGCGCCTTCGCAGCATCGCCGGCGCTTGTCGCGGCCGAGCAGGGGCTTGCCGTCGAGCGCCGCACGAACGCAGTCGAGATCGAGCGTCAGCAAGCCGCACCGACGCAGCGCGCCGCGCGCGACGCGCTTGCCGGCCACGCGACCGATTTCGACCAGGGCACCGGTCGTCGGCCCGTGCTCGAGCCTTCGCCGGCTGCGGCCCACACGGCCGTCGATCGTCGGAGCGTTGCCAGGCAGGCGCTCGCGCAGCCCGGCTCGGCCAGCCGGCGCGACGATCGCTACGGCACAACCCTCGCCAACCTCGGACGGCTGGACGCCGAGGGCGTGCGCGCACTGTCCGCCGAGCGCCTGTCCGCGGTGGGGCGCGAGGTGCAGGCCCGCCGCGATGGCGGCGGCGCGCTGCTGCTGGGGTGGCTCGCGCTTCAGCGGCAGGCAGCCGACGCGGCTCTAAGCTGGTTCGATCGCGCGGCGCAATGGGGGCGGGCAGGCGAGGCGCAGGAAGGCAAGGACCAGGCCCTGCTTGCACTGGCACGCCAGGCCGCGCTCGACGGCGAGCAGGGGTCTGCATTGCAGTTGGCGCGGGAGATTGCCGAGCCGCGGCGCGCAGAGGCCATGACGACCCTGGGCTGGATGCTGCTCGATGCCGGGCGGCCGGCGCAGGCCGCCACTTTCTTCTCCGCGGCCGCCTCGGCATCGGCGCCGGAGCCGGCCGCCGAGCCGGCGCTCTACGGCCAGATCCTGGCATGGCGCGCAAGCGCTTCGGCGGATGAATCGAGGCGGCTTGCCTGCGACAACGCGCGCCAATCCGCACGCATCGCGATGGCATGCGGGGATTCACTGGCCGCGGCCATGGTTGCCGCCTATGAATCCGGGCGCCACGCCGAGGTGCTCGAACACGCGGCGACCTTGTCCTCGCTCGGCATCGCCCGCCCCGACCTGGAGCCGCTCGTCGCCTGGTCGACCTTGCGCACCGGCGATGCCAGGGCGGCCGCCGGACGATTCGAACGGCTCGCGGCGCAGTCGGACGATCCCGGCCCGGCGTACGGCCTCATCGAGAGTCTCAGGAGCACAGGCGAGCATGAGCGTCTCGCCGCGCTTGCGGAACGGCTCCCCCTGGTGGCCCGCATCCTGGGCGCCGAGCAGCGAGATCGAGCCTTCGCACGCAAGCAATTCGATCTCGCCGAACGCCTCGACCCGCACCACGCCACCGCACCGGGGCGCATCGGCTGGGCGGTCGATGCCACGGCCGAGCTGTCGCGCACCAGCGGCGATTCTGGCCTGGACCGGCTCACCATGTGGACGCAGCGCGTCGGCGTGGAGGGCATGGCGGGCGAAGTGCGGTTGCGTGTCGAAGCGCAAGGAGCGTCGCTGCGGGCCGGCCGCCCCGGCGGCAACGCCGATCTCGGCTGGCGCCAGACTGCCCCGGATGCCTATCCGCCGCTCGAGGAGGACAAGACGGCGCAGGGCCGCGTGGCGGCGCGCTGGGAGCTGCCGGATCTCACCCTGTTCGGCAGCCTCGGCTCCTCTCCCACCGGCGGGGCAGTGTCGTCGAGCGCCACCGGCGACTTCGGCCTGACCTACTATCGCGATCCCTACAGCGTCACTGCACAGGTCTTTCAGCGCGTCGTCGGGCCCAGCCTGCTTGCATACTCTGGTACTCGCGACCCGGTGCTGGGGCAGCGCTGGGGCGGCGTGCTCGAGCGTGGCGCATCGGTGCTGGGCGTGTGGGCGCCGGGCGGGCGCATCAGCGCGGCGCTGGGGGCAGAATGGGCCGAGCTCGACGGCCGCGATGTCGCCGACAACCATCGCTACCAGCTCTCCAGCAGCCTGGCCTACGACCTGAAGCCCGAAGGCTTCGACTACCTGCGCGTCGGGCCGCTGCTGCAGTATTCGGCCTACCAGCGCAACCTGCGCTATTTCACCTACGGCCATGGCGGCTACTACAGCCCGCAGCGCAACCTGCAATGGGGCCTGTTGGTCGATGCGCTGACCGCGGAAAACCAGCGCCAGCAATGGCGTGCAGTGGGCACCATCCTCCATGGAAGTGCCGACGAAGAGGCCGCGCCGCGTTTCCCCGCACAGGCAGCGGATGGCGCCCAATACGCCGAGACGACGACGCGTGGGCTGGCCGCCAACCTGGAGGTGCAATGGGCGCGCCTGCTGGCGCCACACCTCATCGTCGGCGCCTACGCCGCGGTGTCATCGGCCCCGGGCTACGATCACGCCCATGCGGGCGTGATGCTGCGGGTGCCTTTCGAGCCGCGCTCGTCCCTCGTCAGCGCGGACCTGCCGTTCGCCGATCCGCGCACAAGGCGCTGAGGACCGTCCCTCAGGCTGGATGAGCGCTCACTTCTCCACGAAGGCGCGTTCGATGACGTAGTCGCCGGGCTCGCCGATGCGGTGCGACACGCGGAAGTTGCGTGCGTCGAGCAACGCGCAGGTGTCGGCGATCATCGCCTGGCTGCCACAGATCATCACGCGGTCGCGCGCCGGGTGCAGCGGGGCGAGGCCGATGTCATGGAACAGCTTGCCCGATTCGATCAGGTCGGTGACGCGGCCCATGTTGCGGAAGCGTTCGCGCGTGACGGTGGGGTAGTAGATCAGCTTTTCGCGCACCTGATCACCGAAGAACTCGTTGTTCGGCAGTTCGCCGGTGATGAACTCGGAGTAGGCCAGCTCGGACACCGTGCGCACGCCGTGCACCAGGATCACCTTCTCGAAGTGCTCGTAGGTTTCCGGGTCCTGGATCACGCTCATGAAGGGCGCCAGGCCGGTGCCGGTCGACAGCAGGTAGAGGTGCTTGCCCGGATGCAGGTCATGCAGCACCAGCGTGCCGGTGGGCTTCTTGCTGACGACGATCTCGTCCCCTTCCTTGAGGTGCTGCAGGCGCGAGGTCAGCGGGCCGTTGGGCACCTTGATGCTGAAGAACTCCAGGTGCTCCTCGTAGTTCGGGCTGGCGATGCTGTAGGCGCGGGTCAGCGGCCGCCCTTCCACCTCGAGGCCGATCATCACGAACTGGCCGTTCTCGAAACGCAGGCCAGGGTCGCGCGTGGTGCGGAAGGTGAAGAGGGAGTCGTTCCAGTGGTGGACGCTGAGGACGCGCTCGGTACGCAGGTTGCTCATGGTGGGTTGGAGCCTGAGTTGAGGAATGACGCAATTGTATTTCGTCAGGGTTACCGGTTTCGCGGATAATTTGTGTATCTGTTATCTATCGAGTCGATATGCGCTACACCCTGAAGCAGATCGAGGTTTTCGTCGCCATCGCGCGCAACGAGAATGTGTCGCGCGCTGCCGAAGGGCTCAACCTGTCGCAGTCCGCCACCAGCGCTGCGCTGGCCGAGCTCGAGAACCAGTTCGGCCAGCAGCTCTTCGATCGCCACGGCAAGCGGCTTCGCCTCAACGAGCAGGGGCGCCTGCTGTTGCCACGCGCGGTCGAACTGCTCGATCGCGCCGAAGAGATCGAGGCCCTGCTGCGTGGCGAGCGCGGGCTCGGCAACCTGCGTGTCGGCGCCACCCTCACCATCGGCAACTACCTGCTGCCGCTCATCGTCGCCGGCTACCTGCAACGCCATCCGGAGAGCCGTGTGCAACTGCAGGTTCACAACACCGCGACCATCGCCAGCCTGCTGCTGCACTACGAGATCGACCTCGGCCTCATCGAGGGCCAGGTGCGCGATGCCGAACTCGAATCCGAACCCTGGGTGGAGGACGAGCTGGTGGTCTTCTGCGCGCCGGACCATGCGCTGGCCGGTCGTGCCACCGTGACGCCGGATGAACTCGCCGATCAGCCGTGGATCCTGCGCGAGCAGGGCTCAGGCACGCGCGAGACGCTCAACCAGGCCTTGCGCCACCTGCCACGCGGCATCACGCCAAGGCTGGAGCTCGAGCACACCGAGGCGGTGAAGCGGGCGGTGGAAAGTGGCCTCGGCATCGGCTGCATCTCGCGTCTTGCGCTGCGCGACGCTTTCCGCCGCGGCAGCCTCGTTCCGGTGGAGACGCCGGCGCTGGATCTGCGGCGAAATTTCAATTTCGTCTGGCATCGCGGCAAGTACCACACCGCGGCAATCCGCCTCTTCCTGCAGGACTGCCGCAGCTTCACCGCCGGCGCCCGGCACAGCGACCAGATCCCGCTGCCGCCAGTGCCGTGACGCAGCGCGCCCGCTGCGGCAGCACCCCGTAGGGCGGGCTTCAGCCCGCCACGCGCCATGTACGCTCGGCATCGCGACGCGCCCCGACGGAGCCGGCTTCAGCCGTCCGCTGCCCGCTACTTGCTACCCGGTACCTGCTGCCCGGTATCTATTCCGCCCCGCGTCTGCGGAAGTCGCGAGGCCGGAAGCCGAGCGCGAACAGGGTCGCGAAGTAGGCCACCACGCCGGCGGCGATCACCGCGGCCAGGCGCAAGCCGCGCTCCAGGCCGTGAATTTCCACCCACATCGTCTCCGCACCCGAACCGAACCAGAGCACGGCCCCCATCACCAGCAGCGCAGTGGCAAGCTTGGCCGAGAACTTTCCCCAGCCCGCCTGCGGCACGTACACGTTGCGCTTGCGCAGGCCGCGATACAGCAGCGTTGCGTTCAGGCACGAGGCCAGGCCGATCGCCAGCGCCAGGCCAGCGTGGCGCAGCGGCACGATGAAGGCGAGATTCATCAACTGCGTGGCGGCCAGGGTGATCAGTGCGATCTTCACCGGCGTGCGGATGTCCTGGCGCGCATAGAAACCCGGCGCCAGCACCTTCACCAGGATCAACCCGCTGAGGCCCACGCTGTAGGCCACCAGCGCGCTGCGCGTCTGCATCACGTCGGCGGCGCTGAACGCGCCATAGTTGAACAGCGTGGCCACCAGCGGCACCGACAGGATCGCCAGCCCCAGCGCCGCAGGCAGGGTCAGCAGCAGCGTGAGCCGCAGGCCCCAGTCGAGCAGCGACGAGAAGGCTTCATGCTGCTCGTTGGCATGCAGCTTCGAGAGGCTGGGCAGCAGGATGGTGCCCAGTGCCACGCCCAGCAAGCCCGAGGGGAATTCCATCAGCCGGTCGGCGTAATACAGCCAGGACACGCTGCCGCTCTCGAGGAAGGACGCGAATATGGTGTTGATCAGCAGCGAGATCTGGCTCACCGACACGCCCAGCAGCGCCGGCGCCATCAGCTTGAGGATGCGCCGCACGCCTGGATCCGAGAGCTTCAGGTCGAAGCGGGGCAGCAGGCCTATCTGCTTCAGCGGCCTCAATTGCAGCGCAAGCTGCAGCGCCCCGCCGAGAAAGACCGCCCACGCCAGCGCCAGCACCGGCGGGTCGAAATACGGCGCGGCGAACAGCGCCATGCCGATGAAGGAGAGGTTCAGCAGCACCGGCGTGAAGGCCGGGATGGCGAAGCGGCTCCAGGTGTTGAGCGTGCCGCCGGCCAACGCCACCAGCGCCATGAAGAAGATATAGGGGAAGGTGATGCGGGTGAGCTGCACCGTCAGCTCGAACTTGTCCGCGTTCTCGGCGAAGCCTGGCGCAGAGACATAAATGATCAGCGGCGCGGCCAACGCGCCGATCGCCGCCACTGCGGCCACCACCAGGCCGAGCAGTGTCGCAACGCGATTGATCAGCGTGTGCGTCGCTTCGGGACCCAGCCGATTCTTGTATTCCGCCAGGATCGGAACGAAGGCTTGTGAGAACGCGCCCTCGGCGAACATCCGGCGCAGCAGGTTGGGCAGGCGGAAGGCGACGAAGAAGGCGTCGGTTGCCATGCCCGCACCGAAGGCGCGCGCGATCACGAAGTCGCGCACGAAGCCCAGGATGCGGGACAGCAGGGTCATGCCGCTCACGGTGGCGAGGGCGCGCAGCAGGTTCATGCTTGGGGGCGGGACAAGACCCGCGTAACGAAAGCGCGCATCATAGCCGCCCGATGCGCCCGCGCGGAAATCCCGCTTGCAACAGCGATTCATCGCCGCTACAATCACGCGCTTTCAAGAACCCACCAATTCAGGAATCACGTTATGGCCAACTCGGCTCAAGCCCGCAAGCGCGCCCGCCAGGCTGTCAAGGCTCGCGCTCACAACGCCAGTCTTCGCTCCCGCCTGCGCACCGCGATCAAGGCTGTTCGCAAGGCTATCGCGGGTGGCGACAAGGCGGCAGCTCAGTCGGTCTTCCGCACCTCGACGAGCACCATCGACAGCATCGCCGACAAGAACATCATTCACAAGAACAAGGCCGCTCGCCACAAGAGCCGCCTGTCTGCCGCCGTCAAGGCGATGGCTGCCTGATCTCGTAGATCGGTACGCCGCGGGGCCAGCCCTGCACCAACAAAAAAGCGACCTGCGGGTCGCTTTTTTGTTGGTGCGCCGGAGGTTTGCCGGTGCGCTGATCGCGGTCGAGCCCGCTCCTACAGGGAGTTCGCGGTGCCGCCGTGTGGGCGTGATGGTGGGGTGATCGCGGTCGAGCCCGCTCGTGCATGACCGGATCGTGGAACGGTGTCGTAGGAGCGGGCTCGACTGAGATCTTTCTCGCGGGTAACCGGTGCAAGTCAGAACGGGGTATCGCCCATCCAGTCGATCTGCAGATTGTTGTCGTTGCCGAAATTGACGAGAAACTTGTACGCGAGCGGCTCGACGTCGTAGAGCCGCGCATCGACCAGGACGGTCTTGTCTCCCTTGAGGGTGCAGCCCGGGCGCACGTAGGGAGAGTAGGTCATGCGGTGATCGGCGCCGAAGGCTGACATCACGCCGCAAAGCCGGTCCGCCCAATCGCTCGGGCGGAATTTCTTTCCTTCCCTCGTGACCCCGACGATGACGAAGTTTTCAATCTTCTGATTCATGTTCCACGCCTTGGTGGCTACGGGGCGTTCTGGCGTCGCCGTCTGCCGCGGCACTGCGCAAAACGGCCGGCATTCTAGCAGAAATCCGGGGTGATGATTCCGGCGCCGTGCCGCAGGTCGCACGCCAGCGGTCAAGTGCCGCAACAGGCCCGCCAGACGCGACGTATGTACAGGCGCGGCTGCTTTGGCTTAAGATTCAGGACTCTTCATGCACGGCGGCCCATGCCGCCGTGCACGTTTACGCTTCGTTCAGATCGAGGTCTCTCCATGTCCCATGTCATGAACACCTACGCCCGGCTTCCCGTCGCCTTCACGCACGGGGAAGGCGTCTGGATGTACGACGAGACTGGCAAGCGCTATCTCGATGCCCTGTCCGGCATCGCGGTCAACACCCTGGGTCACAATCACCCGCGCCTGGTGAAGGCCATCGCCGAGCAGGCCGGCCGCCTGCTGCACACGTCCAACCTGTACCGCATTCCGCTGCAGGAGCAACTGTCCGACCGCCTGGCCGAGATCTCGGGCATGGACGAAGTCTTCTTCGGCAACTCCGGCGCCGAGGCCAACGAGGGTGCGATCAAGCTCGCGCGCATGTACGGCCACACCAAGGGCATCGAGCTGCCGCACATCATCGTCATGGAAAACGCCTTCCACGGGCGCACCCTGGCGACGCTGTCCGCCACCGGCAACCGCAAGGCGCAGGCCGGCTTCGAGCCGCTGGTGCCGGGCTTCATCCGCGTGCCGTACAAGGACATCGAATCCATCAGCCGCATCGCCGCGCACGACCACACGGTGGTCGCCGTCATGCTGGAAGTCATCCAGGGCGAGGGCGGCGTCAACATGGTCGATGACGCCTATCTGCGCGAATTGCGCGCGATCTGTGACCAGCACGGCTGGCTGCTGATCTGCGACGAAGTGCAGTGCGGCATCGGTCGCACCGGCGTGTGGTTCGGCTGGCAGCATGCCGGCGTGAAGCCGGACGTGATGACGCTGGCCAAGGGCCTGGGCTCGGGCGTGCCGATCGGCGCCGTGCTCACTGCCGGCCGTGCCAAGGGGCTGTTCAATCCGGGCAACCATGGCTCCACTTTCGGCGGCAATCCGCTGGTGTGCGCCGCCGCGCTCGCCACGCTGGACGCCATCGTCGAAGACAAGCTGATGGACAACGCGGTCAAGGTCGGCGAGGCAATCCGCAGCGGCATGGCCGAAGCGCTCAAGGGCACGGCGGGCATCGTCGACATCCGCGGCCGCGGCCTGATGATCGGCATCGAGCTCGACCGCCCCTGCGGCCCGCTGATGGCGCGCGCGGCGGAGCAGGGCCTGCTGATCAGCGTCACCGCCGAGCGCGTGGTGCGCCTGCTGCCTGCGCTGGTGTTTTCCACTGCCGACGCGCAGGCGCTGGTTGCCGCGCTGGCGGCGCTCATTCGCGACTTCCTCGCGAACGGCTGAAAGGGGCAGGCCATGACCGGACTGAGGCACTACCTGCAGTTCAAGGATTTCAGCCGCGAAGAGTACGACTACGTCTTCGAGCGGGCGAAGTGGATCAAGAGCAAGTTCAAGCGCTACGAACCCTACCACCCGCTGTTCGACCGCACCTTGGTGATGATCTTCGAGAAGGCCAGCACGCGCACCCGGCTGTCCTTCGAGGCCGGCATGCAGCAGCTTGGCGGCTCGGCGATCTATCTCAACACGCGCGACTCCCAGCTCGGCCGCGGCGAACCTGTCGAAGACGCCGGCCAGGTCATCTCGCGCATGAGCGACCTGGTGATGATCCGCACTTTCGAGCAGGACATCGTCGAGCGCTTCGCCGCCAACTCGCGCGTGCCGGTCATCAACGGCCTCACCAACGAGTACCACCCTTGCCAGATCCTCGCCGACATCTTCACCTTCATCGAGCATCGCGGCCCGATCCAGGGCAAGACCGTGGCCTGGATCGGCGACAGCAACAACATGTGCAACACCTGGCTACAGGCGGCCGAGGTGCTGGATTTCCATGTGCATGTGTCCACGCCGCCCGGCTACGAAGTCGAACCCGAGCGCGCCGGCCTCTATGGCACCGACCATTTCCGCCAGTTCGCCGACCCGCTCGAGGCCTGCAAGGGCGCCCACCTGGTCACCACCGACGTGTGGACCTCGATGGGATTCGAAGCCGAGAACGAAGCGCGCATGAAGGCCTTCGCCGACTGGTGCGTGGATGCCGAGATGATGTCCGTCGCGGCGCCCGATGCGGTGTTCATGCACTGCCTGCCGGCACACCGCGGCGAGGAAGTCACCGCTGAGGTCATCGACGGGCCGCAGTCCGTCGTGTGGGACGAGGCGGAGAACCGGCTTCACGCCCAAAAGGCGCTGATGGAATTCCTCATGCTTGGCCGCATCGAGGACTGATTGCTTACTCAAAAAGTGCGCAAGCACGGACGAAACAGGAACACAGCATGAGCGACGTCAAGAAAGTAGTGCTCGCCTACTCGGGCGGACTGGACACTTCGGTCATCCTGAAGTGGCTGCAGGACACCTATCAGTGCGAGGTGGTCACCTTCACCGCCGACCTCGGCCAGGGCGAGGAGCTCGAGCCCGCGCGCGCCAAGGCGCTGCAGTTCGGCATCAAGCCCGAGAACATCTTCATCGACGATTTGCGCGAAGAGTTCGTGCGCGACTTCGTCTTCCCGATGTTCCGCGCCAACACCATCTACGAAGGCGAGTACCTGCTCGGCACCTCCATCGCCCGCCCGCTGATCGCCAAGCGCCAGATCGAAATCGCGCGCGCCACTGGCGCGGACGCGGTGTCGCACGGCGCCACCGGCAAGGGCAACGACCAGGTCCGCTTCGAGCTCGGCTACTACGCGCTGATGCCCAACGTGAAGGTCATCGCGCCGTGGCGCGAGTGGGACCTGCTGTCGCGCGAGAAGCTGCTCGCCTACGCCGAGAAGAACGGCATCCCCATCGAGATGAAGCACAAGCAGGGCGGCTCGCCCTATTCGATGGACGCCAACCTGCTGCACATCTCCTTCGAAGGCCGCCACCTCGAGAACCCGGCTGCCGAGGCCGAGGAGTCGATGTGGCGCTGGACGGTGTCGCCTGAAGCCGCACCGGACGCCGCGGAGTACGTCGACCTCGAGTTCGAGAAGGGCGACCTCGTCGCCATCAACGGCACCCGCATGAAGCCGCACGAGCTGCTCGCCAAGCTGAACGAGCTCGGCGGCAAGCACGGCATCGGCCGTCTCGACCTGGTCGAGAACCGCTACGTCGGCATGAAGAGCCGCGGCTGTTACGAGACCCCGGGCGGCACCATCCTGCTGCGCGCCCACCGCGCCATCGAATCGATCACGCTCGACCGCGAAGTCGCCCATCTCAAGGACGACCTCATGCCGCGCTACGCCAGCATGATCTACACCGGCTACTGGTGGAGCCCCGAGCGCCAGGCGCTGCAGGCCCTCATCGATCAGACGCAGCAGACGGTCAATGGCTGGGTGCGCGTCAAGCTCTACAAGGGCAACGTCATCGTCGTCAGCCGCGACTCCAGCACCGACTCGCTGTTCGACCCGACGATCGCCACCTTCGAGGACGACCAGGGCGCCTACAACCAGAAGGACGCCCACGGCTTCATCCGCCTCAACGCGCTGCGCATGCGCATCGCCGCCAACGCCAGGGCGAAGCGCGGCTGATCGAAGCGGAGAAACGGAAACCCGGTGATGGACAGCGACGTACTGATCTTTGGCCTGACGATTGCAGAATTCGAGGACATCTCCCTCAAGGTCTGCTTCACGGCGCTGATCCTCTACATGCTGTTCATCATCGGCAACCTGGCCAAGGAATCGAAGGCCGGCAAGTACGGCGCGATGTGGATGTTCCTTGGCCTGGGGCTCGGTTTCGTCGGCTTCGTCGCCAAGGCCTTCATCATGAAACTGCTCGGCATCGAATAGGAAAAAGGCATGAACATCACCGAAAAGATCGACAACATCACCGTCACCACCAAGGCCAACGTCTACTTCGACGGCAAGTGCGTCAGCCACGGCATCCAGTTTGCCGATGGCACGAAGAAATCCGTCGGCGTCATCCTGCCCGCCACGCTGACCTTCAACACCGGCGCGCCCGAGATCATGGAAGGTGTGGCCGGCTCCTGCCGCGTGCGCCTCAAGGGCGAGGACTGGAAGACCTACGGCGCAGGCCAGTCCTTCAACGTCCCCGGCAATTCCAGCTTCGACATCGAAGTCGCCGGCGAGCCCTACCACTACATCTGCCACTTCGGCTGATCACGCAGGAGGAGCGCGTGCCATGCCCTCGTTCGACATCATGTCCGAAGTCGACCAGCCCTCGCTGCGCAACGCGGTCGAGCAGGCCAACCGCAAGGTGGACGGCCGCCACGACTTCAAGGGCACCAGCGCCAAGATCGAACACGCCGAAAAGCTGCTCACGCTCTACGGCGACAGCGACTTCCAGCTCGACCAGATCAAGACCATCCTGCTGCCCGAGATGACCAAGAAGAACGTCGACGTCCGCTGCCTGGACTACGGCGACGTGCAGAAGATCTCCGGCAACAAGGTCAAGCAGGAAGTGAAGGTCCGCGTCGGCGTCGATCAGGACCTGGCGAAGAAGATCGTCAAGCTGTTGAAGGACAGCAAGATGAAGGTCCAGGCCGCCATCCAGGGTGATGCGGTGCGCGTCTCCGGCGCCAAGCGCGACGTGCTGCAGGAAGCCATCGCGCTGGTGAAGAAGCAGATCACCGACTTTCCGTTGCAGTACGGGAATTTTCGGGACTGAGCGATCCACCGTCGCCGTGGTTCGAGCCCCGGGCATAAGCGCACGCGATGGGTCGCTTGCTCGCCGCGGCGCGAAGCGGGCTAAAATCAGGCTCTGGAGACCGCACTCATGCTGCTTGACACGCTCAGGGCTCACAGGGCAGAGATCAACCTTCTCGCGCAGAAATATGGCGCCAGGCGGATTCGTGTATTCGGTTCCGTCGCGCGTCGCGAGGAGGGTCCGGATAGCGATGTGGATTTCCTCGTGGACCTGCCGCAAGGGTACGATCTTTTTCGGCAGCGCATGCCGCTTGCGCGGGAGCTCTCGGACATGTTCGGGAGGGAGGTTGATCTCATTCCCGAGCACGAACTCAACCGCCACATACGGCCCTATGTGCTGGACGAGGCTGTGGAGCTGTGAATAAGGCCTGGGAGCCCTATGCGCTTCACATTCTGGATTCGATCAACAGGATCCGGCGTATCCAGGAGCGTGGCGACGTGACAACGGATGACATTCTGTACGACGCGGCCCTGAGGAATTTGCAGACGCTCTCCGAGGCAACACAGAAACTCCCCGACATGTTGAAGGCGCGTTTTACTGAGATACCGTGGCGAGAGATCAGTGGCTTCAGAAACATACTCGTTCACGATTATCTGGGGCAGATCGATCCGCAGGTCGTCGTACGCGTCATTCGTGAAAACATTCCGGAACTCGAGGGCGCCGTGAAGACGATGCTTGGCGCCGATGGATGGCCTCAGGCCGATTGATCCATTGCAGCGCCCTGTAACGGTCGTGACGGCGGATGCCTTGCCGGTAGTGCCGCGGATTCATCTCCAGCCCGAGGGCTACTTTACAAGCGGGAACGTTGGCACCCAAAGCCCCGCACCGCCCGCCCCTTGTAGGAGCGGGCTTGACCGCGATCCGCCGCGCCCCGCTGTGACAAATCCATCACCCTGCGCAATCGTGCCCGCCCAGCGGATCTCAGGCGTGACCATAATCCTCGTCATCGCCACCCACGTCTCAGGAGCGCCTCCATGGATGTTTCTTCTATCGCTTCTGCCGCAAGCGGCAATGCCATGGCCCAGATCCAGGACAAGGCCGCCACGCTGGTGCTGAGAAAGGCGCTGGACGCGCAGGAACAGAGCGCGATGCAACTGCTGCAGGCCGTCCCGGCCCCACCGCCAATGCCGATCGGCACGGCTGGCGGCGTCATCGATACCTGGGCGTAAGCTGGAGCCAACGGTCCGGATTTCGTGCAGCCTCGAAGTGCGGAGCGGGTCCGGGCGACAAGGGGAGGTCTCGCCACGGGCTGCCCGCACAGGCAAGAAAAAAGGCGCCCCCACTTCGGGCGCCCGAAGATCACGTCGCCGGCCGTTCAGGCGGCCGCACGCCGGCGGCGGGTGAGTCCCAGCCCCGCCAGACCGATGCCGAGCAGCGCCAGCGCGCCCGGCTCGGGCACGCTCGTGCGCTGTTCGTTGAACGTGAAATTGTCGAGCACGAAGTGGGTGCCGTCACCCGCCAGATCGGTACTAGCCTGCACTCCGCCCGTGCTCGTGATGCGCAATTCGTCGATGGTCCAATCGAAATCGAAGCGTGAAGCGTTACCGATACTGGGAATGCCAACGACGATCTTCGTGCTCTTGGTCACGGCACCGTCGATCAGCCCCTCGAGCGTCACTTCAAGCCCCGTGTGCCAGGCGGCGCTGAAGTAGCCCCCATTGAACAGGAAGTTGCTGCCGTCGCTTGTCCTGACGCTGGCGGGGGCGCCATTTCCATTGAAGGCGACGTTCGGTGTCGATACACGCCCGGTCGAATAACCGCTGCCGTTGTAGTCAGTCGAATTGTCCGGATTCAATGCAAAGAAATTCGACCACAGCAGACCACCATAGTCCGAGAAAGCGACTCCAGGGGCGTCTCCAGGCAATGTGTCAAAGGTCAGGAGCCCAGCATTGGCGCCAGTGCTGATGCTGATCAGTCCCGCGGCAAGGGCGCTGGCAAGGATCTTCTTGTTCATGGTGTCTTCCTTCAGGATGGCTCGTGACGTGATGTCGTTCGCACGCTAAAAGCAAATACCGTGCCAATAATAAACATCTCGGCAATACAGTAACTTGGGCCCATTCTTGCGATCGAAGCGTCAGCATTTGTAAAATTTTCCGACACTCGCCTGGGGCGGGCGTCGGCGCCGGGTCGGCTATGATGCCCTGGCATGCTCCGGCTTGTTGCTTGAGGTTCCGATGGTTTCAGGATGCACTCTGCGAATGCTGCCCCGATGGCTGGCTGTTCTGGCCGGGTTGTTCGGCGTTGCCGCCGCCTGCGCCGCCGAGATGCACGTCTCGGTCAACGGCATCTTCGGCAACCGCGCGGTGCTGGTGGTCGATGGCGCCGATCCGCAGATCGTGGCGGAAGGCGGGCAGACGCGCGAAGGCGTCAGGCTTGTGTCGATACGCGACGGGGCGGCAGTGGTGGAGGTCGATGGCAGGCGTCAGCAACTCCGGGTCGGAGACGGGCCGATTCGCACCGCCCCGACAGCGGACACCAGCGCAGATGGGGTGCAGGAGGTCCGCATCCTGGCCGATGCGCGCGGGCACTTCTCGACGCGTGGCGCGATCAACGGCGCGGCGATGCAGTTTCTGGTGGATACCGGCGCCACCCTGGTTTCGCTCGGCATCGCCGACGCGCGCCGTGCCGGGATCAACTACCTCGGCGGTGCGCAGTCAACGAGCATGACGGCCAACGGCCCGGTTCGCGTATGGCTGCTCCGGCTCGATCGCGTGCAGGTGGGCAGCCTCGTGTTGCGCAATGTCGATGCAGCGGTGCACGAAGCGCCGCTGCCCTTCGTGCTGCTCGGCAGCAGCTTCCTGCAGCGCGTCGCGATGCAGCGCGAGGGCGATACGCTGATCCTGCGGCGCCGTTTCTGAGGCTCTCGGTCTTCCGCTGCCCGGCTGCCCGCTTCATCGGCGACCGGTGATCGGCTGCCGGTGTCCGTCCGTCGTGCCTGGCTGGCTTCTTGCCGGCTGCGTCCGTAGTCTGCTTTCGTAGCGCATTGCGCCACGGCATCCACGGACTAACGAGTGCGACATGACAGCGAATCGGCATCGCGGCTTCACCCTCATCGAATTGATGATCGTCGTAGCGATCATTGGCATCCTCGCGGGCATCGCGCTGCCCGCCTACAACGAGTATGTCATGCGCGGAAACGTGCCACAGGCGACCGCGGGCCTTTCCGAAGGGCGCGTCCGGCTCGAACAGTGGTTCCAGGATAACCGGACGTACGTGGGCGGTCCCTGTCCGGCCGCGGCGAAGTCATTCACGTTCGCCTGTGCATTGGCGGCGACGACATTCACGATCACTGCGACGGGAAGCGGAACCATGACCGGATTCGCTTATACGATTAACCAGAGCAACGCAATGACATCCACGACCCCGTGGGCCGTTGGAAATAAGGCGTGCTGGATCACCAGCAAGGGAGGCGTGTGCTGATGAGGCAATCGAGCTTGCTCATCCGTGCGCATGAATCGCCATGACGGCAAACCGGGATCTGGTGGCTTCGCCGCTGAAAGTGGCGCGAGGGTTCTCGCTGGTCGAACTGATGGTGGTCGTCGCGATCATCGGCCTGTTGCTGCTCGTGGCATTCCCCGCCTACACGGAGTGGATCCAGAGTTCGCGCATCCGCACAGCGGCCGAGACGATCCAGAACGGCCTGCAACTGGCGCGAGCAGAGGCCGTCAAGCGCAATGGAACCGTCGAGTTCGTGCTTTCTGGCGCAAGTTCGGCATGGACAGTGCAGGTGCCGGGCGATCCTGCCGAGGTGATCCAGCAACGGTCCGCCGGCGAAGGTACATCGATTGTGACCGCGACCACTCAGCCGGATGGCGCGGTCAGCATCGCTTACAACGGCTTGGGGCGCGTCAACCCGAATACCGCGGCAGGAACGCCGCCGCTGCAGCGCATCGACATCGCCATCACGACGGCTGCCGCGGCGCGCGCGCTGCGCGTGACGATCGGCACCGACGGCGCCATTCGCATGTGCGATCCATCCGGAAAGCTTCCGGCGGACGATCCGAGGAGATGTTAGACATGAGACGCCGGGAACGACCGCAGCGCAGGAGCCATGGGGGCTTCATGCTGCTCGAGGTGCTGATCGCGATCCTGATTCTCGCCCTGGGGGTGCTGAGCGTGATCGGTCTTCAGGCTGCGGCGATTCGCAATACGACTGCGGCCAAGTATCGGGCGGATGCCAGTTTCATTGCCAGCCAGCGCGTGGGCAGCATGTGGGCGAATCCGGAGGCCCTGGGCGGGTTCGTGGAGAACGACACCGAGCTTGGCACTGCGCTTCCCGATGGCAAGCGCTCGACGGCGGTCAATGGAACGCAGGTGACCGTTACGGTGACCTGGCGGGCGCCGGGCGCGACCGAAAGGAGCAACGTCGTGGTCGTTGCGTACGTCAGCGTGTAGGTGGAGACATGGCGAAGAAACGCGTCCAGCGCGGTTTTACCCTGGTGGAGTTGCTCGTCGGCCTGACCGTCGGTCTGATCACGCTGCTCGTCCTGACGCAGCTTCTGCAGTCGTTCGAGGGGCAGAAGCGCACGAGCACCGGCGGAAACGATGCGCAGACCAATGGCGCATTTGCGCTGTACATGCTCGACCGCGAAATCCGGATGGCCGGGTACGGGCTTTTCGGGCCGGAATCGATGCTCTGCAAGAATGGCATCAACATGTATTACGACGATCCCGTGGGAGGGGCGACCGTCCTGGATGCAGCGTCGTTCGTTCCCATCCGGATCATCGACGGCGGCGGTTCGGCGCCGGATTCGGTGATCACCATGCGTAGCGATGCCGAATTCGGTGCCGTGCCGACAACGGTGATCAAGGAAATGACAAATACTTCTTCGGAATTGGCTACATCCTCGGGCGCAGGATTGAAAGGGCCCGATCGTAAGAGGGATCGACCTGGTGACCTATTCATAATGGCATCGAAGGACGGTGAAAGGATCTGCAGTCTCTTGCAGATGACCCAAGATCCGCAGGCTATAGGGGGTAAGCCGGGCGGTTTCCACCTTCAGCACAACCCAGGAAGTGACGGGCCATACAATCCGTCAAATCCCAATAACGTCTTCAAGGATGCGCCGAAGTACAAGGTCGACGACATCGTCATCAACATGGGAAATTACCCGCGCCGGCAATACTCGGTGCAGTGCGATCAACTCGTCGACAGCGACCCGCTGGCGGTCGCCGCGCCGACTTGCGACAACACGAGGCCAATGGTGGCGCAGATCGTGAATCTGCAGGCGCAGTATGGAATCGCACCGGCCGGATCGCTGGTCGTGAATCAATGGATCGATGCGACCGGAGCGTGGGCGAATCCTGCGGGCGCCGACATCTCCCGGGTGCGTGCAATCCGCCTCGCCGTCGTGGCGCGAAATCCCCAATATGAAAAGAGTTTTGCCGATACGGGGACGCCGGACAAGCTGGAAATGTGGACGGGCGGACCCACGATCGACATACCCGAAACGGAACGGCATTACCGCTATCGCCTCTACGAGACCATCATTCCCTTGCGCAACATCATCTGGTCGCCGTCATGATCCAGGGAGTTTCTGCGATGTTCGATCGAACACGGTCCAGCCAGCACGGTGTGGTCTTTTTCACCGTCTTGATTGCGCTGGTCATCCTGTCCTTGTCCGCAGTTGCGCTCGTGCGTTCGGTCGACACCGGCACGCAGATTGCGGGGAATCTGTCGTTCCGCCAGACGACCACGCAGGCGGGCGACAGCGGAACTGAAGCGGCGGTCACGTGGATGAATGCGCAACTCACTGCCAACCCGACTTCCTTGTACAAGTCGGACAAAACCAAGGGCTATTACGCCACCTCACACGTGGGGTGCGACCTTTCCGGTTCCAGCACGCCGGATGACAGTACGGACGATGTGAATTGGGGTGGAAACAAAGATGACGAAGATAAGTACTACCCGAACTGTAAGATGACGGCCGTCGCCGTGGATGCGGCCAGGCTACCTGCCGGCTATTCCGCAGCCTACGTCATCAATCGACTTTGCGGTGATGAGTTGCCTCCCACCGATGAGAAGGCATTCTGTGAGAGTTATTCACGCTCGACGGCTGCGGCCGATGAAGGACGGTCGATGAGCGGCGGCGGCTATTTCGGCAAGAAATCGGCCAGCAGCGAATATTTCTACCGCGTCACGACGCGGGTGGTGGGTCCGAAGAATACGGTCAGCTATGTGCAGACCGTATTGTTGAACTGATGAGACATCGATCATGCAATGCGCCAAAGTCTCCTTGCCGAAGGATCGCGGGATCATGAGCACTCGACTGCAGCGGCTTCTCGCCGGAGGCTTGCCCCTTGCAATGATCATCGCGGGATTCTCGTCCGCGTTCGCGGCGTCGGTCTCGATTTCCGACGCGCCGATGGCGAACGGTACCGGTACGCAGATCAAGCCCAACCTGATGTTTGTGCTCGACGATTCAGGGAGCATGCGGAACACCTTCATCCCCGACCTGGTGGAGAATTTCGCGTCCAGCACCGCGTCGGAGCGACGTTACGGTTATGTCAGTGCCGCCTGCAACGGTGTCTATTACAACCCGAGCATCACGTACAAGCCACCGGTGAAGGCCGATGGCACTTCCTATCCCGCAGCAAGTTTTGTCGCGGCGAAACTTGACGGCTTCGATGCGAGCGCCACAGCCACGGTGGTTGACCTGCGAACCAATTTCAAGGCCTACGAGAGCAGTGGTGGGCCGTCGGGAGGGGGCGTCAACGATACGGCACAGACCGCCTATTATTATTTGTACAAGGGTGTGAACCAGCCCTTGAGCTATACATATCTTGCGAATGGCGACGTCGATACGACCGCCAAGATCAAGGGAAACGCGACGCTTTACGCGGAATGCAGCACGAAGATAACCGCGGCTCTCGATAAAGACTCGAAGTGGGTTTTTCAGAAGGTGGTCATCTCGGATCCGGCGTCCGCCGACGCGAAGAATTTCGCGAACTGGTACAGCTACTACCGCTCGCGCATCAACACGATGAAGAGCTCGGTCGGTTGGGCATTCAAGAGCATGCCGCATCCGGAGAACTTCCGCATCGGCTTCTCGACGCACAGGTACACCGGCGTCGACAGCACGAACGTCAGCTTCCAGCAGATTGCCGATTTCTGCGGGATCGACGGCACGATCTGCGACCAGCGAACCCAGTTCTACCAGAAGCTTTACGCTGCACAGCCAGGCGGCTTCACGCCCTTGCGCAGCGCGATGACCAAGATCGGGCGCATGTACGCGGGCAAACTGCTCACCGGGGCCAACGATCCGGTGCAGTATTCGTGTCAGCAGAACTTTCTGGTGATGGCGACCGACGGCTTCTGGAACCAGGACGACTCGGCGAAGTTCAATCTCGACGCGACCTCGGGCGTCGGCGACATGGATGGCAAGGCGGCGCGGCCGATGTTCGACAAGCTGGCGAAGCCGAACACCCTCGCCGACATCGCAATGTACTACTACGAGACCGACCTTCGCAGCCCGGCGCTGGGCAATTGCACTGGTGCGCTCGGGCACGACGTCTGTGAGGACAACGTGCCGGTCGCCGGACGGGACAATTTCCGCACCCAGCACATGACGACCTTCACGCTGGGTTTCGGCATCGACGGTTCGGTCCGTTATGCGGACGACTACGACAGTGGGGGCTCGGTCGATTTCAACGCGATTCGGGATGGTTCTCGCGATTGGCCGGATCCGACGGACAAGGAGGATCTCCACCGAGTGGATGATCTGTGGCACGCCGCGGTGAATGGGCGCGGCACGTATTTCAGCTCGAAGACGCCGGAGGGGCTGGGCGCGGGCCTGAACAAGGCGCTATCGGTCGTCAGCGCGCGCACCGGTTCTGGTGCGGCCTCGGCAACCAGCAATCTCGAGCCGGTCGCAGGCGACAACTTCGCCTACGTGGCGAGCTATCGGACACAGTTCTGGGATGGCGATCTTCAGGCGCGCACGATCAACCTGACCACGGGCGCGCTGGCGTCGGAAGTCGACCGCACCTGGTCCGCACAGGCCTTGCTCGACGCGAAAGCATTCGCAGATCGCAAGATCTACATGAAGGGAACCGCCTTGAACGGCTTGAAGGATTTCACCTCGGCGAATCTCGCTACCGAAATCGGCAACCGTTACTTCAATATCGACGGGACCAATCCGAATGGCGCGCTGACCCAGTACGCTGGGCTCACGAAGACGCAAACGGACGCAGCGTCGGCTGCGAAAGTCATCGATTTCATCCGCGGAGATACTTCGCTGGAAGATCAGACTGGCAACGCGACACGGGTTTTTCGCGACCGTGCGCATGTCTTCGGCGACATCGTCAGCTCGCAGCCGGTGTATGTGAAGAATCCGCCCTACGCCTACACCGATTCGGGATACGCGGATTATGTTCAGACATACGTGAAGTCCGCGCGCACGGGCGTCGTGCTCGTCGGCGCCAACGACGGTATGGTGCACGCCTTTGACGCCGCGACGGGGGCCGAACTCTGGGCTTACGTCCCGACCGCGGTCATTCCCTTCCTGTATCGGCTTGCCGACAGCAATTACGCGAACAACCATCGTTTCTATGTCGACGGGGCGATCACGGTCGGCGACATCTGCGTTGCGGCCAACTGCGCGACGGCCTCCAAGGCGGACTGGAGGACGATCGCGGTGGTGGGGCTCGGCAAAGGGGGGCGCAGCTATTTCGCCCTCGACATCACCGATACGACCGCACCCAAGTTGTTGTGGGAGTTTTCGAATGCGAGCGATGCGGATCTGGGCTATTCGTTCGGCAATCCGATCATCACCAAGCGGTCCGGGAAGTGGGTCGTGCTGTTTGCCTCGGGATACAACAATGGCTCCGGTGGTGACGGTGCGGGACGGCTATATGTCATCGATGCTGCGAACGGGACCAAGCTGTCGGAAATCCTGACCGTGAATCCGGCTACCGGAACCAGCGAAACCGATCCGTCCCGAAGTGGCCTTGCCAAGATCAGCAACTGGGTCAACAACATCACCTACGATGACACGACGCAATACGTGTACGGCGGCGATCTGTCGGGCAATGTGTGGCGCTTCGACATCGTTGCCGAATCGGTGGCTCGTCTGGCGAAGCTGGGCGGCTCGGGGGGCGTTGCCGAGCAAGCGATCACGACGCGGCCCGAGCTCGCGCAAGTGAAGGCGGGTGGAACCACGCACCGGGTGGTGATCGTCGGCACCGGCAAGTATCTCGGCACGACCGACATCACGGATTCGTCGATGCAGTCCCTGTACGGGATTCGCGATCCCCTGGGCACGACCTGGGGCGACTTCCGCGCCGCCTCGGGTGTCGTCGAGCAGACGCTGACGGCGGTCGGCACGCAGCGCAAGATCACGGCGAATGCCGTGGATTGGAGCACCTCGCCCGGCTGGTTCGTCGACTTCGACATCGCGGCCGATGCCGGCGAGCGGATCAACACCGACTTCAAGCTCGAAAGCGGCGTGCTTGCGGTGATCAGCAACGTGCCGGAGCCCAATGCCTGCAATGTCGGCGGCTACAGCTTCCTGTACTTTTTCGATTACAAGACCGGAAGCTACATCAAGACGGTCGAGGGCGGAGTCGTCGGCTATCTGTTCGCCAATGCATTGGGCGTCGGCATGAGCGTGATCAGGGTTAATGGAAAGAATGTGGCGATCATCACGACCTCGGACAACAAGCACACGTCGGTGCCGCTGCCCGAGGCAGGGCGGAGCGCGCGGTTCAAGCGCATGATGTGGCGCGAGCTGGTGAACTGATTTCGCGTGGCTGGACAGGCGTGGCTTAGGCTCGGTTTAAATGAACTCGCTCCGTCCGTCGCAGTCTCTGAGACGTGCCGACTTTGCAGAAGCGCACTGTGAGCGCTCGAGGATAGGGGACTTGCCGCACCATAGTTATCACTTCAGGCCGCAGGAGCTGAAGCAACGTTTGCTGTCTTCCGAACTCCAGCCCTCGGCGGACTGGCCGGAGGTCCGGGAGGGGCATTCCCATACGCCAGCGGCGGTGCTCGTGCCGCTGGTGTCGCGCCACGACGGGCCGTCGGTGCTGCTGACCAAGCGCACCGAGCACCTTCACCACCACCCGGGGCAGATCAGCTTTCCGGGCGGTCGGGTGGAAGAGGCCGATGATTCGGCAGTGTCCACCGCGCTGCGCGAGACGGAGGAGGAGATCGGCCTCGACCGTTCGCACGTCGAGCTGTTGGGCGCGCTGCCGGATTACTTCACCGGCACCGGCTTCCGCGTGACGCCGGTGGTGGCGGTGGTGCATCCGCCGTTCGAGCTGCGGCTGGATGCCTTCGAGGTGGCCGAGGCTTTCGAGGTGCCGCTGACGCATTTCCTGAATCCGGCGAACCACCAGCGGCTGAGCCGCGTGTTCGAGGGTCGCACGCGGCATTTCTATGCCATGCCGTATCACGATTACTACATCTGGGGTGCGACGGCGGGCATCCTCATGTCCTTGTATCGCTTGCTGCAGGACGAGTGAGTGGCGGGCGCGCCTGAATGTGCGGTTGTGCGTCGCCGCGCACAGCCGGCGTGCGGCTCGATTGCCTGCCGCTACGCGGGGTGGCGGCGCGTTTCGGCAGTGGCTTTGTGGTATCTTGGCCGCAATCTTTCGATCCCGCAGTCCGCGCCGTTTCGTTTCCCGGTTTTGTTCCCCTTCGCATGACGCTTTTCTCGCTGATCATTGCCCTGCTCATCGAGCAGGTCCGCCCGCTGCCGGTGCAACACGTCGTGGTCGACCCCTTGCGTGCGCTGTCGCGCTTGCTGGTGGAGCGCTTCAACGACGGCCAGGCGCGGCACGGGAGGGTGGCCTGGTGGCTGATCGTGTTGCTGGCGACCTTCGCCACCGCGGTGATCCATTTCCTGCTGTGGCATGTGCATCCGGCAGTGACCTTCGTGTTCAACGTTGCAGTGCTGTACGTGACGATGGGTTTCCGCCACGAGAGCCATTTCTTCACCGACATCCACCTTGCGCTGCGCATGGGCGAGATCGACCGCGCGCGCTCGCTGCTGGCCGAATGGCGCGGTGGCCAGTACCACGAGGCCAGCTCCAGCGAAGTGGCGCGGCTGGCGATCGAGCAGGCGCTGGTGGCGGCGCATCGCAACGTGTTCGCGGTGGCGTTCTGGTTCATCCTGCTGCCGGGGCCGAGCGGCGCGGTGATGTATCGCCTGGCGCGCTTCTTCGCCGAAGACTGGGGTCGCCGCACCGATGTGGAGTTCGGCCAGTTCGGCCGCTTCGCCCAGCGCGCATTCGAGGCCATCGACTGGTTGCCGGTGCGGCTCACCGCGGCGTCGTTTTCGGTGGTGGGGGACTTCGAGGATGCGATCTATTGCTGGCGGACGCAGGCCATGCTCTGGCCCGATAAGTCGTCCGGTATACTGATTTCAAGTGGCGGCGGCGCGCTGGGTGTGCGCCTGGGCATGCCGGTGCATGAAACCGGTGAAATCGTCGAGCGCCCCGAAATGGGCGCCGGTGATGAGGCCGATGCCGACCACATGCAAAGTACCGTGGGCCTGGTGTGGCGGGCCCTCGTGGTATGTCTGTTGCTGCTGGCCCTGGTCGGCATTGCCGGCTGGGTGGGTGGTTGATGTCGGCGGCGTGAGTCGCTGTTTTTTTCAAAGAGGGAGACGAGTATGGCAAATCGTGAAGTCGTTGTTCTGAGCGCGATGCGTTCCGCCGTGGGCGGTTTCGGTGGCTCGCTGAAGGATATGGAGCCGTCGGACCTGGCTGCCGTGGTCATCAAGGAAGCGATCGCTCGGGCGGGTGTCGATGCCGCAGCGATTTCGTTCGCATCGGTTGGCCACTGCATTCCCACTGATTCCCGCTACGCCTACGTGTCGCGCGTGGCGACGATCAACGCCGGCATGACGATGGATTCCGTCGCGTTCCAGGTCAGCCGTCTGTGCGGCTCGGCGCAGCAGGCGATCGTGAGCTCGGCGCAGGCGATCATGCTGGGCGACGCCGATTACGCGATCGGCGGCGGCGTGGAAGTGATGTCGAAGGGTGCCTACCTGCTGCCGGCGCTGCGCAACGGCGCGCGCATGGGCGACACCAAGGCCATCGACTCGATGGTGGCGGTGCTGACCGACCCGTTCGGTGTTGGCCACATGGGCATCACCGCCGAGAACCTGTGCTCCAAGCACGGCATCACCCGCGAGGAGCAGGACGCGTTCGCGCTCGAGTCGCAGAAGCGTGCAGCCGCCGCGATCGCTGACGGCCGTTTCAAGGGCCAGATCGTCCCGATCACCTTCGAGACCCGCAAGGGCCCCGTGGTGTTCGACACCGACGAGCATCCGCGCATGACCACCATGGAAGCGCTGGCGAAGATGAAGCCGGCCTTCAAGAAGGACGGCTCGGTCACCGCAGGCAATGCCTCGGGCATCAACGACGCCGCGGCCTTCCTGGTGCTGGCTGACGCGGCCAAGGCGGCTGCAGCCGGCCAGAAGCCGATCGCCCGCCTGGTGTCCTACGCCATCGCCGGTGTGCCGAACGACGTGATGGGCGAGGGCCCGATCCCGGCGACCAAGCTGGCGCTGCAGCGCGCCGGCCTGAAGCTGGACCAGATCGACGTCATCGAGTCGAACGAAGCCTTTGCGGCGCAGTCGATCACGGTGAACCGCGGCCTGGGCCTGGACACCAGCAAGGTGAACCCGAACGGCGGCGCGATCTCACTGGGCCACCCGGTGGGCGCGACCGGCGCGGTGATCATCACCAAGCTGCTGCACGAGCTGATCCGCGTGAATGGCCGTTACGGCGTGGCCACCATGTGCATCGGCGGCGGCCAGGGCATCACCACCGTCTGGGAACGCGTGTAAGTTCGCGTCCGCTTCAGATAAAAACCCGCGCGGCCGCAAGGCCTGCGCGGGTTTTTTTCGTCTTGAATGTCGACACCATAGGCTGGAGGGGGGCGTTTCTCGAGTCGTAGCGGTTCGATCGGGTGTAAGCGTCCGCCCACCGCCGTCTTCCCTTCGGGATAACAGTCCCTGAGGATCGCCCCTCGGAGGGGGCACCCAACTTTGTGCCCACGATTGCATTCATGGACACAAATTTGGATCAACGCCCGCAGCGCGGTCCGCGCGGGTCGTACCGCCGCCACACGATCGAGTTCAAACGCGCCGTCGTCGAGCAGTCGCTGCAGCCGGGCGCCTCCGTGTCGCGGCTCGCGCGCCAGCACGACGTCAACGCCAACCAGATCTTCGCGTGGCGCAAGGCCTACCGGGATGGGCGCCTAGGGGTGGCTGGGTTCGTGCCGATCATCCTTACGGGCACCGACGGTTTGGACGCAACGGAGATGCTCGAGGCGCCAGCGGACGCGTTCGGTCGGCTGACGATCGAGCGCAAGGGCGCACGGCTGACCGTCGAGGGACGTCCTGACGCCCAGGTGCTTGCGCAGGTGCTGGCGGTGCTGCTGCGATGATCGTCCCGCCCTCTGGGACGCGGATCTGGATCGCGGCCGGCATCACCGACATGCGGCGTGGCTTCGATGGACTGGCCGCGCTTGTGCAGACCCAACTCCAGACCGACCCCTTCAGCGGGCAGATCTTCGTGTTCCGGGGCCGGCGCGGGGATCGGATCAAGGTGCTGTGGTGGGACGGCGACGGCTTGTGCCTGTTCGCCAAGCGGCTCGAGCACGGCAAGTTCGTCTGGCCGCAGGTCACGCACGGGAGCGTGGCGCTGACACCGGCGCAGTTGTCGATGCTGCTCGAAGGCATCGACTGGCGGCGCCCGGTCAGAACGGCACCGAATCGGGCTGCATAGCGGCGGATAGGCACCTTTTAGCGGCATTTGGCCGCATGCTTCGGTATCATGTCGCCATGCCGAACGCGCCTGTTTCCGCCCCTGACGAAGTCATCGCCCTGCGGGCGAAGGTGAGCGAACAGGCGGCCGAGATCGAGCACTTGAAACTGGTGATCGCCAAGCTGCGCCGCATGCAGTTCGGCCGCAGCTCGGAGCAGATGAACGAGATGCTCGGCCAGCTCGAACTCTCGCTCGAAGAGCTCGAGACCCTGCGTGCCGAGACCCCGGCCGAACCGGCCGCGCCAGGCGACACGCGCGAGGCGCCCCCGCCCCGCAAACCGCTCCCCGAGCATCTGCCCCGCGACATCGAGGAGCACCTGCCCTCGGCGTGTGACTGTCCAGCCTGCGGCGGCACGCTCAAGAAACTGGGCGAGACCGTCAGCGAGATGCTCGAGTACGTGCCGGCGAGCTTCCGGGTGATCCGTCATGTGCGCCCCAAGTTCGCCTGCAGCCGCTGCGACACGATCGTGCAAGCGGACGCGCCCGCGCGACCGATCGCCCGGGGGCTGGCGGGCGCCGGGCTGCTCGCCCATGTGCTGGTCGCCAAGTATTGCGATCATCTGCCGCTGTACCGTCAGAGCGCCATCTATGCCCGAGAGGGCGTCGAACTCGAGCGCTCGACGCTGGCCGACTGGGTGGGGCAATGCAATGCGCTGCTGCGTCCGCTGGTCGAGGCGCTGCGCAAGCATGTGCTCTCGGCCACCAAACTGCACGCCGACGACACCCCGGTGCCGGTGCTCTCGCCGGGCGAGGGCCAGACCCGGACCGGACGGTTGTGGACCTACGTGCGCGACGACCGCCCCGCAGGCGATGAGACGCCGCCGGGCGTGTGGTTCGCCTACTCGCCCAATCGCCGGGGCGAACACCCGCAACGCCATCTCGCGCCCTTCAAGGGCGTGCTGCAGGCCGATGCCTTTGCCGGATTCGCGCCGCTCTATCTGGGCGGGGCCATCCAGGAAGCCGCCCGCTGGGCGCATGTGCGGCGCAAGTTCTACGACCTGCACAAGGCGCACCCTCACCCCTGGCGGCTGAGGCGCTCAAGCAGATCGGCATGCTGTACACGGTGGAAGAGTCGATTCGCGGCAAACCGCCCGAACTACGCCGGGCGGAACGGCAGGCGCGCGCCGGCCCCATCTTGGTCGCGCTACGCGCCTGGCTCGACGCCACCCTCAAGCAACTCTCGCAGAAATCGGCACTGGCCGAGGCGATCCGCTATGCGCTCGCCCGCTGGGAGGCGCTTGTGCGCTACAGCAACGACGGGCGCATCGAGATCGACAACAACGCCGCCGAACGGGCGCTACGCACGGTCGCCCTGGGTCGGAAGAATTTCCTCTTCGCGGGGTCCGACGCCGGGGGCGAGCGTGCGGCGGCGATCTATAGTTTGATCGGCACGGACAAACCCAACGGCCTCGACCCCGAGGCCTACTTGCGTCATGTGATCGGCCGCATCGCCGAGCATCCGGTGAATCGGGTCGCTGAACTGCTGCCGTGGAACGTCGCTACCGAACTGGCTCCGCCCGAGCAACAGGCCGTCGCTGCCTGAAAGATATCCCCCTGCATAGACGGTCGGCGGCGGACGCTTACGATCGGGTAGGGCGTTTCGGACGGCGGGCGTTCGTCAGCCTCCAGTCGCAATCGGCGCATCTGCTGGCCGTGGGCGTGCGTGACTGGCGGATGCCTGGGATGGGCGGATATCGCCGGAATTCCGGTCGATCTGCGCCGACAATGCGGTGAAGGTCGAGCGCATCGCCGAGCGCTTGCTGCCGTGATCCGCGCCCAATGGCGCGGCGCGGTCAGGGCTGCGCGTCCGGCTCGAGCTTGATCGACGCGGAATTGATGCAGTAGCGCAGCCCGGTGGGCTGGGGGCCGTCCTCGAAGACGTGGCCGAGGTGGGCGCCGCACTGGTCGCACATCACTTCGGTGCGGATCATGAAGTGGCTGCGGTCGACGGCGGTGTCGATGTTTTCGGGCTCGGCGGCAGTCCAGAAGCTGGGCCAGCCGCAGCCCGCGTCGAACTTGTGCTCGGAGCGGAACAGCGGTGCGCCGCAGCACACGCAGGCGTAGGTGCCGGCGTCCCACTTGTCCCAGTATTCGCCGGTGAAGGCGCGTTCGGTGCCCTTCTCGCGAGCGACGTGGTATTGCTGCGGGCTGAGCTTGGCGCGCCATTCGGCGTCGGGTTTTTCGATCTTGCGGCTCATGGCTGTTCTCCTGGGGTGAGTGCGCTGCCGGGCCACCTGCCGGGCGGGCTCGACGGCGATCCCGGCTGCCACCGATCGCGGTCGAGCTCGCTCCTGCAGGAAGATGCTGTCAGTGCAGGTGGCGGGGCATCTGCTCGGACTGGGCCTCCGGCATCTCGGCGTGGACGACTTCGCCTTCCGGAGACGGGTAGAGCGGGGCGCCACAGTCGTCACAGTATTCGAGCGGGAAATGGTGATCGAGGTTCACCACGTCGGCGACGCCGCATTCGCGCAGCAGCGCCTCGATCTGCGACGGGCTGTCGCTGGTGTCGTCCTCGGCGCCGAGCAGCGGCCACACCACGCCATGGACGACCTGGTCATCGCCCTGCACGGTGAAGCCGATGCGGTATTCCTCCAACTGGCGATCCCAGAAAGGGGCGATTACCGCGCGCAGGTTGGCGGCCGGGGTTTCCAGTGCGGTGCCGAGGAAGGCGACCGAGGCGCGAACGGAGTAGGGCCGGCTGTCCTTGTCGGCCGCGCGGCTGGCGGCGAAATACGCTTCGGGGAGCACGAGGTCGATCGCGCAGCCCGGCAGCAGCGGTGCGAGGCAGGCGCCGCCCTGGGTGCGCCACTGCGCGAGAGCGTTTTCGCGGCTGCCGTCGGTTTCCTGCCAGCGGAAGATGGCCTCGCCCTTGGGCACGGCCACCGCGGCGAGCAGGTAGCGGGTGTCGGACAGGAACTGCGTCGTTTCCGGCATGCCTTCGGTTTCGATGCGAAGGTCGCGGTTTTCCAGCGCGGAGTTGCCCAGCACGCGCGCGAATTCGGCAGTGGCGCAGTAGCCTTGGGGCAACTGGTCGGGGCTGAACAGGAAATCTGCCAGCGACAGGTTTGCGCCGCGCGCGAGAATGTGCGCCTGGAGATGGACGCGCAGGTTGGCGAGCACTGCGGGCGGGATCGAGGTGGCCGGAATGCGGTAGCGCGACCACGCCAGCACCGGCGCGGCGATCAGCAGGATGTCGTGCTGCGGCGAGACGCCAGCGGCTGATTCGGCGCGCGACTCGATGAAATCGGCGAGTTCGTCGTAGCCCGGCGGCGCGGCGCTGAACAGGTGGTCGAGCGCGGCGTTGAGCGTTTCTTCCTCGTCTTCGGTCAGGAGATGGTCGAGACGTGCGGAGAGCTGCTGCTCCCAGTAGCGGTCTTCGACGCGGCTGCCGGAGTCGGCCAGGCCGGAGGCCAGCCATACGAGTTGTTCGGCGTTGCGGCCGAGGCCGCCGCGGCGCTTGAGGCGCGTTCTCTTCATTGCGTTACCTGTGGGTTTGTCAGTAGCCGGGCCGGTCGAGCCGGACCGTCTGCAGGATGGTGGCCGAGATTTCCTCGATGGACTTGGTCGTCGAGTCCAGCGAGCGGATGTTCTCGCGCCGCATGAGTCTCTGCGCGGCCTCGATCTCGTAGCGGCAGTTCTCGAGCGAGGCGTAGCGGCTGTTGGGGCGGCGCTCCTGGCGGATCTGCGACAGGCGCTCCGGCGCGATGGTGAGGCCGAACAGCTTGACGCGGTACTTGTGCAGTTCGCCGGGGAGCTTGTTGCGCTCGAAATCCTCCGGGATCAGTGGGTAGTTGGCCGCCTTGACGCCGAACTGCATCGCCAGGTAGAGGCTGGTGGGCGTCTTGCCCGAGCGCGATACGCCGACGAGGATGACGTCGGCTTCTTCCAGCTCGCCGTCGCTCGACACGCCGTCGTCGTGCGCGAGGGCGAAGTTGATGGCCTCGATGCGGCGCTTGTAGTCGTTGCTTTCGGCCACGCCGTGGAAACGTCCGACGGCGTGGGTCGAGCGCTGGCCGAGCTCGGTTTCGAGCGGCTCGATGAAGCGTTCGAACAGGTCCATGAACAGCGCGTCGGCTTTGCGCAGTGCAGCAACCGTGTCGGGATTCACGAGTGTGCTGAACACCAGCGGACGGGCGCCATCTTCCTGAGCGGCCTCGCGGATCTGTGTGGCGCAGTCGATCGCCTTGTCAATGTCATCGATGAAGGGCGCCCGCACCTGGCGGAATCTTGTCTCCGGAAATTGTGCAAGCAGGCTGTGGCCAAGCGTTTCAGCGGTGATGCCGGTGCCGTCGGAGATGAAGAATACGGTGCGGGTCTTTGCGTCGCTCATGGTGTACTGCCTTGGCGCGAGTGCGGCGATGGGAGGGGTATTGGGGCAAACCCTGCCGTGCGGCAGAGCACAAAAGCCAGCTAAAATTCCACTTATCGCATTTTGCTTTTTCTCCAACGTTTCCGGAAGACCAGCCATGTCGCGTTACGTCATTCCCTTCAACGAACTTCGCATGACCGACGTCGAAAAGGTCGGAGGCAAGAACGCTTCGCTTGGCGAGATGATCAGCCAACTGCCTTCGAGCGTTCGCGTGCCGGGCGGTTTCGCCACGACGGCCGAAGCATACCGCGAGTTTCTCGCTCACGACGGCCTGGCCGACCGCATCAATGCGGCGCTCGATGCGCTCGATGTGGACGACACGGACGCGCTGGCGAAGACGGGCGCGCAGATCCGCCAGTGGATCGTCGACCTGCCTTTCCCGGCCAAGCTCGAGGCCGAGATCAAGACTGCCTACGAGGCCATCACTGCCGAAGGCGAGGGCAGCTTCGCGGTGCGCTCGTCGGCCACCGCCGAAGACCTTCCGGATGCGTCCTTTGCCGGCCAGCAGGAAACCTTCCTGAACATCCACGGCTACGAGAACATCCTGCACGCGATGAAGGAAGTGTTCGCGTCGCTGTATAACGACCGCGCGATCGCCTACCGCGTGCACAAGAACTTCGCCCACGCCGATGTGGCGCTGTCGGCCGGCGTGCAGCGCATGGTGCGCTCCGACACCGGCGCGTCGGGCGTGATGTTCTCGATCGACACCGAATCCGGCTTCGACCAGGTGGTGTTCATCACCGCCTCCTACGGCCTGGGCGAGACGGTGGTGCAGGGCGCGGTGAACCCGGACGAGTTCTACGTGCACAAGCCCACGCTGGCGCTGGGCAAGCCGGCGGTGATCCGTCGCAACCTCGGCTCCAAGCTGATCAAGATGGTGTTCACCGACAAGGCCGTTGCCGGCCGCTCGGTGCGCACCGTGGATGTGCCCGAAACCGACCGCAACCGCTTCTCGCTCACCGACGAGGACGTGCTCGAGCTCGCCCGCTACGCGGTGATCATCGAGAAGCACTACGGTCGCCCGATGGACATCGAGTGGGGCAAGGACGGCGGCGACGGCAAGCTCTACATCCTGCAGGCGCGCCCCGAGACGGTGAAGAGCCAGGAGTCCGGCCTGGTGATGGAGAAGTACCGCCTGAAGCAGTACGGCAAGGCGCTGACCCACGGCCGTGCCATCGGCCAGAAGATCGGCGCGGGCACGGTGCGCGTGGTGGGCGACGCATCCGAAATGAACCGCGTGCAGGCCGGCGACATTCTCGTCACCGACATGACCGACCCGAACTGGGAGCCGGTGATGAAGCGCGCCAGCGCCATCGTCACCAACCGCGGCGGTCGCACCTGCCACGCAGCGATCATCGCGCGCGAGCTGGGCATCCCGGCCATCGTCGGTTGCGGCAACGCGACCGAAGTGCTGCAGGAAGGCGAATCGGTGACCGTGTCGTGCGCTGAAGGCGACACCGGCTACGTGTATCGCGGCAAGCTGGATTTCGAGATTGTCACCACCGACATGGGCAATCTGCCCGAGATTCCGGTGAAGGTCATGATGAACGTCGGCAACCCGGAGCTGGCCTTCGAGTTCGCGCAGATCCCGAACGCCGGTGTCGGCCTGGCGCGCCTCGAGTTCGTGATCAACAACATGATCGGCATCCACCCGAAGGCCATCCTCGAGCTGAGCCAGGTGCCCGCCAGCCTGCGCGACGAGATCACCCGTCGTTCGCGCGGCTATGCCACGCCCAAGCAGTTCTTCATCGAGAAGCTGGTCGAAGGCGTAGCCACCATCGCCGCCGCGTTCTATCCGAAGCCTGTGATCGTGCGCATGTCCGACTTCAAGTCGAACGAGTACCGCAAGCTGCTGGGCGGCGAGATCTACGAGCCGGAAGAAGAGAACCCGATGCTCGGCTTCCGCGGCGCCTCGCGCTACATCGCGCATTCGTTCCGCGACTGCTTCGAGATGGAATGCGCGGCGATGAAGAAGGTGCGCAACGAGCTCGGCCTGACCAACGTGCAGATCATGATCCCGTTCGTGCGCAACGTCGAAGAGGCCAAGGGCGTCGTCGATCTGCTGGCCGAGCATGGCCTGAAGCGCGGCGTGAATGATCTCAAGCTGATCATGATGTGCGAGATCCCGTCCAACGCCATCCTCGCCGACGCGTTCCTGGAGCACTTCGACGGCTACTCGATCGGCTCCAACGACCTGACCCAGCTCACGCTCGGCCTCGACCGCGACTCCGGCCTGGTGGCTCACGCCTTCGACGAGCGCGACCCGGCAGTGCAGGCGCTGCTGTCGATGACGATCAAGGCGGCCAACCGCCTCGGCAAGTACGTCGGCATCTGCGGCCAGGGCCCGTCGGATCATCCGGATCTCGCCGAGTGGCTGATGGACGAAGGCATCCAGACCATCTCGCTGAACCCGGACACGGTTGTTGACACCTGGCTGAAACTGGCCGACCACGCCGCCAAGCGCTAAGCCCGCGCACCGTCACGGTCAAGAAAGGGGAACGGCACGGGCTGTTCCCCTTTTTTGTTTTGTGCGCCCGGCAGGGCGCACTCACTTGGAGGTGAAAGTCCTCTACTCGCCCGGCAAGGGGAAGAGTTAGCTGAACGGCAAGGGTGTCGCGGGTAACTGCGAATCTGGAGGAAGCCGAAGGCAAAGCGCTGGCCTGACGAACAGGAAGCGGATACGAGGCGGCACAGCGGGGTAAGGCGGCGAATATCGTCAAAGCCCGAAACTTGCACGGAGCGCTGTGACGTATATCCGACAGGCATAAGCGTGAAGGTGGGTGCGTCATACCCGGGGAGATCCTCACGGGTGCCATGGTGCTACTGACGTCGTGAGGCGTCGGGATGCGCGTGAGGAAGTCAGCCGAGGCCATAGTAGGCGCCGGTACGGGCTGAAGGGCCGAACATGGAAGAACGCGAGTAGGCGAACGTTTCTCGATGAAGCCGATGAAGACAGAAACCCATCGGCCAGATGGGGCGCAGGCGGAGGAGTCCGGACGGTATCCGGAGGGGGCCGGGCGGCGTGTCGAGGCGGAATCGGCGGGCGTTGAGCGGACGAAAGCGGAGTTGGAGCGTGAAAGCGGGCTGATGGACGCCGTGTGCGAGCGCGGCAACCTATGGCTTGCGTACGAGCGGGTGATCCGCAACAAGGGTGCAGCCGGTGTCGATGGCATCGGGGTGGCCGAGTTCAAGGGTCACCTACAGCAACACTGGCCGACGATC
>NZ_SSXV01000039.1 GCF_009469595.2 Thauera sp. 2A1 | reverse complement strand
CGAACACCTGACCCGAGAGCGGGTTCATGCCCATGCAGCGCGACACGATCTGCGCGAGCCCATCGATCGACTTCCTCATGTCCACCGCCTCGCTATAGACGTGGGCGCGGATCGCCGAGGACAGGATCACGGCAGCCGCGCCAGCACGCGATCGAGCACCTGCCGCGCAGCCGCCCCGTGCAGGCGCAGCGTCATCGACGCGGGCAGCACGACTTCGATCTGCATCGCATCGACCTGCCCCGAGGAGGCCGCCTGCACGAGCGCGATGAAGCGGCCGCCGGCTTCGCCCACTGCCGACCCTGCCTCGGCAGCGGCCAGGCGGTTGATGCGGTGCCGGAACGTCGACAGCGCCAGGCCGGTAGCCTGGCAATACTGCGGAATGCTCAAGCCTTGCCGGCGCCGCTGCTGCTCATGCGAGCACCAGAATGCATCGTCGCGGTGTATCCGCCGCTGAACGGCCACCTCGTCACGGTGCTGAGCCGGTGGTTCTTCCAGCGCCATCAGTCTGTCCTGCTCCATCATCGTCGCTCTCCAGAAGTGAGTTCGGGAGCCACAACGATCGGCGATTCAGCGCTGACCGGGAACTACGGGGTTGCTCGGACGGTTACAACCCAACATGAGGATCCGGCACCGCATGGTCCGGCTCAATCCCGAACTGGCTGACGCAGCACTCGACAAGGCAGTGTGGCGACGCTCCCGCCGTGACTATCGGCATGTCTGGCAGCAGTGCGCTGCCGGTGCGCGCGCCTAGCGCGTGTGCAGATCTTCGACCGTGCTGCGCGTGCGTGGCTGATCCAGCAGCAGCCCAAGAAGCTTCTCGCGCTGCCGCGCGTCGAGAATGTCCCGTTCGGCGATGAGCTGGTCGATGATCATGCGCTGCTGCGCCTGCTGCAATTCGGCGATCGAGGCGCGTTCGGATTCGATGCGTCGGGGATCGAGCGTGTCGGCGAAGAGCGCCTGGACGAGGGCGGTGCGATGGCTCTCGAGCCGGGCGCTGGCGCTGTCGAACTGCTGCAGGAAGGGGCGCTCGGCTGCTTCCCAGCGTGCGCGCTGCGCTTCGTCCAGCACCAGGATCTGATGCAGCGGGGGCTTGGGGGCGGGCGAGGCGCTCGGCCGGACGCGTTCGAGCACCACCGCGGCGATGACGCCGAGATTGAGCGCGACCGACAGCAGCAGGGCAAGGCGAAGGCTCCTGGGTTTCATTGTGCGCTCCGAATCGGGCCGCAGGCGTCGGCGCGGGGACAGAGGTTTCCGGGGGGGACAGCGTCGAACAGGCTCATGGCGGCAAGGGTGACGTTCGCCGATGGCGGCGATGGTTGCGATGGCGAATCCACCACCTGCAGCAACATGCCGCCCAGCCACACACCCATCACGAGTGCAGCGGCGGCCCCCGCATAGGGCGACAAGGCGAGCGGGAAAGCCGTCAGCGGACGGAAAAGCGACCGCAAACGCGCCCGCCATCCCCTGTGCCGCGACGCCTGCACCCGCGGTTCAGCCGCGGCCTGCAAGCGCTCAACGACCCGTGCGCCGAAATCGACCTGAAGCGATACGGCGGGCAGCGCAAGGAAGGCGTCATGCAGAGCCCTGAACTCGGCCAGCCGGGCTGCGCAGTGCGGACAACGGGCGCTGTGGGTGAGCACTTCCGCGCGCGCTTCGGCGGGCAAGGCGTCGTCCACCAGGGCCGATAGCGCCTCGTCGGGGGGGCAGGTGCTATTCATGAGTGACTCCCGCATGCGGGTGGAAATGTTCAAGGAGCGCTGCGCGGGCGCGCGCGAGACGCGACTTCACCGTGCCCTCGGCAATGCCCAGCACGCGGGCAAGCTCTCCATAGGCGAGTCCCTCGACCTCGCGCAGCAGCAGGATCTCGCGGTGCTCGGCGGCGATCCGCCGCAGGGCGCGGTCGAGTTGCGCCTGCTGCTGGCGGCCGGCGTAGGAAGCCTCCGGCCCCGGCGCAGCGTCGGCGACGTCCATGCCGTCCTCCAGCGGAGCGAATTGCACGAGCTGCCGGCGGCGCAACTGATCGAGCGCGGCGTTGCGCGCGATCTGCAGCAGCCAGGTGGAAAAGCTCGCCTCCGGACGCCAGTCGGGCAAGGCCTGCCACGCCTTGACGAAGACGTCCTGCGTCAGATCCGTCGCTTCGTCGCGGGCATCGAGCATGCGCAGGACGAAGCGGAACACGCGGTCCTGGTGGCGGCGCACGAGCGCGGCGAACGCAGCCATGTCGCCCGCCTGGGCGCGGGCGACATCGTCGACATCGAGCGCCGGAAGCGCTTCACTCATGCCGGCGGCGAGGTTGTCGTTGCCATGCGCGCTGACTCATCGATCGGCTCAGTGCCCCGTCTTCAAGCCCTTCCAGCCGGGGTGATCGAAGTGCGCGGCGTAATCGTCAAGGGTGCGCGCAAGGTGGACGACGCCCTCTTCCCGTTGGGTGCCACCCGCGCGTCCGCCGATCACATCGACGCCCTGGCCGATCTCGGCAATGATCGCGTGCAGCACCTGGTCTGCTTCGGGCTGGAGCTTGCAGTTCTTCACGATGTAGCCGACCTGCCCTTCGATGCGCTGGGCAAGGGCGCCATATTGCGCATTGTCGAAACGACCTGAATGCACTTCAGGCATTGCCTTCGCGAGCAAGTTGCGGATCGCCTCCATCCCTTGGCGCAGCGCAGCGTCGGTCTGCCACTTGGCGCCATGATCGAGCTTCAGCACTGCGGGGTGCGCATCGTGCTGATGGGTGTCGGCGGCGAATGCCGTGGGCGTCATGAAAACGCTGCCGAGGATGGCAAAGGCGCCGATGGCCAGCAGTCGGGCGGGAGCGTGGGCGTTCATATCGATGGAGTCCTTTTGTCCTGGTTGCAAGCGGGCGGTCTTGCCGTCCTGACCATTGAAACGAACGGGCATGGAAAATGTTCCCCCATTCTGCCGCTCGCGCCCTTCCTGATCGACGATACCCAGCGACTCTGCGTACGTGCAGGTGGTCGGGGGTCGGCCCGGATGCTCAGGAATAGAACGACGGCTTCGGATAATTGCCGTTGAGCGCCCAGTCGCCGAGTTCGCGCACCTTGTAGTCCACCGGGTCGTGCAGGGCATGCACACGCAGGTTGCGCCAGTAGCGGTCGAGGCGCAGCGCGGCCGTGGTCGAGCGTGCGCCGGTGACTTCGAAGATGCGGCTGGTCAGGTCGAGCCCGCCGCGCGTGGCGGTGACCTTGGCAGTTGCAACGGCCAGGGCCACTTCGCCGCGCCCGGCCTCGGTCAGGGCCAGTCCTTCGGCCCACGCGGCGTCGAAGCGTGCCGCCGCGTGATCGGCCAGCTTGCGCGTGGCTTCCAGGGTGAGCCAGAAATCGCCGTAATGGCCGAGGATGTAGGGATCCTCGCTCACCTGCGCAGCCGGCGAAGCCGGCCACAGGCGCGCCTGGGTGCGGGTGTAGCCCCGCGCCTCGGCCACCGCCCCCTCGGCGATGCCGAGGAAGATGTTCACGAAGATCAGTTGCGCCAGCAGCGGCCGCAGGCAGGCGAAGGGCGAAGAAAGCGGGCCGGGACTGGACAGGATCTCGTGCTCTGCCACTGCAACGCGCTCGAACAGGGCGCTGCCGCTGTCGGTCTGGCGCTGGCCCATGTTGTCCCAGTCCTCGAACAGGGTGATGCCCGCGCGCTTCGTCGGCAGCGCGGCGATGATCAGCTTGCCGTCGGCACTGTCCTCCACGGCCGAGGCCAGCAGCATGTCGGAGTCGAGCGCGCCGGAGCAGAAAGTCTTTCGCCCGGAGAACTCGCGCCCGCCCTGCACCCGGCTGGCGATGGTGCGCCTGTCCAGCGGGTTGAGCGCGTTGCCCCAGAACCAGTTGCGGCTCGCCGTTTCCGACAGCCACGGCTCCCACTGCGCAGGCGTGCCGAACAGCCGTACCGAGGCGAGCTGAAGGTGATGGAAGGCGAAGACGTGTGCCACCGAGCTGTCTGCGCGCGCGAGCTGGCGCACGACCCCGAGGGTGTCCGTCCAGTTCGCGCCGAGGCCGCCATATTCGATCGGGATGCTCAGCTTCAGCAGGCCGCTGCCGCGCAGCAGGTCGCGTTCGGCCTTCGGTGTGCCGCCGGCGAGATCGCGGGCGGCGGCAGTCTCTGCAAAGCGCCCGGCCAGCCTGGCTGTGATGGCAGCCGGTGAGGCGTCGAGTTGCACGCTGTCATCAACAATGTCGTGCGTGGTCAAGCTCATCGTAAGAGGTCCTCTCCGGCCGACTGGCCGGTCCAGTTGATATGAATGCGGCGTTGGCTCAGGCGCCGGCAGCCGCCAGAGCGTCGGCGGCACTGTCTCCGATCAGGCCGAAGTGCTTGAGCTGCGTGCGCAGGATGTTGCGCGAGATTCCGAGCTGGCGCGCAGTACGGACCTGGTTCTCGCGGCAGTAGTCGAAGGCGGTGGTGAAGACCAGGCTCTCGATGCGCTCGTAGAGGTCCGGTGTGTCGTCGTCGAGCAGTTGCCGCAACCCGGCGCGAATCGCCTCGAAACCGTCCGCCGGCAAGGCTGCGCCCTGCCCGCCCAACCCGGCCACGCGGCCGGGCAGGCGCAGATCGGCAGGCGTGATCACACCGTTCTGGCACACGATCAGCGCGAAATGGACGACGTTCTCGAGCTCGCGGATGTTGCCGGGCCAACTGTAATTCACCAGCTCGGTCCGGGCTTCGGCGCTCAGGCGGGGGGCCGCGATATCCAGGCGCTGCCGGTAGTACTCGATGAAATAATCGACCAGCGGCAGGATGTCGCCCGGCCGCTCATGCAGCGGCGGCAGTTCGATCGGCGCGACATTCAGGCGGTAGTAGAGGTCGAGACGGAAGTGTCCGGCCTGCACGGCCTTTTCCAGATTGACGTTGGTCGCCGCCACCAGCCGGACATCGACCGGAATCGGCTTGCGCGACCCGAGCCGCACCACCTGCCGCTCCTGCAGCACGCGCAGCAGCTTCACCTGCATCGGCAGCGGCAGGTCGCCCACTTCGTCGAGGAACAGCGTGCCGCCGTTGGCGGCCTCGAACCAGCCCGGCCGCGCCTGCTGCGCCCCGGTGAAGGCGCCCGCCTCGTGGCCGAACAGTTCGGCCTCGACCAGGTTCTCGCTGAAGGCGCCGCAATTCACGGCCACGAAGGGACCGCTGCGTCCGCTCTGGGCGTGGACATGGCGCGCGACGAGCTCCTTGCCGGTGCCGGTCTCGCCGATGATGAGCACGTTGGCCTCGCTCGGTGCGATCAGTTCGACCTGGCGCAGCAGTCTCAGCGACTTGGCGTCGTGGAAGATCAATGCCTTGGCGCGGATGGACAGCGCCGCCTGGCCGGCGTTGGGCAAGGTCAGCAGCCTTGCGGTGTTCGATTCGTTCAATTGGCTCTCTCCGCGGACGCGATCGGATTTTTTTCATGGTGCGTTGGGGCATTTCCCGCCGCCTCGCCCACCGCGAGACGGCTTGCATCGTCATGTCGAAAGCTTAGTTTGTGGGCACCGCAACATGAACGAAGGATTTCTGCTTTCCTTTCCACGTTGGCGCCAATGCGTGTCCGCTGGCAGGCCCGCAGCTTTGGCCCGGTCTCCGACCGGCCATGCGGGCGGTCACACGGGCTCTGACGATCCTCAAGGCGGCGCGCGCCGCGGCTGTGCTACCTTTCCTGCAGCGCCGTGTGCCGCCAGGAGAGAAAGCTCATGTCGAACTACGATCGTTTCTGGGATCTGCACGTACTGGCACGCGACGGACATTACGATTTCGCCAGCCAGATCCGGGAACAGGCCGAACATCAGGCCGCGAAGCAGACAGCGGACTCACTCAAGCGATTCCTGCTGAGCCCGGTGGATAGCAAGCACAAGTGCATCATCACGCCCGACGAGCTCGCTGCCGTCGATGACCTGCCTGACGGCTATGTCGCGAGCGCCATCAGCATCTCCGACCTCGAGACCGGCGCCGTCAGCGTGACCGCTCAGAATCTCGTCCGATGGATCAACGACCCCGGACGCACCGGCAAGCTTCGCGTCAATGCCCATGGCGACGGCGAGGGTGCCATCTGGATGAGCGAGCAGACCGGCGTGACCTCGTCCGTTGCCGCCGATCTGCTGATCACCTGGCTCACCCGGAACGGTCTGTCGCCCGTGGCGAACAACACACGGGTGAAATCCGTCGCGGGAAACAAGAATTCGAAGGGTCTGGTGACCATCGCGCTGGCAGCCTGCATGGGCGCTCGCTACATGACGACAGGAGCGACCCTGGGCTCGGCCAGCAGCACGGCCGCACCTTCATCGGCAGTGGCGCTGATGGTTTCGGCACTGCGCCAGGCCGGCATCACCGGCATCGAAGTGACCGGCAGCAACGAAATCGTCATGTCGGTCGACGGCAGGCTGTACCGCGACACCCAGCCCGCCCCGCAGACGCGCGGCGCTGCGGACAAGGCCTGGGAGGAAGGCCAGCAGGACGGAACCAGGCTGTGGACGATCGAGATCCCCGCCGGCTGGGATGTCAGGTCATTCCTGTTCTCCCGCGGCGGCGTCATCAACATTCCGATGGACTACGCCATCAAGGGCGTTGCGCACAACCGCGGCAGGCACCCCTCGGGAGGCTGGATCCTTACCCACCATGGCGATGGCAGCACGGTCGATGTCTCGGAAGGATGGATCGTCGACGAGGCCAGACGGACCATTTCCCCGCCGCTGGGCTGGCACGTGAAGTCGCATGGAAGCGGCAGGGGCGGAACCCTGATCGCGACCAGTCCGGGACATGCGGAACCGCTGGCACACTCTCCGTTCAAGATCCGCGAGATCTCCTGACCCGTCGGCAGAGATCGCGCTCAGATATCGCATCCCGCCAGGCGATTCAGCGTGAAGCGGGTGTGATGCCGGATCCGCGCCAGGGCGCCGTGGCGGCCGCGCTGCGAATTCGCCTGGCTCGAGATGGCCCCCAGGGGGACGTCGTCATGCACACGCTGCATGGCGACCAGCAGGTCGAGGCCGAACGGCCAGGGACCGTAGCCGGATTCGGTGTTGATGTGTCCGGCATCGCCGACGTCCATCAACCGACTGCCCCAGCGCTCGGCCCAGAATGCCGCGCTGTCGAACTTCACCCAGGGATCGTTGCGACTCGCGACCACGATGCTGGGACACTCCAGCGGCGTGTCGGGCAGCCAGGCCGCCACCGAGCTGCCTTCGTCGGCCATTTCGCGCAGGCCGAAGGGACCGAAGCGCTGCGGATCGGCAGGTGCGACGAGCAGCGCCCCCGCCACCTTCTCTGGCCGATCGGCAGCCGCCACCACGCTGGCAAGACAGCCATAGCTGTGCGCCACCAGAAACACCGCATGCGGCGCGGCATCGATTTCGTCGCGCACCGCACCCGCCCAGCGCGCGAGGACCGGCTGCTCCCAGTCGATGCCGCGCACCCGCTGCGCGCCGGCCAGCCGATGTTCGATCCAGGTCTGCCAGTGCAGCGGACCGCTGCCGTGAAAGCCGGGGACGATCAGGGTCGTGTGCTGCACGTCAGCCTCGCTCAGAGCGTGGCGATGGACACTTCGGTCGATTTCACCAGCGCAACGACGTCCGAGCCGGGCTTGAGCCCGAGTTCGTCCACCGAGCGCGTGGTGATGACCGAAGTCACGATGCCCGACGACGTCTGCACGTCGACTTCGCTGACGACGTCGCCGCGGATGATTTCCTTCACCTTGCCGCGAAACTGGTTGCGTACGTTGATGGCCTGGATGGTCATGATCACGATCCTCCGTTCGGGGTCTGTGGGTTACTTGGCGTAGATCTGGTCGAACACCCCGCCGTCGCCGAAGTGCGTCTTCTGCACCTTCTGCCAGCCACCGAGCTCGTCGATGGTGAAGGTCTTCACCTTCGGGAAGCGGGCCACATCCTTGGGATCGGCAAGTTCGGGCTTGATCGGCCGGTAGTAGTGGCGCGCGGCGATCGTCTGGCCGACCGGCGAATACAGGTATTCGAGGTAGGCCTGGGCGACCTTCTCGGTGCCGCGCTTCTTCGCCACGCCGTCGACCACGGTGACCGGGGGCTCGGCGAGGATCGTCACCGAGGGCACGACGATCTCGAACTTGTCGGGGCCGAGCTCGTTCACCGACAGGAAGGCTTCGTTCTCCCACGCCAGCAGCACGTCGCCGATGCCGCGCTGCACGAAGGTGTTGGTCGCGCCGCGGGCACCCGAATCGAGCACCGGCACGTGCTTCAGCAGTTCGCCGACGAACTCGCGCGCCTTGGCCTCGCTGCCACCCGGCTGCTTGAGCGCGTAGCCCCAGGCCGCAAGGTAATTCCAGCGCGCGCCGCCCGAGGTCTTCGGGTTCGGCGTGATGACGTCGACCCCGGGCTTGACCAGGTCGCCCCAGTCCTTGATGCCTTTGGGATTGCCCTTGCGCACCAGGAAGACGATGGTGGAGGTGTAGGGCGAGCTGTTGTTCGCCAGCCGTTTCTGCCAGTCGGCGGGGATCTTCTTGCCGATCTGGGCGACCTCGTCGATGTCGTAGGCCAGCGCGAGCGTGACGACGTCGGCTTCCAGCCCGTCGATCACCGCACGCGCCTGCTTGCCCGAGCCGCCGTGGGACTGCTTGATGGTGACGTCCTCGCCCGTCTTGCCCTTCCAGTACTTGGCGAATTCGGGGTTGAAGTCCTGATACAGCTCGCGCGTCGGATCGTAGGACACGTTGAGTAGCGTGGTGGCCGCCTGGGCGCTGCCGACGAGGCCGGCAGCAAGGGCGAAGGCCAGCAGGGTGCGGCGGGTGGCGTTGAAACGCATGACGTTCTCTCCAGAGTCGTTGGTTGATGGCGAAAATCTATCGCGCCAGCCGAATCCACCGAACCAAGAAAAAACGCATTGCTTATTCGATTTCGCCACAGGCCTTCGGTTCCCGAAGCCGTTTGCGCTATCGTTCGGCCTCCAGCAAGAAACGCCCGGAGCCGCACGCATGGCCAGCACGCCGAAATTCCGCCCTTCCGTTCCCCTCGCCTTCAGGACCGCCGCGCTCGCCGTCGCGCTGTCGGGCTGTGCTGCCACGCTGCCGGCCGTGGCGGCGGAGCTGAAGATCGGCCTGTCATCGGAAGTGACGACGCTGGATCCGCACTTCTTCAACAGCGGCCCGAACATCGCCTTCCACCACCATCTTTACGACACGCTGGTCGACGTCGACCCCGAGGGCAGGTTGATCCCGGCGCTGGCCGAGTCGTGGAGGGCGATCGACGACACCACCTGGGAATTCAAGCTGCGCCGCGGCGTGAAATTCCACGACGGCAGCGAGATGACCGCCGACGACGTGCTCTACTCGCTCGACCGACCGGCGCAGATCACCGCCAGCCCCGGCCCCTTCACCAGCTACACCAAGCCCATCGTCGCCAGGCAGGCGGTGGACCGCTACACCGTGCGGCTGAAGACGACGAGCGCCTACGGCCCGCTGCCGCTCGACCTGATCTCGATCTTCATCGTGTCGAAGAAGGCCGCGGCCAAGGCCACGCAGGAGCAGTTCAACAGCGGCGCTGCGGCGATCGGCACCGGCCCCTTCAAGCTGGTGAATTTCCGCAAGGGCGAGAGCATCGAGATCGCGCGCAACGACGCCTTCTGGGGACCGAAGCCGGAATGGGACAAGGTGCAGTTCAAGGTGCTCGCCAGCGACGCACCACGCCTGGCCGCATTGCTAGCCGGCGACGTGGATCTGATCGAGGCGGTGCCGCCGGCCGATCTGGCAAAGCTGAAGGGCAACCCCAAGGTCGGGCTGGCGCAACACACCACCTGGCGCACCCTCTTCTGGCAGCTCGACCAGTTCCGTGACGTCTCGCCTTTCGTCACCGACAAGGCCGGCAAGCCGTTGGCGAAGAATCCGCTGAAGGACGTGCGCGTGCGCCAGGCGATCTCCAAGGCGATCAACCGCCAGGCGCTGGTCGAACGCACGCTGGAAGGGCTGGCGCAGCCGGCCTCCAACCTGAACTCGCCGGGCATTTTCGGTTACAACGCCGAGCTGAAGGTCGAAGCCTACGATCCGCAGGGTGCGAAGAAGCTGCTCGCCGACGCCGGCTACCCCGACGGCTTCGGCCTCACCCTGCACGGCCCCAACAACCGCTACATCAACGACGAGCAGGTGGTGCAGACCGTTGCCCAGTTCCTCAACCGCGTCGGCATCCAGGCCAAGGTGGAGACGCAGCCGCTGTCGGTGTATTTCGGCAAGGCGCGCGCCAGCGACTACAGCATGGCGATGCTGGGCTGGGGCTCGCTGGCGAGCGACTTCACGCTGCGCTCCATCGTCGGCACGCCCAACCCGGACACCGGCTGGGGCACCTGGAACTGGGGCAAGTACAGCAATCCGGCGGTGGACAAGCTGGTGCAGCAGGCGCTCGGCTCGGTCGACGCCACCAAGCGCGAGGATTTTGCGCGGCAGGCGGTGAAGGCCGCGATGAGCGACTACGCGGTCATCCCGTCGCACCATCAGATCGCCACGTGGGCGCTGCGCAAGGGCTTGAATTACAAGGGCCGCATCGACGAATTTACCTACGCGTACGAAGTGCACAGCGTAAGGTGATGGCGACCGTGTAGCTGTCCTCCCCGATCAATCCAACCGGAGCCCGACCCGTGCGATGCCTCACCCCCATCCTGCTCTCCCTCGCCCTCGCCCTGCCGCTGCTCGCCCCCGCGGCATCGGCCGCCGATGCCGACCTTCAGCGCTGGATCGACGGCCCGCAGCGCGCCGAGAGGAACCGCGCGCGAGACCCCGCCCGCAAACCGGCCGAAACGCTGGCCTTCTTCGACCTGCGCCCCGATCAGACGGTCCTGGAGGTGTGGCCCAGCGTCGGCGCGTGGTGGTTCGAGATCCTCGCGCCCTACCTGCGCGACAAGGGCCATTACATTGGCGCGCTCCATGCCGGCCCGCACAACCCACCGGCGGCAAAGGCCGAGCATGAGGTGATCGAAGGCCGCATCGCGAGCCAGCCGGCGCTGTACGGCAAGGTGGAGATCGCGCACACGCCAGGCCTGCTCGACACGGTGAAGCCGAACTCGGTCGACCTGCTGCTGACCTTCCAGAACCTGCACAACTGGATCACCGACGGCAACGCCGACGAGCATCTGCGCGAGTTTCACACGGTGCTGAAGCCGGGCGGCGTGCTGGGCATCGTCGATCATCGCGCGCGCAACGACCGGCCCCGCGACGAGCAGCTGAAAGCCGGCTACCTGCGCGAGGACGAAACCATCGCGCTGTTCGAGCAGCACGGCTTCAAGCTCGTCGCCCGCTCCGAAATCGCCGCCAACCCGCGCGACACGAAGGACTACCCGCAGGGCGTGTGGACGCTTCCGCCCAGCCTGCGCATGAAGGATGTGGACCGCGCGCGCTACGTCGCCATCGGCGAGAGCGACAAGTTCACGCTGAAGTTCGTCAAGGTGGCCGCGCCCTGAGGCAGTGCAGGCGACGGCCAGCCGATCAGACGGCAGCGATGCCTTCGATTTCGACCAGCAGGCCGTCCATGGACAGCCGCTCGATGCCGACCAGCGTCAGCGCGGGCGGCTTCTCCGCACTGAAATAGGCTGCGCGGATGTCGCGGATCTTCGGCGTCTGCGCCGGCTGCAGGCCGACGATGTAGACATTGACTTTCACCAGGTCGTGCATCGTCGCGCCCTGCGCGCGCAGCGCGATGTCGAGGTTGTCGAGCGTGCCCTTGAGCTGGGCTTCGAGATCGCCCGGGTTGCGCACCCTGCCGTCACGGTCGCAGTCGATCTGGCCGGCGATGAACACCAGCCGCTTGGCGCCCTCGACCGAGAAGGTCTGGCTGAAGGCCTTGCCGACGAAGAGTTCTGGGGGGTTGATGACCGTGGTTTCCATGTGTCGCTCCTCCGTGACGTGTCGCAGAAATTGTCAGGTCGCAATTGTTCCATGGACGGTGTTCGCTCCGCCAACCGGCGACGATCGTCCAAACGGCGTCCGGCTGCTATCCTTGGGCGCAGTTTCGACCTTCGAATGCTGCGCGGCGTGGCCTCACTACGCTTCGATCCCGCTTCCAATGCCCCTCTTCATCCTCCGACGCATCCTCCAGTCCTTCAATGTGCTGTTCGTCATGTCGCTGCTGGTGTTCGCCGGCGTGTATGCGATCGGCAACCCGCTGGATCTGCTCGTCGATCCGAACGCCACGGCTGACGACACGGCGCGCGCCGCTGCATCGCTCGGCCTCGACCAGCCGCTGTGGGTGCAGTACGGCCGCTTCCTCGGCAACGCGCTGCAGGGCGATCTGGGGAATTCCTTCATCCACGGCGTGCCGGCGCTCGGGCTGATCGTCGAGCGGCTGCCAGCGACGCTGGAACTCGCCGTCGTCGCGATGCTGATCGCGGTGCTGCTGGGCATTCCACTGGGGCTGTGGGCCGGGCTGAAGCCGGATTCATGGTCGGGGCGCGCGATCATGGCCGGCTCCATCCTCGGCTTTTCGCTGCCCACCTTCTGGGTGGGGCTGATGCTGATCATGGTGTTCGCGGTGCAGCTCGGCTGGCTGCCGGCGAGCGGGCGTGGCCCGACCGTCGACGTGCTCGGCGTGTCGATCTCGCTGCTGACGGCGGATGGCTGGCGCCACCTGCTGCTGCCGGCGGCCAACCTGGCGCTGTTCAAGCTGTCGCTGATCATCCGCCTCACCCGCAGCGGCACGCGCGAGGCGCTGCTGCAGGACTACGTGAAGTTCGCCCGTGCCAAGGGGCTGTCGAACGCGCGCGTGGTGGGTGTGCATGTGCTGAAGAACATCCTGATCCCGATCGTCACCGTGGTCGGGCTGGAGTTCGGATCGCTGATCGCCTTCTCGGTGGTCACCGAATCCATCTTCGCCTGGCCGGGCATGGGCAAGCTGCTGCTCGATTCCATCACCCAGCTCGACCGCCCGGTGGTGGTGGCCTACCTGCTGCTGGTGGTCACGCTGTACGTGGTGATCAACCTGGCGGTCGACCTGCTGTATGCGGCGCTCGATCCGCGGGTGCGGCTGGCCGGAGCAAGGGCATGAGCGAGACGTCGCCCCCGCCGGCCGCCTCCCCTGCCGATTCCGAAGTCGAGCGCCCGCTGCGCCGCCTGGCGCGAATGTATGCCGAGAGCCGCGTCGCGCTGTTCGGCCTCGCGCTGCTGCTGGTCATCGTGCTGGCGGCGCTGCTCGCGCCCTGGCTGGCACCGCAGAACCCCTACGACCTGATGCAGCTCGACATGCTCGACGGCCGCCTGCCGCCGGGCAGCGCGAGTGGTGACGGGCGGCTCACCTACCTGCTCGGCACCGACGAGCAGGGCCGCGACATGCTGTCGGCCATCCTCTATGGGCTGCGCATCAGCGTCGGCGTCGGCGTGGTGGCGACGCTGATGGCGCTGGCCATCGGCATGGCGCTGGGGCTGGCGGCGGGCTATTTCGGCGGGCGCTTCGACGCCGTCCTGATGCGCATCGCCGACATCCAGCTGTCCTTCCCGTCCATCCTGGTGGCGATGATCCTGCTGGCGCTGTTCGGCCAGGGCATCGACAAGATCGTCATCGCGCTGGTGGCGGCGCAGTGGGCCTACTACGCACGCACAACGCGCAGCGCCGCGCTGGTCGAGGGGCGCAAGGAATACATCGAGGCGGCGCGCCTGCTCGGGTTGTCGACGCCGCGCATCCTGTTCCGCCACCTGCTGCCCAACTGCCTGCCGCCGCTGATCGTGGTCGCCGCGCTGCAGGTGGCCGCGGCGATCGCCCTGGAGGCGACGCTGTCCTTCCTCGGCCTCGGCCTGCCGGTGACTGAACCCTCGCTCGGGCTGCTGATCGCCAACGGCTTCCAGTACCTCTATTCCGGCCGCTACTGGATCAGCGTTTTCCCCGGCGTGGCGCTGCTGCTGCTGATCCTCGCGATCAACCTCGTCGCCGACCAGTTGCGCGACGTGCTCAACCCGAGGCTGCAATCGCAATGAACGCGCAACGCGAGCCCACCCTGGTCGTGGGCCGCCTCACCACCCGCTTCGCCGGCCTCGGCGGCGCGGTGACGGCGGTCGATGAGGTCAGCTTCAACGTCGCGCCCGGCGAGGTGCTGGGCCTGGTGGGCGAATCCGGTTCGGGCAAGTCAATGACGGGCTTTTCCATCCTCGGCCTGGTCGATCCGCCGGGCGAGATCACCGGCGGCAGCATCCGCCTCAAGGGTCGCGAGCTGCGTGGCCTGCCGGCGCGCGAATGGCGCGCGCTACGGGGCGATCGCATCGCGATGATCTTCCAGGATCCGATGATGACGCTGAATCCGGTGCTGCGCATCGACACACAGATGATCGAGACGGTGCGCGCGCACCGTCGCGTCAGCCGCGATGCCGCGCGCGAGATGGCGCGCGACGCACTCGCCCGTGTCGGCATCCCGTCGCCGGACGAGCGCCTGCGCGCCTATCCGCACCAGCTCTCCGGCGGCATGCGCCAGCGGGTGGCGATCGCCATCGCGCTGCTGAATGCGCCCGATCTCATCATCGCCGACGAGCCCACCACCGCGCTCGACGTCACCATCCAGGCGCAGATCCTGTTCGAGATGCAGACCCTGTGCCGCGAATCCGGCACCGCGCTGATCTGGATCACGCACGACCTCGCCGTGGTCGCCGGCCTCGCGGACCGGGTATGCGTGATGTACGCCGGCCGGATCGTCGAACAGGGCAGCACGGCGCAGGTGCTGGAAACGCCCGCCCACCCCTATACCCGCGGACTGCTCGACTCCACGCCGGCGGCGAACGTGCAGCCGGACAAAGCCGGACGCCCGCAGCCGCTGCGCCAGATCCCCGGCATGGCGCCCTCTTTGAAGGAACTTCCCGCAGGCTGCGCCTTCCGCCCGCGCTGCACGCGCGCCAGCACGCTCTGCGAACAGACTCCGCCAGAGGTGGAACTGGCGCGCGGCCATGTCGCGCGCTGCTTCCATCCGCTGTCGGCTGCGGAAGGGTTGAAATCGTGAGCGCACCTCAACCGGCTCGAACTGCCGCACTGCAGGAAGCCCCTGCCCAGGCACCGGCGAACGGGTCGACCATCGCCCCGCTGCTGGAGCTGAAAGCCATCCGCAAGACCTTCGGTGCCCAACCCGACTGGGTCGAACGCCTCGGCCAACGCCTGGGATGGCTGCAACCCGCCGCAATGGTGCAGGCGCTGGACGGCGTCGACCTCTCCATCGCGCGCGGCGAAGTCGTCGGCCTGGTGGGCGAATCCGGCTGTGGCAAATCCACCCTGGGCCGCATCGCCGTCGGCCTGCACGCACCGAGCAGCGGCCGGCGCCTGTGGCGCGGTACCGACCTCGACGCACTGCCCGAAGCCGAACGCCGCCGCGCCGGCCTGGGCATCCAGATGATCTTCCAGGACCCGTACGCGTCGCTGAACCCGCGCCTGCGCGTGCGCGACCTGCTGGCCGAGGCGCCGCGCGTGCATGGCCTGATCGACCGAACTCAACAAGCAGAATTCGTCGCCGCCCTGCTGCGCCAGGTCGGCCTCGACCCGGCCGTGGCCGACCGCTTTCCGCACCAGTTCTCCGGCGGCCAGCGCGCCCGCATCGGCATCGCCCGCGCGCTCGCGGTGAAGCCCGAGTTCCTCGTCTGCGACGAAGCCGTCGCCGCCCTCGACGTGTCCATCCAGGCCCAGGTGCTGAACCTCTTCATGCGGCTGCGCGAAGAACTTGGCCTCACCTACCTCTTCATCAGCCACGACCTCGGCGTTGTGCGTCACCTGTCCGACCGCGTGGCGATCATGTACCTTGGTCGCATCGTCGAAAGCGCCCCCAGCGCCGAGATCTTCAGCCGCCCCGCCCACCCCTACACCCAGGGCCTGCTCGCCGAGGCGCCAACCCTGAAGGTGGAAAAGAAGCGCTTCCTCGCGATCCAGGGCGAACTCCCCTCCCCACTCGCCCCACCGCGCGGCTGCCATTTTCATCCACGATGTCCGCACGCGTTCGAGCGCTGCCGGCTCGAGGCGCCATATCTGCAGGAAATCGCGCCTGGGCACGTGTCAGCGTGTCATTTGAATGGCGCTTGATTGGTGCCCGTCGCTCAGGCGCGTCAGCGGGTCGCTTTCACGGATGCTTATGCTCTGCCTCCCCTATGTCTGACCCATCGTGAGAGCGCGAGGTAAGCCCCCGGCGAACCCGCCTTCCCCCAGCCGCTTAGCCCCTTGAAGATCGTGTCCACTAATTTTCGATGGTGGACACGATGGATGTGGTCATTCCGCGCCGAGGCCGGCGCACGCACAGCGAAGCATTCAAGCGCTCGGTGGTCTCGGCATGTTGTGAGGCGGGCGTCTCGGTGGCCGGCGTGGCCCTGGCCAACGGCCTGAACGCCAATCAGGTCCATCGCTGGATGCGCGAGCGCGGCATCGCGCCACCGAGCCGGCGCAAGCCTGGCAGCGCAGAGCTCACCGCGTTGGCTGAGCCGGGCTTTATGCCGGTGCAGTTCGCCACCGCCGTCGAGGCGCCGGTGATCCGAGTTGAAGCGCAACATGGCAATGCACGTGTGAAGGTCGAATGGCCGCTCCAGGCGGCCGATGCGTGCGGGGCGTGGCTGCGCGAGTGGCTTGCATGATCCGCATTGAGGCCCTGTGGCTGTCGGTCGCGCCCCTGGACATGCGCGCGGGCATGGACACGCTGCTCGCGCAGGTGGTACGCGTGTTCGGTGAAGCACAGCCCCATCACGCCTATCTCTTCAGCAACCGGCGCGGCACGCGCCTGAAGGTGCTGATCCATGACGGTTTCGGGGTGTGGCTCGCGTGCCGGCGCTTGAATCAGGGGCGGTTTCACTGGACCGAGGGCCAGGGCAGTGTCGCCCTCACCCGGGCGCAGTTCGATGCGCTGGTGCTCGGGCTGCCGTGGCAGCGGCTCGGCGATGGCGGGGTGATCCGGACACTCTGAGCGGACGCCATCGGCGGATGCCCCGATGGTGCGGCAAGGCGTGCCCGGGCATGATCCGCCCATGCCGCTGCCCGCCGACCTCGACCAACTGGACGCCGACACCTTGCGCCGCCTGCTCATCGAGCAGGAGCGCGAGCTCGTGTGGCGTCAGACCAAGATCGAGCGGCTCACGCATGAGCTGGCGCTGCACAAGCGTCATCGTTTCGGCGTGAAGGCCGAGCGCCTGTCGAGCGAGCAGGTGCAGCTCTTCGAGGAAACCGCCGAGGCCGACCTGGCGGCGATGAGCGAAGAGCTCGAGCAGCTCCAGCCCGGTGCCGGCACATCGACGCCCAAGGGGCAGGCCCGGCGCAAGCCGCTGCCGCCCGAGCTGCCGCGCACCGAGATCCGTCACGAACCTGATTCGACCACGTGCGCCTGCGGCTGCCAGATGCGCCGCATCGGCGAGGACGTCGCCGAGAAGCTCGACTACACCCCGGGCCGCTTTACCGTCGAGCGCCACATCCGGGGCAAGTGGGCGTGTGCGGCGTGCGAGACCCTGGTGCAGGCAACCGTGCCGGCACACATCATCGACAAAGGCATCCCGACCGCCGGGCTGCTCGCCCAAGTGCTGGTGGCCAAATACCAGGACCATCTGCCGCTCTACCGCCAGGAAGGCATCTTCGGTCGGGCTGGACTGGCGATTCCGCAATCGACGCTGGCCCAGTGGGTGGGCACAAGCGGCGTGCATCTGCAGCCGCTGGTCGATGCACTCAAGGCCGACTTGCTGGCGCACCCCGTGCTGCACGCGGATGAGACCCCGGTGGCGATGCTCGACCCGGGTGCGGGCAAGACGCACCGCGCCTACCTGTGGTCCTACAGCGTTGGCGCGTTCGATCCGATCAAGGCCGTGGTCTACGACTTCGCCGACAGCCGCGCGGGCCGCCATGCCCAGGCGTTTCTGGGGGAGTGGCGCGGCACGTTGATCTGCGACGACTACGCCGGCTACAAGGCGCTAATCGCGCTGGGCGTGAAGGAAGCCGGCTGCATGGCGCACGCGCGGCGCAAGTTCTTCGATCTTGCCAATCAGGGGCAGAGCCAGATCGCCAGCGAGGCGCTCGAGGCCATCGGCCAACTCTACGGTGTCGAACGCGAAGCGCTCGAACTCGACATCGACGCCCGGCTGCGCTTACGGGAAGCGAAGGCCCGTCCCCTCCTCGAACGCCTGCATGCGTGGCTGCTCGCGCGACGCACCCAGGTTCCCAACGGCTCGGGCATCGCCCGCGCCATCGATTACAGCCTCAAACGCTGGGCGGCGCTCACGCACTACGTGGGCGACGGTCGCGTCCCCATCGACAACAACTGGATCGAGAACCAGATCCGGCCGATTGCGCTCGGGCGCAAGAACTGGCTGTTCGCGGGGAGCCTGCGGGCGGGCCAGCGTGCCGCTGCGATCATGAGCCTGATCCAATCCGCACGCCTCAACGGCCACGAGCCCTTCGCGTATCTGAAGGATGTGCTCGAACGGTTGCCGACCCAGCCCTACAGCCGGATTGGGGAGTTGCTGCCGCATCGCTGGCAGCCGGCCGTCCGCGCCTGAGCGAAACGGCAAGACGGGTTCGCCGGGTGCTTACAGCGCGAGCACTTCGGCACCACTTCACATGACATCGTCCTCGCGGTCGCCCGATTCAATCGATCTACATGTTTTTTTGACGCGTTGACGCACGAACGCCCGAGACCAGGAGTGGTCTCGGGCGTTGAGTGATGGGGTTAGTCTGACGATGACCTACTTTCACGAGGGCGGACCTCACTATCATCGGCGCGGTCTTGTTTCACGGTCCTGTTCG
>NZ_SSXV01000038.1 GCF_009469595.2 Thauera sp. 2A1 | reverse complement strand
GGTCGAGGTAGCGGTGCGTCCAAAATCGCCGCAGCGCTGGCATAAGAGGTGCCCGAAATGAAAACCCGCCTCCTGAAGACCCCGGATCTGCCCTCACAGACGCTTGGCTGGGCCTCGAACACCCCACCGCACCTGCGCATCGCGCGCCACTGGGTCTCATCGCATGTCAGTTACTCGGCTTGCGGAAATCAAATGCTTCTCAGGCTCTGAGTCCCCGACCCGCTCGGTTTGTCTCGCCACGCCGCCGTTCGGGGCGTGGGTGTTCCCTTCAGGTTTGCGGAACTCGCTGCGCTCAGTGCTTGCCGCCGTATCCCGCGATGCCGATCGCCATCCGCACCAGTTGATACGCCAGCCAGTTCGCCATGCGCCGCAGCAGCGGCAGCCGACGCCAGTCCTCGGGTGATTGGGCCTCTGCGCCGTCGCGCATCGCCGCGGCCAGGCTGGCGCGCAGTTGCGCGGCGAAGCCCTCGTCCTCCACCACCACATTGGCCTCGCGCGCCAGCAGCAGGCTGAAGGCGTCGATGTTGCTCGAGCCGACCGTCGCCCAACGCCCATCGATCACCGCCACCTTGGCGTGCAGATGGCTGCGGTGATATTCGTACAGTTCGACCCCGCGTTGCAGCAGGAAGGGATACAGCGCCCGCGTCGCGAGGACCTGCAGCGGATGGTCGCCGCCTGCGCCTTGCAGCAGCAGCGTCACCCGTACGCCGCGCCCGGTGGCCTCGGTGAGCGCGTGGCGGAAGCGTCGGCCGGGAAAGAAATAGGCGTTGGCGATGACGATCTCGTGCCGTGCGCGCTCGATCGCCGCCAGATAGGCGTCCTCAATCGCGCGCCGGTAGCGCAGGTTGTCGCGCACGACGAACGCGGCGCGGATGGATCCTGCCGCCTCGCCGACCGGCGGCGCCAGCAGCGGCTGATGCACGCGGCGGCGGAAACTCGCCCAGGCCACCAGTCGCCACAGGCGATGCGCCGACTCGACGATCGGGTCCAGCACCGGCCCCTGCACTCTTACCGCATAGTCATAGCGTGGATAGGGTGAGCCGTTGGGTGCGAAATCGTCGGTGATGTTGATGCCGCCGACGTAGGCCTCGCGACCATCGATCGTCACCACCTTGCGGTGCAGCCTGCGCAGGCGATGCCGGCGCAAGGACAGGGCGCGCAGCTCGCGGCGGTAGATCAGCACCTCGACGCCATCGGCGGCAAGCTGCGGCATGAGGTCGCGCACGAACTCACGCCCGCCGAAGCCGTCGACCATCACGCGCACCACCACGCCACGCCGGGCCGCCCGCCGCAGCGCGGCGGCGATGCTGCGGCCGACGTCGTCGTCGCTGAAGATGTAGCTCTGCAGGAAGATCTCGCGTTCGGCGTTGTCGATCGAGGCTTCCAGCGCGGGGAAATACTCCTGCCCGTTCTCCAGCAACACCACCGCGTTGCCGGGGACGACCATCGTCAAGGCGCCGGCTCCAGGTCGGCGGTGAGCGCGGCGTGGTCGGATATCTGTGCCCAGGGCTCGCCGAAATGGACCTTGGCCTGGCGCACGCGGAAGCCGCGCACGTAGATGCGGTCGAGCCGGAAGAAGGGCAGCACGCTCGGGAAGCTGCGTGCGGGCCGCCCGCGGTTGACGCCGAAGGCCTCGGTGAGGCGCAGCCGCGCACCGATCAGTTCGTCGGCATGGTTGCGCCAGTCATTGAAGTCGCCGGCGATGATCAGCGGCGAGCCATTCGGTGCCAGCCGTTCCATGCGATCGGCCAGCGCCTGCATCTGCCGCCGCCGCCCTCCGGCAGTGAGGCCCAGATGCACGCACACGCAATGCACCGGCGCGGCGAACTCGGGCACCGAGACCTCGCAATGCAGCAGGCCGCGGCTCTCGAAGCGATGGGCCGAGACGTCCTCGTTGGCGGTGGAGAGGATGTCGTGCCGGCTCAGGATGGCGTTGCCGTGGTGGCCGTGGTCGTAGACGGCGTTGCGGCCATAGGCAGTCTGGCCCCAGTTGTCCTCGGCGAGGAATTCGTGTTGCGGCTGCTGGGGCCAGTCGGCGTGCCGGACACGGTGCCTGACGTTGAGCCCCTGCACCTCCTGCAGGAAGACGAGATCGACATCGAGGCTGCGCAGGCGCTCTCGCAGCTCATGCACCACCATGCGGCGGTTGAACTGCGAGAAGCCCTTGTGGATGTTGTAGGAGCAGATGCGCAGGACGCCCATCGCCTCTCCAGTGGACGCCGTTGCCGGCTTCGCTCAGGACACCGCAAGCATCCGGTCGAGCGCAATGCGCGCCAGCTCGGCCTCGTGCTCGGGCACCTTGATCTGGTTCACCACGTTGCCGTCGGCGAGATTCTCCAGCGTCCACGCCAGGTGCTGCGGATCGATGCGCTGCATCGTCGAGCACATGCACACCGTCGGTGCCATGAACTGCACGATCTTGCCATGCGGCTTCATTTCCTCGGCCAGGCGGTTGACGAGGTTCAGCTCGGTGCCCACCAGCCAGCGCGAACCGGGCGCGCCCGCCTCGATGGTGCGGATGATGTACTCAGTCGAACCGACATAATCGGACTGGATGCAGACGTCGAGACTGCTCTCGGGGTGCGAGATCACCAGGCCATCCGGGTGCTGCTTGCGCCAGCGCTCGATGTGTCCGGGCTGGAACATCTGATGCACCGAGCAGTGGCCCTTCCACAGCAGGATCCTGGCGTTGCGGATCTGCTCCGGCGTGAGGCCGCCGTATTCCAGGTCCGGGTCCCACACCACCATCTGGTCGAGCGGGATGCCTTTCTTGTAGCCCGTCCACCGCCCCAGGTGTTGGTCGGGGAAGAACAGCACCTTCTCGCGTCGGGAGAATGCCCAGTCGAGGATGGTGGGCGCGTTGGTCGAGGTACACACGATGCCGCCGTGCTCGCCGCAGAAGGCCTTCAGGTCGGCTGCCGAGTTGATGTAGGTGACCGGCGTGATCAGCTCATCGGGCTTGCCCAGCACCTCGGCCAGCTCGCGCCAGCAGCGCTCGACCTTCGCCAGGCTCGCCATGTCCGCCATCGAGCAACCGGCCGCGAGGTCGGGCAGGATGGCGACCTGGCTGGGCTTGGACAGGATGTCGGCCACTTCGGCCATGAAATGCACGCCGCAAAACACGATGTACTGGGCATCGGTCTGGGAGGCGAGGCGCGCCAGCTTGAGCGAATCGCCGGTGAGATCGGCATGCTGATAGACGTCGGCGCGCTGATAGTGGTGGCACAACAGCACCGCCTTGTCACCGAGGCGCGCGCGCGCTGCGCGGATACGCGCCTGGGCGTCCTCGTCGGCGAGCACGTTGAAGCGATCGAAGCTGATGGTGGCAACTTGCATGATGCGGATTCGTGAAAGTTCGTCTGGGGGTTTCGCTATCGGACTGCCCGCGACATTTGCGGTTCCGGCTTGCGGGCAAACCGCTCAGCCCTGCTGCCAGGGCAAGCCCGCATGTCGCCAGCCGCCGACGCGGTTGCGCTGGCCGTTGGCATCCTTGTCGCCCTCGAAACCTTCGAGGACGTTGTAGCAGTTGTTGTAGCCGGCCGCGCAGGCGGCACGCGCGGCGGAGTCCGAGCGCGCACCCGAGCGGCACAGGAACAGTACCAGCGCTTCAGGGTCGACCTGATGCCTGAGCTGGGCGACGAAATTGGGGTTGGGCTGGCTGCCGGGGTAGCTGACCCACTCGATCTCGACCGACCCCGGCACACGGCCCACCCAGTCCCACTCGGCCCGGGTGCGGACGTCGACCAGGCGGGCGCCCGGCGCAAGCTGCAGCACTTGCCAGGCCTCAGCCGGCGTCAGCGCCCCCTGGTAAGGCAGGTCGAGCCTGCTCGCACGCTGGCGCGCAAGCGTCAGCAGGTCGGAGAGGGTACCCATTCGTGCATCCGGCTAGAATGATTGAGAACGTTCGAAGTATAGCGCCTCATCCTCGGCCCCTGACATGCCTGCTTCAGCCCCCCGGTCGCGTCGCAGCCCGAACGCGCCCGCAAACCCAGAGGACGCTGCCGTCCGCAGCCTCGGCATCCAGAAGGTTGCGTTCGTCGCACTGGCCATCAACGCGCTGCTGACCGTCGGCCAGATCGTGATCGGCCTTTTCGCCGGCGCGTTCAGCCTGGTCGCCGATGCGGCGCATACCTTGTCCGACCTGGTCACAGACGCGCTGGTGCTGGTCGCAGGCCGCCATAGCGCCAGCCCGGCGGACCTGCGACACCCGTATGGCCATGCCCGCATCGAGACCGTCACTTCGATGCTGCTCGGCCTGGTGCTGGCGGGCGTGGGATTCGGCTTCCTGTGGAGCTCGGGCGTGCGCCTGCAACACATGGGCAACCTGCCGGCGCTGCATCCGGCTGCACTGGCGATGGCGGTGTTCACGCTGGCGGCGAAGGAGGGAATGTTCCGCTACATCCTGGCGTCGTCGCGCCGTCTGAAGGCGCCGATGCTCGAAACCAACGCCTGGCATGCGCGCTCGGACGCCGCCTCGTCGCTGGTCGTGGCGGCGGGCATCGGCGGCAGCCTGGCCGGCTATCCCTTCCTCGAGCCGCTGGCGGCCGCCATCGTCGGCTTCCTGATCCTGCACATGGGCTTCCGCTTCGCGCTCAAGGCGGTGCGCGAACTGATCGACACCGGCCTGCCGGAGGAAGAACTCACGCGGCTGCGGCGCACCATCCTCGACACCCCCGGCGTCGTCAGCCTGCACGACATGCGTACCCGGCGCATGGCCAACCGCGTGCTGTGCGATGCCCACGTGCAGGTCGAACCGAGGCTGACGGTGTCCGAGGGGCATCGCGTGTCGGATTCGGTATACGCCCGGGTACGCGCCGCGCATCCGGAAGTGCAGGACGTGCTGGTGCATGTCGACCCCGAAGACGATGCCGAACTGCAACACGTGCCGCCGGGCCCCGCGCCGGAGCGGGCCGAAGTGCTTGCCACCGTTGCCGCCCTGCTCGGGCCGCAAGGGCCGAAACCGAAGCGGGTGCAGATCCATTACCTCGGCGACCGGGTCGATGTGGAGGTCCTGCTCCCCGCCTCGGTGCCCGACGCAAGGCTCCATGCACTCGATCGGCGCACCACGGATTGGCTGAAGGCACATCCGGCCTACCGGTCGTTGAGCTTCTTCGTTCAGGTTGCACCATAACGGTGCATATCGCACCGACTGACGCCTCATCGTGGTGCATTCATGCTCCCGCCGTCGCAGCCACTGCCCACTGCGCCCTTGTGGCACAATGGAATTCTTGCCGCACCAGACTTGGCACGATTTCTGCTTTTGACGAGCACCGGAAATTGACGCCGTCACCGACCGATTTTCAACAGACACCGCCTCATCTCACCAGGAGTGAATATGAACGCTCAAGACGTCATGAAGATGATCCAGGAGAACGAAGTCCGCTTCGTCGACCTGCGCTTTACCGATACCCACGGCAAGGAACACCACGTCGGCCTGCCGATCTCGGCGTTCGAGGAAGAGCACTTCGAGCACGGCCACCCCTTCGACGGCTCGTCGCTGGCGGGCTGGAAGGGCATCCAGGCATCCGACATGATCCTGCTGCCGGAAGCCTCCACCGCCTACGTTGACCCGTTCTTCGACGAAACGACGCTGGTGCTGACCTGCGACGTCATCGAACCGTCCGACGGCAAGGGCTACGACCGCGACCCGCGCTCGATCGCCAAGCGCGCCGAGGCCTACCTCAAGAGCACCGGCATCGGCGACACGGCCTTCTTCGGCCCGGAGCCCGAGTTCTTCATCTTCGACTCGGTCGAATGGTCGGTCGACATGTCGGGTGTCTATAGCAAGATCATCTCGGAAGAGGCTGCCTGGTCCACCGCCGACAAGTTCGAAGGCGGCAACACCGGCCACCGTCCGCGCGTGAAGGGCGGCTACTTCCCGGTGCCGCCGGTCGACAGCCTGAACGACGTGCGCGCCGCCATGGTGCTCGCACTCGAAGCCTGCGGCGTGCCCGTCGAGGTGCACCACCACGAAGTGGCCAACGCTGGCCAGTGCGAGATCGGCACCAAGTTCAGCACGCTGACGCAGCGCGCCGACTGGACCCAGGTGCTGAAGTACATCGTGCACAACGTCGCCCACCAGTACGGCAAGACGGCAACCTTCATGCCCAAGCCCATCGTCGGCGACAACGGCTCGGGCATGCACGTGCACCAGTCGATCTGGAGCAACGGCCAGAACCTGTTCGCGGGCAACGGCTATGCCGGCCTGTCCGACCTGGCGCTGTACTACATCGGCGGCATCATCAAGCACGCGCGCGCGCTGAACGCGATCACCAACCCGGGCACGAACTCGTACAAGCGCCTGGTGCCGCACTACGAGGCCCCGACCAAGCTCGCCTACTCGGCCCGCAACCGTTCGGCCTCGATCCGTATCCCCTACACCAGCAACCCGAAGGGCCGCCGCATCGAAGCGCGCTTCCCGGATCCCCTGGCCAACCCCTACCTCGCCTTCTCGGCGCTGATGATGGCGGGCCTGGACGGCATCCAGAACAAGATCCACCCGGGCGACCCGGCCGACAAGAACCTGTACGACCTGCCGCCGGAAGAAGACGCGCTGATCCCGACCGTGTGCACCAGCCTCGACCAGGCGCTGGATTACCTCGACAAGGATCGCGAGTTCCTGACCCGTGGCGGCGTGTTCTCCAACGACTTCATCGACGCCTACATCGCGCTGAAGTCCGAGGACGTCAACCGCCTGCGCATCACCACCCACCCGGTGGAATTCGACATGTATTACAGCCTCTAAGCTGTCTGCATACGATGTCTTGAAAAGGGACGGGCATTGCCCGTCCCTTTTTTATCGGGTCTAATCCGGGGCTCATTCCCCGGCATCGCCGGCGCATCGCAACGGCGGCCAGGGAAGCGACTTCCGGACAAGGTCATGAGACAGCTTCACCCCCTCACGCTCATCCTCGCCCTGTGTGCCGCGCCGCTCGCGCACGCCGAAATCTACAAGTGTGTCGATGCCGAGGGTCGCACCACCTACACCAATGACCGCAGCATTGCCCGTGGCTGCAAGGCCATCCAGCAGGACCTGCCGATGACCTCGGTGCCGGCGCCACCGCGCGCGCCAGCCGCAGGGACCTCGCCCGCAGCGGTGCAGAATTCCTCCTCGCCGGGCTTTCCTCGCGTGAGCCCGGGCGACCAGCGCGCGCGCGACGACACCCGCCGCCAGGTGCTCGAGAAGGAACTCGCCACCGAGGAGTCCTCTCTCGCCGAGGCTCAGAAGCAGCTCGCCGAACAGGAATCGGTGCGCATGGGCGACGAGCGCAACTACCAGAAGATGCTCGACCGCCTGCAGCCATACAAGGACAAGGTCGAACTGCACAAGCGCAACATCGAGGCGCTGCGTCGGGAAATCGGCAACCTGCGGTGACCTGACGGCCTGGCGCGCATCTTGCGTGTGCGAACACAGCGATTCTGGATGCGCGCATGGCCACCACCCAACACCGATTCCATTCTTCCGCCCACGGCGCCTTCGCCGGGCTCGAACTGCTGTCTTCCGCCGTCGTGCTGGTGGATGAGCGGCTCGTCATCCGCTACCTGAACCCCGGTGCCGAGAACCTGTTTGCGGTCAGTCATCGCAAGATGGTCGGCCTGCCGCTGGCAAACCTGCTGGGAGAACCGACCGGGCTGGGCGCGGCGCTCGAACGCGCGCTGCGCACCAACTGGAGTTACACCAGCCAGGATCTGAAGATCCTGCGCAACGATGCCGAGGCCATCCATCTGGACTGCACCGTGAGCCCGGTCGAGGCCGATGGTGTTCGCCTGCTGCTGGAGTTCCGCCCGATCGACGCCCAGTTGCGCGTCGCCCGCGAGGAGCAACTGCTGCAGCAGCAGCAGGCCAACCGCGAACTGATCCGCAACCTCGCGCACGAGATCAAGAACCCGCTCGGCGGCATCCGCGGCTCGGCGCAGTTGCTGGAACGCGAGCTCGATGATCCGCAACTGCGCGAATATACCGAGGTGATCATCGCCGAGGCCGACCGCCTGCAGGACCTGATGAACCGCCTGCTCAGCTCGCATTCCACCATGCGGCCGGCGCCGCTCAACATCCACGACGTGCTCGAACGCGTGCGCCGCCTGATCCTGGCCGAGTTTCCGAACGTCGACGTGCGCCGCGACTACGACACCAGCCTGCCGGAAATCACCGCCGATCGCGAGCAGCTCATCCAGGCCATCCTCAACATCGTGCGCAATGCCGCCCAGGCGCTGACAGGCAGGGGCGAGATCCTGCTGCGCACCCGCATCGCCCGCCAGGTGACGCTGGCCAAGCGCCGCTACAAGCTGGCACTGGAATTGCAAGTGATCGACAACGGCCCCGGCATTCCGGAGGAGATCCGCGACACGATCTTCTATCCGCTGGTCTCGGGGCGTGATGGCGGCAGCGGGCTGGGCCTGTCGCTGGCGCAGAGCTTCATCGAACAACACCAGGGCATGATCGAGGTGGACAGCCGTCCGGGCCGGACCTGCTTCACCATCCTGCTGCCGATTTCCGATCGCGCGTGAGCGCTCGCGCCGCGTCGCACCAAAATAGTGCACGACAAATGAATACTGTCTGGATCGTTGATGACGACCGCTCCATCCGCTGGGTGCTGGAGAAGGCCCTCGGGCGCGAAGACATCCCCTATCGCAGCTTCAGCTCGGCCAACGAGGCGATGGACGCCCTCGCCCACGCCTCGCCACCGCCCACCGTGCTGGTGTCCGACATCCGCATGCCCGGTGAATCGGGCCTGGTGCTGCTGCAGAAGGTGAAGGCGGCGCACCCGCAACTGCCGGTCATCATCATGACCGCCTACTCCGACCTCGACAGCGCGGTGGCCGCCTTCCAGGGCGGCGCATTCGAGTACCTGCCCAAGCCCTTCGACGTGGACCAGGCGGTCGCACTGGTTCGGCGCGCCCTCGAACAAGGAACGCACCAGAATGGTGCGCAAGAGGAGACCACGCTGGCGCCCGAGATCCTCGGCCACGCCCCGGCGATGCAGGAAGTGTTCCGCGCCATCGGCCGCCTGTCGCAGTCGCACGCCACGGTGCTGATCAATGGCGAATCCGGTACCGGCAAGGAGCTCGTCGCACGTGCGCTGCACCGCCACAGCCCGCGGCGGGACGCACCTTTCATCGCCATCAACACCGCCGCCATCCCGCGCGACCTGCTCGAGTCCGAACTCTTCGGCCACGAGCGTGGTGCCTTCACCGGCGCCGCCGCGCAACGTCGCGGCCGTTTCGAGCAGGCCGATGGCGGCACGCTGTTCCTGGACGAGATCGGCGACATGCCGGCGGAGCTGCAGACGCGGCTGCTGCGCGTCCTCTCGGACGGCAACTTCTACCGTGTCGGCGGCCAGCAGCCGATCCGCGCCAATGTGCGCGTCATCGCCGCGACGCACCAGGACCTGGAGGAGCGCGTGCGCCTTGGACTGTTCCGCGAGGACCTGTTCCACCGCCTGAACGTCATCCGCCTGCGCCTGCCGCCGCTGCGCGAGCGGCCGGAGGACATCCCGGTGCTGGTGCGGCACTTCCTGCAGCGCAGCGCGCAGGAACTGGGAGTGGAGCGCAAACGCATCTCGGACACGGCCATTGCCTACCTGCAGGGCCAGTCGTTCCCCGGCAACGTGCGCCAACTGGAAAACCTGTGCCACTGGCTGACCGTGATGGCACCGGGCCAGGTCGTGGAAATCGCGGACCTGCCCCCGGAAATGCGCGACCAGCCGGCGCGCGAGATGCCGACACGATGGACCGACGACCTCGCGCTCGAGGCCGACCGCCTCATCGCCGCGGTGCCGGGCGAAGTGTTCGCGCGCCTCGAGCGTGAGTTCGAGATCACCCTGATCCGCCGTGCGCTCGCCGCCACCGGCGGCCGCCGCATCGACGCCGCGCAACTGCTGGGGATCGGCCGCAACACCATCAGCCGCAAGATCCAGGAGCTGGGCATGGAAGAGGAACGCGGCGCCCGCGGCCACGGCGAGCCGCTGCACGACGAGGATGAGGCGGAGCACTGAGGCAGGAGGCGTCGAGCATCGGCGATGCTCGTGCGCGCACCGGCGTTGACGGATAATGAACATCTTATCCGCCGCCGGGAAACCGCCTCGTGCCGCCCTCCACGCCAGTCAACCACGCCGTCGAGCTGCCCGCGCTGCGCGACGCGCTGGGTGCGCATGCCGACGCCTTCTCCATCGAATGGCTCGACACCTGCGCGTCGTCCAATTCCGAGTTGCTTACTCGCAAGCTGCCTGAAGACGATCGTCTGCCAGTGCTGGTCGTGGACCGGCAATTCGCCGGGCGCGGGCGCCGCGGGCGCGAATGGCAGTCCTTCGATGGCGGCAGCCTCACCTTTTCCGCGCTGTGGCGCATACCGCCCACCAGTTCCGGGCCGGCGGGGCTGTCGCTGGTAGCCGGCCTGGCGCTGGCGCGCGCGCTGGAAGACCTGGGCGTGGCGGGCGTGCAGCTCAAGTGGCCGAACGACGTGCTGGTGCACGGCGGCAAGATCGCCGGCATCCTGATCGAGCTCGTGGCACGCCAGGGCCGCGCGGCCGCAGCGGTGATCGGTATCGGCGTGAACCTGCGCCTGCCGCCCGATGTGCACATCGCGGGCCAGGCCGCAGTGACCGACATCGCGCGCGAGCTGGGCGATCAAGCCCCCGATCGCGTGGCCCTGCTGGCGGCCATCCTCGGCCAGTTGCGCAGTCTGCTCGACACTTACGCCGCAGCCGGCTTCGCTGCCCTGCGCGGCGCCTGGCAACAGCGCAATGCGTTCGCCGACCTGCCGGTGCGCATCTGCGGTGAAGCCGAGGCAACGACCGGCATCTGCATCGGTGTCGACGAGGATGGCGCCCTGCTGCTGCGTACTGACGGCGGCGTGCGCCGCATCCTCGCGGGCGACGTATCGCTGCGTCCGGACACGGGAGCACCGGTGTGATCCTGCTCATCGACGCCGGCAATACGCGCGTGAAGTGGCGTCTGGTCGGAGCCGACGCGACAAGCGTGCATGCCGAGGGGGCCTGCGCCCATGACGAGATCAGCCTGCTCGGCGCACAGATCGAATCGCGCCTCCAGGCCGGTTCCGCGCCGCAGGCCCGCATGGTCGGCATCATCGGCACCAACGTCGCCGGCGCTGCCGTCGCCGAGCGCATCGCTGCGCTTGCCTGCCCCTGGGGGCTGACGCCGGAATGGCTGACGCCGCAGGCAAGCTGCGCCGGCATCATCAACGGCTACGACAACCCCGCGCAACTCGGGGCCGACCGCTGGGCGGCGCTGATCGGTGCTCGACAGCTTCATGCCGGCGATTGCCTGGTGGTGAGCGCCGGCACCGCCACCACGGTGGATCTGCTGAGCGCCGACGGCCGCTTCGAAGGCGGACTGATCCTGCCCGGCGTGGACCTGATGCAGCGCGCACTCGCCGGCGGCACGGCACAACTGCCGCTGGCGGACGGCCGCTTCGCGCTCGCGCCGCGCTGCACCGCCGACGCCATCCGCTCCGGCTGCCTGCAGGCTCAGGCCGGTGCAGTGGAGCGCATGTTCCGCCAGATCGCCGCCCGCCCCGCCCCGCTGTGCCTGCTCACCGGCGGCGCGGCCGAAGCGTTCGCACCGCTGCTCGACCTGCCGCTGCGCCAGGTCAACAATCTGGTGCTGCTGGGGTTGCAGGCCATCGTCCGCAGCCGCCACTGAACGATCACCACAACAAAGGAAGGGAGAAGAAAACATGGAAGCCACCCGCATCCAGCTCGACGCTGCAGACATTCCGACCCACTGGTACAACATCGTCGCCGACCTGCCGACGCCGCCCGCCCCGCCGCTGGGCGCCGACGGCAAGCCCGCCACGCCGGAGCAGATGGGCGCGATCTTTCCTGGCGCCATCCTCGAACAGGAGATGAGCGCGCAGCGCTGGATCGAGATCCCCCAGGAGGTACGCGAGATCTACCGCCTGTGGCGCCCCAGCCCGCTGGTGCGGGCGGTGCGGCTGGAGCAGGCGCTGGGCACGCCGGCGAAGATCTTCTTCAAGTACGAGGGCGTGTCGCCGGCCGGCTCGCACAAGCCCAACTCGGCGGTGCCGCAGGCCTTCTACAACAAGCAGGCGGGCATCAAGCGCCTCACCACCGAGACGGGCGCCGGCCAGTGGGGCTCGTCGATTTCCTTTGCCGGCCAGATGTTCGGCCTCGAGGTGCGCGTGTACATGGTGAAGGTCAGCTACGACCAGAAACCCTACCGCCGCCTGATGATGCAGACCTGGGGCGCCGAGGTGTATCCCAGCCCGTCGCCGCTCACCGAGACCGGCCGCCGCCTGCTCGCCGAAAACCCCGACAACGAAGGTTCGCTCGGCATCGCGATTTCCGAGGCGGTCGAGGAAGCCGCCGGCCGAGCCGACACCAACTACACGCTCGGTTCGGTGCTCAACCACGTCGCCATGCACCAGACCATCATCGGCCTCGAGGCGAAAAAGCAGTTCGACAAGATCGGCCTCTACCCCGACGTCGTGATCGGACCGTGCGGCGGCGGCTCCAGTTTCGCCGGCATCGCCTTCCCCTTCCTCGCCGACAGGGCGGCCGGCGACAAGCGCGCCGAGGCCCTGCGCTGCATCGCCGTCGAGCCCAGCTCCTGCCCGACGTTGACCAAGGGTCAGTACGCCTACGACTTCGGTGATGCCTCGGGCTTCACCCCGCTGATGCGCATGTACACGCTCGGCCACGACTTCATGCCACCCGGCATCCATGCCGGCGGCTTGCGCTACCACGGTGCGTCGCCGCTGGTATCGCAACTGCTGCATGACGGCCTGATCGAGGCGTCGGCGGTGCAGCAGCTCGGCACCTTCGAGGCTGGCGTGCAGTTCGCGCGCACGGAAGGCATCATCCCTGCGCCCGAGTCCTGCCACGCGATCCGCCAGGCGATCGACGAGGCGCTCAAATGCAAGGCGAGCGGCGAGGCGAAGACCATCCTGTTCAACCTCACTGGCCATGGCCACTTCGACATGAGTTCTTACGAACGCTACTTGAGCGGCAAGCTGGAGAATTACGACTATCCGGCCGACGCGGTGGCGGCCTCGCTCGCCCATCTGCCCAAGGTCGGCTGATCGCGGTTAAGCTTTCGCCATGACGACGCTGCGCTTCCTGTTCATCCTGCTGGCCGTGCTCAACGCGCTCGCGTTCGCCGCCATCAAGGGCTGGCTAGGCAGCGCAACGCCGGGTGGAGAACCCGAGCGCATCACCAATCAGTTGCACGCCGAGCAGATTCGGTTGATCACGCCCACCACGGAAGAGCCGCCCGCCCCCGCCCCGTCAGCCACCGAAGCGACGGAGCCGCAGCCGGGCAGCTCGCCGCCTGCGGAGCCTCCAAGTCCGGAGGCGGAGGTCGCAGCAGCAGTACCGACGGATAGGACCGACGCCAGGCTTGCGCCTGCCGCCGCGCCGCCGACCGCACCAGCGAGTTGTGTTGCCTGGGCGGGCCTGTCTACCGCCGAAGCGGATCGACTTGCGGCCCGCCTCCAGGCTGGCGGTTTCAAGTACGTACGCAGCCGCAAGGACACGCCCTCCAACTGGTGGGTGAGGACGCCAGCCCAGGGCGGCCGGACACAGGCCGAGAAGCGGGTGCGCGAGCTGCATGAGATGGGCATCACCGATACTTTCATCGTGCAAGAGAGTGGCCCCAGCCAGTTTGCCGTCTCGCTGGGGCTGTTCCGCACCGAGAATGGCGCGCAGCAACTGCTCGCCCAACTGCGCGCCAAAGGCGCGCACGACGCAAGCATCGAACCGCGCATGACGGCGAGTTTCCGCATCCAGGCGAGCCTGCCGCGCGAACGCATCGCCGCGGTGGAGGGGCGGCGCTCGCAACTCGACGAGCGTCGCACCACCTGTTCGCCCTGAGGTCAATCTCATGAGCTCCAGTTCGTCCCCCCCACGGCGGCCGCTCATCGTCGGCCTGACCGGCGGCATTGGCAGCGGCAAGAGCGCCGCAGCCGATCGCTTCGCCGCTCTCGGCGCAACCGTGGTCGATACCGACGCCATCGCCCATGCGCTGACCGCCGCTGGCGGGCGCGCCATGCCCGCCATCCGCAACGCCTTCGGCGACGCCATGATCGCCGCCGACGGCAGCCTCGATCGCGCCGCGATGCGCGCCGCGGCCTTCGCCGATCCGCAGGTGCGCAAGCGCCTCGAGGCCATCCTGCATCCGATGATCCGCGACGAAAGCCAGCGCCAGTGCGAGCTTGCGCCCAGCCCCTATGTCATTCTTGCCGTGCCGCTGCTGATCGAATCCGGCACATACCGCGAACGGTGCGACCGGATCTGCGTGGTGGACTGTCCCGAAGCACTGCAGCTTGAACGCGTCAAGGCACGCAACGGCCTCGACGAGGCGCAAATTCGCGCCATCATGGCTGCACAGGCAAGCCGCGACGAGCGCCGTGCGGTAGCCGACGACATCGTCGACAACGGTGGAACGCTCGATCAACTGCACGCGCAGGTGGATGCGCTGCACGAACGCTATGTCCGCGCTTCAGCCCTGGTCTGAGGCGGCTGCGGCCCGCGAGGCTGCGCCGGAGTCTGGACAGGCGGCCGCGGGCCCTGTGCTATCATCCACGCAAAAATCCGGGACCCAAACTGGCGGACTGTGTGCGGTGATCAGCTACGAATATCCCCTCAACGAGCGTATCCGCACGCTGCTGCGCCTTGAGGATCTTTTTCTCAAGCTGGCACACTTCACCGCCAACAACGGCTCGCAGGATCATCACATTGCGCTGCTGACCCTGTTCGAAACGCTCGAAGTAGCGAGCCGGGCCGACCTCAAGGTCGATCTGGTGCAGGAGCTCGAGCGACAGCGGCAGATCCTGGTCTCCTTCCGCAACAATCCCGAAATTTCCGAGGAGGCGCTGGCTGGCGCGCTTTACGAGATCGAACAGGCCTCAACCGGGCTGCTGGCCATGGCCGGCAAGATCGGCCAGTACCTGCGCGAGAACGAATGGCTGATGAGCATACGCAGCCGTGCGGCGATTCCGGGCGGGGTCTGCGAGTTCGACCTGCCGTCATACCACTACTGGCTCAACCGCGAGCCGGAAGCGCGACGGCGTGACATCGAGGGCTGGCTCAATCCGATGGCACCGATTCGCGACGGCCTCGAGATCGTGCTGCGTCTATTGCGCGCCAGCGGCCACCCGGAGAACCAGCTCGCACGGACCGGCGCATATCAACTGACGATGGCCGGACGCAGCGCGCAGATGCTGCGCGTGCGGGTTCCGCGCAGCGAACCGGTGGTGCCCGAGATCAGCGCCAACAAATACGCCCTGAACATCCGCTTCCTGCTGCCGGAGACCGTGGCGCGGCCGCGAATTGCCGAGCGCGACGTGGCTTTCGAGCTCACTTTCTGCAGCCTTTGAGCACACGATGAGCAAGTCCGTGCGAGCCGTCCGCTGCCCGACCTGCGGCAAGGAGGTCGAATGGAAGGCAGAAAACCGTTTCCGCCCCTTCTGCTCGGAACGCTGCAAGCAGATTGACCTGGGCGCCTGGGCATCCGAGACCTATCGGGTACCGACAGCACCGCCGGACGCCGAACTGCCGGAAAGCGACGACGTGTCTCCAAAGTCGCGCTGAGCGGCGTTCTCCATTGCGGCCGGATCGCGCCGCAGGGTCTCAGCCAGCGCTTTGCCACACCCCTCGAATACCGGCGATGCCGTGTGCACCCGCATCACGTGCCACCTCCATGGCCGACGCATCAAGCCCGCCGAGGGCAAACACCGGCAGCGGCAGGCCGGCCGCAAGCTCGCTGAAACGCAGCCAGCCGAGCCCGGGCTGGCCGGGATGGCTGAGCGTCGGCGCCACTGGCCCGAGCAGCGCGTAATCGAGCCCCATCGCTGCCGCCCGTTCAAGTTCGCCGCGTTCGTGGCAGGAGGCGCCGACCCACGGCAAATCCGGTCGCACTGACAGCCCGGCGAGCTGACGCGCGGGCAGGTGGACACCGTCCGCCCCCACTTCACGCGCGAGCCCGGCATCGCCATTGATCAGCACCAGCCCCTCACGCGCATGCACCCGCCGTACCACCTCGCGGGCGAAATCGGCCCGAAGCGTGGTCTCCAGTCCGGCCTCGCGCACCTGAACCAGGCGCAATCCATCGGCAAGCGCCATGTCCAGCGCTGCGAGCTGGGCATCGATTCCCAGTTCGTCTGCATGGGTGATGGCCATCAGGTGCGGCAACCGCAGGGCCTTCAGGATCGGGCCGTTGGCGGGCAACATCGGCTCGGGAGCAGCACCGTCGGGCTGAACCCATGCCAGCGCGCCGTGCACCCGATCATGAATCTCGCCTTCCCACGCAGTGACCTCGAAGAAGTTGAGCGCGACATGCGCGTGCTCGTAGACATGTTCCCGCCGCAACCATGGACGCAGGTGGGTGACGCGGATACCGAGCTCCTCGTCGAGCTCGCGGCACAAGGCCTGGGCCGCGGACTCGCCGGCCTCGACCTTGCCACCGGGGAACTCCCAGTAGCCGGCATAGACGGTGTCGCCCGCCCGCTGTCCGAGCAGGTAGCGGCCATCGGGCAGCGTCAGCACGCCGGCAGCCACCTCCACGCGCTTGCGCGTCATGGACGCGGGTCCTCGCGCTGCCCGGCAAAGTCACGTGCGAACTGCCAGGCGACGCGGCCGGAGCGCGAACCGCGCATCAACGCCCATTGCAGGGCCTCGGGGCGGGCGCTGTCGATGGCGTCCTCGGGCACGCCGAAGCTGGTCAGCCAGTGAGCGACGATATCGAGGTATTCGTCCTGGCTGAACGGATAGAAGGAAATCCACAGGCCGAAGCGTTCGGAGAGCGAGATCTTCTCCTCGACGGCTTCGCCCGGATGGATCTCGCCATCGACGTGGCGGGTCTGCAGATTCTCGTCGTGGTATTCAGGCATCAGGTGGCGCCGGTTCGACGTGGCATATACCAGGACGTTGTCGGAAACCGCGGACACCGAGCCGTCGAGTACGCTTTTGAGCGCCTTGTAGGCGTCTTCGCCCTCCTCGAAGGAGAGGTCATCGCAGAACAGGATGAAACGCTCCGGCCGGCCGGCGACGAGGTCGACAATCTCCGGCAGATCGACGAGATCGGCCTTGTCGACCTCGATCAGGCGCAACCCCTGCGCCGCGTATTCATTGAGCAGCGCCTTGATCAACGAAGACTTGCCCGTGCCGCGCGCGCCCGTCAGCAACACGTTGTTGGCGCGGCGCCCGGCGAGGAACTGTCGCGTATTGCGGTCGATGCGCGCCTTCTGATCATCCACATCCTGCAGGTCGACAAGACGGATGCGGTGCAGCGTCGGCACCGGCACCAGCGAAGCGCGGCCATGGCTGCGGCGCCACCGGAAGGCGATGGCGGCAGCCCAGTCGGGCTCGCTGGCCGGGCCGGGCAAAATTGCTTCGAGCCGCTCGAGCAGACGCTCGGCGCGGTCGACGAGTCGGGCGAAGTCGTTCATTCGTCGCGCTTGTCTTCTGACGGAAGGTTGTTCGGCTGCGCTTGACCACGTCGGGGCCACGTTGCCCAAACGATGATGAGCAGCAACAGCAAGGCGAGCCCGGCTTCGAGAAAGATCACCCACATGGCAAACCTCGCGGGAAGGTCGGTCAGTCCCGGTATACTCGGGCCTCAAGCGTTCAAGTTTAACCGATCCCCTCATGATTCACTTCTCTGCCCGGCGGCACGCACCGGGCGCGTCGTTGCTGCTATCCCTTCTCATCCTCGCGGGCTGCGCGCACGAGCCGCCCGCGCCCGGAAAGGTCGACAACATTCCGCAACAGACCAGCGGACCGTGCCCCAACTGCGCTCCCGCAGCGAAGCCGGTCGCGCCCCGGGTGCCCGCAGCGTTGCCGTCGGTCGACGCCGCTTCAGGCGGCGCCGAACTGTCTAATTGGGGTTCGGTGGAGGGCTGGAACGAGGACGATCCCGCAGCCGCCGCGCCAGCGCTGCAAATCTCCTGCTCGGTGCTGGCGCGCCAGCCGGCCTGGAAGTCCGCCTGCGACGCCGCTGCCGCGCTCGGCCCACGCCCCAGCGCGAACGCGGCGCGCCAGTTCTTCGAGCAGCACTTCGTCCCCTGGCGCCTGACCAATGCGGATCACTCGCCAGAAGGTCTCATCACAGGTTATTACGAGCCGGTGATCAAGGGCAGTCGCGCCCGAGGTGGCGCCTATGCCTGGCCGATCCATGGGCGGCCGGACGACATGCTGACGATCGAGCTTGGCGACATCTATCCGGAACTCAAGCCGCTGCGCCTGCGCGGACGCCTCGTCGGCAACAAGGTGCTTCCTTACTGGTCGCGCGAGGAGCTGACGCAAAAGCAGGACCGGATTCCGGCAAAGGTCCTGTTGTGGGCGAGCGATCCGATCGACCTTTTCTTCCTGCAGGTTCAGGGATCGGGCCGGGTGGAGTTGCCTGACGGCAAAACGGTGCGTATCGGCTACGCTGACCAGAACGGCTACCCGTACCAGTCGATCGGACGCTGGTTGGTCGCCAGGGGCGAACTCCCGCTGGAGAAGGCCTCGATGGACGGCATCAAGCGCTGGGTGCAGGACAATCCCGGACGCTTGCCGGAACTGCTGAATGCAAATCCGAGCTATGTCTTCTTCCGCGAACTGCCACCGTCGGACGACGGCCCCCTCGGTGCGCTGGGCGTTCCGCTCAGCGCCGGGCGCAGCATCGCGGTCGACCCCCGCTACGTGCCGCTGGGTGCACCAGTCTTTCTCTCTACCACGCGTCCGCTCAGCAACGCGCCGCTGAAGCGGCTGATGCTCGCGCAGGACACTGGCAGCGCAATCAAGGGCGCCGTACGTGCCGACTTCTTCTGGGGACTGGGGCCGCAGGCAGGCGCCGAAGCAGGGCGCATGCGCCAGCAGGGCAAGATGTGGCTGCTGCTGCCACGCGGCGTGACACCACCCAAGGGGCAATAAGCAGCGAACACGCTGGCGCGCACCGATCTGGCGCAGCCCCGGCCAAGGGCCGGGGCTGCAAGCCGGACGATTCCTGCCTTACTTCGTAGCAGCCGCCATCGCCTTTTCAAGCTCCGCCGCCGGCAGGAAGCCGCCGATTCGCGTGCCGTCGGCCAGGAAGATCGTCGGCGTGCCGCTGATGCGCAGCTTGTGCCCGAGCGCCACATTCTTCTCCACTGCTGCCGTGTCACAGCTTGCGGTGGCGGGAACCTTCGCGTCGACGATCCAGTCGTTCCACACCTTGGCCTTGTCCTTCGCGCACCAGATGTTGTTGGACTTCGTCGTCGAGTCAGGAGTCAGGATCGGATACAGGAAGGTGTAGATCGTCACATCGCTCATCTGCGCCAGCTCCTTGCCAAGCCGCTTGCAGTAGGCGCAATTCGGGTCTTCAAAGGTAGCCATGACACGCTTGCCATTGCCCTTCACCTGCTTGATCGCCTGACTGAGCGGCAGTGTCGAGAAGTCGATGGCCGAAAGCTTCGCCAGACGCTCCTGGGTCACATCCTTGCGCGTCCGCGTATCGATGACGCGGCCGTCGATGATGAAGCTCGCCTTTTCGTCCGTATAGACCAGCTCCCCGCTCTTGAGCACGACCTCGTAAAGACCACCGTAAGACGTCTTCGCGACACTGTCCACTGCAGCCGCACCAACGAAGCCCTCGACAGCCTTCTTCACCGCGTCTTCGTTTGCGTACGCGCCAGCCGTCAGGCCAAGCGCCAGGATCGCCAGCAGGACCTTCATGGCGCCGCCTCTGGGGGAAAATTTCATCAATCTCTCCGGGTAATCAAAATCTGCCGTTGATGGCATAGCGCACCAGTGCGTCACCTACGACCGGCAGATGCGAGGTGAGGTTCATTCCCGCATTCCTGAGATCGCTCAGGAAGGGCGTCCGGGCGGCAAACAACCGATTCAGCCCATGCGTCGCGTACTGCAGCACGAAAGGCTCTTCCGCACGACTTCTCGCATAGGCGCGCAAGACCGAAAGATCGCCAGGATCTTCCCACGGCTGCATCTGCTCGAGCCGTCCAGCGAGCGCCTTGACGTCCTGAAAGCCGAGATTGATGCCATGGCCGGAAAGCGGATGGATGGCATGCGCCGCATCGCCCACGAGGGCAACACGCGAGCGCACCATCTGCGATACCCGCAACAGCCGCAGCGGGAAGGCGGCGCGCTTCGTCATCAGCGACAAGCGCCCCAGTCGATGTCCGCCGGCCGCTGCCACCCGCTCCGAAAACGCCAAATCGTCCAGCGCCATGAGTTCATCAGCAAAGTCCGACCTCGCCGACCAGACAATGGAGATCTGCTTGCCGGGCAGCGGGAGCCAGGCAAGAATGCCTTCCGGCATGAACCACTGGCACGCCGTCTGCCCATGCGATCGCTCACACGCGAAGTTGGCAACGACCCCGGACTCATCATAAGGCCTGACCGTTGCGGCAATCCCTGCCTGCTCGCGCACCCATGAATCGCGCCCGTCGGCACCGACGAGCAGCGCTGCCTCGATCTGCCGCCCGTCGTCGAGCCGCAGCCTGACAGCATCGTCGCCTTGCTCGAGGGCCGCGGGCCGCGCCGGACATAGCAAGGTGACGTTGTGCTGACGCTTGAGGCTCTCCCACAGTTCCAGGTGCACCAGGCTCGACTCGCCAATCCAGGCCAGTTCACCCACACCGCTGTGGTACGCCGAGAAACTCAGCTCGCCCCCGGCGTCACCGAATATCCGCATCTCATGGACCGCACTCAGACGCTGCGGATCAAGATGCTGCCAGACTCCCAGTTCTTCAAGGAACGCAGCATTGGACGGACTGTAGGCGTAGATACGCGCATCCCAGCCTTGCGGATGCACGGGCCCCTGCGCATCGATCAGCGCAACCCTCAGCCGCGTCCTCCGCAACGCCACGGCAAGCGCGGCACCGGCGAGACCGCCTCCCACCACGATGACATCGAACTTCATCTGCGCTCCGCTAGCTGCTCAAGCGCACCATTTTGCCGAACGGACTCGATTGCGTCACGCGCGGCCGGTACACGCACGAACGCCCGAGACCAGGAGTGGTCTCGGGCGTTGAGTGATGGGGTTAGTCTGACGATGACCTACTTTCACGAGGGCGGACCTCACTATCATCGGCGCGGTCTTGTTTCACGGTCCTGTTCG
>NZ_SSXV01000037.1 GCF_009469595.2 Thauera sp. 2A1 | reverse complement strand
TGGACGCCAATCGGCGCGGTCACACTCAATCCGGAGCGCGATGCGGTCGTACGCGATCACGTGCATGCTGAAGACTTAAAGCGGTCGGTTGCATGAATCAGGCGACAACTATCTTGACTTGTTCCGGGGGTGCCCAGGCGCAGCAGTGCGATAAGTTCGGTTTGCGGGACTTTCACGGGGGCCTCCTCTTGTTCGATGGTGATGCCGGTGAGGGCGGCGACGGCGGCGGCTGCGACTTTTCCGCTCACTACCTGAGATTTATTCAGTTGCGCCTCCAGCACGTCAATGATTCGCATAAGAGCCTCGACCTTTTTCAAGACCCGTTGCTGTTCCTCCAACGGAGGCAACGGAATCGTGATTGATCGGAGCTTGTCTTGCGAAATATTCATTTGGCTTTCTGCCATCCCGGACTTCAGCCGCTCAACGATTCGGCCCGGCTCGCCGGCAGAAAGACAGAGAGCAACGAAGTGCGGGTCGATCAAGTCGTCAACGATGTGAAATCGAATCAGCTTGTCCGAAATCATCAGTCGGGGAGGCGCATCATCTACTACGCAACAGATTCCTACGCGATTCTTGGGGCCCGCTCTGGTGATAAGAATGTCACCGACCGCTATTTGATACTGCGGGCGAGGATCAAGCGAAGCGGGTAGTTCTTTATGCTCGTGCGGCAGGAATCGAAGCACCTGAACAGATGTTGTCTTCAGCACACCCCACTTTGACTCGTCATCGCGGGCGTTTGGCATACAGGCCGGACTCCACCCTGCATCAATAGTCGATATTGCTTCATCGAGCGTGATGGACTCCCAATGGGATGGCAATGCTGTTTCTTGAAGCTCTTCCGGCTTTACGTGTTTCTTCCGCACTACTGTGCCACTGGAGATTCCGGCTTCCTTAGCCGCGAGGATTGTTTCTTTCAATGAAGTCGCTGACTGATCCGATTCGTTGATGCTACTGAGGCAGCCAGACACAGCAAGATCAAGAATTGACTTCCGCAGATCCGAAACATCCCCCGACTCACTGAACAAGCGCCCGAAGTTGGCTTGCAGCCGTTTCCAGCTGTCTTGCAGTTCGTGCGGGCTTTGGGCGCTGGCGAGGGCTTGCAGGGTGGACTGGCGCAGGGCGTTTTGCAGTTTTCGGCGATCTTGCTGCTGCGCCTCCAACCGGTCGCACAAGGCCATCAGTTCGTCGACTTTGGCGACGATGCGGGATTGTTCTTGGAGCGGAGGAAGCGCAATGACGAGTTGCTCGAACTTCTCTTTGGTCATGTGCGCCATGGAAATGCCATGGCCAGCAGCCTTAATCTCCTGTGTCTTCTCAAGCAGCCATGTGTGGAGAAATCGTTTGTCGACTTCCTCGCTGCTGAAAAGATCGAGTTTCCAGATATGGTAGTGGTAGATAACCCGCTTTCCATGCCAGATGAACGGACCGAATGATGCTGACCATGCGTAGAGAAGGTCACCAGCATCGCAGTACTTGTCATCTTCGAGTTCCAAGTTGGAGTAGTACCAATGGTCCGAAGTAAAAAGATTCCCAACGCGTAGGACTGGCGTCCCAGATGCCAGCAACTCTTGCTTCGAATAAGCGCGGCCATTCAGAACGCGTGCAAGCTCACACAGGCGGGTGTTGGCCCAACCACGTGGCAATTGCGAGGCTGCCGCGCCGTCATGATGGCTTGTTGCAGCAGTCTTCTTCCGTTTCCCTGCCGTTGTCGTAGTCAACGCAATGGTCTTGATGCGTTCCACCTGCTTGGTGGCAGGCTCGTCTGATGGGTCTTGCTGAACTAGACGCCCCTGTACTGCCAACGCCAAGACCAACTCGCGCAACCGCGCCACGCCCCCCGGCGCATTGGCGATATGCCCGAACTCCGCCAAAAACTGCTGCGCATCCATCACGCGTCCTCCCCACCACGGTTTTCCAGTCGGGCGCGCGACAGCGCAATGGCTTCATGCAGCTTGGCTTGCAGCACTTCCCTGGGCGGCAGCACGGTCAGGTATTCGGCGACGTGAATGCCGCTGGCGTCCAGCTCCAGCAGCTCGATCTGTTCGCGCTTCTTGCCGCTGCACAGGATGATGCCCAGCGGGGGGGCTTCGCCGGGCTCCTGTTCGTGTTTGGCCAGCCAGCGCAGGTAGAGCTCCATCTGGCCTTTGTACTCGGCCTTGAAGTCGCCCAGTTTCAGGTCGATGGCCACCAGGCGTTTGAGGCGGCGGTTGTAGAACAGCAGATCGATGTAGAAGTCGTCGTGGTCGATCTGGATGCGCTTTTGCCGCGCCACGAAGGAAAAGCCCGCGCCCAGCTCCAGCAGGAAGTGCTCCAGCTCGCGCAGGATGGCGTCCTCTAGATCCTTTTCCAGGTAGCGGTCCTGCAAGCCGAGGAAGTCCAGCACGTAGGGGTCTTTGAGCACGAGCCCAGGGTGCAGCGCGCCGTCTTGTCTCAGGCTGGCCAGCTCCTGCGCGAGGAGCGCGTCGGGCTGCGTGGAAAGCGCGGTGCGCTCGAAGAGCTGGGAGTCGAGCCTCGACTGCAGGGTGCGGGTGCTCCAGCCTTCCTGCTGGCACATTTGCAGGTAGAAGTCGCGCTTGAGCGGGTCGCCGATGTAGATCAGCGTCCTGAAGTGGGTCCAGCTCAATTGTCTACGCGCCGCGGAGACAATCTGCACCTCGGGAAAGACTTCGGCAAAGCGCAGCATGTGGCGCAGGTTCTTCTCGGAGAAGCCGCGGCCGTAGTCCTTTTCGAGCTGCTTCGACAGGGTGGCGACGATCTGCTCGCCATAGCTGGCGCGGGCATCCTGGAGCACTTCGCTGCGGATGCGTTGGCCGATGTGCCAGTACAGCGTCGTCAGGGCGCTGTTGATGGCGCTGGCGAGTTGCTGGCGGCTTTGCTCGATCAGTTGGCGTATGTCACCCAGAAGGTGGCCGGGAACCTGGGTGGGCTGAGGCTTGGCAGACGGCTGCTTCATTGCTCGGCTTCTTCGGTCGTGAAGTGGTGCGCCAGGGCGGCGGCGAGTTCGCTCTTCAGGCGGTTCTCGGTTTCTTCGATCTGGCCGAGCAGGGTCTTGTATTTGTCCAGCAGCACGTCGGGGTCGTGGCTTTCTTCTTCCGGCGCGTTGGGGTTTTTCAGGTCCAGGTTGTAGATCGGCCAGTAGAGGCGGTCGCCGGCCGCCTGAGCGTCGCGGGCTTGCAGGCGCAGGCCCTCGGCTTGGGTGCGCAGGGTGTCGATCTCGTCTTCGACCGGCCGGCGCTGCTGGGCATTGCTCACGCCTTTGATGGATTCGCGCAGGTCGCGCACGCGGTTTTCCAGCGTGCTGGCTTCGTTATTGAGCTGCTCGGCGCGATCCCAATGCGGCTGTGCGGCGGCTTCGGCCTGCTCGCGCTTGGTCTTGAAGTCCACCTTCCAGGCGAACTCGTTCTCCACGCGGTCGGCAAAGTCGTTGGCTTCGACGCCCCACCAGTCCTGCTCGGGCTTGAACTCCTCGAAGCGGATGGGCTTGGTCTTGCTGTAGCTCTTGTAGCCCGGCGGATAGGGGTGCTCGTAATACCAGATGGTGTCGGTGTGGAAGTGTTCGTTGCCGTCGTCCGCCGTGGCGCCCTTGGTGAAGAACAGCAGGTTGGTCTTGATGGTGGTGTAGGGCGCGAACACGCCCTTGGGCAGGCGCACGATGGTGTGCAGCTTGCAGTCGCGCAGCAGCAGTTTCTTCAGCGTGGCCTTGATGCCGTCACCAAACAGAAAACCGTCGGGCAGCACCACGGCGGCGCGGCCGTTTTCCTTCAGGAGCTTCTTGACGATGAGGGCCATGAACATGTCGGCCGTCTCGCGCGTGCGCAGGTCGGCCGGGTAGTCGCTGCCGACGCCGTCATCCTCATAGCCGCCGAAGGGCGGGTTGGTGATGACGCAGTCCACCTTGTCGTGGGCGCTCCATTCGTTCCAGCCGATGCCCAGGGTGTTCTTGTGCTCGATCTGGCTGGGCACATCGATGCCGTGCAGCAGCATGTTGGTGGTGCACAGGAGGTGCGGCAGCTGCTTTTTCTCGATGCCGCGGATCAGCCTTTCGATGGCGGCCTTGTCGGCGGCGCTGGACTTGGTGGAGAGCTGGTTGCGGAAGTGGTCGATGGCGGCGGTCAGAAAGCCACCGGTGCCGCAGGCCGGATCCATCACCGTTTCGCGCTGGGTTAGGTTCGGGTTCACACGGTCGGCCATGAACTGGGTGATGGCCCGTGGGGTGTAGAACTCGCCCGCATTGCCGGCGCCGCGCAGGTCGTTGAGCAGTTGCTCATACACGTCGCCCAGGTTGGCGCGGGTCTTGAAGTCGTGGAAGTTGATGGCTTCTTCGAGTTTCTCGATCACGGCCAGCAGCTGGGTGCCGGACTTCATGTAGTTGTTGGCGTCTTCAAAGACGCTGCGGATGACCTTGTGCTGCGCGCTGGCGTTGGCGTCCAGTTCCTTGAGGGTGGGGAACAGCTCGTTATTGACGAAACCGATGATTTCGGTCGGCGCCTTCTGAGGTGCTTTCTTGCCGTCGCTCCCCGGCTTGTAGGCCGCCCAGTTGCGCCAGCGGAAGCCTTCGGGCAAGGGCGATTTGTACTTCTTGTTGTCGTCTTCCCACTCTTCCTCGCGCTGATCGAAGACCTTGAGGAAGAGCATCCAGGTGAGCTGGCCCAGGCGCTGGGCGTCGCCGTCGACGCCGTCGTCCTTGCGCATGATGTCCTGGATGGATTTGATGGTGCTGCTGAGGTTCATTGCGATGTTCTCGTTTCATGCAGCCTGCCGCAGGGTCAGGCCTGCTTACGTTCTGGCAGTTCGTAGAGCGCCTGTTCGAGTGCCTGGACGGCCCGGGTGTATTGCTCGACGCTGCCGAAGATGCCGCGCCGGATCTGGGTCTTGCTGCCGAACTGGTCGAAGGGCGGCAGCTCCAGCACTTTGGCGTCTTCGATGTCCTGCACGCCGTGGTCCGCGAACTTGTCGAGCAGGGCTTCGAGCACGGCGCGGGCCTGTTCGCCGTACTGGCCGAACGCATCGCGCTTCTTGACGTTGTTGGCTCGCTCACGGCGGGTAAGCGGCTTCTGGTCGAAGGCGACGTGGGCAACCAGATCAAAGGCGTCGAGCTCGTCACCGCCCGGCACGGCCTGTTGCAGGATGTCCAGAGGCACGCCTTGGCCGGCCAGCTCTTCCAGCACCGCCTGCTTGCGTTCCGCGCTGGTCCAGCGGCGCAGGAATTCGGTGAGGCTGCCGAACTCGGCTTGCAGCGCCCGTCGGATATCATCCTTGAGCAGGACGCGGTAATCCTCGGTGATGAGCTTGCCATCGGCGTCGAGGTACTGCGAACGCTCGACGGCGACGCGCACGTTCACGTCGTCGATCACGTATTTGGTGCGGCCTTCGCCGCCACCACCGGTGTTGCCGCCGGGCGGCGTGTCTTCACCGCCTGCGCTGCCGGGGCCATAGGGCGTCTGCTCGGGCTCGCCCGTGCCGGGCACTTCGATGATTTCCGGCGGCACCAGAGGTTCGTCGGGTTTGGGCTCATAGATCACCACAGGTTCGCCATCGAAATCCGGGTCGGCGAACAGGCGTGTGGCGCCCTTGAAGTCCATGATGGTGAAGTAGAGCTTCTGGTAATCCTCGCGCAGCCGCGTGCCCCGACCGATGATCTGCTTGAACTCGGTCATCGAGTTGATGTTCTGATCCAGCACGATGAGCTTACAGGTCTTGGCATCGACACCGGTGGTCAGCAGCTTCGAGGTGGTGGCGATGACGGGATACGGCTCGTCGTTGTCGATGAAGTAGGAGAGCTGCGCCTTGCCCTCGTTGTCGTCGCCGGTGATGCGCATCACGTAGCGGCGGTTGCCGGCGGCAGCCGGGATGATCTTGACCAGCTCCTGCCGCATCCGTTCGGCGTGGTCCTGGTCGTCGCAGAAGACGATGGTCTTTGCCATCGGGTCGGTGCCCTTGAGGTATTCCCACACCTTGCTGGCCACCAGCCGGGTGCGCCTTTCCAGCACCAGGTTGCGGTCGAAATCCCTGGTGTTGTATTGCCGCTGCTCCACGGCCTGGCCGAGCTTGTCGAGCTTGCCCTTCTCGGGGGTATAGCCCACGGCATCGACATCGGTGGCGATGCGGATGACCTTGTAGGGGGCGAGAAAGCCGTCCTCGATTCCTTGCTTGAGCGAGTAGGTATAGACCGGGTCGCCGAAGTAGGTGATGTTGCTCACCTCCTTGGTTTCCTTCGGCGTGGCAGTCAGGCCCAGGTGGTTGGCGCTGCTGAAGTAGTCGAGCACCTCGCGCCAGGCGGAATCATCGGCGGCGCTGCCGCGGTGGCATTCGTCGATCACCACCAGATCGAAGAAATCCTCCGGGAACTGACGGTAGATCTGCTTCCATTCCTCCCTGCCCGTCACCGCCTGATAGAGCGCGAGATAGATTTCGTAGTTCTTCTTGACCTCGCGGTTGCTGACCTTGTGCATCACTTCACCGAAGGGGGCGAAGTCTTGCTGCATCGTCTGGTCAACCAGGATGTTGCGGTCGGCCAGGAACAGGATGCGTTTCTTGGCCTTGGCTTTCCACAGCCGCCAGATGATCTGGAAGGCGGTGTAGGTTTTTCCTGTCCCGGTAGCCATGACGAGGAGCACTCGCTGCTGCCCCTTGGCGATGGCCTCGATGGCGCGGTTGATGGCAACGCGCTGGTAGTAGCGCGGTTCCTTGCCGCTGCCGTCAGAATGGAACGGTTGCTCAACGAGTTTGACTGCGGCTGGCTCGGCGAGGCCCTTCCACTGCTGGTAAAGGGGCCACAGGTCGTCCAGTGACGGAAACTCGGCAAGCGGGAGTTCGCGCTCGATGGGCTGAGTGAGGCCCGTACGGTCGTGCAGCAGGAATCCATCGCCGTTGCTGCTGATGGCAAATGGAGCATCCAGCATTTCGGCATAGGCCAGGGCCTGCTGCATGCCGTGGCCAACAGAAAACCTCGCCTGTTTGGCTTCGATCACCGCGATCGGGACATTGGCGCGGGCATAGAGAACGAAGTCGGCGCGCTTGGGGCCACCTTTGGCTTCGGGGTTCTTGATGCGGGCAGCGAGCTTGCCGCGCACCATCACGCGGCCATCGGTGAGGTTCACTTCTTCGCGAAACTGGTGCTGTTGCCAGCCGGCTTGCTGGATGGCTGGCGTAATGAACTTGGTGCAGATGTCTCGCTCACTGAGCTGGCATTTGTCCATTCACCCTCCCAAAAAGATGGTGTAAGCCGCCCGATTACGCATGGGAGCCGCCGCTGCTTTTCTTGTCTTCGTCGGCGCCGCCCGCGCGTACCCATTCGTCGACTTCGGAGAGCTGGAACTTCCACAGCCTGCCGACCTTGTGCGCGGGCAAGCCCTTGCGTTCCGCCAGCGGTAGACAGTGTCCTTAACGACTCCCAGAAGCTGTGCGACTTGCTCGGAGGTACCCGCGTCGGAAACCCGTCACACCCGCTCCGAAACGAAGCGCTTCACCGCCTCCACGTCCGGCGCCATCACTTCCACCCGCTGCGGCAGCTTCTCGATGCCTTCGAGGTCGGCCGGACGCTCCGGCTCGCGGCCCAGCGCTTCGACGATGGTCTCGGCGAACTTCACCGGCAGCGCGGTCTCCAGCACCAGCACGGGCACGCCCGCCGGCACGTCGGCGGCGCGCTCCCAGGCCACCTTCACGCCGTCGGCGGTGTGGGTGTCTATCATCACGCCATGCTGCTCGAACACCTTGCGGATCGTCGCCAGGCGGTCGGCGTGGCTGCTGGCGCCCGACACAAAGCCGAAGTCGGCGATGCGGGCGAATTCGGCGGAGCCCGACAGATCGAAGGCGCGGCCGGCGTCGACTTCGGCCCACAGCGCGGCGACCTTCTTGGGATCGCGGCCGACCAGGTCGAACACAAAGCGCTCGAAGTTGGAGGCCTTGGAGATGTCCATCGACGGGCTGGAGGTCACGTGCGTCTCGGCGGCCTTGCGCGGGCGATACACGCCGCTGCGGAAGAACTCGTCGAGCACGTCGTTCTCGTTGGTGGCGAGGATCAGCCTGGCGACCGGCAAGCCCATCTGGCGTGCGATGTGGCCGGCGCAGATATTGCCGAAGTTGCCCGAGGGCACGCAGAAGGCGACCTGCTCGTCGTTGCTCTTCGTCGCCGCGAAGTAGCCCTTGAAGTAATAGACGATCTGCGCCGCGACCCGCGCCCAGTTGATCGAGTTGACCGCGCCGATCTTGTGCCTGGCCTTGAAGGCGTGGTCGTTCGACACCGCCTTCACGATGTCCTGGGCGTCGTCGAACATGCCGGTGACGGCGATGTTGAAGATGTTGTCGTCCTGCAGCGAATACATCTGCGCGCGCTGGAAGGCGCTCATCTTGCCGTGCGGCGACAGCATGAACACGCGCACGCCCTTCTTGCCGCGCATCGCGTATTCGGCCGCCGAGCCGGTGTCGCCCGAGGTGGCGCCGAGGATGTTGATCGTCTCGCCCCGTTTGGCCAGCACGTACTCGAACAGGTTGCCGAGCAACTGCATCGCCATGTCCTTGAAGGCCAGCGTCGGGCCGTTGGACAGCTCGAGCAGGCCGAAGCGGCCACGGCCGTCGGCATCCTTCTCCAGCCAGTGCACCGGCGTGATGTCGCTCGCCTTGTCGCCCTTGCGAACATGGCAATACACCTCGGCGGTGTAGGTCTTGTCGCAGATCGCCTTCAGATCGGCCGGCGGGATGTCGGTGATGAACTTCGACAGGATGGCGAAGGCCAGCTCCGCGTAGGACAGGCCCCGCCAGGCATCGAGCTCTGCGCGCGTCACCTGCGGATACTGCTCCGGCAGGTACAGGCCGCCGTCGGGTGCGAGGCCGCCCAGCAGGATGTCGCAGAACTCGGGGTTGGCGGGCTGGCCGGCATGGCCGCGGGTGGAGATGTACTTCACTTGAACGTCCTCGGATTGAGCGGAAGGCTGCCGGCCCCGAAGATATGTCCTCGCTGGCCGAAAAGCCGCAAGTTTAACGAAAGCCGCACCGGAATCGGGGCTGACATCGCGCATCCGGTGCCCAAGGGCACCCGTGTGGGAGTGCGCCTGCCCTGGCCGGCACGCGGCGACGTTCTCTCGCCGCATGGGGGCTACAATCGAGCCGTCATCAAGCCACTCCTCGGGAGAACAGCATGAGCTTCGGCAACATCATTGGCCAGATCCTCCAACAAGGCATGGCCAGCCAGGGCCGTTCGCGGCTGGATCACACGCTTGGCTCGTCCGGTCTGGGCGGCGGCGGCGGGCTGGGCGACCTGCTCGGCGCGGTGCTGGGCGGTGGAGGCGCGCCCGCAGGTGGCGGTGGCGGTCTGGGCGATCTGCTGGGTGCGGCGCTGGGCGGTTCTGGCGGCGGCATCGATCGCAGCCCCGCAGGTGCAGGGGGTGGCGGCCTAGGCGATCTGCTGGGTGGCGTGCTCGGTGGCGGATCACGCGCCGGCAGCATGGGGGGTGGCGGCTCGGGCGGCGGCCTGGGAGACATTCTCGGCGGCCTGCTGGGTGGCGGTTCGGGCGGGCGCAGCAGCGGCAATCCGCTCGGCGGCACCGGCATGGCCATCCTCGCCACGGTGGCGATGGCGGCGCTGAAGAACTGGCAGGATTCGCGCGGCGCGGCCGCGGGCTTCACCGACGCAGCGATGAACATGCCGCCGGAACACCTTGCAGCGATGACCGCCCCGGCCACCGAGGAGCTGGTGCTGCGCGCAATGATCTCCGCCGCCAAGGCCGACGGCCAGGTCGACGAGGACGAGATCCAGCGCATCGTCGGCAAGATCGGCGACGACGGCGTCACCCCGGAAGAGAAACAGTTCATCGTCGAGGAATTGCGCCAGCCGCTCGACCTCCAGGCGCTGATCGACGCGGTGCCCAACGAGGCAGTCGCCGCGCAGGTCTATGGCGCTTCCCTGCTCGCCATCAATCTCGACACCGATGCCGAGCTCGCCTATCTGCAGCAGCTCGCGCAGGGTCTCGGGCTGGACGCCGCCACCGTCGCCCGCCTGCATCAGCTCACCGGCGCTCCAGGCGCCTGAACGATTCCCCGCGCAGCGCGGGGAGGGCCGACATCGCTTGTTCGCCGCCCCTCCCCGTCTTGCGCGCCTGGCCGAATGGTGGCCGACTCGTCGGATAGAAATTCCGCACTAAGCGGACAGCGGTCAGGGCAACGATGGTGTGTAATCCACTGCACCGAGGCGATGGCGCGCTGCCCCACCCGTACTTCACCGCCGCGCTGCGCAATGAAGGCTCGGCTTCCCACAATATAAAGGACGTTCCACGATGGTTCAGAGATTCGATGTCGGTGCCCGCATTTCGGAAATGGCCGTGCACAACAACACCATTTACCTCGCCGGCCAGATCGCCGAGGACGACAGCCAGGACATCCGCGGCCAGACACAGCAGGTCCTCGCCAGCATCGACGCCCTGCTCGCACGCGCCGGCTCGGACAAGTCGAAGATCCTGATGGCACAGATCTTTCTCGCCGACCCGAAGGACTTCGCCGCAATGAACGAGGTCTGGGACGCCTGGGTGGTGCCCGGCCAGACACCTCCCCGCGCCACCGTGCTTGCCGGCCTGGTGAAGCCCGAGTGGAAGATCGAGATCGTCGTCACCGCCGCACCGTGACGGGCAGCCGACTGTCGCCATCCGCACCGCATGGGAGCTGATCAATGAAGGTCGAAACGATCCACGTCCAGTTCAACCGCCCGCTGCTGATCATGAAGGCCCCGAACGGCTTCGTCGCCTGCGGCTACATCAACATCGAGACCTGCAACCGGACGGGCGACGCCTGCGCCCTGGTGAATGCGGGCAACTTCGAGGACATGAAGAAGGCCGCCATCGTCGCGGTATCCGCCAAGGCGGAGGAACTGGGCATCCGCATCGGCGATACCGCGGAATCGGCGCTGCTCAAGATGCAGTAAGGCGTCGCCGTCCGCCGCGCGGGCAGGAATCTACATCAGCTCGCCGCGCAGCGCGCGCAGGTGCCAGTCGAACACTTCGCCCAGCAGGTGCGGAGTGTGGCGGCCCGGCGCCTGCGCCAGCGCGCGCTGCTGGTAGTCGCGCAGCGCGGGGCGGAAGTCGGGATGGGCACAGTTGTCGATGACCACCTTCGCGCGCTGACGCGGTGACAGTCCGCGCAGGTCGGCCAGGCCCTGCTCGGTCACCAGCACCTGCACGTCATGCTCGGTATGGTCGACGTGCGACACCATGGGCACGATGCACGAGATCGCCCCGCCCTTGGCCTGCGACGGCGTCATGAAGATCGACAGATAGGCATTGCGCGCGAAGTCGCCCGAACCACCGATGCCGTTCATGATCTTCGAGCCCATCACGTGAGTCGAATTGACGTTGCCGTAGATGTCGGCCTCGATCATGCCGTTCATCGCGATCACCCCCAGGCGGCGGATCACCTCGGGGTGGTTGCTGATCTCCTGCGGGCGCAGCACGATGCGCTCGCGATAGCGGTCGAGATCGGCGTTCAGTTCGGCCAGCGCGGCATTGCTGAGCGAGAAGGCGGTGGCCGAGGCATGCGCGAGCTTGCCCGACTTGATCATCTCGAGCATGCCATCCTGCAGCACCTCGGTGTAGGCGCTGAGGTTCTCGAACGGTCCTTCGTTGAGCCCGGCCATCACCGCGTTGGCGATGTTGCCCACCCCCGACTGCAGCGGCAGCAGGTTGGCCGGCAGGCGGCCCTTCTTCACCTCGTGCTGCAGGAATTCGAGAATGTGGCCGGCGATGCGGCGCGAGCTCTCGTCCGGCGCGGAGAAGGCCGAGTTGCGATCCGGGCTGTGCGTCTCGACGACCGCGATGACCTTGTCCGGGTCGCAACGCAGGTAGGGCTCGCCGATGCGATCGGCGGCGCCCACCAGCGGGATCGGCTTGCGGTGCGGCGGCAGTTGGGTGCCGTAGTAGATGTCGTGCATGCCCTCGAGCCTGGGGTTTTGCCAGGAATTGACCTCGAGGATGATCCTGTCCGCCTGCTCCAGCCAGGTCTTGTTGTTGCCGACCGACGAGGACGGGATCAGCCGGCCGTCGGGCAGGATGCCCGCCACTTCGACCACCGCGACGTCGAGCTTGCCGAGAAAGCCGGACCAGACGAACTGCGCCACGTGCGACAGGTGGATGTCGATGTACTCCATCTCACCGGCGTTGATGCGTTCGCGGCACACCGGATCTGACTGGTAGGGCAGCCTCATCTCGATCCCATCGACCTTCGCCAGCGCGCCATCCAGCTCGGGCGCCGTCGATGCCCCCGTCCACACGCCGACCCGGAACCGCTGGCCACGCGCATTCTGCGCTTCGATGCGTCGCGCCAGCGCCGCCGGCACCGCCTTCGGATAGCCAGAACCGGTGAAGCCGCTCATGCCGACATTGACGCCGGAGGGGATGAGGGCCGCAGCCTCGTCGGCCGTCATGATCTTGGCGCCCAGCGCGGCGCAGTGGATGCGGGATTCGCTCATCGGATCGACTCTCGAAATTGGCGCGCCAGTCCTCGCGGAAATGGGCGCGCAAAACGTGCTTGCCCCAGGGGGGCCGGCGTCCCGCCGAATAGACGAGGGAGAGGCGGGGCGCCGGTCGGGCTAGCGATTCATGTGCGCGCAGTCTAGTGAGCGCCTGTTCGACCCACAAACGACGATTTATTATTCGATGATTAAATCCAGCTTAAGCGTTCCGGCATGGCGTACCTGCTTCCCAGCCTCACCCTGTTGCGCACTTTCGAGGCGGCGGCACGCCATCTGAGCTTCAAGAAGGCGGCAGACGAAGTGTGCGTGACACCGGCCGCCGTCAGCCAGCAGATCAAGGCGCTGGAAGCCTACCTGGGCGTGCCGCTTTTTCACCGCAAGGTGCGCTCGCTGGCCCTGACCGAGCACGGTGCAGCGATGCTGCCAGGCATCCGCAAGGGCTTCGACTGTCTGTCCGCGGCGGTGGAGAGCACGCGCCAGCATACGGCCGGCCCGTTGGTCGTCACCGCACCGCCCTCCTTCGCCAGCCATTGGCTCGTGCCACGCCTGCCGGGTTTTTCTGCCGCCCATCCCGACATCGACCTGCGGCTCGCCAGCACCTCCGACACGGTGGACGGTCCGGGCGAGGCCAGCGTGCTGGACAAGTTGCGCAGCGGCGCGCGCGAGGCGCGCAGCGACGTGGCGATCCTGTACGGCAAGGGGCACTATCCCGGCTTCCGTGTCGTGCCGCTCTTTGCGCCCGACTACGTGCCGGTGTGCGCCCCCTCGCTCGTCGAGGCCGGCCTGCGTGCTGCGGACGATCTCGCCCGCTTTGCGCTGATTCACGACGACACGCTGCAGCCTCCGGGCGAAGGCAGCGACGTCGGCTGGGCCGCCTGGCTGCAGAAGGCCGGACTGGACTCGCAGCTCGCACGCCGCGGGCGCCATTTCTCCAACGCCGCGCTCGCCCTTGCCGCCACCCTCGACGGCCAGGGCGTCGTGCTCGCCCCGCGCCCGCTGGTGGAAGGTCGCATCCGCGCCGGCAACCTCGTCATTCCCTTCGATCTCGGCCTACCATCGCCCAGCACCTACTGCCTGGTGATGCACGAAAGCGTGGCCCGGCGGCCGGCGCCACAGGCATTCGAACGCTGGCTGCTGCAGGAGGCGGTACGACAGGGGCTGTCGCCCCGCCCCTAGCGATGCGGCCGGGTCAGCCACCGCAGCGACGGCGGCTCAGTGGCTCTCCGCCTTCTCCATCCGTCGAATGAGCTGAGTCCTCGATTCGCGTGCTTCGTGCTGCGCGCGCGCCTGCATGCTTTCCTCGACGAAGGCGATGTGGCGCCGCACGGCGACGCGCGCGGCGTCCGCATCGCGGCTGCGCACAGCCTCCCAGATCGCTGCATGCTGGTCGCGCAGCCGCAGCCAGTCTTCCTCCAGCCGCCGCAGGTGGCGCAGATTGAGGTCGATGTGCTCGTGCGTCACGCGGAACAGGCTGGCGGTGAGGTGACCGAACATCACGTTGTGCGCCGCCTCCGCAATGGTCTGGTGGAAAGCCAGGTCGGCCTTCACCTGCTCCTCGAACACCCGCGCTGACGGACCTTCGGCGAACAGCGCCTCCACCCGAGCATAAGCCTCGCCGATGCGTTCGAGGTCGGCGTCGGTCGCACGCTTGGCGGCGAGCGCGGCCGCCTCGGATTCGAGCATGGCGCGAAACTCCAGCAGGTCGGCCTGCAGGTTGGGGTGCTTCTGCAGCATGTCACCCCAGGGGTCGGTGAAGCCGGCCTCGAGCCGGTCGGTGACGTAGGTGCCACCGCCCTGGCGGCTGTGCAACAACCCCTTGGACACCAGCTTCTGAATGGCCTCGCGCAGCGACGGCCGGGACACGCCGAGTTCGGCAGCCAGCTCGCGCTCCGGCTGCAGCCGGTCGCCCGGCTTCAGCGCACCGTCCAGGATGCGCCGCTCCAGCTCGTGGGCAATGGTGTCGGACAAACGTTGCACCGCAATTCTGGCTGCGCTCATGAGGGTCTCCTTCATTGGTCTGACCAAATACTACCCGCCCGGATTGATCCGTCGCAAGCGGGCCCAAGCACTCACCAGGCGCGCCTTTTCCATAGACGGAAAGAATCCACGTGATTCATCAATTGAATTATTGACGCCATCCGGAAGAGCAGGTAAATTTGCGCCCACGGTTTCAATTGGTCTTACCAGTAATCCAAATCCGGCAAGAATATGCCCGATGCGCCAGCACAGGCGCACCACAGGAGGAGACATGAGCAGCCCTTCGCACGCTGGCGAGCACGCTCCGCGCACCTATCCCCCGCGCCCCGCGGCCGTCTATTTCTACGCCACCTGCCTGGTCGACCTTTTCGTGCCGGAGGCGGGCATGGACGCCATCACCCTGCTCGAGCGCGAAGGCATCCGCGTGATCTTCCCCGAGAGCCAGTCCTGCTGCGGCCAGCCGGCCTACTCCAGCGGCTTTCCGGAAGAAGCGCGCAAGGTCGCCGCATCGCAGCTCGACCTCTTCCCCGGGGACTACCCGATCATCGTGCCGTCAGGCTCCTGCGCCGGCATGATCCGCTGGCACTGGGAAAAGATCTTCGCCGACGACCCCGCCCTGCACGCCCGCGCCGCCGCGGTGGCCGCGCGCACCTATGAGCTCGCCGAGTTCCTGCTGCACGTCGTCGGCTTCCAGCGCCGCGACGAAGGCGAGCCGGTCACCGTGACGCTGCACACCTCGTGTTCCGCAAGGCGCGAGATGGGCACCCACCTCGTCGGCCGCGAACTGCTCGCGCGCCTGGGCAACGTCACCCTCGCCCACCACGGCCACGAATCCGAGTGCTGCGGCTTCGGCGGCAGCTTCTCGATGAAGCACCCCGACATCTCGACGGCGATGGTGAGCGACAAGGTTGCCGCGCTGAAGGCGACAGGCGCACGCGAAGTGGTGACGGCCGACTGCGGCTGCCTGCTCAACATCACCAAGCGTGCCGAGAAGGAAGACCTCGACGCCGGACGATCGAAGCCCTCGCTTCCCGGCGAGCACCTCGCCACCTTCCTGCTGCGCCGCACCGGCGGCCAGCCCGCGCGGAGGAGCTGACATGTCCGCCAGCCGTGACCGCATCCTCGCCAGGCTGCGCGCCAGCCAGCCTGCCCAGCCGCTGCCGACGCCGGTGCTCGACGCCCATTACACGCCGCGTGCACGCAACGAGGGCGTTCGCGAGCGCCTCGCGCGCTTCCGCACCGGCATCGAGAGCTTCCACGCCGAAGTGCATGTCTCCAGCGAGGCCGGCTGGCCGGCGCTGCTGGGCCGCCTGTGTGCCGAAAAGGGCGTGGGCACGCTGATGTACGGCGCCGACACGCCCGCCGGGCGCCAGCTCCAGCCCTCCGCTTTCCCCGCCACGGTGCTGCGTCCCTGGGCCGGCACGGTCGAGGAGCTGAAGGCCGACCTCTTCCACCGCGTCGACGCCGGCTTCACGCAGACGCTGGGCGCCATCGCCGAGACCGGCACGCTGATCGTCTGGCCATCGGAGGCCGAGCCTCGCACGCTGTCGCTGGTGCCGCCGATCCACTTCGCGCTGCTCGATGCGCGCAACATCCACCCGACCTTCTTCGACGCGCTGCGCGCCGGCAACTGGGCCAGCGGCCTGCCGACCAACACGCTGCTGATCTCCGGCCCGTCGAAGACCGCCGACATCCAGCAGACGCTGGCCTATGGCGCGCACGGCCCCAAGGAACTCGTCGTGATCGTGATCAACGCCGAAGGAGAGGTGCAATGAGCGCGCCCCACGCCACTTCAGCCGCAGCGTCGTCGAGCAAGGGCGACGCCCGCCCGATCGCCTTCGTCTCCGCGCAGGCGCTGCGCGAGCGCATGCACGATGCGGTCAACGACCCGCATCTGCGCAAGAGCTTCCGCGGCGCGATGGACTTCCTGATGGCCAAGCGCGCCGCGCAGTTCCCCGATGAAGCGGAACTCGACTCGCTGCGCACGCTGTCCGAAGGCATCCGCCAGTACAGCCTGTCCAGGCTGCCCGACCTGCTCGAACAGCTCGAGGCCAACCTGACGCGCAACGGCGTGCAGGTGCATTGGGCCGCCGATGCGGATGAAGCCAACGCGATCATGCTCGGCATCGCCCGCCGCCATGCGGCCAAGACCATCGTCAAGGGCAAGTCGATGGTGAGCGAGGAGATCGAGTTCAACCACGCGATGCACGACGCAGGCGTCGACGCGCTGGAATCCGACATGGGCGAATACATCGTCCAGTTGGCGGGCGAGAAGCCTTCGCACATCATCATGCCGGCGATCCACAAGACCAAGGAGCAGATCGCCACGCTGTTCGCCGAGAAGGTTCCCGGCGTCTCCTACACCGACAATGTCGACACCCTGATCCAGATCGGCCGCCAGGTGCTGCGCGAGAAGTTCGAGCAGGCCGACATTGGCCTGTCGGGCGTGAATTTCGCCGTCGCCGAGACCGGCACGCTGTGCCTGGTGGAGAACGAAGGCAACGGCCGCATGTGCACCACCGTGCCGCGGGTGCACATGGCGATCACCGGCATCGAGAAGGTGGTCGAGAAGCTGGAGCACGTCGCGCCGCTGTACTCCATCCTGACGCGCTCGGCCACCGGGCAGGCGATCTCGACCTACTTCAACATGATCTCCGGTCCGCGCAAGCCGGGCGAGAAGGACGGCCCCGAAGAGGTGCACCTGATCCTGCTCGACAACGGCCGCAGCCAGGCCTATGCCGACGAGCAGTTGCGCAAGACGCTGCAATGCATCCGCTGCGGTGCGTGCATGAACCACTGCCCGGTGTACACCCGCATCGGCGGCCTGGCCTACGGCACCACCTATCCGGGGCCGATCGGCAAGATCGTGTCGCCACACATGATGGGACTGGAACAGACCCACCTGCTGCCCACGGTGTCCACGCTGTGCGGTGCGTGCGGCGAAGTCTGCCCGGTCAGGATTCCCATCCCGGAGCTGCTCGTGCGCCTGCGCGGCGAAGCGCAGAGCAAGCCGCACGACAACCCGGTCATGGTGGGCCAGGGTGCCGGCTACAGCCCGCTGGCGTCCTTCGTCTGGCGCACCTGGGCACGCATCTACGCACGGCCCGGCAACTACCGCATCTTCAGTTGGCTCGCATCGCGCTTCCGCGCTCTGACGCCCTCGCGGCAGAGCGGCTGGACGGCAGCGCGCACTCCCCTCACGCCTGCGCCGAGACGACTGCGGGACATGGTGCGCGACCGCCAGTAAGCGCGCCCGCAAGCGCCCCCTGAGCCGCCCTTCCCGGTCGGAGGGGCGGCCGCGAGCAAGCACTCCAACCAATGCATCCCCGACGGGAGATCCCATCGTGTCCGCACTGATCGAAGCCCTGCGCCGCCGGCTGCCCGCCGAGCGGGTCATCACCGACGAACTGCGCCGCCTTGCCTATGGCACGGACGGCAGCTTCTACCGCCTGATCCCGGAAGTGGTCGCCGTCGTCGACAATGAGGACGAGGTTCGCGATGTCGTCAATCTGGCACGCCAATATCGCCGACCGGTCACCTTCCGCGCCGCGGGCACCAGCCTGTGCGGTCAGGCGGTCACCGACGGCGTGCTGGTGCTGCTCGGCGACGGCTTCGCCACCTGCCGCATCGCCGCCGACGGCGCCACGGTGCAGGTGGGGCCCGGCATCGTCGGTGCCGACGTGAATCGCCGCCTCGCGCCGCTGGGGCGCAAGATCGGCCCCGATCCGGCGTCGATCAACGCCGCCAAGATCGGCGGCATTGCCGCCAACAACAGCAGCGGCATGTGCTGCGGCACGGCGCAGAACAGCTACAACACGCTGGCCTCGATCCGCGTGCTGTTCGCCGACGGCAGCCTGCTGGATACCGGCGATGCCGCCAGCATCGCCGAATTCCGCGACAGCCACGCGGCGCTGCTCGATCGCCTGGCTGCGCTGGCCGCCGAGGTGCGCAGCGACGAGGCGCTCGCCGCGCGCATCCGCAGCAAGTACAAGATCAAGAACACCACCGGCTACAGCCTCAACGCGCTGGTCGATTTCGACGACCCGGTGGACATCCTCGCGCACCTGATGATCGGCTCCGAGGGCACCCTCGGCTTCATCTCGCAGGTGACCTACCGCACCGTGCCGGAGTACGCGCACAAGGCCAGCGCCCTGGTGTTCTTCGCCGACATGGAAACGGCCTGCCGCGCCGTGTCCGGCCTCAAGTCGCGCCCGGTGGATGCGGTGGAACTGCTCGACCGCGCCTCGCTGCGCGCCGTCGCCCACCAGCCCGGCATGCCGCCGCTGCTGAAGACGCTGGCCGAAGGCGCCACCGCGCTGCTGATCGAGACGCGCGCGCCGTCGGCGGCGGAACTGGACGAACGTGTCGCCGCGGTGCTGACCGAGCTTGCCGCCTATCCGCTGATCGAACCGGCGGCCTTCACCACCGACCCGGTCGAAATCGACCACCTGTGGCATGTGCGCAAGGGCACCTTCCCTGCGGTGGGCGCGGTGCGCAAGCCGGGCACGACCGTCATCATCGAGGACGTCGCCGTCGCCGTGCCCGACCTCGCCGATTGCTGCCTGGACCTGCAGCACCTGTTCGCCAAGCACGGCTACCACGAGGCGATCATCTTCGGCCATGCGCTGGAGGGCAACGTCCACTTCGTGTTCACCCAGGACTTCGGCATCGAATCCGAAGTGGCGCGCTACGCCGCCTTCATGGACGAGGTGTGTGCGCTGCTGGTGAGCAAATACGATGGCTCGCTGAAGGCCGAGCATGGCACCGGCCGCAACATGGCCCCCTTTGTCGAGCTGGAATGGGGCGCCCAGGCGTACGCGCTGATGAAGGAGATCAAGCGCCTGTTCGACCCGGAGGATCAGCTCAACCCGGGCGTGATCATCAACGACGACGCCGAGGCGCACCTCAAGCACCTCAAGCCGATGCCGGCGGCCGGCGCGCTGTACGCCCCGGTGGACCGCTGCATCGAATGCGGTTTCTGCGAGCCGCAGTGCCCGTCCCACGGCCTGACGCTGTCGCCGCGCCAGCGCATCGTCGGCTGGCGCGAACTGTCGCGGCGCAAGGCCGCGGGCGAGGAAGAGGGCCAACTCGGGCAGGACTATCTCTACATGGGCCTCGACACCTGCGCGACCTGCGGCCTGTGCGCCACCGCCTGCCCGGTCGGCATCGAGACCGGCGCACTGACCCGCGCGGTGCGCGGCGAGAAGCTGTCGAACGTCGCACGCACGCTCGGCCGCGTCGCCGCCAACCATTTCGGCGCCACCCAGGCGCTGGCCCGCACCGCGCTGAAGGCCGGGCACCTGGCCGAGGCGGTGATCGGCACGGAGCTGCTGTCGCGCCTGAGCGGCGGCGCCTGGAAGGCCGGCATGCCCAGGCCGCAGCCGGCGGGGCGCCCCTCCCCCAGCGCCGGCAAGGGCGACAAGGTCGTCTATTTCCCCACCTGCGCCGGGCGCATGTTCGGCGCCGACACGCCCGATGCCGCGTTGTCGGCGACGGTGATTCGCGTGCTGGAGCGCGCCGGTTACGCCCCCATCGTGCCTGAAGGTATCGATGCGCTGTGCTGCGGCCAGTCGTTCGCCAGCAAGGGCCTCGCCGACGATGCCGACCGCAAGTCGGGCGAGCTCGAGGCCGTGCTGCGCCGCGCCAGCGAGGATGGCAAGTATCCGATCGTGCTCGACGCCAGCGCCTGCTCGCTGCGCATGAAGACTTTCCTCGCCGGTCGCCTGCCGGTGTACGACCTCGTCGAGTTCGCCCACGACGCCCTGTTGCCGCGTCTGATGCTGGCCAAGAAGGCCGACCCGGTGCTGATCCACCTGAACTGCAGCGCGCGCCGCATGGGCTTCGAAGCCAAGCTGACGACGCTGGCCAAGGCCTGCGCCGAACAGGTGACGCTGCCACCGGAAGTGAAGTGCTGCGGCTTCGGCGGCGACCGCGGCTTCGTCGTGCCGGAGCTGAACGCACACGCGCTGCGCAAGCTGCATGCCGACATCCCCGCCGGTTGTTGCGGGGGCTATTCCAGCAACCAGACCTGCGAGATCGGCCTCACCGCCGTCACCGGACTGCCCTACCGATCCATCGTCCATCTGCTGGACGAATGCAGCACGGAGGCAGCCCGCATGGCGACCTGCTGACCCCCAAGCCACACGACAAGACACCGGCCGCATGCCGCGAGCCGGGCGACACGCCGCACATTCCTGCGGCCGTTCCTTGAACAAGCTGTTCCAAGTGCGTTTCTCGAGGAGGATTCACAACATGCAAACATGGATGCAAATCTACGATCCGCTGGGCAACCTCTGGTTGTCCTCGCTGATCGCCGCCCTGCCGATCTTCTTCTTCTTCATCGCGCTCGCCGTGCTGCGCATGAAGGGGCACGTCGCCGGCACGCTCACCGTCGCGATCGCGCTGGCGGTGGCCATCTTCTTCTACAAGATGCCGGTGTCCATGGCGCTGGCCTCGGCCGGCTATGGCTTCCTGTACGGCCTGTGGCCGATCGCGTGGATCATCATCGGCGCGGTCTTCCTGTACAAGATCACGGTGAAGACCGGCCAGTTCAACATCATCCGGGCCTCGGTGGTGTCGATCACCGATGACCAGCGCCTGCAGATGCTGCTCGTCGGCTTCTCCTTCGGCGCCTTCCTCGAAGGTGCGGCCGGCTTCGGTGCGCCGGTGGCCATCACCGCGTCGCTGCTGGTGGGTCTGGGCTTCAATCCGCTCTATGCCGCCGGCCTGTGCCTGATCGCCAACACCGCACCGGTGGCCTTCGGCGCGATGGGCATCCCCATCATCGTCAGCGGCCAGGTGACGAGCATCGACGCGTTCAAGATCGGCCAGATGGCAGGTCGCCAGTTGCCGCTGCTGTCGGTCATCGTGCCCTTCTGGCTGGTGGCGATGATGGACGGCTGGCGCGGCATCAAGGAGACCTGGCCTGCCATCCTCGTGGCCGGCGGCAGCTTCGCCGTCACCCAGTTCTTCACCGCCAACTACATCGGACCCGAGCTGCCGGACATCACTTCGGCGCTGGTGAGCCTGGTGTGCCTGACCGTGTTCCTGAAGAACTGGAAGCCGAAGAACATCTTCCGCTTCGACAAGCAGCACCACACCGAGCTCGGCGAGGACCGCCACTATAGCTTCGGCGAGATCGCCAAGGCCTGGTCGCCCTTCGTCGTCCTCACCATCATGGTCACGATCTGGAGCCTGAAGCCTTTCAAGGCCCTGTTCGCCAAGGGCGGCGCGCTCTATTCGACGGTGCTGCAGTTCCCGGTGCCGATGCTCGACAACCTGGTGATCAAGATGGAGCCAATCGTCGCCAAGGCCACGCCTTACGCCGCGGTGTACAAGCTCGACCTGCTGTCGGCGACCGGCACCGCGATCCTGATCGCCGCGCTCATCAGCATGGTCATGCTCGGCATGAAGGGGAGCGATGCGGCGCGCGCGTTCAAGGAAACCGTGGTCGAACTGAAGCGCCCGATCTACTCGATCGGCATGGTGCTGGCGTTCGCCTTCGTCGCCAACTACTCGGGCTTGTCCGCAACCCTGGCCCTGCTGCTGGCCGGCACGGGCGCGCTGTTCCCGTTCTTCTCGCCCTTCCTCGGCTGGCTCGGGGTGTTCCTGACCGGCTCCGACACCTCGTCGAATGCGCTGTTCTGCTCGCTGCAGGCGACCACCGCGCATCAGGTCGGCGTCAGCGACACCCTGCTGGTGGCGGCGAACACGACCGGTGGCGTGACCGGCAAGATGATCTCGCCGCAGTCCATCGCAGTCGCCTGCGCCGCGGTCGGCCTGGTCGGCAAGGAGTCGGACCTGTTCCGCTTCACCGTCAAGCACAGCCTCGCGTTCGCGACCATGGTGGGCATCATCACCACGCTGCAGGCCTATGTCTTCCCGTGGATGATTCCCTGATCGCCGCGCCCGCGCGCTGAGGCGGGCGCACCATCAGGTCCCGAAAGAGCGAGGTGCGGTCATCACCAGTGACCGCACCTCGGTCTTCCGGCCAGGCTGAACCCGGGCTTCAGTTCCCCACTGGCGATCAGGCCCGCGATCTGCTCGGTAATCCGCCCCTTCAATGCGGGCTTGCCCGACGCAAATCATTCTTCACCGGGGAACCGCAGCGCATTTGCGGGCGCCGAGCACTAAGCTTGCCGGCATGACGATAGTGCAGATAGCATCGTCGAAAAACTGTTGGTCAGTCCCGCCTTACCACCTGCCCAGCAAAAACCAAGGCCAGGAAGCAAAGCCGAGCGCTTCACGCATCGATCTCAAGCTTCCTGCGCGCCGTCAATCCGAGGAGACAACATGAGCAATCAAGGTGATATCGACGTCCGTGAAACCGCGGAATGGGTCGACGCGCTGGCTGGCGTCATCGAGCACGCAGGCGCTGAGCGTGCGCACTTTCTGATCGAGACGCTGATTGCGACGGCGCGCCAGGAAGGGGTGAACATCCCCTACTCGGCCACGACCGAGTACATCAACACCATCCCCGCCG
>NZ_SSXV01000036.1 GCF_009469595.2 Thauera sp. 2A1 | reverse complement strand
CGAACAGGACCGTGAAACAAGACCGCGCCGATGATAGTGAGGTCCGCCCTCGTGAAAGTAGGTCATCGTCAGACTAACCCCATCACTCAACGCCCGAGACCACTCCTGGTCTCGGGCGTTCGTGCGTGTGCACTTCACCAAAACACGCTCCAGTGCGGAGGCGAGCGGTAACGTCCGCCTCGCCCCTGTCGTCGGTCGCCGAGGGGAATCAGGCTCGCGCCGGAATCATGATCTCCGCTTCACCGTCCAGCACCACGTTGCCGCGTACGGTGCACACGGTCGAGAATACCGCGCGACGCTTTTCGGTTTTCAGTTCCTTGACTGTGACGCGGGCAACCACGGTGTCGCCGATCTTCACCGGCGCCTTGAACTTCAGCGTCTGGCTCAGGTAGATGCAGCCCGGACCTGGCAGGCGGGTGCCGAAGACCGCGGAGATGAGCGCCGCGGACAGCATGCCGTGGGCGATCCGACCGCCGAACATGGTACTGGCAGCAAATTCAGCGTCCAGATGAACGGGATTCGTGTCGCCGGACACGCCGGCGAACATCAGGATGTCGGCTTCACTGACGGTCTTCGACAACGCAGCGCTCATTTCCGGCTTCAGATCCTCGAAGCGGTATCCATAAAGTTCCGAGAAATCACGGTTTACTTCAGTCATGTCAGTTTCCTGGAGTGATGAAAAAAGGAACAGAAATCCCAGCGGGCTCGACAAGGCGGCAGCGAATGGCCGAGGCGCATCGCAACCGGGATGCAAAATCGGTGATGCCGGGATGCCTGAGTTTAGCGTACAAGGCCGTCGAGGGTGGGCCTGTGTTACCATCTCGCCGCGTTTTCGGACAGCGTACGAAAGATTCATAAAAACAATTGCTTGAGTACGGCTTTGCGTAACACCTCTGGGCAAGTGTGACCGGTTTAACGGCCTGTCAGTCTGGCTTCGGCTATGGTGGAAGCAGTTTCGCTCTATGCGGCTGCGCCGGTTCCGCGTGGCGCAAGTTTGCTGAGGACCATCATGCTGAAAGTGTTCAGCCACTACTTTCCCCTGCACACGCTGCAACAGGCGCTGTTCGACGCCACGCTCCTGTTTGTGCTCGTTGTTGCGGCAATCTGGTCCCACGCGCAGCCGCAAGCTGGGCTCTGGGCGGCGATCACACCGTCGGCACTGGTCTTCGCCGTCGTCATGGTGGGGCTGAATTCGGCGATGGGCTTGTATCGCCCATTGAACCGCCGATCGACACGCCAGGCGTTTTCCCGGGTTGTCCTCTCCGTTGTGGTGAGCGTACCGGTTGCCTACCTGATCTTCGGGGCCCTGCCGTGGGGCGCACCGACGAACGATGCCACGCAGTGGTGGGTCGTGCTTGGGCTGGGGGCTGTCCTGCTGGGGCGCGGCGTGATCAATCAGCGTCAGGCCGCGGTGCTGTTTGCGCCGCGAGTGCTGATCATGGGAACCGGGCCCGACGCACAGGCGGTCTATCGCGATCTGACACAGCCCCTCCAGCGCAGTGTCGATGTCGTCGGCTTTTTTCCGTCGGACAGGGGTGAGGAAGTCACGGTCGATGCTCGCTCGATTCTGCCGGCAGGTAATCTTGTTCAACTGGTGCGAAAGCACAAGGTCAATGAAATCATCGTCGCGGTTCGGGAGCGCCGTGGTGGCGCGCTGCCGCTTCGGGAATTGCTTGATTGCAAGTTGAACGGCGTCCGCGTGCTGGATCTGTCTTCATTCTTCGAGCGAGTGCAGGGGCAGGTGCCGGTGGACTCGCTGCGCGCGAGCTGGCTCATCTATGGCGATGGATTTCGTCAGGGTTGGGCGAGAACGCTGGTGAAGCGCTGCTTCGACCTCTGCGCGGCAATCATGCTGCTTGTCTTGGCGCTGCCGATCATGCTCGTCACTGCCTTGCTCATCCTGCTCGAGGATGGCGCGCCGCTCTTCTACCGGCAGGAGCGGGTCGGTCTCGGAGGGCGGGTTTTCAAGGTCATCAAGTTTCGCAGCATGCGCCGCGATGCCGAGAAGGACGGCAAGCCGCGCTGGGCCAGCTCCAATGACGATCGGGTTACGCGTGTCGGTCGCGTCATACGCAAGCTGCGCATCGACGAATTGCCGCAACTTCTGAACGTGATCGTGGGTGAAATGAGCCTTGTCGGCCCGCGGCCGGAACGCCCCTTCTTCGTGGATCAACTGGCTCGCGAGATCCCGTTCTATGCGGTGCGTCACTGCGTCAAGCCAGGCGTGACAGGCTGGGCGCAGGTTCGATACCAGTATGGCTCCTCAGTCGATGATGCGGTACAGAAGCTTCAGTACGATTTGTACTATGTGAAGAATCACACCCTGGTGCTCGATGTGCTCGTCCTGTTCGAGACCGTTCGCGTCGTGCTGACCGGCGAGGGTGCCCATTGACGGATGCGTGCGTCGGCACGGGCGGATGAGTTCAGGCTGGCCTGTTGATGTGATACCGGGCCGGAACGTGGTTGGCGCAAGGGGCGTGTCTTGCTCGAAGTGGCGTATTGGGGCTATGGCCTGGCGGCCATCGCGTATCTGATTTTCGGCGTCTACGCCTTTCTTGCCTGGCGCGGCGGTCCTGCGGGAGCTACGCTGCTGGGCGCAATCCTGGCCTCCTGCCTGTGGGCGCTTGCGTCGGCTGCGTACGCGAGAACAGACAACCCTCTGCTGTTCGGCTTGTGCGGCGTGCTCGACGCTGTGCGGACGGGCGCGTGGTATGCCTTCCTTGTCATGCTGCTGCGCACCATATCCGATCGGCCGGCCAGATGGCCTGCCGTGCTGGCCGGCGTAGTCGTTGTCGCTCAAGTGGTCAGCCTTGCGATCGATATGTCGGGTGCCGCGGCCGCTTTGCCGCTCCGGCCTGTTTTCGCAGCCTGGCTTGCGCAGGCGGTGGTCGGGTTGATGCTCGTCGAGCAGCTGTTTCGCGGTGTGCCGGCCGCGTCGCGTTGGGCGATCAAGCCTCTCTGCATCGCGCTTGGTGCGGGCTATGTCTTCGATCTTTATTGCTTCGCCGATGGATCGCTCTTCGGACGACTCGATACCGACGTGTGGGCGATGCGCGGAATTGCACACGCATTGCTGATTCCGCTGATCGCAATGTCGGGCGCGCGCAACCCGTCGTGGACCGTGCGCATGTCGATGTCGCGCGAGATGGTCTTCCATTCCACGGCGCTTGCGGTTTCCGGGCTCTATCTGCTGGTGATCTCGGCCGCGGGCTATTACATCCGTTATTTCGGCGGCGACTGGGGCAGGGCGCTGCAACTCACGCTGCTCTTTGCCGGGCTGGTGCTGCTCGGCATGCTGCTTTTTTCCGGTGCGCAGCGTGCGCGCCTGCGCGTGTTCCTGAACAAGCACCTGTTTCCCTATCGCTACGACTACCGCAACGAATGGCTGCGTTTCACGCAGGCGCTGGCCTCGGCTGGAGGGGATTTGGGGCAGTCGGTGATCAGGGCGCTCGCCGACCTGGTCGAAAGTCCCGGTGGCAGTCTCTGGCTGCGCAATGCCGATGGCCTATTCTCTATGCACGCGCGGCTGAACCAGCCCTCCAGCGAAGTCAGCGAAGCGGCCGATTCGTCCTTCTGCTGTTTTCTCGATCACAGGGAATGGATCATCAGTCTCGAGGAGTACCGCCTCCGCCCGGCCCAATATGGCGAGCTCCGGCTGCCGGAGTGGCTTTCCGTCATGCAGGATGCCTGGCTGGTCGTTCCTCTCAAGGGCAGTGGTCCCCTGCTGGGCTTCGTCGTGCTCAACGCGCCGAGGGCACCGTTTGAAATCGATTGGGAGGTGCTCGACCTGCTCAAGACGGCGCAACGGCAGGCAGCCGGATACCTTGAGCGCATGCAGGCAGCGGAAGCCCTGCTCGAGGCCCGCAAGTTCGATTCCTTCAATCGCATGTCGGCTTTCGTCGTCCACGACCTCAAGAACCTCGTGGCGCAGTTGTCCTTGATGCTGAAGAACGCGGAGCGTCACAGGGACAATCCCGAGTTCCAGCAGGACATGCTCGAGACGGTGGCGCATGTCGAGTCGCGCATGCGTGGCCTGATGGGCCAGTTGCAGGAAAAGCGGTCGATCGATCCACCCAGGCTGCTGGACGTCGTCGACATTGCGCGCAACGTGTGTCGTTCGAAGCGCGGTCAGCTTCCCGAGGTGGGGTTGAAAGAAGAAATCGGCGGATCGGTGGAGGTCCTCGCGCACCCCGAGCGGCTCGAGCGAATCATCGGTCATATCGTGCAAAATGCACTGGATGCGACGGAGGAGGATGGTATCGTCAGCCTGAGGATCGCCCGCGGCGATGCGGGTCGCGTGCAGATCATCGTCGAGGATACCGGCTGCGGCATGGCCCCCGACTTCCTGCGTGAGCGACTGTCACGTCCCTTCCAGACGACGAAGACCAGCGGTATGGGCATCGGCGTCTTCGAAACCCGGCAGTATGTGAATGAAATCGGTGGGGCGCTCCGCTTCGACAGCGAGGTGGGGCGAGGAACGCGGGTGACGATCGATCTGCCCCGCGGGAATCGCGGAAGCGCCCGGCAAACGCCGGAAATGGAACCCGTGAATGGCTGAGAAGCAACAACGTACACTATTGATCGTCGAGGATGACCCTGCGCTGCAGAAGCAGATGCGCTGGGCGTTCGACGGTTTCGAAACCGTGCTGGCGAGCGATCGCGAGAGTGCGATCGTGCAACTGCGCCGGCACGAGCCGGCGGTGGTCACGATGGACCTGGGCTTGCCGCCCGCGCCCGACGACGTCAGCGAAGGTTTCCGACTGCTAGGCGAAATCATCGCGCTTGCGCCGGAGACGAAGGTCATTGTGCTGACTGGCCAGCACGACCGCGAGAACGCGGTGAAGGCGGTCGGCATGGGCGCCTACGACTTCTTCGCCAAGCCCTTCGAGCCTGAAATGCTCGAGCTCACCATCGATCGCGCTTTCCGCATGTACGACCTGCAGGCCGAGAATGCGCGGCTGGTGGCGATCCAGGCGAGCCCTCTTTCGGGCCTGCTGACGCGCGATCCGGGCATGCTCAAGATCTGCCGGACGATCGAGAAGCTGGCATCGGCCTCGGTCACCGTTGCCCTGCTCGGCGAGAGCGGCACCGGCAAGGAAGTGCTGGCCCGTGCGTTGCACGTGCTCTCGCCGCGCACCGCCGAGCGCTTCGTCGCGATAAACTGCGCGGCCATCCCGGACACGCTGCTGGAAAGCGAGCTTTTTGGTTACGAGAAGGGGGCGTTCACCGGGGCGGTCAGGCAGACGCTGGGCAAGATCGAGACAGCACATCGCGGTACGCTCTTCCTGGATGAAATCGGCGATCTGCCGCTGCCGCTCCAGGCCAAGCTGCTGCGCTTCCTGCAGGAGCGGGTCATCGAGCGCATCGGCGGACGCGAGGAAATCCCGGTCGATGTGCGCATCGTTTGCGCGACCCACCGTGACCTGAAAGCGCAGATTCGCGCAGGGCTGTTCAGGGAGGATCTTTACTATCGTCTCGCAGAGATCGTCGTCGACATCCCCCCGCTGCGCGAGCGGCAGGGAGATGCGGTGCTTCTGGCGCACGCGTTCGTGCAGCGCTTCAGCCGTGAGAACGGCAGAACGGGGCTTGGCCTCGGCGATGACGCGGTCGCTGCAATCGAATCGCATCCCTGGCCGGGCAACGTGCGCGAGCTGGAAAACTGCCTGAAGCGCGCGGTGATCATGGCCGACGGTGCCCGCATCGGCGCCGACGACCTCGGGCTCGACGCGGTGGAAGACGACGTCGAGATGCTCAATCTTCGGCAGGTGCGCGACGAGGCTGAGCGGCGCGCCGTGTTGCGCGTCATGGCGCGCACCAATGGCAACGTCGCCCGCGCTGCCGAGCTGCTGGGCATCAGCCGCCCATCCCTGTATGACCTGATCAATCGTTTCGGCCTGAAGAAGGAGAACTGACAGTGAGCAAGCTGCACAACAAGCCGCAACGCAAGGCATGGGCCGGGAGGGCCAGCGCCATTGCGGCCCTGACACTCTCTGCACTCGTTCTGACCGGCTGCAAGGACAGCCCCGAGCAGATGGTGGCGTCGGCGAAGAGTTATCTCGAGAAGAAGGATCTCGACGCAGCAAGCATCCAACTCAAGAGTGCGCTGCAGGCCAACGGCAACCTGGTCGACGCGCGTTTCCTCTTAGGCAAGGTGAATCTGGAGCAGGGCAACGTGCCCGGCGCGGTGAAGGAGCTTCAGCGCGCGCTCGATCTGGGTTATTCGAAGAACGAAGTCCTGCCGCTGCTCGCGCGCTCGCTGCTGCGCTCGGGCGAGGTCGATCGCATCGTCAAGGATTTCTCGGACGTTGCGCTCGACGATCCCAAGGCGCAGTCCATCGTGCTCACCGCTGTGGGCGACGCCTACATGGTCAAGGGCGACCTGCCGAAGGCGCGCGCCAGCTACGAGAAGGCGCTTGCCGGTTCCGACGACGCGCTCGCACGTGTCGGTCTGGCGCGCACCAGGCTTTACGGCGGCGATGCCGCGGGTGCAGAGACCGACCTTCAGGCCATAGTTGCCCGAAATCCGGATCTGGCCGAGGTTCACGGCGCGCTCGCCGAGGCGGCGCTCGCGCAGAAGCGGCCGGACGACGCCATCAAGGCACTGCAGGAGGTGGTCCGGATCAATCCGTCCAATGTCGGCAGCCATTACTCGTTGGTGTCGCTGCTGCTGCAGCAGAATCGTCCGGAGGAAGCGGTCTCGCGGCTGGAAGCGATGAAGAAGGTCGCACCTAAGGATCCGTCGACGATCTACCTGCAGGCCTTCATCGACTTCCGCAACAATCGCTTCGTCGAGGCACGCGATGGCGCGCTCGCCGCATTGAAGTCGGCGCCGGAATTCCTGCCCGCGCATCTGCTCGCCGGCACGGCGATGGTGAGGTTGAACGAGCAGGTCCAGGCGCAGATCCACCTGACCAAGGTGCTGTCGCGCGCGCCAGGCCAAGTGCTGGCGCGAACGATGCTGGTCACGTCGCACCTTGCTCTGGGTGAGGCGCAACGTGCGATGGAAGTGCTGCAGCCATTGCTGGAGTCGCCTTCTCTCGATCCCCGCCTGCTGGGCCTCGCCGGACAGGTCTATCTTTCGAACGGCGATTTTGCCAAGGCCGAGTCCTACTTCGAGCGCGCTGCCAAGGCGGCGCCGGAAGATGCGCGTGCGCGCATGCAACTGGGTGTGGCCAAGATGGCGGGCGGGGATGCTCAGGGAGCGTTCAGCGAACTCGAAACCGCGTCGCAGATGGACGAAGGTGGGATCCGCGCCGATCTCGCCCTGGTCGCCGGGCACATGCGCCGTGGCGAGCTCGACAAGGCGCTGCAGGCGCAGGTTCAACTCGAGCGCAAGCAGCCCGACAACCCGCTGGTGCACAATCTGCGCGGTGGCCTGATGCTGGCCAAGCGCGATCCGGCCGCGGCGCGCGCCGCCTTCGAGAAGGCGCTGACGATCAAGCCGGATTACCTCGCGGCGGCAGTGAACCTTGCGCGCCTGGACATCGCCGACAAGAAACCCGAGAACGGCCTCGCGCGCTTGAAGGCGATTGCCGAGCGCGACCCCAAGAATGTCGAGGCCCAGCTTGCCTACGCCGATTTCCAGGCGGCCACCGGCGCCGAGCCGGCGGCAGTGCTGGCAACGCTGCAGCGCGCGGAAAAGGCGTCGCCTGCCGCGCTGGTGCCGAAGCTCGCCCTCGTCCAGCACTACCTGCGCACGCGGGACACCAAGGCCGCGCTGTCGGTCGCGCAGGAGGCGGTCGCTGCCTACCCGAACGATCTGCGTGCCCTGGAGGCGGCCACCCGCGCCCAGCTTGCTGCGGGCGAAACCCAGCAGGCCATCTCGTCGCTCAACAAGGTGCTGGCCTTGCAGCCGCGTGCCATCGGCGCGCTCGTTCAGCTCGCGGACATCCATCGCGCCAACAAGGACCTGACCGCTGCCGAGCAGTCGCTGCGCAAGGCGCTGGCCATCCGCGCCGACGCGGTGGATGCGCAGGCGCGACTCGCCGGCATCCTCGTCGCGCGCGGTGATCGCGACGGCGCACTGCAGATCGCGCGCGCGGTGCAGAAACAGCGCGCGGATGCCGCGGTCGGCCATGCGATGGAAGGCGACATCCAGGCTGCCGGCGGCAAATGGGCGGATGCCGCGACGAGCTACCGCCGCGCCCTCGACAAGGGGCGCGATCCGCAGAACCTGGTGAAGCTCCACGCCGCACTATTGCGCGCCGAGCGGAAGAACGAGGCCGACAAGCTGGCTGCAGACTGGCTGCGTGAGCGGCCCAAGGACACCGCGGTGCGCGGCTATCTGGCCGAACGTGCACTGGCCGAGAAGCGCTACGCCGACGCCGCGCAGCTCTATCGTGCGCTGAACGAGCTCGCGCCCGACAATGCGCTGGTGCTCAACAACCTCGCGTGGACCGCCAGCCAGGTCAAGGATCCGAAGGCGCTCGAGTATGGCGAGCAGGCCCTCAAGATGGCCCCTGACAGTGCGGCGATTCTTGACACGGTCGGAATGATCCAGGTCGAGCAGGGCCAGGCCGAGAAAGGGCTCGCCAACCTCAATCGCGCGGTCTCACTCGCACCCGACGCTGCCTCCCTGCGCCTCAACCTCGCCAAGGCCTATGCCAAGCTGGGCCGGCCGGCCGATGCGCGCAAGGAAATCGAAACCATGATGCCCAAGCTGAAGGAGGGGACGCCCATCCACTCCGAGGCCACCGCATTGCTCAAGACTCTCTGATACATCGCAAGGAAATACGCATGACCACCATCGCCGTCATCGGCCTCGGCTACGTCGGCCTGCCGCTCGCCGTCGAGTTCGGAAAGAAGTACCGCACCGTCGGCTTCGACCTCTCCGAGGAGAAGGTCGCCGCCTACCGCGAGTTCAACGACCCCACCGGTGAGGTGTCGTCCGACGATCTGCGTGCCGCTGTGCATCTCACCTGCCACACCGATCCCACGGTGCTGCGCGAGGCTGATTTCGTCATCATCGCCGTGCCCACGCCGGTGGATGAAGCGCACCAGCCGGATTTCACACCGCTGGTGAAGTCGTCGACCACCGCCGGGCGGAACCTCAAGCGCGGCGCCATCGTCGTGTATGAATCCACCGTCTATCCGGGCGCCACGGAAGAGATCTGCATTCCCATTCTCGAGCGCGAGTCCGGCATGAAATGGAAGCAGGATTTCTTCGTCGGCTATTCGCCCGAGCGCATCAACCCTGGCGACAAGGAGCGTACCGTCACCCGCATCGTCAAGGTGGTGTCCGGCGACACACCCGAAACCCTGGAGACGGTGAAGCGTATCTACGGCGACGTGATCACCGCTGGCGTCGCCCCGGCAAGCTCGATCAAGGTGGCCGAGGCGGCGAAGGTCATCGAGAACACCCAGCGCGACCTCAACATCGCGTTGATGAACGAACTGGCCGTGCTGTTCCACAAGATCGGTATCGACACGCTGGAAGTGCTCGAGGCGGCAGGCACCAAGTGGAACTTCCTGCCCTTCCGGCCGGGCCTCGTCGGCGGTCACTGCATCGGCGTCGATCCCTACTACCTTACGCACAAGGCCGACATGCTGGGTTATCACCCGCAGGTCATCCTCGCCGGTCGCCGCATCAACGACAGCATGGGCAAGTACGTCGCCGAACAGACGGTCAAGCAGATGATCGGCAACGGCTGTGGCATCAAGGGGGCCAACGTCATCGTGCTGGGGCTGACCTTCAAGGAAAATTGCCCCGACCTGCGCAACAGCAAGGTGATCGACGTCATCCACGAGCTGCAGAGCTACGGCTGCAACGTGCATGTCCATGACCCGGTCGCGTCGTCGGACGAGGCGGTTCACGAATATGGGGTGAGTCTCACGCCCTGGGACGAGCTGCCGGTTGCGGACGCGATCGTGGCGGCGGTGTCGCACCGGGAATACGTCGGGGCGCCGGCTGCCCGACTGTTGCAAAAGCTCGCGCCGGGCGGCGTGTTCGCCGACGTCAAGTCTGCTTATGATCAGGCGATGTTGAAAGCGGCGGGCGCCAAGGTGTGGCGACTGTAAGTGTGGAGCCGTTGCCGGTGATCCCCGTCTGCTGTGGAGCGTTGCCATGAAGCGATCGAACAAGCGTGCGTTGAAGCAGGTCCGCTTCCTCATCGCGAGTCTGGGGCTTTCGGTGCTGCCCCCGGCCGTCGTGGCCGGGCAGGAAGAACAGGCCGTCAGGACGGCGTTTGCGGCGCAGGCGCGCTACCTCGCGGAGCAGGGCCTGACCTACGAGCATGGCGAAGGCGTGCCGCGCGACCAGAAGCATGCGGCGCGGCTGTATTGCGAATCTGCCCGCCTGGGTAACGCTGAGGGCATGTATGCGCTCGGCTGGATGTACGCCAACGGCCGCGGCGTCGAGCGCAACGACGCCTTCGCCGGCACGCTGTTTGCGATGGCGGCGCAACTGGGCCATGTGCACGCGGAGCGCATGTTGCGCTTCACCGGCGAATATACGGGCGCCGTGCCCGAGTGCATGCACACGCCGACCGAGACCGTGCTCGAGCATTGGCCGGTGGAGGGCGTCGTCGCCGGCATGGCGCCGGCACGCCGGGAGATTGCTCAGTTGCTGGTGAAGCTGGCGCCGCAATACGGCATACAGCCGCAGTTCGCTTTGGCGATCGGCATGACCGAGTCCAACCTCAACCCGGGCGCGGTGTCACCGAAGAGCGCAATGGGCGTGATGCAGTTGATCCCCGAGACCGCCGAGCGCTTCAACGTGCGCAATCCCTACGACCCCGAGCAGAACATCCGCGGCGGCCTCGCCTACCTGCGCTGGCTGCTGGCGTACTTCCGCGGCGACATCGCCCTGGCGGCCGCCGGCTACAACGCCGGGGAGGGCGCGGTCGATCGTTACCGTGGCGTTCCGCCGTTTCGGGAGACGCAGGGCTACGTCGAGCGCATTCTCGCCTTCGTCCGCAGCCGTCATCATCCTTACGACGAGCGTATCGTTGCGCCGAGCGTCGCCGTTTCCGGCCTTCGTGCCACCAGTGCTCAGGGGGCGGGGGAGTCGTGACGGGGAGTGCGACGATCGCAGCGTCCTCGCGCCGGCGCATGCTGCTGGCGCTGCTCGCGACCGCCATTGGAACCGCCCTGCCGCGGCCGGCATTGGCCGATCTGGTGCTGATGCTGCCGCAGATCAAGCCCTCGATCGTGGCGGTCGGAACCTATCAACGCACGCGTAGTCCTGCCTTCCGGTTTCTCGGTACCGGCTTTGCGGTCGGCGATGGCCGGCTGGTCGCGACCAATGCGCACGTCGTGCCCGAGTCGATCGCCAGCGAGCAGATGGAGATGCTGGTCGTCGTGTCGCCCGGCGAGGAGCAGACCGGAAAGGTTCATCCGGTGGAGCGCGTGGTCAGCGATCGTGGCCACGATCTCGCGCTGCTGCGCCTGCAGGGCGGTGGCGTCCTGCCGCCGCTGCCGCTCGCAAACGGCGCGCGGGTGCAGGAAGGGCAGTCGGTTGCCTTCACCGGTTTTCCCATCGGCAACGTCCTGGGCATGACGCCCGTGACCCACCGCGGCATCGTCTCGGCCATCACCCCGATCGGCATCCCGCAAGCCAATGCGCGCGACCTAAATCCTGCGCTGGTGCGTCGCCTGTCGGGCGAAGTGTTTCGGGTCTACCAGCTCGACGCCACGTCCTACCCCGGCAACAGCGGCAGCCCGCTGTTCGATCCCGAGACCGGCGAGGTCATCGGCATCATGAACATGGTCTTCGTGAAATCGACCAAGGAGAGCGTGCTGACCGACCCCTCGGGCATCAGTTACGCCATTCCGGTCGAACACCTGCGCAAGCTGCTGACGGGCGTCCGGTAAGGCATCATCGCCCAAAAAGAACCGCAAAGCCTGTAGCTGTGCGGGTTTCTGGTCCTTCGTGAGGCTGGGCGATACGGGTGTGAATGTCCCGCCACCGGGAATCGAACCCAGATCTGGCGCTTAGGAGGCGCCCGTTCTATCCATTGAACTATGGCGAGATGAGGCGCGCATTCTAGCCGTTCGGGGCGTCCGGTCCAAGCGGCTCGGGCTTATTTGGCGTCGACGGCGCCGCGCCCGGTGAGGCATGCTCGGTGGGGTTGTCCGCCCTCGGCGCGGGCTTCGCGCCGCGCAGGGGCGGCAGGAAGAACTCCTGCGGTCGCTTCAGGAATCGTTGCAGCAGCAGGCGGCCTAGGGTGCGGCCCTGGGCGAAGCTGATGCGGCGCGCGCGCATCGCGACCGTCAGGGTCAGCGAGAAGCTCACCGCCAGGTTCACCAGGCCGATCAGCAGCACGCCGCCGAGCGCGAAGCTCACCGTCTGCCACGGCAGGGCGAAGCCCAGTGCCTCGGCCGAATAGCCCACGTAGGCCGACGAGAAGGCGATGTGCCGGATGTCCAGCGGCAGGCCGAACAACACGCCCAGCGCCGTCGTGCCGCCCAGCAGGAAGCCGAAGAAGAAATTGCCGGCGAGTGCGCCCAGGTTGTTCTCGATGTAGTTTGCCACGCGCTGCATGCGCGCCTCCCCCAGCAGGCGCCGCGGCCCGGCCAACTGCAGCAGGCGCTGTGGAATGCGGTTGTAGGCCGACAGGTTGTCGTAGTAGCCGGCAATGAGCCCCGACAGGAACAGGCAGACGCCCGCGATCGCAGCGAAGAACGGTGCCCCATTGCGCGGATCGATCTCGCCGAGCAGCGTGTTGGCCTTCTCCGGCGTGATGAAATGCGTGCCGCTGATGGCGTGGACCGCCAGCCCCACCGCGATCGCCACCGGAATGGCCAGGCCGATGTTGCCGAGGATGGCCGCAAGCTGGCTGCGCACGGTGCGTGCGATGAGATCGGCCAGCGCTTCCAGGTCGCGCGTCTTGCCGCTGGCCTCGCCGATGGACGCAGCGATGGCGTTGGCGGTCATGGCCGGCTGCTTGGTCGCGACGGTGCCGCCGAGGATGTGGATCAGCACGAAGCCCAGGCCGTAGTTCAGGCAGAAGGCGAGCGCCTCGTTGAGCGGCGCCATGCCCTGCTTGCCGAGCACGATCTTGAGCGCCGACATCAGCGCAATGATGATGCCGCCCAGCGCCGCCGAGCTCAGCATGCGGAAATACTCGCCGCGCGTGCTGGTGATGTAGTGCTCGCCGGTGCGACTGGCACTCTCGGTCATGCGCAGCGACAGCAACTCGACGTTCTGGCCCCAGTAGTCGAACAGGTGGTTCTTTCGGCACTCGGCGCGCACCAGCGCCTTGAACAGGCGGATCAGCCGCGGCGCGACGTCGTGCACCACGCGCCGAGTGCGCAGCTCGTCGAGCACGGCGAGCAGTTCAGCGATGCGTTCGAGGTGCTGTCGCAGGCGCTCCAGCGTGAAGGTCAGCGTCAGGCTGGTGCCGATGCGGGTGGCGCGCTTGCGCACGCGCTGCAGCACCTCCCCGCACTGGCCGAGCATCACCGTGAGGTGCTTTTCGTCCGCGACCATGGCGCCGGGCGTGCTCCACCAGTCGATGTAGCGCTGGATGTAGGCGAGCAGTTCCGCATTCTGGGCGAGGAAGGGCGATTCGTATTCCTCGAGGTTGGGATCGATCCGCACCAGCTCGGGATCCAGGCCGATCGCCGAGACGTGGTAGGACAGAACGCGCAGCGCCTCGAGGATTTCGACGAGGGCGGGCGGCAGCTCGCTGGCATCTTCCTCGGCGCGGGGCTCGGCCTCGTCGAGAACGGTGGCGATCAAATCCAGCCAGAGTTCGTCGGGAACCGCGTTCACCCAGACATCATCGTCACGGCGATTGAACACGACCGACAGCACGTCCTTCATGTAGGCGGTGTCGATGACCTGCGGCAGCAGGCGGCCGGAGATGCGGCGCGACGTTTCCGAGAAGAAGCCGGTGGACGGCAGCAGGCCGGACGACACATAGAGCGAGACCTGCTTGCGCTCGCGAAACAGGTCCAGCAGCGAGGTGCGAAGCGCGTGGCGCAGTTCGGGCCGGCGCGCCAGCGTGTGCGTCAGCACGCGCAGCGCCTCCGCAGCGCGTTGCGACTGCGACGGGCGCGGCGGCCGCAAGTGCGCAACCAGCTCCGCCCACAACACCGTAGGGTCTTGATCGGGCAGGGTAAATTTTGCGAGAGTCTGTTCCATTCGCCGTCTGTCCTGGATGTTGCCTGCAAAGCGGCAAGGATTGTTGCACTGCATTATGCGCGAAGCGGACCGCGATGCAGTCTGGCGGATAAAATCCGGTTTCGATTCTTCTTCCCGGCCCCGTGCCGCGCCCCTCATGCCACTGCTATCGGTCGAAAACGCCTGTCTCGCCTTTGGTCACGTCGATCTGCTCGACCATGTCAGCTTCCAGCTCGATCCCGGGGAGCGCGTCGCACTGATCGGGCGCAATGGCTCGGGAAAGTCCAGTCTGTTGCGCGCAGTCGCAGGGCAGGCGGCGCTGGATGACGGCGGCGTGTGGCGCCAGGCCGGCCTGGTCACCGCCTACGTGCCGCAGGAGGCCGACTTCGACCTGGAGCGCGACGTGTTCGCCACTGTCGCCGACGGCCTGGGCGATGCCGCGCGGCTGCTGGTGGACTATCACGCGGCCATGGTGGCGGTGGCCGAGCATGCCACGCCAGAGGCGATGGCCCGGCTCGACCGCCTGCAGCATGCGGTCGAAGCCGCGGAGGGCTGGCGCCTGAACCAGCGTGTCGAGCACATGCTGGCCCGGCTCGGACTGTCGGCAGAGGCGAAGGTTTCCAGCCTGTCGGGTGGCGGCGTCAAGCGCGTCGCGCTGGCGCGCGCGCTGGTGGCCGAACCGGACCTGCTGCTGCTGGACGAACCTACCAACCACCTCGACCTCGACGGCATCCTGTGGCTGGAGGAGCTGATCCGCGATTTTCGCGGCGCGGTGGTGGTGATCACCCACGACCGGGTGTTCCTCGACAACGTCGCCACCCGCATCATCGAGCTGGATCGCGGCAAGCTCGCGAGCTATCCGGGGCGCTTCACCGACTACCAGCGCCGCAAGGCCGAGGAGCTCGAGGCCGAAGCCAAGGCGGCCGCGCGCTTCGACAAGTTCCTCGCGCAGGAGGAGGTCTGGATCCGCAAGGGCGTGGAGGCTCGGCGCACTCGCAACGAGGGCCGCGTGCGCCGCCTCGAGGCCTTGCGCGTGGCCCGCGCGGCGCGCCGCGACCGGCTCGGCAACGTCAGCCTGGCGGTCGACCGGGGCGAACAGAGCGGCCAGATGGTGGCCGAGCTGACCCACGTCACCAAGCGCTTCGGCGATCGCACGGTGGTGCGCGATTTCTCCACCCGCATCATGCGCGGCGACCGCATCGGCTTCATCGGCCCCAACGGCGCCGGCAAGACCACGCTGCTCAAGCTCATCCTCGGCGAGATCGCGCCGGACGAGGGGACGGTGCGCCGCGGCACGCGGCAGGCGGTGGCCTACTTCGACCAGTTGCGCGCGCAACTGGATCCGGAACTGCCGCTCACCGAAGTGATCAGTCCGGGCTCGGATTTCGTCGAGATCGGCGGCGAGAAGAAGCACGTCATCGGCTACCTGGGGGATTTCCTCTTTGCGCCGCAACGGGCGCGTTCGCCGGTGAAGTCGCTGTCCGGCGGCGAGCGCAACCGCCTGCTGCTCGCGCGCCTGTTCGCGCGGCCGGCCAACCTGCTGGTGCTGGACGAGCCGACCAACGACCTCGACATCGAGACGCTCGACCTGCTCGAGGAACTGCTCGCCGGCTACGAGGGCACGCTGTTCCTGGTGAGCCACGACCGCGCCTTCCTGGACAACGTGGTGACCCAGGTCATCGCCGCCGAAGGCGACGGGCGCTGGGGCGAATACGCCGGCGGCTACGGCGACTGGCAGCGGGTGCAGGCCGCGCGCGCCGCCAGCCAGGAGGCCGCGCGCGACACGGCGAAGCGGGCCACGCCGGCGCCGGTCAGGCCCTCCGCCGACAAGGGCGCGGCGAGCCGGCCGGCGAAGATGTCGTTCAACGACAAGCGCGAGCTCGAGGGTCTGCCGGATCGCATCGCCGCGCTGGAGGACGAGCAGACCGCGCTGCACGCGCGCATGGCCGACCCGGCGCTGTACCAGCAGGCGCCGCAGGAAGTTGCGCTGATCAAGGCGCGGCTGGAAGCACTGGAGGGCGAGATCGAGGCGGCGATGGCGCGCTGGGAAGAGCTGGAGAGCCGGGCTGCGGGGTGATGCACGCCTGTCTGGACGGCTGCAGTCGCGCCGCGAATTTCCGCGGTCCGTAGGGCGGGCTTCACCCCGCCGCTGTGGATGATGCAGGTAGCGCCTCCTCTAGAAGCCGCCCTGCTGCCGGAACCAGGCAATCGCGGCCGCGGTGCCGAGGAACACCAGCATGTGGAAGACCGACCACAGCTTGTAGCGGCGCGCGATGCGCGCCGGATCGAGGTCCGAGATCAGGTACAGCCGGCCGTCCGCCGGGCGCCGCACCACATGCGCCTCGGCCGCCGACAGGGCGGCGTCGCGCTGCTGGCGCACTTCGCGCCGCGCCTGTGCGCGGGCGAGCTCCCATTCGCGCAGGTCGATCTCGCCGTCGCCGTCGACATCGAAGCGGGCGAGCAGGGCAGGGCGGTCCTTCTTCCACTCTGCGAGCAGCTCGCGCACCTGCGCCGCGGCATCGAATTCGGGCGTGACGCTGCCCAGGGTCAGGAAGTCGCCCAGCACATACACCGGATCGTGGCGCAGCAGCGACCATTGCGTGTGACGCAGCTCGCCCTGCACCACCACGTCACGGCGTTGCACCAGCATCTCGGCACCGTCCGGATCGACGGCGCACTCGCCGCTGGCGTCAACGACGAGGAAGGACGCGTCGCTCTCGTGGGTGCGCTCATGGCGCCACTTGCCGTCGCGATCGCGGCGCTCGGTGAGCACGCGGTACCACAGCACCGGCAGGCCGTTGAGCGGCGACAGCACCGGCGTGCCCTGCAGTGGCTGGCCTCGGCCGCGCAGTTCGGCGTAACCCTGCGCGGCCGAGGCGATGCGCGCGGTCGGCGTGTCGAGGATCATCCGTGCATGATGCAGCGAGCGCAGCCAGCCATAGAGCCCGGACGCCAGCAACAACGCCAGCGCGACGACGGCCGCCGGCCCGGGGCCGGCCCGCAGGGCGAGCGCGACGAGCGCAAGCTGGGCGAGCGGCAGCGCGGCGTTGAGTCCGTCGCGGCGCAGGCGGACGTGCATGGGGAAAGCGGCGGCGAGGTGCGGGGATCAGTTACCGAACAGCGCCTTCAGGTCGATGTCGGCCTTCTCGGCGGTGGAGAACTCCAGCAGCGGCTGCGCCATGAACTGGAACAGGCGCGCGATGACGAGGTCGGGGAACTGGTCGATGCGCACGTTGTTCACGTTGACCGCCTCGTTGTAGAGCTCGCGCCGGTCGGCGATGCTGTTCTCGAGCGCGGTGATGCGTGCCTGCAGTTGCATGAAGTGCTCGTTGGCCTTGAGTTCGGGATAGGCCTCGGCAACCGCGAAGATCTGGCCCAGGCCGGTACGCAGCGCGCTCTCGGCCGCCCCCAGTGCCGCCACGTCGTGCTGCTCGCGCGCGGCGGCCACACGCGCCCGCGCCTCGGTCACGCGCGCCAGCGTGGTGGCCTCGAACTGCTTGTACTGGCGGCACACTTCGACCAGCTTGGGCAGCTCGTCGTGGCGCTGCTTGAGCAGCACGTCGATGTTCGCCCAGGCGCGCGCGACGTTGTGCTTGAGGCGGACCAGACCGTTGTAGGCCATGACCGTGTAGAGCAGCGCGAGGACCGCGATGCCCGAGAGAACGGCGCCGGAAATGCTCATGAATCCTGACTCCTGCTTGTGGAAACCGGTGTTGGCGACATCCTATACTCTCGCAGTCGGCCGGGCCGTTGCGCATGCCACGCTGCGCCGTCGATGGGTCGCACCCGGGAGAACGTCGATCAATCGCCTCGTGATTCTGTCCCTGCTCGTCATCGCCTGTGGCGCGCTCGCAGTCATCTTCCTCGCCTATCAGCACCCGGCGCTGCTGCTGAACTTCGGCAACCTGCAGTCCTGCGGCTGAATCAGTCGGCCGCCGGCGCGGTGGTGAAGCGGCCGCGGTGCTCCTCCGGGACGCCGATGCGCTGCAGCAGCACGTCGCGCGGCAGGCGGAGCAGTTCCTCGATCAGGTCGATGTCGGTCGGCAGCGCGGCATCGTCCCAGCCGTGCGCGAGGTGGCGGGCGAAGTCGGCGGCCAGCTTCACCGTGCGCACGCGCGGGTTTTCGCTCAAGGTTTCGTCGAGCAGATGAACGAGCAGCTCGGGCAGCCGCCATGCGCGGATCAGGCCGAGCTGGATCTCGTCGGCCGTTGCCCCGAACACCGTCTTTTGCGCCACCGTGCTGCGCAGCGTGGGGTCGGCGTGCTGCATTGCATACACCCGCTGTGTCAGCTCGGGCGCAAACACCCAGCACACGATCTCCGTTGCCTCGCGCAGCAGGGCCGCCACGGTGATCTCGTTGGGGTCCAGGTCGTGGCGCACGACCGCCCACTCGCGCGCATGATCGGCGGCGCGGCGCGCATTGCCGATCACCTTCAGCACGCCGATCAGCGCGCGGGGATGGGCCTGCAGCGCGTCCTCGACTGTCGGCAGGTCGGCAAAGGTGTGGAAGAAGGGCTCGACCCCCATCATCATGATGGCGCGGTCGATCGTCGTGATGTCGTGGTTCTGTGACTTTGCGCGATGGCGCTCGAGATGGGTGAGCAGGCGCATCGTCATCAGCGGATCGCCCAGCACGACTGCAGCGATCCGCTTTGCGTTCACCGTGTCGGCTGCGGCGCGCAGCGCTTCCAGCTCGCGGCGCGTCTTGCGCAGCACGGGCAATTCCTGGCTGGAAAAGTGGCGGACGTAATCGTCGGCCGAACTCAACGGCGTGGCGGGCAGGGTCATCTCAGGGTGGTGCGGACGCTTTCGTGTGGAGGATATCGGCTCCCCGGCGGCGAACTGAAGCGGGCGGCTACCGCGCGTGAAGGATTCCACACCCATGTGGCTATAATCCGGTGATCGACAGACACGATCTTCCACTCAGGAGACACGCTGCATGAGCGCATTCAAGGCCTTCGTCATCGATCAGGATGAAAACAGGAAGGTCGTCAGCCGCCTGACGACGATGCAGCCGGAGCAGCTCGACGCGGGCGAAGTGCTGATCCGGGTGAGCTACTCCAGCATCAACTACAAGGACGCGCTCGCCGCCACCGGCGCCGGCAAGATCATCCGCCGCTTCCCCTGCGTGGGCGGCATCGACCTGTCGGGCGAAGTGGTCGACAGCGCCGATGCGCGCTTCAAGCCCGGCGACAAGGTCATCGCCACCAGCTTCGACATCGGCGTGGCGCATCACGGCGGCTACGCCGAATACGCGCGCGTGCCTGCCGGCTGGGTGGTGCCGCTGCCGGCCGGGCTCGATGTGTTCGAGGCGATGGCGCTGGGCACGGCGGGCTTTACCGCGGCGCTGGGCGTCGTGCGCATGGAGGACAACGGCCTCGCGCCCGCCAACGGCCCGGTCATCGTCACTGGCGCCACCGGCGGCGTGGGCGGCCTGGCGATCGAGATGCTGGCGCAGCTCGGCTATCACGTCGTCGCGCTCACCGGCAAGGAGGCCGAAACCGATTACCTGAAGATGCTGGGCGCGGCCGAGATCAAGCTGCGCTCCTCGATCGAGCTCGACAAGGTGCGTCCGCTGGAGGCGGCGCAGTGGGCGGGCGCGGTCGACAATGTCGGCGGCCCCATCCTGCACTGGGTGCTGGCGACGATGAAGCAGGCCGGCACGGTGGCGAGCATCGGCAACGCCGCAAGCTTCAAGCTCGACACCACCGTGTTCCCATTCATCCTGCGTGGCGTGAGCCTGCTGGGCATCGATTCCGGCTACATGGGTTTCCCCACGCGCCAGCGCGTGTGGGACCGGCTGGCGACCGATCTCAAGCCGAAGCACCTGGCCGCGGTGACGCGCACCATCGGCTTCGACGATCTGCCCGGTGCGTTCGACGACTTCATCGCTGGCCGGGTCAAGGGCCGCACCGTCGTGCGCATCGGCGCCTGACGAGGGCAGGGCCTGCGGCGGGGATGCGCATGAACGACGAAGCAAAACTGCCCAAGATCCTCGTTGCCGACGATTCGCGCATGGTGCGGGCGAGCATCGCCAAGCACATCCGCGGCCAGTTCGATGTGCGCGAGGAAAGCGACGGCCAGGCGGCCTGGGAAGCGCTGCTGGTCGACCCCGCCATCAACCTGGTGCTGACCGACATCGGCATGCCGCGGCTGGACGGCTACGGCCTGCTCGAGCGCATCCGTGGCTCCCGTCTCGGCCGCGTGCGCACGCTGCCGGTGGTGATCCTGTCGGGCGACGAGGACGAGAAGGCGCGCGAGCGGGCCCTGTCGCTTGGCGCCAATGGTTTCATCACCAAGGGCGGCGGCGGCGTGGAACTGCTCGCCACGCTGAACTCGATGGTGAGGCTGGCCCAGACCCAGAACGAACTCGAGGAGAGCCGCGCCGCCCTGTCGCGGCAAAGCCCGGTGGACCCCGCGACCGGGCTCGCCACCGAGGCCTACCTTCAGCATCGGGCGCAGCAGGAGATCTCCCGCGCGCGCCGCACGCAGACCGACATCGTCGCCCTCGTCGTCGAGCTCGACGAACTCGCGCCGCTGCTGGCGCGCTATGGCGACCACGTGGTGCAGCTCATCGGCCGCAAGCTGTCGAAGATGCTCGGCAGCCGCATCCGAGCCGAAGATACGCTGACGCAGCGCTCGGCCAGCCAGTTCGCGCTGCTCGCACCGGGAACCGACCTCGTGGCGGGATGCGCCTTCGCGCTGCGCATCAAGCAGCGGCTGGAGAACCTCGTGATGACCTATCGCGAGGAGCGCATCCGCGTCAGCGTGTCGATCGGCTTGGCCAGCGCCGCAGCGGACCGCCTGGGCTCGGTGGGCGACCTGCTGGAGACGGCCACGCGCCGCGCACAAGCGGGCGTGGCTGCCGGTGGGAACAAAGTCATCGCCGACCGCGGCGAGGTGACGCAGGGGATGCTTGAGCGGCGGGCATCGCCGCTCCTGAGCGTCGATGCTGCGTTGCGGCACCTGCGTCTCGGTCAGCAGGAAGAAGTCACCACACAGTTGCCCGAACTGCTGATGACGCTGGTGCCCTTGCTGGAATTGCTAGAATCGCGGCTGCACTGCGGCCTCCCGATCCCACAGCTCAAGCAGATCGAAAACAGGACGGGAGGTCGCGGTGACGATCTCGATGTGACGCAGACGCACATCTAGATTGCCGGGGCGGCAGCGAGCGCAATGCCCGCATGCCGCGAGTCATTGCCTTGAGGGATTCAAAGAGGGAGAGGATGCAAATGACGACTTACACCGAGTTCCACCGCCGTTCCATCGACAAGCGCGACGAGTTCTGGGCCGAACAGGCGCAGCTCGTGCACTGGAACAAGCCGGCCGAGCAGATCTGCGATTTCTCGCGCCCGCCCTTCGTCAAGTGGTTCAAGGGCGGTGAAACCAACCTGTGCTACAACGCGGTCGACCGCCATGCGGCAGCGCGGCCGAATGACCGCGCACTGGTCTACATCTCGACCGAGACCAACGAAGAGAAAGTCTATTCCTTCGCCGAGCTGCAGCGCGAAGTCGAGCGCATGGCGGCGATCTACCAGGACCTTGGCGTCAAGCGCGGCGACCGCGTGCTGATCTACATGCCGATGATCGCCGAGGCTGCCTTCGCCATGCTGGCCTGCGCGCGCATCGGCGCGATCCACTCGGTGGTGTTCGGCGGCTTTGCGTCCGGTTCGCTCGCCACGCGCATCGACGACGCCAAGCCGGTGCTGATGGTCAGCTCCGATGCCGGCATGCGCAACGGCAAGCCGGTGCCCTACAAGCATCTGGTGGACGAGGCCTGCAAGCTGGCTGAATTCCCGCCCGCCAAGGTGCTGATCGTCGACCGCGGCCTGGACAAGGGCTTCCCCTGGGTCGAAGGCCGCGACGTCGATTACGCCGAGCTGCGCGCGAAGCACATGGATGCGAAGGTGCCGGTGCAGTGGATGGAATCCTCCGAGCCGAGCTACATCCTCTACACCTCCGGCACCACCGGCAAGCCCAAGGGCGTGCAGCGCGACACGGGCGGCTACACGGTGGCGCTGGCGGCGTCGATGAAGCACATCTTCACCGGCGAGGCGGGCGAGACCATGTTCTCGACCTCCGACATCGGCTGGGTGGTCGGCCATAGCTACATCATCTACGGCCCGCTGCTCGCCGGCATGGCGACCGTGATGTACGAAGGCACGCCGCTGCGCCCCGACGCCGGCATCTGGTGGCAGATCGTCGAGAAGTACAAGGTTTCGGTGATGTTCTCCGCGCCCACCGCGGTGCGCGTGCTGAAGAAGCAGGACCCGGCCTTCCTCAAGAAATACGACCTGTCCTCGCTCAAGCACCTCTTCCTCGCCGGTGAGCCGCTCGACGAGACCAGCCACCAGTGGATCATGGAAGAGCTGGGCATCCCCGTCATCGACAACTACTGGCAGACCGAAACCGGCTGGCCGATGCTCGCCATCTGCCGCGGCGTCGAGGACAGCCCGATCAAGCTCGGCTCGCCCGCCTTCCCGGTCTTCGGCTACGACCTGCGCATCTTCCGAGAGGACGGCACCGAGTGCGGCGCCAACGAGAAAGGCATCGTCGGCATCGTGCCGCCACTGCCGCCGGGCTGCCTGTCGACGGTATGGGGCCAGGACGACCGCTTCGTCAGCACCTACTTCAGCCTGTTCAAGGATCCGGTGGTGTATTCCTCGTCCGACTGGGGTATCAAGGACGACAAGGGCTACCACTCCATCCTCGGCCGCATGGACGACGTCATCAACGTCGCCGGCCACCGTCTCGGCACGCGCGAGATCGAGGAAGCGGTTCAGACTCATCCGGCCATCGCCGAAGTGGCGGTGGTGGGCGTGGCCGACGAGTTGAAGGGCCAGATGCCGATGGCCTTCGCCGTGGTGAAGAACGGCGCCGATGTCGACACCGCCGAAAAGCGTGCCGCGCTCGAGAAGGAAGTGATGAAGAAGGTCGACGAGAGCCTCGGCGCCATCGCCCGTCCGGCCCGCGTCCACTTCATCGGCGGCCTGCCCAAGACGCGCTCCGGCAAGATGCTGCGCCGCTCTATCCAGGCGCTGGCCGAAGGCCGTGATCCGGGCGACCTGACGACGATCGACGATCCGAGCACGCTGGAGCAGATCAAGGCGGCGCTGAAGGGCTGATGGTGCTGTAGGAGCGGGCTTGACCGCGACGGGAACATCTCAGGTCGCGGTCAAGCCCGCTTATATGGACGCCTCCCGGTTTGGCAAGTGAAGTTTGCATTTGACGCTTGAGGATCTGGCTGCAGTCTTATATCCGGCCTGTTGTGCAGACCCGATGTCTGCTGGCCCTGA
>NZ_SSXV01000035.1 GCF_009469595.2 Thauera sp. 2A1 | reverse complement strand
GTCCTCGAGGGCGTCAACAACCGCATCAAGGTCATCAAACGCATGGCCTACGGATTCCGCGACTCAACCTATTTCTTCCTGAAGATCAAGGCCGCCTTCCCCGGAAAGGTGCGATGAACCAAAAAAATGGCACCCCGCACGAGTGCGGGATGCCGAATCTCCACTGAAGGAGAGGGAGGGAGCCGGTTGTGCCCCCGTCGCAGGGACGAGGGACGTTCATGCTGGGTGCCACGCGGCAACGAGCCGACGTGGCGCGGATGCGTCGTCAGGCAGCCTTGCGCGGAAAGCCGTTGGTGCGCAGCCAGTTCGCACGCATGGCGGTGACGAAATCCTCGAGGGCGATCAGCGGCAGGCGCAGCATGCGGCGCTGGCTCTGCACCAGCGGCGTCACGCGCGGCGCGCACAGCGTCGCCTTGTCTTCTTCGAGCAGGCGCTGGAAGTGGCTCATTGCGGCGCCCCAGTATTCGGAGTTGCCGACCCAGCCGGTTTCTTCGGTGGCCTCGCGCACGGCCTTGCGCCAGATCGCCTCTGCGCGTTCGATCGATACCCCTGCCTTGCGGGCGTACCAGGGAAGCAGTTTCGGTGTCTTCATTGTCAGTATTCCTCGGGTTGAATGTCACAAGCCGCGATTCCGAGCGCGCCTTCTGGGGCCGCCCCACAGTGCCGGAAGCGTGCAGCGAAATGGTCGCCGCAGCTTCGTTACGTCATTGATTCTACGTGGCCTTTGTCCGCCTGCCCGTGACCCGGGTCACCCCTGCTTCGCAAAATGCTGCGATGCACAAGACGAACCTTAATGCAGAAATTCTCGAAATTCAATAGCAGATTTCTGCAGTGCAACATTAGTACAACAATTCTACTATTTCTTTGGCCTGGGGTCACCTGCGCTACCGGTTTACAATGACGCCAAACAAGGAAAGCCAATGTCGAACCTGCTCGCCAACCTGAACCCCGAACAACTGCAGGCCGTGACACTGCCGCCGCAGCACGCGCTGATCCTGGCCGGCGCCGGGTCCGGCAAGACCCGCGTGTTGACCACGCGCATCGCCTGGCTGATCCAGTCCGGCCAGGTCGATCCGGCCGGCATTCTGGCGGTGACCTTCACCAACAAGGCGGCAAAGGAAATGCTCGCGCGGCTGTCCGCCATGCTGCCGGTGAGCACGCGCGGCATGTGGGTCGGCACCTTTCACGGCCTCGCCAATCGCCTGCTGCGCGCGCACCACCGCGATGCCGGGCTGCCGCAGCTGTTCCAGATCCTCGATTCAGCCGATCAACTGGCGGCGATCAAGCGCCTGCTGAAGACGCTGAATGTCGATGACGAGAAATTTCCGCCGCGCGAACTGCAGCATTTCATCAACGGCCAGAAGGAAGCCGGTAACCGGCCGCAGGCGGTCGAGGCATGGGACGACTACACCCGCCAGCGCGTGCAGCTCTATCAGGAGTACGAAGCCCAGTGCCAGCGCGAAGGGGTGGTGGACTTCGCCGAGCTGCTGCTGCGCAGCTACGAGCTGCTCGAGCGCAACGAACCGATCCGTCGCCACTACCAGCGCCGCTTCCGCCACATACTGGTGGACGAGTTCCAGGACACCAACCGCCTGCAATACCGTTGGCTGCGCCTGTTCGCCGATGAGGGGCGAGAGGGCGGGGCCGCGATGTTCTGCGTCGGTGACGACGACCAGAGCATCTACCGCTTCCGCGGCGCCGAGGTGGGCAACATGCGCGACTTCGAGCGCGAGTTCCGCGTCGCCAACGTGATCCGCCTGGAGCAGAACTACCGTTCACGCAGCAACATCCTGGACGCAGCCAACGCCATCATCCGCCACAACACCAACCGCCTCGGCAAGAACCTGTGGACCGATCAGGGCGCGGGCGAACCCATCCGCGTCTTCGAGGCCTTCTCCGACGGCGACGAGGCGCGCTGGATCGTCGACGAGGTGCAGTCGCTGGTGCGCGAAGGTGGGCTGCGCGCGGAAATCGCGCTGCTGTACCGCTCCAACGCGCAGTCGCGCGTGCTCGAGCACCAGCTCTTCTCGGCCGGTATCCCGTACCGCGTCTATGGCGGGCTGCGCTTCTTCGAGCGGCAGGAGATCAAGCATGCGCTGGCCTATCTGCGCCTGATCGCCAATCCGGACGACGACACCGCCTTCGCCCGGGTGGTCAACTTCCCGACGCGCGGCATCGGCGCGCGCTCGCTAGAGGTGCTCAGTGATGCCGCGCGGACATACAACACCAGCCTCTACGCCACGGTGCCCCATCTCACCGGCAAGGCGGGCACCTCGCTGGGCCAGTTCGTGCGCCTGGTGGAGGATATGCGCCGCGACACCGCGCGGCTGCCGCTGCCCGAGCTGGTCGACCACGTGCTGGACTTGAGTGGCCTGCGGGCGCACTACAAGGCGGAAAAGGAGGGCCGCGAGCGGCTGGAAAACCTGGACGAGCTCCTGAATGCCGCGGCCAACTTCGTCGCCGAATCCCAGGCTGACGAGGAGGCCCTCGCGCAGCCGCACCCGCTGCTGGCTGATTTCCTCGCCCACGCTTCGTTGGAGGCAGGTGACCACCAGGCCGACCAGGGGGCGGATGCGGTGCAGTTGATGACGGTGCATTCGGCCAAGGGCCTGGAGTTCAACGTGGTGTTCCTGTCCGGGCTCGAGGAGGGGCTGTTTCCGCACGAGAACAGCATCCTCGAGACCGACGGACTGGAGGAGGAGCGCCGGCTGATGTATGTGGCGGTGACGCGGGCGCGCGAGCGGCTGTACCTGTCCTTCGCGCAGAGCCGCATGCTGCATGGCCAGACGCGCTATAACCTGCGTTCGCGCTTCCTTGAAGAGATCCCGTCCGAGCTGACGAAGTGGCTCACGCCGCCCAATCCGCGCTCGGCGGCGGGCGGGGCGATGGGCGGCATGGGGGGCGGTTATTTCAAGCCTTCAACCGCGCCCGCGGTGCAGCGTGCGCCGCGTCCCGCCTTCGCTCAACTGCCCAACGGCCTGCGCATCGGGCAGTCGGTGAGCCATGCAAAGTTCGGCCAGGGGGTGATCGTGGCCGCCGAGGGGAGCGGGTCGGATGCCAAGGTGCAGATCAACTTCGGGCCGGCCGGGGTGAAGTGGCTGTTGCTGGCGGTGGCGAAGCTGGAAGCGGCCTGATCACGCCCCGTACTTGCGCGCCAGCGTGTCGTGCAGCGCGACGAATTCCTGCGACAGCTTGTGCTTGGGGTCGAGGTGGATCATGGGTTTCGCCTGCTCATGTGATTCCTTGACCTTCACCGACGCCGACAGGTAGGGCTCCAGCACGGGCAGGCCTTCGGCGACCAGCTCCTGCACTACCTTGGCCGGCAGGCTGGCGCGTGGCTGGAACTGGTTCACCACGATGCCTTCCACTTCGAGGTGGCGGTTGTGGTCGGACTTGATCTCCTGCACGTTCTCCAGCAGTGAATACAGCGCGCGGCGGGAGAATTCGTCGCAGTCGAACGGAATCAGGCAGGTGTCGGCGGCGATCAGCGCCGAGCGGGTGTAGAAGTTCAGCGCCGGCGGAGTGTCGATGAACACCACGTCGTAGTCGTCGGCAAGCTCGTTCAACGCATCGCGCAGCTTGTAGATCTTGTAGCGCGACTCCAGCTTGCCCTGCAGCTCCTCGAGCTGCGGGTGCGAGGGCATCACGTGCAGGCCTTCGAAGGGGGTGGCGACGATGAAATCGGCCGTGGCGCGCGGATTCAGGCGGAAGTTCAGCGTCTGATCGAAGAAGTCGGCCAGCGTCGTGTCCAGTTCGTCGCTGCCCGCGCCGAGCAGGTATTGCGTCGAATTGCCCTGCGGATCGAGGTCCACCACCAGCGTGCGCTTCCCCTGGTGCGCGCTGATTGCCGCCAGGTTGCAGGTGATGGTGGATTTGCCCACCCCGCCTTTCTGATTGAACACCACTCGCCGCATTTTCGATCCCCTCTGTTCGGTGGCCGGCATTCTGCCAAAAACGCGGCGTGATCGGGGTTTTCCCGACTTTGCAACGGGTGAAACGCGCTTCCGCGCATCAGCGGCGCGCTCTGACAAATGCCCGTGCGCTGCGCTAAACTCCGCCGGCGTCACTCTCGCGGATGGGCGAATCCATTCGCGCCGGATTCCGTCCAGCAGCCAGGCAATGCCCCGGGGCGGTCCGGTCGCGGTCACGCCGCAGTCGCCGCGCTCCGTCGCGCCATCTGCATTCGCAACCGACAACAACCAACATACCTCACCGTTCCAAGAGGGGAGAACACATGGATCAGGATTTCATCGCCGCTGCGCTGGACTATCACCGTTCGCCGACGCGCGGCAAGATTTCGGTCGTCCCGACCAAGAGCCTCACCAACCAGCGCGACCTTGCCCTGGCCTATTCGCCCGGCGTGGCTGCCGCCTGCGACGCCATCGTCGAGGAGCCGACGCAGGCGCGCGAATTCACCAGCCGCGGCAACCTCGTTGCGGTGGTCACCAACGGCACCGCGGTGCTGGGCCTGGGCAACATCGGCCCGCTGGCGGCCAAGCCGGTGATGGAAGGCAAGGGTTGCCTGTTCAAGAAGTTCGCCAATATCGATGTGTTCGACATCGAGATCGCCGAGAACGACCCCGACAAGCTGATCGAGATCATCGCCTCGCTCGAGCCCACGCTCGGTGGGATCAACCTCGAGGACATCAAGGCGCCCGAGTGCTTCTACATCGAGAAGAAGCTGCGCGAGCGCATGAAAATCCCGGTGTTCCACGACGACCAGCACGGCACTGCGATCATCTCGGCGGCCGGCCTGATCAACGGCCTGAAGGTTGTCGGCAAGGACATCGACAAGGTCAAGCTGGTGTGCTCCGGCGCCGGCGCGGCGGCCATTGCGTGCCTGGACATGATGGTGAGCGTCGGTCTCAAGCGCGAAAACGTCTTCGTGTGCGATTCCAAGGGCGTGATCTACGAAGGCCGCGAGTCCAACATGGAGCCGACCAAGGCACGCTATGCCCAGCGCACCGCCGGTCGCACGCTGGCCGACGTGATCGAGGGCGCCGACGTCTTCCTCGGCCTGTCGACCGCCGGCGTGCTCAAGCCCGAGATGGTGGCGAAGATGGCCGACAAGCCGCTGATCTTCGCGCTCGCCAATCCGAACCCTGAGATCCTGCCGGCCGACGCCAAGGCGGTGCGCCCGGACTGCATCATCGCCACCGGCCGTTCGGACTTTCCGAACCAGGTCAACAACGTGCTGTGCTTCCCGTTCATCTTCCGCGGCGCACTCGACGTCGGCGCGACGACGATCAACGAGGAGATGAAGCTTGCTTGCGTGAAGGCGATCGCCGAGCTGGCGCAGGCCGAGCAGAGCGACATCGTCGCCTCGGCCTATGGTGGCGCCGACCTCAGCTTCGGCCCCGAGTACATCATCCCCAAGCCCTTCGACCCGCGCCTGATCGTGAAGATCGCACCGGCGGTGGCGAAAGCGGCGATGGACTCCGGCGTGGCGACCGAGCCGATCCAGGATTTCGACGCCTACGTCAGCAGCCTCAACAACTTCGTCTACCAGTCCGGCATCGTCATGAAGCCGGTGTTCGCGGCTGCCAAGCGCGTGCCCGACGGCCAGAAGCGCGTGATCTACGCGGAAGGCGAGGATGAGCGTGTGCTGCACGCCGCGCGCGTGGCGATCGACGAAGGCCTGGCGCGCCCCATCCTGATCGGCCGCCCGAGCGTCATCGAGATGCGAATCAAGAAGATCGGTCTCACGCTGGTGCCCGAACGCGACTTCGACATCGTCAATCCCGAGTCCGATCCACGCTACCGCGAGCTGTGGGGCGAGTATCACCGCATGATGTGCCGCGACGGCGTCACGCCCGAGCTGGCCAAGGCCAAGATGCGACGCGACACCACGCTGATCGGCGCCATGCTGCTGCGCCGTGGCGATGCCGACGCGCTGGTGTGCGGTACCTTCGGTACCTACGAATACCACTTGCGTCAGGTGCGCAACGTGATCGGCCTGAAGCCGGGCGCCAAGCTGTTCGCCGCGATGAACATGCTGCTGCTGTCCAAGCGCATGCTGGTCGTCACCGACACCTATGTGAACGAGAATCCGAGCGCGGAGGAAGTGGCCGAGATCGCGCGCATGGCGGCGGAGGAATTGCGCCGCTTTGGTATCGAGCCGCGCGTCGCGCTGCTGTCGCACTCAAACTTCGGCAGCTCGGCTTCCGCCTCGGCGCGAAAGATGCGCGAGGCCAGCGCCATCCTGCGGCGCATCGCACCGGATATCGTGTCCGACGGTGAGATGCACGGTGACGCCGCACTGTCGCCCGATATCCGCTCGCAGGTGAATCCGGAGACGACCCTCAGCGGCGAGGCCAACCTGCTGGTCATGCCGAACCTCGATGCGGCGAACATCTCGTTCAACCTGATGAAGGTGGCCAACGGCGATGGCGTGACGGTCGGCCCCATGCTGCTGGGCGCGGCGCAGCCGGTTCACATCCTCACGCCATCGGCGACGGTGCGCCGGCTGGTCAACATCACCGCGCTGGCGGTGGTCGATGCCAGCGAGGGGCGCGGCGCGGCTTCGCGCTGATGCCCTTGTCGCCTCGGCAAGGAGGGGCTGCTGAAAGGAAGTTTCACGTTTCGCGCCAGGAACAGCCGCTACGATAGCGGCTGTTTTTTCTGGAGGCTTCCAAATGGTCCATCGACGGGTCCATCGACGGCGGATGCATGCAATGGCGCGGGGCGTCCTGCTCGCCGGTGCGCTCACCCTGCCTTTGCCCGCGGCGGCCGCAGGCTGGTTGCTTGCTTCTCCGGACCCGCGCGTGGCGCCCGGCGAAGCGTTTTCGGTGATCGTCGTCGGCCTGCCCGGCGGTGCACCGCTGCCCGAGCGCCTGCCGGCGCAGGTGGAACTACCCGATGGCGGGCCGCGCATCGCGCTGGAACTCGTCGCTGTCGGGCCGGCCGAATCCGGCCAGCGCCGCTATGCAGGGCAGTGGCCGCGCGAGGTGATCGGTGTCGCTACGCTGACGCTGACCGAGGCGCCGTCGGCGCGCATGCTCGTCGACGCCGGCGCCGCCAGCCGCACGCCGACGACCACCGCCCAGGCCGGCACGCTCGACCCGATGGCGCCTGTCGCCCGTCAGGGCGCCTCGTCCGAGGCGGCGCAGCCCAGCGCGCTGGGCTTCAATGAGCCGATGTACTTCCTCGTCGGTGGCCACGACCCGCGCTCGGCGCGCTTCCAGTTCAGCTTCCGTTACCGCATCTTCGATGACCAGGGCGTGGTCGCCGAGACCTTCCCGGTGGCGCGCGGCCTGTATTTCGGCTTCACCCAGACTTCCTTGTGGGATCTGTCTTCGGATTCCAAGCCTTTCCGCGACACGAGCTTCCGGCCCTCGCTGTTCTACCGCTGGATGTTGTCCAACCCGGAAGGCGGCGGGTGGGTGTCGCTCTCCGGCGGCTACGAGCACGAATCGAACGGCAGGGACGGTGCCAATTCGCGCAGCATCGACACGCTGTTCCTGCGCGCAGAAGCGCGCTACTACTTCGATCTTGGCGACGGCCGCACCTATCTCGGCATCGCGCCCAAGGTTTGGACCTACCTCGACAAGAAGGACAACCCCGACATCGCCAGCTACCGCGGCTACGGCGAGCTCGGCATGCGCCTGGGGCGGGACGACGGGCTGATGCTGACGACGCTGCTGCGCCGCGGAACCGAGGACAAGAACAGCACCCAGTTCGACCTGTCGTATCCCTTGCGCCAGAGCGTGTTCTCGGGTGTCGGCGCGTTCCTGCATCTGCAATACTTCAACGGTTACGGCGAAACCCTGCTCGACTACAAGGCGCCGCGTTCCTCGCAATTGCGGCTCGGTTTTTCGCTCGTCCGCTAGGTCCCCATCACTTGAGTGGACGTCGCTCACAAGGAGAAATTCATGCCCCATGCCATCCGTATCCATCGCACCGGCGGCCCCGAAGTGCTGCAGTGGGATAGCGTCGAGGTGCCGCAGCCCAATGCCGGCGAGGCACGCGTGCGCCATCACGCGGTCGGCCTCAACTACATCGACACTTATCACCGCAGCGGCCTCTATCCGGTGCCGCTGCCATCCGGTCTCGGCCAGGAGGCAGCCGGCGTGGTCGAGGCGGTGGGCGCGGGTGTCACCGAAGTGAAGGTCGGAGACAGGGTCGCCTACGCGACCTCTCCGCTCGGCGCCTACACCGAAGTGCGAAACGTCGCGGCTTCCATCCTCGTGCCGCTGCCCGATGCCATCTCCTTCGAGCAGGGCGCGGCGGTGATGATGCAGGGCCTCACCGCGCAATACCTGCTGCGTCGCACCTACCGCGTGCAGCCGGGGGACGCAATCCTGATCCACGCCGCGGCCGGCGGCGTGGGAACCATCGTCTGCCAGTGGGCGAAGGCGCTGGGGGCCACCGTGATCGGCACCGTCAGCTCGGAGCACAAGGCAGACATCGCCTGCGCGCACGGTTGCGACCATGCGATCATCTACACGCGAGAGAATTTCGCCGAGCGGGTGCGCGAGATCACCGGTGGCGCGGGCGTGCCAGTGGTGTACGATTCCATCGGCAAGGACACCTTCATGGATTCGCTCGCCTGCCTGCGCCCGCTCGGCCTCATGGTGAGTTTCGGCAACGCCTCGGGTGCGGTGCCGCCGGTGGACATCGGTGTCCTGGCGCGCATGGGCTCGCTGTACCTGACGCGTCCGACGCTGTTCACCTACGCCGCGAAGCGCGAGGACCTGCTGGCGATGGCGGCCGAACTGTTCGATGTCGTCGCCGCAGGCAAGGTGAAGATCGAGATCGGGCAGTGCTATCCGCTGCGCGATGCCGCGCAGGCCCATATCGACCTCGAGGCGCGCCGCACGATCGGCTCCACCGTGCTGCTGCCCTGACCTCGGCAGCGAAGGCCCTCGCGTCCGACGGGCGCGAGGGTGTTGCCGAGGGCAAGGGAGCAGCGCTCGGGTAAAATCCACATCATGAATCCAGCAGCCCCATCCGCGGCCGAGCCGCGTCTCGTGCCCAGCGCCCCGCGCTTCGTTCACCTCCGCCTCCATTCCGAATACTCGATCACCGACGGCATCGTCCAGATCGACCAGGCCATCTCTGCAGCCGCCGCCGACGGTATGCCGGCGCTCGGCATCGCCGACCTCGCCAACCTGTTCGGCATGGTCAAGTTCTACAAGGGCGCGCGCGGCGCCGGGGTGAAGCCGGTCATCGGCGTCGACGCCTGGATCCAGAACGAGGCCGAGCGCGACAAGCCCCACCGGGTGCTGCTGATCTGCAGGAACCGCGCGGGCTATGGCCAGTTGTGCGAGCTGCTGACGCGGGCCTACCTCGACAACAAGTACCGCGGCCGCGCCGAGATGCGCCGCGAGTGGTTCGAAGACGGCGCCGCGAGCGAGTTGCTGTGCCTGTCGGGCGCGATGAGCGGCGACATCGGCGCCGCGATCGCCGCGGGTAATGTCGAGCTCGCCGGCCAGCTCGCCGCCGACTGGGCGCGGCTGTTTCCGGACGCGTTCTACATCGAGATCCAGCGTGCGGGTCATCCCGGCACCGAGAGCTACATCCGCCACGCGCTGGACATCGCCGGGCGTCTCGGCCTGCCGGTGGTGGCGACGCACCCGGTGCAGTTCCTCAAGCGCGAAGACTTCAAGGCCCACGAGGCGCGGGTGTGCATCGCGCAGGGCTACGTGCTCGCCGACAAGCGCCGGCCGCGCGATTTCACCGAGGAGCAGTACCTCAAGAGCCAGGCAGAGATGTGCGAGCTCTTCGCCGACATCCCCGAGGCGCTGGAGAACGCGGTCGAGATCGCGCGCCGCTGCTCGCTGACGGTGCAGCTCGGCAAGAACTTCCTGCCGCTGTTCCCGACGCCCGAAGGCATGACGCTGGACGACTACCTGGTGGCGGAGGCGAAGGCCGGGCTGGAGAAGCGCCTCGCACAGCTCTACCCGCACCCCGACGAGCGCGAGAAACAGCGTCCGCGCTACGAGGAACGGCTGAAATTCGAGACCGACACCATCATCCAGATGGGATTCCCGGGCTACTTCCTGATCGTGGCGGACTTCATCCGCTGGGGGAAGCGCAATGGCGTGCCGGTAGGTCCGGGCCGCGGTTCCGGCGCGGGTTCGCTGGTGGCGTATTCGCTGGAGATCACCGACCTCGATCCGCTGGAATACGCGCTGCTGTTCGAGCGCTTCCTGAACCCGGAGCGGGTGTCGATGCCCGACTTCGACATCGACTTCTGCCAGGACAACCGCTACCGCGTCATCGAGTACGTGCGCGAGCGCTACGGCAAGGACGCGGTGAGCCAGATTGCCACCTTCGGCACCATGGCCTCGAAGGCGGTGGTGCGCGACGTCGGCCGCGTGCTCGATCTGCCCTATGGCCTGTGCGACCGCCTGTCCAAGCTGATCCCGATCGAAGGCGCCAAGCCGGTGTCGCTCGCCAAGGCCTACGAGATGGAGCCGCAGATCGGCGAGATGATGGCCGATGGCAATGACGGCGAGTCGGTGCGGGACCTGTGGAGCCTGGCGCAGCCGCTGGAGGGTCTCTCCCGCAACGTTGGCATGCACGCCGGCGGCGTGCTGATCGCGCCGGGCAAGCTCACCGACTTCTGTCCGCTCTACATCGCCGACGGTGACGACGCCACGCCGGTGTCGCAGTTCGACAAGGACGACGTGGAAGCCGTCGGTCTGGTGAAGTTCGACTTCCTGGGGCTACGCAACCTCACCATCATCGAGCTCGCGCTCGACTACGTGCAGCGCCTCGAAGGTGAGCGTATCGACTTGATGAGCCTCGGCTTCGAGGACCCCGCCGCCTACCAGATCCTGAAGGACGCGAACACCACGGCGATCTTCCAGGTCGAATCGGACGGCATGAAGAAGCTGCTGAAAAAGCTCGCGCCCGACCGCTTCGAGGACATCATCGCGGTGCTCGCGCTGTACCGCCCCGGGCCGCTCGGCTCGGGCATGGTGGACGACTTCATCCTGCGCAAGAAGGGCCAGCAGGAGATCGACTACTTCCACCCCGACCTGAAAGCCTGCCTGGAGCCGACCTACGGCGTGATCGTGTATCAGGAACAGGTGATGCAGATCTCGCAGATCATCGGCGGCTACACCCTGGGCGGCGCCGACATGCTGCGCCGCGCGATGGGCAAGAAGAAAGCCGACGAGATGGCCAAGCACCGCGCCACCATCGCCGACGGCGCGAAGCAGAAGGGCTACGATCCGGCGCTGGCCGAGCAGCTCTTCGACCTGATGACCAAATTCGCGGAGTACGGCTTCAACAAGTCGCACACCGCAGCCTATGCGGTCGTCACCTACCACACCGCCTGGCTGAAGGCGCACCACTGCGCGGCCTTCATGGCGGCGACGATGTCGTCGGACCTCGACAACACCGACACCGTCAAGATCTTATACGAGGACACGGTCGCCAACGGCGTCGCGGTGCTGCCGCCGGATGTGAACGAATCCGATTACCGCTTCGTGCCGGTTGACCGCAAGACCATCCGCTACGGCCTGGGCGCGGTGAAGGGCGTGGGCGAGCCGGCGGTGCGGGCGATCCTCGCTGCGCGGGAGAAGGGTGGAAACTTCCGCGACCTGTTCGATTTCTGCGAGCGGGTGGACCGGCGCATGGTCAATCGCCGCGTCATCGAGGCGCTGATCCGCGCCGGTGCGACGGACACGCTGGACGGCCACAAGGGGCTGGACCGCGCGCAGTTGATGGCGACCGTGGCGCTGGCGATGGAAGCCGCCGAGCAGGCGGCGGCCAACGCGATGCAGGGCGGCCTGTTCGACATGCTGCCCGAGGCCGCCGGTGCGGCGCCCGAGTTTGCGAAGATCCGGCCATGGACCGAGCGCGAGCGCCTGAAGGAAGAGAAGCTCGCGATCGGCTTCTTCCTCTCCGGCCATCCCTTCAACGCCTTCAAGGGCGAAGTGCGCCGCTTCGTGCGCCGCCCGCTGGCGCAGCTCGAAGCTTCGCGCGACATCACCATGCTCGCCGGCGTGGTGATGGAGCAGCGCACCAAGGTCGGCAACCGCGGCAAGATGGCCTTCGTGCTGCTCGACGACGGCACGCAGCCGCGCGAGGTCACGGTGTATTCCGAAGTGCTCGAGGCGAACCGCGGCAAGATCGTCACCGACGAAGTGCTGGTGGTGGAAGCCAAGGTCAGCAATGACGAATTCTCCGGGGGGCTCCGCATCATCGCGGACCGGCTGCTGACGCTGGGCGAGGCGCGCAGCCGCTTCGCGCGCGCGCTGCAATTGCGTATCAACGGCGAGGTGGGCGCCAGTGGCGGGCCGGCAGCAGCGGCGGGCAAGCTGCAGACCTTGCTCGAACCCTTCCGTGAAGGCGGCTGCCCGATTCGCGTCAATTACCGCAATGCCGCCGCCGAGGCCGAGCTGCCGTTCGGCGACGGCTGGCGCGTGCGGCCGGACGATGCGCTGCTTGAAAGCCTGCGCGCGTGGCTGCCGCCTGAGTCGGTCGAGGTTGTGTATCCAGCCTGAAGCTCAGGCCGTCGGCCGCTGTTCAAAGCCGGCAACGGCTTCCTCGACGACTTCGACGGTGATGTCGATGCGGGTGACCTCGGCCTTGGGCGGGCCTTCGCAGGCCCACGCCACGAAGGCCTCCACGGCGTCCGGTGGACCGATGACGAGCGCCTCGACACTGCCGTCCAGCCGGTTGCGCACCCAGCCGCGCAAGCCAAGCCGCTGGGCCTCTGCCTTTGCGCTGGCGCGGTACCACACGCCCTGGACGCGGCCGTGGATGGCAAGGCGGCGGGCGACGACGTCGGGCAGGCCGGCGACGGGACGGTCGCCATCAGGCATAGGCGACCTCCGGATCCCTGCCGCTGCGCCACTGCGCCTTCAGCAAGGCGTCGGTGAGGTTGGCGGCCACGTTTCCTTCACCAAGCTGGTCGACGAAGCCCGAACGCTCCACCAGCGATCCGGGCTGCGCGTTCAGGCCGCACAGGATGAGGTAGGCGCCGCGCTTCTGCAGGTTGCGGTGCAAGGTCTGCAGGATATCCAGCCCGGTGGTGTCGATGTTGATGACCTTGTCCATGTCGAGGATGACCACATCCGGGTGGCCGTGTTCCATCAGCAGCAGGTTCTCGAGCTTGTTCGCCGCGCCGAAGAACAGGCTGCCGAACATCTCGTAGGCCAGGATGCGCGGGCTGCCGTCCTCGCGCGTCAGTGCCTCGACACCGTAGTGGTCTTCCAGCGGGATGCGCTCGATGCGCGTCAGGTCCGACATGCGGTAGATGAAGAACAGGCTGGATAGCGCCATGCCCAGCTCCACCGCCAGCGTCAGGTCGAATACCACGGTGACGAAGAAGGTGCCGAGCAGGATGGTGCGGTAGTTCAGCGAGTAGCGCGCGAGTTCCGACGGTGCGAAGGCGTGCCATTCGCCCATGTTGATCGACACGATGACGACGATGGCCGACAGCGTGGCGAGCGGGATGTTGCTGGCGAGCGGCGCAAGCGCCAGCACGATGGCCAGCAGGATGCCGGCATGCACCATGCCGGCGACAGGCGTGCGCCCGCCGGTGCGAATGTTGGTCGCGGTGCGGGCAATGGCCCCGGTGGCGGCGAAACCGCCGAACAGCGGCGCGGCGAGGTTGGCGATGCCCTGCGCCATGAGCTCCTGGTTGGGGTCGTGGCGGTCCTCGATGAGGCTGTCCGCCACGCGCGCCGACAGCAGCGATTCGATCGCCCCCAGCAGCGCGATCGTGATGGCAGGCACGATCAGTTTGCCCAGGGTGCCCAGGCTCAAGGACGGCAGGCCGATGGCGGGCAGGTCGCGCGGGATGCCGCCAAAGCGGCTGCCGATGGTATCGACCGGAAAGGCGACCACGGCGTTCACCGCGGTCATGATGATCAGCACCGCGAGGGGGCCGGGCAGCCGCCGCATCCACGCGATCTTCGTCGCCGTGCGGTTCCAGCCGAGCAGAACCGCGAGGGACGCGACCGCCACGCCGACGGTGGGCAGGTCGATGGTCGGCAGGGCACCCCACAGGGCCGCCATCTTGGCGAAGAATTCGCCCGGCAGGCTGGCGATCTTCAGACCAAGGAAATCCTTGATCTGCGAGATGAAGATGACGACCGCGATGCCGTTAGTGAAGCCGATCACCACCGACAGAGGGATGAAGCGAATCATGTTGCCCAGCCGCAGCGCGCCCATCGCGAACAGCAGCACGCCCGACATCATCGTGGCGATGAGCAGGCTCTGCACGCCATGGTCGGCGACGATGGCGTAGATGATGGGGATGAAGGCGCCCGTCGGGCCGCCGATCTGCACCCGCGAGCCGCCGAGCAGGGAAATCAGCAAGCCGGCGACGATGGCCGTCCAGATGCCGGCGGTGGGCGACATGCCGCTGGCGATTGCGAACGCCATGGCCAGCGGCAGCGCAAGCACGCCGACGGTGATGCCGGCTGACAGGTCGTTGGTCAACGCCTGCCGGCCATAGCCGGGAAGCGTGTCCAGGAGCTTGGGACGGAAAGGAATTCTCATTGCTGTCTCCGCGGTGAACTTGAACAGGTCTGGCTGTAAAGCTCTCGCGTCGCCCCTTCGAGGCGACACTACGGAGACAGGCGCCCTCGTCCCGCGTGATGCAGGACCATCCAGCGTTTCGAGGGCGTCAGCGGCATGGGATCAGACCGTCACTTCACGCGCATGCCGGGCGTCGCGCCAGCGTCCGGCGACAGCAGGAAGAGACCGGCGGTTTGGCCCTCGGCGTCCGAGGCGGCCAGCACCATGCCTTCGCTCATGCCGAACTTCATCTTGCGCGGCGCCAGGTTGGCGACCATCACCGTAAGGCGTCCGACCAGGCTGGCCGGGTCGTAGGCCGACTTGATGCCGGCGAACACCTGGCGCGGCTTCGCGGCGCCGGCTTCGTCCGTCTCGCCGATGTCGAGCTGCAGCCGGATCAGCTTGTCCGCGCCGTCGACGTGCTCGGCATTGACGATCCTGGCAATGCGCAGCTCTACCTTGGTGAAGTCGTCGATCGAGATGTGTGCGGCTGCGGTTTCTGCAGACTGCGCCGCATGCTGCTGCTTCTCCGCGTGGCGCTGCTGCGAGCTGGCCGCCTTCGCATCTTTCGCCTCCTTGGCTGCGGGGGCTGCAGCCGGAGCGAGCGATTCGCGGTTGGCTTCGAGCAGGGCGTCGATCTGCTTGCGCTCGACGCGGGTCATCAGGTGGCTGTATGGCTGGATGGTGTGGCCGGTGGGCAGGGGGGCCCATTGCTCCTGCCAGCGTATCGCGGGAATCGCCAGGAAAGACTCGACCTGAGCCGCCAGCGCCGGCAGCACCGGCTTCAGATAGCAGGTGAGGTCGCGGAACATGGTCAGTGCGGTGCTGCACACCGCGTGCAGGCGGGCTTCCTGGCCTTCCTGCTTGGCCAGTTCCCACGGCTTGTGGTCATTGACGTATTGGTTGGCGATGTCCGCCAAGTGCATGATCTCGCGCAGTGCGCGTCCGTAGTCTCGCCCTTCATAGGCGAGGACGATGGTCTTGAAGGCTGAATGCCACTTCAGTTTGTAGTCCAGTTCGAAGGTTGCGTCGAATTCACCCAGCCTGCCATCGAAGCGCTTGCCGATGAAGCCCGCGCAGCGGCTGGCGATGTTCACGAACTTGCCGACCAGATCCGAATTGACCTTGGCGATCATGTCGTCGAGGTTGAGGTCAACGTCCTCCATGGTGCCGTTCGACTTGCCGGCGAAGTAGTAGCGCAGCCACTCGGGGTTGAGCTTCTGCGCGATGTAGGAGTGCGCGGTGATGAAGGTGCCGCGGCTCTTGCTCATCTTGGCGCCGTCGACGGTCAGGAAGCCATTCACGCACAACTGGCTCGGCGTGGCGTAGCCGGCGAACTTCAGCATCGCCGGCCAGAACAGGGCGTGGAAATAGAGGATGTCCTTGCCGATGAAGTGCACCATCTCGGTGCCCGCCGTGGCGGCGCGGACGGCGTCGGTGTAGTCCTCCACCACGATCGCCTCGCCCGCGGCGGCGCGCTTGTCGGCCAGGTTGCGGAAGCTGGCGAGGTAGCCGATGGGCGCATCCAGCCACACATAGAAGTACTTGCCCGGCGCGCCGGGGATCTCGAAGCCGAAGTAGGGCGCGTCGCGCGAGATGTCCCAGTCAGAGAGCTTGTTCTCGCCCTCTTCGCCCAGCCACTCCTTCATCTTGTTGGCAGCCTCCGCCTGCAGGCGGCGCTCGCCGGCGGCGTTGGTGCCGCGCGTCCATTCGCGCAGGAAGGCGACGGCGCGCTCGTCGGAGAGGCGGAAGAAGTAGTGCTCCGAAGTCTTCAGCACCGGCTTGGCGCCGGACACTGCCGAGTAGGGGTCCTTCAACTCGGTGGGGGCGTAGGCCGCGCCGCAGGCCTCGCAGTTGTCACCGTACTGGTCGGCCGCGCCGCACTTGGGGCATTCGCCCTTGATGAAGCGGTCGGGCAGGAACATCTCCTTGACCGGGTCGTAGTACTGCTCGATCGAGCGCGTGTCGATCAGGCCGCCGGTCTTGAGCTTGCCGTAAATGTCCTCAGCATAGAAACGGTTCTCGGTGCTATGCGTGGAGTGGTAGTTGTCGAACGCCACGCCGAAGGCGGTGAAGTCGCGCAGGTGCTCGCCATGCACGCGCTCGATGAGCTGCTCTGGCGTGAGGCCTTCCTTCTCGGCGCGCAGCATGACTGGCGTGCCATGGGTGTCGTCCGCGCACACGTAGTGCACCGAGTGGCCACGCATGCGCTGGAAGCGCACCCAGATGTCAGCCTGGATATAGCCCACGAGGTGGCCGAGGTGGATGTCGCCGTTGGCGTAGGGCAGGGCGTTGGTGACGAGGATCTTGCGGGGCATGTTGGGGGGCGCGCGAATCTGAAAACGTAATTTTAGCAAAGCGCGGCCTCGTGCCGCGCGTCAAAGCCGGTTTGGGCCCTCCGCGGGCAGGGTCAGGGCATCGGTCGCAGGATGATCTCGACGCGGCGATTGCGTGCGCGCCCCGCTTCGGTGGCGTTGCTCGTCAGCGGGTCGGCTTCGCCGCGACCGTCCGCGCTCAGCCGCGCGAGTGCAATGCCGCGATTGCGCAGGTACTCGGCCACCGCCTCGGCGCGCGCGATCGACAACTGCAAGTTGTACATCTCGCTGCCCTGGCTGTCGGTATGGCCGATGACCTGCACCGCCGCGCCGGGCTCCGACGCAAGGGTGGGGGCGAGCGCATCGAGCGTGTGCGCGAGCGGCGTACGCACCTCGACGCTGCCGGAAGCGAATCCGTCGGCCACCGGGATCTGCAGCCGCAGGCCATCGGCGCCCGCCTCGCCGATCTCGATGCTGGCGACGTTGCGCAGCGCGCCGGCGAGCTTGGCGCGCAACGACGACCAGTCCGGCGCCGGAGCGGAGCTTTGGGTGCGCGCCGAGTTGACGTTGTAGGCTGCGTCGGCACTGTTCCTCGGGGGCGTGGCGCAGGCGGCGAGGACGGAGGCGAGCAGGGCGGGGAAGATGAGGGTCTTGATTTTCATGGCGGAAATGGAAGCGGCGTGCCGCCAGGGCCGCAGTCGCGACCTGGCGGAGGATGTTCGGGCGGTGGCGCAGCGCGCCAAACATCGGCGTGCGCGGGAAACCATGATGGCGGCGCGGATGAGCGAAGCCCACGCCTCCGGTATGATCCTGCCGTTCGCCGCCGATGTGCGGCCGGCCCGATTATCGAGGAAAACGCGATGAGTCTTAACCAGGAATCCGTAACCGAAGCGCTCAAGTCGGTCATCGACCCGAATACCGGGAAGGATCTCGTTTCGTCCCGCTGCATCCGCAATCTGGTGGTGAGCGGCGCCGATGTGCGCTTCGACGTCGAACTCGGCTACCCCGCCCGCAGTCAGCACGAGCCGATGCGTGCCCTGCTGGCCGAAGCACTCGCGAAGCTGTCGGGCATCGGCAAGGTCGATATCAACGTCAGCAGCAAGGTCGTCGCGCATGCCGTGCAGCATGGCGTGAAGCTGCTGCCCGGCGTGCGCAACATCATCGCCGTGGCTTCGGGCAAGGGGGGCGTGGGCAAGAGCACCACGGCGGCCAATCTGGCGCTGGCGCTGGCGGCCGAAGGGGCGCGCGTCGGCCTCCTGGATGCGGACATCTATGGACCGTCGCAGCCGCAGATGCTGGGCATTGGCGATCAGCGGCCGGAGTCGCACGACGGCAAGACGATGGAGCCGTTGCAGGCCTATGGCCTGCAGGCGATGTCCATCGGCTTTCTGATCGAGCAGGATACGCCGATGGTCTGGCGCGGCCCGATGGCCACTCAGGCGTTGAACCAGTTGCTGAAGGATACGGCGTGGACGGATCTGGATTATCTCGTGATCGACATGCCGCCGGGCACCGGCGACATCCAGTTGACGCTGTCGCAGACGGTGCCGGTGACTGGCGCGGTGATCGTCACCACGCCGCAGGACATCGCCTTGCTCGACGCGCGCAAGGGCCTGAAGATGTTCGAAAAGGTCGGCGTGCCGATCCTCGGCGTGGTGGAGAACATGAGCATCCACATCTGTTCCAACTGCGGGCACGAGGAACACATCTTCGGCCAGGGCGGCGGCGAGAAGATGTGCGCCGAGTACAAGATTCCCTTCCTCGGTGCGCTGCCGCTCGACATCCAGATCCGCGAGCAGGCCGATGGCGGCGCGCCCACCGTGGTGTCCGATCCTGACGGGCGCATCGCCGCCATCTACAAGCAGATCGCGCGCAAGGTGGCGGTGCGCATCGCCGAAAAGGCGAAGGACATGACGCACAAGTTCCCGAACATCGTCATCCAGAACACCTGATCGGGCCCGGGCATCGCGTTGATCGCGCGGTGCCCGCGGTGGCCTTTGCGTGCGGCCTCGCTTCGCCTAAACTAGCGCGTTTTTCGTCTCTGGCCGACGGGCCGCACAGGAATTCGCGCAGATGTCCATCAAGTCCGACAAGTGGATCCGCCGCATGGCGGAGCAGGAAGGCATGATCGAGCCGTTCGCGCCGGAACTCGTGCGCAGCAACGACAGCGGCCGCATCGTGTCCTACGGTACGTCGAGCTATGGCTACGACGTGCGCGTGGCCAACGAATTCAAGATCTTCACCAACATCAACTCGACCATCGTCGACCCGAAGGATTTCGACGCGCGCAACTTCGTCGATTTCACCGGCGACGTGTGCATCATCCCGCCCAACTCCTTCGCGCTGGCGCGCACCGTCGAATACTTCCGCATCCCGCGCAGCGTTCTGACGGTGTGCCTGGGCAAGAGCACTTACGCGCGCTGCGGCATCATCGTCAACGTGACGCCGCTCGAGCCAGAGTGGGAAGGTCATGTGACGCTGGAGTTTTCCAACACCACGCCGCTGCCGGCCAAGATCTACGCCAACGAGGGTGTGGCGCAGATGCTCTTCTTCGAGTCCGACGAAGTCTGCGAGACGTCCTACCGCGACCGCGGCGGCAAGTATCTCGGCCAGACCGGGGTCACGTTGCCCAAGATCTGACGTCGATCACCGACGCGTACAGCAAACGAAGCATGGGGCCGGCCGCACGGCCCCTTGTTCATTTCTTCCGTAATTTTGGTAACACGCGGGCAATCCAGCGAGGGGTAACATTCGCGTTTTGGCCCCTCGCGCCGCGCTGGAGAAGATCAGGATGCGATTCCATTTCCCCATCATCATCATCGACGAGGATTTCCGCTCGGAGAACGCGTCCGGCCTGGGGATCCGCGCGCTGGCGAAAGCAATCGAGGACGAAGGCATCGAGGTCCTCGGCGTCACCAGTTACGGCGACCTGACTTCCTTCGCGCAGCAGCAGAGCCGTGGGTCGGCCTTCATCCTGTCGATCGACGACGAGGAATTCTCCTCGCCAGAGGCCGCCAACAAGGCGATCGCGGACCTGCGAGCCTTCGTGCAGGAGATCCGCTTCCGCAACGCGGAGATCCCGATCTTCCTGCACGGCGAGACGCGCACCACCCGTCACATCCCCAACGACGTGCTGCGCGAGATGCACGGCTTCATCCACATGTTCGAGGACACGCCGGAGTTCATCGCGCGTTACGTCGTGCGTGAGGCGAAGAACTACCTCGAGTCGCTGCCGCCGCCGTTCTTCCGCGCACTGACGCACTATGCCGCCGACGGCTCGTATTCGTGGCACTGCCCGGGGCACTCGGGCGGCGTGGCCTTCCTGAAGAGCCCGGTGGGTCAGATGTTCCACCAGTTCTTCGGTGAAAACATGCTGCGTGCCGACGTGTGCAACGCGGTCGAGGAACTGGGCCAACTGCTCGACCACACCGGTCCGGTGGCGGCGAGCGAGCGCAACGCGGCGCGCATCTTCAATTGCGACCACCTGTACTTCGTCACCAACGGAACATCGACGTCGAACAAGATGGTGTGGCACACCACCGTGGCACCGGGCGACATCGTCGTCGTCGACCGCAACTGCCACAAGTCCATCCTCCATTCGATCATCATGACCGGGGCGATCCCGGTGTTCCTGACGCCGACGCGGAACCACTACGGCATCATCGGGCCGATCCCGATCGAGGAGTTCTCGATGGAGAACATCCGCAAGAAGATCGAGGCGAATCCGTTCGCGCGCGAGGCGAGGAACAAGAAGCCGCGCATCCTGACGATCACACAGTCGACCTACGACGGCGTCGTCTACAACGTCGAGACGATCAAGGAAATGCTCGACGGCGAGATCGATACGCTGCATTTTGACGAAGCCTGGCTGCCGCATGCCGCCTTCCACGACTTCTACGGCGACTACCACGCCATCGGTGAGGATCGTCCGCGCTGCCGCGAGTCGATGGTCTTCTCTACGCAGTCCACCCACAAGCTGCTCGCCGGCCTGTCGCAGGCCTCGCAGATCCTCGTGCAGGATTCGCAGACGCGCAAGCTCGACCGCGACATCTTCAACGAAGCCTACCTGATGCACACCTCGACTTCGCCGCAGTACGCGATCATCGCGTCCTGCGACGTCGCCGCGGCGATGATGGAGGCGCCGGGCGGCACGGCGCTGGTCAACGAGTCGCTTTCCGAGGCGGTCGAGTTCCGTCGCGCAATGCGCAAGGTCGATGCCGATTTCGGCGAGGCTGACTGGTGGTTCCAGGTCTGGGGCCCGGAATACCTTGCCGAGGAGGGCCTCGGCGAGCGCGAGGACTGGATGCTGAAGGCGGGCGACCGCTGGCACGGTTTCGGCAATCTGGCCGAGGGCTTCAACATTCTCGACCCGATCAAGGCCACGATCATCACGCCGGGCCTCAACATGGATGGTGATTTTGCCGAGCACAACGGTATTCCCGCGGCCATTGTCACCCGCTACCTGGCCGAGCATGGCGTGATCGTCGAGAAGACCGGCCTGTACTCCTTCTTCATCATGTTCACGATCGGCATCACCAAGGGCCGCTGGAACACGATGGTGACCGAGCTGCAGCAGTTCAAGGACGATTACGACCGCAACCAGCCGCTATGGCGGGTGATGCCGGAGTTCATCGCGAAGCAGCCGCGCTACGAGAAAGTCGGCCTGAAGGACCTGTGTGACCAGATTCACAGCTTCTACAAGGCCCACGACATCGCACGCCTGACGACCGAGATGTATCTTTCGGACATGGTGCCGGCGATGAAACCGGCCGATGCCTTCGCCAAGATGGCGCATCGCGAGATCGAGCGGGTCGGCATCGACGACCTGGAAGGCCGTGTGACCGCGATGCTGGTGACGCCGTATCCGCCGGGAATCCCGCTGTTGATTCCTGGTGAGCGGTTCAACGCCACCATCGTCCGCTACCTGCGCTTCGCCCGGGATTTCAATGCGCGCTTCCCCGGCTTCGAGACGGACATCCATGGACTGGTGAAGACCGAGGACGGCCGCTATCACGTCGATTGCGTGGCTGACAACTGAGCCTTTCGACGCCGTCTGCCGATGACGAAGGTGAATGACGAAGGGCCGCCAGCAGCGGCCTTCGTCATCTTTTGACCAAGCCGCGGTTCTTCAGGCCGAGCCCTGCCGGCGGTACTCCACGAAGTCGAAATCGTGCTCGTTGTCGGCATCCGCTTCGTGGGGTTCGCGGCGTTCCTCGATGAATTGTGTGTTGTCGATCGGGGGGAGGTGGGCATCTCCGTCCACGTCGGCCCACACTTCTGTGAGCATCAGCCGGTCGGCGAGGGGCAGGATCAGCCGATACACCTCCGCGCCGCCGATCACGAAGACCTTCTCGTGTTCGCCGACGGCGGCAAGGGCGGCATCGGCGCTCGGAAAAACCTCGGCCCCCTCGGCGCGGAATTCGGAGCTGCGGCTGATGACCATGTTGCGTCGTCCGGGCAACGGACGCCCGAGTGACTCCCAGGTCTTGCGGCCCATCAGCAGCGGGTGCCCGAGCGTGACAGCGCGGAAATGCTGCAAGTCGGCCCTCAGGCGCCAGGGCAGCGCGTTGTCGCGGCCGATCACGCCGTTTCTTGCAACTGCCGCGATGAGAATGACTTCCGGGCGTCGCGCGCTCATATCGCCACCGGTGCCTTGATATGCGGATGAGGGTCGTACCCCTCGAGCGTGAAGTCCTCGAAGCAGAAGGCGAACAGATCCTTCACCTCTGGATTGACGCGCATCTTCGGCAAGGGCCGAGGTTCGCGCGACAACTGTTCCCTGGCCTGCTCCAGGTGGTTCAGGTACAGGTGGCAGTCACCTCCTGTCCAGATGAAATCGCCGGGCTCGAAGTCGCAGACCTGCGCGATCATCAGCGTCAGTAGTGCGTATGACGCAATATTGAAGGGCACGCCGAGAAAAATGTCGGCGCTGCGCTGATACAGTTGGCACGAAAGTCGGCCATTGGCGACGTAAAACTGGAAGAGCGCATGGCAGGGAGGTAGCGCCATGCTGTCGATTTCAGAAGGGTTCCACGCGGACACCATGTGACGGCGGGAGTCCGGATTCTTGCGCAGTCCTTCGATCAGGCGCGCAATCTGGTCCACCTTTGAGCCGTTTGCACCTTCCCAACGGCGCCATTGCTTGCCGTAAACCGGCCCCAGGTCACCATTCGCATCGGCCCACTCGTCCCAGATCGTCACGTTGTTCTCGTGCAGGTAGCGAATGTTGGTGTCGCCCCGCAGGAACCACAGAAGTTCGTGGATGATCGATCGGGTATGCAGCTTCTTGGTGGTCAGCAGGGGAAAGCCGTCCCCGAGCCGGAAGCGCATCTGCCATCCGAAAACGGAAATCGTGCCTGTCCCGGTGCGATCCGTCTTCTGGTCGCCGTGCTCGAGCACGTGCCGCATCAGGTCCAGATATTGTTTCATGGGTTCGGCCCGGCAAAAGTCCTGATTCTACATCGACGTGTTGATCGCAAGTTTCGCCTCCCCTAAAGGCGGCGATGTCCCTCCGCCGTTTCGGGAGCGTGCGTGCTGATTCCGCGGATGCGTCATCGGTGTTGACTCGCCCCGGATCGTCTTTATAATGCGCCCCTCTTTGAGCGCTGCGGTGGTTTTGGCCGGTGCGGTGCTGGGGGAAGCGGGAGGCGAGGAGTCTGTGTTGCGGGTCTGGTGGAGTTGGAGCCGGATTAGAAAGCGCGGCGCGGGGGGTTGACGAGTAGTTCTGAGTTGATCATAATTTCGTTTCTCTGCTGCAGCGATGCAGCGGTTCTTTAAAAAGTTGAACAACCGATAAGTGTGGGTGCTTGGTTGTTGCGGCGAAGTCGTTTCGGCGGCTTTTGGTTTCG
>NZ_SSXV01000034.1 GCF_009469595.2 Thauera sp. 2A1 | reverse complement strand
GGTCGAGGTAGCGGTGCGTCCAAAATCGCCGCAGCGCTGGCATAAGAGGTGCCCGAAATGAAAACCCGCCTCCTGAAGACCCCGGATCTGCCCTCACAGACGCTTGGCTGGGCCTCGAACACCCCACCGCACCTGCGCATCGCGCGCCACTGGGTCTCATCGCATGTCAGTTACTCGGCTTGCGGAAATCAAATGCTTCTCAGGCTCTGAGCCCAGCTTCCACGCGAGAGCCCGCTGCGCCCCGTCATCGCGACGACTCGCCGGCGCCGTGGCGCAGTCGTCGCGCGCACATTTCCACCTCGCCGCTGTGTCTTGTCATTTTTGCGTGCGCGCTGCCTGTTAAACTCGGCTCGTCTGACATGTTGCCGGGGGCGGCGGGCGAGGGCGGGTGATGACTCCAGAATGGTGGCACTGGTTGATCGCGGGGATTGCGCTCGTCCTGCTGGAACTGGCGATTCCGGCCTTCTTCGTGATCTGGTTCGGGCTGGGTGCAATCCTCGTCGCGATGGCGCTGCTGCTTGCCGGCGAACTGTCGCTGACGGTGCAGATCGCACTGTGGATCGTCGCTTCGCTTGCCATGGTGGTGCTGTGGTTCCGGGTCTTCAGGCGTGATCGATACAAGACGCTGGTCGGCACGGCCGACGGTACGGTGATCGGCGAGGTTGGCCTGCTGGTTGGCGCGGTGGCGCCGTTCCAGCATGGCAAGGTGCGCTTCCAGCGCCCGGTGCTGGGCGCGGACGAGTGGGTCTGCCTGTCGGAGAGCGCGATCGGCGCGGGCGAGCGGGTGAAGGTGGTGGGGGTGGAAGGCAGCTTCGTCAGGGTGACGAAGGCCTGATGTGGATCTTCGGACAGGAATGAATCAATGAGTGCAGGGCTGGCAATTTCCATCGCGATCCTGGTCTTCGTGCTGATCACCATCGCCAAGGGTGTGCGCCTGGTGGCGCAGGGCGAGGAGTGGGTGGTGGAGCGCCTGGGCAAGTATCACAGCACGTTGCGGCCGGGCCTGAACATCCTGATCCCGTATCTCGACAACGTGGCATACAAGCTCGTCACGAAGGACATCATCCTCGATGTGCAGGAGCAGGAAGTCATCACCCGCGACAACGCGGTGATCCTGACCAACGCCATCGCCTTCGTGAAGGTCACCGACCCGGTGAAGGCCGTGTATGGCGTCACTGATTTTTCCGAGGCGATCCGTAACCTGATCATGACGACGCTGCGTTCCATCGTCGGCGAAATGGAACTGGACGAGGCACTATCGTCGCGCGACAAGATCAAGGCGCGCCTGCGCGAGAGCATCGCCGACGAGGCGGTGGACTGGGGCCTTACCGTGAAGTCGGTGGAGATCCAGGACATCAAGCCGTCCGAGTCCATGCAGCGCGCGATGGAACTGCAAGCCGCCGCGGAGCGGGAGCGCAAGGCGGCAGTGACCAAGGCCGAGGGCGCGAAGCAGGCAGCCATCCTCGAGGCCGAGGCGCGGCTCGAGTCCGCCAAGCGCGACGCCAACGCACAGGTGATGCTGGCCGAGGCTTCGGCCGAGGCGATCCGGCGCGTGACGAGCGCGGTGGGCGACCAGACGGCGCCCATGCTCTACCTGCTGGGCGAGAAATACATTGCCTCGATGCAGGCCCTGGGTCAGGCAGACGGTTCGAAGGTGGTCGTGTTGCCGGCCGACCTGCAGAACGCGCTCAAGGGCCTGATCGGCCGCGCTTGATCCTCGCCGCGCGCGCGGCTGCTCCTGACCTGCCTCGCGCGCTGGACGCGCCGGCGCTCATCCATGCGCCGCACCAGTGTGCCGCCGATCTTTTGATGTTTTCGCGATGCCTTCCGCCCATCCGCTTCTGGCTTTCCTGATCGCTGCGCTCAGTGCGATGGGTCCGTTTTCCATCGATGCCTATCTGCCCGCATTCCCGGCGATGGCTGAGTCGCTCGGCGCGTCGCAACTGCAGGTGCAGCAGACGCTCACTGCCTACCTGCTGGCCTTCGCCTGCATGGTGTTGTGGCATGGCGCGCTCGCCGACCGCTTTGGTCGGCGCTCGGTGCTGCTGGTGTCCACGGCCGTGTTTGCGCTGGCCTCCGCCTTGTGCGCCGTTGCGCCATCGGTGGAGTGGCTGTGGGCGGGGCGCGTCCTGCAAGGCTTGTGCGGTGGCGCGGGAATGGTGGTGGGCCGCGCGGTGATCCGCGACCTGCATGAGGGTGCGCATGCGCAAAGACAACTGTCGCGGGTGATGGTGATCTTCGCCGTCGCGCCTGCCATCGCGCCAATGCTGGGCGCCTGGATGCTGCAGGCGGGTGGATGGCGCAGCATCTTCGTGTTCCTCATGCTGTTCGGCCTGGCGCTGTTCGTGCTGTGCTGGTTCTTCCTGCCGGAGACGCTGGCGCCCGAAGCGCGACAGCCACTACATCCGGTGGGCCTGCTGCGCGCTTACGTCGAGGTTCTGACCGATCGTGCCTTCGTACGCCTCGGCCTCGCGATAGCGCTGAATTTTTCCGGGTTCTTCATCTATGTGCTGGCGGCGCCGGTCTTCGTCATGACCCACCTCGGCCTCGGCGCCAGCGATTTCGGCTGGCTGTTCGTGCCGGCAGTCGGCGGCATGATGCTCGGATCCATGCTGTCGGGCAGGGTGGCAGGCCGTTGGGCGCCGCGGCGCGCGATCGCGATGGGTTTCGGGATCATGATGTTCGCCGTCTTGCTGAACGTGGGGCTCGCGCTGATGCGGCCGCCGGGGTTGCCCTGGTCGATGATCGCCATCCCGATCTACACCCTGGGCATGGCGTTGGCGGCGCCTAGCATGTCGCTCTTCGGGCTCGATCTTTTCCCCGAGCGACGCGGGCTTGCCTCCAGTTGCCAGAGCTTCATGCAGACGGGCGTGAACTCGCTGGTTGCCGGGGTGCTTGCCCCCATGCTGTGGGGCAGCACGCTTACGCTCGCACTCGGTACGGGCCTGTTTCTCGCCCTTTCCCTCCTTGCGCTGCGCGCTCCTGGCCAAGGGCGTCTGCACTGAGCGGCTGGGGCGCACCCGATCGGCAGCCGTCGCAGAAAGCGAGCCGTCGCAAAAAGCGTATTGCGCCGCACAAACCGCTGGTCTAAGGTGAAGCATGTCTCCGCCACACGCCGACTCCTCCCTACGTGTGGATTCCGGCCCGGGCCCAAGCGCGCTCGGGCTTTCTTTTGCGCAGGCTCAGCCGCGCGGTTCCGGCAGCAGGGCCGCGGGCCAGGCGTCTGCCGGCAGATCCTTGTAACGCTCGGGCCATTGCGCCAGCAGCATCTGGATCTCCGGGTCCTCGTCCATCAAGCCTTCGGCCGCCCACTGACGCACGAGGTCGCGACCCCATTGATTGGCGTGGGCATGCCGCTTCAGGTTGTCGACGCGCATCTTCCAGATCGACTCGTCTCTCATCTTGGTGCCCCGCAAAAGCCGAAAGCCCGGCAAATGTGCATTTGGCGGGCTTTCTGGATGTTCTGGCGGAGAGGGCGGGATTCGAACCCGCGTTGGGATATTATCCCAAACACGCTTTCCAGGCGTGCGACTTAAACCACTCATCCACCTCTCCGTGGAAGCCGCGCATTCTAGCGGCAAAGGAATGGAGGGGGAAGTCCCGCCGGCGTGTTTTTGCGGCTGTGCGGCAGGATTCGGTATGGAGGAGGGAGCGTCGCTACATCGGCCGCGGTCCGGAGTGAATATGGTGCCCAGCGGAGGGAAGCCTTGGCTGGGCTCCGGTAGTCGAACGAGAACAACATGAGTGAACAACGCAACGTCCTTGGCGGGCTGCTGCTTGCCTGCAGTTATGCACCGTTGACCGGCTTCTACCGCACCGGGTGCTGTGAGACCGGGCCGGAGGATCTGGGGCGCCATCTGGTGTGCGTGCGCGTGACGGCAGAGTTCCTGGCCTTTTCGAAACGCGCGGGCAACGACCTGTCGACCCCGCGTCCGGAGTATCGCTTTGCCGGCCTGAAGCCGGGCGACCGCTGGTGTTTGTGTGCGCTGCGCTGGAAGGAGGCGCTGGGAGCGGGCGTCGCTCCCCCGGTCGTGCTGGAGGCGACCAACGAACTGACGCTGCGCCTCGTCGATCTCGATACGCTCAAGGCGCATGCCCATGGCGCGCCGCTGGGGCCGGCGTCCTGAGCAGGGACGCCTGGGCCGCCCGCCGCGGCTGGCGTAGATCCGGGTGGCGCGGCGCCGTGGTCCATGTGATGATCCGCTACATGCCGCTCAGATCCTCTAGGGCGTCTACCACCAGGCCGGTGCCGAGCGCGATGAGCAGGATGTCTGCGCCGACGCGCACGTATTTGTGCATGGTGGGCGCGTGGCCAAGCTCCAGCAGCAGTGCGGAGGGCAGGTCGTAGTAGACCACGTCCCGTGGCAGGCGCTCGCCGATGCGCCACCGTTTGGCGAGGCCCGGCGGCATGCAGCCATTGCGCTTCTTGGCCAGCCCCGGGGGGCAGTGTCCGCGGCGGAATTCCTCAGCGTAGTAGTTCCGTACGACGACGCGCTGACGATCCTCGAAATACCGGTGTTCGCGAACACTTTCGCGCCGCCGGTCGCGTTGGTCGCGATCGGTACGATCGTCGCGGTCCCTGACGCCGCGATCATCGGGGCGCCCTGGGTTCCGGCCATTGTCGGCGTCGCGGTGGTTGCGGACATCACGATTGCCCTTCTCACGGGGCGCACCCGCATCACGCTTGTCGTGCTTCTCATGTTGTTCCGGTTTCCCGCCCTTTCCGCCACCGGCGAAATCGGGCTTTTCGGCCAGCGCGGGAGCGCTGGCGAGCAGGCCCGACAACGCCAATGCCAGCACACCGCGTCGAGCCAATCTGGATCGCGACATGATTCCATCCTCCCTGCGAAAGGGCTCCAGGAGCGGAGCGAAGTTCATGCATGCATGTTACGCGCGCCCGCTGCGAGGTTGGAGGTGGCCACGCTGTCGATGCATTTTTCCCGCACCCCGCATGATGGATTGCACAACGGCTGGCAGAAAGAGACCGGGGCGCCTCGACCATCGGTCGCAAGCCGCTCCGCAACGGCTGCCGCAGGCGTCAGCGCAGGCCGACGATGATGCTGAGCATCAACGCAAGCACCACGAGAAGCGCGAGCCATGCGACGACCCCCAGTGCCAGCACGAAGGAGCCCATCAGCCGCCCCTTGCCGTGGTCGGTAATGCCGAACAGCGGGCAGACGCCATGGAAGATCAGCGCAGCCGATCCCAGCCAGGCCACCGCCACGACTACACCGACAACCCAGGCCGACGGCACGAACAGTGCCAGCGAGGACAGCCACAACGGTGTCGGTGCGATGGCGGCAAGCATGAAAGCGTCATGGAAGCCAGGGCTGGCATCCACGAGTTCGCCCATGTCCTGGATGATGGAGGCCATCAGAAACACCATCAGCAGTTGCGCTACATACAGGGCGACGGCGGCCGCAAAGGCTTCGGACGCGCTCAATGCCGGCACGAGCTGCGGAAACACCGCGCCCGGTGACACCTCCATGGAATAGGTCACCATCGCCGGCGCCAGCAGCGACAGCGGCATCACATATAGAACGAACAGCCACGCAACCGTCGGATGGATGCGCTGGAGTTCGGACCAGCCCTCGGAATACGAGTAGAACATCTTCGGAAGGTCATGCAGGGTCATGATCGTCTCCTCGACCCGGATTCATCCCCTGTCTTCGCCCCCCATTGTTGGCGCCGGAGATCCGCCTGAACCCGGAGCCCGCACGGGCGAGCCTGTACGGATCCCTCGAGGGCAAATCTCCGACGACAAGGTAGACAAGCGTGCGCCGTTTCGGTGCCCGCGCGTCGCCGACAATTCGGTCGATGCGTGATTCAGTGGGAGGCGACGGGGAGTCGCACGCTGACGCGCAGGCCGCCGAGGGCGGGTGCGCGGCTGTAATGCACGCTGCCCTCATACTGCGCGACGATGTCGCCGACGATCGCCAGCCCGAGGCCGTGGCCCGGCCGACTCTCGTCGCTGCGCAGGCCGGCAGTGCCGAGCCGCTGACGCATCTCTTCCGCGACGCCCGGACCGTCGTCATCGATGTGACAGGCAAGTTCGCCGGGTGCCACGCTGGCGTCGATCGATACGCGAACGTGGTGGTGCGCCCATTTGCACGCGTTGTCCAGGAGGTTGCCGAACAGTTCCAGCATGTCCTCCCGATCCACCGGGAAGCGGCAGTCCGGCACGTCGAGTTCGATGGTGATGCGCTTGTCGGCATGCAGGCGGTGCAATGCCTCGGCAAGCGCGCCCAGTTGGCTGCGGGCATCGAAATATTCCCGCGTCGGCCCGGCGCCCGCCAGACGCGCACGATGAAGCTCCCGTTCGATCGTCGAACGCATCGTGTCGATCTGGGCGTACAGCGCTTCGGCATGGGCGATGTCTCCGCGCGCCTCGATTTCCTCTGCCGTCTGGGCGAGCACCGCGAGCGGGGTCTTCAGCGCGTGCGAGAGGTTTCCTGCTGCGTGGCGGATGCGGCCCAGGCGTTGGGTGTGATGGTGGGCAAGCCGGTTCACCGCATCGATCATCGGCTGGACCTCGACCGGCGCCTCGCCGTCCAGCGTGGTGGCCTCACCCCTCTCCATACGGCGGCACGCGTCCACCGCATCGCCCAGAGGGGCAAGGCCGCGCACCAGCATCCTGCGTTGCAGGGCCAGCAGCAGGACGAGCGCCACGCCGACCCCGCCGAGCATGCGAGCGCGAAAGGCTGCGATGGCATCGTCGATGGTCGTGATGTCCTCGGCCACCGTGATGTCGATGTCCTGGCCCTGGGCATCGCCCGGGTAATGGCCCGCCAACGCGAGCAGGCGTTGCCCCGCCGGGCCGGGAAGGTGCGAGATGGATTCCTCGTTGCTCGCGGGCGAAGGTGGCAGTGGCACATCGGCGTCCCACATGGAGCGCGACCGGAGCACCTGATCACCCCTTCGAACGAGGTAGTAATGCCCGGAAAGCGGCAACTCGTAGGCCGGCCCCGTCGCGCCGCTGAGGGCCGCCTCGAGAGCGCCTGACCCGGCAGGGGCCTCGATCGCACGCACAAGGAGCTGATCGGCGTCATGGCGCAGTCGCGATGCCACGTACTCTTCGACCAGTGTGCGGGGGAAACCCTGCAGTCCCAGTGCAAGCGCTGCGCCGGCGATCAAGAGGACGATCGCAAGCGACAGGGAGAGGCGACGCAGCAGGGAGTTCATGGTGTCAGTCGCTTGCCCGTTCGGCGTCAGGTATCCCGGCGCAGCAGGTAACCCTGGCCGCGACGCGTCTCGATGCAGTCGTGCCCGAGCAGGGACCGCAAGCGCTTCACGTACACTTCGATCACGTTGCTGTCGCGCTCGCTGTCGTAGTCATACACGTGCTCGGCAAGCCGCGTCTTGGACAGCACTTCGCCGGGATGGCGCATGAAGTAACGCAGCAGACGAAACTCCGTGCCGGTCAGCGCCTGCTCGCGCCCGTGTTCGTCGACGAGGCACTGGCGCGCCTCGTCCAGCCGCCATCCGCCCACGCGCAGTTCGGGCGCATTCACCGGCGCGGCCCGCCGCAGCAGGGCCTGTATGCGTGCCAGCAGTTCTTCGGCGTGAAAAGGTTTGCCGAGGTAGTCGTCGGCGCCCGCCTGCAAACCCTCGACGCGTTCGGCCCAGCCGTCGCGTGCGGTGAGGATGAGCACGGGGACGGTATTGGCGGCGGCGCGCCAGTCGCGCAGTACCGCAAGGCCCGGCTTGCGCGGCAGGCCGAGGTCGAGGATCACCGCATCGTAAGGCTCGGTGCCGCCCAGGTGGGCGGCGTCGATCCCGTCGGCGACGAGATCGACGGCATACCCTTCCTGTGCGAGCCGATTTCGCAGCCTGTCGCCCAGCACGGCATCATCTTCGACAAGCAGCAGGCGCATGGCTTATCTCGTCTTGCGGCTCAGCACTTCGCCGGTGGCGGCGTCAAGCTCGAGCTTGTGTACGCGGTTGGCGTCGTCGATGAGCTTGACCTCGTACGTGTAGCGGTTGCCTCCGCGTTCGAGCTCGACTTCGACCACCTGGCCGGGCTGCGCGGTACGACTGCGGGCAAGGATCTCCTCCATCGGCAGGATCTTGCCTTCTTCGCGCAACTTGCGGACGTCGTCGGCGCGCGGCCTGTCGTCAGCCCGGGCCGGCAGCGCGGTGACCCAAGCCACTCCGACGACAAGGGCGAAGAGGACCGAAGACAACTTGATGGGGAAGGTGGAGAAGGCAGGACGGGCTTTCATGGACTGGCTCCTGTAAGACGCCACCAGAGGGTGGACGGAGCGCACTATGAAACAGGGCACCTGAACCCTGCCTGAAAGCCGCCCGCCAGAAGAAGGAGTTTCGGGCGCGCGGGATGAAGACGCATCATGCGCGTCATAACAGGGCGACATTGTCCTTTTCGCCGCGCTCATAAACCACGTTGGCGCGGCCCACGATCAACGGGTCCAGCGGGCCGATCCGCTCAAGGCTCTTGTTGGCATACGGCAGCTTGTGCAGCACATAGCGCAAGGCATTGAGGCGCGCACGCTTCTTGCAATCGGACTTCACCACCGTCCACGGCGCGTCGGCAGTGTCAGTGTAGAAGAACATCGCTTCCTTCGCCTTCGTGTAGTCGTCCCACTTGTCGAGGGAGGCGAGGTCGATGGGCGACAGCTTCCATTGCTTCAGCGGATGGACCTCGCGCTCCTTGAAGCGACGGCGTTGTTCCTCTCGGCTCACCGAGAACCAGAACTTGATCAGATGGATGCCGCTGCGCACCAGATTGCGCTCGAATTCGGGCGCCTGGCGCATGAACTCTGCGTACTCGTCCGCCGTGCAGAACCCCATGACCCGCTCGACCCCCGCCCGGTTGTACCAGGAGCGGTCGAAGAGCACGATCTCGCCGGCAGTCGGCAGATGCTGGATGTAGCGCTGGAAGTACCACTGGCCGCGCTCGGTCTCCGTCGGCTTTTCCAGCGCGACCACGCGAGCACCGCGCGGGTTCAGGTGTTCCATGACGCGCTTGATGGTGCCGCCCTTGCCAGCAGCGTCGCGGCCCTCGAACAGGATGACGACGCGCTGGCCGGTTTCCTTTACCCAGGCCTGTAACTTGAGCAATTCCACCTGCAGCCGGTATTTCTCCTTTTCATAGTTCTTGCGCGACATCAGGTTCCGGTACGGGTAGCCGCCGCTGCGCCAGTCGTCGGACAACTCGTCGTCCGGGCTGACCGGACGCTTCGCCACCACCACAGGAGCCTCCCGGAACAGCGACTCGCGCAGCGCGGCGATATCGTCCGGCGACGAGCCGGCGAGGATCGCCTCGAGTGACTTCCTGATTGCGCCGATATCGCGCCTGTCCGATTGCAGTATGTCGGTCACCGCCGTGATTTGCGAATCGGTCGCTGCGGAGATGGCCTGTTCGATTTCGAAACGTTCGATCGCGGGCGGAGTGAATTCGGGCGCGGTGTCTCCCGCGCCCACCCGGCGTGGCTGCACGGCCCCGCCTGCAATGAGTTCAGAATCCGTCGCAGTGGGCGCGGAGCCGGCGCTGTGGGCGGGAGTGGACTTCCTTGGCGTCGCCATTGAATCTTCTCCTGATGCGGTTGGGGGTGCTGTTCGATCCGTGCTTCATGAGGATTGTAATCCGGTCGCCACCCGATGGCGGTGTGCTGCGGTCGCGCCACTCGGAGTCGACCTGCATCGGCCAGCGGGTAGAATGCGCCCCCGTTCATCGACACCCGCGGGCCGGCGCGACGGCCTGAAGAATGCCATGCCTCTCACTCCAGAAGCCCGATCCCTGCTCGACATGGCTTACCGCGTGGGCGCGCCGCGTTTTCATGACCTGTCCGTCGATCAGGCGCGTCGCTCATTCCAGAAGCTGCACTACGCCTTCCGCGGCGAAGGGCCTGCGGTCGCCTCGACGATCGAGGTGCCGATCCCGCGGCCCGATGGCTCGACCATGCTCGCGCGCCTCTATCGTCCGCTGCAAAGCCATGCCGCCGAGCCGCTGCCGGCGCTGATCTGGTTCCACGGGGGTGGCTGGTGCGTGGGCGATGTGGCCAGCCACGATGTCCTCTGCCGCGAACTGAGCAATCAGTCCGGTTGCGCGGTGCTGTCGGTCGAATACCGCCTCGCGCCCGAGCATCCCTTCCCGGCGGCGAGCGATGATGCGCGACTTGCCTTCGACTGGGTTCAGGCGCAGGCGGAGTTGCTGGGTGTCGACGCGACCCGCCTCGCCCTTGGAGGCGACAGCGCCGGCGGCAACCTGTCGCTGGTGACGGCGCTCGCGCTGAGGGACGAGGCGGGACCTCAGCCGGGCTTCCTGCTGCTGATTTATCCCAGCACCGAGATCGTCAGCGAGCGGCCTTCCCGTAGCCGCTACGCCGATGGGTATTTCCTGGATCGCGGCACGCTGGACTGGTTCTTCGGACACTATCTGCCCTGCGGCAGCACAGAGGACTGGCGTGCCTCCCCGATGCGCGCCGCATCCGTGGCCGGTCTGCCCCCCATGCTGCTGCTGAGCGCCGAATTCGACCCCTTGGTGGATGACTGTGCGGCATTCGCCGAGCGTGTCCGGGCCGAAGGTGGAGAGGTCGTCTACGAGGAGGTGGCCGGGGTGATCCATGGCTATTTCACCCTCGGCAAATGCTTTCCGGAGGCGCGCAGCAGTGTTGCGCGAGCGGCACGTGCGCTGGGCGAGCGGTTGAAGGCTGCGCGCCCAGCGTAGAATGAGGTGCCCTCGGCGCGGCCGGCCCGGCCGCTGAGGGCGCCCATCGCATGGCGCAAGCCGTGAGCAGCATCGCGAACCATCGGAAGAATGCATCATGCACACACCGACCGTGGCACAAGTGCCCCCTGAACAGGGTGCAGACCAGGCCCATGAGCACAAGGGGGGCATCGTCGGCCTCGTGGTTTCAGCGATCGGGGTGGTGTATGGCGACATCGGCACGAGTCCGTTGTACACCTTGAAGGAAGTGTTCAACGGACCGCATGCGGTTCCTGTCACCCAGGCGAATGTATACGGCATCCTCTCGCTCATCTTCTGGGCGCTGATGCTGGTCGTCTCGGCGAAGTACGTGATGTTCATCACGCGTGCAGACAACCGTGGCGAGGGCGGCATCATGGCGCTGATGTCCCTGGCCTTGCGGGTGGTCGAGCCGGGCCGCAGGGCGTGGCTGCTGTCGGTGCTGGGGGTGTTCGGTGCGGCGCTGTTCTACGGTGACGGAATGATCACGCCCGCCATCTCCGTGCTGTCGGCGGTGGAGGGGCTGGAAGTGGCGACGCCGGCGTTTCGTCCCTTCGTCATTCCGGTTGCGCTGGTGGTGCTGATCGCGCTCTTTCTGATGCAGCGGCGCGGCACGGCCAGCGTGGGGGCGATCTTCGGCCCGGTGATGTTGTGCTGGTTCTGCGTGCTGGCGGCGCTCGGTGTCAGCGGCATCATGCTCCATCCCGAGATCCTGCGGGCGCTCAATCCGGCATGGGCTTTCGGTTTCCTCGGCGAGCGCCCGCTGCTGGGCTGGCTGGCGCTGGGTGCCGTCGTGCTGGCGATCACCGGCGGAGAAGCCCTCTACGCGGACATGGGGCACTTCGGCAGGCGGCCCATCAAGTTGGGCTGGTTCCTGTTCGTCTTCCCGGCCCTGTACGTGAATTACCTCGGACAAGGGGCGCTGATCCTCGACCACGCCGACAACGTCAGCAATCCGTTCTACATGCTGGTTCCGGATCCGCTGCTCTATCCGATGGTCGGTCTGTCCACGTTGGCCACCATCATCGCCAGCCAGGCGGTGATTTCCGGCGCCTTTTCGCTCACCCATCAGGCAATGCAGCTCGGTTATGCGCCGCGGATGCGTACCTTGCACACGTCCGAGCGGGAGATCGGCCAGATCTATGTGCCCGGAATCAACTTCATGCTGCTCGGCGCGGTCGTCGCGCTGGTGGTGGGCTTCCAGTCCTCCAGCGCGCTTGCCTCGGCGTATGGGATTGCCGTCACGCTGACGATGATGATCGACACCGTGCTCGCCTTTGTCGTGGTACGCGGGTTGTGGAAATGGGGAGCGGTCCCTTCGATGCTGTTCCTCGCCATCTTCGTGACCGTCGATGTCGCGTTCTTTTCCGCCAACCTGATCAAGGTCCTCGCGGGGGGCTGGTTTCCGCTGATGATAGGCGCGGCCATCTTCACGCTGCTCACCACTTGGAAGCGCGGCCGCACGATCCTCAACGAGCGCGTCCGCAGCGACACGATCCCGCTGGAGGTGTTCATCCGCTCGATGTTCCACGAACCACCGCCTCGCGTCGCCGGGACGGCGGTCTTCATGACAACCTGGATCGACGGTGTGCCGCGCGCGCTGCTGCACAACCTGTTGCACAACAAGGTGCTGCACGAGCGCGTGCTGCTGGTGAAGGTCGATACTGCCGACGTGCCCTATGTAGCGGAAGCGGAGCGCGTGCAGGTGACCGAACTGGATTTCGGCTTCTTCCAGGTTCGCATCCGCTATGGCTTCAAGGATGAGCCGGACATCCCTGCCGCGTTGCAATTGTGCGAGGCGAAGGGTTTGCGCTACAAACCCATGGAAACGTCGTTCTTCCTCGGGCGCGAGACACTGGTATCGCGCGTCGGGTCCGGGATGGCGCGATGGCGCGAGCGGCTCTTCATCGTGATGTTCCGCAACGCCGGGAGCGCTGCGGATTATTTCCGCATTCCGCCGAACCGCGTCGTCGAGATGGGAACCCAGGTCGAGCTGTAGCCCGCGCTGCGGGCTGCAAGCTCAGTCATCCACTGACCGCCGCCAGCATTTCCTGCTTGGTGACCCGCGCTGCTTCGATCACCGGTTCGAATTCGCTGCGATCGACGCCGCCGGTGCAGATGCTCAGCAGATCGGGACGGCGTGTCGAGCCGAGCATGGTGTCGAAGGGATTGGGCGTTTCCGCTGCCAGCGAGGCAATGAACAGCACGTCGCTGAGGTTGGTAGGCGGCCAGACGTCTCCGAACAGTTCTGCGTCGTCGAAGGCCTCGACGATGGTCTCGGGCAGGTCGAAGGCATCCATCAAGGCGTGACCAACGGCGCTGCCCCAGGTTGCGACGAACTCCGCAAAGCGGTTGATGTCTCCCTCGAGGGCGGGATAATCCGCCGCCCGCGCAAGCAGGTAGAACTGCCCGATGGTCCGCATCAGGCCGGCAAGTAGCGCGCTGTCGGGGTTGGCGACCTTGAGTTGCGCGGACAGCGCGTAGGACCAGCAGGCCACGTCCACGCTATGCAGCCACAGGCCCGAGGCGATCAACCGCATGCGACTGGAGCGATGGTCCTTGGCCAGTTGTTCGGCGGCTACCGCATAGGCGAGACAGCGCAGCGCCGCCAGTCCGACACGCGTCACCGCGTCGTTGACGGTGGCGATCTGTGCCTGGTACGGATTGAGCTGAACCGTGTTGGCCATGCGCAGGATCTTGGCACTGAGCAAGGGTTCGGCGCGGACTGCGGTGGCGATGTCACCGAGCGACGAATTGGGATCGTCGGCGAGCTGCTTGATGCGCATCGAGAGCTCGAGCACGGTCGGGAAGCTAAGCCGCCCGTCCTGGAGTTCCTGTTCGATCTGCGCCTTGAAGGCGGCCAGTTGCTGCGCGAATTCGTCCATGAAGAAGCTGTCGCATGAGAAGTGGCCGCTAGTTTAACCTCTCGGGATTGCCGCCGAATACGGCACGTCACATCCTTCGCGTGTCGCTGGACCGCGGCACGCAGCGCGGCAGGTGGGGGCGCAGTCGACTATGGGGCATTGAAAGGGTTGGGCTGGCGGATCTGGGCGCTGCGGAGCGACAGTGCTAAGGTGCGGTCCGGCCGGGATGGGCGCTCGTGGGCGGGTCCATCAAGGCTGCCACGACGTCGCGAAAGCACGAAGCCAGGCCTGCCCGATCGCAACCAGAGTGAAAGACGAAGGAATGAACGACGAGGACTACATGCGCGCGGCGCTTGATCAGGCGCGCGAGGCGGGAGCCTGCGACGAGGTGCCGGTGGGCGCGGTGGTCGTGCTCGACGGCGAGATCGTCGGCTACGGTTTCAACCAGCCGATCGGTCGCCACGATCCGACCGCGCATGCCGAGATCATGGCGCTGCGGGACGCGGCGGCGCGGCTGGGCAACTACCGGCTGCCCGGCTGCGAGCTTTACGTGACCCTGGAGCCCTGCGCGATGTGCGCCGGGGCGATCATGCATGCGCGCGTCGCGCGGGTGGTGTTCGGGGCGCGCGACCCGAAGACGGGCGTGGCCGGCAGCGTGATCGACCTCTTCGCCGAGGAGCGCCTGAACCACCATGCGGAAGTCAGCGGGGGTGTGCTGGGCGAGGAGTGCGGCAGCCTGCTGTCGAACTTTTTTGCCAGCCGCCGCCGCCGGACGTTGACGGCTTGAAGGCGGCGGGCAGCATGCACATCCGCATCGATCTCGGCCGGCAGACGCTGCAGCTCCACGCCGCCGATGGTGCCTGCATCCGACGTTACTTCATCTCGAGCGCGCTGAATGGTGCCGGGGAGGTGGAGGGCAGCGGCTGCACGCCGCGCGGCCGGCATCGCATCCGGGCGAAGATTGGCGCCGGCGCAGCGGTCGGCACGGTATTTCGCGGGCGCCGCCCGACGGGTGAGCGGTGGACCGATGGATTTGCGGCCGAGCATCCGGGGCGAGACTGGATCCTGAGCCGAATCCTGTGGCTATGCGGCGAGGAACCGGGGCGCAACAGGCTCGGCGGAGTCGATACGATGCGCCGCTATATCTACATCCATGGCACGGGCGACGACCAGCCGATGGGCGTGCCGCGATCACACGGCTGCATCCGCATGCGCAATCGCGATGTGATCGAGCTTTATGACCTGGTGCCTGCCGGCACGTCGGTGGAGATCGTGGAATGAAAGGCTTGCAGGATGATCTGCGCATCGACCTGATGGACTGGTGCGAGGCTGCGCCGCTGGCGACACCGCTGCGACACCGGGTGTTCGTCGTCGAGCAGGGCGTGCCGCCCGAACTCGAGATGGACGCGCTGGATTCAAGTTGCCGGCATGCCGTCGTGCGCAACGCCGCCGGGGATGTGATCGCTACCGGCCGCCTGCTGCCCGACGGGCACATCGGGCGCATGGCGGTGGCGGCCGCCTGGCGCAAGCGCGGTGTCGGCGGCGTCGTGCTCGAGGCACTCGTCGCAGAGGCTGCCGCGCGCGGCATGGGAGAAGTGGTGCTGAACGCCCAGGTGCATGCCGAGCCGTTTTACCGCCGGCACGGATTTGCCGCCGAGGGTGAGATCTTCATGGAGGCGGGCATTGCCCACCGCGCGATGCGCCGCCCGCTCAGCGCGCGAGCCTGAAGTCGTGGCGCACTTGGCTGCGAAGCGCGCCGGTCTCATCCCAGGTCCATTCCTTGAACTGGGCACGGCCCTGGCGATCGATCGTGACCAGGCTGGAGCAGCGGGTGCCGTAGCCTGGTGCGTGAATGAAGGTGGAAGACAGCAGGCGCTCCCATTCCAGGCTGACGCCGGTGCGCGGCAGATCGTCGTCGGCGGCGACCGTGCGATCGCACAGCAAGGCAAGCACATCTTCCTCGGCCGGCAGGCTCGGCAGGCATTCGGCCAGAAGGCGTCGTGCGCGGCTGAGCTTGGGCCACGGCGTGTCCAGCAGATGATTGGACAAGCCATACACGCCGGGCTCCAGCAGGCGCACCGAGCCGCTGGTGCTCTCGTGGATGCCCATGGTCTCGCCATCGCTCACCAGCAGGTTGAAGCCGGCATAGCGCACACTCTCGGCGGCAACGGCTTGCAGGGTTGCGAGGGTGCCCGCATCCTGCTCGAGCGCCTGCCGCACCAGCGCGCCGCGCGAGGGGGCGTTGGTGTGTCGTCGGCTGGGGTCGCGGTAGTTGGTGAGCGCGGCAAAGCGCCCGTTGCGCGCGACACCCATCCACGTGCCGCCGGCTTCAAGGTCGCGGCCGGCAAGCAGGTCGGGCGAATCCTGCCACCAGTGGGCAGGCATGGCGGGGCGGTCCAGGTACTCGTCACGGTTGGCGACCACCACCAGCGGGAAATCGGCGTGGACGCGCCAGGCAAATGCGATCAGGCACATGGAACGAAGCGCTCCACATGGCGTTTGCCGTCGTCAGTCAGCAGGCTGGTGATGCGCGCAGCCTCGACTTCCTCGCGCAGGGCCGCGTCGAAGGCGGCGGCGTCACTGACGTCGTCGTAGATTTCCATCCAGGTCTGGGGATCGTCGGCCCGTTGCAGCAGGCGCCCGGTCACGCCGGCGCGGCGCGTGAGCGCCGCCTGCAGCCTGCCTATGGTGGCGACCGCGACTGCGCGCGAAATGTCGGTTCTGACCCGGTAGTAGATGTAGTAGCTGACCAAGGGCTCACGCCTTCCGTGCAAGGGCACACGATCAAGGGGTTGCGCTCGCGCCCGCGCTGGGGCAGGGCGGGGCGGGTGCAAGGTGGCCGTCTCAGGCCAGCGGATAGGGCAGGTCGAGCAGGGTGAGCGGCGCGCCGTCGGGTGCGCCAAGGCGAATCTGGCCGGACTCCACGCTGCTGGTCTGCATCACGGCGAGGGCTTCGAATCCGCCACCGGGCGCGGGCGCGACATTGACCACTTTGCCGGCGGACTGCTCGCCGAATTCGGGAGCGAAGAGATCGGCCCCTGGCGATGGGCTGGCACCAGCCGGAATGGCCATGCGGTACATGCGCTTCTTCAGCTTGCCGAGGTATTGCGTGCGGGCGACGATCTCCTGGCCGGGGTAACAGCCTTTCTGGAAGCTCACGCCACCGATCAGCTCGTAGTTGAGCATCTGCGCGACGAATTCTTCCTGCGTCGCCGCGGTGATGAGCGGCAGTCCGGCGCGGATCATGGCGAGTTGCCAGGCTGCTGTTCCGACCTTGGTGGCGCCGCCGGCGACGAGGGTGTCGAACACGCGCGGCGCCGCCGCAGCCGGTGTCGCGACAAGGAAAAGGGCGTCTCCGATGCGGATGCAACGGCTGCCTTCGGCATCGGTCGTCAGCGTCATCGCGTCGGCGGGCACGGCGAGGCCGGCTGCCTTGAGCGCGGCCGGGGCACGGGTGCCTGCCACGCCGATCAGCGCGACGTCCGCGCTGGCGTCGGCCAGCTTCACCTTGCTGCGCAGCACATACATCGACAGCTTCTTCAGCACGGCCGGCAGGATGTCCGCGGACAACGCCAGCGCATGCCCTTCCGCCTCGCGCCACATCAGGAAGCTGGCGATCATGCGCCCCTTGGGCGAATTGAAGCTGTTCCAGGCGGCGGCATCGGCGCCGAGCTTCTGCACGTCGTTCGACACGAGGTTGTGCAGGAAGGCGGCGGAGTCCGGCCCCACGGAGCGGATCACGCCCAAGTGCAGCAGCGGCACGGCGATCGTGCCGTCAGCGGTAGCGCGGGTTTCGGTTTCAGTGTCGGCAAAGGAGAGAGCGGCGCCGTCGAGTCGGGCGCCCTGTTGGGCAAGGTGGTCGGTCCAGGCAGTCATGATTTGTGGGTCGTGTTCTCTGGCAGGGAAGGATGAGACCGTTTGGTCTCGTCCTTGTTTCGCGTGGCGCGGCATTCACGGTGGAGAGGGCGCCGGCCGGCTTGCGCGATGCAGTATTATAGGTCCCCGCCGCCAGGCGACAGCCCTTGCCGCCACGTGTTTCACCCGCCGCCCCGCCTGGCTTCGCGGCCGCCCTGCAGACGAACTCGCATGAAACCCTTCCTTCGACGTGCCACGCCATTCCTGCTGATGCTGGTTGCGTTCGTTGTCGCGCTCACCAGCGTGGGGTTCTGGTTCGCCCATAAGCCGATCGAGCTGCGTGCGCCGGTGGTCGATTTCACTGTCCAGCGTGGCCTTGGGATGCGCCAGGCTGCCAACCACATCGCCGCTTCCGGAGTCGCCGTACAGCCTCGTCTCCTCACCTGGCTGGCGCAGATTTCGGGCCGGGCGAATCGCATCAAGGCCGGGAGTTACGAGGTGCACACGGGCGTGACGCCCTGGCAACTGATCCTGAAACTGTCGGATGGCGACGTTTCGCAAGGTGCCGTGCTGCTGGTCGAGGGCTGGAATTTCCGCCAGGTGCGCCAGGCGCTCGAAACCACGCCCGATCTGGTCGCCGATACCGCAGGGCTGTCGGACGCGGATATCCTGGGCCGGATCGGGGCCAGCGAGACGCATCCCGAAGGGCTGTTCTTCCCCGATACGTACCTCTTCGACAAACACTCCGGCGCGCTCGCGGTGCTCAAGCGTGCGTATGGATCGATGCAGAAGCGGCTGGCCGCCGCCTGGGCTGAGCGCGATCCGGCCTCGCCGCTGAAGAGCCCCTACGAGGCGCTCATCCTGGCCTCCATCGTCGAGAAGGAGACTGGGCGGGCGGACGACAGGGGGCTCGTCGCCTCGGTGTTCTCGAACCGGCTGCGTATCGGCATGCCGCTGCAGACCGACCCGTCGGTGATCTATGGCCTCGGCGCGGACTTCGACGGCAAGCTGCGGCGCAAGGATCTGGACACCGACCATCCGTGGAACACCTACACGCGCCCGGGCTTGCCGCCGACGCCGATCGCGATGCCCGGCCCCGACGCCCTGCGCGCAGCGGTGCGGCCGCAGCAGAGCGATTACCTGTATTTCGTCGCCCGCGGCGATGGCAGCAGCCAGTTCTCGCGCAGCCTCGACGACCACAATCGGGCAGTGGACCGCTTCATACGCAACGGGAGAGCGAATTGACGCACAGGGGCCCGGCCGCGCGCGGCCGCTTCATCACCTTCGAAGGCATCGATGGCGCCGGCAAGAGCAGCCAGATCGCCGCAGCGGTTGCGGCGCTGCGCGCGCGTGGCATTGAGGTCGAGCAGTCGCGTGAGCCGGGCGGCACGCCGCTGGGCGAGCGGCTGCGCGAGTTGCTGCTGCACGAGCCCATGCATCTCGAGACCGAGGCGATGCTGATGTTCGCCGCACGGCGCGAGCACCTCGCCGCCCGCATCCTGCCTGCGCTAGAGGCGGGACGCTGGGTGGTATGCGATCGTTTTTCCGATGCCACCTATGCCTACCAGGTGGGCGGACGCGGCCTCGCTCGCGACAAGTTCGACGCGCTGGAGGCCTGGGTGCATCCGGACTTCCAGCCCGACCTGACCCTGGTGTTCGACCTCTCGCCCGCGGTGGCTGCGGCGCGCATGTCGGCCAGTGGCGCGCATCCCGACCGTTTCGAGCGCGAGCAGCGCGATTTCTTCGAGCGTGTGCGCGATGCCTATCTGGAACGCGCGCGCACTGCCCCGCCACGCGTCTGCGTGATCGACGCGGACCGCCCGCCTGAGCGCATCCAGGCCGAGATCGAGCGTCTGCTGGCGGAGCGTTTCTTCGCATGATGCCACCGTGGCTGCAGCACACCTGGGTGCGCCTCGTCGATCTCGGCGAGCGCCTGCCACACGCGCTGCTCTTCGTCGGCCCGCCAGGGCTGGGAAAGCGTCTGCTGGCGGAGACGCTGGCGGCGCGGCTGCTGTGCGACTCGCCCGCCGCCGACGGCCAGTCTTGCGGGCACTGCGAGGCCTGCCGGTGGCGGCTGTCGGGCAACCATCCCGATCTGCATCTGGTGATTCCCGCCGCCGACGCCGAGGATGTGGAAGGTGCCGAGGGTGAGGGCGCGCGCGAATCCCCGTCCGGCAAGCCGAAATCGAGCCAGATCGTCATCGACCAGATCCGCGAGCTGCAGTCCGCGCTCAGCGTCACCGGGCACCACAGCGCGCGGCGGGTCGTGTTGATCGACCCCGCCGAGGCGATGAACGTGTTCACTGCCAATGCCCTCCTCAAGCTGCTCGAGGAGCCGCCTGCCGGCTGCGTGTTCGTGCTGGTATCCTCGGAACCACGACGTCTGCTGCCGACCATACGCAGCCGTTGCCAGCAATGGGCGTTCTCGCGCCCGGACGACGCCGCGCTTGCGCACTGGCGTTCTCAGGCGGGAAAGGAAGTGTCTGCGCTCCTTGGCGTGTGTGGTGGCATGCCGCTGGCGGCCGAACGCCTTGCTGCGGCCGGGGGTGCCAGCCTGCTGGCCCGTTTCGTGCGCGATCTCGGCCAGGTCAGCACCGCCAACGCGCTGCGTCTTGCGGCGCAATGGGAGTCCTGGCTGAAGGCGAAGGAGTCGGCTGCAGCGGGTTTCGGCCTGCCCCAACTCGTCGCCTGGATGCAGCGCTGGGTCAGCGATCTCGCGGCGCTTCGCCTCGGTGGCCGCGTCCGCTTCTTTCCGGCGCAGGAAGGCGTGCTGTCGGCGCTGGCGAGCCGTGCCAGCGTGGCAGCGGTGAGCAACTGCTACAATGATTTTGCCCAGATCGCCCGCGTGGCCCAGCACCCGCTGAATCTCCGCCTGTTCCTGGAGGACATGCTGCTGCGTTACGCGCGGGCCATAACCGGAGCGCGCGAATGAGCGACAAACCTCGGGGCCAGGTGGCGCGGCCCACGGTGCTGTCCCTGAACATCAGTTCCAAGTCCGCCCTCTACGCGGCGTACATGCCCTTCCTCACCAACGGCGGCATCTTCATCCCCACGCCCAAGTCTTACAACGTCGGCGATGAGGTCTTCATGCTGTTGCAGTTGATGGATGACCCGACGAAGCATCCGATCGCCGGGACGGTGGTCTGGATTACGCCGACGGGCGCGCAGGGTGGAAAGACCCAGGGAATCGGCGTGCATTTTTCCGGCGATGATTCAGGAAAGGTGCTGCGCGGCCGTATCGAGCAGATACTTGCAGGGCACCTGGGCACCAACCGACCGACTCACACCCTCTGAAAGCTGCGGATGTTCATCGACTCGCACTGCCACCTCGATTTCCCCGATCTCGTCGCCCGTGAGGACGAGATTCTCGCCACGATGGCGGCCAACCGTGTCGCCCATGCGCTGTGCATCAGCGTCAGGATCGAAGATTTCCCGCGTGTCCGGGCACTTGCCGAGCGCCACGCCAACTTGTGGGCGACGGTCGGCGTGCATCCGGACAACGCCGACTGCCACGAGCCGGACGAAGCCGAACTCGTCCATCTCGCGGATCACCCGCGTGTGGTGGGGATCGGTGAAACGGGGCTGGACTACTACTGGAACAAGGACGAGCCGGAGTGGCAGCGCGCACGTTTTCGTACGCATATCCGTGCGGCACGCGCCTGCGGCAAGCCCCTGGTGGTGCATACGCGCAGTGCCGCGGCAGACACCCTGCGCCTGATGCGCGAGGAAAATGCGCACGAGGCGGGCGGCGTGATGCATTGCTTCACCGAGACCCGCGAGGTGGCCGAGGCCGCTCTCGAGATGGGCTTCTACATCTCCTTCTCGGGCATCGTCACCTTCCGCAACGCGAAGGAGCTGAAGGAGGTGGCCAGGTGCATCCCGCTCGAGCGCCTGCTGATCGAGACCGATGCCCCTTACCTTGCGCCGGTGCCGCACCGTGGCAAGACCAACGAGCCGGGTTGGGTCGTGCATGTGGCGGAGGAGCTGGCGCAGTTGCGCGACGAACCCCTTGAGCGCATCGAACAGGCAACCACCGAGAACTTCTTTCGACTTTTCCGCCATGCACAAATCTGACCGCTTCTCCCGTGCGGTGCTGCGTACCCTGCTGGTCGCGTCCGCCTGCATCCTGGTAGGCGTTGCACCGGCCCGCGCCGGCAGCTACGAGGACGCCCTGAGTTCGGCGAGACTGGGCGACACGTCGCAACTCGTCGGGCTGCTCGAACGTGGCATCGATCCCGACACTGTCGATGCCCAGGGAAACACCCTGTTGATCCTTGCCGCTCGCGAAGGGGAGCTGGCGACGGTCAATGCCCTGCTGAAACACCGGGCTGACCCCGGCAAGCGCAACCTCGCCGGGGATTCCGCGCTGATGCTCGCGGTGCTGGCCGGACACGACAAGGTTGTGGACAGGTTGATGAAGGCGGGCGCCCCTGTGAACCAGCAAGGCTGGGCGGCGCTGCACTACGCAGCGTTCGAGGGGCGGCTGGCGCTGGTTGAGAAGCTGCTCGCCGCGGGGGCCGACGTCAACGCGCTGGCGCCGAACAAGTCCACGCCGCTCATGATCGCGGCGCGCAACGGGCATATCGACGTCGTGCGCCGCTTGCTCAAGCTACCGAAGGTGGATCTCGATCTGGTCAATGATGCGGGGCTCACCGCGGATGACTGGGCGCTGCAGAATTCAAACACCGATATCGCGGATCTGATCCGCGCCGAGCGGCGGCGCCGCGGCGGGACGAACCCCTCGATCACGATCGAGATCGAATAGGGCCTGGGGGGCACATGCGCGGTTGTCTGTCTTGAATCGCTCGCGCTTGGCGGCTATTGTAAATATAAGCAAATGATAATAAGGTAGTCGCAAGCGGCTTGAGCGGCGGACCAGGCAGCCGGTTACCCAGCAGACGAAAATGACCGCCCCGGAGGAGATGGAGATGGCACACATCGTCGTAGTGGGGGCCGGCATCGGCGGCATGCCGGCAGCTTATGAGTTGCGCGCGAAACTAGGTTCCGGGCATCGTGTGACGCTCGTCAACGCGACGGATTATTTCCAGTTCGTGCCCTCCAATCCGTGGGTGGCGGTGGGCTGGCGCAAGCGCGAGGACGTCATCGTCCACGTTCGGCCTCACCTGGAAAGGAAAGGCATCGATTTCGTCGTGCAACGTGTCACGGCGCTGGAGCCGGAAAACAACCGCCTGCTGCTCGCCGACGGGAGCATGCTGGACTACGACTATCTGGTGCTGACGACCGGCCCGCGGCTGGCCTTCGAAGAGGTGCCTGGAGCGGGGCCGGATGGCGGTTACACACAGTCCATCTGCACCGTCGATCACGCGGAAAGGACGCTTGTCGCCTATGAGAAATTCCTCGCTGACCCGGGCGCGGTCGTCATCGGGGCGATGCCGGGTGCCAGCTGTTTCGGACCCGCCTACGAATTCGCCTTCATCGTCGACGCGGATCTGCGTCGCCGCAAGATCCGCAACAAGGTGCCGATCACTTTCGTGACCAGCGAGCCCTACATCGGGCACCTGGGGCTGGGCGGAGTGGGTGATTCCAAGTCCATGCTCGAAAGCGAGTTTCGCAATCGCGACATCAAGTGGATCACCAATGCGCGTACCACCCGCGTGGAGGCGGGCAAGCTGTTTACCACCGAGCTGGACGGCATGGGCAATCCGCTGCGCGAGCATGAGCTGGCGTTCCGCTTCTCGATGATGCTGCCCGCCTTCAAGGGCGTGGATGCGGTGGCTGCGGTGGAAGGCTTGGGAAATCCGCGCGGCTTCGTGCTGATCGACGAACATCAGCGCAGCAAGAAGTACCGCAACATCTTTTCCGCCGGAGTCTGTGTCGCGATTCCGCCGGTGGAGACCACTCCGGTGCCGACCGGTGCGCCCAAGACCGGCTACATGATCGAGACCATGGTGAGCGCCATCGTCGAGAACATCGTGGCCGACATCGAAGGCCGCGCCGCAACGGCCAAGGCCACGTGGAATGCAATCTGCCTGGCCGACATGGGCGATACCGGTGCCGCCTTCGTCGCCCTGCCGCAGATCCCGCCCCGCAACGTCAACTGGTTCAAGAAGGGCAAGTGGGTGCACATGGCGAAGATCGCCTTCGAGAAGTACTTCCTGCACAAGATGAAGACAGGCTCGACCGAGCCGGTGTACGAGAAGTATGTGCTCAAGGCGCTGGGCATCCTGCGCCTCGAAAACGACTGAATGCCGAACAGCTTCCGCGCTACAGTCTGGCAGCGCGGAAGGCAGACGGGCTTCAGTTCTCGACGTGGCGCAGCGAGAGATCCAGCGCCTTGATGTCCTTCGTGAGGCTGCCGATGGAAATGCGGTCCACGCCGGTTTCGGCGATCGCGCGCACTCGTTCCAGGTTCACGCCGCCGGAAGCCTCGAGTTCGGCTCGCCCGGCAGTCAGACTCACTGCTTCGCGCATCTGGTCGAGGTCCATGTTGTCCAGCAGGATCATCTTCACTCCGGCATGGAGCGCCTCCTGAAGCTGCTGGAGGTTTTCCACCTCGACCTCGATGAAGACGTTGGAGGGCGCGAAAGCGCGGGCCTCGCTGACCACCTGATGGATGCCGCCGGCAGCGATGATGTGGTTTTCCTTGATCAGGATGCCGTCGTAAAGGCCCACGCGGTGGTTGGTGCCACCGCCGACCTTGACCGCGTATTTTTGCGCCAGGCGCAGCCCGGGCAAGGTCTTGCGGGTGTCAACGATCTTTGCGCGCGTGCCGGCGACCGCATCGACGAAGCGCCGCGTGGTCGTTGCCGTGCCCGACAGCAACTGCAGGAAGTTCAATGCCGTGCGCTCTGCCGTGAGGAGCGTGCGGGCACCGGCGACGATGTCGCACAGCACCTGGTTCGGCTTGACCCGGTCTCCGTCCTTCACATGCCACACGACTGCCGCACTTGGGCTCAAGGCGGCAAAGGTGGCATCGAACCACGCCGTTCCGCAGATGACCGCTTCCTCACGTGTGATCACCCGCCCGCGGGCATCGGAGCCCGCAGGGATCAGCAGCGCGGTGAGGTCGCCGGTGCCGATGTCTTCCGCCAGCGAGGCGGCCACGTTACGCTGGATTTCGACGCGAAGCTGATCTGGAAGCATGGCGGTGAATCACTTTGAAGGGTGAGGAGCGCTGGATTCTAGCATCGGGCGCTCCCACCGGCGGGCTGCACGCCGCGCGCGTTTGCAGTGTTGCGCAGGGGCCGAATTCAACATTGACGCCGGCGCGTTACGCACGCCCTGGCGCTTGGGCTTCGTCGAGGAGGCCGATGCGTCAGCCCATGCTGACGGCCTCTTCCAGCCAGCCGTTGAAGACGCGGCGCGCGGCATCGATCACTTCGCCGGCGGTCAGTCCGATCGGCCCGATGCCCTCGCTCGCCAGCAGGTCGGCTGCCGCACCATGCAGGTGCACCGCGGCGATCACGGCTTGCTCGGTGGCCCAGCCCTGGGCGAGCAGGCTGGCGCAGAGGCCGGTGAGCACGTCACCCATGCCCGCGGTGGCCATCCCCGGGTGGCCGGTGCCGTTGATGTACCAGCGGCCATCCGGCGTGGCGATCACGCTGCCGCAGCCCTTGAGCACGATGCAGGCATTGAATCGCGCCGCCAGTTCGAGTGCCGCATTCAGGCGGTCTGCCTGCACCTCGGCGGTCTGGCGGGCAAGCAGTCTGGCGGCCTCGGCCGGGTGCGGCGTCAGCACGGTCGCAGCGGCTCGACGGGCAACGGAGCCGTGCAGGCTTGAATCGGCGGCGAGCAGGTTCAGGGCGTCGGCGTCGAGCACCAGCGCCGCTGCGCTGCTGATCGCAGCCGAAAGCTCGGCGCGTGCCGCGTCGCGCTGGCCGAGACCGGGGCCGAGCGCAAGGGCGCTGAGCTGACGCGGCAAGCTCGTGGCTGAGCGGAGCATGAGCTCTGGATGCACGATGTCCACGGTGGGCGCCTGCGGATCCATGAACCCCACATAGACGCGGCCCGCACCCAGGAAGAGCGCAGCGCGGCCGGCGAGCAGCGCCGCTCCCGCCATGCCACCGTCGCCGCCGAGAATGCCGACATCGCCGTATCGACCCTTGTGGGTGTTGCGCGGGCGGGGCAGCAGGCAGGACTCGAACAGGGCGGGGGTGACGCCGAACCCCCTTGGCTCCAGCCACGCAGGGCAGTCGATGTCGAGCGACTGCACCGAAATCTCGCCGCAATGGTCCGGCCCGTCGTTGGTCAGCAGCCCCGGTTTGAGGGCGATGAATGTCGTGGTGTGGGTGGCGCGAAAACATGGACCCGTCGGGCGACCGGTGTCTGCATCCAGTCCGCTGGGCACATCCAGGGCCATGCGCACGCCGCGTTGGGCGTTCAGCCCTTGGATCCATCCCGCATAACGGCCTTCGAGCCCGCGCTTCAGGCCGATGCCGAACAGAGCATCGACAACCAGCGCCCAGCCGCTCGCCGGCGGGTTCGGCAGCTCGGAGGTGGTGGTGCCGCCGGCATGGATGAAATCGGCGTGTGCCTTGCCCGCATCAGTGGGCAGTCTTGCCGGATCATCGGCAAAGGCGACCACCACCTCGCGACCGGCCTGCCGCAGTTGCCGTGCCATGACGAAACCGTCGCCGCCATTGTTGCCCGGACCACAGGCAAACAGGATCGGACCAGGGCGATCCATGGTCAGCCTTACCGCGTCCTCGGCCGTTGCTCGTCCGGCACGCTCCATGAGTGGCGGCCTGGCGGACGGGATCAGCTTTTGCTCGATTTCCCTGATGCCGGCAACGGGATAGATGGGTGGGGCGGGCAGGAACATTGGGGCTCTCCGACGAGGGACACCCGATTCTAAGGCCGGATCGCGAGCAGCCCGCGTTTCCGGCCTCGGTTCCCGTACCCGGCTTTAGCCTCAGTTCTCGCGACCGTTGCGCCGTCGTTCGGCACGAACTTCGCTTGCCAGCTCGCGGCGGCCTGCCTCGTCGATCGTCTCCAGCCGCACGGTGAAGCCCCACAGCCGGGCGACGTGCTTCATGACCTCCTCGGTGCTGTCGCCCAGCGGCCGGCGCTGGTGCTGCTGGTGGCGCAAGGTCAGCGAGCGGTCGCCGCGCAGGTCGACGTTCCACACCTGGATGTTGGGTTCGCGGTTGCCCAGGTTGTATTGCTCGGACAGGATTTCACGCACCCGCTGGAAGCCGGATTCATCATGGATCGCGGAGACCTTGAGCTTGTCCTCGCGGTCGTCGTCGAGCACCGCGAACAGGCGGAAGTCGCGCATCACCCTGGGCGACAGGTACTGGGCGATGAAGCTCTCGTCCTTGAAGTTGCGCATCGCGAAGTCGAAAGTCTCGCGCCAGTCGCTGCCGGCGATCTCGGGGAACCAGCGGCGGTCTTCCTCGTCGGGGTCCTCGCAGATGCGGCGGATGTCGCGCCACATGGCGAAGCCCAGCGCGTAGGGGTTGATCCCGCTGTACCAGCGGCTGTTGTAGGGCGGCTGCGCCACCACGTTGGTGTGCGACTGCAGGAATTCGAGCATGAAGCTGTCGGCCAGCAAGCCCTCGTCGTACAGCGTATTGAGCAGGGTGTAGTGCCAGTAGGTGGCCCAGCCCTCGTTCATGACCTGGGTCTGGCGCTGCGGGAAGAAGTACTGCGCGATCTTGCGCACGATGCGCACCACCTCGCGCTGCCAGGGTTCGAGCAGCGGCGCGTTCTTCTCGATGAAGTAGAGCAGGTTTTCTTCCGGCTCGGCGGGGAAGCGCTGATGTTCCGGTCGGCTCTCCGGGCGTAGCTCATGGGCGGGGAGGGTGCGCCACAGGTCATTCACCTGGCTCTGCAGGTATTCCTCGCGCTCCTGCTGGCGCAGCTTCTCCTTGGCCAGCGACAGCCTGGGCGGGCGCTTGTAGCGGTCCACGCCGAGGTTCATCAGCGCATGGCAGGAGTCGAGCAGCAACTCCACTTCTTCCTCGCCGTAGCGCTCCTCGCACTCGGTGATGTAGTTCCGCGCGAAGAGGAGATAGTCGATGATGGCGTCGGCGTTGGTCCAGGTGCGGAACAGGTAGTTGCCCTTGAAGAAGCTGTTGTGGCCATAGGCCGCGTGGGCGATCACCAAGCCCTGCATGGTCAGCGTGTTCTCCTCCATCAGGTAGGCGATGCAGGGGTTGGAGTTGATGACGATCTCGTAGGCCAACCCCATCTGCCCGCGTTTGTAGCCCTTCTCGGTGGAGAGGAAGTGCTTGCCGAAGGACCAGTGGTGGTAATTGACCGGCATGCCCACCGAGGCGTAGGCGTCCATCATCTGCTCGGCGGTGATGATCTCGATCTGCACCGGGTAGGTGTCAAGGCCGTAGTCCTTCGCGACTCGGGCGATCTCGGTGTGGTAGCGGTCGATGCTCTCGAACGACCATTCCGATCCGGCGGGAAGAGGCTTGGGCTTGCGGGCAGCGGGTACGCGTTTCATGCGATCGTCTTCTTGAAGAGTTCGCGGAAAACCGGGTAGATGTCGGCCGGCGACTCGATGTGCTGCATGGCAAAGTTGTCACGTGCGCCGCTCAGCTTCTCGTATTCGCGCCACAGGTTCTGCGGATCGCCCGAGGTGATCTCGATGTAGGCGAAATACTGGCACCAGGGCAGGATGTCGTTGTCCAGCAGCTTGCGACAGATGGGTGAGTCGTTGTCCCAGTTATCGCCGTCCGAGGCCTGGGCGCCGTAGATGTTCCATTGCCCGTTGGCATAACGCTCGCGGATGATGTCGCGCATCAGCACCAGCGCGCTGGACACCACGGTGCCACCCGATTCGCGCGAGTGGAAGAACTCGTCCTCGTCAGTCTCCTTCGCCACCGTGTGGTGACGGATGAAGACGACGTCGATGTGCTCGTAGGTGCGCGTCAGGAAGAGGTGTAGCAGCATGAAGAAGCGCTTGGCGGTGGATTTGCGTTCTTCATCCATGGAGCCGGACACGTCCATCACGCAGAACATTACTGCCTGCGTGGTGGGGCGCGGCACCTTCACCCGGTTGTTGTAGCGCAGGTCGAAGCTATCGATGAAAGGAATCTTGTCAATCTTCGCGCGGAGCTTGCCCATCTCGTCGCGCAGCACGCGCGCCTCCTCGCTGTCCTCGCCATATCGGGCGACGACGTCTTCGAGTTCGCGCTGCAGCTCGCGCAGGCGCGCGTTATACGGCGAGCCGAGCGCCAGCCTGCGGCCCAGGGCGCCACGCATCGAGCGGACGATGTTGATGTTCGCCGGCACCCCGTCCGAGGTGAAGCCGGCGCGGTGGGTCTTGTAGTCGGTGACCCGCGCCAACTGGGTGCGGATCAGCCGCGGCAGCTCGAGGTCCTCGAAGAACAGGTCGAGAAACTCCTCGCGCGACAACTGGAACACGAATTCGTCCTCGTGCTCACCCTCGTTGCTGGCCTTGCCCTTGCCGCTGCCACCGCCCCCGCCGCCCAAAGGCCGATTGATCAGGTCGCCCGACGAAAACTGGTCGTTACCGCTGAAGACCTGCTCCCAGATGCCGCCCCGGCCCTGGTGCAGCGTGGGTTCGGACAGATCGCGAGCGGGGATGGACACTTCCTCGCCATTATCCAGATCGCGGATCGAGCGGCCGTGGATCGCCTCCGAAACTGCCTTGCGGATCTGCTGCTTGAAGCGGCGCATGAAGCGCTGGCGGTTGACCGTGCTCTTGCCTTTGCTGTCGAACCGTCGATCGATGATGCGGACCATACCTCCTCCTGAAGCAGACCCTGCCTGACTCGCGCCGACGCATTGTGGCGCGGGTCAGGCTGCGGCGACCGTCACGACGACTTGCGCACGCGCAGGTACCACTCGCACAGCAGGCGCACCTGCTTCTCGGTGTAGCCCTTCTCGATCATGCGATCGACGAAGTCCTGGTGCTTCTTCTGCTCGTCGGCACTGGCCTTGGCGTTGAAGCTGATCACCGGCAGCAGGTCCTCGGTGTTGGAGAACATCTTCTTCTCGATCACCGCGCGCAGCTTCTCGTAGGAGGTCCAGCTCGGGTTGCGGCCGTCGTGCTTGGCACGCGCGCGCAGCACGAAGTTCACCACCTCGTTGCGGAAGTCCTTCGGGTTGCTGATGCCCGCCGGCTTCTCGATCTTCTCCAGTTCCTCGTTCAGCGCCGCGCGGTCGAGGATCTCGCCGGTGTTCGGGTCGCGGAACTCCTGGTCCTGGATCCAGAAGTCGGCATAGGTCACGTAGCGGTCGAAGATGTTTTGCCCGTACTCGGAGTAGCTCTCGAGGTAGGCGGTCTGGATCTCCTTGCCGATGAACTCCGCGTAGCGCGGCGCCAGATACTCCTTGATGTACGCCATGTAGCGCGCTTCGCTGTCGGGCGGGTACTGTTCCTGCTCGATCTGCTGCTCGAGCACGTACATCAGGTGCACCGGGTTGGCGGCCACTTCGCGGTGGTCGAAGTTGAACACCTTGGACAGCACCTTGAAGGCGAAGCGGGTCGAGAGCCCGGTCATGCCCTCGTCGACGCCGGCGTAGTCGCGGTACTCCTGGTAGCTCTTGGCCTTCGGGTCGGTGTCCTTGAGGTTCTCGCCGTCATACACCCGCATCTTGGAGAAGATGCTGGAGTTCTCGGGCTCCTTCAGGCGCGACAGCACCGAGAACTGGGCCATCATCTTCAGCGTGTCCGGGGCGCACGGCGCCTCCGACAGCGAGCTGTGGACGAGCAACTTCTCGTAGATGCGGATCTCGTCGGACACGCGCAGGCAGTAGGGCACCTTGACCGTGTAGATGCGGTCGAGGAAGGCTTCGTTGTTCTTGTTGTTCTTGAACGCCACCCACTCGGATTCATTCGAGTGCGCCATCACGATGCCGTCGAACGGGATCGCGCCGAAGCCTTCGGTACCCTTGTAGTTGCCTTCCTGCGTGGCGGTCAGCAGCGGATGCAGCACCTTGATCGGTGCCTTGAACATCTCGACGAATTCCAGCAGGCCCCGGTTGGCCAGGCACAGGCCGCCGGAGTAGCTGTAGGCATCCGGGTCGTCCTGCGAGTACTGCTCGAGCTTGCGGATGTCGATCTTGCCCACCAGCGACGAGATGTCCTGGTTGTTCTCGTCGCCCGGTTCGGTCTTGGCCACGGCCGTCTGCTTGAGCACCGAGGGCGTGAGCTTCACCACGCGGAACTTGGTGATATCGCCGCCGAACTCGTTCAGGCGCTTGACCGCCCACGGGCTCATGATGGTGTTGAGATAACGCCGCGGAATGCCGTAGTCCTCTTCCAGAATGCGGCCGTCCTCATTGACGTCGAACAGTCCCAGCGGTGATTCGTTAACCGGCGAGTCCTTGATCGCGTAGAAGGGCACTTTCTCGATCAGGCTCTTGAGCTTCTCCGCGAGCGAGGACTTGCCGCCGCCGACCGGCCCGAGCAGGTAGAGGATCTGCTTCTTCTCTTCCAGGCCCTGCGCCGCATGGCGGAAGTAAGAGACGATGTGCTCGATCACCTCTTCCATGCCGTAGAAATCACGGAAGGCAGGGTAGATCTTGAGCACCTTGTTGGAGAAGATGCGCGACAGGCGCGGATCGAGCCGGGTGTCGACAAGCTCGGGCTCGCCGATCGCCATCAGCATGCGCTCGGCCGCCGTGGCATAGGCCGTGCGGTCGCTGCGGCACAATTCGAGATAGTCCTGCAGGGATATCTCTTCCTCCCGCGCAGCTTCGTAGCGGGCCTGGTAGGCGTTGAAGATGGTCATCGCAATGTCTCCTTGCTTTGGGGCCGTTTGGCGGCTCGAAGAGTTATGTGCCTGCGGTCGCGGAGGGAAGCGCGGCGCCGCCCGGTCTGCGTTGGTGCATGTGCCGAGTCTGACGCTGAGAGACTCTCCGTGCGCGCGAGTTCCATGCTGATTTGTGCTTTTTTGCATAGCCGGCAGCATGTTTTTCGCGGCGTCCGACGCTGGAGGGAACCATCGGACCCTGTGCTAGAATCCAAAGTTTCTTCAAACGCGTTCGCGGTGGCTTAGCGCTGAGCAGCCCTTGCTTTCAGCTTAGATCACGCCCTCGAGGACGGATTTTTTTACTTGTCAGGATCCAGGATCGACCTAATGCAGACCAACCAGGAAGCCAACAGCGCGCTGGAGCGCCGCATCGACATGTCCGTGGCGCTGGCGGACATCGAAAAGGAAGTGGATGCGCGCCTCAAGCGCATGGCTCGTACCGTCAAGATGGCCGGTTTCCGCCCGGGCAAGGTTCCGTTGAAGATCGTCGCCCAGACGCATGGTCCGCAGGCCCGTTCCGAAGCGATCGGCGCGGCGGTGGAGCGCGCTTTCGGCGAGCAGGTGCGCGAGCAGAACCTGCGTGTCGCGGGCTATCCGCGCATCGAACCCAAGGAGGCTTCGAGCGCTGACGTGCTGGAATTCAGCGCCGTGTTCGAGGTCTACCCCGACGTGGTGCCGGGCGACCTCGCCGGCCAGAAGGTGGAGCGTCCGGTGCTCGAAGTGACCGATGCCGAAGTTGACAAGACGATCGAAGTGCTGCGCAAGCAGCGCACCACCTTCGTTGCCGCCGACCGCGCTGCGGGCGAGGGCGATCGGGTGGCGATCGACTTCGCCGGGCGCAAGGATGGCGAACTGTTCGAGGGCGGATCGGGCCAGGACTTCCCCTTCGTGATCGGTGCCGGCTCCATGCTCAAGGATTTCGAGAACGCGGTGGTCGGTCTGAAGGCAGGCGAAAGCAAGACTTTCGACATGACCTTCCCGGACGATTACCACGCCCAGAACCTTGCGGGCCAGGCCGTTCAGTTCGAAGTTTCGGTGAAAGCGGTCGAGGCTCCGGTGCTGCCGGAAGTGAACAGCGACTTTGCCAAGGCGCTCGGCGTCGCCGACGGTGACGTGGCAAAGCTGCGCGAGGAAGTCAAGACCAACCTCGAGCGGGAGGTCAAGCGTCGCATCCAGGCAAAGGTCAAGGAGCAGGTCATGGAAGCCCTGCTGGCGGCCACGCCGATCGAAGTGCCCAAGGCGCTGGTGCAGGCCGAGTCGAACCAGCTCGCCGACAACGCCCGGCGCGACCTCGAGATGCGCGGTCTCAAGAGCAAGGACATCCCGGTCGAGGCGTCGTGGTTTGCCGACCAGGCGGAGCGCCGCGTCAAGCTGGGCCTGATCATGGCCGAGCTCGTCAAGGCCAATGAACTGCATGCCAGGCCGGAGCAGGTGCGTGCACTGATCGAAGAAATGGCCCAGAGTTACGAAGACCCGGCCGAACTGGTACGCTGGTATTACGCGCAGCCGGACCGCCTGGCTCAGGCCGAGTCGGTTGTGATCGAGGACAACGTGGTCGCCTGGGTGTGCGAGAAGGCCGACACGAGCGACAAGTCGATCGCGTTTGACGAACTGATGGGTAACGCGGCCTGATGCCGCAAAGGGTCTGACGAATGATGCAAGGAACACCACAGCACAACAGCGACTGGAACCCGGTCGGTCTCGGCCTGGTACCGATGGTGGTCGAACAGAGCGGTCGTGGCGAACGCGCCTACGACATCTATTCGCGCCTTCTGAAGGAGCGGGTGGTGTTCCTCGTCGGCCCCGTCAATGACGTGACGGCCAATCTGATCGTCGCCCAGTTGCTGTTCCTGGAGTCGGAGAATCCGGACAAGGACATCTATTTCTACATCAATTCTCCGGGCGGTTCGGTCACGGCCGGCATGGCGATCTACGACACCATGCAGTTCATCAAGCCGCACGTGAGTACGCTGTGCATCGGCCAGGCTGCGAGCATGGGTGCCTTCCTGTTGGCGGCGGGGGAGAAGGGCAAGCGTTATTGCCTGCCCAACTCGCGCGTGATGATCCATCAGCCGCTGGGCGGGTTCCAGGGCCAGGCGTCGGACATCGAGATCCATGCCCGCGAGATCCTGTACCTGCGGGAGCGCCTCAACAGCATGCTGGCCAAGCACACCGGCCAGACCATCGAACAGATCGAGAAAGACACCGACCGCGACAACTTCATGTCCGCCGCGGCAGCCGTCGAATACGGGCTGATCGACAAGGTGCTGACCAGCCGCGCCGACGCCTGATCCGGGAGAACAGACCATGTCGGACAAGAAAGGCAGCGCCGAGAAGCTGCTCTACTGCTCCTTCTGCGGCAAGAGCCAGCACGAAGTCCGCAAACTGATTGCCGGTCCGTCCGTATTCATTTGTGATGAATGCATCGAGCTGTGCAACGACATCATCCGCGACGAGATCGGTGCCGGCACGGATATCGAAGGAGTCAGGGGCGACCTGCCCACGCCGCGCGAGATCTGCGAGACGCTCGACGAGTACGTGATCGGGCAATCCCTCGCCAAGCGCAGCTTGTCGGTAGCGGTGTACAACCATTACAAGCGCCTGCGGCACCTGTCGGGCAAGCAGGACGATGTCGAGCTGGCCAAGAGCAACATCCTGCTGATCGGCCCCACCGGCTCCGGCAAGACCTTGCTCGCGCAGACCCTTGCGCGGCTGCTCAACGTCCCGTTCGTGATGGCCGATGCCACGACCTTGACCGAGGCCGGCTACGTCGGCGAGGACGTCGAGAACATCATCCAGAAGTTGCTGCAAAAGTGCGACTACGACGTCGACAAGGCGCAGCAGGGCATCGTTTACATCGATGAGATCGACAAGATCTCGCGCAAGGCAGACAACCCTTCCATCACCCGTGACGTCTCGGGCGAAGGCGTGCAGCAGGCGCTGCTCAAGCTGATCGAGGGTACGGTCGCGTCCATTCCTCCTCAGGGCGGGCGCAAGCATCCCAACCAGGATTTCATTCAGGTCGACACCACCAATGTGCTGTTCATCTGCGGCGGTGCCTTCGACGGCCTGGAGAAGATCATCCGCAACCGGACGGAGAAGGTCGGTATCGGCTTCGGCGCAGAAGTGAAGAGCCGCGATGGCGGCAGCCTGACGGAGACTTTCCGCCAGGTCGAGCCGGAGGACCTGATCAAGTTCGGCCTCATTCCCGAGCTGATCGGCCGGCTTCCGGTCGTGGCGACGCTGCAGGAACTGGACGAGGACGCCCTGATCCAGATCCTCGTGGAGCCCAAGAACGCGCTGGTCAAGCAGTATCAGAAGCTGTTCTCCATGGAAGGCGTCGAACTCGAGATCCGGCCTGCGGCCTTGCACGCGGTCGCTCGCAAGGCGATCAAGCGCAAGACGGGCGCTCGCGGGTTGCGCTCCATCCTCGAGGCCGCCCTGCTCGACATCATGTACGACCTGCCGACGCTCGAAGGCGTATCCAAGGTGGTGGTGGACGAGAGCACCATTCAGGATTCATCCAAGCCCTTGCTCATCTACGCCGAGCAGCAGAAGGTTTCGGGCTCCAACTGATGCCCCCGCGGCCGGATTTCATCCGGTCGCCACCCGCCGCTTGAATTTCCAGGTCGCGCCCACATATGGGTGTGACCTTTCTGATAGGGAAAATGAAAATGTCGGGTCCCGCTGACCTCCCCAACGAACAACTGGAACTGCCGCTGCTGCCGCTGCGCGACGTAGTGGTGTTTCCGCACATGGTCATCCCCTTGTTCGTCGGGCGGCCGAAATCGATCAAGGCGCTGGAGAGTGCGATGGAAGCGGGCAAGGGCATCCTGCTCGTCGCGCAAAAATCCGCCTCCAAGGACGAACCTTCGGTCGAGGATCTCTATTCGATTGGATGCGTGGCCAACATCCTGCAGATGCTGAAGTTGCCGGACGGCACGATCAAGGTGCTCGTCGAGGGTGTGCAGCGTGCGCGCCTCGACTCGGTCGAGGATCTGCGACAGCTTTTCGTCGCGAAGGTCACTCCCATCTCCGTGCCCGAACCGGGCAACAACGAGGTCGAGGCGATGCGCCGGGCGATCATCGCCCAGTTCGACCAGTACGTTAAGCTGAACAAGAAGATCCCGCCGGAAATCCTCACGTCGCTCGCCGGGATCGAGGAAGCGGGCCGCCTCGCCGACACGATCGCGGCGCATCTTCCGCTCAAGCTCGAGCAGAAACAGGAAGTGCTCGAGATCTTCAACACCGGCGATCGTCTCGACCGGCTCCTCAACCAGCTTGAGGCTGAGCTCGACATCCTCCAGGTCGAGAAGCGCATCCGCGGCCGCGTGAAGCGGCAGATGGAGAAGAGCCAGCGCGAGTATTACCTCAACGAACAGGTGAAGGCCATCCAGAAGGAGCTCGGCGAAGGCGAGGACGGCGCCGATCTCGACGAGATGGACAAGAAGATCAAGTCCGCCGGGATGCCCAAGGAGGCGCTCGCCAAGGCCGAGGCCGAGTTCAAGAAGCTGCGCCTGATGTCGCCGATGTCCGCGGAAGCGACGGTCGTGCGCAATTACATCGACACGCTGATCGGCCTGCCGTGGAAGAAGAAGTCGCGTGTCAGCAAGGACCTGGCTGAAGCTGAGAAGATCCTCGACAAGGATCATTACGGCCTCGAGCGCGTGAAGGAGCGCATCCTCGAGTATCTCGCGGTGCAGCAACGCGTCGACAAGGTCAAGGCGCCCATCCTGTGCCTGGTCGGTCCTCCTGGCGTGGGTAAGACTTCGCTTGGCCAGTCCATCGCGAAGGCCACCAACCGCAAGTTCATTCGCATGGCGCTGGGCGGCGTGCGTGACGAGGCCGAGATCCGCGGTCACCGACGCACCTACATCGGTTCGATGCCGGGCAAGATCCTGCAGAACATGAACAAGGTCGGGGTGAAGAACCCGCTCTTCCTGCTCGATGAGGTGGACAAGCTCGGCATGGATTTCCGCGGCGATCCGTCCTCGGCGTTGCTGGAGGTGCTCGACCCCGAGCAGAACCACACCTTCCAGGATCATTACGTCGAGGTCGATTTCGACCTCTCGGACGTGATGTTCGTCGCCACGGCGAACACGCTGAACATCCCGGCCGCGCTGCTCGACCGCATGGAAGTGATCCGCCTTTCCGGTTACACGGAAGACGAGAAGGTCAACATTTCGACGCGCTACCTGCTGCCCAAGCAGATGAAGAACAACGGCCTCAAGCGCGACGAGTTGTCGGTGACCGACGAGGCATTGCGCGACGTGGTGCGTTACTACACGCGGGAGGCGGGCGTACGCGGAATGGAGCGCGAGATCTCGAAGATCTGCCGCAAGGTCGTCAAGCAGCTCGTGCTGCGCAAGCGCTCGAGCAAGATCGTCGTCAATGCAAAGAACCTCGACAAGTTCCTCGGTGTGCGCAAGTACAGCTTCGGCATGGCCGAGAAGCAGAACCAGATCGGTCAGGTCACCGGCCTTGCGTGGACCGAGGTGGGCGGTGAACTGCTGACGGTGGAAGCCGTTCAGTTGCCGGGCAAGGGCAAGGTGATGACGACCGGCAAGCTCGGCGAAGTCATGCAGGAATCCATCCAGGCCGCTTTGTCCGTCGTGCGCAAGCGTGCCCGTTCGCTCGGGATCGCGGAAGACTTCCACCAGAAGAGCGATATCCACATTCACCTGCCGGAGGGAGCGATCCCGAAGGACGGGCCGTCCGCGGGTATCGCGATCTCGACCGCCCTGGTTTCGGTGCTGGCGGGTATTCCCGTACGCTGTGACGTTGCCATGACCGGCGAGATCACCCTGCGAGGTGAAGTGCTGGCCATCGGCGGGCTCAAGGAGAAGCTGCTGGCTGCGGTACGCGGCGGCATCCGCACTGCGCTGATTCCGGAAGACAACGTGAAGGATCTTGCGGAAATCCCCGACAACATCAAGAACGTGATCGAGATCATCCCGGTGAAGTGGATTGACCAGGTGCTTGAGCGAGCCCTCGAGCGCAGGCCGGAACCGCTTCCCGACACCCCTCCTGCGGCGGCGGAAGCGGTGGTGTCCAGGGCTGACGAAACCGGGTCCGCAACGTCGTTGAACCTGCGGGCGCATTGATCGGGCGGTGCCGACCAGGCAAGAGGCCGACCAACAGGGGCGTGACATGCTCTGCATGCCACGCCCCTGTTGCATTTCACCTGCTTGACACGGCGATTTTTCGCGCGCTATAAATCCGATGCAGTTTGCAAGACCGCTCGAGTTTCCGTGAAAGTCACGCCGATGGCGGTTCGTTCCGAATCGGTGACGTTGTGCAATTAGATCGCAGTACTCATCGAGGGAGCCGCTTCATGAACAAGTCTGAACTGATCGATGCAATTGCCGCTCATGCGGATATCTCAAAGGCGGCTGCCGGTCGTGCGCTCGATGGCGCACTCGAGGCGGTCCGGGGGGCGCTGGAGAAGGGGGACTCGGTGACGCTCGTCGGTTTCGGCACCTTCCATGTGGGTGAGCGTGCTGCGCGCACGGGTCGGAATCCGCGGACGGGCAAGAACATCAAGATCAAGGCAGCCAAGGTGCCGAAGTTCAGGCCTGGAAAAGGTCTCAAGGATGCGCTAAACTAACGCGCTTCGCCGGGCGGGCATTCTTTCGTTGCCCCTAAGCGCGAGGGGTGCTTAGCTCAGTCGGTAGAGCGCTAGCCTTACAAGCTGGATGTCGGCGGTTCGATCCCGTCAGCACCCACCAGTTTCCCGAAGCCCGGCCAATGTCCGGGCTTTTGCTTTCCGCGTCCTGCATGGGCGCGCTCCAGCGGGTGCAAGGCCCGCTGCAAGTTGACCACAGCCGACGAAATAAGCGCACTTGCGCGATGGCGCGCGCCGACGTTCATGAACGCGTCGCGCGGCACGAGCAAGCCGACCACCCCATATTGGGGCGAAGAACGCTTGCGCGATTGCTGCAACGCGGCAAAATTCGAGGCTTGGCCTGTTCGTGCCGGACACCCGCGCTCGATCCACTTTATCGGGAAATCCACCATGAAGGTGTTCACGAATCCTGAGCAGTTTGCCGCCAATAACAAAGCGAGCATGGAAGCGCTGCTGACGGTTACCGATCGTTTTTTCACCATGGTTGGCCGGCTCATGGACGTGAATTCGAGCTTTGTCAGTGGCCTGATGCAAGAGGGTATCGCAAGGACGACGGTGCTTGTGAGCTCACGCGAGCCGCAAGCTTTGCTGTTCTTCCCGGCGGAGTGGGTCGAGCCCCTGATGCAGAAGTCGGCAAACTATGCTCACGACGTTTCCTCGATCCTCGCCGACCAGCAGCAGGGCCTTGCCGCGCTTGTCGATGCACGCATCGGGGCGCTGAGGCTGACGCTTGCGCAGGAACTCGATCACGCGACAAGGACCGCACCAGGCGGGTCCGAGGCGCTGCTCGAAGGCATGAAATCGGCGCTTGCGGCGGGCTATGCGGCGTATGACCAGATGCGCACGGCTTCAAGCGAACTGGCCGGCATTGGCAGGACGCACTTGATCGGTTTGAGCGAAGAGGTCGTCCATCCGGTGAGCCAAGAAGGTGAGCAGTCAGCGCTGAAGGGCTCCGACACTGCTCCCAGATAGGGTCCTGCAAGGCCTGAAGGTGAGCATGAATTGTGTTTCCGTGCTTGACGACCGGAAACCCGGCTCCTAAAATGCGGCCTCTTCTTTCGGGGGCGGTTAGCTCAGCGGTAGAGCACTGCCTTCACACGGCAGGGGTCACTGGTTCGATCCCAGTACCGCCCACCACCGTCCTTGCGGTGAAGTCCCCGGAAAGTTCCGACCGCGACATGCGTCCCTGCTTGTCGCAGGATCGGGCGGTTAGCTCAGCGGTAGAGCACTGCCTTCACACGGCAGGGGTCACTGGTTCGATCCCAGTACCGCCCACCACATTCCGGCAAAAGGCCGACTCGATGACGGGTCGGCCTTTCTGTTTGTGCGCCCGGCAGGGCGCACTCACTTGGAGGTGAAAGTCCTCTACTCGCCCGGCAAGGGGAAGAGTTAGCTGAACGGCAAGGGTGTCGCGGGTAACTGCGAATCTGGAGGAAGCCGAAGGCAAAGCGCTGGCCTGACGAACAGGAAGCGGATACGAGGCGGCACAGCGGGGTAAGGCGGCGAATATCGTCAAAGCCCGAAACTTGCACGGAGCGCTGTGACGTATATCCGACAGGCATAAGCGTGAAGGTGGGTGCGTCATACCCGGGGAGATCCTCACGG
>NZ_SSXV01000033.1 GCF_009469595.2 Thauera sp. 2A1 | reverse complement strand
TTTGGGTCTGGTGTCGCTGCTCGATACGACGCGACGGCTCCAGTGTCTTTCATGAACCGCCGTATGCGGAACCGCACGTACGGTGGTGTGAGAGGGCGACGGGGGTGACCCCGTCCCCTACTCGATGATTGGCGAGCACCAGAATGAAGTGCAACACCCGGGATTTGGTAGGGTGCGTGCATAGGAAGACACTACAGCCAGTTGACGATGGACGATCGTAACGACATTCATCTGTGGCGTGTCTTGCACCAGTAGCTTTTGGCTTGCCAAAAAAAAGCCCACCGTTAGGCGGGCTACTGTTTTCGATGAAGCAGAGTACCTTAGGCGCTCTTGCGACGACGCAAGGTGCCGAGGCCGGCGAGGGCAAGGCCAGCCAGCGCGAGAGAACCCGGCTCCGGTACTGTCGTAATGTTGTATTGTCCCGCGTTCTGGACATGGATTATCGAAGTGCCATTCCCACCGATAACGCCTGTGTTATCCGGATTCGGACTAAAGTTCGGATCCAGCAGCGAATCGACGTTCACCAAATGCAGCGTCAGCAGCCCAAGCGGATTATTGGCGCTGTCGGTGAAGAGGTTGGGGTTGATAGTCGACAACAATTCCAGCGTTACGTCGACTGTTGCGTTTGCAGCCGTACCCCCGAAGAAGTCCAAGTTGGAACCACCGGAGGGAGCTATCAGCTTGTAGGTTGCGGCGGTGATGACGTTGCCTGTGGCGGAATTGAGGTCACCATCATCTTCAATAAAGAAGCCCACGCTACCCGACCCCGGATTGAACGTGATCGAGCCGTCGTTGTTCAGTACGCCTGTCAGGCCGCTGAACTGGAGGTAGCCGGTGAGGGAAGCTCCTCCTACTCCGGCCGTACCAAAATTGAGGGGAATAACTGCGCCAAGTCCTTCCGGGTCGTTGGAAATGAATTGGAGAGCGCCGCTATCGGTAAACGGCTGACCCAGCGCGGACCCTCCTACAACGGTTTGATTCACGGTGGAATGGCCGTTGATGACCAAGTGGTCGATATTCGAAGCGTTCGTTGCACCGGTCACTACGTTTGCGCCGATTGCTGTCCCATTGAGGAGACTTAGATTGAATTTCCAAGCGTCGACCAAAGCTGCGTTGGCAGATAGCGGAGCCGTCACTGCGGCAGCCACAGCAGCTGCGGCCAGGGTTTTCCTAATGATGCTCATAATATTTCTCCTTGAAAGCGCTGACCGCGTCAGCACTGAAAAATGAAAGCAGGAGTCGTGCCAAGATTGCGTCATAATCCGTAAGGTGATGATTTTGACAAGAATAATGGTTGAAGTGCGGTAGCGGGGCGTCTCCGTTAGCTCGTTCTATGGCAAGAGTGTAAAATATTCCGACAGATCCTCGTTTGACTCGCGGTGTCTGCATGCGATCAAGAAGTTGCGCCAAGTGCCGTAAGTTAGTGGGCTGTGATGCTTGGTTCGGTTGTGAATGCCGCGTCACTGAATGCGACGCATGCGAGCCAACCGTTCGCGGGGTACGGGGACATGTCGCCTTCCTGCGCGATACAAGGCCCAACGATGCCGAGAACGGCCTCGTTCTAATACTAGCCACGACGACGATATGATCAATTCTTCAAAATCCGCCAATCTTGGCGACGCTTTCAGCAAGTACTTCGAAATCGTACCGGCGATGTACGACGCCCAGAAGGAGGCAGCGTTCCGCATCCGGCACAGCGTCTATTGTGAGGATCTCGGCTGGGAACCCGCGCGTTCGAACGGGATGGAGACCGACGCGTATGACGTCCAATCCTTGCACTGCCTCGTGCGTAGCCGAAGTTCAGGCGAGCACATCGGCTGCGTGCGGCTGGTCCGAGCAGACGCTGACGATCCGCAGGTGCCACTGCCCTTCGAGCAGACCTGTGCCGATACAATCGATCGATCGATCATCGAACTCGATGTTATGTCGAGGGATCGGATCGCCGAGGTGTCGCGCCTTGCCATCGTCGGCCAGTACCGCCGCCGCCGCGGCGAGGAGCGAACGCCGGGTACCCTGCAGGACAGCGACTTCGGCGGTGGGGGGCGATCGCGTTTTCCGTGGCCGCTGGTGGGCCTGTACATGGGGGTGTTCGCGATGGCGGAGCATCACGGGCTCGACACCTTGTTCCTACTCTCCGAGCCCCGATTGCTGCGCCACCTCAACAAGATCGGCATCACCAACCGCCAGATCGGGGGCGCGATCGAGCATCGTGGCTTGCGGGCGCCGGCGGTGATGGATGTGCGTGAAGTGATCGACAATCTTGATCCGCTTCTCAGGTCGGTGTATCAAGTTGCGTGCGAAGCTCTTGATGGCTGTCAGAACCACGCGTAACAAACGCGCTTACATTTATTGCAGGAGCGCGGTAAAGCGTGGAGCCCGTGTGATGGCTAAAATCGAGCGGTTTTCTGATGCCGACGCTGATCAAAATCACCTGCGAGCTGTCGCCCAGTGTGTCGGTGCCCATGATGCTTGATGGGGCTTGGGGCCCTCTGGGCGCCTCTCCAGGTAAATTGACGGCTTAACGAGAAAGGACATCTTTTGGAAATGCGCGCTCCTGCCCACCTTCCGCTCGGCTCGGCCGGCGGCTACTTTTCGTCGACACATCTCAACGACCCGATGCGGCCCCACCACGTGGACGTGCATGATCCGCACGACGGTATGGAGAGCGAATCCTGGCATGGCAAGGGAGCGATGAAGTTTCGTACGGGCCTGATCGCTTCGGAGAACCATGTTTCCGAGGCGCTGGATTTCGTCCGCGAGAACTACCGGCAGGCGGGGTATGCCAGCCCTGACAGCCTCAGGCCGACGACGGCCGACAGCCTGACTGCGGCTGCGAAGCGCCACCACAAGATGATCGGCACCCTCTCGCTGTGGCGCGATGGTCCTGCAGGCTTGCAGGCGGACGAGATCTACGGTGACGAACTGAATCGCCTGCGCCGCCGTGGCGACAGGCTGGGTGAGTTCGGGCGGTTGGCGATGGACTCCCGCACACCGGCACTGACTCTGCTGTTGAGCATGGTCGGGAAGGTTGCGGCGGCGGGATGCGACCGCTGGCACCTGACTGACTTCATCGTCGAGTGCAATCCGCGACATGTTGGCTTCTACACGCGCATGCTCGGATTCTCGGCCATAGGTGAAAAGCGGAACTGCAGTCAGGTGGACGCACCGGCTGTACTGTTGCACGTCGCAGCGGGGCATCTGCTGCATGTCACCCGTCAGTTCGGCCACGTCGCGCGGATCAAGTCCATTCGCACGGATGAATCGGCCGATGAGCATGAGGTCGAAGGGGTACCGGCTGCTGGAGTGTCAGTCGAGCGATTCACGTTCGAGGCGCCGAAGGATGAATCGGCCGGTACAGCGCGGCTTCCCTATGGATTCCCAGCATCGGCTAACTTCGGTCAACTCTGTTGAGGTAATGCGCGATCACCGCGGGTAGATAGAACTGCGGGTCGGGGAGCGCAAGTCCGTGCGCGCGCAACTGCGCCAGATACCGAGCGTTGCAGAACCCCTGGCTGTCGGCGAGGTAGTCCATGTAGATCGGTAGCGTCGATAGCGGAGTGCGCCTGCCGGGCGCCGCGAGGAGCGCTGCCAGTCGCGGCAGCGCGGCGAACCACGCTCGCGGAATCTTCAGCCCCACCGGCGGGCGTTTCCCATGTGCGCGGAAATCCTTGCGGACGAGCAATCTCAGGTCGCGGAGGGTTGGTGATTTGTCCGGGCCTGAACACAGGTTGAGGATGTGTCCCGCCGTATCGGTTTCCCTGCTGGCGGCGACGATGGCGTCGGCCACCCAGTCGACCGGGATCACGTCGAGCCGAACATTGCCCAGTGCCGGATAGAGCCCGAAGGTCTTGCGACCCGACAGGATCTCGCAGATGTAGTAGAAGATCTGGTAGTGGATGATGCGGCCGTCGCGGGAGTCGCCGATTACCATGCTCGGTCTATGAACGGTGATGGGTAGCGCTTCGTGCTCGACCGCAGCGCGGACGAGCGCTTCGGCTTCGGCCTTGGACTGCTCGTAGGTGTTGTGGAAGGTTCGCGGCTCGTCGATCCACTGCTCGGGCAGGATACCTTGACGTTTTCCGGCGATGCCCACGGTGCTGACGAATTCGACTTTCTTCAGCGTGCCGCTTGCGGCCAGTCTGCGGGCGAGCGTAAGGATGGCTTGGGCCGAGCCGACGGCGGACTGGCGTGCCTTCTCGAGCGGGTCGTTCATGCGCACGCTGGCGGCGCAGTGGATGATATGGGTTGTGTCGGCAGCGAGTTCGCCGTAAGTGTCGGCGTCCAGGCCGAAGTCGGGCAGCGTGGCGTCGCCGCGCAGCGGCTGCAGTCGGGCGCGAGCGGGGTCGGATGGGGAGAGGCGCCAGAATTCGCACAGTGCCTCGAATCGCTGCGCAAGATGCTCGACCGAGTCGGCGCGCAGTAGCAGGCGCACCGAGGTCTCGGGGTCGGCAAGCAGTAATGGCACGATGGCACTGCCTACCGCGCCTGATGCACCGGTGAGGAAATAGCGGTTCATGGCGCCTCGATGATGGGCGGTGCAGCGCGCGCGCGGCGCATCTGCTGCGATGCTTTTTGATAGGCCTCGTCGATTTCGGCGGCGAAACGCACCTCGATCTGGCGGCGACGCAGTTTCAGGTTGGCGGTCAGTTCTCCGCCCGCCACGGTCAAGGCCGTCCTCGACACGATCACTGCGCCTGGACGTTGATGTTCGGGAAAGGCGCGGCACGCTGCGGAAACATCGTGGGCGATCGCGGTCCGGGTCGTCGGCGCGCCCAGCGCGGCAAGGCGCGACGAGCGCGGGTCCAGCGTCAGCAGCGCGACCGGGAACGGCCGATCGCGACCGACGACGACGGCGTGATCGACATCGTCGATCTGCTTCAGCGCGGTCTCGATGGGGACTGGGGCAATGCGGCGGCCGGTGGAGGTCTTGAAGATTTCGCTCTTTCGCCCCTCGAGCCACAGATAGCCGTCGTCATCCAGGCGGGCGAAGTCGCCGGTGTGCAGGAAGCCGTCGGCGTCCAGCGAGTCGGGCGGCGTCGTGTCGCGCAGATAGCCGCGGAACACGCCGGGTCCGCGCAACAACAGTTCGCCATCGGAGGCGAAGCGCAGTTCGTTGCCGGGCAGCGGCCGCCCCACGCTGCCGAAACGGTAATCCTCGAGCTGGTTGATGGCGACCGGCATGACGTTTTCGCTGATGCCGTAGGCTTCGAGCACGAGCCAGCCCAGGCCGTGAAAGCGCTCCAGCAGCCAGGGTAGCAGGGCGGCCGAGCCGCTGACCATGAACTGCAGGTCGGGGCCCAGCAGCAACCGGATGCGACGGAGCAGCGAGCTGGAAAGTGGAAACAGCATCCGCACCCAAAGCGGCGCGCGCGCGCCGCTGCGCGAGGCCGCGGCATGCCGGCACCCGATGTCCCAGGCCGCGAGGACGAGCGCGCGCAGCGCGCGGGGCTGCTGGTCGACTCGCGCGAGGATGCCTTGGTGCAGCTTTTCGAAGAAGCGTGGAACGCCGACGAAAAGTGTCGGCCGGATGTCGGGTGCGAGCCGCAGGACGTCTTCGGGCCTGTCGACGAAATAGCTTCGGGCACCACAGCTCAAGGCGAAGAGGTTAAGGATGCGCTGAAAGAGGTTTGCAAGCGGTAACCAGCAGACCATGCGCGCGTCGCAGCGCACCGTCGGAAAGCGCTCCAGCAGGGCGTCGATGGCGAGAATGATCTGGTGGTGCGAATAGGCGATGCCCTTGGGCTTGCCGGTACTGCCCGACGTGAACACGATCGTTGCCGTGTCTTGCGGACGAGGGGCTCGGTCCGGCAGCAACAGGGGGCTGACGGGTGCGGCGATCAGGTCGGCGAGAGCGAGCAGGCCCGGGTCTGGATCGGTTCGCTCAGCGACGACGAAGATTTCGGCGCCCGGCCACAGTGCGCCAAGTCTCGCGATGTCGGCGGAGTTCTGCGCGATGATCGTGCGCGGCTCAGCGAGCCTGAGGATGTGCGCGAGATTCTGATCGGCATCGTGGCGATCGAGACCGACGACGACGCCGCCCGCGGCCAGTGCCGCATGGTGGCAGATCTCCCAGTCCGGGCAGGTCGGCAGCATGAGGGCGACGCGATCGCCCGTTTGCAGGCCGCGACGGACGAAGGCCGAGGCGAGCCGTTCGACCTTGTCGAGAACCTGTCGCCACGTCAACGCGCGCCAGGTGGCGTCGCTGCCTGCCAGCGAGAGATAGGCCGGGGCTTCCGGTTCGCTGCGCGCCCGCTCGCGCAGCCGGGCGGTGAGGGAGTCCGCGCGGGCCGGCATGTCAGGCAGGCTGGCGCAGCATCGGCGGATCGTACGCGCCCTTGGGCAGCGTGATGCGCAGGTCGGCTTCGCCCAGCCCCAGCCATTCCATGCTGCGCTTCACCTCGCGACCCATGCCCAGCTTGTTGCGGATCATGAAGTTGACCAGCGGCGTCATCACCTTCCAGTAGCCGAGGCTGGCCTTGCCTTCGCGGATCAGCGCCGAGAATTCGGGCGTGTAGGGGTTGTAGCCGAAGTGGCGCAGGTCGGAGTACATCATCAGCCAGTTGATCGGGTAGTTGCTGACGATGGGGCTGGCATGGTGGCTGCGCTGCACCAGGCCCAGTTCGGTGACGCGGCGGATGACCTCGCCCTGGTCGTAGTCCCACACGTGGTAGGGGGCGAGGTAGCGCGGGAAGCGTGTGCCCGGCGGCAGGGTGAGGGGGTTGTAGAAGTGGACCAGGTCGGAGACGGAGAACTCGCCGCATGCGGCCAGGTGCGGCGGCGTCCAGTCCTCGTTGCGGATCAGCGCGGGGTTGAACTCGTACTGCATGCGTTCGGGCTCGGGCTGGCCGGGCGAGTAGCCGGCCAGCACGAGGGGGATGCCCTTCTCGATGGCGAGGCGGATCGCGGCGCCCTCGAACAGCGGCGCGTACACGTAGGACACGGTGTACACGGCGCCGCGCGCTTCCTGGTTACACAGCAGGTAACGGAACAGCCGCGTCAGGAAACCATGGGCGGGGCGCCACACGACGTGGTCGATGTCCAGCCGGCGCAGCGCCCGGCGGATGTTGCGCCATGCCACCTGCGGCAGGTCGATGTCGCAGGTGAAGGCGAGCACGCGCAGGCCATGATCCACCTTTAGCCGGTGCAGCAGATAGAGGCTGTCCTTGCCGCCACTGAGCGGCACGATGCAGTCGTAGGCGGAGCCTGCCGTGTTGCGCGCGGCCTGCAGTGTGGCTTCGAGGTCGGCACGCTGTGCCGCTTTGGCCGCATTCGCGGCGGGAAGAGGCTCAGGGTGGCGACAGAATGCGCAGACGCCGCTTGCGTCGATGTCGGCGTCCGGCACGATTTCCGGTAGCAGGCACCGGATGCATTTTTTCATCGGGCTTGGGTGCTCGTTTTGGGCAAACAGATCCCGATTTTGATGGCATCGCCCGAAAAATGCCAGCCGCTTGAGGTTCGGGTGGCGGGCGCGACGGTCGATCGTTGCGCCCGCAGCCGGCTCATCTCGCGACCATGTTGTCGCGGTGGATCAGCTCCGGTTCGTCGATGTAGCCCAGCAGCTTCTCGATCTCCGCGGTCGGCTTGCGCGCGATGCGGCGGCATTCGGTGGCGCTGTAGTTGGCGAGCCCGCGCGCGACTTCCTCGCCCGCGACGGTGCGGCAGGCTACCGCCGCGCCGCGCTCGAAGTCGCCTCGCACCTCGATGACGCCCACCGGCAGCAGGCTGCGGCCGTTCTTGAGTGCGGCGACGGCGCCGTCGTCGATGATGAGATCGCCGGCGAGTTGCAGGTGGTCTGCGATCCATTGCTTGCGCGCCTGCAGCGGTGTGCTCGAGGCGTACAGCAGGGTGCCGACCGCTTCGCCTGCAGCCAGGCGCAGCAGTGGGTCGGGAGTGCGGCCGCTGGCGATGCAGGTGTGGGCGCCGCTGCGGGCGGCGCGCTGGGCGGCGCGGATCTTGGTGATCATGCCGCCCTTGCTGATGCCGCTGCCGGCGCCGCCGGCCATCGCCTCGTACTGGCGGTCCTCGGCGCGACCTTCGGAGATCAACGTGGCAGCCGGATCCCGGCGCGGATCGGCGGTGTAGAGGCCTTGCTGGTCGGTGAGGATGATCAGCGTGTCGGCTTCGATCAGGTTTGCGACCAGCGCGCCCAGCGTGTCGTTGTCGCCGAACTTGATCTCGTCGGTGACCACCGTGTCGTTCTCGTTGATGATCGGCACCACGCCGAGTTCGAGCAGGGTGTTGAGCGTGCTGCGGGCATTGAGGTAGCGAGTGCGGTCGGCGAGGTCCTCGTGCGTCAGCAGGATCTGCGCGGTCTGCAGGCCGTGGCGGGTGAAGGCCTTCTCGTAGGCCTCGACCAGGCCCATCTGGCCGACCGCGGCGGCGGCCTGCAGCTTGTGCATTTCGTGGGGCCGCTTGCCCCAGCCCAGTCGTTGCATGCCGGCGGCGATGGCACCGGAGGAGACGAGGGCGATCTCGCGGCCGTCGGCGCGCAGCGCGGCGATCTGGCGTGCCCAGTCGTCCAGCGCGGCATGATCGAGGCCGGCGCCGTTGTTGGTGACGAGGGCGCTCCCCACCTTGACGATGAGGCGGCGGGCGGTGCGGATCTTCTCTCTCATGGCAGTGCGCGGGCTTGGGTCGGATTGTTGCAGCGAAGGTCGAGGTCAGCGTTCGGGCGTGTTGTCCTGGTTGATGTCGTCCTCGGGGAGGTCATCTTCGTCGGTGGCGAGCGATTCCTCTTCGTAGGCGCGGTCGGCGGCGGCGCGCGCAGCTTCCGCGGCGGCCAGGCGCTCCGCTTCCTCAGCCCGGCGCCGGCTGTGTTCCGCCTCGATGCGGGCGCGCTCGGCGTCGAGGTAGTCCTGGATGGCGAAGATCAGTTCCTTCGTGCCTTCACCCTTCAGCGCGGAAATCTCGAAATGGTGCTCGACCGGCCCGTAGGCCTCGAGGAAGGCGGCAACGCGCGCGGCGCGCTCTTCCTCGGGGATGAGGTCGAGCTTGTTGAGCGCCAGCCAGCGCGGCTTGTTGTAGAGCGATTCGTCGTACTTGCGCAGTTCCTCGACGATCGCCTTCGCGTCGGCGACCGGATCGGCCTCGGGATCGTAAGGCGCGAGATCGACGAGGTGCAGCAGCAGGTGGGTGCGCTGCAGGTGGCGCAGGAACTGGTGGCCCAGGCCCGCACCTTCGGCCGCACCTTCGATCAGGCCGGGGATGTCGGCAATGACGAAGCTGCGGTTCTCGGCGGTGCGCACCACGCCGAGGTTGGGGGCGAGCGTGGTGAAAGGGTAGTCCGCCACCTTGGGCTTGGCCGCCGACACCGAGCGGATGAAGGTGGACTTGCCGGCATTGGGCATGCCGAGCAGGCCGACGTCGGCCAGCACCTTCAGCTCCAGGTGCAGGGTGAAGCGCTCGCCTTCCTGGCCCATGGTCTTCTGCCGCGGCGCGCGGTTGGTGCTGGACTTGAAGTGGATGTTGCCCAGGCCACCGCGGCCACCGCGGGCGAGCAGGACCTTCTTGCCGTCCTCGTCGAGGTCGGCGATCAGCTCGCCGGTTTCGTGGTTGGTGATGACGGTGCCGACCGGAAAGCGCAGCGTGATGTCCTCGCCGCCCTTGCCGTAGCATTCCTTGCTGCCGCCGTTCTCGCCGCGCTCGGCGCGGAAGCTGCGCGTGTAGCGGTAGTCGATCAGGGTGTTGAGGTTGCGGTCGGCCACGCCGTATACGCTGCCGCCGCGGCCGCCGTCGCCGCCGCTGGGGCCGCCCTTGGGAATGAACTTCTCGCGGCGGAAGGTGGCCACGCCATTGCCGCCGTCACCGGCAAAGATGTCGATGCGGGCTTCGTCGAAAAATTTCATTCCAGATCAACCTCAAAAAAGAAAAAAGCCCTACCGGCAAGATAGGGCTTTTCGGACCGCGGGTGAGTGATCAGGCCGCTTCGGGCACGATCATCACGGTACGGCGACGGGCCGAGCCCTTGACCGCGAACTGCACCACGCCGTCCTTCAGCGCGAACAGGGTGTGGTCCTTGCCGATGCCGACGTTGTCGCCCGGGTGGTACTCAGTGCCGCGCTGGCGAACGAGGATGTTGCCGGCAACGACGAACTGGCCGCCGTAGCGCTTCACGCCGAGGCGTTTCGATTCCGAGTCGCGGCCGTTACGGGAACTGCCGCCAGCTTTTTTGTGTGCCATGTCGGATTACCTCCTGCGCCTTAGGCCGAGATCGCTTCGATGCGAAGCTCGGTATAGTTCTGACGATGCCCCTGGTGCTTCTGGTAGTGCTTGCGTCGGCGCATCTTGAAAATCTTGACCTTGTCGTGACGGCCGTGCGAAACCACGGTCGCCTTGACGGAAGCCCCGGCCACCACCGGCGTGCCGATCTTCACGGCCTCGCCTTCACCGACCATGAAGACCTGGTCGATGGTGATTTCGGAACCCACGTCGGCCGGTATCTGTTCTACCTTGATCTTTTCGCCAGCGGCAACGCGATACTGCTTGCCACCGGTTTTTATCACCGCGTACATGGTGTTGCTCCAGTTGATGGGTTTGCAAAGAATCGCGCACTATACGTGGCGAGGCCGGAAATGTCAAAAAGTCAATACGATCAGGCGCTTCAGCCGGAGATTGCGATGGCCGGCGGAGGTCGCGCGGGTGCCGGGGGGCGACGATGAGCGACAAGGCCTGGGTTCAGTTCCTGCTGGTCGCGGTGCCGGTGATGTCGCTGGTCGGCTCGTGGCTGGCGTTGCGCACGGTGGATCGGCTGCGCGGGCGTCGAGGGCCGCAGGCCGGTCAGGCGGAGGGGCAATCGGGCGGGCAACGGGGCGCGCAATGGGGCGCGCAACGGGGCAGGCAATCGGACGCCGCCGGCAGCGAATGCGACCGGGCTTGATGCCCTGTCCTGCTGTCCGCGGGGGCCGCGGGCAGCGCCTTCGTGAACTGCGTCACGCCGCCCGGGCGGGCGGCCGTCCGGCGATCGCGGGCGGCGTCCCTGAACGCCGGACACTTGGTAATATCCTGCTCCGCCCACCTTCCGTCCTCTCACCACGCTCGCGTTCATGCCGTTCGCTGCCGAAACCTGCATCGTGCATCACATCGGCGACCGCGCCGAGCAACAGGACCGCGTCGGGCTGTTTCCGCACCCGACGCGGCCGGAAATCCTGCTCGCGATTCTCGCCGACGGCATGGGGGGGCACTCCGGCGGGGCGATGGCGGCCGAGCAGGTGATCATCAAGGGCCGGCAGAACCTGAACGTGTTCGCGCCGCGGCACGAGACGGCCGAGCAGCTTCTGGGCAGCTTGATGGCCGACGCGCACACGGCGATACGCCTGACCCGCTTCACCAGCGAGCAGGACCCGCACAGCACGGCAGTCGCGCTGTTGCTGCAGGGCGACATGGCGATCTGGGCCCATTGCGGCGACTCGCGCCTCTACCACTTTCGCGGCCTCGAGGTCGTCGCGCGCACCGGCGATCATTCGATCGTCGGCGAACTGCAGCGCACCGGGCGGATCGATGAACGCCAGGCCTTGAGTCATCCGCAGCGCAACGTGCTGCTGTCCTGCCTGGGCAGCGACCGGGAGCCGCGCATCGAGTACGGCCACGCCCGCGAGCTCTGCGCGGGCAACACTTTCCTGCTGTGCTCCGACGGACTCTGGGCCTACTTCAGCGACGACGAGCTGGCGCGAGTGCTGCATGAGCACTCCGCGCGCGTGGCTGCCGAGACCTTGCTCAAGCAGGCCAGGGAGCGTGCGGCCGGCAGCGGCGACAACATCTCCCTGGTCGTCGTCAAGCTGGTGCCGCGGCGCTAGCTGCCCCTCCGGAGGGCGCCGATCGGGGCGACGGACGCGCGCGAGGCGGTACCTCTGCCATGCGGGTGCTGCAATGCACCATCAAGGAAAGGCCTTATTGCACCTGAATCGGCAGCCGCTATGATCGCCGCAGCGGGTGCCGTGCCTCATCCTGGTGCGTGGCATGCCAACGCAATCTTCCGGGCGCGGCGTGTTTCCTGTCGTCCCGAATTTCTGTTCTGAACCACTAGGAAGGAGTGCGCCCATGCCTCTGGTCATCGGAGTGCTAGCGGAGACAGCTCCCGGCGAACGGCGTTTGTCGGTCGTGCCGGATGTCGTCAAGAAATACCTGGGCCTGGGGGCCCAGGTGGTGTTGCAAAAGGGGGCGGGCACACCTGCGCATTTTCGCGATGGGGATTTTGCCGGCGTGACCTTCGCCGACACCGGCATGGAAGTCTGCGCGCAGGCCGATGTCGTGTTCTGCGTGCAGCCGCCGTCGAACGAGGCGATCGCCGCGCTGAAGCCGGGCGCGGTGCTGATCGGGCTGCTGCAGCCGTGGACCAGCGCCGATCGCGCCAGGACGTTCCAGGAAAGGCAGCTCACCACCTTCGCCCTCGAGCTGCTGCCGCGCATCTCGCGCGCGCAGAGCATGGACGCGCTGTCGTCGCAGGGCGCGGTGGCCGGCTACGAGTGCGCGCTGATCGCCGCCGACCATTCGCCCAAGTTCTTCCCGATGCTGACCTACGCTGCCGGCACCATCCGCCCGGCCAAGGTGCTGGTGATCGGCGCGGGCGTGGCGGGGCTGCAGGCGATCGCCACCGCGCGCCGCATCGGCGCCATGGTCGAAGCCTACGACGTGCGCCCGGAGACCCGTGAGCAGATCGAGTCGCTGGGTGCGAAGTTCGTCGATACCGGCGTGTCGGCGGCAGGCTCCGGCGGCTATGCGCGCGAGCTCACCGACGAGGAGAAGGCGAAGCAGGCCGAGCGCCTGGCGAAGGCGGTGGCGCAGTGCGACGCGCTGATCACCACCGCGGCCATCCCGGGCAAGAAGGCGCCGCGCATCATCACCGCCGACATGGTCTCGAAGATGAAGCCGGGCGCGGTGGTCGTCGACATGGCGGCCGAGAGCGGCGGCAACGTCGAAGGCACGGTGGCGGGCGAGAAAGTGTGGATCAACGATGTGCTGATGATCGGTCCGACCAACATCGCGAGCCGCATGCCGGTCCATGCTTCCGAGATGTACGCCAAGAACCTGTTCAACTTCATTTCGCCCTTCATCAAGGACGGCGCGCTGGCGCTCGATTGGGAAGACGAAGTGGTGGCCGGAACCTGTCTCACCCACGCGGGCGAAGTGCGCCACGCCGGGGTGAAACAGGTGCTGGGCCTGTAAGGAGGAGCCGTCATGGAAGGCTTTGCTGCAATTTACATCTTCATGCTGGCCGCATTCACCGGCTATGAGGTCATCTCGCGCGTGCCGGTGATCCTGCACACGCCGCTGATGTCGGGCTCGAACTTCGTGCACGGCGTGGTGCTGGTCGGTGCGATGGTGGTGCTGGGTCATGCCGATCCCAACGAGCCGGTGCAACTGGCGATCGGTTTCGTTGCGGTGTTCCTCGGCGCGGCCAACGCCGCCGGTGGCTATGTGGTGACCGAGCGCATGCTGGCGATGTTCAAGGGTGGCAACAAGAAGGAAGGGGGCGCGTAAATGGTCAACGGGTTCATTCAAGCATCCTACTTCATCGTCGCCGTCGTGTTCATCCTCGGCCTCAAGGCGATGAGCTCGCCGGTGACGGCGCGCAAGGGCATCGTGTGGGCAGGCTACGCGATGGTTGCGGCCACCGTGGTCACCTTCTTCACGCCGGGCCTGGGCAACGTCGGCTTGATGGTGCTGGCGATCGTGGCCGGCGGTGCGGTGGCGTGGTGGTCGGGCAAGACGGTCAAGATGACCGACATGCCGCAGATGGTCGCCATCTACAACGGTATGGGCGGCGGCGCGGCGGCGGCGATCGCCGCGCTGGAGTTCGCGCGCGGCGAGGTGCATGGTGTGGTGCCAGCCACGCTTGCGGTGCTCGGCGCGCTGATCGGCTCGGTGGCCTTCTCGGGTTCGTGCATCGCCTTCGCCAAGCTGCAGGGCATCATGCAGAAGGCGTGGCGGCTGCCGGCGCAGAACCAGGTGAACATGGGCCTGGGCGCGTTGGCGGTGCTGCTCGGGCTGGGCATCATCATGTCCGATGCGCCGGCGTCCGTCCTCGTGGTGCTGTTCTTCCTCGTCGCGCTGGCCTTGGGCGTGATCCTCACCAGCCCGATCGGCGGCGCCGACATGCCGGTGGTGATCTCGCTGCTGAACGCCTTCACCGGCCTGGCTGTGGGCTTCGAGGGCTATGTGCTGGGCAACCCGGCGCTGATCGTGGCCGGCATCGTGGTGGGCGCCTCGGGTACGCTGCTCACGCAACTGATGGCGAAGGCGATGAACCGCCCGATCACCAATGTGATCTTCACCCCGATCACCGGCGCTGCGGCCGGCGGCGGCGAGGCGGTCGAGGGCACGATGAAGGAGTTCTCGTCGCTGGATGCCGCCTCGGTGATGCGTTATGCGTCCAAGGTCATCATCGTGCCGGGCTACGGCATGGCGGTGGCGGGCGCGCAGCACAAGGTGTGGGAGATGGCGCAACTGCTGGAAGAAGGCGGTGTCGAGGTCGTGTTCGCGATCCACCCGGTGGCGGGCCGCATGCCCGGCCACATGAACGTGCTGCTGGCCGAAGCGGGCGTGCCCTACGACAAGATCTTCGACCTCGAGGAAATCAACGCCGACTTCGCGCAGGCCGACGTCGCGCTGGTGATCGGCGCGAACGACGTGGTGAACCCGGTCGCGCGCACCGACAAGTCCAGCCCGATCTACGGCATGCCCATCCTCAATGCGGACATGGCGCAGAACGTCATCGTGGTGAAGCGCGGCAAGGGCGCGGGTTACTCGGGCATCGAGAACGCGCTGTTCTACAAGGACAACTGCCGCATGCTGTACGGCAGCGCGCAGCAGGCCATCGGTGAGGTCATCCAGCATGTGAAGGCGCTGGAGGCATGATGCGCCGCCCGCCGAAAATGCCGTCGGCGGGTTGCGCTTCGCGCCTTTCGGGTCGCGCTCCGGGCGGACGTCGCCGCCCGGGCCGCGGCCCGATTTGCTCGCTGGCCCTGCTGTTGGCCTGTGTCTGGAGCATCGGTACCTGGGCGCAGACTGCACCGCCGACGAAGACGCCGGCAGAGTCGCCTGCTGCCCGTTCCGCCGCGACGAAGGGGAGCAAGGCCGGCGCGCCGCCCGCAAAGGCGCCTGCCCGCCCCGAATGGCGCGACACCACTGGCTACCGCTTTCCGGCGGTCGGCAAGACGGTGACCGACATGCAGAACGCCGCGCACGCGATGCGCCTGCGCGAGTACTGCGCCGATGCGCGGGTCAAGGACGAGTTCGTACGCGAGCGGCTCGAGCGCTTCAGCGCGATCACCGGGCGCAAGGAGACCTGCCGGACGCTGCTCGACTACTGAAGCCGCCCGACGCGATCACTCCAACGATGTGGCGACGGCGGTCAAACGCACCGCACTACCCGGGGGATCGATTGGATGCCGGACAAACCCGCTGGCGCGCACCGGATCAGCACCTCGAAGGTGGATCGTGCCGCAGGAAACGTCCGATGAATGCGTCGGCTGCCAGGACTTCACCTTTGAGCCTGATCGGGTGGATCAGGGCCGCCGCAGGCGTCGGGCGCTATACTCGGGCGCATTCACTGCTTCAGAGCCGGAGGACGAAGCCATGGGCCTGGCGCTTCGCGATACACAGACGCACACCTACGGCGACTACCTCGAGTGGCCAGAGGATGTACGCTACGAATTGATCGACGGCATCGCCTACGCGATGGCGCCGGCGCCGCTGCGGGTCCATCAGGAAATTTTGCTCGAGCTTGCCGCCCAAACGCGCAATGCGCTTGAGGGCAAATCGTGCCGGCCTTTCATCGCGCCGTTCGACGTCCGCCTGCCGCGCGGCAACGAAGCCGACCGCGACATCGACACGGTCGTGCAGCCCGACCTCGTCGTCGTATGCGATCGCGCCAAGCTCGACGAGCGGGGCTGCCGCGGCGCGCCGGACTGGGTGGTCGAGATCCTGTCCCCATCCACCGCCGGCCACGACCTCATTCTCAAGCGCCGGCTGTACGAGCGCGTCGGCGTACGCGAATACTGGCTGGTGCATCCGGTGGACCGGGTCGTCACCGTCTATCGCCTGCAACACGGCGCCTTTGGCGCGCCGGACATTTACGAGCTGAAGGACACCCTCGCGGTAGGCATCCTGCCCGAGATCGAGATCGACTGGGAGCGGGCGCTGCGCAACATCGCCTGACTCGCGCCCCGCCGGACGGGCGAGATCAGGCCAGCGCGCGCAACCGTTAGGTAGGGGACGATCGCGCGCGACGTCCTGGTCGTTCGCCGGGCGGTCAATCACGCAACGCCGAGTCTGGAGCGGCCCCATCGCTCGCTGCCCGTGAAGGGGTCGCACCGACAACGCAATTGAGCGCCCGCTCGGGGCATCGGATGCGTGTCGGAATTTCTTACACTCGTCCCGGGCTGGCGTCTCCAGGCGCTCTAACTGTCTGATTGAACGGCAAGTTTATCAATCTTGCGACTGGCATCATTAATGCTAATCAACTGCTCACGCATCCGCGAACCTCCGCGGGCAGCACGATCAGGGAGCGGCAATGATGAAGGTCTACGACGAAGCGCTGGTTAATTCCTACACGGCCGATTACCAGTATGCCCCCGCAGTTTCGCAGCTCACCGGTGGTGGCTATGTCGTCACCTGGGTGTCGCGGGGTCAGGACGGCAATGCGGATGGCATCTACGCGCAGCGCTTCTCCGCGTCGGGCATACCGGCGGGGCCGGAATTCCGGGTCAATTCCAATGTCATCGGCAACCAGGTCGAGCCGACGGTGGTCGGGCTGTCCGACGGCAGCTTCGCCGTGGTGTGGACCGACCAGAGCGGCCTCGACGGCAGCAGCTATGGCGTCTACATGCAACGCTACAGCGCGGACGGGCTGGCGCTGGGCACGCAGCAGCGCGTCAATAGCTTCACGACCAACGATCAGGGACAGGCGAGCATCGCAGCCTACAACGGCGGCTACGTCGTCACCTGGTATTCGAACGGCCAGGATGGCAGCGGCTACGGCGTGTATGCCCAGCGCTACGACAACGCCGGCAATCCGGTACTCACCAACGGCGTCAACGAGTTCCGCGTCAATGCCACCACGGCTGGCAGCCAGTACGAGCCCGACGTGGCGGCACTGGCCGACGGGCGCTTCGTGGTCGTGTGGCGCTCCGATTCGCAGGACGGCAGCAGCGCAGGCGTCTACGCGCAGCGTTACAACGCCGACGGTACGCTGGCCGGCGGCGAGTTCCGCGTCAATTCCACGACCGCGAACGGGCAATACGAAGCCAAGGTGACGATGCTGGGCGGCGGCGGCTTCGTCGTCGTGTGGCGTTCCGATTCGCAGGATGGCAGCGGCGCGGGCGTCTATGCCCAGATCTACGATGCAGCCGGTGCGCCGGTCGGCGGCGAGTTCCGCATCAACGAGACGACGACCGGCGGCCAGTACCAGCCGGACGTGGAGGCGCTCGACGGCGGAGGCTTCGTCGTGACCTGGTACAACGACAATTACGACGCCTCGGGCAGCGGCTCGTATCAGGACATCTATGTGCGCGAGTACTCCGCCACCGGTGTCGCGCTGACCAGCCAGATGAAGGTGAATACGCCCACCGCGGGCCAGACCGCCCAGTCCGAGCCGGCGATCGCCCAGCTCGGCAGCGGCAATTACGTCGTCGTGTGGCGCTCGGACAACCAGGAGGCCGACGGCGGCTATTCGGGGATCTATCAACAGCTCTTCGGCGACGCGGCGGAGCTGCCGCGCCAGGCCAACCCCGAACTCGGGGATTTCGCCGGCACGGTCACCTTTGGTGAGAACCTGGTCAACGCCGTGCCGCAAGTCCTCGATCCGGCGGTCAGCGTCACCGACTTGGATTCCGCGAATCTCGACGGCGGGCGTGTCGAAATTTTTTACACCCAGTTCGGGAGCGCTGAGGATCAGCTCGGCGTGCGCAATCAGGGCAGCGGCGTTGCGCAGATCGGCGTATCCGGCAACACGGTCACCTACAACTACGGCGGCGGTGCGGTGGCGATCGGCACGATCAGCGGCGGCACCAACGGCAGCATGCTCACGGTGACGTTCAACGCCAATGCCACCGTAGACGGCGTCGAGGCGCTGATCCAGAACCTCACCTACGCCAACACCGCCAGCAGCCCGCAGGCCAGCCGCACGGTGGCGCTGCGCGTGTATGACGGCGACGGCGGCGCCAGCAACCCGGGTTCCATCGTCATCAACGTGGTGCGCGAGGAGGACGGGGCGCCGCGCGCGTATGGCGAGGAGCAGGTCAATACCTACGGGCCTGGTAATCAGGAAAATGTCGTTGCCGAACGGCTGGCTGACGGCAGCTATGTCGTTGCCTGGCAGTCTAACGGCGGCCAGGACGGCAGTGACTGGGGCATCTACGCGCAGCGCTTTGGCAACAACGGCGAACCGATCGGCCCTGAGTTCCGCGTCAATGCGGTGACGCCCAACGAGCAGAGCTGGCCGCAGATCGCGGCGCTGTCGAATGGGGGCTATGTTGTCACCTGGCAGGACAACGGCAACGACGGCAGCGGCTGGGGAGTCTTTGGCCAGCGCTTTGCCGCCGACGGCTCGGCGCAGGGCGGGCAGTTCCCGGTCAATACCTTCACCAGCGGTAACCAGTTTCATAACGGCGTCACTGCCTATGCGGGTGGCTTCGCGGTGGTGTGGAGTTCGATCGGCAACACCGGTGGCAGCAGCCACGACATCTACCTGCAGCGCTTCGACAATGCCGGCAACAAGGTCCTGACCGCGGGCGTCAACGAGGCACGCGTCAGCACGATCCCCGGCGCGGCGGGAGCACAGACCGGCAACCAGTACGTGCCTGACGTGGCGACGCTGGCCAACGGCAGCCTGGTGGTGGTGTGGAGCGACGGCGGCGGCAACGACGGCAACGGCGATGGCGTGTATGCGCGCATCTACACGCCGGGGACCGACAGCTTCGGCAGCAGCTTCCTGGTCAATACCACGACGACGAATTCCCAGAGCAGTGTTGGCGGCGAGTACGTACCGACGGTGGCGGCGCTGGCGGGCGGCGGTTTCGTCGTGGTGTGGCCGTCGAACGGGCAGGACGGCAGCGGCTGGGCGGTGATCGGCCAGCGCTTCGACAACGCCGGCAACAAGGTGGGCGGCGAGTTCCAGGTGAACGAGACCACCGCGGGCAGCCAGTACATGTCGGATGTGACGGCGCTGTCGACCGGCGGCTTCGTGGTGAGCTTCTACAACGACAACTACGACCTGGGCGGCACCGGCTCGACGGCCGACGTGTACATCCGCGAATACGATGCGGCGGGCAACCCGGTCGATGGCCAGCGCAAGGTCAACACGACGACGGCGAGCACGCAGAGCGAGCCGTCGGTGGTGGACCTGGGGCAGGGCAACTTCGCGGTGCTGTGGGCCGGCTACGGGCAGGACAGCGCCAACACCTACGGCATCTTCCAGCAGCTCTATGGTGACGCGGCGGAGCTGCCGCGCTCGGCCAGTCCGCAACTGGCCGACGTGGATGCGACGGTGACCTTCGCCGAGAACGCGGTCAATGCCGGGCTTCAGGTGATCGACGCGGCGGTGGGGCTGTCTGATACGGACTCGGGCAACTTCAACGGCGGCCGGCTGGATCTGTACTATGTACAGAACGGCGCGGCGGAAGATCAGCTCGGTGTGGTCAACCAGGGCAATGCGGCGGGCCAGATCGGCGTGTCGGGCAGCACGGTGAGCTATGGCGGGGTGGCGATCGGCACGATCAGCGGCGGGGCCAACGGCGCGAACCTGCGCATCGACTTCACCAGCAACGCGGCCACGGTGGAGGCGGTGGAGGCGCTGATCCAGCGCCTGGGCTATGCGAACGTGGATTCGAGCCCGAACGCGAGCCGGGTGCTGGGGCTGCGGGTGTCGGACGGCGACGGCGGCAGCAGCGTGGCGAGCACGCTGACGATCGCGGTGACGGGCGACCTGGACGGCGCGCCGGCGGTGCATGGCGAGGACCAGGTCAATACCTACGGCCCCGGCAATCAGGAGTGGCCGGCAGCGGCGAAGCTGGGCGACGGCAGCTACGTGGTGGTGTGGCAGTCCAACGGTCAGGACGGCAGTGACTGGGGCATCTACGCGCAACGCTTCGCCAACAACGGCGAGGCGATCGGCCCCGAGTTCCGTGTTAACAGCGTGACGCCCAACGAGCAGAGCTGGCCGCAGATCGCGGCGCTGTCGAACGGCGGCTATGTCGTCACCTGGCAGGATTTCGGCAACGATAGCGCCAGCACCTGGGGCGTGTACGGCCAGCGCTTCGCGGCCGACGGCGCGGCGCAGGGCGGTCAGCTCCTGGTCAATACCTTCACCAGCAGCACGCAGTATCACGATAGCGTCACCGCCTACGACGGCGGCTTCGCGGTGGTGTGGAGCTCGACCGGCAACACCGGCGGCAGCAGCCACGACATCTACCTGCAACGCTTCGACAATGCAGGCAACAAGGTCCTGACCGCGGGCGTCAATGAGGCGCGGGTCAGCACGATCCCCGGGGCGGCGGGGGCGCAGACGGGCAACCAGTACGTGCCCGACGTGGCGACGCTTGCGAACGGCAGCCTGGTGGTGGTGTGGAACGACAGCGGCAGCAACGACGGCAGCAGCGACGGCGTGTATGCGCGCATCTATACGCCGGGGACCGACAGCTTCGGCAGCAGCTTCCTGGTCAATACCACGACGGCCGGATCGCAGAGCAACAATGGCTTCGGCGAGTACGCGCCGATGGTGGCAGCGCTGGCGGGCGGCGGCTTCGTCGTGGTGTGGCCGTCGAACGGGCAGGACGGCAGCGGCTGGGCGGTGATCGGGCAGCGCTTCGACAACGCCGGCAACAAGGTGGGCGGCGAGTTCCAGGTGAACGAGACCACCGCGGGCAGCCAGTACATGTCGGATGTGACGGCGCTGTCGACCGGCGGCTTCGTGGTGAGCTTCTACAACGACAACTACGACCTGGGCGGCACCGGCTCGACGGCCGACGTGTACATCCGCGAATACGACGCCGCGGGCAACCCGGTCGATGGCCAGCGCAAGGTCAACACGACGACGGCGAGCACGCAGAGCGAGCCGTCGGTGGTGGACCTGGGGCAGGGCAACTTCGCGGTGGTGTGGAGCGGTTACAACCAGGAAGCGGGCACGCCCAACACCTACGGCATCTTCCAGCAGTTGTTCGGCGACACGGCCGAGCTGCCGCGTTCGGCCAGCCCGCAACTGGGCGACTTCACCGGCACGGCGACCTTCGCCGAGAACGCGGTCAATGCCGGGCTGCAGGTGATCGACGCGGCGGTGGGGTTGAGCGACACGGACTCGGGCAACTTCAACGGCGGCCGGCTGGACCTGTACTACGTGCAGAACGGCGCGGCCGAGGATCAACTCGGTGTGGTCAGCCAGGGCATTGCGGCGGGTCAGATCGTCGTGTCGGGCAGCACGGTGAGCTATGGCGGGGTGGCGATCGGCACGATCAGTGGCGGGGCCAACGGCGCGAACCTGCGCATCGACTTCACCAGCAATGCGGCCACGGTGGAGGCGGTCGAAGCGCTGATCCAGCGCCTGGGCTACGCGAACCTGGATTCGAGCCCGAACGCGAGCCGGGTGCTGGGGCTGCGGGTGTCGGACGGCGACGGCGGGAGCAGCGCGGCGAGCACGCTGACGATCGCAATCACCGGCGATCTCGACGGCGCGCCGGCGGTGCATGGCGAGGAACAGGTCAATACCTTCACCTTCGACTACCAATGGGCGCCGGCGGTGGCCGACCTCGCCGGCGGCGGCTACGTCATCACCTGGATCTCGCGCAGCCAGGACGGCACGGCGAACCAGGACGGCGTCTATGCGCAGCGCTTCCTGGAAAACGGCGAGGCGGTGGGTCCCGAGTTCCGCGTGAACACCGGCACTGCCGGCAACCAGCGCGAAACCAAGGTCGCCGGTCTGGCCGACGGCAGCTTCGTCGTCGTGTGGACCGACCAGAACGGCACCGACGGCAGCGGCAATGGCGTGTACGGCCAGCGCTTCGATGCCGGCGGCAATGCGCTCGGCGTGCAGTTCCTGGTCAATGCCGCGTCCACCAGCAGCACGCAGGAGATGCCCTCGATCGCCGCCTTCGCCGGCGGCGGCTACATCGTCACCTGGCAGTCGTCCGCTGCCCTCGCCAACGGCGGTGACGGCAGCGGTTTCGGCGTGTACGCGCAGCGCTACAACAACGATGGCACCACCAACGGTGGCATGTTCCGTGTCAACACGACGACCACCGGTTCGCAATACGAGAGCGACGTGGCGACCTGGGCCGACGGCAGCTTCGTGGTGAGCTGGCGCTCCGACAACCAGGATGGCAGCGGCGCCGGCGTGTACTTCCAGCGCTACAACTCGGCCGGCGTGGCGCAGGGCAGCGAGACGCTCGCCAACACGATCACCGTGAGCAACCAGTACGAGGCGAAGGTCGCCACGCTGACCGGCGGCGGCTTCGTCATCGTGTGGCGTGACGATGGCGCGCAGGACGGCTCTGGCAATGCGGTGTTCGGCCAGCGTTTCGACACAGCCGGCAACAAGCTGGGTGCTCAGTTCATGGTCAACGAATCGACCGTGGGCAGCCAGTACCAGCCCGATGTGGTCGGGTTGGAGAACGGCGGCTTCGTCGTCACCTTCTTCAACGATAACTACGATGTCAGCGGGTCCGGTTCGTATTCCGACGTTTATATCCGCGAATACGATGCGGGCGGTGTCGCCATCGACGGCCAGCGCCGGGTCAACAGCTTCGTCAGCAACAACAGCCAGTGGGAGCCGGCGATCGCCCACCTGGGCAGCGACAACTTCGTCGTCGCCTGGCGTTCGGATACCCAGGACGGCAGCAACTCGGGTGTCTATCAGCAGTTGTTCGGCAATGCGGCGGAACTCGCACGTTCGTCGGCCAACCCGGTGCTCGATGACTTCCGTGCGCAGCGCGTGCTCGTCAGCGACAACACCTCGTCGTTCTACGCCGGCAATGCGCAGGTGATCGACGGCGACGTCGATGTGCAGGATGCCGATTCGGCGAATTTCGACGGCGGCAGCCTGGTCGTAACCTTGCTCAACGGCGCCAGCGCCACCGAGGCGCTCGCCATCCGCAACCAGGGCACGGCGGCGTTCCAGATCGGCGTGTCGGGTAGCGACGTCACCTTCGGCGGTGTGGTGATCGGTACGTTCAGCGGCGGCGGGTTCGCCAGCGGCTTGCTGACGATCAGTCTGAATGCGAACGCCACGCCGCTGGCAGTGCGCGCGCTGGCGCAGAACATCACCTACCAGAACACCGCGCCACCGGCCGGCACCACGGATCGTTACGTCGGCTTCCGCGTCAGCGACGGCGACGGCGGCGTCAGCAATGCGGTGAACGTCGAAATCCAGATCCAGCCCACGATCACGCCGGCGGCGGTGAACGTGGACGACGTCGAATCCAGCGTCACGCTGACCGAAGCGCAGGCCCAGGCCGGTGGCTTCGTGCTCGACAGCGCGGTGCAGGTCAACTACAACGGCGCGGGCAGCTTCAACGGCGGCACGTTGACGGTCTCCTACCTGAGTTCGTCCAACCGCGTGGACGACCAGCTCTCCATTCGCAACCAGGGCAGCGGTGCCAACCAGGTCGGCGTGTCCGGCACGGCGGTGAATTTCGAAGGCGTGCAGATCGGCACGATCAGCGCCACGCTGAACGGTGCCAACGGCAACAATCTGCAGATCACCTGGAATGCCAGCGCCACCGACCAAATGATCGAGCGCGTGCTGGAGAACCTGGTCTACAGCAATCCGTCGGACGGCCCGCTCGCCAGCCGCAGCATCCGCTTCGTGCTGACCGACAGCGCCGCCAATGCAAGCACGGCGCGCGACATGGTCATCAACGTGACGCCGCAGGTGGATGGTGCGAGCCCGTTGTTCGGCGAGCAGCACGTCAACATCTACGAGCCGGACGAACAGCACGTGCCGGTGACGGCGGGCCTGCAGGGGCCCAACGACGGCGGCTACGTGGTGGTGTGGCGCTCGAACGGGCAGGACGGCAGCTCGTACGGCATTTACGGCCAGCGCTACGACGCCAAGGGCGGCGCGGTGGGGGCCGAGTTCCAGGTGAACAGCCAGACGCTGAACAGCCAGTACGAGCCCGAGGTGGCGAGCCTGGCCAATGGCGGCTTTGTGGTGGTGTGGCGCGACGACAGCGGCCGCGACGGTTCCGGCGCCGGCGTGTATGCGCAGATCTACGATGCGAGCGGAGCGAGGGTAGGGGGCGAGCGGCTGATCAACACCAGCACGACCGGCGGCCAGTACGAGCCGGCGGTGGTGGGGCTGAGCGATGGCAGCTTCGTGGTGGCCTACCGTAGCGACTACACCAACGCCTCGTCGAGCTATGTGTACGACGTGCTGGCGCGGCGCTTCGACGCCAGCGGCAACGAGCTCACGGCGGAATTCACGCTGAACACGACGACGTCGGGCACGCAGTTCAACCCGCGCCTGGCGGCGCTGGCGGGCGGGCAGTTCGTGGTGCTGTATGGCGATGCGAGCGGCAACGACGGCAGCAGCTACGGCGTGTTCAGCAAGGTGTTCAACGCCAGCGGCACGCAGGCGGTGGCCGAGCAGGTGGTCAACACCACGATCAGCGGCAACCAGTATGGGCAGGATGTGGCGGCGCTGGCCGGGGGCGGCTATGTGGCGGTGTGGTGGTCGGCGGACAACCAGATCTACGGCCAGCGCTTCGATGCGAGCGGCGCGAAGGCGGGCGGCGAGTTCCGCATCAGCACGGTCGACACCACGGCCTACAACAACTTTGCGCGCGTCACCGCGCTCGACAGCGGCGGCTTCGTGGTCGCCTGGGACAGCATCAATGCGCCGGGTGGCAGCACCTACGACGTGCTGGTGCAGCAGTTCGACGCGGTGGGGACCAAGATCGACGGCCCGACGCGGGTCAACAGCACGACGGCGAGCACGCAGTACTACCCGGACATCGCCGGGCTGAGCGGCAGCAACTTCGTCGTCACCTGGGCGAGCTACGGCCAGGAGGCCAACGGCCCCAATACCTACGGCATCTACAGCCAGATCCTGGGCACGCCGGGCTCGATCGTGCGCTCGGCGGCGCCTGAGCTGGTGGATGTGGCCGCCAGCGTCACCTTCGCCGAGAACCTGGTCAACGCCGCGCCGCAACTGATCGACGCCGCGGTCAGGCTGAGCGACACCGATTCGGCCAGTTTCAACGGCGGGCAGCTCGTCGTGGCCATCATCCCGGCGGGCCAGCAGCAGCCCGATCTGCCCTTCACTCAGGATCAGCTCGGCATCCTCAATTCGGGTAGCGGCACCGGTCAGGTCGGCGTGTCGGGCGGCAACGTCAGCTACCAGGGCACGGTGATCGGCAGCATCGCGTCGGCCGGGGCGAACGGCAGCAATCTGGTGGTCAATCTCAACGCCAATGCCACCGCGCAGGCGGTGGAAGCGGTGATCGAGCACCTGACCTACCAGAACACCTCGAGCAATCCGGCCACAACGCGCCTGATCAGCATCCAGGTCAGCGACGGTGCCGGCGGCACCAGCACGCCGCGCACGATCGCAATCAACGTGACGCCGCAGGTGGACGGCGCGAGCCCGCTGTTCGGCGAGCAGCACGTCAACACCTACGAGCCGGACGAACAGCACGTGCCGGTGACGGCGGGCCTGCAGGGGCCCAACGACGGCGGCTACGTGGTGGTGTGGCGCTCGAACGGGCAGGACGGCAGCTCGTACGGCATCTACGGCCAGCGCTACGACGCCAAGGGCGGCGCGGTGGGGGCCGAGTTCCAGGTCAATGGCAACACGCTGGGCAGCCAGTACGAGCCCGAGGTGGCAAGCCTGGCCAATGGCGGCTTTGTGGTGGTGTGGCGCGACGACAGCGGCCGCGACGGTTCCGGCGCCGGCGTGTATGCGCAGATCTACGATGCGAGCGGAGCGAGGGTAGGGGGCGAGCGGCTGATCAACACCAGCACGACCGGCGGCCAGTACGAGCCGGCGGTGGTGGGGCTGAGCGATGGCAGCTTCGTGGTGGCCTACCGTAGCGACTACACCAACGCCTCGTCGAGCTATGTGTACGACGTGCTGGCGCGGCGCTTCGACGCCAGCGGCAACGAGCTCACGGCGGAATTCACGCTGAACACGACGACGTCGGGCACGCAGTTCAACCCGCGCCTGGCGGCGCTGGCGGGCGGGCAGTTCGTGGTGCTGTATGGCGATGCGAGCGGCAACGACGGCAGCAGCTACGGCGTGTTCAGCAAGGTGTTCAACGCCAGCGGCACGCAGGCGGTGGCCGAGCAGGTGGTCAACACCACGATCAGCGGCAACCAGTATGGGCAGGATGTGGCGGCGCTGGCCGGGGGCGGCTATGTGGCGGTGTGGTGGTCGGCGGACAACCAGATCTACGGCCAGCGCTTCGATGCGAGCGGCGCGAAGGCGGGCGGCGAGTTCCGCATCAGCACGGTCGACACCACGGCCTACAACAACTTTGCGCGCGTCACCGCGCTCGACAGCGGCGGCTTCGTGGTCGCCTGGGACAGCATCAATGCGCCGGGTGGCAGCACCTACGACGTGCTGGTGCAGCAGTTCGACGCGGTGGGGACCAAGATCGACGGCCCGACGCGGGTCAACAGCACGACGGCGAGCACGCAGTACTACCCGGACATCGCCGGGCTGAGCGGCAGCAACTTCGTCGTCACCTGGGCGAGCTACGGCCAGGAGGCCAACGGCCCCAATACCTACGGCATCTACAGCCAGATCCTGGGCACGCCGGGCTCGATCGTGCGCTCGGCGGCGCCTGAGCTGGTGGATGTGGCCGCCAGCGTCACCTTCGCCGAGAACCTGGTCAATGCCGCGCCGCAACTGATCGACGCCGCGGTCAGGCTGAGCGACACCGATTCGGCCAGTTTCAACGGCGGGCAGCTCGTCGTCAGCGTGATCTCGGGCTACGGCAACATCGAGCAGGCGCAGTTGCCGCAGGATCCAGAAGCGCAGGATCAGTTCGGCATCCGCAGCCAGGGCAGCGGGCCGGGACAGGTTGATGTGCTCGGCAGCAGCGTGCGCTATGGCGGAACGACGATCGGCACGATCACTTCCGACGGCACGAACGGCCGCGACCTCGTCGTCACCTTCAACATCAACGCCACGCCGACGGCGGTGGAAGCGGTAATCGAAAATCTCACATACAGCAATAGCGCCTCCAACCCCGTTGCAAGCCGCCTGGTGAGCGTGCAGGTCAGCGACGGTGCGGGCGGCTCGAGCGTGCCGCAGGTGGTGCAGATCAACGTCACGCCGGAGTACGACGGCGGTCGGCCGCTGTTCAATGAAGAGGTGGTCAACACCTACACGCCTTCGAACCAGGGGCAGTCGGACATGGCCCGCCTGGCCGATGGCGGTTATGTCACCGTGTGGACCTCGCAGACGCAGGACGGTTGGGGCTACGGCATTTACGGCCAGCGCTACGACGCGCAGGGCGTGGCGGTGGGCAACCAGTTCCAGGTCAACGACTACACGCCTTACGATCAGACGCATCCGGTCGTCACTCAGCTCGCCGGCGGGGGCTTCGTCGTCGTGTGGACCGATGAGGGCGGGCACGACGGTTCGAGTTCCGGCCTGTATGGCCAGCGCTATGACGCCAACGGCTTGCAGGTGGGCGACGCCTTCCTGATCAACGCCTACACCAGTGGCCAGCAGTATCAACCGACCATCGCCAGTTTTGCCGGCGGCGGCTTCGTCGCCGCGTGGTATTCCGCCACCGTGCAGGACGGCCGCTACTACGACGTCTTCTTCCAGCGCTTCGACAACAATGGCGCTCCGGTCGGCGCTGAGACGCGCGCGAACACGAGCGCGGGCGTCGAGAATTCCGCGCAGTACGAACCTTCGGTGACGGTGCTCAACGACGGGTCCTTCGTCGTCGCCTGGCGTTCCGACAATCAGGATCCGGATGGCGGCTATTCCGGCGTCTACGCGCAGCGCTTCGCGGCCAACGGCACGGCGCTGGGCGGCGAGTTCCGCGTCAACACCTACACCGACTACTGGCAGTTCGACCCCAGCATTGCGGCGCTGACCGGTGGCGGCTACGTGGTGAGTTGGACGTCGTACGCGCAGGACGGCGGCGGCAGCTATGGTGTCTTCGCCCAACGCTTTGCCAACGACGGCACGCGCTTGGGTGACGAGTTCCGCGTCAACACCACCACCGCGAGCAACGAGGACGAGCCCTCGGTGACGGCGCTGGCCAATGGCGGATTCGTCATCGCCTGGAGCAACGGCTCGCGCATCTACGTGCAGCAGTACGATGCCAGCGGCGTGGCCATTGACGGTGAGATCCGCGTCGATGCGAAGGACGACAACTACGCGGTCGAGCCTGTGGTGCAGGGTCTCGCCAACGGCAATTTCGTGGTGAGCTGGACCGATTACCGGGACGACGCAGCCAACAACAGTTACGGCGTGTTCCAGCGGGTGTTCGGCAATCCGGCCGAGTTCTCGCGTCAGGCCGACCCGCTGCTGGTGGATGTGGCGAGCAGCGTCACCTTCGCCGAAAACGATGTGAACCTGCAGCCGCGCGTGATCGACCCGGGCGTTGGCCTATTCGACCCCGATTCGGCCAACTTCGCCGGCGGCAAGCTCGAGGTGGATTACATCAGCGGCTACGGCGGCCAGGACCAGTTGGGCATGGAAGGCCTGGAGAACCAGGACCAGCTCGGCATCCGCTCCGAGGGTGACGGGCTGACGCAGGTGCGTGTGAGCGGCCTCAACGTCTATTACAGCGGCGTGCAGATCGGCACCATCACCGCCAACGGCGCCAACCACGGCAAGCTGGTGGTCGAATTCAATGCCAATGCGACGGCCGAGGCCGTCGAGTCGGTGATCGAGAACCTGACCTACCAGAACACCTCCAGCAATCCGTTCGCCAGCCGCACCGTGTCCCTGCGCCTGACCGATGGCGATGGCGGTGCCAGCGACGCCCAGTTCATCACCATCAACGTCACGCCCGAGGTGGACGGCGCGGTGCCGTTCGGGCTCGAACGCCAGGTCAATACCACGGTGGCCAACACCCAGGAGCAGCCGGCCGTCGCCCACCTGAGCGGCGGCGGCTACGTGGTGGTGTGGCAGTCGTACAACCAGGATGCGGCGAGCACCTGGGGCGTGTATGGCCAGCGCTACGATGCCGACAACAATGCGGTCGGCGCGGAGTTCCGTGTCAATACCACCACCGCCAACTCGCAGTACGAAACGCAGGTGGTTGGCCTGACCGGTGGCGGCTTCGTCGTCGTGTGGCGGGCCGACAACCAGGACGGCAGCGGCGCCGGTGTGTATGCACAGCGCTTCGACGCCAGCGGTGTCGCGCAGGGCGCCGAGTTCCGCGTCAACGAGTCCACTGCCGGCAGCCAATACCAGCCCGATGTCGCGGCGCTTGCCAACGGCGGTTTTGCGGTCACCTGGTACAACGACAACTACGGCACCTCGGGCACCGGCAGCTATGGCGACGTGTATGTGCGCCAGTACGACGCCAGCGGCACGGCCACGACGGGTCAGATCAAGGCCAACACGCCGCTCGCCACCCAGACCTACCAGTACGAACCGAGCATCGCGGTGCTGGGCAATGGCGACTTCGTCGTGGCGTGGCGTTCGGACAGCAATCAGGACGGCAATGGCGCCGGCATCTTCGCGCAGCGCTTTACGGCCAACGGAGCCAAGCTCGGAGCCGAGTTCGCGGTCAATAGCTACACCGACAGCACCCAGTCGCTGCCCGACGTGGCCGCGCTGAAGGATGGCGGCTTCATCGTCACCTGGCGCTCGGAAGGGCAGGACCTCAGCAGCGGCGGCATCTACGCCCAGCGCTACGATGCGGCGGGCAACACCGTCGGCACCGAGTTCCGCGTCAATACGATCACCACTGGCAACCAGGATGATCCTGCAGTCACTGCACTCGAGAACGGCGGCTGGGTGATCACCTGGACGGACACGAACGGCGCCGACGGCAACGGTTACGGCGTCTTCCTGCAGCAATACGACGCCGCCGGGCGGCAGATGGATGGACAGACGCAGGTCAATACCTACGCCTATTCCACGCAGTACCAGCCGGCCATCACCAGCATGGCCGACGGCGGCTTCATCGTCGCCTACAGCTCCTATGTCGCTTCCGGTGACGGCAACGGCGACGGGCTGCCTGACGGCGGCAACAACACGCAGGAGATCCGGCTGCAGCGCTACAGCAACACCGCGCCGGTGCTGACCGATGTGTTCGTCAATGGTCAGGAGGACAGCCCCGTCGTGCTGACCGACGAGCTGTTCATCTCCGGCTTCAATGATCCGGAAGGGCAGAACCTCGCGGCGATCAAGATCACCACGCTGCCGGCGCAGGGCACACTGAAGCTGAACGGCGTAGCGGTCATCCCGGGTCAGGAGATCAGCCTGGCCGACCTGCAGGCGGACAAGCTGACCTACCAGGGCGACCCGAATTACTTCGGTCTCGATCAGTTCGCCTGGACGGGCAGTGACGGCGTCGCCTTCGCCGCGACGCCGGTGTTCACCAACATCAACCTGGCCAATGTCAATGACGCGCCGGCGCTGCAGGCCGGCGCCGACGACACGGCGGCGGAAGGCAACTTCTTCAGCCACGCCATCACGCTCGGTGACCCGGACCCGGATACGCACCAGGTGACGGTGAACTGGGGGGATGGCACGGCCAACACGATCTACAACACCAGCGCCGACATCCTCAACATCGGCCACACCTTCGCCGACAACGGCAGCTACACCGTCACGGTCACGGCCAACGACCAGCAGAATCAGGCCAACAGCGTCGAGGTGGATAGCTTCCAGGTCACGGTGAGCAACGTCGCGCCGGACCTCAGCCTGTTTGGTGCCGCGACGGTGGTGCAGAGCGAGCTGTACGCGCTGACGCTGGGCAGCGTGATCGACCCGGGCGCGGACACCGTGACCGAGTACCGCATCGACTGGGGTGACGGTTCCGGCACGCAGACGGTGCTCGCCGCGGATTTGCCGGCCAACCGGCAATTGACGCATACCTATGCCGCCACCGGCGGCAAGACGATCGCCGTCAGCCTGGTGGATGAAGACGGCACCTACAACAACGTGGAGACCAAGGCGATCACGGTCAGCGCGCCGGCCGAGGTGCTGACGGTGAATGCGGGTGCGGATCGCACGGTGAACGAGGGCAGCTTCTTCGTCCAGACGATCAACTTCAGCGATCCCACCGACACCGATCCGGCAGGCCGGCTGTACACGGTGGACTGGGGCGACGGCAGCACGTCGTCCGGCCGGACTTTCAACGCGGCGTCGATCGACATCGGCCACACCTACGCCGACGGCAGCAACGCCTACACGGTGTCGGTCACCATCGACGACGACGGCGCACAGCAGGCGAGCGACAGCTTCCAGGTCACGGTGAACAACGTCGCGCCGACGCTGTTCCTGTCGGGAGCGGCGACAACGCCCGAAGGCAGCGCCTACACGCTCAACATCACCACTTCGGACCCCGGCGCCGACACGATCTCCGCCTACAGCATCGACTGGGGCGACGGCAGCGCGGCGCAGGTGCTCACCGCGGCGCAACTGGCGGCAGGGTCGGGCAACGTCATCCACACCTATGCGGATGGCACGGCAGCGCGGACGATCACGGTGCAGGCGACCGACGAGGACGGCACCTGGAGCAACACCAAGGCGATCACGGTGAATGATGTCGCGCCGACGGTGGTGCTGACCGGCGCCAACGCGGTGGATGAAGGCGGCACGTATACGCTGACCCTGGCGTCGATCACCGATCCGGGGCAGGACACGCCCGCCAGTTACACGATCAACTGGGGCGACGGCAATGCGGAGGTGGTGAGCAGTCTCGGCAGCTACACCCATGTCTATGCCGATGGCCTGTCCAGCCCGACGATCAGCGTGCTGGTCACCGACGAGGAGGGGGCGCACGCCAACGCGGGGGTGAAGACCATCACCGTCAATAACGTCGCGCCGACGCTGACGCTGACGGGAAACACGAACACCCCGGAAGGCAGCGCCTACCAGCTCAATATCGCCCGCACCGACCCGGGTGCGGACACCGTATCCACCTATAGCGTGGATTGGGGCGACGGCACCGCCGCAACCGTGCTGAGCGCGGCACAACTGGCCAGCCTGGCCGGCAATGTGAGCCACACCTATGCCGACGGTGCAGCGAACTACACGATCACCGTGCAGGCGACCGACGAGGATGGGACCTGGTCGAACACGAGAGCGGTGACGGTGAACAACGTCGCGCCGACGTCCCCGGTGACCGGTGCCGACACGGCGAACGAAGGCAGCGCCTATGTGCTGTCGGTGGGCGCGGTGGTCGATCCGGGCGCGGACACGCGCAGCGGCTACAGCATCGACTGGGGCGACGGCACGGTGCAGAACCTGACCCCGGCGGAGTGGGCGACCGCCGCCGGCAGCTTCAGCCACACCTATGCCGACGGTGGCGCGGGCGGCACGGCGCGCACGATCACGGTGAGCGCGACCGACGAGGACGGCAGCTTCGTGCTCGGCACGAAGAGCCTGACGGTGAACAACGTGGCGCCGGGCGTGGTGCTCAGCGGGGCCGACTCGACGAACGAAGGCGCGAGCTACACGCTCAATCTCGTCGGCAGCGACGCGGGCGGGGCGGCCGACACGCTGTCCTACAGCATCGACTGGGGCGACGGCAGCGTGGCGCAGGTGCTCACCGCGGCACAACTGGCGGCGCTGTCGGGCAATGTGACGCATACGTACGCCGACGATCAGGACGGCCCGGTCAATGCCACGCCGCGCAACATCGTGGTGACGGTCAGCGACGAAGACGGCGGCAGCTCGAACAGCAACAAGACAGTGACGGTGAACAACGTCGCCCCGACGCTCACCGCCAGCGGCGCGGCGACGGCGACGGTGGGCGTGGCCTACACGCTGAGCCTGTCGGCCTACGTCGATCCGGGCCAGGACACGCTGCTCGCCAATGGCATCAGCGTCGACTGGGGCGACGGCACGACGAGCACCTACGGCACGCTGGGCGACGTGACCCACACCTATGCAGCCGCGGGCGCGCCGACGATCCGCGTCAGCCTCACCGACGAGGACGGCACGTTTGCTGATGTGGCCACGGTGGATGTCGCCGTCGGCGCCGCGGCGGCGACGGTCAGCATCGCCGGGCAGGCGGCCGGCAACGTCGCCGAGGGCGCGACGTTCAGCCGCAACATCGCGTTCTCCGACGGCGAGGACAGCAACGGCGACGGCTGGAGCTACAGCGTCGCGTGGGACGACGGCGTGACGCAGAGCGGCACGACCACGACGCAGAGCTTCACGCTCAGCCGCAACGCGACCGACGGCCCGGCCACGCTGAACGCGACGATCACCGTGTCCGACACCGGTGGCGCGGACAGTGACACCGAAAACCTGGTGCTCACCGTCGCCAACGTCGCGCCGACGGCCGCGGTCACGGGTGCCGACACGGCGAACGAAGGCAGCGCCTATGCGCTGACGGTGGGCGCGGTGGTCGAACCGGGCGCGGACACGCGCACCGGCTACAGCATCGACTGGGGCGACGGCACGGTCCAGAACCTGACCCCGACCGAGTGGGCGAACGCCGCGGGCAGCTTCAGCCACATGTATGCCGACGGCGGACTGGGCGGCACAGCGCGCACGATCACGGTGAGCGCCACCGACGAGGACGGCAGCTTCGTGCTCGGCACGAAGGCGATCACGGTCGCCAACGTGGCGCCGACGCTGACGCTGACCGGGGCGTCGACGACGAGCGAAGGCGCGGTCTACACACTGAACCTGGCTGGCAGTGATCCGGCTGGAGCCAGCGACACGCTCAGCTACGCCATCGACTGGGGTGACGGCACGCTGGGCGCACAGACGTTCGGCCCGGGAGGCGACGTAACGCACGTCTTTGCCGACGACGAGGATGGCCCGGTCAATAGTTCGCCGCGCACGATTACGGTACTGGTCGACGACGGCGATGGAGGGACGCAACTACGTACGCTGATCGTGAATGTCGCCAACGTCGCGCCGACGGCGTCGGTGACGGGCGCCGACACGGTGGCCGAAGGCAGCCCCTACGCGCTGACGGTGGGTGCGGTGGCCGATCCGGGTGCGGACACGCGCAGCGGCTACAGCATCGACTGGGGCGACGGCAACACGAGCAGCTTCACGGCGGCCGAATGGGCCGCGGCGGCGGGCAGCTTCAGCCACACCTACGCCGATGGCGGGGCGGGCGGCACGGCGCGCACGATCACGGTGAGCGCGACCGACGAGGACGGGAGCTTCGTGCTCGGCACGAAGAGCCTGACGGTGAACAACGTGGCGCCGGGCGTGGTGCTCAGCGGGGCTGACGCGACGAACGAAGGCGCGAGCTACACGCTCAATCTCGTCGGCAGCGATGCGGCGGGGGCGGCCGACACGCTGTCCTACAGCATCGACTGGGGCGACGGCAGCGCGGCGCAGGTGCTGAGCGCGGCGCAACTGGCGGCGCTGGGCGGCAACGTGAGCCACGTCTTCGCCGATGACGAGGATGGCCCGGTCAATGCCACGGCACGCAACATCGTCGTGACGCTCAGCGACGAGGATGGCGGCAATTCGAGCAGCGGCAAGACAGTGACGGTGAACAACGTGGCGCCGGACCTCACCGCCAGCGGCGCGGCGACGGCGACGGTGGGCGTGGCCTACACGCTGAGCCTGTCGGCCTACGTCGATCCGGGCCAGGACACGCTGCTCGCCAACGGCATCAGCGTCGACTGGGGCGACGGCACCACGAGCACCTATAGCGCGCTGGGCGACGTGACCCACACCTATGCAGCCGCGGGCGCGCCGACGATCCGCGTCAGCCTCAGCGACGAGGACGGCAGCTATGCCGACGTGGCCACGGTGGATGTCGCCGTCGGCGCCGCGGCGGCGACGGTCAGCATCGCCGGCCAGGCGGCCGGCAACGTTGCCGAGGGCGCGACTTTCAGCCGCAACGTCGTGTTCTCCGACGGCGAGGACAGCAACGGCGACGGCTGGAGCTACAGCGTCGCGTGGGACGACGGTGTGACGCAGAGCGGCACGACCACGACGCAGAGCTTCACGCTCAGCCGCAACGCGGCCGACGGCCCGGCCACGCTGAACGCGACGATCACGGTCTCCGACACCGGCGGCGCGGACAGCGACACCGAAACCTTGGTGCTCACCGTCGCCAACGTCGCGCCCACGGCCGCGGTGACGGGTGCCGACACGGCGAACGAAGGCAGCGCCTACGCGCTGACGGTGGGCGCGGTGGTCGAGCCGGGCGCCGACACGCGCACCGGCTATAGCATCGCCTGGGGCGACGGCGACACGAGCAGCTTCACGGCGGCCGAATGGGCCGCGGCCGCGGGCAGCTTCAGCCACACCTACGCCGACGGTGGCGCGGGCGGCACGGGGCGGACGATCACGGTGAGCGCGACCGACGAGGACAGCAGCTTCGTGCTCGGCACGAAGAGTCTGACGGTGAACAACGTGGCGCCGGGGGTGGTGCTCAGCGGGGCCGACGCGACGAACGAAGGCGCGAGCTACACGCTGAACCTGGTCGGCAGCGATGCGGCGGGGGCGGCCGACACGCTGTCCTACAGCATCGACTGGGGCGACGGCAGCGGCGTGCAGGTGCTGACGGCGGCCGAGCTCGCAACGGCGTCGGGCAATGTCACCCACGTCTTCGCCGACGACGAGGACGGCCCGATCAACGCCACGGCGCGCAACATCGTGGTGACGGTCAGCGACGAGGACGGCGGCAGTTCGAGCAGCAACAAGACAGTGACGGTGAACAACGTCGCCCCGACGCTCACCGCCAGCGGCGCGGCGACGGCGACGGTGGGTGTGGCCTACACGCTGAGCCTGTCGGCCTACGTCGATCCGGGCGCCGACACGCTGCTCGCCAACGGCATCAGCGTCGACTGGGGCGACGGCACGACCACCACCCACGGCAGCCTGGGTGACGTGACGCACACTTACACCGCGCCGGGTACGCCGACGATCCGTGTCAGCCTCAGCGACGAGGACGGCACGTTTGCCGATGTGGCCACGGTGGATGTCGCCGTCGGCGCCGCGGCGGCGACGGTCAGCATCGCCGGGCAGGCGGCCGGCAATGTTGCCGAGGGCGCGACGTTCAGCCGCAACATCGTGTTCGCCGACGGCGAGGACAGCAACGGCGATGGCTGGAGCTACAGCGTCGCGTGGGACGACGGCGTGACGCAGAGCGGCACGACCACGACGCAGAGCTTCACGCTCAACCGCAACGCGGCTGACGGCCCGGCCACGCTGAACGCAACGATCACGGTGTCCGACACCGGCGGCGCGGACAGCGACACCGAGACCTTGGTGCTCAACGTCGCCAACGTCGCGCCGACGGCGTCGGTGACGGGCGCCGACACGGTGGCCGAAGGCAGCGCCTACGCGCTGGCGGTGGGTGCGGTGATCGATCCGGGCGCGGACACGCGCACCGGCTACAGCATCGACTGGGGCGACGGCACGGTGCAGAACCTGACGCCGACCGAGTGGGCGAACGCCGCGGGCAGCTTCAGCCACACGTATGCCGATGGCGGACTGGGCGGCACGGCGCGCACGATCACGGTGAGCGCGACCGACGAGGACAGCAGCTTCGTGCTCGGCACGAAGAGCCTGACGGTGAACAACGTGGCGCCGGGCGTGGCGCTGGCGGGCGCCGATGCGACGAACGAAGGCGCGAGCTACACGCTCAATCTCGTCGGCAGCGACGCGGCGGGGGCGGCCGACACGCTGTCCTACAGCATCGACTGGGGCGACGGCAGCGTGGCGCAGGTGCTCACCGCGGCGCAACTCGCGGCCCTGTCGGGCAATGTCACCCACGTCTTCGCCGACGACGAGGACGGCCCGGTCAACGCCACGCCATACAACATCGTCGTGACAGTCAGCGACGAGGATGGCGGCAGTTCGATGAGCGGCAAGACAGTGACGGTGAACAACGTCGCCCCGACGCTGACGGCCAGCGGCGCGGCGACGGCGACGGTGGGTGTGGCCTACACGCTGAGCCTGTCGAACTACGTCGATCCGGGCCAGGACACGCTGCTCGCCAACGGCATCAGCGTCGACTGGGGCGACGGCACGACGAGCACCTACGGTGCGCTGGGCGACGTGACCCACACCTATGCAGCCGCGGGCGCGCCGACGATCCGCGTCAGCCTCGCCGACGAGGACGGCAGCTACGCCGACGTGGCGACAAGGGCGGTAAGCGTCGTCGCCGGCACCGAGACCATCCGCATTGGCGATGCGCCGACTCGCGTCACCAGCACCTCGCAGTTCGTCACCGCGTGGAGCAATCCGCTGGTGACCGGCATCGAGCACACGGCCGACGCCTCGGCCGCGGCGCCGGCCTGGTCGCCGGTGCAGTTGGGGGTGCTCAATGTCGGCGTGCTCGCGGGTGGCGACATCTACAACGGCGACCTGGGGGTCAGCGGGCAGACGGCTGCGACCAGCACGGTGAAGCAGGAGGTCGACGGTACCGAGGCCTTGCGCTTCAAGCTGGATGCCGGGGCGACCGGCGTCACCGTGGATCTGTCGCGCTTCTACGCGAATGACGATGCATCGTCGTTCTACGAAGCGGGTCGGCTGCGCCTGCTCGATGCATCCGGCAATGTTGTCGGCGAGACGACTTTCGTCGCCGGCGGCACGAGCGGCGACCGGACGATCTCGCTCGACAGCAGCGCAGGTTTCACCACGGTGGAGCTGAGTGCCGGTGTCTATGACGGCAACAACTTCGTGTTCGGCGGCTACGCCGATGCGAACGGCGACTTCGCCACCGCCCGCTATACGGATGCGCTGGGCAAGCAGCACGGCAGCGAATTCCTGGTCGATTGGGTGGAGTTCGAGGTGCCGGTGGTCGGGGTGCCGAGCGCCGCAGGGGGCTGATCGGTGTCGGATGTTTTTACAGGGCGAACGCCGATAGTGCGCAAGTGATTGAAAGTTGGATGAAAATCGTCTGGCTTGGATATTGCTAAAGCTGCCCTATCGGCTATTGCACAGCGTTCAAAGGATTCGCCATGTTGTCAGTTCAATCGCTTCGTCACGGCTTCATTGCCGGCTTGTCGGCGGCCAGCTTCGTGGTCGCTGCATCGTCTGCCCAAGCGGCGGTGCTGGTGAGCCAGCCATTCGTCGATGGTGGTGCAAGTTTCCTGTCCAATCGCGGCGGTGGCTTCGAGAATGCCGACGCGTTCGTGCTCGGCGCGGCGTCGACGGTCACTTCCATCGCCTGGTGGGGCACCAGCGACGATGGCGGTACGGACCCGTTCTCGGTGCGGCTGGCGTCCACACTGGCCGGGCTGACGACGGATCTCGCTGGAACGGTGGCACGGAGTGCCGCACCGGTCGGTTCTGACGGCGATCCACGTGACATCTTCCGCTTCGAACTGACCTTGAGCGCGCCGCTCATGCTGGCGGCAGGGGAGCATTTCCTGTCGGTGGCGCGGGACGACATCGACTGGTTGTGGACGGAAGGAACGGGGGGCGACGGTTCGAGCTGGTATATCGACGCCAATGGAAACTGGACCAGCGAACCGCCCGACCTCTCGCTGGAGATCATCGGCGAGCGCCAGCAGACCGTTCCCGAGCCCGACACCCTCGCGCTGCTCGGCCTGGCCGGTGTGGGTGCCGCGATGGCCGGGCGTCGCCGCAAGTCGGTTAGCGTTTGAACGAAGATGCGTCACGGTTGAGCGTTTAGCGCGCAGCGAGGTTCAGCGCTTCGATTGCGGTTCGACCCCAATTAGGCAGTTGCCGCGCCGCTGAAGCGGACCTTTCGGGTTCGCCTCAGCGGCATTTTTTCGGATCAGGTTCTCGTCAGCAGGAAGGCTTGGAAGGCGGCAGCGCTCATCGGCCGCCCGAACAAGGGCCCCTGCTGCAGGTGACAGTCGAGCGCGCCCAGGAAGGCCTGTTGCGCCTCGTCGGCGACGCCGCGCGCGTAAACTTCCAGGCCGAGCGGCGCGGCCATGCTGGCGATGGCTTCGACGATGGCTTCGTCCTGCTCCTGGCGTCCGACGCCCCGCACGAGTGCAGGGTGCAATTTGAGCGCGCGCAAGGGGTGGCGCTTGAGTCGCGGGATCGAACACAGGCCGCGGCCGAAGTCGTCGATGGCGAGCCGCACGCCGCGCGCGGCCAGTTCCTTCAACATGCCGGCGAGCACGGGAGATTCTTCCTCCAGCACCTGCTCGTCGAGATCGAGCTCCAGGCAGTGCGGCGGCAGGCCGCTGGCGGCCAGCGCGGTGGACACGCCCGCGAGCAGGTCGCCCTGCTGCACATGCTCGATGGCGATGTTGACCGTGACCACCAGCGGCTGCCCTTGGGATTGCGGCCAGTTGCGCGCGAGGCGGCAGGCGGCTTGCAGTGCCCAATCGCCGAGGCGGGCGATCAGGCTGCCGTCGCGCACTGCACCGATGAAGCGGCTGTACGGGATCTGCCCGAGGCGCGGATGATTCCAGCGCAGCAGGGCTTCGCCGGCGCGGATGCGACCATCGCGCGCATCCACCAGCGGCTGGAAGTGCAGCTCGAGCTGCCGCCGTTCGAGTGCGTGGCGCAGGCCCGCGGCGAAGTGGTGGCGCTCGACGTCGGCGCGATCTGCCTCGGGGTGGTACAGGCGGATGCGGTTGCGGCCGAGGCGCCGCGCGTGATCGAGCGCCGCGCGTGCGCAGCCGAGCATGGCGTCGAGCGATTGAGCGTCCTGCGGAAACAGGGCGATGCCGATGCTGGCGGTGAGCGAGATTGTGTTCCCCGCGGCCGCGACGGGTTGTTCAAGTGCGCGGCGCAGATCTTCCGCACATCGCTCGGCTTCACCGACGTGGTCGACGTCGGGCAGCAGCACCATGAAGTTGTCGCTGCGCTCGCGCGCGATGACGCCGTCCTGGCCGAGTGCTGCGGCGAGGCGCTGGGCCGCCAGCCGCAGTGCGGTGTCGCCCACGCGGTCGCCGAGTTCGCGGTTCACCGTCTTGAAGCCATCGAGGTCGATGCGCATCACGGCGAGGCTGCAGCGCCGCTGGCGCGCGCGCGCCACTGCGTCGGCAAATCGCGCTTCGAACAGGCTGCGGTTGGGCAGGCCGGTGAGCAGGTCGTGGCTGTTCAGGTACATCGCGCTCGTGTCGGCACGCGCACCTGGGCTGGCGGTCGATGGGCTCGCGATCGACAGTGGAACGGCGGGTGCAGCGGCAGGGCTTGCACGCCCCTTGCCGCGCGGGGTGGCATCCTGCAGCAGCAGCAGGCGCCAGCCGGCGCGGGGGCCTGGCAGGACATGGGCCGGCGTATCACGCTGCGCGCTGCCGACGCGCACCTGCGCAAGGGGCGGCGCGCCCGGCTCGGGCCACACGATGTGCATGCACGCGCTCGCCAGGTGTCCGATGGCGTCCTCGCGCGCGACGCGGAGCATGCGCAAGGCGGCGGCGTTGGCGGCGTTGATCCTGCCGTCGGCGTCCACCACGATGAGCGGCTGCACAAGCGCGCCGGCGAGCCGGGGCCAGATCGCATCGTAGGGTGCGGAGGGCTCGCCATCGGACGCGGGCAGCGCGCCGGGGCTGAGGATCAGCGCATGGATGCCTGGGCGAAGCCGCGCCGCGGCGATGAAGCGGAAATCGCGCGTGCCGCCGTCGGGCAGGGCGATGCTCAGGCTGCCACGGGTTTCACCGTGAATGAAGAGGCGCGCACGCGCGTCGAGGAAAGCGCGCTCGGACGGGAAGAGCTCGGCCAGCGGACGGCCGGCGACCTGCCGGTAATCCCGCCTCAGCAGCCGGCAGGCGGCGCCGTTGGCGTCGAGGATCACCTCGTCGCCGGTGATGACCAGGCCTTCGTCGAGCAGCTCGAGCAGGGCCAGGTAGACGCCGGTTTCCGCGCCCTCCGAGAGGTCGGGCACGAAAGGATCGGCGGCATCGTCTTTGCCCTGGGGGCGTCCGGCGGGGTTCACGGGCAGCAGCATCGAGAAGGCTTGAGGGGATATCCGGCGAGGATCTGGATGCAGGATATCCGAGCCCGTGCAGGCCTTAGCCCCGAATAACCGGGTTCGCGGGGCCTAATTCACCCGCTTGGCTACGGCCAGGTTCATTTCCGCCCGAGACCGCCGAGCAGGAAGGCGATCGGGCGCTGCGGGCGGCGCAGGTGCGGCGCAGCGGTCTCGGCATGCGCTGCCGCCGATATGTCCGCCTTTACGGCGCTCGCTGCCTGGACGGGCTCGTAAGGCTTGCTGAAATCGAAGCCGTCGGCGGCGACCATCGACCTGGAAGGACGCCGGGGGGCACGCTGTTGCGGTGCGGCGGGCGCGGTTTCGCGCTCGCGCGGGGCTTGCGCCGCGGCGGGCTTGCGGTGGCGCGCGGCGCGCGAGCCGGCCTCGTGGAACTCGGGCTCGGGGTCGAAGCCGGGCACGATCTCCTGCGGGATGTCGAGCTTGATCAGCTTCTGGATCTCGGCCAGCCAGTGCTTCTCTTCCGCAGACACCAGCGAAATGGCGTTGCCCTGGTGTCCGGCGCGGCCGGTGCGGCCGATGCGGTGAACGTAATCCTCGGCGGTGTGCGGCAGCTCGAAGTTGATGACGTAAGGCAACTCGTCGATGTCGATGCCGCGCGCGGCGACGTCGGTGGCGACCAGTACGCGCAGCCTGCCGCTCTTGAAGGCCTCGAGCGTTTCGGTGCGCTGCTGCTGGCTCTTGTCGCCATGGATGGCGTCAGCGGCGATGCCGCTGCGCTCCAGGAAGTGCGCCAGCCGGCCGCACAGGATCTTGGTATCGACGAAAACCAGCGCCTGGGTGTCCGGCCGGTGTCGCAGCAGGTGGGCGAGCAGGTTGCGCTTCATGCCCGAGGACACCGGGTGCACGACGTGGGTGATCGTCTCCGACACCATGTTGCGGCGCGCGACCTCGATCAGTTGCGGGTCCTTCAGCATCTGGTCGGCCAGCTTCTTGATCTCGTCCGAGAACGTGGCCGAGAACAGCAGGCTTTGCCGTTGCGCCGGGAGCAGGGCGAGGATGCGCTTGATGTCGGGGATGAAGCCCATGTCGAGCATGCGGTCGGCTTCGTCGAGCACCAGCACTTCGACCTGGGACAGGTTGATCGACTTCTGTTCGACGTGATCCAGCAGCCGGCCAGGGGTGGCGATGACCACTTCGATGCCCCGCCGCAGCTCCATCTGCTGCGGCTTGATGTCGACGCCGCCATAGACGCAAACCGCGCGCAGCGGCAGATGCTTGCTGTAGGTCCTGACCGACTCGTAGACCTGCATCGCCAGCTCGCGCGTGGGCGCGAGGATCAGCGCGCGCGTCTGGTGGCGCGCCGGCGAGGTGCTGGTGTTGGCGTGGCGGGCGATGCGGTGCAACAGCGGCAGGGTGAAGCCGGCGGTCTTGCCGGTGCCGGTCTGGGCGCCACCCATGACGTCCTTGCCGGCGATGATGGTGGGGATCGCCTGGCGCTGGATGGGGGTGGGTTCGGTGTAGCCGGCGTCTTCGACGGCCTTCAGCAGCTCGGGGATGAGTCCGAGTTCGGCAAAGCTCATGGGGGCCTTTCTGGTCGGCAGCCGTGGGGGGCTGCGCGGATTGGAAAGCCGCAATTATACACGCAGCAGAAAAGCGTTTCGGGTCAGGGGCTTCCGTGTGCTATTTCTTCAACGCGAGATAGGCGGTGACTTCCTCGCGGTCGTGGTAGAGCTGCTTGATGCGCAGCTCGTACGGCCCGACGCTGTGCAGCCTCTTCTGGATGAGGGTGCGGCACTGCTCCACCGCCTCCAGGCGGCGTTTCATCGGCAGCTTGAGGTTGAAGATCGTGCGCCGGCACTTGCCGGTGGCGATCCACTCCGCCATCAGCGAGGCGATGCGGCTGGGCTGCTCGACCATGTCGCACACCATCCAGTCCACCGGGCGTGGAGGCCGCCAGGTGAAGCCGTCGGCGCGGATGTGCTCGACCATCTCGGTGGCCATCACGTTGTCGCGCAGCGGGCCGTTGTCGATGGCGATCACGCGCAGGCCGCGATTGACCAGTTGCCAGGTCCAGCCGCCGGGCGCGGCGCCGAGGTCGACCGCGCGCTGCCCCGCGCGCAGCAGCGACTCGCGCTCCTCGTCCGACAGCAGCGTGGCGAAGGCTTCGGCCAGCTTGAGCGTCGAGCGGCTCGGTGCGTTCGACGGCATGCGCAGGCGCGGCACGCCCATCACCCAGGGCGAGGCCTGGCCGGGCATCTCGGCGGCGAGCCAGGCGGTGGCGGCGTCGGTGAACAGCACGTGGAGTATTGGCAGCCCGGTGCGGCTGGTGCGCAACGCACTGGCCTTCTCGAGTTCGCGAGACAGCGGTTCGGCGAAGCGGCGGCAGAAGCCCGATTGCTGCTTGGCGACGTCGGTGTCGGGCGTCTCGAGCACGACGCCACTGAAGCGCTGGCCGGAAGCCTTCACCGCCGCGACGATGGGGGTGGCGCGGTCGCGCTCGGGCAGGCCCTCCACGCGGCCGAACCAGGGCAGCAACTGGCGCGCGAAGACCGGGCGGCGCCAGTCGGTGGCCTCACCGAGCGCGGCGAGCGGCACCGGCTCGAAGGTTTCATAGACGACGTAGCCGGTGTCGGGCAGGGCGCGAAGGTAGCCGATCAGGCCGGCATCGGCCGCGATGTCGTCGATTTCGGCGGCAAGTTCCTTCTCGAAGCCGGCGCGACAGTAGCCGATGAGGCCGGATACGGGAAGGCTGGAGCCGGGGGCGTGATTGGACATCGGAGACTGGAAGAAAGAGGGCGGGGGCGCCCGTCGGGCGCAGGTGCGCGCTGCAGTATCATGGCGCGAAGACGCCAGATGATAAGCGATAAGCCCGTGGGGCGTCGCCCGCCGGCCATGGGTTGCCCGGTCTGCAGCGACGTCGCCGCGTCCAACACAGGAGAGAAACCGCGTATGACCGAACGTGCAATGAGCTACCGGGTGCTGGGCGAGACCGGCCCCACGGTGTCGGCGATCTGCCTCGGCACCATGACCTTCGGCCAGCAGAACACCGAAGCCGAGGCCCACGCCCAGCTCGACCTCGCCGTGGAGCGCGGCATCAACTTCATCGATTGCGCCGAGATCTACCCGGTGCCGACGCGCGCGGAAACATCGGGTGCCACCGAGCGCTACATCGGTACCTGGCTCGCCCGCCAGCAGCGCGAAAAGCTTGTGATCGCCACCAAGGTCGCCGGCCCGGCGCGTTCATTGCCGTGGATCCGCGGTGGCCCCGCCACGCTCGATCGCGCCAACATCCGCGAGGCCGTCGAAGGCAGCTTGCGCCGCTTGCGGACCGACTACATCGACCTCTATCAGTTGCACTGGCCCGAGCGCAACCAGCCGATGTTTGGCCAGTGGCAGTTCGACCCGACGAAGGAGCGCGACTGCGTGCCGATCCGCGCCCAGCTCGAGGCGCTCGCCGAGCTGGTGCAGGAGGGCAAGGTGCGGCACGTTGGCCTGTCCAACGAGCATCCGTGGGGCGTCATGGAGTTCGTGCGCCTGTCGCGGGAGCTGGGCCTGCCACGGGTGGTGTCGATCCAGAACGCCTACAGCCTGGTCAATCGCAGCTACGAATCGGGCCTGGCCGAGATCGGCCATCGTGAACACATCAGCCTGCTGGCGTATTCGCCGCTGGCCTTCGGTCACCTTTCGGGCAAATACCTGGCGGACCCCGCGGCCAAGGGGCGCATCACCCTCTTCGAGCACTTCGGACAACGCTACTCCAAGCCCAACCTCGTCCCGGCGGTGCAGGCTTACGCAGAGCTTGCTCGCGAACATGGGCTCACGCCCGTGCAGCTCGCGCTCGCCTTCGTCTATTCGCGCTGGTTCGTTGGCAGCACCATCATCGGCGCCACGACGATCGCGCAACTGGAGCAGAACCTGGCAGCATGGAACGTGTTGCTGGATGCACCGTTGCAGGAGGCGATCGACACGCTCCACCTGCGCTACACCAATCCCGCGCCCTGACACGGCGCGAATTTGACGGGGTGCGTCAGTGCCCAGCCGCAGGGCGCGGCGCCTGGGTTGCGGTGGGTTGCTGGCGCTGCGTCGGCGGGATCTGTGAGGGGACGACTTCGAGCTTGTGCTCCATCATGTAGTCGTTCATCTCGCGCCAGCCGGAGAAGACAGCCGCTTTCTCGGCGCCGGGATTGAGCGTGAAGCAGTCTTCCAGCGAGCGTCCGGCATGGCGGCAGGCGCTGCCGATTGCGCGGCCCTCGGCTTCCGTCCTCTTCGGATTCGGCAGGTCGAGTGCCGAAGTGAGCTGGTCGCAGCCCGCCACGAGCGGAAGCAGCGCAAGCAGGAAAAGGGTCGGAAGGGCAGGGCGCATGGCGGAATCTTTCGGTCGGTTCACCTGCAGGGTATCGTCATCCGCGCCGCGTTCTTGAGGGTGCACCGGCGGTGGAGCGCCGGCAGGCCTGCAGCCTCTGGTGATGTGATGGTGCCGAAAATGCGGGCGCGGCGAACTATAATGAAAAGCTGTTTCCAATTCGCCTTCATCGCGCCGCCAAATCCATGAACCAGAAGTCGTTCTCTCGCATTGCCACCCAGCTCGCCGGTCTTGGCCTGGGCCTTGGTCTCGCCCTTCAGCCCGTGTGGGCGGCCGCAGACGCCAAGCCTGCGGCGATCCAGCAGATCGAGCTGTTCCATCAACTCCCCGCCAGCAAGGTGGAAGCGCTGAAGGAACTGGTCGACCGCTTCAACGCGCAGAGCAAGGATGCGCAGGTCGTGCTGTCGCAGACGGACTGGCGCGCCGCCAGCGCGCCACACCTGATGATCCTCGACGGCGAGGAGGAAGAAGGTTTTCTCGCCGGCAAGCCGCGCTACAAGCCCCTGTACGCAGTGATGAAGGAGTCCGGTGTGCCGCTGCAGACCTTGCGGCCGCCCGCGATGATGACGCGCACGCCGGTCGACTCGAAGGGGCAACTGCTTGCGCTGCCGGTGGGCCTGTCGACGCCCGTCCTGTTCCTGAATCGCGACGCGCTGCGCCGCGCGGGCTTGAACGCGGACAAGCCTGAAGTCGCGACCTGGTTCGACCTGCAGAACACGCTGGGCAAGATGGCCGACGCCGGCCAGAAGTGCCCTTACACCGTCGCCGAGCCCAGCCGGGTCATGGTCGAGAACCTCAGCGCCTGGCACAACGAGCCGGTGGCGACGATGCGCGGCAAGACCATGGCGTTGTCATTCAACGGCATGTTCCAGGTCAAGCACGTGGCGATGATGGCGAGCTGGCAGCGTGCCCGCTACCTGCACGTGTTCGGAGCCAAGGCCGAAGCGGAGGACCACTTCGCTTCCGGCGACTGCGCAGTGATTGCCGCGCCGTCGGCGAGCTGGGTCGATTTCCGCAGCAAGGGCAAGGTGGATGTCGCAGTGGCTCGCCTGCCGTATTACGACGACTTCCCCGGCGCGCCGCAGAACACGATCGCCGACGGCCCTGCGCTGTGGGCATCCGCAGGCAAGAAGCCCGTTGAATACAAGGCGATGGCGCGCTTCGTCAGCTTCTGGCTGCAGGCGGAGAACCAGGTCGCGTGGCAGCGCCAGACCGGGTACCTGCCGTTGAACCGTGCCGGCCTGCTGGCCTCGCAGAGCGAACTGCTGGGCAATGACCTCGAGAACGTCAAGGTCGCGGTGGCACAGCTCTCGAACAAGCCGGCGACGGCGGACTCGTCGGCCCAGCCGGTGGTCGAGCGTGAGAAGGTGCGCCGCATCATCGACGAGGAGCTCGCCGGAGTCTGGGCCGATCGCAAGGCTGCGAAGGAGGCGCTCGACAACGCCGTCGCGCGCGCGTCCTCGGGCGGCTGACTGGAGGTGGGCCGCGGCCGGGCAACCGGCCGTGACCTCCTTCGCCAGAGCTCTCGGCGCAGGCCGCGCGCAGGGACGAAAGCGTCCCCGAGGCGCTTGCCGGCTGCTGTCATCAGCTTGACGCCGCTCGCGGCGCCCACCTACCATCCCGTTTTTTCGCGAGCGTTTCCGCCTTGTCCGTCAAGCAGCTATTCGAGCCGATCGCCGCCGACATGCAGGCGGTGGATGCGGTCATCCGCCAGCGCCTATATTCCGATGTCGTCCTGATCCGTCAGGTCGCGGAATACATCATCCATAGTGGCGGCAAGCGTCTGCGCCCGGCCCTGGTCCTGTTCACTGCCGGTGCGATGGGCTACCGGGGCACGCAGCACCACGAGCTGGCTGCCGTGGTGGAGTTCATCCACACCGCCACATTGCTGCACGACGACGTGGTCGACGAGTCCGATCTGCGCAGGGGCAACAAGACGGCAAACGCCATGTTCGGCAATGCCGCGTCGGTGCTGGTGGGGGATTTTCTCTACTCACGCGCGTTCCAGATGATGGTCGGCGTGGACAACATGCGCGTGATGCGCGTGCTGGCTGACGCCACCAACGTGATCGCGGAGGGCGAGGTGCTGCAGTTGCTCAACTGCCACAATGCCGACGTCGGTGTCGACGATTACCTGCGTGTGATCCGCTTCAAGACGGCCAAGCTCTTCGAGGCGGCATCGCGCCTTGGCGGCATCCTGGGCGGCGCGGACGAAGCGCAGGAATCCCGTCTTGCGGCCTTCGGCATGCACCTGGGCACGGCTTTCCAGATCATCGACGATGTGCTCGACTACTCCGCCGATGAGGCCGACACCGGCAAGCACCTGGGCGATGACCTCGCCGAGGGCAAACCCACCCTGCCGCTCATCCACGTCATGCTGCATGGCAGCGACGAGCAGGCCGCGATCGTGCGCAATGCGATCGAGACGGGCGGTCGGGACGATTTCGCGCTGGTGCTGGCTGCCATCCAGGCCACGGGTGCGCTGGAGGAGGCGCGGCGTCAGGCGCGCGCCGAGGCGGACCTGGCAATCGAAGCGATTTCGACACTTCCCCCTTCCTTTTTCAAGGATTCGCTGCTAAAATTATCGGACTTTGCAGTTGAGAGAAATCACTAAGCGGTTTTCGCCTCAGCGACGCAGGTAAAAGTGTCGGGGAATAGCTCAGCCTGGTAGAGCACTGCGTTCGGGACGCAGGGGCCGGAGGTTCGAATCCTCTTTCCCCGACCATAAATTCCAGAAAAACCGCCTGCAGGGCGGTTTTTTTTCGTGCGCCCGGCAGGGCGCACTCACTTGGAGGTGAAAGTCCTCTACTCGCCCGGCAAGGGGAAGAGTTAGCTGAACGGCAAGGGTGTCGCGGGTAACTGCGAATCTGGAGGAAGCCGAAGGCAAAGCGCTGGCCTGACGAACAGGAAGCGGATACGAGGCGGCACAGCGGGGTAAGGCGGCGAATATCGTCAAAGCCCGAAACTTGCACGGAGCGCTGTGACGTATATCCGACAGGCATAAGCGTGAAGGTGGGTGCGTCATACCCGGGGAGATCCTCACGG
>NZ_SSXV01000032.1 GCF_009469595.2 Thauera sp. 2A1 | reverse complement strand
CGGGCTTTGACGATATTCGCCGCCTTACCCCGCTGTGCCGCCTCATATCCGCTTCCTGTTCGTCAGGCCAGCGCTTTGCCTTCGGCTTCCTCCAGATTCGCAGTTACCCGCGACACCCTTGCCGTTCAGCTAACTCTTCCCCTTGCCGGGCGAGTAGAGGACTTTCACCTCCAAGTGGGTGCGCCCTGCCGGGCGCACGAAGAAAAAACGGCGCACACCCGCATCGCGGGGTGCGCCGTGGCTGTCCGGCACCAGGGACAGATCAGAACATGTGCTGACCGCCGTTGATCGAGATGTTGGCGCCGGTCACGAAGGCCGCCTCTTCGGACGACAGATAGGCGACGAGGCCGGCGATTTCTTCCGGCTTGCCCAGGCGCGAGACGGGAATCTGCGGCAGGATCTTGGAATCCAGGATCTCCTGCGGAATCGCCATCACCATCTTGGTACCGATGTAGCCCGGCGAGATGGTGTTCACCGTCACGCCGTTGCGCGCGACTTCAAGCGCCAGGGCCTTGGTGAAGCCATGCATGCCCGCCTTCGCGGCAGCGTAGTTGGTCTGGCCGAAGGCACCCTTCTGGCCGTTCACCGACGATACGTTGATCACGCGACCCCACTTGCGCTCCACCATGCCGTCGACGACCTGCTTGGACATGTTGAAGGCGGAGTCGAGGTTGGTGCTGATCACGGCATCCCAGTCAGCCTTGGTCATACGTTTGAACGTCATGTCGCGCGTGATGCCTGCGTTGTTCACCAGCACGTCGACCGGGCCGACCTCCTTCACCACCTGCTCCACGCAGGCCTTGCAGGAGTCGAAATCGGCCACGTCGCAGGGATAGGCCTTGAAGCCGTAGCCCATGTTATTCATGGTCTGCAGCCATTCGGCCGCCTTGGTGTTGCTCGGCGAATGAGTGGTCACCACCTTGTAGCCAAGCGCAGCGAGCTTAATGCAGATCGCTTCGCCCAGACCACCCATACCACCCGTTACCAGTGCGACTCTCGACATTTTTTACTCCTCTCCCCTAATGGGCATTCACGGCGGGAATGATTCTGTCGGCAGCGCCCGCCACTTTCGCTGCCGCCATCGATGACCCGATGCCGAGCCGGGACAACCCCGGCCGGCCACGCACGGCAACAGCGCTCAGGCGCGCTCCTTGACGTAACGGCCCGGCGCCGGCTCGATCGGCTCGTACTTCGTGCTGCCGAGCCGCCCGCGGGCGGCGACCGACTTGCCGCCGAAGCCCCGCAGCCATTCGATCCAGTGCAGCCACCAGCTGCCCTTCTGCTCGACCGCAGCCGTCAGCCACTCCTCCGGATCGGTCGCCGCGGCATCCGAAACCCAGTAGCTGCGGCGATTCTTCGACGCCGGATTGATGGCGCCGGCAATATGACCGCTTGCGCCGAGCACGAAGGTGGTGTCGCCGCCGAGCAGGTTGCGGGCCAGGTAGGCGCTCGTCCAGGGAACGATGTGGTCCTCGCGCGCCGCCATCAGGTAGGCCGGCATGTCGACCTTGGAGAGGTCGATCTTCTCGCCCAGCATCTTGAGCTTTCCGGGCACGCGCAGGTTGTTCTCGAGATACATGTTGCGCAGGTACCAGGTGAGGAAGGGACCCGGCAGATTGGTCGCGTCCGCGTTCCAGTAAAGCAGGTCGAACGCCTGTGGCTTCCTTCCCTTCAGGTAGTTGCCCACCACGTACTGCCACACCAGGTCGTTGGCACGCAGGAAGGAAAACACGTTGGCAAGTTCCTGCCCCTTCAGCACCCCGCCTTTGCCGATGGCCGCTTCCCGCGCGGTCACACTCGCCTCATCGACGAGGCAGCCGAGCTCCCCCGCGTCGGCGAAGTCGAGCAGGGTCGTCATCAGCGTCAGGCTGGCAACCGGCTCCACGCCCCGGGCACGCTCGACCGCCAGCGCGGACGTCAGCATCGTGCCGCCGACGCAGAAGCCCAGCACGTTGGGCTTCTTCACGCGGGTGATGGAGCGCACGACCTCGAGCGCAGCAAGCGGACCCTTTTCCAGGTAGTCGTCCCAGGTGAGGTGACCGCCAACGTCCGGGCGCGGGTTGCGCCATGAAACCAGGAAGACGGTGAAACCCTGCTCGACGGTGAAGCGGACCAGCGAGTTTTCCGGCTGCAGGTCCATGATGTAGAACTTGTTGATGCAGGGCGGCACGATCAGCAGCGGCACCTGTGCAACCTTTTCGGTCAGCGGCGCGTACTGGATCAACTGCATCACGTCATTCTCGAAAACCACCGCACCTGGCGTCACCGCCAGGTTCCGCCCCACTTCGAAGGCGGCATCGTCGGTCATCGAGATGCGCCCCTTCTCGAGATCGGCGAGCAGATTGCGCAAGCCCTGGGTGATGCTCTCGCCCTTGGAGTCGAGCGCCTCCTTGATGAACTCGGGGTTGGTGGCAGCGAAGTTGCTCGGCGACAGCGCGTCGACATACTGCCGGGTCAGGAACTTGATGCGCGACTTCGCGCGTCCGTCCGCCATCGGCAGCGCGTCGGCCACCTGCGTCAGGAAGCCCGAATTGAGCAGATAGGCTTGCTTCACGTAGTCGAATACCGGGCTTTGCTGCCACTCGGGGGCGGCAAAACGCCGGTCTCCCGGTTCGGGCTGCACCACCGGCTCCGACGGCGCATCGGGCTTGCGCGCAAGCATCGACGACCACAGCGCGGCGTGCTGCTCGGCAAAGGCCTTTTGCATGTTGGCAAGCGCATCGGCCTCGGGCATGGGCACGCGGGGCGAGGCGACGCCGGTGGAATCCTGCATCGCGACATGATTGCGCGCGAGCGTGTCGAAGAAATTTTGCGCCATGGCCTGGCCGGCCTGGAACATCATCTGCAGAGCTTCGGTCGATTTGTTGTTGTCGTTCGCGCCGGACATTTCGTCTCCTGTGGCTATGCACCCGGGCCCCGGAGCGGGCTCCACGATTGCCGCGATTATGCACCTGCCAAACCGTCGCCGGGGCGTGGGCGCTACAATCCAGGCCATGTATCTGATCGCGATTGCCTGGCTCTACGTGGCCCTGCTCGCTTCCGTGGCGGAAAATACCGTCGTGGGCGGCGTGCTGACCTTCCTATTCTACGGCGCGGGGCCACTCGCACTCACGTTGTGGCTCCTCGGCGCACCCGCACGACGCGAGCGCCGCAAGGCTCGCGAGGCGGCCGGCATGAACGATAGAGCCGATTCGGAAGACAGGCAATAGCGCGGCACTTGCGTTCGGCATCGGGGCCGTCGCGCCGTCGCCGTCAGGGCTCGAGCCAGATCATCGAAGCAAAACGGCCAGTCACGCCGTCGCGCCGATATGAATAAAAGTGCGCCACGTCGGCGTGCGTGCAGACGCCGCCGCCGTGCACGCGCTGCACACCGATCCGTGCCAGGCGCAGGCGCGCGAGCTCGAACAGATCGGCCATCCACTTCCCATCGCGCCGGCCCGGCGTGAAGGCAGACGCCGCAGCGGCATCGTCGGTCACGAATGCCGCCCTCACCTCGGCGCCGACCTCGAACGCACGCGGACCGATGGCGGGCCCCAGCCAGGCCATCACCCCACCGGCCGGCACACCCATGCGCGTGACGGCGGCCTCCAGCACTCCCGCCGCCAGTCCGCGCCATCCGGCGTGCGCCGCAGCGACCACCGTGCCGGCGTCATCGCAGAACAGCACGGGCAGGCAATCGGCCGTCAGCACCGCGCACACCCGGTGCGGAAGACGCGCAACCACCGCATCCGCTGTCGGCACTCCGCTCGCATCGTCGCCATCGGCAACGGCGACACCATGTACCTGGTTCAGCCACAACGGCGCCGACGGCACGAGGCCGCGCAGCCTGGCGCGGTTCTCGGCGACGGCGGCCTCGTCGTCGCCCACATGCGCGCCCAGGTTGAGGCTGTCGTACGGCGGCAAGCTCACGCCGCCAAAGCGGGTCGTCACGCAGGCGCGTACGCGCGGTGGCGCCGGCCAGTCAGGTTGAATCAAGGGCAAGGTCACCAGCTTGGACTCCCGAGGGATCGCAGCAGGGCTGCAAAATCGGCGGCCATCGGCACCGACCATTCCATCTCCACCCTGGAGGACGGATGGATCAGGCCGAGGCGAAAGGCATGCAGCGCCTGGCGCGGAAAGGCATCGAGAAGCGCGTCGCCGCAACGGCGCACGCCATAGACCGGATCGCCGACCAGCGGGTGGCCCACGTGGGCCATGTGCACCCGGATCTGGTGCGTGCGCCCTGTCTCGAGCTGGCATTCGACCAGAGTGCAGCGCGCGAGGCGCTCGCACACCGCGTAGCGCGTGACCGCCGGACGGCCGCCCGGCACCACCGCCATGCGCGTGCGATGCTGCGGATGACGGCCGATCGGCGCCGTCACCACCCCCGCCCTGCCGATGGCGCCGTGCACCAGCGCGTGGTAGTGGCGCTTCACGGTGCGCGCCTGCAACTGGCGCACCAGGTCCGTCTGCGCCTCGAGCGTTCTGGCGACGACCAGCAGGCCGCTCGTCTCCTTGTCCAACCGATGGACGATGCCGGCGCGCGGCACGCCCGCCAGTTCGGGCGCGTGGTGCAGCAGCGCGTTGAGCAGCGTGCCCGTCCAGTTGCCGCTGCCCGGATGCACCACCAGGCCGGCCGGCTTGTTGATCACGATCAGCGTGGCGTCTTCGAACACGACATCGAGCGGGATGTCTTCAGGCAGCGCCGCCATCGCCTCGGGCGGTGGCGCGACATCCACCTCGAGGCGCTCTCCGCCCCACACCTTGCGCTTGGCTTCGGCCGCCGCACCATCCTGGCGCACACGCCCGTCCTTGAGCCAGGCCTGCAGCCGGCTACGCGAGTGTTCTGGAAAGAGCCGCGCCAGCGCCTGGTCCAGACGCAGGCCGGCGAGATCGGCCGAAACGGTCAGCAGCATCGACGACGGCTCGAACGGGTCGTCGTCCTCGGCTGGGCTATAATCGCGCGGTTCATTCACGCGAGTGTTATCGATGGCTAGGTTCACCTTGGGAAGTTTAGCGGGAAATGCCGCACTGATCGGCGCCTTGCTGCTCGGCGGCTGCGGCCTGATGCCTGACGAGATCGATGAAACCGCAGGGTGGAACGCGCAAAAGCTCTACTCCGAGGCCAAGGCGTCGATGGGCGAAGGCGGCTACGACCGCGCGGTGAAGCTGTTCGAAAAACTCGAGGCGCGCTACCCCTACGGCCGCTACGCGCAGCAGGCCCAACTCGAATCGGCCTACGCGTACTACAAGCAAGGTGAGGCGGCCATGGCGCTGGCCGCGGCCGATCGCTTCATCAAGCTGCACCCGAACCACCCGAACGTCGATTACGCCTACTACCTGAAGGGCCTGGTGAATTTCAACGAGGATCTCGGCCTGTTCGCCGGCCTGTCCAACCAGGATCTTTCCGAGCGCGATCCGAAAGGCGCCCGCGAAGCCTTCGAGAGCTTCCGCGAGCTCATCACCCGCTTCCCGGAGAGCCGTTACGCGGAAGACTCGCGCAAGCGCATGCAGTACCTCGTCAACTCGCTCGCCGCGCACGAGGTGCACGTGGCCCGCTACTACTATCGCCGTGGCGCTTATGTCGCCGCAGTGAATCGCGCCAAGAGCGCGCTGACGAGCTTTCCGCAGGCACCGGCTAACGAGGAGGCGCTGTTCCTGCTGGTGAGGAGCTACGACGCGCTCGGCATGACCGAGCTGCGAGACGATTCCGACCGGGTGATGCGCAAGAATTTCCCCAACAGCGTGTATTTCTCCGGTGGTCCGGCCGATACACGGCCCTGGTGGCAACTCTGGTAAGCGCGAGGGCAGACTCATGACCCAAGCGACGTATCTGTGGAACCCGCCTGCCGTCGTCTCGCTTCCGGTGATCGGCAGCACTGCGCGCTATCCGGTGAATCGCATCTTCTGCGTGGGTCGCAACTACCAGGCGCACGCCATCGAGATGGGCATGAAGGGGGTCGTCAAGGCCACCTCGCGCCCTTTCTACTTCACCAAGACACCGTCGTCGCTCGTCGAAAGCGGTGCGACGATTCCCTACCCGCCGGGCACCGCCGATTTCCACTACGAGATGGAACTGGTCGTCGCGCTCGGGGCGCCGGGATTCCGCGTCTCCGAAGCCGATGCGGAAAAGCTGATTCATGGCTACGCCGCAGGTCTCGACATGACGCGCCGCGACCTGCAGGCGATCGCGCGTGATGCCGGCCGTCCGTGGGATCTGAGCAAGAACTTCGAGAACGCGGCAATCTGCAGCCCCATCGTGCCCGCCGGCGAACTCGGCGTGCTCGACCGCGGCGCCATCACGCTCGCGGTCAATGGCGTGACGCGGCAAGCGGGCGACCTGTCGCAACTGATCTGGAACATCCGTGAGATCATCGCCGACCTGTCGCAGTTCTACCACCTGCAGCCCGGCGACCTGATCTACACCGGCACGCCCGAGGGCGTCGGCGCAGTGAAGACGGGCGACCACCTCAGCGGTCACATCGACCGCGTCGGCGACATCACGCTGACCATCGGCGCCGCCGAGTAGTCTTTCGGTTTCGACACGCAGCGCCTGCCCGACCCTGCGGCCTGCAGCCGCTGACAGCGGCGCCTCCGACGGCCCCTGCCTCCCAGCGAGGCAGGGGCCGTGTGCTTTGCGGCGGGCGACTAGCAAATTCTTAGCATTCGTTGAAGCAGCATTTAGCTTCACGCCGGCACGCGCACGACCACACTGGCCATCACTCGCGGCAGGCCCCCTCCCGCCTCGCGAAACGAAAACGACAGGAGAACCGTCATGATGGTCAGAAAGACAGTCGCTGCGCTCGTCGCCACCCTGCTCGCCTCGCTGGCTGGAAGCGCTGCCGGCACGGATGGGGGCGCGGCGCAGGAGCGCACGGGCCGCGATGCAACGATGATCGAGCGCGGCCGCTACATCGTGCGCGTTGCGGGCTGCAACGATTGCCACACGCCGCACTATGCGCAGACCGGCGGACGCGTCGCCGAACGTGACTGGCTGGTCGGCGACCGGCTCGGCTGGCATGGCCCCTGGGGCACGACCTTCGCGGCGAACCTGCGCATCAGGCTGGCGCAGATGAGCGAGGACGAGTGGGTGCGCCATGCGCGCAGCACGGAGGCACGTCCGCCCATGCCCTGGTTCGCATTGCGCGACATGGCCGAGGACGATCTGCGTGCGATCCATCGCTTCGTGCGCTCGCTCGGCGTCGCCGGCGAGCCGGCGCCCGCCTACCTGCCGCCGGGCGAGCCGGCGCCTGGTCTTGCAGTGTTGTTCCCGCAGCCGCCGAAATAGGATGCCGACGACGACGCGCTGATCGCGGGCAGGCGCATGCACGCCGTCGGGCCCAAGGGGCGGACCGCATCCCGCAGCAGGCATTCCGCCGCCTGGGCTTGTTGTCTATGCTTGGGAAACCATGACCCAGGCACTTTCCCCCCTCCTCGACGAAGACCAGGCCCGCTTCATTTGCGGCGGCGTATCGATCAGCGCGGCAGCCTGCCGCGGCGCCGGCCTGCCCAGCATGGCGCGGGCCACCGGCTGCCGCGTCGCCGCTGACAAACGCAGCATCACCATCCTGCTCTCGGCCACCGCCTCCGCCGGCCTCATCGACGACGTGCGGCGCAACGGTGCGATCGCCGTGGTCTTCAGCCTGCCGGCGGATCACCGCACCCTGCAGTTCAAGGGCGGCGATGCCCGCGTCGTGCCGCTGGAGCCCGGCGACGAGGCGCTTGCCGAGCGCTACGTGGACGCCTTCGCCGGGGGCCTCGCGCCGCTGGGCTATCCCACGCAGGTGATCCGGAGTGTGCTCGCCTGCCGCGCCGACGACCTCACCGCCATCAACTTCACGCCGAGCGCCGGCTTCCTGCAGACGCCGGGGCCTGATGCCGGCAACGCGCTGCGGAGCGGTGCATGAAGATCAAGCTGGATGCGATCCGCGCCTGCCTCGACGGTGCCATCCCGGGCACCATCGCCACCTGCAGCCCGGACGGCACGCCGAACATGGCCTACCTGTCGCAGGTGCAGTACGTGGATGCCGGCCATGTCGCGCTGTCCTATCAGTTCTTCAACACGACCCGCCGCAACATCCTCGCGAACCCTCATGCGCGCGTCGCCGTGATCGACCCGGAAACCGGCGCGCACTACAGGCTGAGCCTGCAATACCTGCGCACCGAGCAGGAGGGCCCGCTGTTCGAGAAGATGAAGGCCAAGCTCGCCGGCATCGCCTCGCACACCGGCATGGCCGGCGTGTTCAGGCTGCTGGGTGCCGACATCTACCGCGTGCTCGACATCGAGCGCGTGCCCGGCGAAACGCTGCCGCCACCGCCACCGCGTGCCCACCTGCTCGCCGCGCTGCGGGCGAGCGCCGAGCAGTTGTGCTTGTGCACCGACCTCGACAGCCTGCTCGCGCAGACGCTCACCTGCCTCGAGATCCATTTCGACGTCCACCACGCGATGGTGCTGATGCTCGATGCGCCCAATGCCCGCCTGTACACGGTCGCCAGCCGCGGCTACACGCAGTCGGGCGTCGGCTCGGAAATCGCGCTGGGCGACGGCGTGATCGGCGTCGCCGCACGCGAGGGGACGCCGATCCGCATCGGCCATTTCGCCGCGGAATACAGCTACACGCTCGCCATTCGCGACAACCTGCAGCGCAGCGGGCTGGCGCCGCAACTGGAGACCGAGATCCCGCTGCCGGGCCTGCCCGGCTCGCGCAGCCAGCTCGCCGTGCCCATCCGTGCCGGGCAGCGCGTGCTCGGCATCCTGTACGTCGAGAGCCCGCAGGATCTGCGCTTCGGCTACGACGACGAGGACGCGCTGGTGTCGCTCGCCGGCGGCCTCGGCGCGGCGATCCAGTTGCTGCAGCACGCACCCGTGGACGCAGCCGAACGCAGCGCATCTGCTTCGCCGGCGGCCAAACCCGGCCCCGCGCCCGAGGCCGGGCCAGTGCTCGAGGTACGCCACTATGCCGAGAACGACAGCATCTTTCTCGACGGCCGCTACCTCATCAAGGGCGTCGCCGGCGCCATCCTGTGGGCACTGCTCAACGACTTCGCCGCCAGCGGGCGCACCGCCTTCAGCAATCGCGAACTGAGGCTGGATCCGCGCATCCGACTGCCGGACATCAGCGACAACCTGGAAGCGCGGCTGATCCTGCTCGGCCGCCGGCTGGTCGAGCATCAGGCGCCGATCCGCATCGACAAGACCGGCCGCGGCTGCTTCGAGTTGCGCATCGAGCGGCCGCTGGCGTTGCTGCACACACCCCACGGCGTCTGAAACCCCGCGCACGCGCCTCCTCGTGGAGCGCATGCTAAATCTTCACTCGCCACTTCCTAAGAATTCCCTATTCCGGTGCGCCCCCTCTTTCGCATTCCCGCGAGAGGGCTAGATTGCAGCCGTCGGACCTGCACCGGCCAACCGCCGCGGCGCTCCGACCCTGCAAACAGGAGGCGAATTCATGAACACCGTGTCACCCACCGCAGCAGCCCGCAGCACCCCGTCATCCCCCGTCATCCCGCGCCTCGATCAGCCGGAAGCCCTGCTCGAGGCCATGCTGCTGATCCGCGCCTACGAACTGCGCCTGTCGACGCACTCCGCCCAAAGCGGCACCCCCGGCACCTGCACCGCCGTCGGCCAGGAAGCAGCCGCGGTCGGCGTCGTCTCGGCGCTCACCGCAGACGACCTGATCCTCACCAACCACCGCAGCGCCGGCCACCTGCTCGCCCGCGGCGCCGACCCGGGACGCATGATGGCCGAGGTGCTGGGCCGCCGCGACGGCTACTGCAAGGGCAAGAGTGGCTCGCTGCACATCTCGGTGCGCGAACTCGGCGTGGTGCTCACCTCCACCATCGTGGGCGGCGAGCTGTCGCTCGCCACCGGCGTCGCGCTATCGCAGACCATGCTCGGCCGGCCCGGCATCGTCGCCTGCTTCTTCGGCGACGGCGCCGCCGGCGAAGGCATCTTCCACGAATCGCTGAATCTCGCCGCCGTGTGGAAGCTGCCCATCCTCTATGTGTGCGAGAACAACCAATGGCAGGCCTTCGTGCACCGGCGCGAGACCATGGTCGGCGAAAGCGTCGCCGCCTGGGCGGCGCCCTACGGCATCGCCAGCGCCACCGTCGATGGCAACGATGTCGAGGCGGTGAGTGCGGCCGCCCGCGCTGCGACCGACTCCATCCGCGACACCGGCAAGCCCTTCCTGCTCGAACTGTCGACCTATCGCCTGCGCGGCCACTTCGAACCCGACGACCAGGCCTACGTGAATGCGGCCGAGCTCGCCGCGTGGCAGGCGCGCGATCCGATCGAGCGCATGAAGACCCGCCTGCTGGCGGGCGGAGGATTCACTGCCGGCGACCTGGACGGCATCGGCACCCGCGTTGCCGCACGCATCGACGCCGCGATGGCCTTCGCCGAGGCCTCGCCCTGGCCCGACGCCACCGAGCTGCTCACCGACATCTACGCCTGACCGCCCCGAGGACGCCACCATGACCACGATCACTGTCTACGACGCGATGGCGCAGGCACTCGCCGAGGAAATGCGCCGCGACGCCCGCGTGCTGATGTTCGGCGAAGGCGTCGCCACCAAGCGCACCGAGCTGCTTGCCGAATTCGGCAGCGCCCGTGTGCGCAATACACCGCTGGCCGAAGGCATCATTGCCGGCACCGCCGTCGGCGCCGCCGCGACCGGCCTGCGCCCAGTCATCGACCTGCTGTTCGCCCCCTTCCTGTGCTACGCGATGGACGAGCTGGTGAACAGCGCCGGCAAGCTGCGCTACCTGTCGGGCGGGCAGTTCGAATTCCCGCTGGTGGCGATCGCCATGACCGGCGCCGGCTGGGCGGTCGGCAGCCAGCACAACCACAACATCGAGGCCTGGTTCGCCCATGCGCCCGGGCTGAAGGTGGTGATGCCTTCCAATGCGTCGGACTTCAAGGGCCTGCTGAAAGCAGCGATCCGCGACGACAACCCGGTGCTGTTCTTCGTCGACATTGGCCTGCTGTACCAGCCCGGCGAGGTGCCCGACGGCGAGACGCTGGTGCCGCTCGGGCAGGCGGCCATTGCCCGCCCCGGGCAGGACGTGACCCTCATCTCCTACGCCAAGACGGTGCCGGTGTGCCTGCAGGCCGCCGACGCACTCGCGGCCGAGGGCATCTCAGCCGAAGTGATCGACCTGCGCACGATCAAGCCGCTGGACGAGGCGACGGTGCTGGCCGCCGCCCGACGCACCGGACGCGTGGTGGTCGTGCACGAAGCCTCGCGCACCTGCGGGGTGGGCGCGGAGATCGCCGCGCTGGTCGCCGAGCACGCCTTCGACAGCCTGAAGGCGCCATTGCGGCGCGTGACCGGCCCGGATGCGCCACCGCCGGCGAGCTATGCGCTGGAGCAGGCCTTCGTGCCGAGCGTCGACGCGGTCGTCGAGGCTGCGCATCAGCTCAGCGCAGCTTCGAGGCGATGAACTGCAGCGCCAGGTTGTAGCCCAGGGTTCCGAAGCCAGCCATGACCGCCTCGGCGACGTCCGACAGGTAGGAGTGGTGGCGGAAGGCCTCGCGCTTGTGCACGTTGGAGATGTGCACCTCCACGAAGGGAATTGCCACGCCGCCGATGGCATCGCGGATCGCCACGCTGGTGTGCGTATAGGCACCGGGGTTGATCAGCACGAACTTCACGCCCTCGAGCCGCGCCTGATGGATGCGGTCGACGATCGCCCCTTCGTGGTTGCTCTGGAAACACTCCAGTTCCAGCCCGAGCTGCTGCGCCTGCGCGCGCAACCCGTTCTCGACGTCGGCCAGCGTGGTCGAGCCATAGATGTGCGGCTCGCGCGTGCCGAGCAGGTTGAGATTGGGGCCGTTGATGACGAGGACTTTGCTCATGCGACGTATGCTCCTGTGTGGATGGCGGACCGCGCATCTCGCGGTCTGGCGGCGACACTTTAATGCAGCCCGGCCGACCGGCAACGCTGCGCATGCCGCTCGCGTGCGCGCTGCGCACAGCTTGAAGCAAGCGCCGGACGCGACCGACGCACGCCGTCGCAGCGCTACCCTGCCGCACCGATCAAGCCGGTCGCCTTCATCAGCCACACGGCCGCGCTGATCGTCAGGAAGGACATCACCGTGGTTGCCACCAGGGCCGCGGCGGCGACATCCTGCTGGCCGTATTTCTGCGCCACGATGGGGTAGATGCTCGCCATTGGCATGCAGGCGTTCAGGATCAGGGCGGCACGTATCCCGGGATCGACGCCCGGCACCAGCATCAGCAACAGGAACACCGCCAGCGCATGCAGGCCGAGCTTCCCGCCCATGATGAGGCCGATGTCGGCGCCCATGCCGCGCACGCTCAGCCCGGCCAGCGTGCCGCCGATGTAGAACAGCGCCACCGGCGCCGAAGCCGAGGCCAGCATATCCACCGCGCGCATCAGCGGCAGCGGAATGTGCAGGCCGAACAGGGAACACAGCACGCCCGCGACGATGCCCAGGATCATCGGATTGCGCGCCAGGCTGCCGAGGACGTTGCGCAGCACCTTGCCGGCGCGCGCCTGGCCGCTGCCGCCGATTTCCGCGATCGTCATCAGCAGCGGCAGCATGATCATGCTCTCCACCACCAGGTAGATCGCCAGATGGGCGCTCGCCGCCGCACCGAACAGGGGCTGGGCGATGGGCAGGCCGATGAAGGCGCTGTTCGACACCGCCATGCCCATTGCGCTCATCGCGCCGGCCTGCAGCCCGCGACGCTGCGCGAAAGCGGTGATGGCAATGCCGAGTGCTGCCACCAGCAGGGACGCGAGCACATACACCAGCAGCGCATGCGGGTCGATCAGCTCGCCCAGCGCACGCTGCGACAGCGCCTTGAACAGCAGCGCCGGCAGCGCGAAGCTGATCACGAACACACCGAGTGCACGCAGTTCGGCCGCCGCCAGCATGCGCAGGCGCACGGCACCGTAGCCGATGGCGATGAGGACGTAGATCGGCCCGGTGATGGCCAGGATGTCGAGCAGGTTCGCGAGCACGTCGTCTCCGTGGCGACTGGGCGCACCCTGCTCCGGCAGCAGCGGTGCGGCGTTTGCTACTTCAGTGGAGCTTGACGTGGGGCTCGGTACGCCGGGTAATCATGCGCGCCAGCGTGTCGAGCGTCACCTTGGCCCAGCCGTGCAGCGCAAGCTCGTGCATCTTGTAGAGCGACGCGTACATCAGCATCGCGAACTTGCCCTCGATGAACAGGTCGCCCTTGGCCAGCCCGCCCATCATGTTGCCCACGGTGCTGAACTTGCCCAGCGACACCAGCGAACCGAAGTCCTTGTAGCGGTAGTCCTGCAGCGGCTTGCCGTCGAGGCGGCGGCGAATCTGCTTGAGCAGGTGCGAGGCCTGCTGGTGCGCGGCCTGCGCCCGCGGCGGCACGAAGCCCTTGTTCTCCGGCCACGGGCAGGCGGCGCAATCGCCCAACGCGAAGATGTTGTCGTCGAGCGTGGTCTGCAGCGTCTGACGCACCGCGAGCTGGTTGATGCGGTTGGTTTCGAGTCCGTCGAGCCGGGTCAGGAATTCGGGCGCCTTGACGCCTGCCGCCCACACGACGAGTTCGGCAGGCAGCACGCGGCCGTCCGCCAGGCGCACGCCGTCCGGCAAGACCTCGGCCACCTTCGCGTTGGTATGCACATCGACGCCCAGTTCCCGCAAGAGATGCTCGGTGGACCTGGAAAGCCGCTCGGGCAGCGCCGGCAGCACGCGCGGCGCCGCCTCGATGACCGACAGCTTGATGTCCTTGTCCGCATCCAATCGGTCGAGGCCGTAGGCGACGACCTCGCGCGTGGTGTGATGCAGCTCGGCAGCGAGTTCGACGCCGGTCGCACCCGCGCCGATGATCGCCACATGCAGTTGCTCCGGCCGCAGCGGAGTTTTCTGCGCATGGGCGCGCACGCAGGCATTGACCATGCGGACATGGAAGCGGCGTGCATCGGCCGGCGTCTCGAGCTTGAGCGCATGCTCGCGCACACCGGGCGTGCCGAAATCGTTGCTGAGGCTGCCGACCGAGATGATCAGCGTGTCGTAAGGAAACGATCGCGCCGGCGTGACCTCGTTGCCGTCGTCGTCCATGAAGGGCGCAACATGGACCTCGCGCCGTGTGCGATCGAGCCCCGTCATCTCGCCGATGCGAAAGTGGAAATGGTGCCAGTGCGCCTGCGCCAGGTAGCCGACTTCGTGCTCGCCGATGTCCATGCTGCCGGCGGCGATCTCGTGCAGCTTGGGCTTCCAGATGTGCGTGCGCGTACGGTCGATCAGGGTGATATCGGCCTTGCCCTTGCGTCCGAGCGTGTCGCCAAGCCGGGTGGCGAGTTCGAGCCCCCCGGCGCCGCCGCCGACGATGACGATTCTGTGCAGTTGATCTTGGACTCGCGCGTTCATTCTTGACCTCGGTGGGGGCGCCGGTCGGGCATAAAATCTCGAGAATATCAGCAAACTCAAGCGCCGAGACAGGGCACGCGTCGCGCAAAAACAACAGCTTGCAGCATAACGGGCGCCCAGCAAGGCGAAGGATCATCGCACGCCCCGCATCGACTCCGCCGCCACGCCAGCCGTCAGTGTGCGCCACGCGCCCGCCGATGCAATCAATAGCGCCGGAAGCACTCCCGGATGGCCTCGCTATCGCGCGTCACGCACAAGGCCAGCATCAGCAGGATGCGCGCCTTCTGCGGGTTGAGAGAATTCGCGGCGATGGTGCCGAGCACCGCATCGTCCGCTGAATCGGTCACCACGCCCTGCCCCACCCGGCTCGCCCGCACGAAGGTCACGCCCTGGCGCTGCGCCGCCTCGGCGCCCAGTCGCGCCGATGGCGACAGGCTGCCATTGCCGGTCGCCGCAAGCACGATGCCACGCGCCCCGCTGTCGATGGCTGCGCGATATGGATGCGTGCCGGCGCCGAGGTAATCGAAAATGATGTCGACCTGCGGGAGTTCGGTGATGTCCGCGAGCGAGAACTCGCTGTGCAAGGTATGCCGCCGCGTGGGCGCATTGAAGAAGTGCACGACGCCGCCAGTGATCTCGCCAAGGCTGCCCTGCTCCGCCGAGACGAAGGCATCGGTCGCGATGGTGTGCGACTTGGTGACATGGCGCGCCGCACCGATACGGTCGTTGAGCGTCACCAGCACGCCCTTGCCTGCCGCCTCCGGGCAGGTCGCAAGGCGGAACGCGTTCAACAGGTTCAGCGGACCGTCGGCGCTCAGCGCGCTCGCGGGCCGCATCGCCCCGACCACCACCACCGGCTTGGCGCTGTCGAGCACCAGGTTGAGGAAATAGGCGGTTTCCTCCAGCGTGTCGGTGCCATGCGTGATCACCACGCCGTCGATCGCCGGATCCTCGAGCAGGGCCTGGGTGCGTCGCGCGATCGCCAGCAGCCCGGCGGTGTCGATCTCGTGGCTTTCCACGTTCATCAACTGCTCGCAGCGCACCTCGGCCAGTTCGCGGATCTGCGGCACCGCGTCGAGAATCGCCTCAACCCCTTCCGTGACGCGGTAATCATTGAGCTGGGCGGCATCGGGAGCGGAAGCCGCAATCGTGCCCCCGGTGCCGAGCAGCGCGATGCGCGGCCGCGCTGCAGCCGGCAGCGAAGAAGCCGGGCTGCCGGCAGGCGGCGTGGAGTTCGTCGTGGTGGGAGTCATGGAAACATATGCCCGGTCAGACATGCAGCGAAGCACGAAGGCATGCCCTCGTGACTCGACAAGATGAAGCCGGCCCGATTGTATGGGAAGACGCCTCGCGAGGTGAGTCGGCCATCGGGCCGGCGCCGGGGCTGTCACCCCTCGTCCGCGGCAAGTGGCCCTTGCGGCAAGCTCCGCTGCAGCGCCGGAGGATTTCGTCGGCATCAAGGGAGCAATTCGACTACCCGAAGCAAACGCCCAAACAAAAGCCCACCTGGAACCGCCAGACGGTGGTTCCAGGTGGGCTTTGCTGGGATCAGGTGCATGACCGTCGTCGCAGACAATCAACGAAGCACTGATTTTGAAGCTTGGCGGAGACGGAGGGATTCGAACCCTCGATGCGAGTTTTAGCCCGCATGCTCCCTTAGCAGGGGAGTGCCTTCGACCTCTCGGCCACGTCTCCTAAAAGAAGGCGCGATGATAGCGAGTCGCCGCGCGCGGGTCAAACGCTATGTCAGCTCGATGGCCACGGCCCTCGCCTCTACCGTGGCGCAAGCGCGGCGCATTCCATCTGCTTCTTGTCGATGCGGGTTCCGATGTCGCGTTCGGTGATGGCGGCCGCCTTGGGTGCGGACATTGCGGCCAGGCCCCATGCCGCGCCTCGCGAAAGCGATACCGGCACCGCGGCTCGATGCTGAACTATCGGCACCATCGACATATCCAACTCGCGCAGTGCAGGCGACGAGGCCTGCCCGGGCGGAGCCCGCCCGTTGCGAGGATCGGCAGGCGCAGGCAAGTGCGGCGGGGCGCGAACTGAGCTCGAACACGACAGGCAAGTGACACGGCGCGGCAGCAAGCCGACACGACGCCGGTCACATTTCACGGTTCAGGTGAATATCACTTACGGTTAACCCGCATTTCATGGAAATGCACATTGAATTTATGCGGAAAGCTGGTCTATACTTCGCATGCGATATAACTTTAGTAGTATCAAGTTACGGCATCAGGGCATCAAGCCGGCACACACGGCATTTGCCAGTCCAGTCCACATCAACGGGGCGAAATCATGACCAAAAGCACAGACAAGATCGACGTACGCGAAATCCGCCGCAAGCTCGGGATGAACCAGTCCCAGTTCTGGTCCAAGATCGGCGTGACGCAGAGCGGCGGCTCCCGCTATGAGAGCGGCCGCAACATTCCCCGGCCGGTACAGGCCCTGCTTCGCCTGGTCCACATCGAGCAGATCGATATCGAGAAGGTCAGGAAGGACGACGTGGACGTGGCGGAATACCTGAAGGCGACCAACCCCGATCTGTACAAGTCGCTCAAGAAGGAAGCCCGCGCCAAGCGCAAGGAGCGCTGAGCCTGGCGGGTCATGAAGCCATCAGGGGCTGACGCGGACCGTCAGCCCCTGCTTTCTCATGCGCGCCCCGATGTCCTCGAGTTCGTCGGGCTCAAGTGGTGACAGCCGCGCGGCTTCCGGTTGCATGGACGGGCGCGCGATGCCGTACAGCAGCACACCCTGCAGGCGATCTAGCCCAGCCGCGCGCAGCACGGCGAGGTAGGCGTCCACATCCGCATCGGATGGCGCCATTCCATCCCAGCGGAACATGCAGGTCTGCACCCAGGTATCACAAAGCTGAGCGCAGCGCGCCAGATTGCGGGCAACGACTTCGGGCGTCAGGTTGACGCCGTTGATGCGCTCGATGGCGGCAGTGCTGCCGCCATCGACCTTGAACCACACCTCACCCCCCGCCTCGCCCAGCCGCCGCACGCCTTCCTGCACACGCGCCTGACCCATCAGGCTGCCGTTGGTGATCAGGCGCACCGGCACGCCCCCCGGCCCTCCTTCGCTGCGAGGGCCGCCGAGGCCAAATTCCTCGCGCAGGCGCAGCACCAGGTCCACTGCCTCGCGAAACTCCTCCGCGCTCGTCGGCTCGCCGTTGCCCGAGAACGCGATGTCGCGGATCACGCGCGCACCTTCCGGCGCATGCCGCAGCAGCCAGTCACCATGGACGAGTTCGTGCAGAAAGCAGCGCAGTTCCTGCTCCAGCACCTGCAGGTCGATCACCGGCGCCTTGCCGCGCACCAGGCCAGGCACCTGGCAGTAGGCGCAGTGCCAGTTGCAGGCGTTGTTGGGATTGAGGTTGATGCCCACCGACACGCCGCCCGCACGCCGGGACAACACCGGATAGACGTAGGTGAGACCGGCGAGGTCGCGGTCGTGATTAATCACCGAAAGCGGCTTCGCAGCCGTGGAAGAATCAGAATTCATCGTTTGCTCAATCACTTGCAACTTCGGCCAAACGGCCTGCGGATGCGGGGGTGGTATAATTCGCGCCCCTGGAACCGAGGTTCATCATGCGCATCACCCGCCGTCTCGAATTCGATGCCGGACACCGCATCCCCGATCACGCCAGCCAGTGCCGTCATCTGCACGGCCACCGCTATGCGGTCGAAGTGACGCTGTCGGGCGAGATCATCAAGGCCGACGGTCTGCCGGTCAATGGCATGGTGATGGACTTCGCCGACGTGAAGCGCGTTGCCAACGACCTCGTGGTCGGCCAATGGGACCACGCTTTCCTGGTCTATCGAGGCGACACGCTGGTGGCTGATTTCCTCGCCAGCGTGCCGGGCCACAAGACGGTGGTGCTCGATGTGGTGCCCACTGCGGAGAACCTCGCCGCCGAAGCCTTCCGCATCCTCGATCCGGCCTACCGCGACGTCTACGGCAACCATCTGCGCCTCGAGCGCGTGCGGCTGTACGAAACACCCAACTGCTGGGCGGACGCCGTGCGCGCCTGACGGGCCTCGAAACGCGTCCAGGTCCGCTCCCCGCAGATCAAACTGCGTAGCGGCGCAGACGCAGCGAGAACTCGCGGAGCTGGTCGATGCCACTCTGCTCGGCACGCGCCACCCAGTCGTGCAACTGCGCCAGCAGTTGTTCGCGCGTCGCGTTCGAACGCGCCCACAGGGCGTTGAGCTCTTCCCGCATCGTCACCACGGTGAGCAAGGCCTGGCTGCTGGCGACCAGGCCGCGCAACTGTTCCTTCTCGCCATCCTTCAGGTGGCGCTCCTCGCCCGACAGCACCCAGCGCTTGAGCGCGGTGACGTCGAAGCGGCCGGCGTGGCTCGCCTTCAGGCGCTCGACCTCTACCGTGCACACCCGCTTCAGCGAGCTCATGTAGCGCGTCATGACGTCGTAGCGGTGGGTGACGATGGCTTGCAGCATGTCGAAATCCGGCGCGAGCCTGGGCTCGCCGAACTTCGGCGTGGGGATCACTTTCTTGGCCCTGGCCAGCCCCAGCGTCTCGAGCAGGCGGATGTACATCCAGCCGATGTCGAATTCGTACCACTTCGCCGACAGCTTGGCCGAGGTGGCGAAGCTGTGGTGGTTGTTGTGCAGTTCCTCGCCGCCGATCAGGACGCCCCACGGTACGAGGTTGCGCGACGCGTCGGTGCAGTCGAAGTTGCGGTAACCCCAGAAGTGTCCGATGCCATTGACGACGCCCGCCGCCCAGAACGGGATCCACACCATCTGCACCGCCCAGATCGTCAGCCCGATCGGCCCGAAGGCGACGAGGTCGATGACCATCATGACCGACACGCCGAGCACCGAATGGCGGTAGACGTTACGTTCGAGCCAGTCGTCCGGCGTGCCGTGGCCGTAGCGCTGCAACGTGTCGGCGTTCTTCGCCTCGGCACGGTAGAGCTCCGCCCCCTGCCACAGCACCTTGCGCAGACCACGCGTCTGCGGGCTGTGCGGATCCTCTTCGGTCTCGCACTTGGCGTGGTGCTTGCGATGGATGGCCGCCCACTCCTTGGTGACCATGCCGGTGGTCAGCCACAGCCAGAGGCGGAAGAAGTGGCTGGCGAAGGGGTGCAGGTCGAGCGCCCGATGCGCCTGATGACGGTGCAGGAAGATGGTCACCGAGGCAATGGTGACATGCGTGAGAGCCAGGGCAACGACAACGTAGCTCCACCATGGAAGATCGAACAAGCCGCTGTACATTCTTTTAAATATCCTTTTGATTCATGATCTTGAAGCCCTGGTGACGCGACGCCTACGCCGCCGTGCCGGCTTGCGCGAGCCCGGTCGGGGCTCCGCTTGTGGGCGCATCCTGATCGTCCCCGCGGTTCATCACCACGGCGCCCACGACACGCACTTCCCGCTGCGGGAAGGGAATGCTGATGCCCTCGCGCTTGAAGCGCCGCCACAACTCCAGGTTGATCGCGGAGGTGATGCCCAGCGTGCCCTCCTCGGGGTCTGCGATCCAGCACAGCAAGCGCAGGTCGATCCCGCTCTCGCCGAAGCCGGCGAGAAAGCCCTTGGGCGATGGTTCGGGAAGCACGCGCGGATGCGCACCAGCAACTTCGACCAGGATCGCCAGCGCACGTTCCACGTCGACCTCGTAACCGACCTGAATGGAGATCGGCAACGAGACCTTGGTGTCGCTGAAGGTCTCGTTCTGCACCACCGACCCGACCAGCGTCTCGTTCGGGATGATGGATTCGATGCCGTTGCCGGCCTTCACCACCGTGTAGCGGGTGGTGATCTCGCGCACCACGCCGCGATCGTTGCCGACGGTGATCAGGTTGCCGATGCGGATGGAACGGTCGAGCAGGATGATGAAGCCCGACACGTAGTTGGCGGCGATCTTCTGCAGGCCGAAACCGAGGCCCACCCCCAGCGCGCCGCCGAACACCGACAGGGTGGTCAGGTCGATGCCCACCATCGGCAGCGCCACCAGCACCGCGACGACGATCAGCAAGGCCTTGGTGATGCGGGTGAGCACGGTGCGCATGTTGGCATCCAGCCCGCTCGCCGTGACGATGCGGCGCTCCAGCAAGCCGGCCACCCAAAGGGCGACGAGCACCGTCAGCAGCACCATCGCCAACCCCTGCACCAGCATCCACAGCGTCAGCTTCTGCGTGCCCATGGAGAAGGACACCGTCTCCAGCGCATCGATCACACGGGGCAGCCAGCCCAGGATGTGCAGCGCAACCACCGACCAGGCCAGCGCCGCGAAGCTCTTCTCGAATCCGCCGAGCCAACTCGAGGCACCGCCCACTGCCTGGCGCACCGTATACACGACGATACGGATCACGGCCATCGACGACAGCAGGGGCACGGCGAGATCGAGCAGGTGCACCTTGTGGTACTGCGCCAGCACCGCGCGCGTGACGAGCACGAGGATCAGGGCCGACAGCGGGAACACCACCCGGCGCAGGCCACTGCGGCCGAAACGCAGCGCGGCGTTCATGTCCTCGAGGACAGCGCCGCCGGTCCGTTGCCGCACCAGGCGCTGTATCAGCCAGCCGCCCAGCAGACAGGCCAGCAGCGCGCCCACCTGCCACAGCACGAAGGGGTCGTGGAGATCGTCCCAGATGTTTCTCAACAGCGAGGCGAATTCGGTCGTCACGGCTTCGGCGGTTGCGGGGATCGGCTGCACGGGTCCTGCCATCGTCATGGGCTCCAGGGTAGCTGGTTGATCGGGGTGGCGGCTGCGCGATGACGCTGCCAGTTGTCACGGTAGGCGTCGGCCAGCGCGCAGTGCCGGCGCAGCACGAGCAGATTCTCGGCGTTGCGGTTCTGCGCCGACCAGGTGAAGTTGTAAGAACCGGTGACCACGGTGCAGCCGGGGCCGTCGGCATCGGCGATCAGCACCTTGTTGTGCGCCGCGTTGTAGTCGGTTTCCAGCGCCACCGGGATGCCGGCCTCGAGCAGCCGCGGCAGCGCGTTGCCCCTGGCGCGGCGGTTCATCGCTGCGTCGGCCAGCACCTCGACCCGCACGCCGCGCCGCTTCGCCGCCACCATGGCGTCGGCGATGTTGCGGCTGGTGAAGGCGTAGGCCTGGACGAGGAGACTGTGCCGCGCGTCGCGGATCACGTCGATGAGGAGCCCTTCCGCATCGTTTTGCGGCGTGAACGCCACTTCCACTTCACCACGCGCCTCGAAGCGCTGGCCGGCGAGCGCAGATGTCGCCGCAGCGAGCGCAAGCAGGCACGCTGCGCCCGCCGCGAATCTTCGTCGATCAGGCATCGCCGACGCGCTCCAGCACCGCGGCGAAGAAGCCGTCGGTGTCGTGCGTGGCGGGCGACAAGCGCAGGCGCTCGCCCGTCTGCAGTGGCACGCCCTGCTTCTCGAGCACGGCCTGCGCAGACAGCGGCCGGAATTCGGGATGTGCGGCGATGAAGGCATCGACCACGCCGTCGTTCTCTTCCGCCAGCAGGCTGCAGGTCGCATACACCAGGCGGCCGCCGGGACGCACCAGCCGGGCCGCAGCGGCGAGGATTGCGCCCTGCTTGGCCACCATCTCGTCGACCGCCGCCGCGCTCTGGCGCCACTTCAGGTCCGGATTGCGACGCAGCGTGCCAAGCCCGCTGCACGGCGCATCCACCAGCACGCGGTCGGCCTTGCCGGCGAGGCGCTTCACCTTGGCGTCGTTCTCGTGCGCGATCAGCACCGGATGCACGTTGCTCAGCCCGGCACGCGCCATGCGTGGCTTGAGCTTGGCGAGGCGCTTGTCCGACACGTCAAAGGCGTACAGGCGCCCGGTGGAGCGCATCATCGCCCCCAGTTGCAGGGTCTTGCCGCCAGCGCCGGCGCAGAAATCGACGACCAGTTCACCGCGCTTCGGTTGCACCAGCAGGCCGAGCAACTGGCTGCCCGCGTCCTGCACCTCGAAGCTGCCGTCCAGGAACAGCGGGTGCTTCTGCAAGGCCGGTTTGCCGGCCAGGCGGATGGCCTGCGGCGACAGCGCGCCCGCCTCCGCGCCGATGCCGTCCTCGCGCAAGCGCGCCAGCACCGCGTCACGGTCGGCCTTCAGCACATTCACCCGCAGATCGAGCGGCGCCGGCCGGTTCAGACTGTGCGCCAGCGCCAGCAGCGTGACCTCGTCATGCGTGGCCAGCAGGCGCTCGACCAGCCAGTCGGGCAGGTCGGCGCGCTCGGCCAGCGCGCCCTCCTCCAGCTCGGCCGCCTTGATGCCGGCCAGCCAGTCGCGTTCGGTCGCCGAGGCCAGGCCTTCGAAGGCTCGCATCGGCCAGCCTTCGCCGCGCGCGCACCAGGCCAGCAGCAGCTCGCGCGGCGTCGCGCGGTCGCCGGCCAGGCGGCGCAGCCAGCGCAGGCGGCGCAGCACGCCGTAGACGGTCTCGGCGATGAAGGCGCGGTCGCGGTGGCCGAGTTCTCGATTGTCGCGAAAATGCCGCGACAGCACCGCATCGGCCGGATGCTCGAAGCTCAGCACCGCGCCCAGCGCCTGCGTCGCCTGGATGAAGAGCACGCGCGACACCGCGCCTTCGGCCTTGCTGGCGGCTGCCTTGTCGGATTTGGCCGCGCCGCCGTGCGGTTTCGTCGCGGGGCGCTCGCCCTTGTTGTGTCTTTCCATATCGTTGAATCAGTTCCGGTAAAGGTCTTGCTGCAGCCCGGGAGGCTGCTGGGGTTCTTCCTTGAGTTCGATCATCTCGGGCTCACCCGCCGCGGCGGCCACCGCGTGGCCCGCGACCGCCGCTTCGTCAGCCGGCGGTGCCAGCCGCAACTGGATCGCCTGCTGGTCGAGCGATTCACCCTCGTCATCGACCAGCCGGATGCGCACCGGCAACATGCCGTAGTTCTTCGCCAGCCAGATGTCGATCGTGAGGCTGCCATCGGTGGCCCTGGCGCGCAGGCGCAGGGTGTCGAGCCGGCCGATCGGCAATTTCGCGTTCTCGGCACCCACCACCTCGAGTTGGGCCGGCTTGGCGGCCTTGTTGCTGACCACCATGATGGTCTTCGGCAGGCCCGCCGCGCCGACGATGCCGATCTGGTGCCACAGGCTCAGCACGTCCTGGTCGCCCGGGCGGACTTCGGCCGAGCGCCGCTCGCGCCCGTCGCGGCGGATGCTGACACGGCCCGCGGCCCAGTCGAACTCGGCGCTTTCCGGCTTCTTGCCGCCCTGCTCCACGCTGAAACGCAAGGGCTTGAGGCCCTGCGGGCCAAGCTCGCCCTCGCTGCGCTGCACATAGTGCAGGCTGCGCATCAGGCCGATCAGACCAGTGGTCTGCAGCAGGGTTTCCATGCGGTAGTGGTGTTCGTCGTGCGACCAGTGGTGCTGCGCCTGGCCAACTTCGAAGCCCTTGTCACCCATGAAGACGCGGAACACGATGCTGCCGCGATCCGGCCAGCCTTCGCTGTCGACAGCGTCGGCCTGCACGCCCTTCTCCGCAACCTGCATCGGCGCAGCCGGCGCGACCGCCTCCTCGGCCGTGGCGGTCATCGGCGGCAGTGCGGGCGCATCGGGCGTGGCGTCGGTCTTCGTGTCCGACGGTGCCACCATGGCCACCGGCGCAGGTGCGGCGGGCGGACGCGGTTTTGCGATCGGCCTGGGTCGCGGCGCAGGCGGCGCGCGCAGCGCCTCCTGCGGGCGCACTTCAGGGGCTGGCGCAGGTGGCCTCACGACGGGCGGCGGCTCGATCAGGCGCGCCTGCATCACCGGCGGCAGCTCGGGCTCGACGCGCGGGGCGAAGGCGAAGTCGCCGCCAACCAGCGCCACGCCGTGCAGCAGCACGGAGATCCCCAGCGCGGCAATTGCAGTGCGTCGCATCATCGCTCGTCGTCGCTCAGCATTCGAGGGCCGGAACCGTCCACGCGGATTCGTCCGGCCGCTCGTCGCGCAGCCTGACCCGGCCATTCGCGTCCACGCTCAGGCGGCCTTCGGCGAACCAGCGCACCACCTGCGGGTAGATGCGGTGCTCCTGCGCCAGCACGCGCGCGGCCAGCGTCCTTTCGTCATCCTGCGGATGAACCGGCACGACCGCCTGCACGACGATGGGGCCGCAATCCAGCGTCGGCGTCACGAAATGCACCGTGGCGCCGTGCACCCGCACGCCCGCCTCCAGCGCCCGCCGATGCGTGTGCAGCCCCGGGAAAGCGGGCAGCAGCGACGGGTGGATGTTGATCAGGCGGCCGGCATAGCGACGCACGAAGTCGTCGGTGAGCACACGCATGAAACCGGCGAGCACGACGAGGTCAGGCTGGTAGGCGTCGATGGTTTCGGCCAGAGCCGCATCGAACGCGGCACGGTCCGCGAATCGCTGGTGGTCGACCACCGCGCAGGCAATGCCGTGCTCGGCGGCGAAGGCCAGGCCGGACGCGTCGGGCCGGTTGCTGACGACCGCGGCGACGCGCACTCCAGGGATCGCCGCGCGCACGATGGCTTCCATGTTGCTGCCACGACCGGAAATGAGGATGACGATGGACTTCATTGAATACGGGTTGGAAAAGGTTTGCCGACCGGATCAGGGTATCGGCAGGAATACGGCTGTCGCCAGGTTCTGGACCACGCGGGTGACGGTGCGTTCCGTCTGCTCCTCGACGATGTCGGTGAGAGTGTCCAGCGAACCGATGACGCGCCCGAACTCGCGCTCGAAGCTCAGGTTGGCCCCCGGATGAACGGCGTCGCCCGGCTGATTGGACAGCAGCAGCAACTCGCCCCGCTCGTCACGCGCCGCCGCGAGCTTCCACGCCGCGATCTCGACATTGCGGGCCGCATTGTAGAGGCGCTGCGCGTCGAGAGCATCCAGCATGAAGAATTCGTCCCGATCACCGAAGGCCGTCTGCACCATGCTGCCCAGCCCGACGACGAAAGCCTGCACACGGTCGCCGCGAAACTCCGGGTGCAGCGCCACGCGCAGGGCATCGAGGTCGCGCCGGTTGCCCAGCGACGCGAAGCGCCAGTGATGCGGCGCATCGAAGATGCGCGCCACCGCGGCATCGATGCTGTCCGCGCCCGACTTGCGCCATTCGCGCGGATTGCGCTTGTACAGCTTCACCGCCAGCCGTCTCAGGCTGGCGAAGATCTGCTGCTGGTGCGCTTCCGCGACACGATTGAAATCGCTCTTGAGCAGATGCTGTGGCGCATAGCTCGACAGCTTGCCCGCCTTTGGCGCCGAGCCAGGCGAGGAACAGGCGAGCATCGCGCCGGCCAGCATCCACAGCACGACGCGGCGGGCGCCCGGAACGCATCCCCTGCCTGCTGAACGTGCCATCGGCTGGCGTCCTCTGCGCGGTCTCACAACCATGATACCGGAGGCGAGGCGGGCGGTCTGCCCGGGCGGCGCCCGTATAATCGACCGCCTGTAACCGGAACGCCGCCTCGATGACCGTCATCCAACGCCTGTCAGACCTGCTCATCAACCAGATTGCCGCCGGCGAGGTGGTCGAGCGGCCGGCCTCGGTGCTGAAGGAGGTGCTGGAAAACGCCGTCGATGCCGGCGCGCGCGCCATCGAGGTGCAGCTCGAGCAGGGCGGCGTGCGCCGAATCCGCGTGGCCGACGACGGCTGCGGCATCGGCCGCGAGGATCTCGCGCTGGCGCTGGAGCGTCACGCCACCAGCAAGATCGCCAGCCTCGACGACCTCGAGCGGGTGGGCACGATGGGCTTTCGCGGCGAGGCGCTGGCGGCGATCGCGGCGGTGGCGCGCACCACCATCACCAGCCGCGGAGAAGGCGAGGCGCACGCCTGGCGCATCGACGGCAACGACCGCCAGACAGAACCCGCAGCGCTGAACCAGGGCACGGTGGTCGACGTCGCCGATCTCTATTACAACACCCCGGCGCGGCGCAAGTTCCTGAAGTCCGAAGGCACCGAGTACGCCCATTGCGACGAGGTGTTCCGTCGTGTCGCGCTCGCACGCCCCGACGTCTGCATGCAGTTGTCGCACAACGGTCGCGTGGTTCATCGCCTGCCACCGGGGGCGCCTTTCGCGCGCATCGGCGCGCTGATGGGCGACGACTTCCTGCTGCATGCGCGCGAAGTGCAGGCCGAGGGCGGCATCCTGCGCCTCACCGGTTTCGCCTCGCTGCCGGCGTATTCGCGCGCCAGCCGCGACGCTCAGTATTTCTTCGTCAACGGTCGCTTCGTGCGCGACAAGCTGCTCGCCCACGCGGTGCGTGAGGCCTACGCCGACATCCTGCATGGAAGTCGCCATCCAGCCTATGTGCTGTTCCTGGAGCTCGACCCGGCAGGCGTCGATGTCAACGTGCATCCCGCCAAGATCGAGGTTCGCTTTCGGGAATCCCGCGCGGTGCATCAGTTCGTGTATCACGCGCTGAAGCGGGTGCTGGCCGAATCGGGTGCGGCACAGGCTGGCGACCATTCCGCATCGTCCCATTTCGCATCGGCCACGGGCGGCATCGCAGGCGCCGCATTCGCCAGCGCCTCGCCGGCCCCCAGCCTCGGCGGGGCGGCAACGGGCGGCGCAGCGGCCGATTTCGCCCCCGCGACATTCCAGCCAGCCGGCAATTCGAGGCCCTGGCCCGCACCCGCACCACAACAAGGCCGCCTCGCCATGGAGTCGGCCAGCCGTTCGTACTTCGACTTTGCCGCCGGCGCACGCAGCGCGGCCACCGGCGTGACGCCGATGGCTGGCTCCGCCGCCCCCCTGTCGGCGACCTCGCTGCCAGCCGGCGACATCGCGCCGCCGCTGGGCTATGCGCTGGCGCAACTGCACGGCATCTACATCCTGGCGCAGAACGCCGCCGGCCTGATCCTGGTGGACATGCATGCCGCGCACGAACGCATCCTGTACGAGAAGCTGAAGACCGTGCTCGACGGCCGGCCCTCGGTGCAGCGGCTGCTGATTCCGGCCGTGTTTTCGGTCAGCGCCAGGGACATGGCCGCCGCCGAGGACTGCGCCGACGTGCTGGCCGGCATGGGCTTCGAAGTGTCGGCCGCAGGCCCGCAGGAACTGGCGGTGCGCAGCGTGCCGGCGCTGCTCGCCAACGCCCCCGTCGCCGAACTGATGCGCAAGCTGCTGGAGGAGCTGCGCGAATTCCCCGCCTCGGAGGTCGTCACCACCCGCCGCAACGAGCTGCTGGCGACGATGGCCTGCCACGGCGCAGTGCGCGCCAACCGCCAGTTGACCATTCCCGAGATGAACGCGCTGCTGCGCGACATGGAAGCCACCGAGCGCGCCGACCAGTGCAACCACGGCCGCCCGACCTGGACCCAACTCACCATGGCCGACCTTGACCGCTTCTTCATGCGCGGACAGTAGGTTAGGTCCCGCCCGCCTGCGCCGGCTCCACCCCGCATGAGAGCGGACCCGGCCGTGATTTCCCGGCGTTTTCACCACATGGGCCGAGCTTGCGGCCGGGTCAATCATCCGCCTGGCGTGCGGGCAGTCGGCGCTCGAGCTGGCGCGGTGCCTGCAAAGATCGATCCGGATTGATCGGCAGCACCGGCTTGGGCATCCCGCCCAAAGCCGGCGCGGTCTGCCCCGGGCGTGGCGGGCGCTCGGCCGCACGGTAGCCGTCGCCATTGTGGCGTGGAGAATGCCCATCGCGCGGCGGACGATGAGGGTGGAAGGTGCGCGGCGGAACAACGATGTACCCGGTACTACGGGGGTTCCCTTCGTCGTCGCAGGGCTCGCGAAACCGCACCTCGCACTCCGCCCGCGCCTTCTCGCGCGCACGGAGCGCCTGCTCCTGCGCCTCGCGCTCGTCCTCCACTCGCTCCTCGGCCTCCCGGCGCAAACGCTTTTCCTGCTCCAGCGCCGACTCCAGCCGCTCGATGCGACGCGTGGTGTCGGCCGCCTCGGCAGGGCGAGCAGGCACCGCCGGCACCACCGTGACGCCACCACGCTCCAGCATTTCCGCCTTGACGCCAGGCGGCGGCTGGCCGCCGTAATTCACGCGCCCGTCGCGGTCCACCCAGCGATAGATCGCGTCGCCGGCCAACGTCCACGCGGGCGCGCAACAGGCCAGCCCACAGGCCACCAGCGCTGGCAGTGCCCGTCTCGATAGCGGAAGGCGCCTCATCCACTGCATGTCACGCTCCACGCGTGCGTTCGGACCCGATGATCATACCGCCGCATCCCGCCCCGCACCCGTCGTGCCGCGGGCGGCTCGTTTTCCCCAGGCGCCGTGAATGAAGCCCGGGATAAGCTGTGCACAAGTGCCGCAAGTCATTCACTCGAAAGGCGAATCGGGCGCTGCCTCCAAATCGGGCAGCGCGGCCGGCGATTGGCGGGCGCGGTCCGCACCCATGCGCTCGCGATGACGCAAGCACCAAAGCAAGAAGCCCATGTTGGCTGGACATGGGCTTCGCGAATCTTTGACCCTGGCACTTCAGGCCAAGGCAATCGGCAGTTTGCCGTTCGGGTACTACGCGGTCATCTCTTCGAACTGCGGCGGACTTTCAACCATTCAGCCTCCAGTTGGGTTGTTGCTGGGAGGCCCGACCAAGCATCCGTCAGGCTTCGATTTCAGATTACTCCTCTGACCGGAAAAGTCCACTGCCTCAAGGGACTTCCTCCATAGAATCAACATCTCCCAAACTGCTCGCGCCATTGCCTGCATTTATCCACGGACCCTGTGGATAAGCTTGGGAGTAGCGCTTGAGCAGGCTCCGCAAGGTGCTGATGCGTAACGTATTCACAACGACTGCCCGTTTTTTGCGCAGCCGCTGGGGATGTGCGGCGTGCAGCTCACCCTTTGCGGCATCACAAGCCAGGCCGCTCGCCCGTCACGCCGTCATACCTTGCCGCCGGGATGTGGATGGTTTCGCGTTTTCCCCAACCGACGTGAACACCCACCGGGAAAAGCTGTGGAAAACAGTGGCAAGTGGATGATCCGAAAGGCGGGCCGGTCAGCGCCTCAATTTTGTGCAGGACGTCACAGCGTGGCATGAGGCTTGCACTTCAAGGCAGCACGCGCTCGCGAAGGAAGCGCGGAAAGCGCGGCAGCCCCTGCCCCGTCAGTTCACGATAGCGGTAGGTGACCATGGCACCGATCTGTGGCGGGTTGCGCCGTGCCGCATCGCTGAGCCCGGAACCGATGCGAAAGCGCCGGCCATCGAGCGATTCAACCAGCAGCGCGCCAACGCTGCCGGCAAGCCTTCCCTTGCCGGGCACATGCGCAACGACGCGCGCCTCGGCATCGAGCCAGGGTGTGAGCTTGCGCAGCGCTTCGCTACGACCGGGCGACCAGGCCGCGTCGGCGCGGTGCAGCATCAGACCCTCACCGCCCGCTGCGACGGTTGCGGCCATGCGCCGGGCCAATTCGGTGCGATCGTGTACGCGAAACTGCGCTACGGCCTGCAGCCAGGGCGCGTGCTTCCGCTCCTCGGCAATGAGGGCATCAATGCGCTGCACGCGCTCGGTGAAGGTACCGGCATCCCCCGGCAGGTCGAAGATCATGTAGCGCACCTTGCGCCACTGCGCATCATCGGGTGCGTCGCGGCGCACGATGCCGGACAGAGCCTCGAATTGCCCGCGGCCCAGCCACAGCTCGCCGTCGAGGGGCCGCGCAGGCAAGGCCGCGACGAACCAGGACGGGGCTGGAATCGGCAACCCGCTACGGAATCGCAGCCGCCTGCCGTCCCAGTGCGCTCGCACGCCGTCAAGCTTCTCGCTGACCCAGTACCGGGCAGGATCAAGCGCGTCGTCCCAGCGCTGCGCCAGCATGAGCGCCGGCGCGGCGTCCGCTGCCACATCGTGCGGGGCGGGCGTGCCGCCGACGGACGTGGTCGAACTGGCGCCGAAGGGTAGCGCCGAAAGCAGCGCGGCAGCGAGCAGGCGCAGCGCAAGCACGGGGATGCGATGGAACATGTTCATCAGCCTCGGTCTGGAAGACGAACAGCATAAATTTTTTTTGCATATTCCGGGAAATTGTCGCACGACAGGAGTGGACGCCCGCGGGCAAGCGGCCGCGCGCCGGCCTTTGCGCACCGGCGCTGCGCCGGCGGATAATGCCGACCTCGCCAGCCCCTCTGCCACGCACCGCCCGCTTCCGTGCCCGCTTCCGCGCCCGCTTCCTGCGACGACGATATCGGCTTGCCGCCCGCCCTGCTGCTGCTCGGCCCCACGGCGAGCGGCAAGACCGCGTGTGCGCTGGCCCTGGCGCGCGAGCTGCCGGTGGAGATCGTCAGCGTCGATTCGGCGCTGGTGTATCGCGACATGGACATCGGCACGGCGAAGCCCAGCGCGGAGGAGCTGGCAAGCTGCCCGCATCACCTGATCGACATCGTCTCGCCGGAAGAAGCCTATTCCGCCGCGCGCTTCCGCACCGACGCCATCCGGCTGATGGGCGAGATCAATGCGCGCGGCCGTATCCCGTTGCTGGCGGGCGGCACCATGCTGTATTTCAAGGCCTTGCGCGACGGCTTGTCCGATCTGCCCGCAGCCGACGCCGACCTGCGCCGCGCCATCGACGAAGACGCTGCCGCGCGCGGCTGGCCGGCGCTGCATGCCGAACTGGGCGCGCTCGACCCGGCCGCGGCCGCGCGCCTGGAACCGACCGACGCGCAGCGCATCCAGCGCGCCCTGGAGATCGTGCGCGTCACCGGCCGGCCGCTCGCCGAAGGCTACGCCAGGAAGGAAGACGACACGCTGCCGTGCCGGCTGCTGCCGATCGCGCTGGCGCCGTCCGATCGCAGCGTGCTGCACGAGCGCATCGCGCAGCGCTTCGACGCCATGCTCGCCGCTGGCCTCGCCGACGAGTTGCGCACGCTCCGTGCGAAATACCGGCTCGAGCCGGGCATGCCGTCGATGCGCTGCGTGGGCTACCGGCAGGCCTGGGAATTCCTCGACGGCCACATCGACAGCGACACGCTGCGCTTCAAGGGCATCGCCGCCACCCGCCAGCTCGCCAAGCGCCAGCTGACGTGGCAGCGCCAGTTCCGCGAAACCTGGCCTGGACTGGTGGAACTCGATTGCCTGCGGACCGACCTGCCAGGGGCGGTGCGCGACGCAGCGCAGCGCCTGCTCGACCACTGATTTCACAAGCAAGGAAGACCCCGCTCATGGACCAGCAGATCATCGACGACGTGCGCACCTGGCTCGACGACGTCGTCATCGGCCTCAATCTCTGCCCGTTCGCCGCCAAGCCGCGCAACGAGAACCGCGTGCGCATCGTCGTCAGCCATGCGCAGACCGCTGAAGGGCTGCTCGACGACTTGCAGCGCGAACTCGAGCACCTCGCCGACACGCCGGCCGCCGAGCTGGAAACCACCCTGCTGGTGATCCCCGACATGCTCGAAGACTTCGCCGACTACAACGACTTCCTCGACGCGGTGGATCTGTGGCTGGAGCAGTTCGGCTGGGAAGGCGAACTGCAGGTGGCGAGTTTCCATCCGCACTACCAGTTCGCCGACACCGAACCCGACGACGCAGGAAACCTCACCAACCGCTCACCCTGGCCGCTGCTGCACATCATCCGCGAGGAGAGCCTGGAGAAGGTCATCGCGCACTACCCCGATGTGGATGGCATCCCCGAGCGCAATGTCCGGCGCATGGAGGCGCTGACGGCAGAGGAGCGCAGGCGCTTGTTCCCTTACCTGTTCGGCTGATGCTCGCCGTGGCGGCTGGCGCCTCATCCAGCCGAGGAGTAGAGTGGTGGCGAAAGTTCAGGTTCTGGTTTCTTCCTTAACCGCCTCGCCGGAGTGTGCCTATGTTCCCTGAGTACCGCGACCTGATCACCCAGCTCAAGACCAACGACCGTCACTTCCTGCAGTTGTTCGACCGCCACAACGCGCTCGACCAGCAGATCAAGAACATCGAATCGCATATCGAGCATGCCACGCACGAAGAAGTGGAAGTGATGAAGAAAGAGAAGCTGCTGCTGAAGGATCAGATGTACGCGATCCTGAAGAAGTCGCAGGTAGTCGCGACGTAAGCAGCTTCGCATGCAGTGCGGCCTCGGCGCCGCAACGAGCCCAGCCCCGCCCCCGGATCCTGTCCGAGCGCGGGGTTTCGCTTTTGTTGAGGGTGCTGCGCTTGTTGCGGGCGCGGCGTGAACCACCGCCGGCTCAGGCCGACGCCGCAGACGGCTCGGCGTCGTCGATGGCCTCACGCTCACGGCGTGCGAGCAGCGTATACACCGTCGGCACCACGAACAACGTAAAGAACGTACCCAGCAGCAGGCCGCCGACGATGACCCAGCCGATCTGCTGCCGACTCTCGGCACCGGCACCGGTCGCCAGCGCGAGCGGGACCGAGCCCAGCACCATGGCGCCCGTCGTCATCAGGATGGGGCGCAGCCGCAGCACGGCCGCTTCGACCACTGCATCGCGCAAGGCGCCGCCGCCATCGCGCAACTGATTGGCGAACTCCACGATCAGGATGCCGTGCTTGGTGATCAGACCCACCAGCGTCACGAGGCCGATCTGGCTATACACGTTGAGCGTGCCACCGGTCAGCCACAGCGCAAGCAGCGCGCCGGCCATGCTCAGCGGCACGGTCAGCATGATGATGAAGGGGTCGCGGAAGCTCTCGAACTGCGCCGCCAGCACCAGGTAGATGAAGGCGAGCGCGAGCACGAAGGCCAGCGCCAGGCTGGACGAGCTCGTCCTGAACTCGCGCGACTGGCCGTCGTAATCGGTCCCGTAGCCGGGCGGCAGGATGCGCGCCGAGGTGTCCTCCATCCATTTCAGTGCCTCGCCCATGGCATAGCCCGGCGCCAGGTTGGCCGAGATCGTCACCGCGCGGCGCTGGCCGAAGTGGTTCAGCTCGCGTGGCGCGACCGACTCATGCACTTTCACCAGGCTGGCGAGCGGCACCATCTGCCCGCTCTTCGAACGCACGAAGATGTCGCGGATGTCGCGCGGGCCGACTCGGCTGTCGGCCGCCACCTGCACGACCACATCGTACTGCTCGGCCTCCTGCTTGTAGCGCGTCACCTGGCGGCCGCCGAGCATGGTCTCCAGCGTGCGACCGATCACGTCCACCGGCACGCCGAGGTCGGCGGCACGGTCGCGATCCACATCCACCGCGAGTTCGGGCAAGGTCAGCTTGAGGTCGGTGTCCGGCGACAGGAAGCCCGGATTGCGGCGCATCTCGTCCAGCATGCGCTCGGTGAGACGCGCGAGCTCGTCGTAAGACTCCGACGTGGTGATGACGAAGCTCACCGGCCGCGAGCGCGGGCTCTGGCCGAAGGAGGCCGGCTGCACCGGGAAGGCGTTCACGCCCGGGATGGCGCGCAGCCTGGGCTGCAACTCGGCGGCGATCTCGCTCGCCTTGCGGCTGCGTTGCTTCCAGTCCTTGAAGCCGACGAAGGAGATGCCCTGCGACACCGTCGGGTTGCCTGCGATCACCAGGTAGCGATCAACTTCGGGCAAGGCGGCGTAGATGTCCTCGATCTCCTTCGCGTAGCGCCCGAGATAGTCGATCGTCGCCCCTTCCGGCCCGCTGAAGATGCCGATCACCCGACCGCGGTCCTCCAGCGGCGCCAGCTCCGATTTGAGCTGGCCCAGCAGCACGCCTGCACTGCCCGCCACCGCCACGAAAGCCAGCATCACCAGCCAGCGCGCATTCAAGGCACGCTGCAGCACGGCCCGGTAACCTTCGGTCATCCAGGTGAGGAAACGCTCGATACCGTTGTAGATCGGGCCATGCCTGGGCTCGTGGCGCAGCAGCTTCGAGCACATCATCGGCGACAGCGTCAGCGCGACGAAGCCCGACACGATCACCGCGCCCGCCAGCGTCAGTGCGAACTCGGTAAACAGCTTGCCGGTGCGCCCGGTCATGAAGGCGACCGGCGCATACACCGCGGCGAGCGTGATCGTCATCGCCACCACCGCGAAGCCGATCTCCTTCGCGCCCTTGAACGCCGCGGCGAGCGGCGGCATGCCTTCCTCGACGTGGCGGTAGATGTTCTCCAGCACCACGATCGCGTCGTCCACCACCAGGCCGATCGCCAGCACCAGCGCCAGCAGCGTCAGCGTGTTGATGGAGAAGCCGAAGGCGAACATCAGCGTGAACGCGCCCACCAGCGACACCGGGATCGTCACCAGCGGGATCAGCATCGCGCGCCAGTTGCGCAGGAAGAACAGGCACACCACCGCGACCAGGATCACCGCCTCCCAGATCGTGGAGAACACCGCGGAGATCGAGCGGTCGATGAACACCGTGGTGTCGTTGGCGATCGCCATCGTCATGCCTTCGGGCAGCTCGGCCTGCAGGCGCGGCATCATGTCGTCGAGCGCGCGCTTGACGTCGAGCGGATTGGCGGTCGACTGCTTGATGAGCCCGATCGACACCGCCGGCTTGCCCATGAAGCGTGCGGCGGTGCGCTCGTCGCGCGCTGCCACCTCCACCCGCCCGATGTCGCGGATGCGGACCGGATAGCCGTCGGGCGTGGCAGGCTTGCGCACGACGATCGCCTCGAACGCCGCCGGCTCGGCCAGGTCGGTGCGCGCCACCACCGCGAACTCGCGCTTCTCGCTTTCGATGCGGCCGGCGGGCAGTTCCACGTTCTGGCGGCGGATCGCGTCCTCCACGTCCTGCGCGGTGAGCTTGAAGGCGGCGAGGCGGTCGCGGTCCAGCCAGATCCGCATCGAGTAGCGGCGCTCGCCGAACAGGCGCGCATCGGCCGCCCCCGGCAGTGTCTGCATGCGCGGCTTGACGATGCGGTTGGCGAAGTCGCTGATCTCCAGCGGGCTGTGCCGGTCGGAGAAGAACGCCACCCAGATGATGGGGTTGGCGTCGGCCTCCACCTTGGCGATCACCGGCTCGTCGATGTCATTGGGCAGGCGCTTGCGCACGCGCGACACACGGTCGCGCACGTCGGCGGCGGCGCTGTCGGCACTGCGCTCGATGCGGAAACGCACGGTGATCTGGCTGCGCTCCTGGCGGCTGATCGACGACAGCACGTCCACGCCCTCGATGCCGGCGAGCGAGTCCTCCAGCGGCTTGGTGACCTGGGACTCGATGATCTCCGCGCTGGCACCGGTATAGGTGGTGTCCACCGTCACCACCGGCTCATCGATGTTCGGATACTCCCGCACCGTCAGGCGCGAGAACGCCATCAGCCCGACCAGCAGCACCAGCAGCGACAGCACCGTGGCAAACACCGGACGCTTGATGCAGATCTCGGACAGCACCATGGCCTGTTCCCTCAGCGCGTGACCGTCGCCTGCGCTGCCGGCGACGCCCCTCCGGCTCGCGCGTCCCGCTGCACGATCTGCACCGGCACGCCATCGCGCAGCTTGAGCTGGCCGGCGGTCACCACCAGGGCGTCGGGCAACAAGCCGGCGACGATCTCCACCATCGCGTCCCTGCGCATGCCGGTCTTCACCTCGGTGCGCTGCGCCTTGCCGTCCACCACCCGATAGACGAACTGCACATTGCCGGGTGCCGGCACGAGCGCCTCTTCCGGCACCAGCAACGCATCTGCACGCTGGTCGAGGATCAGCCGCACGCGCACGAACATGCCGGGGCGCAACCGTCCCTGCGCGTTCTGCAGGCGGGCGCGCAGCACGACGGCGCGGCCCTGCGCATCCACCAGCGGGTTGATCGCATCCACCGTGGCGGGGAAGCGCTCGCCGGGCAGCACGTCGCTGCTCACCTCCAGCGTCTGGCCAGCGCGGATGCGCCCGAGGTAAAGCTCGGGCAAGCGGAAATCGACCTTCAGCGTGGCGATGTCCTCGAGATTGACCAGCGCGTCACCGTCCTTCACGAAGTGGCCGGGGCTCACGTCACGGATGCCGACAACGCCGGCGAAGGGAGCGCGGATCTGCGTGCGCTCCAGCCGTGCCTGCGCCAGCGCGGTGGTCGCGCGCGCAACTTCCAGCTGCGAGCGCGCCGTGTCCAGGCTGCTCTGGCTGACGAACTTGCGCGCGAACAGATCCTCCGTGCGGCGGATGTTGGCGTCCGCCAGCCTCAGGCTGGCCTGCGCCTGCTGCAGCTCGGCGCGCTGCACCGCGGCGTCGAGTTCCACCAGCACGTCGCCCTTCCGCACCGCAGCTCCGTCGCGGAAACGGATCGCCGAGATCCGCCCCGCCACCTCGGGCCGCAGCACGACGGACTCGTTCGACACCAGCGAACCGACCGCGGTGACATCGTCGGCCATCGCCCGCTGCTCCACCGCCCGCACCTCAACCTGTACCGGCCCACCCGGCGCCGCCTGCCCGCCCGCAGCCGGTGTGCCGCCAGCGGCGGGCGCGCTGGGAGTCGCTGCCGATGGCGCGGCCGCACCGGTGGGACGGTGATTCGCATACCAGGCGAGGGCGCCGAGGCCGACGAGGCCGGCCAGGCTGAAGACGATGACGAGATGACGGCTGGATGACATGAAGGCGCGAAGGACGTGAGCGGCGTGGCTCGTGCAGGCACGGGAGGGGGCGCGGCGGCCTCGAGTCAGCCCCGGGGCCGCCCGGCGCGGCGGATGACGCAGTTTAAGGACAAACGCGCCGGCTGTCCGGTTCCGCGGCAGGTCTGGTCACTGCGTTGGCGCGGACGGCGGCTCAGCGCCCGCGGCGGCATCCGTCGCGCGCCCGAGCAGTTGCAGCGTTCTGTCGTCCCGGCTGCCGCCGTAATGGCGCGCCAGCACCTCGGCGAAGACGGGGTCCGACTGCGGCAGCACCGCGAACAGCGTCATCGACGACTTCAGCTTGAGCACATCCGGATAGCCGAAGATGTCGTCCGCCGAGCGCCCCTGCACCTCCAGCACTGCCTGCGCGCACTCCACCAGGCGCGGACCCAGCAGCGGGTGGCGCAGGTAGGCCTGCGCCTCGGCGAGGCTGCGGATGGCGTAGTGCATGGCCGTCGGACTGAGGCCCAGCCCTGCGAACTGCGGAAAGACGAACCACATCCAGTGCGAACTCTTGCGCCCGGCCCGGATCTCCATCAGCGCCTGCTCATGAATACCCTGCTGTGCCTCGACGAAGCGACGAAGATCGAAGCGATCCTCGTTGACGTCGGGGTGCGAAGAAGTGGTCATTGTGGTTCTCCGTCAACGGCAGCGGCGGGCCTCGCATCGAGGCCGCTGCAGGGTCACGACCGCCCCGGCATGCATGTCGCGCCCCCCGCTTCAGCCACCCATCAACGACAGGTGGATCTCGCTGCCGTAGCGGCAGACGATCTCGCGCTTGGCGGCGAGAAAAGCCTCGACGTCGCCATCATGCCCGCTGCGGCCGATGCGGTGGCGCGCCAGCTCGTCGGCGATCACGTCGAGGAACAGCTCGGCGAGCAGCAGCCGCGCCGAATCGCGGAAGTTGCCGCGACCGTCGACATACAACTGAACGGTGGGCGCCGCGGTGTTGATGATGATCTTCCGCTCCGCGGCGCTATACACCGCCCTGTCCTGCTCCTTGCCGAGGTAGCGGAACTCGTAGCCGGTGAACATCGCCTCGCCATGGTCGCGGCGCGGGTGGTGCCGGCTCGCACGGGATCGGGCGTGATGCGCGTGATGCGCATGATGGGCGGCGTGTTCGGCGATGACGATCTGGCACCACGCCAGATAGCCGCCGACGCGCACGACGATCTCGCCTCGGTCGCCCGGCGCAGCGCCCGTCGCCGTCCACTCGACGCATGGATCTTCGCCCAGATCGCGAACGGGCAGCTCCTTCGGCAGCGGACCGAGGCTGAGCCCTTCGCTCGTCGTCGCCTCGATGCTCAGCACCGCGTCGGCGCCAAGCTGCTGCGGGTCGACCAGCAGCCGCACGTGGAAGGGGTGGTTCGGGCTGCGGTAGTAAAAAGGCGTCGAGAAGCGCAACGCAGCGCGATCGTCCTCCGCATCGACGCTGTCTGTGTTGCCGTCCCGCCGCTCGGCCGCCCGGGCTGCGGCTGGATGCACGATGCCGAAGTCGTGGATCGCGGCCAGGTTCATGCGCTGCAGCAGGTGCTCGATCAGGTGCGCGGTGCGCCCCGAGGTGGTGGCGCGCTCAAGGTGCCTGAGCTTTTCCTGCTCGGCCATCACGCAGGGCGCGATCATCTTGCTGACCGCGCGATAGAAGGCAGCGACGAGAGGCTCCTTCGGGTTCAGCCCGGCGCGCTCGTCGCTGATGACGGCGACGCCCTGCGCGAGTTTCTCGACCAGCGCCGGACACCTCACCGTGCCGAACAGGTATTCGGTGCCGACCTGGTTCTCGTAGTCGAACAACTGGCAATCCAGCACCGCCGTGCCCGACAGCACCACCAGGCCGTTGGTGCGCTCGTCACCGCGCGGCGTGAGATCCGCGTCCAGCGCGCGCTTGAGGGTGAGGGTGAAGGCGTGGGTCTGCCGTTCGTGCTGGAACTGTCCGTTGAGCTCGGGGCCCAGCAGCAAGACCGAAGGCGGCTCCTCGAAGCGCACCGGGCCGCTTAGTTCGACCTCCGCGCCATCCTTCAGGTGCGCCACCTCGACCTGTCTGCGCGCCAGCAGATCGCGCAGGTAGAAGTTGTTGGCCAGCGCCTGCACCAGCGCGCCGAACTGCGAGATGCTGGCCTGCGGGCTTTCGACGACGATCGCCACGCGCGTGCCGTCGGCCGCGATGCCCAGCCGCTCGCGATCGCTGGCGGTCGCCTCGCGGTCGTGGCCGCCGTCATCGTAGAGGTAGCCACCATCCTCACCGCGGAACAGTTCGATGCGCGACAGCCGCCCGGCGTGAATGGTCTCGATCCAGCCGCAGCCCAGGCCGAAGATCGCCTGCTTGAGGCCGCGCCCGAAATAGCCGCGCCCGCCGTCCAGGCCCTGCGCAAGCGCGCTGTGAGCGCCGCCGTAGCTGAGGACGCGGCAGGCCTGGTCGAAGGCCATGCCCTCGGCCTGATCAGCCACCGTGAGCAGCGCGCCACGGCGGTGGCGCTCGTACTGCACGCCGATGCGGCCGCAGACCGGCACGCCGGCCCGCTCCAGCCGGCCGTAGCTGTCGTCGCAGTTGGTGATGAGCTCGACGATGGCCTTCTCGATCGACGCGAAGCGCCGCGAATCGATATCGATCACGCGCTGGTCGACGGGTATCGCATTGATCGCCATCCGCCCTCCCCCATGCTGCAAATGCTGCCGGCTGGTCTCGCCAGCCGGGCCCGATCAGCCGACGATGGTTTGCGCCTCGCCGTCCTTGCGTGCGTCGATGCGGCCGATGCGATGAACCGTCTCGCCCGCGGCCTCGAGCTTGGCTGCAGCGAGGTCGGCATCCTCGGCCGACACCACCACCGCCATGCCGATGCCGCAGTTGAACACGCGGTACATCTCCTGCATGTCGACGTTGCCTTCCTTCTGCAACCACCGGAACAGCGGCGGCAGTGTCCAGCTCGACGCGTCGATGCGGGCGGTGAGTTCGTCGCGCAGGATGCGCGGCACGTTCTCGGTGATGCCGCCGCCGGTGATGTGGGCCATGCCCTTCACCACGCCCGGCATCGCCTGCATCAGCGCCAGCAGCGACTTGACGTAGATGCGGGTGGGTTCCATCACCACGTCGCGCAGCTTGCGGCCGTGGAAGTCAGCGTCGAGGTCGGGTCTGGCGACGTCGATGATCTTGCGGATCAGCGAGTAGCCGTTGGAGTGCGCGCCACTGGACGCCAGGCCCAGCACCACGTCGCCCGGCACGATCCGGCTGCCGTCGATGATGTCGGCCTTCTCCACCGCGCCGACGGCAAAGCCGGCGAGGTCGTATTCGCCCGCCGGGTACATGCCGGGCATCTCGGCGGTCTCGCCGCCGATCAGCGCGCAGCCCGCCAGTTCGCAGCCTTGCGCGATGCCTTTCACCACGTCGGCGGCGGTGTCCACGTCGAGCTTGCCGCAGGCGAAGTAGTCGAGGAAGAACAGCGGCTCGGCGCCCTGCACCAGGATGTCGTTGACACTCATCGCCACCAGGTCCTGGCCGACGGTGTCGTGCTTGTCCAACTGGAAGGCGAGCTTGAGCTTGGTGCCCACGCCGTCGGTGCCCGACACCAGCACCGGTTCCTTGAACTTCTTCGACAGTTCGAACAGCGCCCCGAAACCGCCGATCCCGCCGAGCACCTCGGGACGCATCGTGCGTTTGGCGAAGGGCTTGATGCGGTCGACCAGCGCGTCGCCGGCGTCGATGTCCACACCGGCGTCACGGTAGGACAGGGAGGCTTTGTTGGAGATGTGGGATGCGCTCAAGATCGTTCCTCTGGGCAGGCGGAATGCAGGGCGTAGGCCCCCGGCGGCGGTCCGAACTTGAGGCCGCAACGCCAAGTGGCTACATTTACGGGTCTTGCGGGCCGTCTGCGCCCGCTTCAAGCCCGCGATTTTACTAGAAATGACCTCCCCCCGCGCCGACCGTCTGCAAACGCTCGTCTGGGCCGGTGCCGGCCTGGCGCTGGTCGCGCTGCTGTGGGCGCTCGGACCCATCCTCACCCCCTTCGTGATCGCATCGGTGTTCGCCTACATCTGCGATCCGGCGGTGAACTGGATGGTGGCGCGGCGCGTGCCGCGCGCGCTGGCGGTGCTGCTGGTCATCATCGGCCTCGGTCTGCTGCTGGTGGCGCTGGCGCTGATCCTGCTGCCCATGGTGTATCGCGAAGGGGTGATGCTGGTGCGCCGCCTGCCCGACCTGGTGGAAATGTTCAACGCCCAGGTGTCGCCCATCCTGCAGGCCCGGCTCGGCCTGGACCTGCAGCTCGATGCTGCGCAGTTCCGCCAGTTGATCGCCGACAACTGGACCAGCGCGCAGGACATCGTGCCCATCGTGCTCGGCCACCTGAAGACCGGCGGGCTGGCGCTGCTGGGCCTGGTCGCCAACGCGTTCCTGATCCCGCTGGTGATGTTCTACCTGCTGCAGGAGTGGCCGCGCATCCTCGCCGAACTCGAGCGCATCGTGCCCCGGCCGTGGCTGGACCGCACCTTGCAGATGATCAACGACATCGACCGCGTGATGTCCGAATTCCTTCGCGGCCAGTTGTCGGTGATGCTGCTGCTGGCAGTGTTCTACAGCGCAGGCCTGTGGCTGGCGGGCCTGAACTTCGCCCTGCCGGTGGGCGTGCTGACCGGCCTGCTGGTGTTCATCCCCTACGTGGGCTTCGGCGGCGGGCTGATCCTGGCCATCGTCGCCGCGCTGCTGCAGGGCGGCGGCTGGCCGCCGCTGGCGGGCGTGGCCCTCGTCTACGCCCTGGGGCAAGTGGTGGAGAGCTTCCTGCTGACGCCCTACCTGGTGGGCGAGCGCATCGGCCTGCACCCGCTGGCGGTGATCTTTGCGCTGATGGCCTTCGGCCAGTTGTTCGGCTTCGTCGGCGTGCTGGTGGCGCTGCCGGTCAGCGCCGCGCTGCTCGTGGGGTTGCGCGCGGTACGAAACGCCTGGTTTGCGAGCCCGGTGTACCTGGGCGAGCGTGCCGCCGCGATCGCGCGGACGCCGGATGAGCAATGAAGCAGCTCGTCCTCGACATCCGCCCCGACGCACCGCCGACGCTGGACAACTTCGTGTCCGGCGCCAATGCGGAGCTGGTCGCCACGCTCGCGTTGCTGGCCGGCCAGGCGACAGCAACGCAACTGCCGTCGCGCCACCTGTACCTGTGGGGTGCGCCCGGCAGCGGCCGCAGCCACCTGCTGCGCGCCACCGTCGCGCTCGCGCGCGAGGATGGCCGGCCGACGCATCTCCTCAACGCCGCGGACATCGACGACGCGCTGCCCGATACGCCCGGCGCGCTGGTCGCGATCGACGATATCGGCCACCTCGGTGAGCGGCCCGGCACCGAGGCGCAGATCGCCCTGTTCAATGCCTTCAACCGCGCCCGCGGCAACGGCCAGTCGCTGCTGCTCGCCGGCCCCTGCGCGCCGCTGGGCCTGAAGCTGCGCGAGGACCTGCGCACGCGCATCGGCCAGAGCCTGATCTACGAGGTGCAGCCGCTCGACGACGCTTCGCGCGCCGCCATCCTGCTTGCGCTCGCCGATCGGCGCGGACTGCGCCTGGCCGACGAGGTGGTCGACTTCCTGCTGCGCCACGGCCGCCGCGAGCTGAGCAGCCTGCTCGCCGTGCTCGACGCACTCGACGCCGCCTCGCTGGAACGCAAGCGCCCCATCACCGTCCCGCTGCTGCGCGAAATGATGCAGCAGGGGCTGGCGATCTGAGTGCCCGGCCCCTTGGTGCCCGGCCCCTTGGTGTCCAGCCCCCTGGTGTCCAGCCCCCTGGTGTCCAGCCTCCTACCCATCCTGATGATCCTGTACGGAAATCCCTGACGTGAATCTCGTTCTGTTCGACCTCGACAACACCCTCCTCGCCGGCGACTCCGATTTCGAGTGGGCGCAATTCCTGATCCGAAAGGGCGTGCTCGACCGCGAAGTGCAGGAAGCGAAGAACGTCCAGTTCTACGAACAGTACAAGGCCGGCACGCTCGACATCTTCGAGTTCCTCGACTTCCAGCTTGCGCCCTTGGCGCGCCACCCGCGCGCCCAGCTCGACGCCTGGCACCGCGAGTTCGTCGAAACCACGATCCGCCCGATGATCACCGACAAGGCCCGCGCCCTCGTGCGCCAGCATCTCGACGGCGGTGCGCTGGTGGCGGTCGTCACCGCCACCAACAGCTTCGTCACTGGCCCCATCGTGCTGGGCGAACTCGGCATCCCCCACCTCGTCGCGACCATCCCGGCGCAGGAAGGCGGCGCCTTCACCGGCAAGCCGCGCGGCATGCCGGCGTTCAAGGCCGGCAAGATCGAGCGCGTGGACAACTGGCTGGAATCGCTCGGCCTGCACTGGGGCAGCTTCGAGCGCTCTTGGTTCTACAGCGATTCGCACAACGACCTGCCGCTGATGACGCGCGTGACCAGCCCGGTCGCGGTCGACCCCGACGACACGCTGCGCGCCCATGCGCAGGCCGCGGGCTGGCCGGTGATCTCGCTGCGCTGACATCCCGACCGCGTCGGCGGCGGTCGATCGGTTATCATTCGCCGCTCATGCAAGAACCTCTCCTCCTCCGATGATCCGCAAGCTGCTGCGCAAGGTCTTCAATCGCCCTGCGCAACCCGTCCGCAACGAACCCGCCCTCATCCCTGTCGAGCGCCACCACATCCGCCGCGAGCAACTGTCGCCCGCGGCGCGCAAGGTGTGCGCGGGGCTGCAGGAGAGAGGCTACAAGGCTTATGTCGTGGGCGGCGCGGTGCGCGACCTGCTGATCGGCCATCCGCCCAAGGACTACGACGTCGCCACCAGCGCCACCCCCGAGGAAGTCCGTGCGCTGTTCCGGCGCTCGCGCATCATCGGCCGCCGCTTCAAGATCGTGCATGTGATGAGCGGCCCGGAGACGATCGAGGTCTCCACCTTCCGCGCCAGCCAGGACGCTAACAGCACCGACACCGACGAGCACGGCCGCGTGCTGCGCGACAACGTCTACGGCAGCCAGGCGGAAGACGCCACGCGGCGCGACTTCACCGTCAACGCCCTTTACTACGACCCGACCACCGAGACCATCGTCGACTACCACCATGGCGTCGCCGACGTCCAGCAGAAGACGCTGCGCATGATCGGCGACCCGCGCACGCGCTACCGCGAAGATCCGGTACGCATGCTGCGTGCGGTGCGCCTGGCGGCCAAGCTCGGGCTGGAGATCGATCCGGCCGCGCGCCATCCCATCCGCGACATGGCAGCGCTGCTGGAAAACGTCCCCGCGGCGCGACTGTTCGACGAGATGATGAAGCTGCTGTTCTCCGGCCACTCGCTGAAGTGCCTGCAGCAACTGCGCGAGGAAGGCCTGCATCACGGCCTGCTGCCGCTGCTCGACGTCATCCTCGAGCAACCGGTGGGCAAGCGCTTCGTCACGCTGGCGCTGGAGAACACCGACGAGCGCGTGCGTCAGGACAAGTCGGTGTCGCCGGGTTTCCTGTTCGCCACGCTGCTGTGGCAGGAAGTGCTGACAACGTGGGAACGGAAGAAGGCTGCCGGAGAACACAGCCAGCCGGCGCTGTTCGAGGCGATGGACGAAGTGCTCGACCTGCAGGCCGGCAAGCTCGCCATCACGCGGCGCATCGCCGGCGACATCAAGGACATCTGGGCGCTGCAGCCGCGCTTCGACAAGCGCACCGGCAAGACCCCCTACCGCCTCATTGAGCAGCCGCGCTTCCGCGCCGGCTGGGACTTCCTGCGCCTGCGCGCGCAGGCGGGCGAGATTCCGCTGGAGATCCCCGACTGGTGGGAGCGCTTCGCCCACGCCGGCCATGACCAGCGCGAGGCCCTGATCCACCAGGCGCCGGCGGAGCTCGCACCGGCGAAGAAGCGCCGGCGCCGCAAGCGCAAGCCGAACGGCGCGACGCCAGACGGCGACACCGGAGCGGAGGCGGCGTGAGCGGCCCGGCGCGAATCCGCGCCTACATCGCCTTCGGTGCGAACCTTGGCGAGCCGGCGCAGGCCTTCCAGTTGGCGCTCGAGCGCATCGCCGCGCTGCCGGCCACGCAGGTCGCAGCGTGCTCCTCGCTCTACCACACTGCGCCGGTAGGCGTGGCCGACGACCACCCGGACTACATCAACGCGGTGATCGCGGTGGACACTGCCCTGGCGCCGCGCGCGCTGCTGGACGCGCTGCTGGCGATCGAGCATGAAGGCGGGCGCACGCGGCCTGCGCAGCTTGCGCCGCGCACCATGGATCTCGACGTCCTGCTGCACGGCGATGCGGTCATCGACGAGCCGGGCCTGGTGGTGCCGCATCCGCGCATGCATGAGCGCGCCTTCGTGCTGCAGCCGCTGGCCGAAATCGCGCCCGATGCCGAAATCCCCGGCCGCGGCAGGGTGCTCGCCCTGCTCGCCGGCATCCGCGGCCAGGCCATCGTCCGGCTCTGACGCGCCCCGGCAGCAGACAGCAACGCAGCAAGCCACGCCTCCACGGAGAACGCCCATGCCCGCCTGGCTGCAATCCGCCGCCGCCCCGCTGCTCGCCGCGCCCGCCTGGATGCAGGCCGCGCTGCTGCTCGTCGGATCGAACGTGTTCATGACCTTCGCCTGGTACGGCCACCTTCGCAACATGCATGGCAAGGCGTGGTACATGGCCGCGCTGGTGAGCTGGTCGATCGCGCTGTTCGAATACCTGCTGCAGGTTCCCGCCAACCGCATCGGCGCCACGGCGCTGAGCCTGGGCCAGCTCAAGATCATGCAGGAGGTGATCACCCTGCTCGTCTTCGTGCCCTTCGCGGTGCTGTACATGAAGCAGCCGCTCAAGCTTGACTATCTCTGGGCGGGCTTGTGTATGCTTGGCGCGGTCTATTTCATCTTCCGCAACTGAGGCAAGGGCCGCCGCCATGCTCGAGAAAGCGCGCTACATCGTCGTCGAGGGCCCGATCGGGGCGGGCAAGACCTCGCTCGCCCGGCGCCTCGCCGAGCGCCTGCCGGCGGAAAGCCTCTTCGAGCAGGCCGAGAGCAATCCCTTCCTGTCGCGTTTCTACCAGCACCCCGAACGCTGGGCGATGGCCACCGAGCTGTCCTTCTTCTTCCAGCGCATCGACCAGGTCGCCGCCCAGCTCGGCGACCTGAGCGGCGATCGCCGCGTGGTGTCGGACTTCATCCTCGACAAGGACAAGCTCTTTGCCGGGCTGAACCTCAGCGACGACGAGTTCGCGCTCTTCAAGCGCATCTTCGACAGCCTGCGCCCTGCCACGCCGCCCCGGCCCGACCTGGTGATCTACCTGCAGGCCAAGCCCGACACGCTGATGGAGCGCATCCGCCGCCGCGGCAACGACGCCGAGCGGCGCATCACCGAGAGCTACCTGGAGCGCGTCGCCGACCGCTACGCGCGCTTCTTCTACCAGTACGACGCCGCGCCGCTCTTCATCGTCGACGCCGGCGTGCTCAATCCGGTGGACAAGGACGAGGATTTCGAGCTGCTCGTCGAGCGCCTGCGCAACATGCGCGGCTATCGCGAATTCTTCGGCTACGCCGGCTGAATTCCTGCCGCCGCGGCGCGTGCCGACGGGCCACGCCCCCTTGTGCGTTGCAGCACTTTGGTGAAAACTCCGCCCCTCCAAACAGGAGAACGCCATGAGCTACCTGCAGGATCAGAAACCGGTCACGCTTTTCGAGCTGGGCAAGATGCGCGCCGAAGGCCGCAAGATTGCCATGCTCACCGCCTATGACGCCAGTTTCGCCGCGCTGTGCGGTCGCGCCGGGGTGGACGTCGCATTGATCGGCGACTCGCTGGGCAACGTGCTGCAGGGGCAGAAGTCCACCCTGCCGGTCACGCTCGAGCACATGGCCTACCACACCGAGTGCGTCGTCCGCGCCGACAGCCGCGCCTTCGTGCTCACCGACATGCCTTTCGGCAGCTACCACGAGAACCGCGAGCAGGCCATGCGCAGCGCCGCGCGGCTGATGGCGGCCGGCGCGCAGATGGTCAAGCTGGAAGGCGGCGAATTCATGGCGGAGACGATCCACTTCCTGGTCGAGCGCGGCGTGCCGGTGTGCGCCCACATCGGTCTCACGCCACAGTCGGTGCATCAGCTCGGCGGCTACCGCGTGCAGGGCCGCAGCGAGGAAGGCGCGGCACGGCTGAAGGCCGACGCGCTGGCGCTGGAGCAGGCCGGCGCGGCGATGATGGTGATGGAGATGGTGCCCGCCGCGGTGGCGAAGGACGTCACCGCCAGCCTGAAATCGATGGCCACCATCGGCATCGGCGCCGGCCCCGATTGCGACGGCCAAGTGCTGGTGCTGCACGACATGCTGGGCGTGTTCCCCGGCAAGACCGCACGCTTCGTACGCAACTTCATGAACGGCGCCGCCAGCATCGAGGAAGCCGTCGCGCGCTACGTTGCCGCGGTCAAGGACGGCAGCTTCCCCGCCCCTGAACACTGTTACTGAGCGGACGAGCTTTCGCATCCGCCACCTCCTGACGACCATGCAGATCCACCACACCATCGAGAGCCTGCGCGCGGCACGCGCATCTGCGGGCAAGGTCGCCTTCGTGCCCACCATGGGCAACCTGCACGAGGGCCACATCACCCTGATGAAGCAGGCGCGCGAGCACGCCGACACGGTGATCGCCAGCATCTTCGTGAACCGCCTGCAATTCGGTGCGGGCGAGGACTTCGACCGCTATCCGCGCACGCTTCGGGCCGATTGCGAGATGCTTGAGGCCGCCGGCGTCGGCCATGTGTTCGCGCCGGACGAAACCGTGATGTATCCGCAGCCGCAGCGCTACGTCGTGCAGCCGGCGGCTGCCCATGTCTCCATCCTGGAAGGCGAGTTCCGGCCCGGCCACTTCGGCGGCGTGGCGACGGTGGTGCTCAAGCTGCTCAACATCGTGCAGCCGGACGTGGCACTGTTTGGCAAGAAGGATTACCAGCAACTGATGGTCCTCAGCAACATGGTGCGCGAGCTCGCCCTGCCGGTCGAGATCGTTGCTGGCGACACGGTGCGCGCTGCCGACGGCCTCGCGCTGTCTTCCCGCAACGGCTACCTCAGTGCCGAGGAGCGCGCCGAGGCGCCGAACCTGCATCGCGTGCTGGCACGCGTGCGCGACGCGGTGCGCGCGGGCGACCACGATCTGCTCAAGCTCGAGACCGAGGCGATGGCCGAGCTCGCCGCCCGCGGCTGGGTGCCCGACTACATCGCCGTGCGCCGCCGCGCCGACCTGCAGCCGGCGCTGCACCTGGACGATGCGCTGGTGGTCCTGGCTGCGGCGAAACTGGGCAGGACGCGACTGATCGACAACCTCGAGATCTGACGCGGCGGCGCCAGCGTGGCGTCGATCGCCGTTCCCATCTATGCTGTAAACGTTGCGCAACAGCGTGCAACGTCACCGACAACAAGGCAAAAGCGGAGGGACTGGAAGCAATGACGACCACGGTCAAACAGATTCTCGATCAGAAGGGCGGCAAAGCCGTCTCGGTGCATCCCGATGACACGGTGTTCACTGCGCTTTCCCTGATGGCGGAGTTCGACATCGGCTCGGTCATCGTGACCGAAAACGATCGCTTGCTCGGGATCTTCACCGAGCGCGACTACGCTCGCAAGGTGGTCCTGAAAGGTCTGGTCTCCAAGGATGTGAGGATCGGCGAGTTGATGACGCCCAACCCGTGCACCGTGTCGCCGTCGAGCACGGTCGACGAAGTGATGCGCACGATGACCGAAAACCGCTTCCGCCACCTGCCGGTGGTCGATCACGGCCACATCGCCGGCATCGTGACGATCGGCGACATGGTGAAATCGATCGTGACCCAGCAGGAGGCGACGATCCGCCAGCTTTCGAGCTACATTTCGGGCGATCTGGCGACGAACTGAGCTCTCCGCCAGCGCTATCGAGTAGGGGACGGGGTCACCCCCGTCGCCCTCTCACACCACCGTACGTGCGGTTCCGCATACGGCGGTTCATGAAAGACACTGGAGCCGTCGCGTCGTATCGAGCAGCGACACCAGACCCAAA
>NZ_SSXV01000031.1 GCF_009469595.2 Thauera sp. 2A1 | reverse complement strand
CGGGCTTTGACGATATTCGCCGCCTTACCCCGCTGTGCCGCCTCATATCCGCTTCCTGTTCGTCAGGCCAGCGCTTTGCCTTCGGCTTCCTCCAGATTCGCAGTTACCCGCGACACCCTTGCCGTTCAGCTAACTCTTCCCCTTGCCGGGCGAGTAGAGGACTTTCACCTCCAAGTGGGTGCGCCCTGCCGGGCGCACGAAAAAAAACGCCGGCTTGCCGGCGTTCTTGTTTGTCGGGGCGCACGCACAGTGCGCCGCAGACCGGCCTTACGCCAGCGCCTTGCCGACGATCTCCTGCACGTCGGCAGAAAGCCCTGGCGCCGCCAGCACCCGCTCGAGCTGTGGCCGGATGCTGGCCTGCAGGGCGGGCGTGTAGTGCCGCCAGTTTTCCAGCGCCCTCGCCATGCGCGCGGCCACCTGCGGATTTTTCCGATCCAGTTCGATCACCTGCTCGGCCCAGAAGGCGTGGCCGCTGCCGTCCGCCGCATGGAACTCGGCGGCATTGGCACGGAAGAAGGTGCCCAGCAGCGCATACACCTTGTTGGGGTTCGACAGGCTGAACGCCGCATCGGACAGCAGCGCCCGCACCCTCGCCAGCGTCGGCGCTGCGGCGTCATCCCAGCGCCAGGCACCGGCCTGCAGCGCGAACCACTTGTCGAGCACCAGCGCATCGCCGCGATAACGCTCGTGGAATGCGGCCAGCGCGGGCTCGCGCGCCGGGCTGGCACTTTGCACCAGCGCAGCGAGCGCGCCGAAGCGCTCGGTCATGTTGGTCGCCGCCGCATAGCGCGCACTCGCCGCCGCCAATCCGCGCGCGTCGCCCGCCGCCGCAAGATAGCGCAGCGCGAGATTGCCGAGCGCCCGCCGACCGGCGTCGGCAGGGTGATAGCGGTAGGGACCGGGAACGTGCATCGACTCGACCAGCCTCAGCCAGTGCTCGGCCAGCACGCCGCCCAGCGTGCGCATCGTCAGAACCAGGGCCGCGCGCAGCGCGGCGGGATCGGCTGGCGCCATGCGCTCGAGCAGATAGCTCTCGGTCGGCAGCGAGGCCGCCTGGGCGCGGAAGGCGGGGTCGAGCGCGGGATTGTTCAGCAGCGCGCGGAATGCGGCGATGAAGGCTTCGGGCACCGCACCCGCCTGTCCGCCGGCGAGCCCGAGGATCACGCGTTCGGCGTAGCGCTGGGCCGCGTCCCAGCGGTTGAACGGGTCCGCGTCATGGGCCATGCGGAAGGCCAGGCGCGCGTCGTCCTCGTCCAGTTCCAGGATCACGGGCGCCGAGAAGCCGCGCAGCAGCGAAGGCACGGGCTCGGCGTCCAGGCCGGTGAAGCGGAAGCGCTGCTCGGCCTCGGTCAGCGCCAGCACGCGAGTGCCGGCACCCGCCTGCGATTCCCCTTCGAGACGCAGCGCGCGGTCCCGGCCGTCGGGGCCGATCAGGCCGACGGCGACGGGGATCACCAACGGCTGCTTTTCCGGCTGGCCGGGGGTGGGCGGCGTGCGCTGCGCCAGCGTCAGCGTATAGCTGCCAGTGGCCGCATCCCACTCGCCGCGCGCGCTGACGCGCGGCGTGCCGGCCTGTTCGTACCAGCGCATGAACTGGTCGAGGTCGACGCCGTTGGCCTCCGACAGCGCCTCGACGAAGTCGTCGCAGGTCACCGCTTGGCCATCGTGGTAGCTGAAATACAGGTCCATGCCGTTGCGGAAGCCCTCCGGCCCCAGCAGGGTGTGCAGCATGCGGATGACTTCGGCGCCCTTCTCATACACCGTGGCGGTGTAGAAGTTGTTGATCTCCTGATAGCTGTCCGGGCGGATCGGGTGCGCCATCGGCCCGCCGTCCTCGGCGAATTGTGCCGCGCGCAGCACACGCACGTCGTCGATGCGCTTGACTGCGCGCGCGGAGGCCGCACCCGCGGGCCCGGCGGCCTCACCTGCCACCCTCGCCAGCATGTCGGCCGAGAACTGCTGGTCGCGGAAGACGGTGAGACCTTCCTTGAGCGTGAGCTGGAACCAGTCGCGGCAGGTGACGCGGTTGCCGGTCCAGTTGTGGAAGTATTCGTGCGCGACCACGCTCTCGACGTTCTCGTAATCGACGTCGGTGGCGGTGTCGGGCTTGGCGAGGATGAACTTCGTGTTGAAGATGTTCAGCCCTTTGTTCTCCATCGCCCCCATGTTGAAGTCGCCCACCGCGACGATCATGAAGCGGTCGAGGTCGAGCTCCAGGCCGAAGGTCTCCTCGTCCCAGCGCATCGAGTGGATCAGCGAATCCATCGCGTGCTCGCTGCGATCGAGGTTGCCCTCTTCCACCCACACCTGCAGCAGCACCTCGCGGCCGGACGCCGTGGTGACCGTGCGCTCGAGCGCAACCAGCTTTGCCGCCACCAGGGCGAAGAGGTAGGACGGCTTCGGGAAAGGATCTTCCCACTTCGCGAAATGCCGGCCCCCGGGCAGTTCGCCCTGTTCCAGCAGGTTGCCGTTGGACAGCAGCACCGGGCATTCGGCGCGGTCCGCCTCCAGGGTGACGGTGTAGCGCGCCATCACGTCGGGGCGATCGGGGAAATACGTGATGCGGCGGAAGCCCTCGGCTTCGCACTGGGTGAAGAAACCGCCGTTCGACAGATACAGGCCGGACAGCGTGGTGTTGGCACGCGGATCGATGCGGGTGACGACTTCCACCACTGCACGCTCGCCAGCGGCGTCGATCTGCAGCACGCCGTCGGCCTCGCGCACGGCCTCTGCCGGCAAGGCTGCGTCATCGACCTTGAGCGAAATCCGCTCCAGCGCCTCGCCCCACAGCAGGATGGGTCCCTCGTCCACGGCGGCAGGATTGCGCGCGCACACCATGCGGCTGGTCACCAAAGTGGCGTCGGGGTCGAGCTTGAAGTGCAGGTCGATGCTTTCGACCGTCCAGGCCAGCGGCCGGTAATCCGCGCGCTGGATCGTTGGGGCGTGTTCAGTCTTCATTCTTTCTCCGTTGTCCGCCGCGGCCAGGCGGGCGGCGCGGCAAGTGTACGCCTGCAGCGTGCGCAGCGCACGGTACGAATCGGCACGGGGAAGCGGTCGGCGCTGAGCCGGCTCAGGGCGTGGCGGCCCTGTCGGCGACCAGGATGTCTCCTGCCGACTGGGCCAGCACGTGCTTGGTGACGCTGCCGAGCAGCATTTCCTCGACCAGGCCGAGGCCGCGCTTGCCGATCACGATGAGGTCGCAATCCTGCTCCTGCTCCTGCTCGAGGATCTGGCTGCTGGCGTCGCCATGCAGCACCAGCCGACGCACCGGCGCCTCGCTCAGCCCCGCCTCCGCGACCAGCTCGCCCATGCGCACCAGCGCATCGCGCTTGGCACTCGCGCGCATGGAAGTCAGCGCCTGGTCGTTGACGCCGGCGAGGCGTAGCCGACCTTCGAAGGGCACCTCGAACGCATGCAATATCACGATGTCGGCCTGCGGCGCCACCGCCCGCGCAAGCTGCAGCGCGGCCACGGCGCGCGCGGAGAAATCGACCGGTACGAGCACGCGGCGGTAGGGCTCGTGCGCCATCTGCTTGACCACCAGCAACGGACGATGGGTCTTGCGCAGCACACGCTCGGTGGTCGAACCGATCAGCAGTTCGCGCATGAAGCCGGCACCGCGCGCGCCCAGCACCAGCATGTCCGCATCGATCGCGTCCGCATGGCTGGCGATCTCGGCCAGTACCGGCCCCACGGACAAGTGCAGGTCGGGCGCGACTCCATGCCGCGCGGCCAGCTCGGCCGCAAGCCGGTGCAGGTCGTCGCGCACCTCGTCCATCAGGCGGCTCTGCACTTCGGACTGCGCCCCCGAGAAAAGCTGCCGCAAGGAGTCGATCGCCCCCACGCTCACCACATGCTGCAGCGACAGCCGGGCCTTGCTCCCGGTTGCCATGAGCGCCGCCCGCATCGCGGCATGGCGGGCCACGGCTGACAGATCGGTTGCAGCAAGGATGGTACGCAGCCTCATCATGACTCGCTCCCTGGTGAGTGAGTGGGGCATGCCTGGCGTAAATGAGCTTCGTCACGCCTGAAGAAGCGCCGCAACACCAGTTTTTCCGCCTCGACCGCGCACAGCAGCACGACACCGAACCCAAGGATGCGCAGCCACACATCACCGCCGAGCGGTTCGGTGCCGAACAGGCCCTGCATGGCCGGGAGATAGGTGAACATCGCCTGGCAGACCGCCAGCATCACGATCGCCAGCAGGACATAGCGATTGCCGAGGAAACCGTCGCGACTGAGCACCGAGGCGTAAAGGTTGCGCACATTGAAGAGGTAGAACACCTCCCCCATCAGCAGCGCGTTCACCGCCGCGGTGCGGGCGGCCTCCAGGCTGGCGCCGCGGGCGACTTCCCACAGGAACAGGCCCATGCCACCCGCAACGAGCAGGAAGCCGACGAACACGATGCGCCATGCCAGCAGGCCATTGAGCAGCGGCTCGTCCGGCGCGCGCGGCGGGCGCGTCATGATGTCGGCCTCGGGCCGTTCGAAGGCCAGCGCCAGTGCCAGCGTGACCGCAGTGACCATGTTCACCCACAGGATCTGCACCGGCGTGATCGGCATCGTGAGCCCGAACAGCACCGCACAGAACACCATCGCCGCCTGGCCGATGTTCGTCGGCAGGATGTAGGCGATGGCCTTGCGCAGGTTGTCGTAGACCGTGCGTCCCTCCTCGACGGCGGCGGCGACCGAGGCGAAGTTGTCGTCGGCCAGCACCATCTCGGCCGCCTCCTTGGCCGCTTCGGTGCCCTTGTGGCCCATGGCCACGCCGACATTCGCACGCTTGAGCGCAGGTGCGTCATTGACACCGTCGCCGGTCATCGCCACCACCTCTCCCCTCGCCTGCAGCGCCTGCACCAGGCGCAGCTTGTGCTCGGGGCTCGCCCTGGCAAAGATATCGACGTCCCTCACCACCTCGGTGAGGCGAGCATCGTCCAGGCGCTCGATCTCCGCGCCGGTCAGCACGCGGACGTCGGCCGCGAGGCCCAGTTGCTGGCCGATCGCACGTGCAGTGGCCGCGTGGTCGCCGGTGATCATCTTCACGCGCATGCCGGCGGCGAGGCAGCTCGCCACTGCCTGCACTGCCTCGGGGCGTGGCGGATCGGTGATGCCCAGCACCGCGAGCAGGGTGAAGCCGCCCGCCTCCACGTCCGCGAAGGTCAGCGTGCGCTCGCCGCCGGTCGCACTTCGCTCGGCGACCGCGAGCAGGCGCATGCCCGCACCCGCAGCCTCGTCCATTGCCTGCTGCCAGGCATCCGCATCCAGCGGCGACGGTTCGCCGTCAAGCCGGCGGCTGACAGAGCACAACGCCAACACGCGCTCCGGCGCACCCTTGAGCATCACCCGCGCCTTGCCCTGGTGATCGTGATGCAGCGTGGCCATGAAGCGGTGCTCGGATTCGAACGGAATCACGTCGTCGCGCGGCAACGCCTCGCGCTCCAGGCGCGGATCGCTGCCGGCCTTCAGCGCCAGCGTCATCAGCGCCCCTTCGGTCGGATCGCCCACCATGCGCCACTGGCTGTCGTGCAGGCTCAGCTCGGCATCGTTGCACAGCAAGCAGGCGCGGCCGATGTCGGCAAGCAATGGCGCCTCGGTGACGCCGAGTTCGCGCCGCTCGCGCTCGAAGCCCCCCTGCGGCGCATAGCCGGTGCCGGTGACGCCGACCTCGCCATCAGCGCAGATCACACGCTGCACCGTCATTTCATTGCGCGTCAGGGTGCCGGTCTTGTCCGAGCAGATCACCGTGACCGAGCCCAGCGCCTCGACCGCCGGCAGGCGCCGGATGATGGCCCGGCGCCGTGCCATGCGCTGCACGCCGATGGCAAGGGTGATCGTCATGACCGCCGGCAGTCCCTCGGGGATCGCCGCCACCGCCAGGCCGACGGCGGCGATGAACATGTCGCCGGCACTGTAGTCCCGGATCTGCGTGCCAAATACGAACGCGGCCACCGCAATGGCAAGGATGACCCAGGTCAGGAACTGGCTGAATCCAGCCATCTGGCGCAGCAGCGGCGTGCTCATGCCCTCCACCGCGCCGAGCAGCGTGCTGATGCGGCCGATCTCGGTTGCCGCGCCCGTCGTCACCACCACCCCCACACCCTGCCCGTAGCTCACCAGCGTGCCCGAGAAGGCCATGGAGGTGCGATCGCCGAGCGGCGCATCGGCGGAGACCGGCGCGATCGACTTGTCGACGCCGAGCGACTCACCGGTGAGCGCCGCCTCCTCGATGCGCAGGCTGCGCACGTCGAGCAGGCGGAGGTCGGCGGGGACGCGGTCGCCCGAAGCGAGGAACACGATGTCACCCGGCACCAACGCATCGGCGGCGACCTCCTGCCGCCGCCCATCACGCAACACATGGGCATGCGGCGCGAGCATGTCGCGGATGGCGTCGAGGGCACGCTCGGCCTTGCCCTCCTGCAGGAAGCCGATGACCGCATTGATCACCGTCACCCCGAAGATGACCGCGGCGTCGACCAGATGGCCCAGCAAGGTGGTCACGACCCCGGACACCAGCAGGACGTAGATGAGCACGTTGTGGAATTGCAGCAGGAAGCGCATCAGCGCACCGCGCCGCGGCGGCGGCGGCAACGCATTGGCGCCGCACAGGTGCAGCCGGCGCACGGCCTCGTCCGAGCCGAGGCCGGCGTGGGGCGAGGTGCGCAGGGCGAGCAGAACGGCCTCCGTCGCTTGCGCGTGGCAGGCCGATGGCTTGTCGAAAGGGGTGTCTGGGTTGAAGTCGGTCATTGGCAGGCGCGTCCGGTCGCGCAGCGGGGTTCCGAAAACCCCGGCGGCGGCGCCCCGGCGCCCATGCGCCGCGACGACTTGCGACCACTATCCTTCAGGCATCGTCATGGATGCTAACCGCAATCGGGCGGGAAAGTTCCCGCCGTGCGCCCTGAGCACCTCAGCCGCCTCAGGCCTTTGGCCGTTCCGGCATCAGCACGATGCAGGTTCGCGCGAGGCGGTCGTGCAGGAACTGGCGGTCGCGATCGAAGAACGCCCACAGCACGCCGACGCCCAGCAGCAGCACCGAGGGCCAGGCCAGCGCGTAGCGGAGCCAGCCTTGTGCCGCCCCCGGCGAACGGCCGTCGGCCGCGTTGACGATCCTGAGGCGCCAGGTCTGCATCGCGAGCGTCTGCCCATGGCGCGTCCAGTACCAGACGAAGTAGCCGCCCAGCACCACGAAAATGTGCAGCCACGCGAACCAGCCCGGCGGCGCAATGCCTGCCGCGACGCCCAGCATCAGGTAAGGCACGAGGAAGGTGAGCGCGAGCACGCCGAGCAGCAGCAGGCATTCATACAACATGCTGGCGAGACGGCGCCGCAGGCCGGCAAGTTCCGCCACGGCACGCTCTGCGGCAGGCGGCGCGGCCGGCATCTGCCGCGGTGCGGCTCGGGGAGTTTTTCTTTTCATGCCGATGGCGAGGAGGGAAGCGGTTGCCCGCGCGGGAATCGACCGCCAAATCCGGGACAGGCGCGGCTGCGACCCACGCAGTCTTGCAGCCTTGACCAAAACCCTGGGGGCCGGTAACGTTCGGCGTTTCTCCAAACGTTTTGTAGAGCGAGTTTGCAATGGTGTTGACCGGGGCGGAAATTGTAGTCAGGTGCCTGCAGGAAGAAAAGATCGAATACGTGTTCGGCTACCCCGGTGGCGCAGTGCTCTACCTGTATGACGCCCTGTTCCAGCAGGAAGAAGTGCGCCATGTGCTGGTGCGCCACGAACAGGCCGCCGTGCATGCCGCCGACGGCTACGCGCGCAGCACCCAGAAGGTGGGTGTGGCGCTGGTCACCTCCGGCCCTGGCGCGACGAATGCTGTCACCGGCATCGCCACCGCTTACTGCGATTCGATCCCGCTCGTCATCATCTCCGGCCAGGTGCCCACCGCGGCGATCGGCCAGGACGCCTTCCAGGAAGTCGACACGGTCGGCATCACGCGTCCATGCGTGAAGCACAACTTCCTGGTGCGCGACGTACGTGACATCGCCAGCACGATCAAGAAGGCCTTCTATCTGGCAAAGACGGGCCGCCCCGGCCCGGTGCTGGTCGATATCCCGAAGGACATCACCATCGCCAAGTGCGACTTCGAGTATCCGAAGGAAATCTCGATGCGCTCGTACAACCCGGTGGTGCGTGGCCACCAGGGCCAGATCAAGAAGGCGGTGCAACTGCTGCTCGAAGCGAAGCGGCCGATGATCTACACCGGCGGCGGCGTGGTGCTGGCCGACGCCGCCGAACAACTGACGCGCCTGATCCGCCTGCTCGGCTATCCGGTCACCAACACGCTGATGGGCCTCGGCGGCTATCCGGCGAGCGACCGCCAGTTCCTCGGCATGCCTGGCATGCACGGCACCTACGAAGCCAACATGTCGATGCATTACTGCGACGTGCTGCTGGCCGTAGGCGCCCGCTTCGATGACCGCGTCATCGGCAATCCGGCGCACTTCGCGGAAGAGCCGCGCAAGATCATCCATGTGGATATCGACCCGTCATCGATCTCCAAGCGCGTCAAGGTCGACGTCCCCATCGTCGGCGACGTCAAGGAAGTGCTGGACGAGATGATCCGCCAGCTCGAGGCCGGCGCCGCCCGCCCGAATGCCGACCACCTCGCGACCTGGTGGAAGCAGATCGAGGAATGGCGCGGTCGCAACTGCATGGCCTACAAGAACTCGGACGAGATCATCAAGCCGCAGTTCGTCGTGCAGAAGCTGTGGGAAGTGACCGGCGGCAACGCCATCGTCACCTCCGACGTCGGCCAGCACCAGATGTGGGCGGCGCAGTACTACCCCTTCGAGCAACCGCGCCGCTGGCTCAATTCCGGCGGCCTCGGCACCATGGGCGTCGGCCTGCCCTACGCGATGGGTGCCCAGCTCGCGCACCCGGACGCGCAGGTCGCCTGCATCACCGGCGAAGCCTCGATCCAGATGAACATCCAGGAACTGTCGACCTGCAAACAGTTCCGCCTGCCGATCAAGATCTGCAACCTGAACAACCGCTACCTGGGCATGGTGCGGCAGTGGCAGCAGATCTTCCACGGCGCGCGCTACTCCGAGTCGTACATGGATTCGCTGCCCGACTTCGCCAAGCTGGCCGCCTCCTACGGTCACGTCGGCATCCGCGTCGATCGCCCTTGCGACGTCGAGGACGCGCTGCGCGAGGCCTTCGTCAAGCACAAGAACGAGCTCGTGTTCCTCGATTTCCAGGTGGATCAGACCGAGAACGTCTATCCGATGGTGCAGGGCGGCAAGGGTCTCACCGAGATGATCCTGTCCGCCGAGGATCTGTAACCGCCTGCCCGCTGCGCACCCCACCTGCATTCCGGATCTCACCCAACATGCGTCACGTCATCTCCCTCCTGATCGAAAACGAATCCGGCGCGCTGTCGCGCGTCTCCGGCCTGTTCTCTGCTCGCGGCTACAACATCGAGTCGCTCACTGTCGCGCCGACCGAGGATGCCTCGATGTCGCGCATGACCATCGTCACCTCCGGCTCGGACGAGATCATCGAGCAGATCACCAAACAGTTGAACAAGCTCGTCGAGGTGGTCAAGGTCGTCGACATCTCGGAGGCAGCGCATATCGAGCGCGAACTGATGCTCATCAAGGTGCGCGCCACCGGCAAGGACCGCGAGGAGGTCAAGCGCACCGCCGACATCTTCCGTGCCCGCATCATCGACGTCACCGACGCGTCCTACGTGGTCGAGCTGACCGGCAACCAGGCCAAGCTCGACGCCTTCGTGGGCGCGATCGACCCGGCGCTGATCCTCGAGACGGTGCGCTCGGGCGTTTGTGGCGTCGGCCGCGGCGACCGGGTGCTGAAGCTTTAACCTCCGCCCTCCTGCAGCCGGTGACCGAGGCGCCCCCGGTCGCACGCTGCCCCTCCCCCTCATGCAAGCCTGAAAGGAAAACCATGAAAGTTTATTACGACAAGGACGCCGACCTCTCCCTCATCAAGGGCAAGCAGGTCACCATCGTCGGCTACGGCTCCCAGGGCCACGCCCACTCGCAGAACCTGCGCGATTCCGGCGTGAACGTCACCGTCGGCCTGCGCAAGGAAGGCAGCTCGTGGGCCAAGGCCGAAGCCGCCGGCCTGACCGTCAAGGAGATCGGCGAGGCGGTGAAAGACGCCGATGTCGTCATGATCCTGCTGCCGGACGAGACCGCACCGCAGGTGTACCGCGACGACGTCGAGCCCAACATCAAGAAGGGTGCAGTGCTCGCCTTCGCGCACGGCTTCAACGTGCACTACAACCAGATCGTGCCGCGTGCCGACCTGGACGTGATCATGGTCGCGCCGAAGGGCCCGGGCCACACCGTGCGCTCCGAATACCTGCGTGGGGGCGGCGTCCCGACCCTGATCGCGGTGTACCAGGACCGCTCGGGCAAGGCCAAGGACATCGCCCTGTCGTACTCGGCAGCCAACGGCGGCACCAAGGGCGGCGTGATCGAGACCAACTTCCGCGAAGAGACCGAGACCGACCTCTTCGGCGAACAGGCCGTGCTGTGCGGCGGCGCCGTCGAGCTGGTGAAGATGGGCTTCGAGACCCTGGTCGAAGCCGGCTACGCGCCCGAAATGGCCTATTTCGAGTGCCTGCATGAGCTCAAGCTGATCGTCGACCTGATGTACGAGGGCGGCATCGCCAACATGAACTACTCCATCTCCAACAACGCGGAGTATGGCGAGTACGTGACCGGCCCCGAAGTCATCAACGAGCAGTCGCGCGCCGCCATGCGCAACGCGCTCAAGCGCATCCAGACCGGCGAGTACGCCAAGCAGTTCATCCTCGAGGGCCGCACCAACTACCCGAGCATGACCGCCTACCGCCGCCTGAACGCCGACCACCAGATCGAGAAGGTCGGTGCCACGCTGCGCGACATGATGCCGTGGATCAAGGCCAAGGCCCTGGTCGACAAGTCGAAGAACTGATCGCTTCGCCAAGCATCGATGCCGGCCCCGCTCGCGGGGCCGGTTTTTTTTCGTCCTCCGCCCGCATCCTCCATCCCGGGCAAGGGGCGCTGCGACGTGCGCATGCGCTAGAATCGAAGTCCCGCACCTATCGGTCCCGAAACTGTGGCGCACCTAGACCGTTCCCCCCTGATCCCCCTCGAAAAGCGCAGACGCGGCATCTACATCCTGCCCAACCTGTTCACCACTGCCGCACTGTTCGCCGGCTTCTTCGCCATCGTGCAGGCGATGAACCTGCGCTTCGAGGTCGCCGCGGTGGCGATCTTCGTCGCCATGGTGCTCGACGGCCTGGACGGCCGCATCGCCCGCCTGACGCATACGCAGAGCGAATTCGGCGCGCAATACGACTCGCTGTCCGACATGGTGTCCTTCGGCGTCGCGCCCGCCCTCGTGATTTACGAATGGGCGCTCAAGGACATGGGCAAGATCGGCTGGATCGCCGCCTTCATCTACTGCGCCGGCGCCGCACTGCGCCTGGCCCGCTTCAACACCAACATCGAGGTCGTCGACAAACGCTTCTTCCAGGGGCTGCCGAGCCCGGCCGCGGCGGCGCTCGTCGCCGGCCTCGTCTGGGTGTCGATCGACAACGGCGCAAGCGGTGACGACCTGCGCTGGTATGCGTGCGCGCTCACCGTGTTCGCCGGCCTGTCGATGATCAGCAACGTGCTGTTCTGGAGCGGCAAGAACATCAACCTGCGCAAGAGCGTGCCCTTCATTGTCGTGATCGCGCTGGTGCTGGGCTTCGCGCTGGTGTCGACTTATCCGCCGGGGGTGCTGTTCGGCCTCTTCCTCGCCTACGCCGCGTCGGGCTACATCCTGTGGATCTGGAACCTGAAGAAGAAGCCGGCAGCTGGCGAATCCACCCCGCCCAATCCGTCCACCGGCTCCACAGACGAGCCGCGAGCGTAATCCTCTTCCCATCCGACCCCGGGAGCCGATCATGAAAAAAGACCCGTTGATCATCTTCGACACGACCTTGCGTGATGGCGAGCAGAGCCCCGGCGCGTCGATGTCGCGTGACGACAAGCTGCGCATCGCCCGCCAGCTCGAACGCATGCGGGTCGATGTCATCGAGGCCGGCTTCGCCGCCGCCTCCAATGGCGACTTCGACTCCGTACGCTCGATCGCCGAGGCGATCAGGGAATCCACCGTCTGCTCGCTGGCGCGCGCCAACGAGAACGACATCCGCCGTGCCGGCGAGGCGATCCGTCCGGCGGCGCGCGGCCGCATCCACACCTTCATCGCCACCAGCCCGATCCACATGGAGAAGAAGCTGCGCATGACGCCAGACGAGGTGGTGGCGCAGGCGGTCAAGGCAGTGGGCTGGGCGCGCGAATACACCGACGACGTCGAGTTTTCCGCCGAGGATGCCGGCCGGTCCGAAATCGACTTCCTGTGCCGCATCTTCGAGGAAGTCATCCGCGCCGGCGCAAGGACGATCAACGTCCCCGACACGGTGGGCTACAACGTGCCGGAGCAGTATGCGGCGACGATCCGCACGCTCATCGAGCGCGTGCCCAATTCCGATCAGGTGATCTGGTCGGTGCATTGCCACAACGACCTCGGCCTCGCGGTATCAAACTCGCTCGCCGCAGTGATGGCCGGCGCGCGCCAGGTGGAATGCACCATCAACGGCCTGGGCGAGCGCGCAGGCAACGCCTCGCTTGAAGAGATCGTCATGGCGGTGCGCACGCGCGCCGATGTGTTCCCGGTCGAGACGCGCATCGACACCACGCAGATCGTGCCCGCCTCCAAGCTGGTGTCGCAGGTCACCGGCTACCCCGTGCAGCCGAACAAGGCCATCGTCGGCGCCAACGCCTTCGCTCACGAGTCCGGCATCCACCAGGATGGCGTGCTCAAGCACCGCGAAACCTACGAGATCATGCGCGCCGAGGATGTCGGCTGGGGCGCCAACAAGCTGGTTCTGGGCAAGCACTCCGGCCGCAACGCCTTCCGTGCGCGGCTGCAGGAACTCGGCATCACGATCGGCTCCGAGGAACAGCTCAACAACGCCTTTGCCCGCTTCAAGGAACTCGCCGACAAGAAGCACGAGATCTTCGACGAAGACCTGCACGCGCTGATGCGCGACGAATCGGTGACGCCGGAAGCCGAACATTTCCGCCTGATCGCCAGCCGCTTCCACTCCGAGACCGGCGAAAAGCCGCAGGCCGAAATCACCCTGACGGTGGGCGGCAGCGAGCAGAGTACCTGCGCAGAAGGCTCGGGTCCGGTGGATGCGGCCTTCAAGGCGATCGAGTCCATCGTCGACAGCGGCTGCGAGCTGCTCCTGTATTCGGTCAACGCGATCACCACCGGCACCGACGCGCAGGGCGAGGTCACGGTGCGGCTGGCGCGTCAAGGTCGGGTGATGGACGGCCAGGGCGCGGACACCGACATCATCGTCGCCTCCGCCAAGGCCTACCTGAACGCACTGAACAAGCTGCACGGCGGCGGCCACAAGCTCAACCCGCAGGTGTGACGTCTGCTTCGCCGTCTGATCCGGACGCCGAAACGATACGCGGGCTGATCGCGGCCCGGTCCGCTCTCACAAGCGGAGGCCGGACTGCCTGCCGGCTCGGAGCGGACCTGGTCACGCTCATCGATTGAGGGGCGCGACCAGGTGTGCGATTGCCGCGCCCCGGCTAGGATTGCCGCTGGCGGGAAGGCGCGGTTGCGCGCGCGTACATGATCACGCACACACACAGCACGACGGCAAGCACCGCCTCGGCAATGGCGAGCGGCCCGACCAGGCCAGGATCACGGGCGCGCAGCACGCCCTCGACGACGTACAGCAGCGACATCATCGACATCCACTGATACGTGTAGCGCTTGCCGCGCAGGATGCCGAACACCGCCGGCAGCAACGGCACCACCTTCAGCATCATCCACGAGCCGCCGGGCCGCAGCGGCGCGAGCCACGCTTCCCACAGCACGCACAGCACGATCAGCGCCAACAGGCTGGCACTCGCCAGCAGCGACCAGGCACGCGCGCTCATGGCCGCACCGCCAGCCTGAGGGCCGTCTCGGCCAGGCGGCGCCCCTGCGCCTGCGCCAGCGCAATCTCGTCCGCGGTCAATAGCGGCGATCCGTCGGCACCGGACACGTGGCTTGCCCCATAGGGCGTGCCGCCGCTACGCGTGGCGTTCAGCGCCGGCTCGGTGTACGGGATGCCCATCAGCAGCATGCCGTGGTGCAGCAGAGGCAACATCATCGACATCAGCGTGGTCTCCTGCCCGCCGTGCTGCGAAGCCGTCGACGTGAAGACGCAGGCGGGCTTGCCGGCCAGCGTGCCGTTGACCCAGTCGCCGGCCAGGCCATCGAGGAAATACTTCATCGGCGCGGCCATGTTGCCAAAGCGTGTCGGACTGCCCAGCGCCAGCCCGACGCACTCGCGCAGATCCGCCGCCTCCACGTAGGGCGGGCCGCTGGCCGGAATGTCGTCCTCCACCGCCTCGCACACGGTCGAGACGCGCGGCACGGTGCGCACGCGCGCGGCGGCGCCCGGGACCTGGTGAATACCGAGAGCGATCTGCTCGGCCAGTGCGCCCACCGATCCGCGGTGGCTGTAATACAGCACGAGAATTTCCTGCATGAGTTCGGGGAGCGACGATCGAATGGGGCAAAAGATGAAAGGAGCGGCAGTGGTGCCGATAGAATGCGCGGCATTATACCCGTGCCCCGTCACCTGCCCCCGCACGCCAGCCCTCCATGAGTCACGCCGCCCTGCGCGATTTCCTGCGTCTTTTCGCCGAACGCTTCACCGCCACGCGCTGCCCGCAGGTGGCCGGAAGCCTCGCCTTCACCACCCTGCTCTCGCTGGTGCCGCTGGTCGCCGTCACGCTGGGCGTGTTCGGCAACCTGCCGGGCATGGACGCCCTCGGCGCCTCGCTGAAGAGCTTCCTGCTGCAGAACCTGCTGCCGGAGCGGGCCGGCCGCATCATCGCCACCTATGCGCTGCAGTTCTCGCAGAAGGCGGGCCAGCTCACGCTGATCGGCACCGGCCTGCTGGCCGTCACCGCCCTGCTGCTGCTGGGGACGATAGAAAAGGTCTTCAACCTCATCTGGGGAGTGCGCCGGCCGCGGCCGATGCTGATGCGGCTCACGGTGTCGTGGTTCGTGCTGACGATCGGCCCCATCGTGTTCGGCGCGAGCGTCATCGCCACCGGCTACCTCGTCACCACCTCGATGGAATGGGCCGGTCATCTGCCGTGGCTGGGCGAAATCGCGGCGCGCATCCTGCCGCCGCTGCTGCTCGGCGCACTGTTCAGCTTCCTGTACTTTGCCGTGCCCAACCATCCGGTGCGACCGCTGCACGCCCTCATCGGCGGCATGGCAGCGGCCTTGGTGTTCTTCCTCATGCAGCGCGCCTTCGGTATGTTCATCGCCAGCTTTCCGACCTACACGCTGATCTACGGCACCTTCGCGGCGCTGCCGATCTTCCTGATCTGGCTCTACCTGTCATGGACGGTGGTGCTGCTGGGTGCCCTGGTCTCGGCCATGCTGCCGGCCTTCCTCGAGCGCCAGCGCATCACCCGCCCCTTCCCCGGCGATCGCGCCTGGGCGGCGATCGGCATGCTCGCTGCCCTCGCGCATGCCCAGCAAACGGGCAAGCCGGCGTCCTTCACGCTGCTGCGGGGCAGTACCGGACTTGCCGAGCATGCGGCGGAAACACTGCTCGAGAACCTGCGCGAAGCGGGATGGACCACGCGCACCGAAGACGGCGACTGGGTGCTGACCCAGGCTGCCCGGCGCATCCACGTCCGCACGGTGATCGAGCGTTTCGCGCTGGATCCTCAAGCCTGGCTGGCGGTGGCCGGCGATGGCGCTGCGGCCGCGGCGGCGCGACGGCTCGAGGAGGCGCTGGCCACCGCCGACTTGCGCCTGGACGAGCTGCTGCAGGCCTCGCCCGAAGGCCCTGCCAACCCTGCGCATCAAAGCGCGTAGGGATCGGTCTCGTACTGGAACATCTCGACGTTCGCAGTCTGCATGTCGAGACCGAGCGCTCTTCCCTGGGCCACGTACAGCGACGCTCCGTCACGCACGAAGACGAAGCGTCGCGACTTGTACGTGCCGGCCGGCGCAAGGATCACCGGATGGGCGCGCAAGGGCGCCATCGCCGGAAGCATCAACCCCGGCGCGGCGCTGTGCACCTCGCTGCCGCGAAAACCAAGCTGGATCGATGCGAACCCGAGCGACAGGATCTGCAGGCCCAGCTCGACCTGATCGGGATTGTCGCTGCGCGCCCAACGCACCAGACTGACCGTCCAGGGCTCAGTCGCGTGGCGCCGCAGCGCAACGACCATGCCCGCCTCGATCACGCCGGCCACCCCGGAGACACACATGATCGCGTAGCCGCCTGGACTCTCGTTGAGCACCATCCACTGGGCGATGCGCGCCGCCTCGATTTCGCCGCGTCCGAGTTCCCACAGCGCCCGCAGGCCCACGCATACCTGCACGGTGTACTGATACCTGCGCCGGGGCAGCTCCCGCATCGGAGACATTACCCACCGGTCGCGCAAGCGCCGCAGCAGCGAAAGCATCTCCCCCGGCGCAAGTCCGAAAGGCAGCCCGGCCACGTCCGGCGCGAGGGCTTCGCCATCGACCTCCAGGCTGCTCAGCTCCGCCTCCATCATGCACGCCTCGAGCCATTCGATGTGATCACGTGCATGCGACACCAGCGGCGCGGGGCTGAAATAACGTACCGCCCCTCCCTCAGGCGGCGGACGCCGTGCGACCGCCACTGGCGCATGGTCGGCAGACGGGTCGATCCAGTAGGCGGCGGATGCCGGCGCGACGGGCTCCAGCGACAACTGCGCATGCATCGCCGTCGCGTCGAGGTAATCGAACAACCAGGACGATTCGCGCGGCGTCAGGCTCTCCGGCTGCGCGACGGTTGCCGCCAACATGCGCCGATACAGGAACAGGCGCCGCGCAACCGCCGCATCCAAATCCTGCGCGGGCACGCCCGCGTCGACGCCGCTCAAGGCATGCGCCCTGCGCCAGAACCCGTCCGGCGCCGCCGCCCCCGACATGGACAGGACAATGTGAGCCTCGCACACCAGCACGAAGGCCTCTCCCACTGCGTCCTCGGTCGCGCCCCGTCCCAGGCGCAACCAGCGCGACTCGCGAAGCTTCTGGACGCTCCACAGGGCTGCGGCGATGTCGCACAAGAGCCCCACCAGCGCTTCGGCTGCCATGTGGAGCTCGCGCGACAAGGGCAGGCCGGCCGTGAGGAGCTGCGGACGCAACCTGCCGGCGGCATCGAGCGCCCTTTCCGCCATCTGCAGCAGGACTTGCGCATCGCGTTGCTCTGCCCCTTCAGGCAGGCCGCCGAGGTGCGCGCGCAAGGCACCGAGCTCCGCCATCATGTCCGGGTCGGGCTCGGCCGCAAGCCATTCGATGATGGCATCGGCTGGTTCGTGATTGCGCGCGGAGTCTGCCATGAGCGAAAACGGGTGCGGGTGACGAGAAGGCCGAACAGGCCGCGGGGGGAAGACCGATTGCATTCAAGGCGATTGTATTCAAATTGCCGGTCAAGCGCGTCGCGCGCGTGCTGCGCCGTATGCCCGAGCGCCGCATCGGGCGACAGGAAACTTATTGCCGATCCGGACATTTTGTCGTAAGCTCACGGGCTTTTCGCATCTACCTATTCAGGAAAATCAGATGGTCGTCATTCGCCTTGCCCGTGGTGGCGCCAAGAAGCGCCCGTTCTACAACATCGTTGCGGCCGATTCCCGCAACCGTCGTGACGGTCGCTTCATCGAGCGCGTGGGTTACTACAACCCGGTGGCTTCTGGCGCCGAGAAGAATCTGGTCGTGAACGCAGAGCGCCTGGCCTACTGGGAGCAGAACGGCGCCCAGCTCTCGCCGACGGTTGCCCGTCTGGTCAAGCAGGCCGCCAAGGCCGCCTGAAAGCGGACCGACGGCTCCACCGAGCGGTCGCGAGCATGATCGTACTGGGGCGCATCGTCGCCCCTTTCGGCGTTCAGGGCTGGGTCAAGGTTCATCCCTTTGGCGACGACCCTGCGGCATGGAAGAAGATGCCCCAGTGGTGGTTCTCCGAGCGAGATGACGCCCCGGATGAGCAATGGAAGCCGGTCACGCTGACCGGCTTCAGATTGCACGGCAAGGGGCTGGTTGCCGCCTTCCGCGAAGTGCCGGACCGCAATGCCGCCGAGGCGGCGGACGGTTTCTACATCGGCGCGCCGCGCGAAGCCCTGCCCAAGCCCGCCGAAGACGAGTATTACTGGGCCGACTTGGTCGGCATGGCGGTCGTGAATCAGGCCGGCGATGCCTTGGGCAGCGTCTCGTCGCTGGTATCGACCGGCGCGCACGACGTGCTGCAGGTGCAGGACGGTGAAGGAGAGGACGCGGTTGAGCGGCTGATCCCGTTCGTCGCGGCCTACATACTGGACGTGAACCTCGAAGCCCGGCAGATCCGGGTGGCGTGGGAGAAGGATTGGTGACGGCGACAGTGGCGGGCGGCACGCGCCGCTACGACGTCATCACGCTGTTTCCGGAAATGTTCGCCGCCCTCACCGGCAGCGGCATCACCCGGCGGGCGAGGGACCGCGCGCTGTACGAGATCGCGTTCCACAACCCGCGCGACTTCGCGACCGATGCGCATCGCACGGTGGATGACCGGCCTTATGGCGGCGGGCCCGGCATGGTCATGCTGGCCGAACCATTGCAGAAGGCGATCCGCCAGGCGCGTGAGGCTCAGGCCGCAGCGCTGGGCAGCGGTAGCGGCAAACTGATCTACCTGTCGCCGCAGGGCCGCAGGCTGGACCAGGCGCTGGTGATGGAACTGGCACACCGTCCGGGCCTGATCCTGCTGTGCGGCCGCTATGAAGGCATCGACCAGCGGCTGATCGACCGCGAGGTGGACGAGGAAATCTCGCTCGGCGACTTCGTGCTGTCGGGTGGAGAACTGCCAGCGATGGTGATGCTCGACGCGATCGTGCGCCAGTTGCCCGGCGCCCTGAACACCGCAGACTCGGCGCAGGAGGATTCCTTCGTCGATGGGCTGCTTGACTGTCCGCATTACACGCGGCCGGAAGTATATGAAGACGAACGGGTGCCCGACGTGCTGCTGTCGGGCAACCACGCAGCAATCCGCCGCTGGCGGCTCAAGCAGGCGCTGGGTCGCACCTGGCAACGCCGCCCCGACCTGCTGGCCGGGCGGGTATTGAACAAGACAGAATTGAACCTGCTTGAGGAATTCAGGCAGGAGCAAGCCGGAGCCCAAGGCAGCTGCATCGCCTGAAAGCTCGACGACAAACGGCGCGCATCAGGTGGCGACCTGCTCTGCGGCCAGGCCGAGGCGACAGACCGAGGCCAACGACATTGATGGAGTTAATGCAATGAACCTGCTTCAGCAACTCGAACAGGAAGAAATGGCCCGCGTCATGCAGGGCAGGACCATCCCCGAATTCGCGCCGGGCGACACGGTGATCGTCCAGGTGAAGGTGAAGGAAGGTACGCGCGAACGTCTGCAGGCGTACGAAGGCGTGGTGATCGCGAAGCGCAACCGCGGCCTGAACTCGTCCTTCATCGTCCGCAAGATCTCCTCGGGCGAAGGCGTGGAACGTACGTTCCAGACCTACTCGCCGCTGCTCGCCAACATCGAGGTGAAGCGCCGCGGTGATGTGCGTCGTGCCAAGCTGTACTACCTGCGCCAGCGCTCGGGCAAGTCGGCACGCATCAAGGAAAAGCTGGACTACAAGGCTGCCGCTGCGAAGAAGGCAGCGCAGCAGGGCTGATCGCAGCACCTCAGCCTGTCGTACGAAAAGAAACGGGCCTTCGGGCCCGTTTCTTCGTTTGCACCCTGCCCTTCAGGGCGGGCCGTCAGCGCGCGATCCATCGCTCAGCGGCGATCCACCATGTACAGCATCAACGCTGCGGCACCAAGGAACAACACGCTGGGCGTGACTGCGGCCAGGCCGCTGTTCCATGCGTTGATGACGCCGAGATTCGAGAACAGGCCGTTCAACAGGTGGAAGGTCACCCCGAGCATGACGCCGAGGAAGACCTTCATGCTGACGTTGCTCATGCGGTCGTGCGTCAGCGCGAAAGGCAGCGCGAGCGCCATCATCACCAGCACCGCGAGCGGGTAGACCAGCTTCTTCCACAGCGCGATCTCGTAGCGGTCCGCGTTCTGCTGGTTCTCCTTGAGATGCTGCCGGTAAGCCCACAGGTTGGCGACCGACATGCGCTCGGGCACCACCATCAGCACGCTCAGCACCTCCGGCGTGAGTTCGGAGCGCCAGATGAACTCGGGCACGTCCTCGACCTCCGTCCGCTCCTCGAGGAAGCGGGTGCGCACCACGTCGAGGAAGCGCCAGCGGCCGTCACCGTCATAAACGCCACGCTTGGCCTCTGCAAGCGAGGCCAGCCGGTAGCCCTCGTCGAAGGTGTAGATGCGCACCTTTTCCAGGCTGCGGTCGGGCAGCAGCGTGCGGACGTTGATCACCATCGGCCCATCCTTCACCCACAGCCCGGTGCGCAGTTGCTGCGACACCGCCGAATGGGTGGCGGTCAGCCGCCATTGCTGCGCCGCGCTCTCGGCCGGTGGCGCGATGTATTCGCCAAACACGAAGGTCATTGCCACGAACAGGCTGCCGATCAGGCCGAGCATGCGCAGCATGGCAGCCGTCGACAGCCCCGACGCACGCATCACCGTGATCTCCGACTGGCGTGCGAGCGCGGTCAGCGCGTAGAGCGTGCCGATCAGCACCGCCACCGGCATCAGCTCGTACACCCGGCCGGGGATCAGCATCGCCACATAGGCCAGGGCGTGATGCACCTCGTAGCCACCCTTGCCCACGTCCTCGAGCTCGTTGATGAAGTCGAAGAAGGCGAACAAGCCCAGGAAGGCCACCAGCACGATCGCGGTCGCGCCATAGATCTCGCGCGCGAGATGGCGGAACAGCACCTTGTTCATGCGCGCGCCCGCCAGAACGGTGACACCGCCAGGCGGCGATAGAACATCAGCGTCAGCAGCGCGAGCACGACCAGATGCGGCAGCAGCATGCCGGGAACGACCCCCAGCCTGCCCTGCGCAACCCAGGACTGGCACACCGAAATTGCGTTGCTGTAGATCAGGTAGGTGAGCAGGGCGAACAGCAGGTTGTTGGCGCGGCCAGCTCGCGGATTGACGAAGGACAGCGGTATCGCCATCAATGCCAGAAGCACCGCCGCCAGCGGCATGCCGATACGGCCGACGAGTTCACCGAGGCTGCGCGCGTCGCCCTCGCGCAGCAGCTCGGCGGTGGGCATCGAGCGCGTGCGCGTCGGTTTCGCCGCGAGCTGGGGCTGCTCGATCTGCACTTCGTAGCGCTCGAACTCCATCACCCGGTACTCCGGCGTCCCCGGCTCACCGTCGTAGCGACGCCCCTTCTCCAGCACCACGAAGCGCCGGCCCTCGGCGTCGTTGTGCAGGAAGCCCTGGGACGAGGCGATGACGGTCAGCCGGCCACGACCCTCGTCACTGACGAACACGTTGCGCACGCGCCCATCCTCGCCAGCGCCAGTCTCGACGAAGAACACCCGCCGCGCCCCTGCGGATTCACGGAACACGCCCGGCGCCACGCGCTGCGTGTCGTCGCGGCTCTCGAGCTGGTCCTTGTAGTCGGCGCTCTTCTGCTGCGCCCACGGCGACAGGAACAAGGTGCTGCCGGCGATGACCACCACCAGCGGCAAGGCAAACCGCAGCACCGGGCCGATCCAGGCGGTGAGCGGCACGCCGGCGGCGAACCACACCACCATTTCGGAATCGCGGTAGCTGCGCGACAGCGACACCAGCACGGCGATGAACAGGGTGAGCGTCAGCACCGTGGGCACTTCCGACAGCGCGCCGAACCCGATCAGCGCCAGGACCGCATCGGAGGGGACGCGCCCGCCGGCCGCCTGGCCAAGCAGACGGATCAGCACCGTGGTGATCAGGATCGCGAATAGCGCGACGAACACCGCCGCGGCGACCTGGGCGAATTCCCTCTGCAGGGCGCGACGAAAGATCATCGCGCAGGGCCTGTCGGCGGCGTCGAAGGCGCCGCGAGCAAGAGAGGGAAGAGTTTCTGGATGAGCATGAGCCTGGCTTTTTGACGGTTCCGCCGCGAACGCGCCATAATCGGCAGGAGCCCGAAACACGCGCCATTGCAGGGGAAAAAGCGCATGGAATTTACCATAAAGACAGCCGCCCCGGAGAAGTTCCGGGCCGGCATCCTGGTTGCCGCGGCCTATGCCGACGGCGTCCTGCCCGCCGCCACGGCGGCACTCGACAAGGCCTCGGATGGCCGCATTGCCGCCCTGCTCAAGCGCGGCGACCTCGACGAAAAGGCGGGCTCCACCCTGCTGCTACCCGAGCTGCCCGGCGTCGCCGCCGAGCGGGTGCTGCTCGTCAGCCTGGGCAAGCGCGACGACTTCGGCGACAAGCCCTATCGCGATGCCCTCGGCGCGGCGGCCAAGGCGCTCGCAAGCGGTGCCGCGAAGGACGCCGGCGTGCTCATCGCCGATGTCGATCTGGAAACGCGATCGCTGCCATGGCGGCTACAGCAGGCCGCGCGCATCCTCGCCGACGGCGCCTACCGCTTCGACGCACTCAAGTCGGGCAAGGACGCCAGGAAGGAGCGCGGCGCCCGGAAGTTCGCCCTCGTCATCGCCGGCAAGGTCAGCACGGCGCTGGAGACCGCGGTGCAGCGAGGCCAGGCGATTGCCGAAGGCATGGCGCTGGCGAAGGATCTCGGCAACCTGCCCGGCAACGTGTGCACGCCCAGCCATCTCGCGCATACCGCGACGGAACTGGGCAAGCAGTTCAAGTTCGACGTCGAGGTGCTGGACCGCGATGGCATCGAGAAGCTCGGCATGGGCTCCTTCCTGTCGGTGGCGCGCGGCAGCCATGAACCGCCCCGGTTCATCGTCATGCATTACAAGGGCGGCAAGGCCAAGGCAAAGCCCATCGTGCTCGTCGGCAAGGGCATCACCTTCGACACCGGCGGCATCTCGCTGAAGCCTGGCGCCGAGATGGACGAGATGAAGTTCGACATGTGCGGCGCCGCCAGCGTGCTGGGCACCTTCAAGGCCATCGCGCGCATGGGCCTGCCGATCAACGTCGTCGGCCTCATCCCCGCCACCGAGAACATGCCAGGCGGTCGTGCGACCAAACCGGGCGATGTCGTCACCTCGATGTCGGGCCAGACCATCGAGGTGCTGAACACCGACGCCGAGGGCCGCCTCATCCTGTGCGACGCACTGACCTACGCCGAGCGCTTCAAGCCGGCCTGCGTGATCGACATCGCCACCCTGACCGGCGCCTGCGTGATCGCGCTGGGCAAGATCCCCAGCGGGCTGCTCGCCAACGACGACGACCTGGCGGCCGAAATCCTCAAGCGCGGGACCGAATCGGGCGACCGGGCCTGGCAGTTGCCGCTGTGGGAGGAATACCAGGAGCTGCTGAAGAGCAACTTCGCCGACATGGGCAACATCGGCGGCCGCTACGCCGGGACCATCACCGCCGCCTGCTTCCTCGCGCGCTTCACCAAGGCGTACAAGTGGGCGCATCTCGACATTGCCGGCACGGCGTGGCTGTCGGGCGACGCCAAGGGCGCCACCGGCCGCCCGGTGCCGTTGCTGTCGGAGTTCCTCATCGGGCGCGCCGAGGCAAAAGGAAGTTGAAGACGGTGGCGCCGCGGGTGCAGTTCTACCACAACACGCCCGACCGCCTCGCGCTGGCAAGCGAGCTGATCGGGCGGGCGCATGCCGGCGGCCGCCGGGCCATCGTGCGCCTGCCCGATGCGACCAGCCTGCGCAAGCTCGACCAGATGCTCTGGACACAGGAGCCGCTCGCCTTCATCCCGCATGTGGGCATCGACTCCGCGCTCGCCGCCGAGACGCCGATCGTCCTCGCCGCCGCTGAAAGCGCGAGCCGCTGGCCGCATCAGGACATGCTGTTCAACCTTGCCGCCGACATGCCGCCTGACATCGAGACGTTCCGCCTGGTGGTCGAGATCGTCGGCCAGAGCGAGGAGGAGAAACAGCCTGCGCGCATGCGCTGGGCGGCCTACAAGCAGAAGGGGCTGGCCCTGAAGGCCTTCGACGCCGAGCGCAGGGAGGCGATGTGAGAGACGAGTTGCAGCCACCGCAAGACGACGAGCTCGAGCGCGCCGACGCCCTGCTCGATCAGGCCGACGCGCTGCTGCGCCGCCACCGCGGCAGCGCACCGCGCACGCCCCCGCCGGCTACGTTCCCTTCCGCCGCTCTTGAAGCCGAAACCCGCCTCGAGCCCTTCGCGCTCGAGGACGACGACGATCTGCCGATCCTGACGGACATCGTCGACGGCCTCGAACTCGCCGACATCACCAGCATCGCCGACGTGGCCGACCTGGCCGATCTCGCCGATCGCGAACTCGCCACCCCCGCGGTGCCGGTGCTCGACGATTTCGCCGCCGCCCCCCGCCCTGCCTTCGCTGGCGATGCGATGCACTTCGCCGCCGCCGCGGAAGATGCCGCCTCGCTCGAAGCGCAGCCGCTGGAGGATCTTGTGGAGGGCACGCCGGACAAACGATCCGCAGACGAGCCGCCACCGCCTCCATCCGCCCAGTTGGGGGCAGCGCCGCTGGCAGGCGCTGCGCCATCGACGATCGCGGCGACAGAACCGCCTCGGTCCGCCGTGCCATCGGCTCCCCTGGCGCCCCCCATGGCACCTCCGCTGGCGCCGCCCTTTTCACCTGCACTCTCACTCTCACAGCCGCCGGCGCTGAGCCCGGCGGATGAGCACGCCCTGCTCGTCTCCGCGCGCGCCGCGCTGATCGAGGAGCTCGTCGAACTCGACACCGAGATCGCCCGCTCGGTCGAGTCCTGGCTCGAGGACGAACTGCCGCAGATCGTCACGCGCGAACTCGACAGCCTGGCAGAACGCATCCGCACCGAAGCGATTGCGCAATTGCGCGCCACCCTGCTTCCCGCCTTGTCCGAGCGTATCGCCCATCGCATCGACAAGCTCGTCGACTGAAGCCTGCGCCGAGCCGGGGCGGCCGCGGGCCATCCGCTATAATCCGCGCTTTGCCTTCACGCGCGTAGAACACCATGGAACTGGCCAAGAGCTTCGAGCCCGCCGACATCGAACGTCGCTGGTACCCGGAATGGGAATCCCGCGGCTACTTCGACGCCGGACTCGACAAGTCGAACCCCAACGCCTTCTGCATCCTGCTGCCGCCGCCCAACGTCACCGGCACGCTGCACATGGGGCACGGCTTCAACCAGACGATCATGGACGCGCTCACCCGCTACCACCGCATGCGCGGCGACAACACGCTGTGGCAGCCGGGCACCGACCACGCCGGCATCGCCACGCAGATCGTCGTCGAGCGCCAGTTGGACGCCCAGGGCGTCAGCCGCCATGACCTCGGGCGCGAGAAGTTCCTCGAGAAGGTGTGGGAGTGGAAGGAATACTCCGGCGGCACCATCACCCGCCAGATGCGGCGCCTGGGCACCAGCCCCGACTGGAAACGCGAACGCTTCACGATGGACGAGGGTCTGTCGAAGACGGTTACCGAGACCTTCGTGCGCCTGTACAACGAGGGCCTGATCTACCGCGGCAAGCGCCTGGTGAACTGGGACCCGAAGCTCGGCACCGCGGTGTCCGACCTCGAGGTGGTGTCCGAGGAGGAGGACGGCAAGCTCTACCACATCCTGTACCCCTTCTCCGACGGCCCGATCGGTGACCTGCGCGGCCTGACCGTCGCCACCACCCGCCCCGAGACCCTGCTCGGCGACGTCGCGGTGATGGTGCATCCCGAGGACGAGCGCTACGCCCACCTCATCGGCAAGACCGTTGCGCTGCCGCTCACCGGCCGCCACATCCCGATCATCGCCGACGACTACGTCGACCGCGAGTTCGGCACCGGCTGCGTGAAAGTCACGCCGGCGCACGACTTCAACGACTACGCGGTGGGCCAGCGCCACAAGCTCGACATGATCGTCGTGCTCAGACTCGACGGCAGCGTGCCGGCCGTGGCGGAGCGTTACACGACCGACGGCATCAGCCTCGACGGCGTGGCGATGCCCGCCGGCGTGGCCGGACTGGATCGCGTGCCGGCGCGCGATGCCGTCGTCGCCGAACTGGAAAAGCTCGGCCTGATGCTCGAAGCCAAGGCACACAAGATGCAGGTGCCGCGCGGCGACCGCACCGGCGTCGTGATCGAGCCCATGCTCACCGACCAGTGGTTCGTCGCGATGTCGAAACCGGGCGCAGACGGCAAGTCGATCACCGAGAAGGCGCTCGAAGTCGTCGCCTCCGGCGAGATCAAGTTCTACCCCGAGAACTGGGTCAACACCTACAACCAGTGGCTCAACAACATCCAGGACTGGTGCATCTCGCGCCAGCTGTGGTGGGGCCACCGCATCCCGGCCTGGTACGACGAGGAAGGCCGCATCTACGTCGCGCAAAGCGAGGAAGTGGCCATCGCCAACTGGAAGGCCGACCTCGAAGCCGAGATCGCCGGCCTGCAGGCCGAGGTCGCCGCGCGCCAGAGCCAGGGCCAGACTGCCGAGCAGTACCCCGAGCTGGCCGAGCGCCTGTCGGTGCTGCACGCTCGCTACGAGGAAGGCAGGCTGCGCCAGGAAGACGACGTGCTCGACACCTGGTACTCGTCCGCGCTGTGGCCGTTTTCCACGCTGGACTGGACGGCCGAGTGGCCGGGCAAGAGCAACGACGCGCTCGACCTCTATCTGCCCTCCACCGTGCTGGTCACCGGCTTCGACATCATCTTCTTCTGGGTGGCGCGCATGGTCATGATGACCAGGCACATCACTGGCAAGATCCCGTTCAAGCACGTCTATGTGCATGGCCTGATCCGCGACGCGGAAGGCCAGAAGATGAGCAAGTCCAAGGGCAACGTGCTCGACCCGATCGACCTCATCGACGGCATCGCGCTCGACGAACTGGTGAAGAAGCGCACCTTCGGCCTGATGAACCCGAAGCAGGCGCAGAGCATCGAGAAGAAGACGCGCAAGGAATTCCCGGAAGGCATCCCCGCCTTCGGCACCGACGCGCTGCGCTTCACCTTCGCCAGCCTCGCCAGCCCGGGGCGCGACATCAAGTTCGACCTGGCGCGCTGCGAGGGCTACCGCAACTTCTGCAACAAGCTGTGGAACGCCACCCGCTTCGTGCTGATGAACACCGAAGGACAGGACTGCGGCCTGGGCCAGCATGCTGCCGACCAGTGCGCGCCCGGCGGCTACCTCGACTTCTCCTTCGCCGACCGCTGGATCGTCTCCCGCCTGCAGCGCACCGAAGCAGAAGTGGCGGAGCAATTCGAAGCCTACCGCTTCGACCTCGTCGCGCGCGCGGTGTATGAATTCGTGTGGGACGAGTACTGCGACTGGTACCTGGAACTCGCCAAGGTGCAGATCCAGAATGGCACGCCCGGCCAGCAGCGCGCCACCCGCCGCACCCTGCTGCGCGTGCTCGAGACGGTGCTGCGGCTGGCCCACCCGCTGATCCCCTTCATCACCGAAGAGCTGTGGCAGACGGTGGCGCCGCTCGCCGGCCGCAAGGACGGCGACAGCATCATGCGCGTGCGCTACCCGCAGGCGGACATGGGACGCATCGACGAGGTCGCCGAGGCCAAAGTCGCCGAGCTGAAGGCGATGACCTACGCCTGCCGCAACCTGCGCGGCGAGATGAACATCTCCCCCGCGCAGCGCCTGCCGCTGGTGGCCGCCGGCGACAAGGCGGCGCTCGCCCTGTACGCGCCCTACCTCGCCGGCCTGGCCAAGCTCGCCGAAGTGCAGATCGTCGACGAGATCGGCGCCGACGAGCTCGCCCCGGTCGCGGTGGCCGGCGAAACCCGCCTGATGCTGAAGGTGGAAATCGACGTCGCCGCGGAGCGTGAGCGCCTGGGCAAGGAGATCGCCCGCCTCGAAGGCGAGATCGGCAAGGCCGAAGGCAAGCTCGGCAACGCCAGCTTCGTCGATCGCGCCCCCGCCGCCGTCGTGCAGCAGGAACGCGACCGCCTCGCCGGCTTCAAGGCCACGGTGGACAAGCTGAAGCCGCAACTGGCCAAACTGGGCGGCTAGAAAAAACCTGCTCGCGCTGCGAACCACAGGCACAAGCATGAGCGGGCGGGGTATTCGTGGCGCAGGCGAGGACTGTCCGAGGCCAAAGGCCGAGTTCCGCAGCCTGCAGAACGAATACCCCGCCCGCTCATGCGTTTAGCAGCACAACACGAGCTCAGGGTCGCCAAAAGCAACGGGCTGCCCGAATCACCGGGCAGCCCGTTTCACATCCAGCCTCTGAACCGCAAACGACCTACTTCCGCTTCAGGAAGAACTCATACGCCTTGTCCGTCGTCTCGCCCTGCTTCACCAGCTCATTGCCCGTCTGCCTGGCGAACGCCTGGAAATCCTTCACCGAGCCCGGGTCCGTCGCCAGCACGCGCAGCACCTCGCCGCTCGTCATGTCGTTCAACGCCTTCTTGGCGCGCAGGATGGGCAGCGGGCAGTTGAGGCCGCGCGCATCCACTTCCTTGTCGAAATCCATCGATGTTCCCTTGTTTCCGCTTGCGCCAGGCGTGGCGCACAGGCCCCGGATTCTAGAGGATGGCCCAGCCAGCCGATAGCTCGCACGTCACGCCGCCGCGCCGCGCGACCGATCACGGTCAGGAGCCGCCAAAGCGCTCCTTGTCCCGCTTCTCGTCGCGGTAGCGCTGCTTGAGCTCGCGCAGGCGCGCGTCCACCGCCGACAGCTCGTAGAAATCGGCATCGGCCTCGCGCCGCGCGATCTCGAGCTGCTCGATGGCCGCTGGCAGGCTGCCCTGCAGCGCATAGACCTCGGCCTGCGCACGGTGCTGTGCGGTCCGCTTGCCCAGCGCCTGGTCGGCGCGCGACAGCAGTTGCCACAGGCGCACGTCGTCGCCGCGGGAATTGAGCAACTGGCGCACGCCGCTCGCCGCCGCAGCCGGCATGCCGGAGAGGATCTGCGCGTCCGCCAGCGCGTAGCCGACGCTGCGGCTGCCCGGGAAACGCTTCTGCGCCGTGCTCAGCAGGCGCACCGCCCCCGCACCATCCTTGCGCGCCAGCAGGATTTCCGCGCCGAGCTGTTCGATGAAGGAAGATGGCGGCGCATCGCCGCGCAGCTTGTCCAGCATCGCCTGCGCTTCGTCGAGGCGACCGGCGCGCATCAGCGCCCGCGCCAGCCCGTAGCGCTGCGTCGCATCGCGCGGTTGCTGCGCAAGCCGGCTCTCGAGATCCTTCACCGCGTCCGCGGGCAATCCCGCCTGGGCGCGCAGCTTGGCCTGCACGTAGCCGAAATCCGACGAATCCAGCACCTGCCGGTAGCGCATCGACGACACGCGGTTTTCCATGTCGGCAATGCGCTCGAAGGTCAGCGGGTGGGTGCGCAGGTAGGCCGGCGCATTGTTCTCGTACAGGCGGGTGCCACGCTGCAGGCGTTCGAAGAAGCTCGGCATGCCGCGCACGTCGAAGCCTGCACCTTCGAGGACCTGCAGGCCCACGCGGTCGGCCTCGCGTTCGTAGTCGCGGGTGTAGCCCAGTTGCGACTGCAGCGCACCCGCACTGCCCGCCGCGATCGCCGCCTCGCTGACCTGCGAACTGCTGCGCGCCGCCAGCACCGCGATCAGCAGCGAGGCCAGCATCGCCATGCCCGCCTGGCTCTGCTTGCCGACGATCTGCGCAATGTGGCGCTGGGTGACGTGGGCGATTTCGTGACCGAGCACCGAGGCGAGTTCCGACTCGCTCTGCGCCGCCAGGATCAGGCCCGAATGCACGCCCACATGGCCGCCCGGCAGCGCGAAGGCGTTCAGCGTCGGATCCTTGATCACGAAGAAGTCGAAATCCTGCAGCGGCTTGTCACTGGCCGCCACCAGCCGGTGGCCGAGGCGATTGACGTACTCCTCGATCTCCGGATCGTCCAGGTAGGCGGCATCCTTCCAGCGGATTTCGCGGATGATCTCGTCACCGATGCGGCGCTCGGCCGCCGTCGACAGATCGGACGTACCGACGTCGCCGAGATCGGGCAGATCCACGGCGCGGACGGGGAAAGCGAGCGCAAGGCTGAGCAGGAGGGCGAGGGGTCGGCGCATCATCGGCTGCTATGATACCCGCCCGCAGCGCGGCGTTCCCCTGGGCATGTATCCTCGTGTAGCAGTCGGGGGCGTCGTCGATGCAGCCCCCGCCCATCCTCACGCAACAACCGCCATGAACCTGCCCCAGCCGCCCCACCTCACTCATTTCGACGCCGACGGCCAGGCCCACATGGTCGATGTCGGCGACAAGGCCGAGACGCGCCGCGTCGCCGTCGCCAGCGGCCGCATCCTGATGCAGCCCGCCACCTTTGCGATGGTCCGCGACGGCAGCGCGAAGAAGGGCGACGTCATCGGCATCGCCCGCATCGCCGCCATCCAGGGCTCCAAGCGCACCAGCGAACTGATCCCGCTCTGCCATCCCATTCCGCTTACCCGCGTCGCCGCCGAGTTCGATCTGGACGAACCGGCATCGGCGGTGCGCTGCACCGTGACCGCCGAAACGGTCGGCCGCACCGGCGTCGAGATGGAAGCGCTGACCGCCGTCAGCGTCGCGCTGCTCACCATCTACGACATGTGCAAGGCGGTCGACCGCGGCATGCGCATCGAGGACGTGCAGTTGATGGAAAAGCGCGGCGGCAAGTCGGGGCACTGGGTCGCCCCCGGCCAGAGCTCGGCTGGGGGCTGACGGCGGCCGCCGTCACCGTGGCGAAGGAAAGAACAACTGCTCGCCGCCGATGCGGTAGGAGGCGATGGCTTCGCGGCCTGCATCGGACGTCAGCCAGTCGATGAAGCGTTCGGCGGCGGCCTTCTTCACATGGGGATGCCTGTCCGGATTCACCAGGATGGCACCATAGGGGTTGAACAGCTTGGGGTCGCCGGCGTACAGGATGGCAAGATTCTGGCGGTTCTTGAAGTTGGCCCAGGTGCCACGGTCGGACAAGGTGTAGGCATCGACCCCGGCAGCCATGTTGAGCGTCGGGCCCATGCCGGTGCCCGCCTCCTTGTACCAGGACTGTCCGACCGGCTCGATGGCCGCCGCCTTCCAGAAGCGCAGCTCCGCCGCATGCGTGCCGCTCTTGTCGGCGCGCGAGATGAAGGTCGCGGCCTTGCCGGCGATGCGCCTGAAGGCGTCGGAGGTGTCGCTCGACGCCCTCACCGCCGCCGGATCGGCAGTCGGGCCGACGACGACGAAGTCGTTGTACATGACGTCGCGCCGATAGCTGCCGTAACCCTCGGCGACGAACTTGTCCTCCGCGGCGCGATCGTGCACCAGCAGCGCGTCCGCATCGCCGCGCCGCCCGACGTCCAGCGCCTGGCCGGTGCCGAGCGCCACCACCTTCACCGAGATGCCGCTCGTCTTCTCGAAGATCGGCAGGATGTGGGCAAACAGGCCGGATTGCTCGGTCGACGTCGTCGATGCGAGCACGATGGACTCCGCGGCTGTTGCCGCTTGCGCCGCGCCGGCAAGCACGACACCGAGGACCGCGACACGGATGCGTTTCAGAAGCTCATGCGCCATGGCAGTTCTCCCTGGATGAAGCGCCGCGCCTCGTCGGACTGCGGCCGCGAAAAGAAGCGTCGGGTGGGCGTGTGCTCATGCACGCGTCCGCCCGACATGAACACGATGTCATCGGCCAGCCGGGTGGCCTGGCCCAGATTGTGCGTCACCATCAGGATGCGCGTACCGTCGGTGCGGATCTCGCGCACGATGCGCTCGACCTCGGCGGTGGCGGACGGGTCCAGGCTGGCGGTGGGCTCGTCGAGCAGCAGCAGCCGCGGCCTCGTGAGCCACGCACGCGCCAGGGCAAGGCGCTGCTGCTCTCCGCCGGAAAGCAGCCGGGCACTGTCGTGCGCGCGATGTGCCAGCCCGACGCGCTCCAGCACCGCCATGCCGCTGCCGCGGCAGTCGTGGCGCGACAGGTTCAGCGGCTTGAGCCCCAGCACCGCATTCGCCAGCACCGAGGCACGCAGCATCATTGGATTCTGGAACACCATCATCACGCCGCGCTCGGGCCGTGCGCCGCCTCCCCAGTCGAGCGTGCCGCTGCATGGCACGAGCAGGCCGCACAAGGCGCGCAGCAGCAGCGTCTTGCCAGCGCCATTGGGGCCGAGCAGCACGGTGATGCCCTCGTCACCGAGGTCCAGGTCGACTCCCGAGAGCAGTTCGCGACCATTGGGCGCATGGCACAGGCCGCGGACGCGGATCGGGAACATGGCGCCGCCGCCCGGCCCGCCGCTCATCCGTAACGCCTCATGGCCCAGTGCCGCAAACCGAAGGCGACCGCGTTGAGGGCCAGGATGAGCGCGATCAGCACGATGCCCAGCGCGATCGCCAGCGGCAGATCGCCCTTGCTCGTTTCCAGCGCGATCGCGGTGGTCATGACGCGGGTGGCACGGTCGATGTTGCCGCCGACGATCATCACCGCGCCCACTTCGCTCATCGCCCGCCCGAGGCCGGCGAGCACCGCGACCAGCAGCGAATGGCGGCAGTCGTGCAGCAAGGTGGTGACGCTCTGCCACCAGGTGAAGCGCATCACCTGCAGTTCCTCTGCATAGCGCTGCCAGGCATCCTCCACCACCTGGCGCGCGATCGCCGCCATCAGCGGCACCACGAGCAAGGTCTGCGCGGCAACCATGGCCAGCGGCGTGTACAGCAGGCCGAAGGCGCCGAACGGTCCCGAGCGCGACAGCAGCAGATACACGACGACCCCCACCACCACCGACGGCAGGCCCATCAGCGCGTTGATCAACACCGATACCCCGGACTTGCCGGGAAAACGCCCGACGGCGATGCAGGCACCCAGCGGCAGGCCGATCAGCGTACCCAGCACCACCGCGCCACCGCTCACCTGCAGCGACAGGCCGACGATCTCCGCGACGCGGTGATCGAAGGTGGCGAGCAGCCTGATGGCATCGGTGAGCGTGCTGGCAAACATCAGGCGAGAATAACGGAATCGTGCCGCAGGCGCCCATGCGCAGCAGAAGCCGCGCTGGCCGTGACCCTAGGCGCCGATCGCGGTCAAGCCCGCTCCCACGACACCGGTCCAGCGCTGCATCCACGTAGGACCGGGTTTGACCGCGACCGTCAACCACCCCCCTTCTGCATCGCCCGGTCCAGGCGCCGCAGCAGATCACGCCGCTCCGCTTCGTCGCCACGCAGGAAGCGATAGCGGGCAATCAGTTGTGGCAGCTCGAAGAGCCCCAGCCGCCTGACGCCCGCGGGCTCGATGTCGATCTGCAGCACACAGCCGCCCGCCTCGACCGCGAAGCTGCGCTCAGCAGCGCTCCCGGTCGCGCCGGGCCAGGCCTGGCGCAGGTCGCGCTCGAAGCCGTGCGCCGTGGCGGTCAGCGTGCGCTCGAACGCGGCCGGCACCACGTCGGACAGGAAGGCCACGCGCGCTCCCCGCTGGCCTCAGCCGCCGGCGATCGGCGGCCACACCGCCACCTCGTCGCCCTCCTGCAGCCGGCGGCGCGAGCGCTCGGCGGGCGGGACGAACAGGCCGTTGACCAGCACCAGATGTGCGCTGCGTTCCGGAACCTGATAGCGCCGGATCACCTCCGCGACCGAGACGCCTTCGTCCACGTCGAGCTCGATGCGGTTGTGGAGGCTGCCGGCCGGCAGGTAGTCGGACAGCGAAGCGAACAGCTTGAACGCGATCTTCATGCCGCAAGTGCCGCTCAGCGCGCCAGCGCCATCGGCTGCGTGCGCGCGACGAAGGCCTCGACGAAGCGCAGCGGCGCGGCAAGCAGACTGTCCTTCCAGGGGCCGAGGCGCACCTTGCCGTGAATCAGGCCGCGCAGAGCGCCCACATGCTCGGTGAGGCCGATGGCGGTGGCGCCGATCATCACGTCGTCACGAAACTGCAGGCTGAGGTAGCGATGGCGCGCTTCGTCGACATGCTCCACCCCGGCACCACCCTGCCCAGGCTCGGCGCCCCACCACTGGCCGAAGGAGGTCGAGATCAGCCCCAGCGTGTCGAGCACGTTCACCGCCAGCACGCCGTTGAGGCGGGCGTTGCGCCCGGCCATGTTGAGCGCGGCGATGCGCGCCTGGTCGGCGGCATTGGGCTGGATGGCGGCCACCAGATGCTCGCCGGTGAACAGATCGGGCGCCTCGGCCACGTCGCCGGCAGCGAAGATGCCCGGCACGCTGGTTTGCAGGCGGTCGTCGACAAGCACCCCCTTGGCCACATGCACGCCGGTATCGGCGAGAAAACCCACGTTGGGCGCGACACCTGCGGCGGCGATCAGCGCATCGCAATCGAGCACGTCACCGGTGCTCAGCGTCACCCGCAAGGGTGCGCCATGACCACCGTCGATGCGCTTGACGCCGGACGAGGTGACGACGCGGATGCCCTTGCCCTCGACCCAGCGCTTGATCATGCCGCCCGCCTGCGGCGTCATCATGCGCGGGACCATGCGATCGCCCATCTCCACCACGGTGAGCACCACGCCCCGCTTGGCCAGCGCCTCCATGATGATGCAGCCGATGAAACCGGCCCCCAGTTGCAGCACGCGCGCCCCGGGCCGGGCCAGGCCCGCGATGGCGCGCGCGTCCTCCAGCGTCCAGCAGGTCTGCACCTCGGGCAGGTCGATGCCGGGGATGGAAGGCCGCACCGGATGCGAGCCGGTCGCGATCAGCAGCCGGTCGTAGTCCTCGAAATGCCCGTCGTCGAACAGCACGCGACGCTTGGCGGTGTCGAGTGCCACTGCGCGGCCGCGAAACTGCCGCACACGGACGGCATCGAAGTGATCCGCCGACTTGCGCAGGTAGGTGCCGGATTCGTCGATGTTGCCTTCGAGCAGGTAGGGGATGGCCATGCGCGAATACGGCGGCGCGTCCTCGCAGCCGACCATCACGATCTCGTCCGCCGGCGAAGCATGGCGCAGCGTTTCAGCGGCCACGACACCTGCGGGGCCATTACCCAGGATGAGGTGCTTCATCTCGAATCCTCGACGCAAGACTCTCCCGCTCCGCCCTTGCGGGCGGAGGCGGAGATCGACAGGGGTGGTCCTTCAGAGCCCGAGGCGGGACAGCGTCTCGGGTTTCGGCACGCCGTCCGGCGTCCACCCACGCACCTGGTAGTACTCGGGCAGCATCCTGTCCAGATGGTTGACCATGCCCTTGGCGGGACCGGTCTTGGCCGGTTCGCTGGTCAGCCGCGGCGGCAGGTTGTCATCCTTGGCGGTGAAGCCGGCAGCGTTGTTGAACTGCCGCTCCATGTTCCAGATGCGCTCGCCCACCTCGTTGAGCTTGTCCATGCTCCAGTCGCCCTCGCAGGCGGCAGCGAGCTGCGGCTGCACGTCGGCAAGCGTCCAGGCGAAACTGGTGAACACGCAGATGCCGGCCGAGTCGAACACTGCGGTGGCGTCCTGGAAGGCCTTGACGAGCTCGGCCTTGCCTTCGGTGACGTGCGGATCGGTCTTCACCGGAATGCCGAGCACCTCGGAGGCGACCGTGTAGCCGCGCAAATGGCATGCCCCGCGGTTCGAGGTCGCGTAGGCCAGGCCCATGCCCTGGATGCCGCGCGAGTCGTAGGCAGGGAATTCCTGTCCCTTCACGGTCATCGACAGCTCGGGATGACCGTACTTGGTGCACAGCCGCTTGGAGCCCAGGGCGATTTCCTTGCCGAAGCCTTCGCCCAGGGCGGTCATCTCCGCCAGCCTTGCCAGCGCCTGGGCAGAGCCGAACGGCGCCTCGAGGCCGATCTGCTCCTTCGTGATCACGCCCATCTCGTACAGCTCCATCGCCGCACCGACGGTGGCACCGAAGGAGATCGGATCCATGCCCTGCTCGTTGCACAGCAGGTTGGCGTACTGCAGCGCCTCAAGGTCGCCGACGCCGTTCGCCGCCCCCAGCGCCCACGCCGCCTCGTACTCGAGGCCGCCGGAAGCGCCCCAGTACTTGGGATTGTTCTTGACGGTGAAATGGCCCTTGTCGATTTCCGAGATGCGGCCGCAGGCGATGGTGCAGCCGAAGCAGGCGGCATTGGTCACCAGGTGCGGCTTGCCGTCGGTCGGTCGCTTCTCGTGCATCGCCTCGGCGGAAATCTTGCCGGCGTCCTCGAACTGCACGTCGCGGTGGTTGCGGGTGGGCAGCGCGCCGATCTCGTTGATCACGTTCATCAGCACCTGGGTGCCATATTTCGGCAGGCCCTGGCCGGTGACCGCGTTGTCGGCCAGTACCTTCTTGGCGTCATTGGTCGCCTGCATGAACGCGCCGAAGTCGCGGATGCCGGACACGCCCTTCGTGCCGCGCAGCGCAACCGCCTTGAGGTTCTTCGACCCCATCACCGCCCCCACGCCCGAGCGCCCGGCGGCGCGGTGCAGGTCATTGACGATGCAGGCGTAATAGACCTGATTCTCGCCGGCACGTCCGATCGACGAGATGCGCACCAGCGGATCCTGCAGCTCGTGCTTGATGGTCTCCTCGGTCTCCCAGCAGCTCTTGCCCCACAGATGCGACGCGTCGCGCAGTTCGGCACGGTCGTTCTCGACGTGCAGATACACCGGCTTCGGCGCCCGGCCCTCGAAGATGATCATGTCCCAGCCGGCGAACTTCATCTCCGCGCCGAAGAAGCCCCCCGAGTTCGAACAGGCGATGGCGCCAGTGAGCGGTCCCTTGGTCACCACGGTGTAGCGGCCACCGGTGGATGCCATCGTGCCGGTGAGCGGCCCGGTGGCCATGATCATCTTGTTGTCGGGGGACAGCGGATCGACCCTGGGGTCGATTTCCGACACCAGGTATTTGGTCGCCAGTCCGCGTGAGCCCAGATACTCCTGTGCCCACTCCATGTTGAGCGGCTCTTCCCTGCAGGTTCCGCCGGCGAGGTCGACCCTCAGGATCTTGCGATTCCAGCCCATGATCGTCCTCCGTCAGGCCGTGGCCGAAGCCGGCGTGTTGACCTTGCCCGCCCACGCACGCATGCGGTCGAGCCCCGTCCAGTCGGCATCGATGTAGGTGATCGCACCAGTCGGGCAAGCCTTGGCACAGGCCGGATCGCCCGCGCACAGGTCGCATTTCTGCACCTTGCCGCTGTCCTGGTTGTAGTTGATCGTGCCGAACGGACAGGCGATGGTGCACACCTTGCAGCCGACGCAGGTATCCTCGAACACCATCTTCGCGCCGGTGGCGAGGTCGATGCGGATTGCATCCACCGGGCAGGCGTTCAGGCACCACGCCTCGGTGCACTGCGTGCACGTGTAAGGCACCTTGCGCCCTTCATGCTCGAAGCTGAACACCTTGATGCGCGACTTGCTGGGATTGATGACCCCGGTGTGCTCGTAGGAACAGGCCATCTCGCACTGCAGACAGCCGGTGCACTTCGCGGGGTCAATGTGCAGTGATTTCCACATCGACGGTCTCCTCGGACTCGTTATCCGCCGGCACGCGACGGCGATTCGCCGCGCGCACCGGGTGTCGTGATGCGCCCCACAGAGAGGGCGTCCGTGCTTTTCAGAATACTCGCCGACTCGAAGCCGTCAACCGGGGGAAAACCCTTCGGCGTCCGCCCTCGGCCACATCGGGTTAGCATGCGGGAACAACACGATGTCTGCAAAAAACGACACCAAGGAGGAGATCCAGATGCCCATATCACGCCGCGCTCATTCACGCCCCGGCATCACACGACCGCAGCACCACGGCTTGCGCCCCATCGCTCATGCTCTGTCGGCCTGGGGCCTCGTCCTCGCGGCGCCCTTTGCCCACTCGCAGGCGACGCCGGAAGCGGGCGGCACAACGCCCCCGGTGTCGCAGGTGATGGCACCCGTCATCATCACCGGCAGCCGCGTCGAAACCTCAGCCTTCGATGTGCCCTATTCGGTCGAAGGCGTCGACGTCGGCAGCGTGACCAACGAGAGCCTGCGGGTGAACGCCTCCGAAGTGCTGTCCGGGGTTCCGGGCGTGGTCGTGCTGAACCGCCAGAACTACGCGCAGGACCTGCAGATCTCGGTGCGCGGCTTCGGTGCGCGTGCCGCCTTCGGGGTACGTGGCGTCAAGCTCATCGCCGACGGCATCCCGGCGACCAACCCGGACGGCCAGGGGCAGGCGGCCACGTTCAACCTCGACACCGCCGAACGCATCGAGGTGCTGCGCGGCCCCTTCGCGACCATCTATGGCAACCACGCCGGTGGCGTGATCCAGCTCTTCTCGCGCGACGGCAAGGGTGCGCCACGCCTGCGTGCCGGCCTGCTCGGCGGCCAGCACGGCACGCTGAAGTACGACCTCGGCGCCGAAGGCGAAGTGAATGGCATCGGCTACGTGCTGGACGCCTCCCATTTCGAGACCGACGGCGAACGCGATTACAGCGCCGCCAGACGCGATCAGGCCCTCGCCAAGATCACGCTGGCGCCCGACGAGGACAGCAAGCTGACGCTGCTCGCCAGCGGCCTGCGCCAACCCTTCACCGACGATCCGCTCGGCATCCGGTGGGAGACCTATCAGCGCGACGCGAGAGCGGTCGAGCAGGTGGCCCTCGATTACCGCACGCGCAAACGCATCGAGCACATCCAGGGCGGCGCCACCTACGAGCGGCGCTTCGGCACCGACCGCCTGCAGCTCACCGCCTATGCGGGTGAGCGGAGCGTGACGCAGTACCAGTCGATCCTGAAGAGCCTTCAATCATCGCTCAACCACCCCGGTGGCGTGGTGGATTTCGACCGCAGTTTCTATGGCTTCGGCGCCCGCTGGATCGCCGAACGCGCGCTGGGCAGCGGCCACCTGACGGTGACCACGGGCCTCGACTACGACCGCTCGGAGGACGACCGCCAGGGCTACCAGAACTTCTTCGGCAGCTTGCTGGGCGTGAAAGGCGCCCTGCGCCGCAACGAGATCGACACGGTGACCAGTACCGATCCCTACCTGCAGGCGGTGTGGCGTCAGGGCGACTGGGATTTCACTGCCGGCGTGCGCCATAGCGAGGTGAAGTTCAAGGTCGACGACCGCTATATCGTCGGCATCAATGGCGACGACAGCGGATCGCTCACCTTCCGCAAGACCACGCCGGCAGTGGGCGTGCTGTGGCGTGCGACGCCGCTGCTGAACCTGTACGCGAGCTTCGGCACCGGCTTCGAGACACCGACGCTGAACGAGCTCTCCTACCCGGCGAATCGCGGCGGCTTCAACTTCGACCTCAAACCCTCGCACAGCCGCCAGGCCGAGATCGGCGTGAAAGCCTACGTCGGCGAAGCGACGCGAGTGAATGCGGCGCTGTTCCAGATCCACACCGACGACGAGATCGTCGTCGCCGGCAGCGAGGGCGGGCGCACCTATTACGCCAACGCCGGCAAGACGCTGCGCCAGGGCATGGAAGTGGCGGTCGAGAGCAAGCTCGGCCGCACGCTGACGGCACGGGGCGCCGTCACCGCGATGCGGGCAATCTACGACGAAGCCTTCACCAGCGGAGGAACCGTGGTGCCCGAAGGCCGCCACCTGCCCGGCGTGCCGGCGCTCACCGCCTATGCCGAGCTGGGCTGGAAACCGGTCGACGGCCTCAGCACCGCAGTGGAAGGCATTCACCGCAGCCGCATGTTCGTGAACGACCTGAATGACGAGCACGCCGCGCAGTCCTACACCCTGATGAACCTGCGCCTGAGCGCCGAACAACGTTCCGGACCGTGGACCATCACGGAATTGCTGCGCCTGGACAACGTCTTCGACCGCAAGTACATCGGCTCGGTCATCGTCGGCGACCGCAGCGGCCGCTTCTACGAGCCGGGACCGGGACGCAACCTGTTCGGCGGCGTGCGCGTCAGCTACAGCTACTGAACTGAGCCCCCGCCGTCGAGGCGGGGGCTGCGCCTCATTCGTCGCCCGATGCCTGCGGCTTCTTGCGCCGCAGCACGAGCGGGGAACCATCGTGCGCACGCTTGACCATCCAGTTCGCCAGCGCCGAATCCATGTAGTCGGCGTGACCGGGGAACCAATCCACCAGCGCGCGCGCAAGGTCGCGGCCCACCTCGACGTTGCCGGCGGCCACCAGCTCCTTCACCTCGAGGCAAGACGCCATCACCTTGTCGTGCTCCTCGACGTGGCAGTCGCGCGCGGGAAAGCCGTCGGCGCTCATCCACTCCTTTTCCTGGTCGAAGTGGCGCGTGGCGTGGTCGATGAAAGCGTCCAGCGCGGCAGGAAACTGCTCATCGCTCACGGTCAGCATCGCGTCGACGCATTCGACGAATTCCCGATGCGTGTCGTCCATGGCGGCATAGCCGAGCAGGTAGTGGTCGTCCCACTCGAATTCAGGCGTCTGACTCATCTTGATGTTCCATTAATTTCAATCACTTCAGCGCAGAACGCGCAGTCTCCACGCGCGTATCCTGCGCTCGTCAGGGCAGGATTGTGCCGCAGGACGGCAGGAGGAAAACAGCAAAATCTCGAAAAAAATCGCGCGGGGCGAGCACGCCGGGTTGGCCGCCCCCTGTCCTTGAAGGCGGTTCAGGACGCCTTCATGATCGCCGCCGGAATCCTGTCCAGCGGCAGCACGCAGTCGGCGGCACCGAGGCGGATCGCCTCCTTCGGCATGCCGAACACCACGCAGGTGGATTCGTCCTCGGCGACCGTGCTCGCGCCGGCGTCGTGCATCTCCTTCAAGCCGCGCGCGCCGTCGTCGCCCATGCCGGTCATGATCACGCCGATCGCATTGCGACCGGCAAACTTCGCGCAGGAGCGGAACAGCACGTCCACGGACGGGCGATGGCGGTTGATCAAGGGGCCGTCGACGACTTCCACGGTGTATTGCGCGCCGCTGCGCGCCAGCATCATGTGCTTGCCGCCGGGCGCGATCAGCGCCCGCCCCGGCATCACGCGGTCGCCGTGGCGCGCCTCGCGCACCTCGAGCGCACACAGGGCATTGAGACGCTCGGCGAACATCGCGGTGAAGCGTTCCGGCATGTGCTGCACGATGACGATGCCCGGGCACACCGCCGGCAGCCGGGTCAGTACCGCCTCCAGCGCCTGGGTGCCGCCGGTCGAGGTGCCGATGGCGACGATGCGCTCGGTGGTGCGGACCATGTTCGCGCCGCTGCCCAACCCGGCGCTGATCACCGCGTCGGCGCTGAGCTTGGGCGCGGGGGGCTGCGGCGCGGTGCGCGGCACCAGCCGGCTGGCGTTCGCCCGCGCCGCTGCGCGCACCGCCTGCGCGACATCGTTGGCGCTGTCCTCGAGGAACTGCTTCACCCCCATCTTGGGCTTGGTGATGATGGAAGCCGCCCCCGCAGCCAGGGCCTGCATCGTCGCCGCGGCACCCGCCTCGGCAAGCGAGGAGCAGATCACCACCGGCGTCGGGCGCTCGGCCATGATCTTCTTCAGGAAGGTCAGGCCATCCATGCGCGGCATCTCGATGTCGAGCACGACGACATCGGGCCAGTCGCGCGCCATGTGGGTCATTGCGAACAACGGATCGGACGCGGCGCCGACCACCTCGATGTCGGGCTCGCGCTCCAGCGTCTGGCGCACCGTCTGCCGCACGACGGCGGAATCGTCGACGATGAGGACCTTGATCCGGCGCGTCATCGCGCCACCCCGCCATGCAGCGACGCCGCCCCGCTCGCCCGGCCGCCATGCTGGCGCAAATGCTGGCGATGCGGCGGACGGGCATACAGCGTGGGCCGCAGCGGCGCCAGATCGTCGGTGATGCCGCTGAGCGTCTCGGAATGGCCGACGATGAAGGTGCCGTCCTCGCGCAGGTGCGGGAGCATGTTGCCCACCACCTTGCGCTTGGTCTCGTTGTCGAAGTAGATCATCACGTTGCGCAGGAAGATCACGTCGAACTGCCCCAGTTCGCGGGTCTCGGGCGCAACGAGGTTGATGTGGCGGAAGTCGACGCGCTGGCGCAACTGCGGCGACACGAGGAAATTGCCTTCCTGGCTGCGCACACCCTTCAGGCAGTATTTCTTCAGCAGTTCCGGCGGGATGCCACGGCCGCGCTCCATCGGGTACAGCCCGGCGCGCGCGCGTTCGAGCACCGTCAGGCTGATGTCGGAAGCGACCACCTCCCAGTTGGCCGACAGCCCCAGCGTTTCGGCCAGCACCATGGCGATGGTGTAGGGCTCCTCGCCGCTCGACGAGGCCCCGCTCCACACGCGGAAGCTGCGGCCGCGCCGGCTGGCCGCGAGCTCCTGCAGGTAGTCGAAATGCGCCGCCTCGCGGAAGAAATAGGTTTCGTTGGTGGTCAGCAGATCGACCATCAATTGCAGCTCTTCGGCGTGCTGGCCGCTAGACACCAGCCGGTAATACTCGCCGAAGCTCCCCAGGCCGTGATGGCGCAGGCGGCGCGACAGCCGGCCGACGACCAGCGGCTTCTTGGTGTCGGCCATGCTGATGCCCGCCAGGCGGTGGATCAGCTTGCGGAACAGCGCGAATTCCTCGTCGGAGAGGACTGTCGTTTCCATGTGTTTGAACCTGCCTCAGAACAGTTCGACGCTGGACTTGGGCGGACGCCGCTGCAGCGATTCGGCATAGGCGAGCTCGGCCTCCACCGCTTCGCGCGCGCTCGCCATCGTGCTCGACATGCGGCGACACCACGCGTCTCCCGTGGCCGGCACGAACAGCAGCTTCCGCGAGCAGGCACCGAGAAAATCGGCAGCCACCAGCTCGATGCCCTCGCGCGCCAGCCAATCGCGCGCGAACTCGGCATTGCGCGCGCCGATCCCCGAGGCGGCAATGCCGCTGACGATGGTGCCGCCGCCAAAAGCCTTCGCCTTGAGGCGGTGGCGTGCCCCGCCGCGGTTGAGGATGCCGTTGAGCAGCACCTCCATCGCGTAGTCGCCCGACAGCAGCGTGTCGACGTCGGCGCTGCCATCACGCCGGCGCATGTTGGGCAGCATGAAGTGGTTCATGCCGCCCACGCCCACCGCCGGGTCGTACAGGCAGACCGCGACGCAGGAGCCGAGCAGCGTGGAGAGCGGCCGCTGCATCTCCACCGCCCATTCGCCCGGGGCAATGCCGTGCGACATGCGCTCGATCTCCTGCGGCTTGAGTGCGTTCCATTCGATCATGTTGGCTCCGGCTGCAGGCTCAACGAGCGGCGTTGGCGCAGCGCCTTACCACGCGCCCGCGTAGCGGCGCGCGCGTGCGGCATCGACACCGCCTGCGACGGTGAAGAAGCCCATCAGCTCCTGCAGTTGCCCGGCCTGCCCGCCCAGCTCCTCGGCGGTGGCCGCCAGCTCTTCCGAGGCCGACGCGTTCTGCTGCGTCGCCTTGTTCAACTGGCCCATCGCGTTGTTGATCTGCCCCACCCCCGCCGTCTGCTCATGGCTCGCCGAGGCGATCTCCTGCACCAGGTCCGAGGTCTTGTTGATCGACGGCACGATCTCGTCGAGCAGCCTGCCCGCGCGCTCGGCCAACTGCACCGAGTTGCCCGCCAGCTCCCCGATCTCCTGCGCCGCCACCTGGCTGCGCTCGGCCAGCTTCCTCACCTCCGCCGCCACCACCGCGAACCCCTTGCCGTGCTCGCCCGCACGCGCCGCCTCGATCGCCGCGTTGAGCGCCAGCAGGTTCGTCTGGTACGCAATGTCGTCGATGATGCCGATCTTGCCCGCGATGTTCTTCATCGCAGCCACCGTCGACTTCACCGCCGCGCCGCCCTCGCCCGCCTCGCTCGACGCCTTCGTCGCCATCGAGTCGGTGATCTTCGCGTTCTCCGAGTTCTGGTTGATCGACGCGCTCATCTGCTCGATCGACGCCGAGGTCTCTTCCACGCTCGCCGCCTGCTCCGAGGACGACTGCGACAGGCTCTGCGCGGTGGCCGACACCTGCCCCGCCGCATTGGTCAGCGCGTCGGCCGCGCCGCGCACCTGCTCGATGATCTCGGCCAGCTTGTCCAGCGACTCATTGACCGCGCCCTGCAGCACCCGGAAGTCGCCCGCGTAGTCGTCGGTGATCTTCTGCGTCAGGTCCCCGCCCGACAGCGCCACCATCACCCGCTTCACTTCGTTGATCGGACCGATCACCGCGTCCAGCGTCGCATTGACCCCTTCGACGATGCAACGGAAGTCGCCCTGGTGGCGGCTCGCGTCCGCACGCGTCTCCAGCCGGCCTTCCACCGCCGCCCGCGCCAGCATGTTCGCGTCCTCGATCAGCGCCTTGATGTTGGCCCGCACCTGCTCCACCGTGTCGTTGATGAAGCGCTTCTTGCCCGGGAACTGCTCGATCGGCGCGTCCATGTTGCCCCGACCGAACTCCCCGAAGCACGCCATCGCCTTCTTCTTCACCGCAATGTGACCGAACACCATCCCATTGACCCCGTGCGCCATCGTCGCGTACGCGCCCGCAAAGCGCCCCTCGTCGATGCGCACGTCGATGTCGCCCAGGTCATGCTGCTCCGACATGTGCCGCATGTCCGCGATCAGACCCGACAGCGCATCGATGCAGGTGTTCAGGTTGTTCTTCACCGCATTGAAATCACCGTTGTAGTTGTCCGTGATCTTCGGCGGAATGTCCCCGCGCGCGATCCGGTCCACATACTGTGCCGCCACGTTCAGCGGCCCGATCACCGCGTCCAGCGTGTCGTTCACACCCTGCACGATGCGCTGGTAATCCCCCTGGTGGCGCGATGCGTCCGCCCGCGTGCCCAGGCGTCCTTCGACCGCCGCCTGCGACAGCAGCGCCGCGTCGTCGATCATGGCGTGCAAGTTGGCCTGCACCTCGGCGAGCGCCGATTCGATCTCGCCCAGCTCGTTGAGGTTGCGCACCTCGATCTTCTCGTCCAGCCGGCCCAGCGCGATGCGATGCGCCGTCTCGGCGTTGCGCCGCAGGCCGCGCAGCAGGCCGGTGACCTGCAGGCCGAAGACGACGGCCGCCAGCAGCACGGCGAGCGTCATCACCACCGCGATGACGAACTGCCTGGCAGCCGCGTCGTGGCGGGCGTCCGCATGTGCCATCAGCTCGCCGGCGATGCGGTCCTCTTCGCCTTTCAGCAGATCGATCTTGCGCGTGATGGTGTTGAACCAGGTCGCCGGCTCGATGCCGAAACCGCCGGTTTCCATGCGCTCCAGCGCGACCCCGCGCATGCGCGCGGTCTCGCGGCCGTGCTCGCTGTCGAGCACCGCCTGCAGCGCATCGGTCCAGGCCTTGGGGGCCATCGAGCGGAAGTTGGACAGGTAGGTGTCCTGTGCGGTGAGGATGGTGATGATGCGACGGCGCAGGCTCACGTCGGCGGGCCCGTCCGAGGCGAACAGGCCGTTGACCGACGCGCGCTCGCGCCCGGCCTGCTCCTTGGCCAGCACGAACATCAGGTATGCCGACATGCCGCGCGAGAGCTGCACGTCCTCGGCGGCGTTGGCGGCGATCTCCACCGCGGCGACCAGGCCTTCGATGGTGCCGGTGTAGTAAGCGAAGGAGTCCGTGCCGCTCAGGCCGAAGCTGGTGATCCTGCCGCGCGTACCCTGCAGCTCGCCCAGCCGCTGCTGCGCCGCCGACACCGCCTTCAGGATGGCGTCGCCCAGCACGGCCGGGTCGGCCGTCACCAGCCACGCATCCAGCGCCTCGCGCGCCTTGTCGGTGCTCGCCTGCTGCTGTGCCAGCTCTGGCGTGAAGCGGGCGCCGCGCGAACCGATGTAGCCCGCCGACAGCCCGCGCTCCTTCTGCAGCTCGTGCACCACGCCGTTGATGCGAACCGACAGCGCGGCGTATTGCGTGCCGCGGGCCATCGCCTCGCTGGCGTGCCACTGCGTCATCACATCGCGAACGGCGTAGAGCAGCACCGCCGCGATGACCAGCGCAAAGAGTAGGAACAGGCGCAGGCGGATCGACCGCCAGCCGTAGGTTTGTGTGCTCATTTCATGAATTCCAGAGATCGCGAACGACCCACTCCGCCGCAAGGCGGAGCCGGGTCACTGGTCGTCGTTGCCGGTGTCGTGGCTCATGCCCGCGAGCATGGTCATCTCCTCGGTCGACAGCACCCGCTCGACATTGAGGATGATGACGAAGTCACCATTCACCTTGCCCATGCCCTGGATGAAGTCGGCCCGGATGCGGGCACCGAAGCTGGGCGGCGGCTCGATGTCGCCGCGCGGGATCTCCAGCACCTCGTTGACCGCATCGACGATGACGCCCAGGTCCTGCCGGTCCTCGCCGCTGCCGAGCTCGACGATCACGATGCAGGTGCGCCGCGATACCGCCGACGTGCGGCCGCCGAAGCGGGCCGACAGGTCGATCACCGGCACGACCGCGCCGCGCAGGTTGATCACCCCGCGGATGAAGGCCGGCATCATCGGGATCTCGGTGATGCTGCCGAACTCGATGATTTCCTTGACGTTGAGGATGCCGAGCGCGAAGACCTCGCCACCCAGGCTGAAAGTGAGATATTGCTGAGGGCTGTCATCGACGACAGCCTGGGGTCTGGTCTGTGCCACCATCTGGCTCATGGCCTTGCTCCTGCGTGTCGGTGCCGGGTCAGAATTTCTCGAAGTCGCTCTCGGTGAAGCTCACCGGCTTGCTGCGGTTGGCGCGAAGCGCCGCTTTCGCCGGCTTGTGCAGCGGGGTGACCACCTCCGCTGCCGGACGGCGGGCCTGCGCAGGCACCTGCACCGGGCGCGCGAAATGCGCGCCGCCTGCGACGGTGAAGAAGCCCATCAGCTCCTGCAGTTGTCCGGCCTGCCCGCCCAGTTCCTCGGCGGTGGCCGCCAGTTCTTCCGAGGCCGACGCGTTCTGCTGCGTCGCCTTGTTCAACTGGCCCATCGCGTTGTTGATCTGCCCCACCCCCGCCGTCTGCTCATGGCTCGCCGAGGCGATCTCCTGCACCAGGTCCGAGGTCTTGTTGATCGACGGCACGATCTCGTCGAGCAGCCTGCCCGCGCGCTCGGCCAACTGCACCGAGTTGCCCGCCAGCTCCCCGATCTCCTGCGCCGCCACCTGGCTGCGCTCGGCCAGCTTCCTCACCTCCGCCGCCACCACCGCGAACCCCTTGCCGTGCTCGCCCGCACGCGCCGCCTCGATCGCCGCGTTGAGCGCCAGCAGGTTCGTCTGGTACGCAATGTCGTCGATGATGCCGATCTTGCCCGCGATGTTCTTCATCGCAGCCACCGTCGACTTCACCGCCGCGCCGCCCTCGCCCGCCTCGCTCGACGCCTTCGTCGCCATCGAGTCGGTGATCTTCGCGTTCTCCGAGTTCTGGTTGATCGACGCGCTCATCTGCTCGATCGACGCCGAGGTCTCTTCCACGCTCGCCGCCTGCTCCGAGGACGACTGCGACAGGCTCTGCGCGGTGGCCGACACCTGCCCCGCCGCATTGGTCAGCGCGTCGGCCGCGCCGCGCACCTGCTCGATGATCTCGGCCAGCTTGTCCAGCGACTCATTGACCGCGCCCTGCAGCACCCGGAAGTCGCCCGCGTAGTCGTCGGTGATCTTCTGCGTCAGGTCCCCGCCCGACAGCGCCACCATCACCCGCTTCACTTCGTTGATCGGACCGATCACCGCGTCCAGCGTCGCATTGACCCCTTCGACGATGCAACGGAAGTCGCCCTGGTGGCGGCTCGCGTCCGCACGCGTCTCCAGCCGGCCTTCCACCGCCGCCCGCGCCAGCATGTTCGCGTCCTCGATCAGCGCCTTGATGTTGGCCCGCACCTGCTCCACCGTGTCGTTGATGAAGCGCTTCTTGCCCGGGAACTGCTCGATCGGCGCGTCCATGTTGCCCCGACCGAACTCCCCGAAGCACGCCATCGCCTTCTTCTTCACCGCAATGTGACCGAACACCATCCCATTGACCCCGTGCGCCATCGTCGCGTACGCGCCCGCAAAGCGCCCCTCGTCGATGCGCACGTCGATGTCGCCCAGGTCATGCTGCTCCGACATGTGCCGCATGTCCGCGATCAGACCCGACAGCGCATCGATGCAGGTGTTCAGGTTGTTCTTCACCGCATTGAAATCACCGTTGTAGTTGTCCGTGATCTTCGGCGGAATGTCCCCGCGCGCGATCCGGTCCACATACTGCGCCGCCACGTTCAGCGGCCCGATCACCGCGTCCAGCGTGTCGTTCACGCCCTGCACGATCTTGCGGAAGTCTCCCTCGTGACGGCTGGCATCGGCACGGGTGGCCAATTTCCCCGCCACGGCCGCTTCGGACAGCAGGGCCGCGTCGGCAATCATCGTCTTCACGCTGCCTTGCACGCCGGCAACTGCACGCACGACTTGGCCCACTTCATCCCTGGCGTCGGACTTGAGATCGAAACTGAAATCGCCTTTCGCCATTTTCCCGGCAGCTTCGAGCACTTCGCCGACCGGACGCGTGATCGAACGCGTGATGAAGATCGCAAAGCCGATCCCGGCGACGAGTGCGGCGGCGGCCAGCGCGAGCACCATCCTGACGCCATCGTTGGCCTGCTTTTCTGCTGCCTGTCCGGTCTCCTGCACCCGGCCGGTCTGGTAATCGATGAACTTGTTGATTGCATCCCGGTAAGGGACGAAGGCCGCTCGGTACTGCGGGAAGAACTCGGCGGCGCGGTCAAAGGCGCGCTGATCGATCAGCGTCTCCAGATTGTGCTGCACGCTCACGAACCCCTGCCGTGCAGCCTTGACACTCTCGAGCAGTTGAGCGCCTTCTTTCGCAAAGCTCATGCCGCTCAGCTTTTCAATGTCCTTGGCAATCTTCTGCCGTTCGCTCTCGGTCTTTTCCCGAAAGCCTCGCAGTGCGGCGTCGTTCTGCAGCGCCGGGATCATCATGTTCCGGTGCTGTATGCCTATCTCGCTGAGCGCATCGATCATGTCGTTGGCGACTGCGACCTTCACGGCCCTGTCCGTGACGAGATGGTTGATGCTGCCCTGCAGCGCCTCCAGTCGCAGACTGCCCACGACAGCAGTGACGACCAATAACGCAAGCACGATGGCAAAGGCGATACCAAGCCGGATGCCGATTCTGAGGTTCTTCATGATGAACTCCGGGTCGCTCGGACCAAGGAAGTGAGGTAGCGGTTCGTGGTAGCAGGTCGGGCAGGGCGCGGCTTCAGGTCGCCGCCGCGGCAAGGAGGGCTCCTTCGGCGCGCTGCGCCTCGCGCGACGCACAGCGCTGCACCAGCGCCTGCACGTCGAGGATCAGTGCCACTTCACCACTACCGAGGATGGTCGAGCCGCCGATGCCACGGATGTTGCGGAAGAGGTTGCCGAGCGGCTTGATGACGGTCTGGAACTCGCCCATCAACTGGTCGACGACGATCCCGGACTTGATGCCGGCATACTGCACGACGACGACGTTCTGGCGCGCCGGCGGCTCGCCCACCATGCCGAACAAATGGCGCAGGCGCACCAGCGGCAGCACTTCACCGCGCAAATTGACGTAGTCGCGGACGCTGCCGTCTGCGCCAAGCTCGATGCACTCGACCACGCTGTCGAGCGGAATCACATAGGCGGCATTGCCCACGCCGACGAGGAAACCGTCGATGATGGCCAGGGTCAGCGGCAGCCGGATCGCGAAACGCGAGCCCTTGCCCGGCTCGGAGCTGACATCGACGCTGCCACGCAGGCCCTGGATATTGCGCCGCACCACGTCCATGCCGACGCCGCGGCCCGAGATGTTGGTGACCTTCTCGGCCGTGGAAAAGCCCGGCTCGAAGATCAGGGTGTATACCTCGGCGTCGGACAGCGCCTGGCCCGGCTGGACCAGGCCGCGCTCGACGGCCTTGGCCAGGATGCGCTCGCGGTTCAGGCCGGCGCCGTCGTCGGCCACCTCGATGACGATGCTGCCCGAGTCGTGGAAGGCGTTGAGTTCGAGCCGGCCGCGCGCCGCCTTGCCACTGGCCTCGCGCGCCGACGGCAGCTCCAGCCCATGGTCCATGGCGTTGCGCACCAGGTGCATCAACGGGTCGCCGATCTTTTCCACCATGGATTTGTCGAGCTCGGTGTCGCCACCGCTGATGCTCAGTTCGATCTCCTTGCCCATCTCGCGCGAGGTGTCGCGCACCACGCGGTGGAAGCGATTGAAGGTCTCGCCGATCTGCACCATGCGCAACTGCAGGGCAGCGTCGCGGATGCTTTCCACCAGGCGGCCGGTGAGCGAAGTCGCCTCGATGAGTTCGCCCACCCCCGTCCTGCCGGCCAGCAGGTTGACGCTGGCACCTGCGATCACGAGTTCGCCGACGAGGTCGATGAGACGGTCGAGCTTGTCGGCCTGGATGCGGATCAGGCGTGCTTCGGCGGCCTTCTTCTCGGTCACCTGCTTCTGCCGGGCGACGGCCGCGTCGACGAGTTCGGCCTGCACCACCTTGCGCTCGACGAGGATCTCGCCGATGGGCTGGGATGTCACCGCCGGCGCCTCGCCGGATTCCCCGCCGCCCGCAGGCACGGCCGTCTGCTGGCGCAGGCCGTCTTCCAGTTCGTCCTGCGTGAGGGCGCCGATCCTGACGAGGATCTCCCCCAGGCGCATGCTGTCTTCGGGCAGCGTATTGATCAGCGCGATGTAGTCGCTCAGACGGCTGTGCGGCGGCAGGATGTTGAGCGTGCAGTCGTCGCGCACGAAGTCGAACACGCGCTCGATGGCCGCCTTGTCGGCGCCGGAGGCGAAGCTGATCTCGAAGCCGAGATAGCAGGTCTCCGGATCCATGTCGGCCGCCTCGGGCATCGCATCGGCGATGGTTTCCAGATGCACGATGCGGCCGATGCTGCCGAGATAGCGCAGGAAGGACAGCGGATCCATGCCGTTGCGCAGCACGTCGGCGCCGAAACGGACCGAGATGTGCCAGCAGTCGCTCTCGACCGCGCCGCCGCCGCTGGCCTCGAGCAGCACCGGCGGCACGCTGGGCAGGCCGGCGCCGCCCTCGTTCGACAGCCAGTCGCGTTGCAGGTGCGCGAGCAGCGCATCGCCGTCGGCGGCCAGTTCCGCGTCGGGACCGGCCGCGCCCGACTCGAGCACGCCGAGCAGGTTGCCGATGTGGTCGGCGCAACCGAGCAGCAGCGCGATGAGGTCGGCATCGGCATTGATCGCATGCTCGCGCAAGCGATCCAGCACGTTCTCGACCACATGCGTGAACGCCACGATGTAGCTGCATTCGATCACGCCCGCGCCGCCCTTGATGGTGTGCGCGCTGCGGAAGATCGCGTTGAGCGTGTCGTCGTCGCCCGGGGAGTTCTCGAGCTGCAGCAGCGCGGACTCGAGCGCGGCGATCTGCTCGCGGCTCTCGGTGACGAAGACGGAGGTGATTTCGTCCATGAAGGGGCTTCCGGATCAGGCGCCGTGCGCCGGGATCAGCAGCGGATCGCCGAAGTCGGCCGCCACGTTGTAGAACTCGATGAGCTCGCGCACCGCCTCGCCGTGAGCGACGATGCGCGCCTCCTTGCCGAGCCGCCGTGCCTCGCGCTTCACCAGCATCAGCAACTGGAAGCCCGCGGTGTCGATCTCGGCCACGCCCGACAGGTCGATGTCGAGCTGTTCGGGAGCGGCGGCGAGCGCGTCGATGAACTGCTGCTTCTGCGCGGCGGCGTGATAGATCGTGAGGTCCTCGCCGATGGCGACCCTGTGGGGTTTCTTCTTGCGTGCGGGCATGGTGGGCCTCAGAAGAGTTCGATCCGTGCGCCCGCGTTGCCCGCAGCCACGGCACCCGGCCGGCCGACTGCGTCGTGGTGCGTCGCGCGCTGCTGCTCCATCACGTAGCGCGCATAGATCTCATCGAGGTGCTGGGCCATCGGCGTGTAGGCAGCGTCCGGCTGGTCGCCGTGCTCCAGGCGCGCGGCGAGGATGCCGAGGTGCTCGTCGAGGCGGCGCAGGGCATCGCCGGTGTGTTCGATCTGCTGCCGGGTGACATCCTGGAACTGGACGCTGGCGAGCGCGTCCATGAACATCGCGGCCAGTTCCTCGCTGCTGGCGCGCACCGTCTCCATCGCGCTCGACTGCGTGTGCAGGATGTCCTCGTAGCTGCGGCCGAGCTCGGCCAACTGCTCGGCGAACTGTCCCAGCGCCGCACGCTCCGTCTCGAGGTCGGTGGTGGAGAGCTTCTGCTGCAACTGCGTCTCGATCGTCGAGGCCACGCCGAGGATGCCCTGGTTGATCGACAGCACCGCCTTCTCGGTTTCAGCGGACAGCTTGCGTACCTCGTCGGCCACCACCGCGAAGCCGCGCCCCGCCTCGCCCGCGCGTGCCGCCTCGATGGCGGCATTGAGCGCCAGCAGGTTGGTCTGCGCAGCGATGTCCTTGATCAGCTTGGTGAGCGACTCCAGCGAACGGGCCTCGGCGACAACCTGCGCCACCCGCTCCTCGTCGGCGAGCGCCTCGCGGATGCGGGAGTCGATGTAGCCCTGCATCTCGCCGATGATCTGCTGGTTGCGCGCGATCCGCGCCTCGGAATCGTGCGCCATCTCGGCCTGCTCATCCGAGCGCGCGGCAACGAAGGCGTTGAGCCGGCCAACCACGCTGTCGATGGTCTGCAGCCGCTCGCTGATGTCGAAGGCGGCCTTCTCGGTCTGCTCGACGACGCTCTCCAACTGCTTGCGCATCACCTCGTTGTACGCGGGGACCTCGCGCAATTCGCGCGCGACCTCGCCGGCCACGACGCTCTCCTGTTCGCTGTGGCTCGCCAGCTCCGCCAGGCGCACGCGCTGGCCGAAGCTCGGGTCGCGGAACACCGCGAGAGACACAAGGCTGATGCCGACGTAGGCGGCGATCACCAGCAGCACCGAGCCGATGGCGTTGCCGAAAGGTTGCGACACCCCCAGCATCGGCAACAGCGTGCCGTTGAACCATTCATTGAGCGCAAACACGCTGACGCCGGCGCCGACCGCAATGGCCGCCAACATCATCAGCGAGCGTCGCTGGAAGACCTTGGAGTCCATGATCAGCGGATGACCAGCTTGATGGTGTTGAGCAACTCCTCGGCAGAGGCCGGCTTGACGATCCAGCCCGACGCGCCGGCGGCCTTGGCCTCGGCCTTCTTCGACTGTTGCGACTCGGTGGTGAGGAAGAGGATCGGCAGGAAGCGATAGGCGGGCAGCTTGCGCACTTCCTTGATGAAGTCGATGCCGTTCATGCCGGGCATGTTCAGGTCGGTGATCAGCAGATCGACCTTGATCCCGGCCTGGAACGTCTTCAACGCATCGAGCGCGCTCGGCGCCTTCTCGACCGCATAGCCAGCCTTGGTGAGGACGCCCGAGATCGACAGGAGGATCGTGGCCGAGTCATCGACGAGGAAGATCGTTTTCATGATTGCGTTGAGCGGTTGCCAGAGAGGGGATGAACGGAAAAAGTTGCCGCATGAAACCAGATGCCAACGGTCACAGATTTGACCGTCGTCTAGCCTTGCCCACTTGCTCAGGGGTGTTCGCGGCGTTGCGTGACGTTTGCCACACCCGTGCCTTGGAGCGTCTGGATTGGGTATCGGCGCGGCCGCCAGGATCTGTAGCCCCATCCTGGGGCGCAGGGTGCCCTGATGGCGCCAAGGCTGCGCGGGGATGGGCGCGAAAAGTGCGCGGCGCGCGCGAAGGATGCGCAGTGCTGCGCCGCGGCGGCAGGAACCGCCACCGGAAGAAGGCCCGCGAAGCCCGCGGCGCCCTGGAGGAAAGCTCAGTCCCGGGTCACGAGGAGGATCACGGCGCCGCTTGCAACAGGCCTTCGATGATGGGGAAGAGCTCTCTCTCCTCGAAGCGCACGTGGTCGATCAGTGCCTGCCCCGTCTCGGCTTCGCGTTCGCCTCGTGCCGCATCGGCAAACAGCCCCCTCAGCGCCGCATGCTCGCGGAGCAGTCGCTCGGCAAGCGCAGCCTCGCCCCGCTCGCGCAACAAGGGGACGAACCTTGCTTCCTCTTCAGCGAAATGCGCGGCAAGCGCATCCTGCTCCGCACCCAGAACCGCGCTCGCACCGCCTTCCAGCAGCCTGCGGCCGACGCGCAGCGCGGTGTGATGTTCCCGTGAAAGCTGGGCGAGACGAGGATCGCGTTTCATGACGTTCACCGTGGTGCGGATTGCAGTTGCGCCGCCTGCAGGCGCCCGATGGAGCCGATTGTTGCCGCTGGAGACACGCCGCACGAATCGCATGGGCATCGAGTAGGGGACGGGGTCACCCCCGTCGCCCTCTCACACCACCGTACGTGCGGTTCCGCATACGGCGGTTCATGAAAGACACTGGAGCCGTCGCGTCGTATCGAGCAGCGACACCAGACCCAAAC
>NZ_SSXV01000030.1 GCF_009469595.2 Thauera sp. 2A1 | reverse complement strand
CTTGCCGGCGTGAAGCCGCCCGCGCCTGCTTCGCCGCGATCACCTGTTGTTCCTCGACAGCCGGCAGGTCATCGAACAGGCTGGCCGGCGATCCGTTATGACCTTCGGTCTCGTTCATGTCTCGGAGCATGCCAGTCCCAGCACAACCTGGCGAGATTGGAGAAAAACTCTCACGCTCTCAGCCGAGGACAAGCCTGCGGTGCTCGATCTTGGTGCAGTGATCCATCACCACTGCCAGCCCTGCGGCTTCGGCCCGTGCCGCGGCCTCGGTCGCGATCACGCCGAGCTGCAGCCACACCGCTTTTGCACCGACGGCGATCGCGTCCTCGACGACGGGCATCACGTCCTCGGATTTGCGGAACACGTCGACCAGGTCGATCGGCACCGGCACCTCGCGCAGGCTGGGGTAGCACTTCTCACCCAGGATCTCGGCGCAGGCCGGATTCACCGGGATGATCGTGTAGCCCGCCCGGCGCAGGTACTGCGCGACCTCGTTGCTGGCGCGCTCGGGGTTGGCCGACATGCCGACCACGGCGATCGTGCGGGTATCCTGGAGCAGCCTGCGCAGGCCGGCGTCGTCTTCGATCATGGAGTCCTCCTCAGGTGAGTTCCGGCGCAACGGCGTGGCGCCGGCGCGCTACGTTGGCGAGCGACCAGTTGGCGAGCGCCCAGTCCCACACGCGCGCGAGCGGGGCCTGCGCCAGGTCGCGCGGTGGTCGCTGGCCGAGGAAGGCCAGCGCCGCGGTGAGCGCTGCGGCCGGTGGATGGTCGTCGATGGCCTGCGCGAGCGTCTGCTTGGAGAGCTTCTCGCCTGCAGCATTGGTGGCGACCGGCAGGTGGGCGTAGGCCGGCGTCGGCAGGCCGAGCAGGCGCTGCAGGTGGATCTGGCGCGCGGTCGAATCTAGCAGGTCGGCGCCGCGTACCACATGCGTCACCCCCGCCTCGGCATCGTCCACGACGACAGCGAGCTGGTAGGCGAAAAGGCCGTCCGCCCGCAGCACGATGTAGTCGCCGACGTCGGCTTCGAGGTCTTCCTGTTGCGGGCCCTGGATGGCATCGTCGAAGCGGGCCACGCCGGCTGCGCGCACCCGCCACGCGCGCGCGCTGCGTCCCGGCGGCAGGCCATCGCGGCAGGTGCCCGGGTAGCGGTGCGAGCCGTCGCGGGTGAGGGCGGAATCGGCCAGTTCGCGCCGCGTGCACGCACAGGGAAAGGCGTGGCCGTCGGCCTTCAGGCGCTCGAGCGCGGCCGCGTAGGCCTCGGTACGCCGGCTCTGCCAGACGATGTCGGCGTCCCATTCGAAGCCGAAGCGCGTGAGTGTGGCGATGATCGCGTCCGCCGCGCCGGCCACCGTGCGTGGCGCATCGACGTCCTCGATGCGCAGCAGCCAGCGCCCGCCGTGGCGGCGTGCCTCGAGGCAACTGCCGACGGCGGCGACCAGCGAGCCGAAATGCAGCGGCCCGCTGGGCGAGGGCGCGAAGCGGCCGATGTACGGTGATTGCGTGCCGGTCATCGGCGCGAGGCTCTGTTGCCGGCGAACTCGGCGAAGCGTGCCGGTCGCACGCCGGCCGTGGCGAGATCGTCGGCGAATTCATCTGACGCGAGGTAGGCCAGCTCCGCCTCGCGCGGCGTGGTCAGCGCATCGCAGCCAAGCAGCGCTGCGTCCACTCGCCCGGGATGGACGTGCAGCAGCGGTCGCGGGCCGAGCGCGGCCAGGAAGCGGCGCATCTTGTCGCCGAACGGACGCACGGTGGAAAAATCGTGCAGGCCGCTGAAGCCGTCGTTTGCCGGAATTCCCGCCGCGTGCAACTGACGGCGCAGGCCGGCGCCCAGCGCGGAAATGAACATTGCCTTGGCGGTCGATTCGCCACGGCGCAGGCAGCGCACCGGGGGTTCGACGCAGTCTCGCACCCACACGCGGCCGACCGGGTAGCGGCGCAGCAGCTCCGCGACCACCGCCTCGCGCACGCCGGGAAGCACATGCACATGCTGGTGGCCATCCACATAGTCCGGTGGCGCGCCCCAGGCGTCCTCGAAAGCGTCGAGCTGCGCGCGCAGCTCGTCGATGAGGGCGGCCGCGGGCAGCGCGTGCGCCAGCGCGCGGGGCAGCAGGCGGCCGAGCGGTGGCAGGCGGCCGTCGATCGCCAACCCACTCGCGCGGCTCAGCGGTGCCTGGTCGGTGAGCGTCAGGTGCAGGCCGACGTCGGCCGGCGCGCGGCGAACGAGTTCGCGCAAGGGCGCGGCGGCGCGGCGCCAGTCGGCCATGGTGGTCATGCAGCTCGTGGCCGACAGGCGGCCGGCGCCGATCAGCTCGGCGATGGCGTCGCTGACGCCCGGGGCGAGGCCATAGTCGTCGGCGCAGACGACGGCGGGGCGGGCAGGGGCGGACGAAGCTGCGGTCATGCGGGCGGGCGCGAAGTTCAGAGGCCGGCAGTATCGCTCAATGTCACCGCTCGGCGTGCGTGAAAAGCTGCCCGGAACGGGGGCCTTGGCCTGCTGACGGCGGCGCTTGGTGCGATGCAAAATGTTGTAACCGTGCCGCGTCATTCCGCGCCTGACGGAATGGTTTATCGTTCACTGCCTCGCTCCCATCGGGAGCGTTTTTCCGGATCGTCTTGCCGTGTCGAACCTCGACTCACTCGATGCCCATGCCCATGCGGCATCGTCTTCCTCCGCGCAGCCCCGCCTGTCGGTGGTCATTCCCCTCTACAACGAGAGCGGCTCGCTCGGCCCGCTGCACCAGCGGCTTACCGCGGTGCTCCAGGGCATGCCGCTGGCCTCTTACGAAGTCGTCTTCGTCGATGACGGCAGCCGCGACAACACCTACGCCGAAGTGGCGGAGCTGTGTGCGATCGACCCGACGCTGAAGGCGATCCGCTTCGCGCGCAATTTCGGCAAGGAAGCGGCGATGGCGGCCGGCCTGCGCGCCGCCGGCGGCGACGTCGTCGTGCTGATGGACGGCGACCTGCAGCACCCGCCCGAGCTGATCCCCGAGATGCTGGAGCGCTGGCGCGGCGGGGCGATGATGGTCACCGCGGTGCGCCGCTCGCGCGATACCGATCCCTGGCTGCGGCGGCAGTTGTCGCGCGCCTTCTACGCCTTCTTCCGCAAGGTGTCGGAAGTGGCGCTGGCCGAAGGCGGCGGCGACTTCCGCATCTTCGACCGTGCGGTGGTGGATGCCATCAACAGCTTGCCCGAGCGCACACGCTTCATGAAGGGCATCACCAGTTGGGTGGGTTTCCGCCAGGAGGAAGTCGACTTCGAGCCCGAGGAGCGCGCCGCGGGCGCGTCCGCGTGGTCCATGTTGCGCCTGCTGCGCTACGCCATCGACGGCCTGTCGGCCTTCAGCACATTGCCGCTGCGGGTGTGGTCCGTGATCGGTCTGGTGATGGCGGGCCTGTCGGCCCTGTACGGCGCCTGGCTGGTGGTGCGCACCATCATCTTCGGCATCGACCTCCCCGGCTACGCGTCGATCATGGTGTCGGTGCTGTTCCTGTCCGGCATCCAGTTGATCAGCCTGGGTGTGCTGGGCGAGTACATCGGCCGCATCTTCACCGAGGTGAAGGGGCGGCCGCTGTTCCTGGTGTCGGAGCGCCTCGGTTTCGGCGACGGCAGGGAGTCGCGTCGATGAGCGCTCCGGTGCGTGCCGCAGCGGTCGCTGCAGGGCATGACGAAGCGGATGACGGCGCGGGCGCAGGAAGTCGCAGATGGGCCTTCGGCCTGTCGATGCTGCTCTTCGTCGCGACGGCCGCGTTCATCGTGCTGACCTTCGATCAGCACGGGCTCAGCAACGACGAGGAGGTGCAGCACGTCTACGGCCGGCTGCTGGTGGATTTCTACGCCTCCGGCCTGAGCGACCTGCGTGCCTTCGAGTACAAGAACCTCTACCTCTACGGCGGCCTGTTCGACCTCGTCGCCGCGCTGATCGAGCGCAGCGGCGTGGTCGGTTCCAGCGGGCCCGGGGTGTGGGAGATGCGCCACCTGTTGTCGGCCGGCTTCGGTCTGCTCGGGCTCGCCGGCGCCTGGCTGCTGGCGCGCCGGCTTGCCGGCGAATGGGCCGCGCTGGCGGCGCTGGTCGTGCTGCTGGTCACCGGCGCATGGTCGGGCGCGATGTTCACCCACACCAAGGACGTGCCCTTCGCCACCGCGATGGTGTGGGCGCTGTACTACATCGTGCGCGTCGCACCCAGCCTGCCGCGGCCTGCGCGTGGCGATGTGATCGGGCTCGGCATCGCGCTGGGTTGTGCCTTCGGTCTGCGCATCGGCGCGGTGTTCGCGGTGTTCTACCTCGGCATGGCGGTGCTGGCGGCGGCTGCGTGGCGCGAGGGTGAATCGGCGGGGGCGCGCGCCGCCGTCTTCGGCCGCTCCATCATCGCGCTGCTGCCGGCGGCGCTGATCGCCTTCGTGCTGATGGGGCTGTTCTGGCCGTGGGCGGTGATGTCGGCGGGCAACCTGTGGAAGGCGATGACCACCTTCTCGCACTTCTCCTTCCTGCTGCACACCATCCTCGCCGGCAAGGTGATGCCCAATGGCGAAGTGCCGGGCATCTACCTGCTCGCCTACCTGCTCGTGCGCCTGCCCGAGATCTTTCTGCTCGGTCTCGCCCTGGCCGCCATTGGCGGGCTGCGGGCCCTGCCGATGCTGGCGAGCCCGGCCGGACGGCGCGCGGCGCTGCCCTGGCTGCCGGTGGTGCTGGCCGCGCTGTTTCCGATCGCCTATACCTTGCTGGCCGCGCCGCCGCTGTACAACGGCATCCGCCACTTCACCTTCCTGCTGCCGCCGCTCGCGGTGCTGTCGGGTGCGGGCCTGTACTCGGCCTGGCAGCGCGCGGCGCGCTGGCCGCGTGGCCGCTGGGCAGCGCTGGCCGGCAGCGTGCTGCTGGTGGCGGGACATGTGGTCATGCTGGCGCGGCTGCATCCCTATGAATACGTCGCCTACAACGGCTTCGTCGGCGGGCTGCGCGGCACCACCGACCGCTGGGAACAGGACTACTGGGCCGACAGCCTGCGTGACGCGGCGGAGCAATTGAACGCCTTCGTCGCCAGGGAAGGGCATCCCGACAAGACCTACACCGTGGCGGTCTGCGCCGAGTCGCTGCAGGGCAGCGTATGGCTCGATCCACGCCTGGTGGTGACCAGGGACTGGTGGATTGCCGACTTCTTCCTGTCGCCGACCCACATGGATTGCCATACCGCAGTGAAAGGCCAGATCATCGGCACGGTCGAGCGCGAGGGCGTCACGTTGGCCGTGGTCAAGGATCGCCGCATGCTGGTGGGCGAGGAGCGCCGGCCGCGATGAACATCCGCCGTTTCATCCGCTTCGCCGCCGTCGGCGCGGTCGGCACGCTGGCGCATTACGCCCTGCTGCTGACGCTGGTGGAAGGTTTCGGTGCCAGCCCGCTGGTCGGTGCGACTGCCGGCTTCGTGCTCGGCGCGGTGGTGAATTACGCGCTTGCGCGCCTGCTGGTGTTCGATTCGGACCGCACGCACGTGGAGGCCCTGCCGCGCTTTTTCGCCGTGGCCACCATCGGGCTCGCCTGGACCGCCTTGCTGATGAAGCTGTTCGTCGATGTGTTCGGACTGCACTACCTGCTCGCGCAACTGGCGACCACCGCACTGCTGCTGTTGTGGCACTACGCCGGCAATGCGGTGTGGACCTTCCGTCATCGCGAGCGACCGGCGGAGGAGTGAGGGTGGCCGTAAGCGGCCAGCGGGAATTGACGCGTATCAAGAACCTGGCGGGCACGAACCGTTAGCATTGTTTCGTTTTTCCACAAATGTTTTTCTGCCTGGGCCCCTGTCGGAGACTGCCAATGAAAAAGACCAACCTGATTCTCGCCGCGGCGCTTGCCGCCCTTCTTTCTGCCTGTGGCGGCCAGGATTCCGGCAAGCAGGCCGCAGCGCCGGCTGCACCGGCGGCGCCTGCTGCCGCGCCCGCCGCACCGGCACCAAGTGCGGCACCCGCCGCCGCGCCGGCTGCCGCTCCGGCGGCCCAGACCGCTGCTGCACCGGCTGCCGCGGCGGCAGGCGAGAGTGTGTTCAAGAAGACCTGTTCGCTGTGCCATGCAACCGGCGTGGCTGGCGCGCCGATGTTGGGCAACAAGGACGACTGGGGTCCGCGCATCGCCCAGGGCAAGGACACGCTCTACAAGCACGCGATCGAAGGCTTCACCGGCGCCAAGGGCATGATGCCTGCGCGTGGTGGCGGCTCGTCGCTGTCCGACGACGAGGTGAAGGCTGCCGTCGATTACATGGTGTCGAAGGCGAGCTGACCCCCTTCGGATCGTCCGCACGAAAATGGAGGCCCTGGTGGCCTCCATTTTCGTTCACGCGCATCGCCGCAAGCCGCTCCGTGTGGTGCTCAGTGCATGTGGCTGGCGTGGGTGGCGTTGCGCAGGCCGGCCAGCGTCTCGCCGCGGATGTCGGTGAACCTGAGCACGCGCCCGCCGTGTCCGATGGCGAAAGCGCGGGCGGCTGCCTCGTCGGCGAAGGCGGGCAGGTCGGGGCCACGCATCGGTCCGCGTGCGCTGGAACCGAGCACGTAGGCCGCAGCGCGCGCGTCTGACCAGCCGCTGCCGTTGAAATCGCTGACATACAATGCCGCAGCCTGGTTCGGCGTGTGGCTGCCGTCGAACCGTGCCGGCTCGGCGAGGAACATGAACAGGTCGACCGGCGAGTCGAAGAAGTGGGCCGAGCCATCTTCGAAGATGACCTGTGCTGCCCATTTCGGGAATCGTGCCGGGTACATGCCGCACACCGGGCAGCGCGCGTCGGCCGGAACCGGACGGGCTGCGAAGATTTCCAGTCCCGAGGCCGGATCGTAGGGGTGCGCGACGGATTGCCGCGCCGGCGGCACGAGGCACACGTCCTCCGCCGGCGGCTCGAAGGCGGCCGACGGCCGGTGAGCGTATTGCCAGGACAGGCCGGCGGCTGCAGCCACGCAAAGCGCAGAGGCGCCAAGCAGCAGGCGGCGGGCGGCAGCCGGATGGCTCATGCGGTCTTGTCCTTCAGCAGCGGGTCGTGCAGCAGGGCTTCGACCAGCGCGGCGAGGTTGGCGGCCGGCTTCGCGCCGACGCGGGTCACCGGATCGGGCACCACCCGGCCGTCGTCCAGGTGCAGGTGGTTCGGCGCAGTGGCAAGGCCGGGGTGGGTCGGCGCGGTGTCGATACCCATCTCGGCCGCGTCCGGCCCGAGGCCGGTGCGCCAGCGCAGGGAGTAGGCATCGTCCGCCGCGTAATGCACGGTGAGCATCACGCCATTGTCGAGGATCAGGGTCAGCGCGTCCTGGGCGACCTGCGGCGGAGCGGCGAGGCGCCCGGGAAATGCCTGCTCGATGTGTTCGGCGAGTTCGGGTTGGAGGCTCATCAGCGGTTCGCTTCCTTCAGGTGCTGGCTCATGGTTTCGCGCGCCGCCTGATGCGTGTCGGCCAGGATGCGGGCCGCCAGGTAATGCTCGTAGGCAGGGTGCTCGGGGACTGCGCCGCTGGCGATGCCGGCCAGCAGGCTCTGCTCGTCGGCGGCGCGGAGCGCGTCCAGCACCTTGCGCCGGTTTTCGCGCGTTTCGTAGATGAGGCGGGCGATCAGCTCGATTTCCAGGGCGCGCTCGGGCGGCAACGAATCGTAGATCGGGTTCATGTGTCGGACCTCCTTACATCGACTGGTCGTGCAGCGCGCCGCCGTCGAGCAGCACCATGTCGGGCTTCACTTCGTCGAAGCGCAGCACCTTGCCGCCGTATTGCGCGGTGAACGCCTTCGCGTCGGCTTCGCTGGCGAAGGAGGCGGCGCTCGGGCCCATCGAGCCGAGCCGCTTCGAGCCGAACACGTAGAAGGCCGTCTTCGCGTCGATCCAGTGGCCGACCGGCTTGTCCCAGTCGGTCTTGCCCATGTCCTGCACGAACATGGCAGTGACGCGGCGCGCCTGCTCGGGGTTCAGATAGACGTTGAACATCTCGATCGTGTCGCAGAACCAGTCAGGCCGCGCAACGACGCTGTAGTGGATCTGCGCCTTGGGCCCGGGGTAGTCGGCAAGCAGCATGCCGTCGAGCGAGCAACTTGTGCTGCGGTCGATCTCGAGCGCCACCACGCTCGCCTTGCCGCCGCCGGATTCGCCGCCGCACGCCGCCAGCAGCGCTGCGGCGGCGCAGGCGGCCAGCAAGCGGCGGTCGAAGATTGGGAGTGAGATGTGCATGGGAAGGGGACTCTCCTGAGTACGGGCCGGTGGGCCGGCCGTTTTATTTGCGGAAACGCCACGCGGCGATGGCGAGCGGCAGTGCGATCCACGCCGCCATCACCAGGCCGAGTAGGTCGCTGCGCGCCAGCGTGGGCGGGAAAACCGTGGCGAGGCCGTACAGCGTACGCACGTCCTCGAGCGCGAAGATGTTGAGGATGCGGAACACGTCGGCCGGGTTCAGCAGCAGCAGGTAGGGCATCACTTCGCCGCCCCACTGTCCGCCGGACACGACCAGCGCGCCAAGTAGCAGCAGGTCGAAGATCAGCACGAAGAAGAACCACATCGCGATCGCCAGGCCAGAGGCGCGCGTGCGGTCGGCGGCGAACACCGACAGCATCACCGCCAGGCTCAGGAAGGCGCAGCCGAGCAGCACCGAGCTGAGCATGAAGCCGAAGTAGTGAAACAGCGCGGCGAGGTCGAGCTGCGCAGACAGCACGAGCCCCACCAGACCGAAGCCCGCCACGGTGGAGAAGGCGAGCGCGCCAGCCAGGCCGAGGTATTTGCCCAGCAGCAGCTCGACGCGGGTGATCGGCATCGACAGCAGCAGGTCAAGCGAACCGCGCTCGCGCTCGCCGACGATGGCGTCGAAACCCAGCACCAGCGCGATCAGCGGGATCAGGTAGATGACCAGGCTCACCAGGCTGGCGATGGTGACCTCGATCGAGCGAAAGCCCACCGTCCCCTGCTGCGCGGCGCCGAAGTAGGCGATCGACAGCGCGAAGGCGGTGAACACCAGCGCCACCGCCAGCACCCAGCGGTTACGGATGCGGTCCCAGAACTCCTTGCCGGCGACAGTGGCGATTTGTGCGAATTCCATGTCCCGCCCCTCAGTCGGAAAAGCCGAAGAACACGTCTTCGAGCGAAGGTTCATGCACGCCGAGGTCGCGCACCTTGCCGTCGAGTGTCGCCAGCGCGGCGATCACCGCCATCTTGGCTTCGCGCCGGCACTGCACCGCGATATGGTCGTCGTGCGCCTCGATCGCGCCGACGGGCAGGTGGCCGAGCGCGGCGCGCACCGCCTCGAAATCCTCCGGCGCCACCCGCACCGAGAACCATAGCGGCAAGTCCATCTGTTCGCGCAGCGACTGCACCGTGCCGCAGGCCTGCACCTTGCCGGCGGCCATGATCGCCAGGCGGTCCACCCGCTCCTGGATCTCGGCCAGGATGTGCGAGGTGATCACCATCGTCACGCCGTCGCCCTTGAGCCGGCGCAGGATCGCGTAGAAGCCGCGGATCGCCTCCGGGTCCAGCCCTGTAGTGGGTTCGTCAAGGAACAGGATGCGTGGCTTGCCGAGCAGGGCCTGGGCGAAGCCGAGGCGCTGGCGCATGCCCTTCGAGTATTCGCGCACGCGCCGCCGGGCCGCATGGGTGAGGCCGACGCGCTCGAGCAGGGCGTGGTTGTCGGCTTGCGACACGCCTTTCAGCCTGGCGAAGAACTGCAGTGTCTCCAGTCCGGTGAGGTTGTCGTAGAGCACGACGTTTTCCGGCAGGTAGCCGATCTTGCGCCGCACCGCGCGGAAATCGCCGTTGGCGCCGCCGTGGCCGGCGACCATCGCGCCGTCGATGCGGATCTCGCCGGCGGTGACCGGGATCAGGCCCAGCATCATCTTGAACATCGTGCTCTTGCCGGCGCCGTTGTGGCCGATGAGGCCGAACAGCTCGCCGGCACGGACGTCCAGGTCGACGCCATCGACCGCGTGAATCGCGCCGTAGTGCTTGTGCACGCCGCGGGCGACGATCACCGGTTCGCCTCGCGGCGAGCCGTCGTCATTCGGAGCGAGGGAAATATCTGCCACGCCATTGACTCCAGTCGGGGTGGAAGGGCTGCATGTGCGGCTTCGGGTCGACGATGCTGGGCGCGCGCAGCAGGGGGAACTGCTGGCCCACCAGCCGCAGCGTCTGCACCGCCGGGCTCGCCAGCAGCAGCTTCATCATCGGGTGGCGCCAGGACAGGCGGTCCACCATGTCGTTGGCCTCGTACTGCACGTCGCCGATGCCGTCGCCGTTGCGGTCCCAGCCGAGGTAGTTGCTCCAGTAGTTGCCTTCCTTCTCGCCCCAGATCATGTCGCGTGCGGCGACGTAGCGGATCTGCTCGCGGTTGGCGATGAAGTCGTTGCCTTCGACCTGGTTGTTCTTGGAGCCCGCCCAAAGGTGGATGCCGACGTGGTTGTCGATGACCGAGTTGCCGCGGATCACGTTGTATTCGGCGTCGTAGATGAAGAAACCGCGCTGGTTGCCGGCGACGACGTTGTTCTCGATCACGGCATCCTGGATCGAGCGCAACATGATGCCGTGGTCGGAATTGCCCCAGGCGCGGTTGTTGCGCACCACCTGGTCGCGTACTTCCATCAGCGCCAGGCCGCCGCGGTTGTACCAGGTCTCGTTGTCCTCCCACACGTTGCGGTAGGAGGTCATGTAGTGCGTGCCATAGCGGCTGTGGTGCAGCTTGTTGCCGCGGAAAAGGGCGTCGTGGGAAACGTCCACATAGATCGCGTCGCGCACGAAGCTGACGTTGTTGCCGATGATGCGGGCGCGGCGCGTGTTGTACAGCTGGATGCCGTTGCCGCGCTTGGGCGAATCGAAATCGCGCTTGCCGGTGATGAGGTTGTTTTCCACCAGCACGTCGTTGGCGCCCTCGATCCACAGCCCGAACAGGGTGTAGGAGAAGTCGCAGTTGCGCACCACCGCACGGTGCGAGCCGGGGTAGATGTAAACGCCGGCGTGCTGCTGCAGCGTGTCGCCGCCGGAGTTGGCGATGATCAGGCCTTCGATCGTCACGTTCTCGGCCTTCACGCTGATGGTGTTTTCCTTCAGCTCGCCGTCTATCGTCGGTCGCTCGATGCCGCGCAGCGTCAACGCCTTTGCGATATGCAGGGGGCCCGAATAGCGACCGTGGGCGACCTCGACGACGTCGCCAGGTGCCGCGCGATCGATCGCGGCCTGCACCGACTCGCCCGGTGCCACGCGCCAGCTCGCTGCGGCGGCCGGTGCAGCCAGCGCGACCAGCAGGGCGGTCACCGCAAGAAAGCGCGAAACGTGGAAGCGGGAGGGCATCGGGGAGACCGGATGAGAGCGTGAAATGAAGTGTGCGGCGTAATGTCGCATCCTGCCTTGATCCAGGTAAAGCGCCCCGCCGGGCCCGGCGCAGAAAAGCAAAGCCGCCCGCGAGCGGGCGGCTTCTGGGCGGGCGACGGCTTCAGATCACCAGCAGACCGAGGCTCTTCAAGCCGATGAACAGCGTCGCACCGATCAGCAGGTTCTTGAAGCCGACGTAGCAGATCATGTCCATCACGCTCGCCTTGCGGTAGCGCTGGCCCCACCACGGGCCCTCCTTCACATAGGGCTTGGAGCCGAGGCGTACCACCACTTCGAACACGCTCCAGCCGAACCACCAGCCGATGATTGCGCCGGGCGTGAGATTGTTGCCCAGCGCCGCCAGCACCCAGACCAGGGTGGCGGCGAGCGCGAGCGCCAGGCCCGCAGCCTGGATCGCGCGCTGGCGCTGGAAGCCGCTGCGGCTCCAGGGCCACAGGTGGTCCCAGATTTCGGCGCCGATGTGCGCCAGGGCGCCACCGCCGACATAGGGCGGTGTCACCGGTTCGGTCATGCTGCGGGGATCGATCATGATGCGCTCCTCGTCGATGTGACGGCGCTCAGGCCTTGGCGGCCGGCACCGGTTTGATCGGGATGTAGTAGCCGTCCTTGCCGATCGGCGTCAGCGGCAGACCAGCCTTGGTGCGGCGCTTGCGCTCCTGCGCCAGCGGAGGGCAGGCGTGCTCGTCGGTGTACAGGACCATGCAGTCGAGGCAGTGCATGCATTCGCGATGATCGATGCGGCCGTGCTCGTCGATCGCCAGCGAACCGCATCCCACTGCGCAGGCCTTGCAGGTGTTGCACTCCTGCTTGCGCTTGAGACCGAACCACCGGAACGTGGAGGGCATCGCGAGCGAGGCGCCGAGCGGGCACAGATATTTGCAGAACGGCCGCTCGATGAAGATCGACAGGCCGAGCAGCACCGCCACGAACAGGGTGTAGGGCCAGGCGCGGTTGAACATGCCGACGAGGAAGGTGGTCTTGAACGGCTCCACTTCGGCGAGCATCTCCGCCAGGCCCATCGAGAACACCGACACCGCGAGCAGGCCGAAGAACACCGCGTACTTGATCCACTTCAGGCGGTTGTGCCATTTCATCGGCAGCGCGAACTGGAAGCGCTTCAGGCCGATGGCGCCGGCGACCTTGTAGATCAGCTCGGAGAGCGAGCCGAACGGGCACATCCAGCCGCAGAACAGGCCGCGACCCCACACGAAGGTGGTGAGGATGATGAAGATCCAGAACAGGAAGATGAACGGATCGGTCAGGAACAACTCCCACTGCCACTTGAACAGCAGCGAGTGGAACCATGTCAGCACCTGGGTGATGGACGGCTGGGCGAGCATGCCAAAGCCGACGAAGCCGATGCTGATGATCCAGAACGTGTACTTGAAGGCATTCACCGGCCACTTGTTCTTGCGTGTCGAGCGGCGCGTCAGCGCATCGCGATTGGCATAGACGGTGGCGACTGCAACCAGCAGCGCGACGAACAGGCCGATCTCGACCGCGCGCGCCTTCCACACCTTGAGCCACGGCGCGTCGGGCTTGACCACCTTGGGCCTCCCACCTTCGATGTAGCGTGCCGGCACCCAGTATTCGTCGCTGAAGCTGACGAAGTCGCGGTGACCGGTTTCGCGGTCGCGCTTGTTGGCGAGGAAGACCAGGTTCCACGGGTAGGCGGCGCTGAAACCGGGATCGCGGATGATGAAGATCGCCGATTCCTTGTATGCCGGTGCGCCGGCCGCCTTCACGCCCCACAGGTTCAGGTAGTCGAGGTCGCGGAAGGTGTACGCGTCCATGTCCTGGCCGACCTGCACGCGGTCGAAGATGCCGCCGCGCACGAAGCCGGAACCCTTGAAGCTGTCGGAGCCGTTGGAGATGATGAAGATCGCATGTTCGCCCGGCTTGAGCTGCGTCATCAGGCTCTGGTAGCCGTTGTCGCCCAGGATGCTGCGGCCGACGGACGGCGTGTTCAGGTAGCCGTACTGCATGTCGACATAGGGTTCGGCCGCGCGCGGCATGCCCAGTTGCTCGGGCTGCACGGTGAGGCGGCGCACGCTACCTTCGTCGACCAGTTGCGCCCAGCTCAGCGTGTCGTTGACCGCCGCGAACTTGATCTGCGGCTTCGGCTCAACCTTCAGGATGCCGACCTGGCGCGCGATCGCGACGCCTGACCGCATGATCACCTGGTTCTGCGCGATCACGGTGACGGTGGCGCCGGTGATGGCATCGAGGCCGATCATGGCTTCGCCTTCGCGCGCCTTGCCGATCTCGATCTTGTCGCCGACGTACTTGCCGAGGTATTGCTTGATGAACTTGGTCAGCACGCTTTCGGGAATGCCCAGCAGCAGGATGGGCTCGCTGTGGCGCAGGATCTTGGTGCCGGTGATGATGCCCTTGGTGTCCATGCCGATCAGCGTGATCACCGGCTTGCCCGAGTAGGCGGGGATGTCGACGATGTCGGTGGACAGGAAGGCATAGCCGACCAGCGTCTTCTGCCCGCCCTCGCTGCGGTAAGCCTCGACGTAGGCGGGCTTGCCCTTGCGCGGCGAGAAGCTGTCCGCGCCGGGCACCACTTCGGCGCAGGGCACATGCTTGCACAGATCGGGATCGCTGTTGATTTCGGCAGGCAGCGGCGCCTCATAGGCGGACTCGGCTGCTGCTGGGAGGGACAGCAAAGAGGTGACGGCGAACAACGCCGCCATGGCTGCGCCCCGCAGGGCGGAGAGGGACTTCATGGCGCACTCCATTAGAGAACCGTGATGGAGTCTAGGCGCCGGGACCATCGATGTATTTGTTCCGCGTCAATTCGATGCAGGGCGATGAATTCCGGCCACCAAAAGCGATCGGGGGGCCTAGCCCCCCGATCCGTTCAGGCGGGGCCGATGTGCTGCCGGCCCCGTGCAACACTGCCTGGCTCAGGCACGCACGATCATGCGGCTGCGCATTTCGAGGTGCAGCGCGTGGCAGAAGTGCGTGCAATAGCACCAGAAGACGCCCGGCTTGTCGGCCTTGAAGGTGACGGACTTCGTCTCATACGGGTTGCAGATGAAGTTGATGTCGTACTTCGGAATCGCGAAGCCGTGGGTCAGGTCTTCCACCTTGTCGAGGTTGGTCAGGTAGATCGTCACCTCGTCACCGACCTTCACTTCGAACTCGCGCAGCGAATACGCCGGCGCCTGCGAGGCGATGCGTACCGTGACCTTCTTGCCTTCGCGGAACACGCCGGATTCCTTCGGATCCTTCAGCGCCATCGGATGATCTTCGAGCGTGCCGACCTGCTTGGTCTTGATCAGGTCGCGCTTGACCATGACGAAGTCGTGCGGCTCGGGATGCACCGGGTGGTCGGCCAGCAGCACCATCTTGTCGCCGCGGATGTCGATCAGCTGCTCGTTTTCCGGGTGCAGCGGACCGACCGGCAGGAAGCGGTCCTTGGAGAACTTGCAGCCCACCGCGAGCAACTGGCCGTCGGCCGCCTTCGTTTCGCCCATCGTCGCGCTCAGGTGGCCCGGCTGGTAATGCACGTCGAGGCGGTCGACCACGTACTGCGCGTTCTTGTCGCCGGCGCTGAACGCGATCGCCTTGTCGATGTTCCACTTCACGATCTGGCTGTCGAGGAACAGCGTGGTGAAGGCGTTGCCGCGGCCGTCGAATGTGGTGTGCAGCGGGCCGAGGCCGACCTCGACTTCAGCGACCACCGCCTTGCGGATGTCGTCCAGCTTGCCGTCGAGGAAATCGGCGACCTTGGCCAGCTCGATGGTGGTGGTGGTCGGCGACAGCTTGCCGGAGCAGATGAAGTACTTGCCGTCCGGGCTGGCATTGACGCCGTGCGGGTTCTTCGGCACCGGCACGTAGGCGGTCAGCGCGGTCTTCGGATCGGGGTTGGCCGCCTTGGTGCCGTCGACCACCGGCACCTTGGAGGCGCCGATGGTGAAGGACTTGCCGTCCTTCACCGCCTTTTCGATGCGGGCGACGTCGAAGAACACGCAGGCGTCCATCTCGGCCGACATCATGTCTTCGTAATGCGCGCCGCCTTCGGTGTTGTACTGGTTGGCAGCGGCGAAACGGCCGTCGTACGAGGTGGCGACGAGGTCCATGTTGCCGTCGATCTTGCACTGCCAGCGCACTTCCATCGTCTCGGCATCGATGCAGGTGAAGAGGCAGTAGTACTTCTTCGGATCATCGACGTCGTGGCCGTCGTTCGGCTGCGGGATGTGGAACTCGTTGCCGCAGAACACGCGCGTGGTGTGGTTGACCGCCTGATCGACCGGGTCGCGCTTGTCCGGGAAGATGCCGTGGAAGCCTTGGACGTTGGGGAGTTCGGTGATTGCGTCGCACTCGAACACGTCGCCGCGGATGCGGGCGATACGGCCGTGGATCTTGTCGTTGACCCAGAAATACTTGCCGTTATAGACGCCGTCGGTGTAGGACCCGTGGATGTGGTGCGTATCGCCGGTCTTGTACTTGAGCTGGCCGTCCGGGCGCGTGCCGATGACTTTCTTCGATTCGTTGGTGATGCCCCAGCCGCTCATGCAGTCGATGTTGAACACCGGGATACGCTTGATCTCGCGCCCCGAGGGCATGCCCAACACGCGCGCCTCGCCCGAGTGGCCGCCGGACCACACGCCGTAGTAAGTGTCGAGCTCGCCCGGCTTCAGGTGGATGTGCATGTCGCTGGTGGCTGCGGCCGGTGCGGCGGCCGGTGCGGCGGCCGGCGCCGGCGCGCCAGGCGCCGCGGCGGGGGCGGCAGGCTGCTGCTTGTTGCAGGCCGACAGACCGACCGACAGGCCGGCACCGGCCAAGCCGGCGAGTGCGGCGGTATTGAGGAACCGGCGGCGGCTCGGGTCGGGCATCGCATCGACCTGATTCATCTGGATGTCGTCTTTCATGATCTGTCGCTCCCGTGTCTGGCGTGATCGTTTTCGTGCAGTCTTCAGGCCCGCTGCGGCGCAGAACGTGCTGCCGCGGTTCAGGCTCGAGGCCTGCGACAATATGTCCTGTGGCGTTTTGTCGCAGGTGCACTGTAGAGGGGGCGCCCCCTGCAAACTTTGATCTAGCTTAAAGCTCAATCAAACGGGGACGCGGATCGTGCCAGGCCGTCATCGCGGCCGGTCCCGCACGGCCTGCGCCTGCTGCCGAGGTCTCACATGCAAATTCCCGAGTCGCGCGCCATGTCCACGACGCAGCCGCCGCGCCGTGCTGCCGCCGACCCGCTGCGCCTGTCGCAGTTGCGCTGGCTGTCGGTGGCCACCATGGCCGGCGTGGCCGGCATCGCCTTTCCGCTGCTCGCGCCGGAGCACGCGGTGGAGCCGTTGCTCGCCGTCGTGCTGTTGCTGGCGGCGGTCAACCTCGCGCTGCTCGCCGTCGCCGGCAGCCTCCTGGCCGGCGTGCTGGCGGGGCGCCGGGGGGCGTTCGCGCAACTGCTGGTCGACCTGTGCGCGTGGGGCGTCTTCCTGTATTTCGGCGGCGGTGTCACCAACCCGGCGACCGTGCTACTGCTGCCGCTGGTCGCGGTCGGCGCCGCCATCCTGCCGGCGCGGCTGGCGTGGGCGCTCGCCGCACTGGCGGTGGCCGAGTATTCGCTGTTGTGGCGCTTCCATCTGCCGGTGAACCTGGCCGACGACGATGCGGCGATGCGCTGGCACCTCGCCGGCATGTGGCTCGGCTTTGCGGTGTCGGCGCTTACCGTGGTGTGGTTCGTGTCGCGCCTGAATGTGGAGATCGCCCGCCGCGACCACGCGCTGGCGCGGGCACGAGAGGCGCAAGCGCGCGACGCCTACGTCGTCGGCCTGGGCAAGCTCGCCGCTGGCGCCGCCCACCGGCTGGGCACGCCGCTGGGCACGCTGCGCATCCTGGTGGACGAACTCGATCGCCGCGCCGACATGCCCGCCGACTGCCGGGAGGATCTGGCGCTGATGCGCGAGCAGGTGGAGCACTGCAAGGCCATCCTTGGCGGGTTGAGCCGCGAGGCGGGGCAGCAGCGCGCCGAAGGCGGCGGCGTGGTGGCGGCGGGCGACTGGCTGGATGCCGTGGTCGAACGCTGGCGCAGCCTGCGTCCGCACGCGCGCGCCGCGCTGACGATCGATGCCGATGCGCGCGCGGTCGGCATCGTCGCCGACGCCAGCCTGGGGGAGGCGCTGCACAACCTCATCGACAACGCGGCCAACGCATGCATCGCTGCGGGCAGGGAGGATGCCCCGGTGGAAGTCACGGCGATGCTTGCCGCCGAGGGCCTGGTGGTGGAGGTGGCCGACCGCGGCGCGGGCATCGCGCCGCAGGTGCTGGAAGTGGTGCGCCGCGGGCCGCTGCAGGAGCGACCCGCGGGCATGGGCGTGGGCCTGTTCCTCGCCCATGCGGCGATCGAGCATCATGGCGGCGCGCTGACGTTCCGTCCACGACCGGGCGGTGGCACCATTGTGCGCTTCAGCCTCGCCCTGCAGGACAAGCAATAGATGAGTTCTCCCGATCAGGCCCCCACGCTGCTGGTGGTCGACGACGACCCCGCCTTCAATCGCGTGCTGGTGCGCGCCCTGGGCCAGCGCGGCTTCGACTGCTATGGCGCCACCGACAGCGAGGGCGCGGTCGAACTGGCGCAGGATCACACGCCCGAGTTCATCGTGCTCGACCTCAACATCGGCGGTGAATCCGGCCTCAAGCTGATCCGCCCCCTGCTCGAGGCCAGCCCCGGCGCGCGCATCCTGGTGCTGACCGGCTACGCCAGCATCGCCACCGCGGTGGATGCGGTGAAGCTGGGCGCCACGCAATACCTGGCCAAGCCGGCCGAGGTCGACGCCATCATCAAGGCGCTCAAGGCCGAGGATGTCGTCATCGACGATCGTGCACCGGAGGCGCCGATGTCGGTCGACCGGCTCGAGTGGGAGCACATCCAGCGCGTGCTCGCCGAGCATGAGGGCAACATCTCCGCCACCGCGCGCGCGCTGCAGATGCACCGCCGCACGCTGCAGCGCAAGCTGGCGCGTCCGCCCGGCCAGGGTGAGCAGTGAGCGCGCCGGCACACCACCTCAAGGCCGACCTGCTGCTGGTCCTCACCACCCTCATCGCCGCCGCGGGGTGGATCTTCTCCAAGGAGGCGCTGGGCGGGCTGCCGCCGCTGCTGTTCGTCGGCACGCGCTTCCTGATCGCGGGCCTCGTGCTGGCGGCATTCTCGGTGGCGCAACTGCGCGCGCTCGATCGCCGCGGCTATGGCAGCGGGCTGCTCGTCGGCGCGCTGTTCGCCGCGGCGATGGCCTTGTGGATCCTCGGCCTGCAGCACACCCGGCACATCGGCGAGAGCTCCTTCATCGCCAGCCTGGGCATCGTGCTGGTGCCGGTGTTCGCGCGGCTCTTCTTCGGCGAGCGGCCGCCGGCGACGACCTGGGCGGCGCTGCCGCTGGCGCTGGCGGGCTTCGCCTGCCTGTCGCTGGCGCATGGTTTCCGGGTCGAGCCGGGGCAGTGGTTCTTCCTTGGTGCGGCGGTGGTCTTCGCGCTGCTGTTCAACGTCAATTCGCACGTCGTGCGCAATGTGCCGGTGCTGGTGCTGAGCACGCTGCAGATGCTGGTGGTGGGCCTGCTGGTGCTGCCGATCGCGCTGTGGTTCGAGCGCTGGCCCGACCAGGTGGCGGGGCCGGTGCTGGGCTGGCTCGCCGCCAGTGCGCTGATCGCCACCACGCTGCGCTTCCTGCTGCAGCTCCACGGCCAGAGCCTGACCACGCCGAGCCACGCCGCCATCATCCTGATGCTGGAACCGGTATGGACGGCGATCCTCGCCGCGTGGTGGTTTGCCGAGACGATGACGGCGCTGCAGCTCGTCGGCTGCACGCTGATTTTCGCCGCCCTGCTGATCAGCCGCTGGAGCTGGATGCGCGGCCTGTTCCGCGCGTGGTTCGAAGCACGCGCGAGCGGCTGACCGGATTCCAACCGGTCGCTGCGCCTGCGCCGGAATCCAACTTCCGATACAAAACGCGGGTGCCCAGGTGACACAATGAAGACCTGAACGAGCATGCGCCCGGCTTCATCGATGCAGACCGCATCGCCTGCGTGCGCAAGGGAGGTCGAAAATGAAGAACATCAAGCTCGCCTATGCCGGGCTGCTCGCGCTGCTGAGCCTGCTGTGGTGGATGGCCGATCCGCTGCTGCCCAAGGGCTACGAGTATTTCGCGCTGCGCACGGTGGCGATCAACTACACCGGCGTCCTCGCCATGGGCGTCATGAGCGCCGGCATGCTGCTGGCGCTGCGCCCGGTGAGTTTCGAGCCGCTGCTGGGCGGCATGGACAAGGCCTACCGCCTGCACAAGTGGCTGGGCGTCACCGGGCTGGTGGTCGCCATCATCCACTGGCTGTGGGCGCAGGGCACCAAGTGGGCGGTGGGCTGGGGCTGGCTGGTGAAGCCGGCGCGCGGGCCGCGACCGGAGCAGACCGACCCCATCCTGCGCTTCCTGCAGCAGCAGCGCGGGCTGGCCGAAAGCGTCGGCGAGTGGGCGTTCTATGCCGCCGTGGTGCTGATCGTGCTGGCGCTGGTGAAGCGCTTCCCCTACCGACTGTTCGTCAAGACCCATCGCCTGCTGGCGATCGCGTACCTGGCGCTGGTGTTCCACTCGGTGGTGCTGATTCCGGTCGGCTACTGGACGCAGGGCATCGGCCCGGTCATGGTGCTGCTGATGGCGGGCGGCTCGGCGAGCGCGGTCGTGTCCCTGCTGCGCAAGGTGGGCGAGCAGCGCAAGGTAGTGGCGGAGATCGAGGAACTCGATCATTTCCGCGACAACCAGGTGCTCAAGGTCGGTTTGCGCCTGCAGGGGCAGTGGCCGGGCCATCAGGCCGGCCAGTTCGCCTTCGTGACTTTCGATGCGGCCGAAGGGGCGCATCCCTTCACCATTTCCTCGGGCTGGCAGGGTGACGGACGGCTCGTCTTCATGATCAAGGGCCTGGGCGACTACACGTCGCGCCTGCCGGAAGTGCTGCGCGTCGGCGACACCGTCACCGTGGAGGGGCCCTATGGCCGCTTCGCCTTCGCAGGCGGCAGGCCGCGGCAGATCTGGGTCGGCGGCGGCATCGGCATCACGCCCTTCATCGCCCGCCTGCAGGCGCTCGCGGTGCAAGCGGATGGCAGGCCGGTTGATCTCTTCTACAGCACCAGCGCGCCCGACGAGGTCTTCATCGCCCGCCTGCGCCGCGCCGCGGAGGCCGCAAGGGCGCGGCTGCACGTGCTGGTCACGGCGAAGGACGGGCGGCTCGACGTGGCGCGCATCTGCCAGGCCGTGCCCGAGTGGGCGCAGGCCGACGTCTGGTTCTGCGGCCCGGCGGGCTTCGGCCAGGCGCTGCGCGAGGGCTTCACGGCCAGGGGGTTGCAGCCAGGCGATTTCCATCAGGAGCTGTTCGACATGCGCTAGGCGGCACTCGGCACATGTCTGGCATTGGGTGCCCGGCAAGGCTTAAGCTTCGAGGCGAACGCGGGCAGGGCGTCATCCTCCCTGCCTGGCTCAGGCTCCGACCAGCGAGAGTGTCTCCCCCATGCGCCTGCTGTTGCTCGAAGACGATCCCATCATCGGCGAGGGCCTGCGCGACTTCCTGCGCAGCGAAGGGCATGTCGTCGACTGGGTCGATACGCTGGCGAAGGCGAACCGCTGTGTCGGCGAGACCTACGACGCCTGGCTGATCGACTGGAACCTGCCTGACGGCTCAGGCATCGACTGGCTGCGGCGCATGCGAACCCGCGGCATGAAGGTGCCGGCACTGGTGCTCACCGCGCGCGATCAGGTGAAGGATCGCATCGAAGGCCTGGACGGCGGTGCCGACGATTTCATGGTGAAGCCCTTCGCGCCGGAGGAATTGTGCGCACGACTGCGCGCGGTCGCCCGTCGCAGCGCCGGCGGGGATCATCGGAAGGTCTTCGGGCCGGTCACGGTCGACCTCGGCGCCAGAGCCGTCTGCGTCGATGGGCAAGGCGTGGAGCTGACCGCCCGCGAATGGGCGATCGTCGAGGCGCTGGTGCTGCGCGCCGGTCGCATCGTGTCGCGCAGCGAACTGGAGAGCCTGGTGTGCGGTTTCGACAGCGAGATCGCAAGCAACTCGATCGAGGTCCATGTCTCGAAGCTGCGCGCCAAGCTCGGACGCAGCTTCATCGACACGGTGCGCGGCCTCGGCTATCGCGTCCCCTTGGCCTGACCCCCGACTGCCGCTGCGATGCCGCTTCCTTCCCTCCGCAAACGCGTCGCCCGTACGCTGCTCCTCAGCGCCGTCGTCTGGGGTGTGCTGATCACCGCTGCAGTGTGGTGGGTGATCGGTCATGAGATCGACGAGCTGATGGACCATCGGCTGCGCGAATCGGCCGAGATGTTCCAGCACATCCTGGCCATCGCGCCGGACGACGGGCGTGACGAGCGCGTTCCGCAGGAGCACGCCGAGTACGAGGACTATCTCGTCTGGCAGTTGGTCGACCGCGACAGCGGTGCGGTGCTGCGCCGCTCGCACAAGGCGCCGGCCGTCGCGCTGCGCACCGAGGCCGCAGCCGGCTTTGCCGACACGGCCGATGGTCAGTGGCGGCTGGTCACCCTCGATTTCGACTCGGCGCCGCGCCGCTTCCTGCTGGTGGCGCAGAGCGAGTGGGAGCGCCGCGAGGCACGCACCGAGGCACTGCTGTACACGCTCGGCAGCGCGCTGATGATGAGCCTGCTGGCTTACCTGCTGGCCAACGCGCGCCTGCATCGTGAACTGCGTCCCCTGATCGAGCTGTCGGCAGCCGTGCAGCGCTACGACCCGCTGCTGCCCGGCACGGCGCCGAACACGAGCAGCCGGGCCGAGCTGGAGCCGATCGAACAGGCGGTGCGCGATCTCGGCCAGCGCCTCGCCCTGCGCATCGTCAGCGAGCGCGCGTTCACCGCGCATGCCGCCCATGCGCTGCGCACCCCGCTGGCCGGCATGGATGCGCAACTGGCGATCGCGCTGAAGGAGGCGCCCGCCGACCTTCAACCGCGGCTGCGTCGGATCCGTGAAGCGGCGACGCGCTTGAGCCGCGTCATGCAGGCGCTGTTGACGATGTTCCGCAGCGGCATCGAGCCGGCGCGACAGGCGGTCACGCTCGCCGAAGTGCTCGCACCGCTGCCTTTCGATCCGCTTCGGCTCGAAGTCGTCGAGGATGCACCGCTGCATGCCGACCCGGACCTGATGTCCGCCGTGCTGATGAATCTGCTCGACAACGCGCTGCGCCATCACGCCCGCTGCGTGCGCCTGGGCGTCACCGCCGCGGCGGGATGGAACCGGCTCTGGGTGCAGGACGACGGCGAGGGCTGTCCCAGCGAGCGCCTGCAGGGGCTGCGCGATGCGCTCGACCGCCAGGACTACGGCCCTGGCAGTCCGCTCAGGGGGCTCGGGCTGATCCTGGCCGATCTCGTGGTGCGTGCGCACCATGGCCGCCTCGAATTGCGCGATGTCGATGAGGGCTTTCGCATCGAACTGAGCTGGCCGATCGTCGGCTGAGGGCCATCGCCTGGGAGACGGCGGGCCCGCAGGCCCGCGCGCCTGAAAGCACTCAGGCGATGAGTTGGATGTCGGTCCAATCCACCGTCGGGTGCGCCTTGCCCGTGCCCACCAGCGCCACCTGGATGGCGGCGATGTCGCCCGTGCCGTCGGCGTCGTAGTACAGGGCGCCGGTCGAGGTGTTGTAGATCAGCCGGTCGGTCGCGTCGTGCGCCGTATTCGCGCCCGCGGCGGCCCAGAACTCGTCCGCCGTCCCGGTCGTCCCCAGGCCGTCGAACACGGCCATGCTGAACCCCAGCTTGTCCGTCAGATGGGTGAAGTCGGTGAGGGTATCGACATTGGTCGAGGCGTTGGGCGCGGTGTCGAACACGAACAGGTCGGCGCCGCCGCCGCCGGTCAGCAGGTCCTTCCCCGTCCCGCCGGCGAGCACGTCGGCGCCCGCGCCGCCGAGCAGCTTGTCGGCCCCGGCGCCCCCTTCGAGCCTGTCGCCGTGCTGGCCGCCGGTCAGCGTGTTGGCGCCGGCATTGCCGATGATGACCAGGCCGTTGGCCGCCGCTGACGCGTCGACGTTCAGCGCCGTGGTGCCCGTGGTGTCTGCAACGGCGCCGGTGCCGGTGCCGAGCACGACGCGCTCGATGCCGGTATCCGCCGCGTAGATCTTCAGCGTGCTCGCCTTGGTCGCGGAGAAGCGGACTTCATCGACACCGGTCATGCCGGTATCTCTGAATTCGGCTCTGCCGTGCTCCTTGGACTGATGCACCAGATACAGATCGGAGCCTTCGCCGCCGTCGAGCAGATCGCGGCCCGCGCCGCCGTCGAGGATGTCATTGCCGGCCAGCCCGTAAAGGCTGTCCTGCCCCGCCAGGCCGGACAGGGTGTCGTTGCCCGAATCGCCGGTCAGCGTGTCTGCGCCGCTTGTTCCCTGCAGGTTCAGGTCGCGCGCCACGACCGCAGCGGTCGCGGCCGAGGTTTCGGATTCGAAGGTGCCGAAGGCGTCGGTGTAGGACGCGAACACGGTGATCGCCTTGCCGACTTCAGCCGCCGTCAGCGTCAGCGCACTGCCGGTGGCGCCCTGGATGTCGACGCCGGCGGCGCGCCACTGGTACGCGACCGCTCCCATGCCGTCGGCGTCGGCCAGCGTGTTGCTGGCGGTCAGCGTCTGGCCGTCCTGCGCGGTGCCGCTGATGGAGACCGTGCCGGTGTGGGGGTCGTTGACGTTGGCGATGGTCCGGGCTTCGCTCACGAAATCGGTCGTGCCGCCCAGCGCATCGGTAGTGGTGGCCACCACCCGCACCACCTTGCCGACATCGCTCTGGTCGTCCGCGATGGCGAGCGTCGCGCCCGTCGCCCCGGCGATCGCCTGCCACACGGGCGCGTCCGCCGTCCCGATGTTCTCCTGCCACTGGAAGCTGGTCCCGATGAGGCCGTCGGGGTCCGTCACGTTCGCGAGGGCCAGCAGGCTGCCGCCTTCCTCCGCCACCCCCGAGACGCTCAGCGACCCGGTCGCCGGATGATCCACCGGCGGCACGACGGGCTGCACGATCAGCAGGGTGGCGGCGGTCGCCACACCGCCCTGCCCATCGCCGACCGACCAGGACAGTTCCACCGGGCCGGCAAAGCCGGGGTCCGGCGTGAAGGTCCAGCTTCCGTCGGCATTGAGCGCAATGCTGCCGCCCTGGTCGACCTGCAGGCCTGCAGCCGCGAGGATGCCGCCATCGGCATCGCTGAATCCCGCCACCAGGTCGGCATTGGCGATCGTCAGCGCGGTGTCCTGCAGGGTCTGGAATTCGGCCGTGGCCACGCCGGTGGGCGCCTGGTTGATATGGACGCTGATCACCTCGATGTGATCGAGGAAGGGCTTCAGGTTGTCCGCCTGGCCGGCCCAGTCGTTCCAGACCTTCTTGGCCGTGTCGAAATCGGGCGCATCCGCCATGTCGAGGTTGAGCCCCTGCACGAGGGCAAGCGAGCCTGCATCCAGGCCCGCGCTGGTCAGATCCGCCGCGCTGGTGAGGTCCAGGGTGGCGTTGGCCGCGCTGGCGTTGAGCACGGCCAGGGTCAGGTTCATGCCGCTCGGGTCCGACACCGAGGCGGCCATGGCCACCTGCGCGGCGATCTTCAGGAAGCTCAGCGCCGCCGCATCGGTCGCATCGGCGGCGAGCGCCGCCAGCGCGTCGTAGTGGGCCAGGTCCACCGCCGGGTCGATGCCCAGCACCTGCTTGATGATCTGCGACGCTTCGGCCGGGGTGTAGCCCAGGCCGGTGGCGTCCTGCACCAGCGTCGTCAGCGGATCCTGCACCGAGGCGCCCGCCGGCGCGGTGATCAGCATCGGCGCGATGACGATGTCGGCCGACGTCTGGGCCACCGTCACCGCGGCGCTGACCGGGCTTTCGGGCGTGCCCGTAGCGTCGCTGTAGGCGACTGCCACCTTCACCTGCAGCCCGGCAGCGTTGTCCGCGAGGTCGAACTTGCTGGTCGTGACGCCGGTGTTGGTCCACGTGTTGCCATCGGTCGATGTCTGCCACTGATAGGTGATCGCGCCGGAGTCCGTGGGGACGCCGTCGGCATCGATCACGATCGCCGTCAGCGTCTTGCCGGCCATCGCGACGCCGCTGATGACGACCGATCCGGCGCTGTTGGGGCCGCCCGGGGGATTGGTGTCCACGGCGACGAGGGTGCCGCCGACGAGGGCGAACAGGCCGTCCTTGAACTTGAACTGCTCGATGTTGACCAGCGTGTCGCTGCCTTCCGCGGCGGACACGACCTGGACCGTCGTGCCGCTGACGTTCAGCGCGTAGTCGGCCTTGTTGCCGGTGAACACCGCCGTATCGATGTCGGCGCCGCCGTCCAGGTAGTCGTTGCCCGCGTCGCCTTCGATGTCGTCGGCGCCACTGCCGCCGTAGACGGTGTCGTTGCCCGCTCCGGCCACCACGATGTCGTCGCCGGCTCCCGCGTAGGCCACGTCGTTGCCGCTCTGCAGGTCGAAATATTCGTTCTTGGCCGAGCCGACGACGGTGTCGTCACCCGTCGTGCCGCCCCCGGGATTGGACACCACGCCCGAGCCGGGGATGTTGCCGGCGGTCATGTTGGCGATGAACAGGCCGCTGTCCAGGATGTGGTCGCCGGTGTCGGCGATGCCGATCTTGATGTGGTTGATTGCGCCGTTGCCGTTGATCGGCGCGACGATCTTCAGCACCTGGCTCACGCCGTCGTACTGGATCGACAACAGGCCGGCCGCGTTGTCCTGGAAGTAGCCGGCCGCCAGGTTGGGGCTGATCACGCTCAGCGGCGCCTTCGGGTCGTGGTTGAACAGCGCGTAGTTCTGGCCATTGACGATGACCACCGCACAGTCGACGAAGGCGTCCACCCACTCGGGGTATTCCTCGGAGCCGAACACGAGGTCGAAGCTGATCGAGGTCGCGTTCGGATCGCTGGCGCTAAAGTCGAACTCGAACGTGGTGGCGTCGTAGGACTGGGTCTGGAACACCGTGTTCACCACGGCATCGATGTCCGCGTCACCGTTGTAGAAGCCGCTGACGCCACTGTTGTCCTGTCCGTCCCAGCCGATCGTGTTGCTCGTGCCCGGGGCGTAGCCCGAGGTCAGCAGCAGGCCGGCGCCGATGCCCAGGCTGCTCGCGAGCGAGCCGTCGTAGAAATTGACCGCATCGAAGCTCGAGGCATGAAGCGTGACGGGCGAGAGCAGTTGGATGCCCGAGTTGGCGGCGAGCAGCGCCGTGGCGAGATCGTCGGGCGTGGAGGCAGACGAATAGGCGGTGAAGGTGGCCATGGCGAACTCCTTGCGACTGAGGGGGCGGCAGTGACGGGCGGTCGCGTTGCCCCACGCGGGGCGGCGACTTGACGCGACACGCTATCACCGCAGGCTGAAGCCCCGCTGAAGTCGAATGGCATTCTGGCGAGTTGCGGCGAGCGGCTGTCCCTTGACAATCGAATCGCCCCGATCTTAATTGCATGGACGGTGCGTCGATCCGGCGTTCAGGGGCCTCATGCGGAGCCCGGGCATCCGGGCGGCGGGGGGACGATGATCGAGTCGGAGCGGTGGAAATGGATTTCCTTGTTGCGCTGGACGTGCTGCTGGGGTTGGCGCTCGTCTATCTGGTGTTCGCGCTCGCGGTCACGTCGATCAACGAGTTCGTCGCCGCGGCGCTCAGCAGCCGTGCGCGCTGGCTGCGCAAGGGCATCGCCAGCCTGCTGTCCTCCGATCCGAAGGCGCTGGCCGAGGGCAAGGCGGACCAGGTGCTCGATTCGCCCTTCCTGTCCCATATGGGCACGCCGGGCCTGTTCAAGACCTTCCGCGCGAGCTACGTGTCGGCATGGCCCCTGATTCAGGGCGTCCTCGCAACCGTCGACGGCTTCAGGGCCGATGCCTTCGCCCGCGTGAGCGACATCCGCGCGCTGGCGGAAAAGCTCGACGACAAGTCGCCGATCCGCAGCATCCTCATCGACCTCTGTGCGCGCGCCAATGGCGACCTGGCGAAGTTCCAGGAGCTGCTCGACGCCTGGTTCAAGACCTTCGAGGACCAGCTCACCGCCTGGTACCGGCAGAAGACGCAGTACGTGGTCGTCGGCCTGTCGCTGTTCGTCGCGGTGGCGATGAACGTCGACACGATCGACATCGCGCGCCAGTTGTCGGCCGACCCCGCCCTGCGCAAGGAGCTGGTGAAACAGGGCTCGCAGGTGCAGGCCTTGATGGACACGACCGCGCGCGACGCGGCGAAGGAGGCCTACGACAAGGCGGTCGCCACGCGCAGGCAGGCGGAGCAGGCCGCGGGCTGCCCGCTACAGGCAGGCGGCGAGGGGCCTGCGGAGGAATGTCTGCAGTCGCACCCGGACCTGCAGGCCGCCCTCGACAACGAGGAAGCGCTGCGGGATGCCCTGGACGAGGAGCGGGCAGCGGTGGACGAGCGCATCGTCGATCAGATCGACACCCTGACGGGCGCAGGCCTGTCATTGGGCTGGGACGAGGACGAGTTCCATGAATGGATTGGCGACCTCTTCTCGCGCGAGGGCTTCGAGAAGCTGGTCGGCCTGCTGCTGTCGGCCTTCGCGCTGGCGCTGGGTGCGCCGTTCTGGTTCAACGTGCTGAAGTCGGTCGCCTCGGTGCGCTCGGTGGGTGCGAACATGCTCGAGAAGAAGAACGACGCGGCGGCGAAGTGAGCTGCGAGCGGAGCCACCGCAGCGCCGATCTTTGGTCTACGGTTCGGGTATGACTCGCGCCGCCGCAGTCGGCGGGGCGGAGGTTTGAACTGGGCAGGAGCCGCTATGGACAGACATTCTCGTCGCTTGCCCATGTTCCTGAATCTGGCGCAGATCCGTTTCCCGGTCGGCGCGATCGCCTCGATCGCACACCGCGTGTCGGGCGTTCTGCTGTTCATCACCCTGCCCGTCATCGCCCTTGTGCTCGATGCGTCGCTGCGCTCCGAGGACGTTTTCGCTTCGCTGCGGAAGCTGCTCTCGTCGCCGCTCTACGTCGTCGCGGCCACTGTGCTGGTGTGGGCGCTCGTGCATCACGTGCTGGCCGGTGTTCGCCACCTGCTGATGGACGTCGGCGTAGGGAGCGAGCTTGCCCGGGCGCGCGCCAGTGCGCGGGTGGTCCTGCTCGCCGCACCCTTGCTCGCGCTGCTCTTTCTGGTCTGGGGGCTGTCATGAGGCTGTTCGACGGTCAGCGGGCATGGGTGATCCAGCGGATCAGCGCCTTGCTGCTGCTGGTGCTGATCGTGCTCGCCGCGCTCGCGCTGCCTTTTGCGGCGCCGCTCGATTTCTCCGCATGGCGCGACTTCGCCGGTGGCGTGCTGGGCGGACCGCTGATCGCGCTGCTGTTCGGCGCTCTGTGCGCGCACGCGTGGGTCGGCATGCGCGACATCGTGCTCGACTACGTCCAGCCGCGCGGGCTGCGCTTCTTCGTACTGAGCCTGATCGCGGTCGTGCTGCTCGGCGTGCTCGTGCGTGTGCTGCTGAGCCTGGCCGCGGTGACGCTCGCCGCTTGAGCGGCGAAGGGACGGGACATGAAACTGAGCATCTATCGCTTCGACCCGGAGGGCGGGAATCCGCCGCGGATGCAGGCCTACGAGGTGCGTCCGGAGGCGGGCGACAAGAAGCTGCTCGACCTGCTGATGCGCCTGCGCGTCCAGGACGACAGCCTGTCGTTCCGGCGCTCGTGCCGCGAAGGGGTGTGCGGCTCGGACGCGATGAACATCAACGGACGCAACGGTCTCGCCTGCCTGACTGCGCTCGACGGCCTGAAAGAGCCGGTGGTGCTGCGCCCCCTGCCGGGCTTCCCGGTGATCCGCGATCTGATCGTCGACATGACGCAATTCTTTGCCCACTACCACTCGATCAAGCCCTGGCTGATCAACGGCGAGCCCCTGCCGGAGCGCGAGCGGCTGCAGAGCCCGGCCGAGCGCGAGCGCCTGGACGGGCTCTATGAATGCATCCTGTGCGCGTGCTGCAGTGCGTTCTGCCCGTCGTACTGGTGGAATCCGGACAAGTTCATCGGGCCTTCGGGCCTGCTGCAGGCCTACCGCTTCATCGCTGACAGCCGCGACACCGCCACCGCCGAGCGGCTCGATTTCCTCGACGACGTTTATCGCCTCTACCGCTGCCGCACGATCATGAACTGCACCGAGGTCTGCCCGAAGGGCTTGAGTCCCTCGCACGCGATCGAGCGCATCCGGCTGGCGCTGCTTCGGCGTTCGTCCTGACACGGCACGCGCGGCTGCGATCCATCCATTCATTCACTGCATGCGCGAACGGAAGTGGGCGCTGCAGCCTTCGAGTTCCAGCAGGTGGGGCAGCAGCTCGGAGTGTTTGTGCACGTGGAATACGAAGCGTGGCACATCCCGCCCGGTTGTCTGGGCCATGAAGGGTTCGCCCCAGAAGCTGAGCAGGGCCTCGCATCCGCCGCTGTGCTGGCTATCTGCGAGGATGAAGGAAAGCGTGCGCTCCAGCTTGCACCAGCGCGGCGGGCGCACACGCGCATGACCGGCGCAGGTGGCGATCTGCGGCGCGATCGTGCTGTCCCAGAGCGCGCGCTGGCTTTCATCGAGCACGAACTGGATCGAACCGACCGCCGGATTGTCGACCGCCGGGCGCAGCAGGGCATCGAACAGCGCGGGTGTGCGGTACATCGACAGGCACACGTTGAACCAGATGGAGTCTCCGCTCATCGCGAGCAGGAAGCGGTGGCATTCCGTCTGCAATTGGCGCGGTCCGATGAGGGCCAGGCCGGGATGTTCGAGTGCAGCCTGCAGGGCGTCGACCGTGTGCGCCGTACGCTCGACCTGCTCGGCGGTCAGCTCGTTGTTGCGGCTGTGGCGCATGAAATTGATGAACAGCAGGCCAACCAGCGCCAGCAGGATCGGGAGGACGACCGCCTCATCGACGATGTGCAGCAGGTGCAGCACCATCGCCACGAACGCCGCGGTAATGCCGGCGATCGCGTCCCACTCCCAGCGCATGGCCTGACGGATCTTCATCGCTTGCCCTCCACTGTTTTTGCAACATAGCACAGGGCCTGGTGGGCGCGGCGGGGCGGACGTGCTGAAGTAAAGGAACGCGTCGCGGAAAAGCGAGCCGGCTGCAGGGCCGTCATGGTGGCGGCGGTGAGGGATCAGGCGGCAAGCATCACGAACCCCTTGTTCTCGAGCCCCTTGTGCACCAGCGCCGCAGCGAGGCGCATGTCGCGCGTTTCCATCAGCTCGCGGGTCTCGATGTCGTCGAGGCCGGTCGCAAGGGCCTGGGGAAGCCTGCCTCCGGCGTTCTCGATCGCCGTGTCCAGCCGCGCCAGCATGCCCCATAGCCGCCACCACGCCAGCATGATCTCGGAGGCTGCCTGCATGGCCTGCGCCGGTTCGGTTGACGTGCTGCGTGTCGTGAAGATGCTGTTGATCCACGACATCGTCGAAATCGACGCGGGTGACGTCCCCTTCCACGTACCGGCGACGCATGCCGGCCAGGAGGAGCGCGAACGGCTGGCCGCCGAGCGCCTCTTCGGCTTGCTGCCGGACACGCAGGCCGCCGAATTCCGCGAACTGTGGTGTGAGTTCGAGGCCGCCGAAAGCGACGACGCCAAATTTGCGAAAGCGCTCGACCGTTTCCAGCCCATGCTGCACAAGGCTGCGACCGGCGACCGGCGACCGGCGACCGGCGCGGAAGTCAGATCTTCCCGTCCAGCCCCATCTGGTGGTACTTGTGCACGATCTTGTCCTGGTTTTCCAGCAGCCAGTCGATGTCGGGCTGATTGCTCATCGCCTTCCGGATCGCCTTGAGCATGGCCTCGCGATGGATGTCGAACAGCGCCGCATGGTCGAGGTCCTTGACGGAGGTGATCTGCGGGTGCAGCCACACCGACACGATGATGCCGAGTTCATTGGCCCTTTCACGGGGAATATAGCCCGCACGCACGGCGTCCAGCACGCCGTTGGCGATCGCCGCCTGAACCGTGCCCATCAGGATGTTGGTGTAGCGCTCGTCCTTCACCGTGACCTTGCTCACCATCAGCGTCAGCGGACGCACCTGGATGTCGGTGTTCAGAATGGCGAACACGCGCGTGTGGCCCTTGACCTGATCGCCGGTCAGCGTGGCCAGCGCGGTGCCAACCGGGCCATCCAGCTCGCCGATGATTACTTCGGGCTCGGCCGCGGTGACGGCTTGCCCCGCGACGACCAGCGCTTCGCCACTGCGGAAGAGGATGCGTTCGGACATGAGTGGGTCTCCTTCATTTGATGGGATGTCGAATCGTCTACACGTCCCGTGCGCCGGCCTGCAGACTCGACCCGGGCCGGGAAATGCCGTATCGATGACCGCATCGGGCCATCGATCCAGTTCCGGACTCTAGTGCCGGGCTTACGGCCCTGTTGTCCTGTGCCGGACATGAATTGTCGAAAAATAGCCAGGAACAACGGCCCGTGCCACGAGCCTCACCCCTCGCAGCCAGCGCCTCGGTCATCATCAGCGCGCCGCGGTTGATCTCGACCTGGGCGTGGATCAATCCGGGCTTGCCGTCGGGGAAGGGCATGCGGTCCAGCTCCTTCGCATCGAAGGCGCGGGCGCAGAAATCGCAGGCTTCGGCTGTGCGGCCCGCCATGGACAGGTAGGGAATCACGCCCTTCATCACGGCGGGGTCGGTGGGGTGCGATACGTCGCTCATGGCAATGGTCCTCGGGTCGGACGACGACAGGGTTCCAGCCACAGCCCCTTGTCGCTCAGCGCGGCGCGGTCTCGGGCGCGGCGCACGCGTTCGCGGGCGCTGTCGCGCGACTTGATGCCATAGAAGTCCAGGCTCTCTTCGATCAATTGCCCGATGGTCTTGTTGCGTTGCGCGGACGCCTCCTTGAGCGCCCGATAGCGCTCCTCCGACAGGGTGATGGTCAGGCGGCACGACGACGCGCAGGCGCCACCGGGGCCGCCGTTGGCGCGCCGTCGAGCTATCCGCTCCCCCAGGGGTGGGCGAAAAACAGAAGCCCCGCACAGGGCGGGGCTTCGCGGAGGGAGGGGGACGCGTCGCTCAGACGTTGAACAGGAAGTTCATCACGTCCCCATCCTTCACCACGTACTCCTTGCCTTCCGCCCTCATCTTGCCCGCTTCCTTGGCGCCGGCTTCGCCCTTGTACTGGATGAAGTCCTCGTAGGCGATGGTCTGGGCGCGGATGAAGCCGCGTTCGAAGTCGGTGTGGATCACGCCGGCGGCCTGCGGCGCGGTGTCGCCGACGTGGATGGTCCATGCGCGCACTTCCTTCACGCCGGCGGTGAAGTAGGTCTGCAGGCCGAGCAGCTTGTAGCCGGCACGGATCAGGCGGTCGAGACCGGGCTCTTCGAGGCCCATGGATGCGAGGAAGTCCTTCTTGTCGGCGTCGTCGAGGTCGGCTATCTCGGCTTCGATCGCGGCGCACAGCGCGACCACCTCGGCGCCCTCGGCGGCGGCGTGGGCGCGCACCGCATCCAGGTGCGGATTGTTCTCGAAGCCGTCCTCGGCGACGTTGGCGGCGTACAGCACCGGCTTGGCGGTGATCAGGCAGAAGGGCTTCAGCGCGGCCCATTCTTCCTTGGAGAGGTCGAGCGCGCGCACCGCCTTGCCCTGGTCGAGCTGGGCGAAGCATTTCTCGAGCACCGCGACGAGGATCTTGGCTTCCTTGTCGCCGGAGGCGGCGGGGCGCTTGTAGCGGTTGATCGCCTTTTCCACCGTGGCGAGGTCGGCGAGCGCGAGCTCGGTATCGATGACCTCGATGTCGCGGATCGGATCGACGCTGCCGGAGACGTGGATCACGTTGTCGTCGGCGAAGCAGCGCACCACGTGCACGATGGCGTCGGTCTCGCGGATGTTGGCGAGGAACTGGTTGCCCAGGCCTTCGCCCTTGGAGGCGCCGGCGACCAGGCCGGCGATGTCGACGAACTCGACGATGGCAGGCTGGATCTTCTGCGGCTTGACGATCTCGGACAGCGCGGCGAGGCGCTGATCCGGCACCTCGACGATGCCGACATTGGGCTCGATGGTGCAGAAGGGGTAGTTCTCGGCCTGGATGCCGGCCTTGGTTAGGGCGTTGAATAGGGTCGACTTGCCGACGTTGGGCAGGCCGACGATTCCGCATTTCAGGCTCATGAGTATCCTTGTCGTTCCGGCGAGGTATTGCGCGAGCGCGCTATTGCCTTGATCCGGTGTGGAAAACCCTGAATTGTAGCGTGTTGGCTCATGCTTCCAAAAGCGGGGCTGGGGGACGGGTCAAAACGCATGCTGCCGGCCTACAATCCCGATCACGCATTTGCGTGAACACGATCTGCAGAGGTGGAGACATGAAGGAAAGCTGGATGGAGGCCGTCGACGCGCGCAGCGCGCAGGCACGAGCGTCGGGGGCGCTGCAGCCGGTGCAGGCCGAGCAGACCGAAATGGAGGACGCGGGCATCGGCTTCACCGTACGCTGGGTGTCATCGCTCGCGGTGAAGGATGCGGCCAAGGTGGCAATCCCGGGTGGTCCGCGCGACCCGAACTTCAATCCTTTCCTCAATCCCGATCCCGAGCTGACGGTGGGCCTGCTGGGGGACGCGCATGTCGTGATCCTGAACAAGTTTCCCCTGAGCGACCGCCATCTGGTGCTTGCCCGCCGCGCGTTCGAGGAGCAACTGGTGCCGCTGGCGCGGAGTGATTTTGCCGCGCTGGCGACGATCATGGCCGAGGCGGGAGGCCTCGGCTTGTACAACGGTGGAACGGCCGCGGGCGCGAGCCAGCGCCACAAGCATGTGCAGTGGCTGCCGGAGGCAGAAGGCAACGCCAGCCTGCAGCTGTTCGGCGCCGGCCTGCCGGCTGGCCTGCCCGAACAGGGTGTGGCACGCCATCCGGCCTTGCCGATGAAACATGTCTTCATCCGCGTCCGCTGCGGGCGTGGCGTGGGGGTGGACGAAGCGGCCGACAGCCTGTTCGCCGGCTATCGCTGTGCGTGCGACGAGCTGGGGTTGTTCCCGGGGGCAGACGGATTGCTGCCGCCGTGCAACCTGCTGGCGGGGGATGGCTGGCTGATGATGATTCCGCGCAGCCAGGAATGTTTCGAGGGGATTTCGATCAGCGCGATCTGTTACGGCGGCACGCTGTACACCCGGCAACGCGAGCAGATCGAGTCGATTCGCCGCGTCGGCCCGCTGCAGGCGCTGGCGGCTGTGGGCTGTTGAGGCGCGCTGGCCTTTAGCAGCCGGTGCCGTCCGCCGACGGTGCCGGCTTCTGCGGTCTGGGAGGCTTGGGTGGCGCCGGACGGGCATTGAGCCGGGTGGCGACGGTGTTGAGCTCGCCGCGGGCCATCAGCGGCCAGGCGGCGAGGGCCTTGTCGATGGCTTCGTCGATCAGCGCCAGCTCCTCGCGCCGTGGCGGTTTCAGGACGAAGTTGACGACTTCGTTGCGGTCGCCCGGATGGCCGATGCCGATGCGCAGGCGCCAGTAGTCGTGGGTGTTGAGGTGGGCCGAGGTGTCCTTCAGCCCGTTGTGGCCGCCGAGCCCGCCGCCGAATTTCAGGCGCAACTGGCCGGGCGGGATGTCGAGCTCGTCATGCACGACGAGGATCTCGGACGGCTCGATGCGGTAGAAGCGCGCCAGCGCGCCGATCGCCTGGCCGGAGCGGTTCATGAAGGTCTGTGGCATCAGCAGCCACACACCGGCTTCGCGCGCATTGGCAACCAGGCCGTGGAAGCGGGATTCGTGCGAGAAGCGCGCGCCGAGCTTGTCGGCGAGCCGCTCACAAAACCAAAACCCGGCGTTGTGCCGGGTTTCGGAATATTCGGCCCCCGGATTGCCCAGGCCGACAATGAGACGAGGCGGACGCGCAGGCGCGGAGCTCATCGTGTGTCGATCCCGGGCATCCGTGGGGCAGGCGGACGGACTCAGGCCGCCGCTTCGCCTTCTTCGGCTTCGGCCGCGCCGCCCTTGGCGACGGTGGCGTTGGCCACGACCGGGTCACCTTCGCCATGGTGGACGATCTCGACGCCGGCCGGCAGCTTGAGCTGCGACATGTGGATGGTCTCACCGGCCTGCAGTGCGGACAGGTCGACCTCGATGAACTCGGGCAGGTTGGCCGGCAGGCACTGGATGTCGATCTCGTTGATCGGGTGGGCGATCATGCAGCCGCCCAGCTTGACGGCCGGCGACGCGTCGCCATTGACGAAGTGCAGCGGCACCTTCAGGTGCATCTTCTCGTTGGCGTCGATGCGCTGGAAGTCGATGTGCAGCACCTGCTGCTTGAACGGGTGCCACTGGGTGTCGCGCAGGACCACGGTCTGCTTGTTGCCATCGACGTCGATGGTCAGCACGGACGAGTGGAAGGCTTCCTTGCGCAGCAGGTGGTAGAGCTCGTTGTGGTCCATCTGCACCGGCAGGGCATCGCCCGCACCGCCATAGACGATGCCCGGAAGCTGGCCGGCGCGACGCAGGCGGCGGCTCGCACCCGTACCCTGAGCGTCACGCTTGGTGGCCTTGAATTCGATCTGCATTGTGTTGCTCCTGAGTTGAAGACTCCGCCCGCGACCAGGCGGAGGGGGTAAGGCCCGCGGCCGCGCGAGGCGGCCACGGGCTGAAACTTATTCCATGAACAGCGAGGACACCGACTCCTCGTTGCTGATGCGCAGGATGGTGTCCGCGAGCAGCGAGGCGACCGAGACCTGGCGGATGCGACTGCAGGCGCGCATTTCCTCGCGCAGCGGGATGGTGTCGGTGACGACCAGCTCGTCGAGCTCCGAATCGTTGATGCGCGACACGGCGGCGCCTGACAGCACCGCATGCGTGCAGTACGACAGCACACGCTTGGCGCCGTGTTCCTTCAGCGCGGCGGCGGCCTTGCACAGCGTGCCGGCGGTGTCGACGATGTCGTCCATGATCACGCAGGTGCGGCCTTCGACTTCGCCGATGATGTTCATCACCTCGGACACGTTGGCCTTGGGGCGGCGCTTGTCGATGATCGCCAGGTCGCACTCCATGCGCTTGGCGAACGCGCGGGCACGCACCACGCCGCCGACGTCAGGCGACACCACCAGCAGCTTGTCGTATTTCTGCTTGTCGAGGTCGGCCAGCAGCACCGGCGCGGCATAGACGTTATCGACCGGGATGTCGAAGAAGCCCTGGATCTGGTCGGCGTGCAGGTCCATCGTCAGCAGGCGCTGGACGCCAGCAGCCTGCAGCATGTTGGCGACGACCTTGGCGGTGATGGGGACGCGGGCCGAGCGCGGCCGGCGATCCTGGCGCGCGTAGCCGAAGTAGGGCATCGCGGCGGTGATGCGGCCGGCCGAGGCGCGCTTGAGCGCGTCGACCATGATCAGCAGCTCCATCAGGTTCTCGTTGGTGGGAGAACAGGTGGGCTGCAGCACGAAGACGTCCTTGCCGCGGACATTCTCGAGCAGTTCGACGTTGACCTCGCCATCCGAGAAGCGGCCGACGGTGGCGGCTCCGAGTGAAATCCCCAGACGCCGCGCGACATCCGCGCCGAGCTTGGGGTTGGCGTTGCCGGTGAAGACCATCAGGCTGCCGTGGGGCATTACCGCTACTCCGATGCCGTAAGAATCATCGCGCAGAAACGATTCGGGCAGGCTCCGGGAAAAACCTGGGCCTGCCCGTCGTTGTATGGCTGGGGAGGAAGGATTCGAACCCTCGAATGCCGGAATCAAAATCCGGTGCCTTAACCGACTTGGCGACTCCCCAAGAAACCTTTTTCGCTATCGTTTGCGTGTCGATCCGAGAACGGCCGCTATTGTAACCATTCGTACAGCGGATGGCGAGCCAGACTGCGAACTTTCCAGGCCTGCCAGACTGCCGGACAGCTTTCGACGATGCGGTCGGCATCGGCTTCCGATGCAATTTCCGCAAAGACGCAGGCGCCCGAGCCTGTCATCCGCGCCGGCGCATGATGCGCAAGCCAGTCGATCACGCGCTTGACTTCAGGAAAACGGCTGCACGCCACTGGCTGCAGATCGTTTCGTGTCGCGCTCGTAACGAAGTCCGCTATTTTGATGGGTGTCGTGTTTCGCGTCAACTCCGGCGCGCGAAAAATTTCAGCGGTGGGCACGCCGACGCGTGGAAAGAGGATCACATAGCAGGCTGGCGGCAGTGCCAGGGGCTGCAGCGCCTCGCCAACGCCTTCGGCGAAGGCATCCTGGCCGAAGATGAAGACTGGGACGTCGGCGCCCAGTTGCAGGCCCAGCGCCTGCAGCTCGGTGCGCGACAGGCCAGTGTTCCACAGGCGGTTGAGTGCGATCAGCGTGGTGGCGGCGTCGGAGCTGCCGCCGCCGATGCCGCCACCCATTGGCAGCACCTTGTGCAGTGTGATGTCTGCACCCAGGCGGGTGCCGCTGGCCTGCTGCAGCAGGCGCGCCGCACGGATGACGAGATCGTCCGCCTCCGGCACGCCCGCGACGTCGTTCACCCGATGCAGGATGCCGTCCTCGCGCCGCGCAAAATCCAGCGTGTCGCCCCAGTCGAGCAGGCGGAACGCGGTTTGCAGCAGGTGGTAGCCGTCGGCGCGGCGGCCGACCACGTGCAGGAAGAGGTTGATCTTGGCCGGCGCGGGGCAGCTCGCGAGCCGACCGGAAAGGTCGGTGCGCGGCGGGGCAAGGGGGTGGGGGAGGGAAGCGTGGCTCACGCGCGTGTTCAGGGCAGTGGCGTCCAGGTGTCGACGATCAGGCGGATGCGTGCGTCGCCACGCGAGATGTCGATGCGCGCGGGGGGCGCTTCCGCGCCGGGGCCCGCGTACTCGAGGTAGTCGATGCGCCAGCCCTGGTCGATCACCAGCGCGGGGCGGCCGACCGCGTCGCGGCCGCGAACTTCCGCGCCGTCGGCGGGCGTCGCCTGCACCCAGTCGGGGAGTCGGGCGACCGGCACTTCCACGCCCAGCACCTGGGGCAGCAGGGCGTCGGCGTGGGAGGCATCGAGCGACTGGCCGTTGGCATCGGTCAGTCGGGCGCCGCCGGCATCGCTTTGCAGGCGCGCGGCGATCTGGCCGAGCGGGGTGAACACCGTCCAGGTGTCGGAGGCAGGCGCGTGCTGCCATTCGACACGGCCGCTCGCGGCGCGGCTGCCGTCGCTGGCCGACATGCGGCCTTCGAGTTCGAAGGCCGTTGCCGCATGGCGTTCCGCGACCGGAGCGTGGGACGGTTGCAGCGGCGCACAGGCCGACAGCGTGGCCGCGGCCAGCAGCGCGGCGAGCAGCCGAAGCGCGTCGGCGCGCAGTCGGCCCGGCGTCCTCTGGATGGCTGCCCTCATCGGCTGCGCAGGCGCCGCACGGTGTCGCGAAGCTGCTTGTTGTCCGGATGGGCGGCGAGCGCCTCGTCGAACAGGCGGCTGGCTTCGTCACGCCGGCGCAGGCTCCACAACACCTCGCCGAGGTGGGCGGCGATCTCGGGGTCCTGGCGCATGCGATAGGCGCGCTCGAGATGGCCCAGCGCCCCGGCGCCGTCGCCGCGGCGAAAGCGCACCCAACCCATGCTGTCGAGGATGAAGGGATCGTCGGGCGACAGCTCCAGCGCGCGTGTGATCAGGGATTCGGCCTCCTTCAGCCGCAGGCCGCGGTCGGCCAGCGAGTAGCCAAGCGCGTTGAAGGCGTGGGCATGGTCGGGCTTGAGCGTGATCACGCGGCGCAGGCGGGCTTCCATCACCTTGATGCGGTCGAGGCGTTCGGCCAGCATCGCCGCCTCGTAGAGCAGGTCCACATCGTCGGGCGAGCCGCGCAGCGCGGCGTCCACCACTTCCAGCGCCTCCGCGGGACGCTCGGCGTCGCGCAGCAACTGGGCTTCGGCGAGCACGTAGCGCCGCCGGGTGGCTCCGTCGCCTTGCTCGTCTTTCAGGCGCTGGCGCGCCTCGTCGATGCGGCCCTCGCGGGCGAGGCTCTGTGCGCTGCGGATCACCGCTTCCGCGCGGTGTTCGGGCGAGCGCACCTCATCGAGCCACTTGCGCGCGGTGGTGCCATCACCGCGGCCCTCGGCGAGCTGCCCCAGGTGCAGGCGGATCAAGTCCTGTTCGGCGTGGCCGGCAGCGAGCGCGCGGGTGAATTGCGCCTCGGCGTCGGCCGTGTCGTTGAGCTGCTCCGACAACAGGCCCGCGGCGAACAGCAGATCGCCGTCGTTCGGCGCAGCTTCGAGCAGGCGGCGGAATTCGGCGCGGGCCTCCTCGTAGCGCTTGACGCCCACCAAGGCGCGGGCGCGCGCCACCTGCAGGTTGCGGCTCTCGGGATGGCGTGCGAGCGCCGATTCGATCTGCCGCAGCGCCTCCTCTGCTGCGCCGCTGTGCTGCAGCACCTGCGCCTTGAACAGGATGGCAGGCTCCCAGTCGGGGCGCAGCCCGAGCGCGGTGTCGAGCGCTGCTGCCGCTTCCATCGGGTCCTGCGCGACCATCGCAGCCTGGGCGCGCGCGAAATGTGCCTCCGGCAGATCGAGGTAGGGGTCGGTCAGGCGGTTGATCATCGCCTGCACCGCCTGCTTGTCGTCGATGCGCGCCAGCGCGCGATTGAGACTCAGCAGGTTCTGCGCGAGGCGCTCGGGGTGCGAGGCGAGGGCGCGCGCGAGCTGTGCCTGGACTTCTTCCAGGCTGCCATTGGTGCCGGCCGACATGCTCGAAAGGATGCGGCGCGCATCTGCGGAATCGGGCGCGACTTCCGCCCACAGCCGTGCAGCCTGGCTCGTCGCCTCGAGGTTGCGCGCGAACATCGCCACCTCGGTGGCGCGCCGGGCGATGCGCGGGTCGCGCGTATTGCGGGCGAGGTCGAGGTAGAGCTGGGTGGAAAGACTGATCTGGCCGCGCGCACCTGCAATCTCGGCCAGCAACAGCTCGTAGAGCGTGCGCGCCGTGAGCTCCTGCGCGGGCAGTGGGTCTGCGGCCCTGGGCTTGTCGGCGGCGATGGATGCGGCGGAGCCCAGGCCGATTGCGATGGCCAGAGCCGTCCGGCGGGCAAAGCGGGCAAACTTGAAAGTCATGAATACGGTCCGGCGGACGAGATCGAGGCGCATCGCTTGTCTGGACGGACAAGCCGGCCGGGCGATGACGGCCGTTGGATGGCTGAACTAGAATTCAGTTCGCTTCATGTTAGGCAGATTGACGCTGCGCCTGCAAGCCAGCCGCGCTCGCGTGGCTGGGCTGGGGTGCTTGCGTCCAGCCTCCCGTCCCCGCCGCCTGCATTCGTTCCGGACCGTCATGCCCGAGCTGCCCGAAGTCGAAACCACCTGCAATGGGGTGCGTCCGCACGCCGAGGGCCGGGTGCTGAGCGCGCTGGTGGTGCGCAACCCGCGCCTGCGCCAGCCGGTGCCCGAGGATCTGCCGGCGCGCATCGTCGGCGCGCGGCTGCAGGGCGTGTCGCGGCGCGCGAAGTACCTGCTGTTCGACTTCGGCGCCGGCGTGGTCATCGTCCACCTGGGCATGTCGGGCAGCCTGCGCGTGGTGCCGGCTGCGCAGCCGCCGGGGAGGCACGATCATGTCGACTTCGTGTTCGGCGAGCTTGCGCTGCGGCTGCGCGATCCGCGGCGTTTCGGCATGGTCGTGTGGCAGCCGGGCGACGCGGACGCGCATCCGCTGCTCGCGCACCTTGGTCCCGAGCCGCTCGGCGACGAGTTCGATGCGGCCTGGCTGCACCGCGTCACGCGCGGGCTGCGCGCGCCGATCAAGCACGTGCTGATGGACAGCCGGCGGGTGGTCGGTGTGGGCAACATCTACGCGTCCGAGAGCCTGTTCCGCGCCCGCATCCACCCGATGACGGCTGCCGGCAGGCTCGGGCCGCAGCGTTGCGCGCGCCTCGTCGAGGCGGTGCGCGAAACCCTGCGCGCGGCGATCGCCGCCGGTGGCAGCACGTTGCGCGATTTCGTCGGCGGCGACGGCAAGCCGGGCTATTTCCAGCAGCAGTATTTCGTCTATGGCCGCGACGGCGAGCCCTGCCGCATCTGCGTTGGTCCGGTCCGCCGCGTCGTCAGCGGCCAGCGCGCGACGTATTTCTGTCCGCACTGCCAGCGGCGCGGCTGAGGGCATCGAGCCGCGGCGGCGGTCGCGAGCGCTCGTCGGACGCTCGGCGCCGCCGGTCCGCGGCGCGCGCGGCGAGCATGGCCGGCAAGCGCGAACATGGCTATGCTGACGCTGTATCCGGTGCGAGCCCCGTCCGCCGCGTCGTGTTCCCAACCCTGCCGTAGCCTGCGCAATGAACGCTCCGATCGTGAATCTGGCCGACCAGTTTTCTTCCTACAGCCGCTGGCGCAGCGGCGCCGCCGATGCGGTGGCAAGGCTGCGCAACTGGCTCACGCGCAACGAGGTGGGCGACGTGCAGGCCGACCTGCGGCTGCAGTACCTGCTCGAACGCCTGCGCGACGACAAGCTCACCGTCGCCTTCGTCGCCGAGTTCTCGCGCGGCAAGTCGGAGCTGATCAACGCGATCTTCTTCGCCAATTATCGTGACCGCATCCTGCCCTCGAGCGCGGGTCGCACCACGATGTGCCCTACCGAGCTGCAATGGACGCGCGACGCGCAGCCCGAAGTGCGCCTGCTGCCGATCCGCACGCGCGCATTGCGGGCGCCGGTCAGCGAGCTGAAGCGTTTTGCCGACGAGTGGCATGTGTTTCCGCTGCGCTCGCTGGAGGCGACCGAATTGCAGGTGGCGCTCGCCCGCGTTGGCGACACCGAGCGGGTGACGCAGGCCGAGGCCGTGCAGCTTGGTTTCAGGATCGACCCCAAGGGCGAGACCGGCCTCAAGCCGGGCAGCGACGACAAGGTCGAGATCCCGAGCTGGCGTCATGCGGTGGTGCAGTTCCCGCATCCGCTGCTGGAGCAGGGGCTGGTGGTGCTCGACACGCCGGGCCTCAACGCCATCGGTGCGGAGCCCGAGCTGACGCTGTCGTTGCTGCCCAATGCGCATGCCGTGCTGTTCATCCTCGCTGCCGATACCGGTGTGACGCAAAGCGATCTGGCGGTATGGCGCGAATACGTCCATCCCGGCCAGGCCAGCCGCAAGGGACGGCTGGTGGTGCTGAACAAGATCGACGGGCTGTGGGACGGCCTGCGCGACGACGAGCAGATCGGCGAAGAGATCGACAGCCAGGTGCGCGCCGTGTCGGACACGCTGGAGATCGACCGCGCGACGGTGTTCCCGGTGTCGGCACAGAAGGGGCTCGTCGCGCGCGTCAATGACGATGCCGCGCTGCTGGCGCGCAGCCGCCTGCCCGAACTCGAGCGCGCGCTGACCGAAGACCTGCTGCCGACCAAGCAGGACATCGTGCGCGACGACACGCTGGGCGAAACCCGCGACGTCGCGCGGCAGACGCGGGTGCTGCTGGAGGCGCGGCTGTCCGGGTTGCGCGAGCAACTGCAGGAGCTCACCGACCTGCGCGGCAAGAACCAGAGCGTCATCGAATACATGATGCGCAAGATCCGCACCGAGAAGGACGAATTCGAGCAGGGCCTGCAGAAGTACTACGCGGTGCGCTCGGTGTTCTCCGACCTCACCAACAGCCTGTTTGCGCACATCGGCATGGATGCGCTGCGCGACGAGACGCGGCGCACGCGCGAGGCGATGCTCGATTCGACCTTCACCAGGGGCCTGCGCGATGCGATGGAAGGATTCTTCACCCACCTGCGCGACAACTTGCGCCGCTCCACCGACGAGATCGGCGAGATCACCCGCATGCTGGACGCGATGTACAGGCGCTTCGCGATCGAGCACGGGCTCAAGCTCGCTTCTCCGGTCGGCTTCTCGACGCTGCGCTACGAAAAGGAAATCGACCGCCTGGAAGCGGCCTTCAACCGCCAGATCAACACCGCGCTGACCCTCGTCACCACCGAGAAGCACGCGCTGACGCAGAAGTTCTTCGAAACCATCGCGGTGCAGGCGCGACAGACCTTCGAGGTGGCCAATCGCGACATCGAACAATGGCTGCGCGCGGTGATGTCACCGCTGGAGACGCAGGTGCGCGAGTACCAGATCCAGCTCAAGCGCCGGCTCGAGAGCGTCAAGCGCATCCACCAGGCCACCGACACGCTGGAAGACCGCGTCGAGGAGCTGAAACAGGGCGAAGAGGCAGTGCTGGCGCTGATCGCCGAGCTCGACGCGCTGGAGGAGGGCATCCGTGCGGCGCTGGGCGTCGCCGCGAGCGAGGCCCCGCAGCAGGCCCGTGCGGCCTGAGTGCCTGGCGAAGCTCGCGCGTAAGTCGTAAGTCAGAAAGGCCGGCGATCGCCGGCCTTTCGTCATCTGGCGGGGCCTGCCGCGGGGTCAGGCCTTGCCGGTCAGCTTGAGGAACTTCTCCATGAGCTGTTCCTTGTCTTCCTTGTGGTTGGGGTCGAGCGGGATACAGTCGACCGGGCACACCTGCTGGCATTGCGGCTCGTCGAAGTGGCCGACGCACTCGGTGCACTTGTTCGGGTCGATCTCGTAGATTTCGTCGCCCTGGGAAATGGCGCCGTTGGGGCACTCCGGTTCGCAGACGTCGCAGTTGATGCATTCGTCGGTAATCATCAGAGCCATGGTTTTCGCTTCCTTGCCTTTCGCTTTTGCAATTACTTGCGGTGGTTGACCTTGTCGTGCAGGCGCGCAAGCACCGATGGATGCACGAACTTGCTGACATCGCCGCCGAGGCGGGCGATTTCCCGCACCATCGTTGCGGAAATGAACATGAACTCGTCGGCCGGCGTCAGGAACACCGTTTCGACGTCGGGGAAGAGCTTGCGGTTCATGCCCGCCATCTGGAATTCGTACTCGAAGTCCGAGACGGCGCGCAGGCCGCGCAGGATCAGGCGCGCGTTCTGCGACGACAGGAAGTCCATCAGCAGCCCGTCGAAGCCGACCACCGTCACATTGGGAATCGGCGCCGTGACCTCGCGCGCGATGTCCACCCGCTCTTCCAGCGAGAAGATCGGGTTCTTCCCGCTGCTTGTCGCCACGCCCACAACCACCCGGTCGAACAACCGTGCGGCGCGGCGCACGAGATCCTCGTGGCCGCGGGTGAACGGGTCGAACGTTCCCGGGTAGATTGCTACACCTTCCCTCATTCCTGCCTCCCACGCAGAAGATGGAAATGCACCTGTCCCGCGTGTCCCTGCCTGACGACCTGCCAGCGGCCCAGCTGAGTCAGAGGCGCCTCCGACTCGAGGTAGAGCCAGCCATCGGGCTCCAGGACCCGATCGATCAGGGGGCTCACGCGCTCGATCCAGCCCTGCCTGTAAGGGGGGTCGAGGAAGACCACATCGAACTTGCGATGGGTAGTTTGGAGGAATCTTACCGCATCGCCGCGCACGATCTCTACTTGCGCCGCCTGTAGGGTCTTTGCGGCCTTGTGCAGTGCGTCGAGCGCGTGGGGGTCGCGCTCGACCAGCACGACCTCGGAGGCGCCGCGCGAGGCGGCCTCGAAGCCCAGGATTCCGGTGCCGGCGAAGAGGTCGAGGCAGCGCAGGCCGTCGAGTTCCTGGCCGAGCCAGTTGAACAGCGTTTCGCGCACCCGGTCGGGCGTGGGCCGCAGGCCGGGCACGCTGGCAACGTCGAGCAGTCGCGAGCGCCACTCGCCGCCGACGATGCGGACGCGGCTCATTGGCGCCTCATTCGCGTGCAGGCGCCTCGGCGGGCGCAGCCGCCGGCGCGGCGGACGTGGCCTGCGCGCGATCGCCGTCGCCACCGGCGATCACGGTGACGAGATGCTCCGGCCGCACGCGGCGTGCGAAGGCATCGCGCACCTCCTCGGCGGTGACTGCCGCCACCTTGCGCGGATAGCGGTCGAGCCAGTCCAGCGGCAGGCGGTAGAAGCCGATCATGGCCACGTAGTCGAGCACCTTGCGGTTGGAGTCCAGGCGCAGGCCGAAGCCGTTGACGAGGTTGTCCCTGGCGGCCTGCAGTTCCGCTGCGCTGGGGCCACGGGCGATGAACCCGGCCAGGGTGTCGTTCACCACGCGAAGCGCATCCTCGGCCTGGCTGCCCTTGGTCTGCAGCCCGATCTGGAACGGGCCGGGAACCTGCTGCGGCATGAAGTAGCTGTACACGCTGTAGGCGTAGCCGCGCTTCTCGCGCACCTCTCGCGTCAGCCGCGACACGAAGCCGCCGCCGCCCAGCACGTAGTTGCCTACCAGCAGCGGGAAGTAGTCGGCGTCCTCGCGCGCCATGCCGGGCAGCCCCACCAGGATGTGGGCCTGCGCCGAAGGGTTGGGCACATGCACGCGCTCGGCGCGCGGCTGCGCGGGCGGCGGCAGGGGGGTGGCGGCTTCGCCCGGCGGCAGCCCGCTCGTCAGGCGGACGGCGATGTGCTCCGCGGTGGCACGATCGACATCGCCGACGATGGCGATGGAGGCGTTGCTCGCGCCGTAGTGCCGGCGATGAAAGGCGACGAGGTCGTCGCGGCTGATCGCTGCGAGGCTCTCCGGCGTGGTGAGCTGGCCATAGGGGTGGCCGGCATAGCTCAGCGCGGTGAAGCGCCGCTCCGCCAGCGTCGCCGGTTTGGTGAGCGCCTCCTTGAGGCCGGCGATCGCGCGTGCGCGCTCGCGTTCCAGGACCTGGGCGGGGAAGGTCGGCTGCGCCAGCAGCGTGGCCGCGAGCTCGATTGCGGCGTCGCGCTCCGCCTCGGAGGACAGGCTGCGCACATTGAGGTTGGTGCGATCATCGTCGGTGCCGCCGCCGATCTGCGCGCCGATGTCGGCGCTGCGGTCGGCGATCGCCTGTTCGTCGAGCGCGCCTGCTCCGGCCTCGAGCAGGCTGCGCGTCAGGCCGGCAAGCCCGGCCTTGTCCGCCGGCTCGCGTGCGCTGCCGGCGGCGAAGTCGATCTGGATGTCGACGATGGGCAGGGCATGGCTTTCGACGAACAGCACGCGTGCCCCGGTGGGCGCGGTCCATGCCTCGATGTGCGGGTTCGCCCGCGCAAGCGAGGGCAGCAGGGCGAGCGCGACGGTGAGCAACAGGCCCTGAAGGAGCGTGCCGGCATGGAAGCGGGTCAGGCGGAAAGTCAGTTTCTGGGTCATGGTGATTCGGTATCCGGTTCAGCAAACGGCGGGCGGCCTGCTAGTGGCGCAGCGGCTGGGCCGGGCGGGGGCGGGTGGCCGTTGCCGGCTGTGGCTCGAGTCGCGCGACGGTGAGGCTGTCGTCGCCGAAGTAGCGCTTCGCCACCGCCTGCACCTCATCCGCGGTGACCGCGCGCAGGCCTTCCAGCAGGCGATCCTCGTCGCGCCACGACAGGCCGGCCGATTCCAGGTAGCCGATCTCCATCGCCTGGCCCATCAGCGAGTCGCGCTTGTACACGCGCGATGCGACGGCCTGGGCCTTCACCCGGGCGAGTTCGGCTTCGCTCACGCCGTCGTCGCGGATGCGCTGCAGTTCAGCACGCAGCGCGCCTTCAAGCTCGGCGACGGTCTTGCCCGGCGCGGGCACGCCGTCGAGATAGAACAGCGACGGGCCGCGGCCGGAGCCGTCGTAACTGGCGCCGGCCGACACTGCCAGCCGCGCGTCGCGCACCAGACGGCGGCTGAGGCGTGCACCGTCGTAGCCGTCGAGCACCGCGGCCAGCATCTGCAACGCGTAGGGATCGCGGTCCGAGGCCGGGTTGCGCAGCGCCGGCACGTGCCAGGCCAGCGCCAGGTAGGGCAGTTCGGCGGGGCCTTTCACCACCGTCTCGCGCGGGCCGAGCTGTTCGGGTTCGGCCGATACGCGGCGCGCCGGCAGTTCCTGCGTGGAGATCCTGCCGTAATGCTCGGCCGCCATGCGGAACACCGCCTTGTGGTCGACGTCGCCCACGACCACCAGATAGGCGTTGTTGGGCGTGTACCAGCGCCGGTACCAGTCGCGCGCATCCTGCGGGCGCATGGTGTCGAGGTCGGTCATCCAGCCGATCACCGGGCGGCGGTATGGGTGGGCCTGGAAGGCGGTGGCGGCGATCTGCTCATACACCAGCGAGCGCGGCTGGTCGTCGGTGCGCAGCCGGCGTTCCTCCTTGACGACTTCGAGTTCGCGCCGGAACTGGTCGTCCGAGATGACGAGGTTCTTCATGCGGTCGGCTTCCAGCGCCATCATCTCGCCCAGTCGCTGCGGCGGCACCTGCTGGAAATAGGCGGTGTAGTCCTTGGTGGTGAAGGCGTTGTCACGTCCGCCGATGGCGGCCACGCGCTTGTTGAATTCGCCGGGGCCGACCTTCTTCGTGCCCTTGAACATCATGTGCTCGAGCACGTGGGCGACGCCCGACACGCCCTCGGCCTCGTCCATGGAGCCGCTGCGATACCACACCATGTGCACCGCGGACGGCGCACGGTGGTCCTCCTTGACGATCAGCTTCATGCCGTTCGGCAGGGTCGTCTCGAAAGGGTTGGCTTGTGCGGTCGTGGCAGCGCACGCCGTCGCGCCGATCAGCAACGCGCGGCCGAAGGCTTGTCTATAGGTCTGGCGAAACATGGGGGATGTCCTGCATCTGATAAAATCCGCGGCACTTCGCAGGGGCTGGCGGCTGATGGCCGGCGCGATGCGGAGCCGCATCTTAACGTGATCGGGATCGGGTGCCCACGGCCCCGGCGCATGCCGCGTCCGCAGCGAAACGATTCCTCTGACTCGAGCTTTCCATGTTTGGTTTCTTGAAGAAAAAACGCGGCACGTCCGACGATACCGCAGTGCCCGCCGCGGGCGCCGAATCTGCCGCGGCAGATTCGGCTGCTGCGCCTGTCGTCCCGGTGGCCGAGGCGCCCGCGTCCGAACCCGTCGCAGCGCCTGAAATCCGGCCGGCTGCCCCAGCCGCACCGGTCGTCGAACCCGTCCCCGCAGCGAAGCGCTCGTGGGCCGAGCGCCTGAAGGCCGGCCTCGCACGCACCCGCCAGCAACTGGGCGGCGGTCTTGCCAGCCTGTTCGGTCGTCGCAAGATCGACGAGGACCTGCTCGAGGAGCTGGAAACCACGCTGCTGATGGCCGATTGCGGCGTCGAGGCCACGCAGCATCTGCTGGGCGAGCTGCGCACGCGCTGGAAGCGCGACAAGCTGGAGACCGCGGACCAGTTGCAGCAGACGCTGGCCGATGCGCTGCATGCCATCATCGCGCCGCTCGAGCAGCCGCTCGACGTGTCGGGCCACTCCCCCTACATCATCATGATCGCGGGCGTTAACGGCTCGGGCAAGACGACCTCCATCGGCAAGCTCGCCAAGTATTTCCAGGCCCAGGGCAAGAGCGTGCTGCTGGCTGCCGGCGACACTTTCCGCGCGGCGGCGCGCGAGCAGTTGATGACCTGGGGCGAGCGCAACAACGTCACCGTGGTGGCGCAGGAAGGCGGCGACGCCGCGGCGGTGATCTTCGATGCGATCAACGCCGCGCGTGCGCGCCGGATCGACATCGTGCTGGCCGACACCGCCGGCCGCCTGCCGACGCAACTGCACCTGATGGACGAGATCGCCAAGGTCAGGCGCGTCATCGCCAAGGCGGAGCCGAGCGGGCCGCACGAGGTGATCCTGGTGCTCGATGCCAACATCGGCCAGAACGCGCTGGCACAGGTCAAGGCCTTCGACAAGGCCGTCGGCGTCACCGGCCTCGTGGTCACCAAGCTCGACGGCACCGCCAAGGGCGGCGTGCTGGCGGCGATCGCGCGACAATGTCCGAAGCCGCTGCGCTTCATCGGTGTCGGCGAAGGCATCGACGACCTGCAGCCCTTCAAGGCGCGCGAGTTCGTCGACGCGCTGTTCGAGCCCGTGCCGGGCGCGGTGAAGGCAGGCGGGGAGGCTGGCGGGCGCGCATGATCGTCTTCGAGGAAGTGGTAAAGCGGTACCCCGGCGGCTACACCGCGCTGGCCGGCGTCAGTTTCGAGATCCGCCATGGCGAACTCGTGGTGCTGTCGGGCCATTCCGGCGCCGGCAAGAGCACGCTGATGAAGCTCATCCCGGTGATCGAGCGCCCCACCGCGGGCACCGTCCGCATCAATGGCCAGGATGTGTCGCACCTGCCGCAGCGGGCGATTCCCTACCTGCGCCGCAACCTCGGGCTGGTGCTGCAGGAGATCCGCCTGCTGCACGACCGCAGCGTGTTCGACAACGTCATGCTGCCGCTGGTGATCACCGGCCACCCACCGCGCGATGCCGCGCGGCGCGTGGCGGCAGCGCTCGAGCGCGTCGGCCTCGACGGCCGCGGCAAGGAGCGTCCGGCCGGCCTGTCGGGCGGTGAGCAGCAACGCGTGGCGATCGCGCGTGCCATCGTCAACCGGCCGTCCATCCTGATCGCCGACGAGCCCACTGCCCATCTGGATCCGGACTACGCGCGCGACATCGCCGACCTGTTCCGCTCGTTCAACGACGCCGGCGTCACCGTGCTGGTGTCCACCCACGACGCCAGCCTGTTCGCCGCCAGCCGGCCGCGCAGGCTGGTACTGGGCAAGGGCCTGCTGGTCGGCGACGAGGCTGCGGTGGAGGTGGCGGCATGATGAACTGGTTCTACCTGCACGGCCGCGCCATCGCCCACGCCTTGCGCCGCCTCGCTGGCCAGCCGCTGGGCACGCTGTTGTCGGCGCTGGTGGTGGGCATCGCCCTGTCGCTGCCCGGCGGCGGCTACCTGCTGCTCGACAACGTCGCCTCGCTTGCGCGCGGTGTCTCCGGCACGCCGGAGATCAGCGTGTTTCTCGACATGGGCGCCGGCGCGGCGGACGTGGCCTTGATCGAGCGGAGGCTGAAGGCCGAGCCGGCACTCGCCAGCTATCGCTACGTGCCGCGCGACGAGGCGCTGCAGCAGTTGCAGCGCGGCGGGCTGGGGGACGTGCTCGGCGGGCTCAGCGCCAATCCGCTGCCGGACGCCTTCGTGGCCGCGCCGCGCGGCGAGGATCCTGCGGTGTTCGAGCGCCTGGCCGAAACGATGCGGAGCTGGCCCAAGGTCGCCCATGTCCAGCTCGATTCCGCCTGGGTCAAGCGCCTGCATGCGCTGCTTGGCCTGGGGCGCTCGGCGGTCATGATGCTGGCCGGCTTGCTCGGCTTCGCGCTGGTCATCGTCACCTTCAACACCATCCGCCTGCAGATTCTCACCCAGCGCCCGGAGATCGAGGTCAGCCGCCTGCTCGGCGCCACCGACCCCTTCATCCGGCGGCCGTTCTACTGGTTCGGCGGCCTGCAGGGAGCGCTCGGCGGCCTGGTGGCGTTGGGCACCGTTTGGCTGGGCGTGGAGGCGCTGGCAGCGCCGGTCGCGGCGCTGGCCGAGTCCTACGGCGCGGTGTTCGCGCTCAGCGGGCCTGGGGTGCCCGAGTCGCTGGTCATCGTCGCCTTCGCCACCTTCCTGGGCTGGCTGGGGGCGGCGATTTCGGTGCGCCGCCATCTCGCGGGGGCTTGAATTTCTGCAATCTGCCACCAATTGAATGAAGGTCTGCGGCACATGCGATGCCTTGTGCTCGTCTGATAGCTTGCGACAATAGAGCTCATCTTGATAATCAATTGGGTCAATTCTTCGCTCAGCCCTACACTCTCAAATCGAGCTTCACGAAGTCGTTCCATCAACCACCCGGAGGAAATGCGATGCCCCTGATCAACAGCAAAATCAAGCCTTTCAAGGCGACCGCCTTCCATAACGGCAAGTTTGTCCCGGTTTCCGACGAGAGCCTGCTCGGCAAGTGGTCCGTCGTGTTCTTCTACCCGGCCGACTTCACTTTCGTCTGCCCGACCGAGCTGGGCGACCTGGCTGACGTGTACCCCGAGTTCCAGAAGCTGGGCGTCGAGTGCTATTCGGTATCGACCGACACCCACTTCACCCACAAGGCCTGGCACGACGCCTCGGACACGATCAAGAAGATCCACTACCCGATGATCGGCGACCCCACCGGCACCATCAGCCGCAACTTCGACGTCATGATCGAGGAAGAAGGCCTGGCGCTGCGCGGCACCTTCGTGATCAACCCGGAAGGCGAGATCAAGGTTGCCGAGATCCACGACCTGGGCATCGGTCGTGACGCCAGTGAGTTGCTGCGCAAGGTGCAGGCTGCCCAGTACGTCGCCTCGCACCCGGGCGAAGTCTGCCCCGCCAAGTGGACCCCGGGCGACGCCACGCTGGCGCCGTCGCTGGACCTCGTCGGCAAGATCTGAGCCTCGCCACAAGCCCCGGGCACCCGCTGCCCGGGCCAAGCGATGCAAAGCCGGCCATGCGCCGGCTTTTTCACGCCACAGCAGGCGGGAGTGCATCGCTAGAATGCAGTGATGAACGTCGGTTCCATTCCCTTCGGACGCGGCATTCCGTATCGCTTGCAGTTGGCGCTGTCCTATGGACTGTTCGGCCTGCTGTTCGGCGGTTTGCTGGTGCTCGACCTGCAGCGCATCGACGCGCGCATGGACTTCATCGCGCGTGGTCGCGGCGCAGACCTGTTCGGGCTCATCGAGCTGGCGCGCGACTGGAACGCTTCGCACAAGGGCGTGTATGTGCCGGTCACCGCGGCGACACAGCCCAACCCGTATCTCGATCACCCCGAGCGCGACCTGACGGCCACCAACGGCACGAAGCTGACGCTGGTCAATCCGGCTTTCATGACCCGGCAGATCGGCGAACTGGCCGAGCGCACCGAGGGCATCAAGCTGCACATCACCAGCCTGAAGCCGATCCGTCCGGCGAACCGGCCCGAGCCGTGGGAGGAGGAGGCCTTGCGGTCCTTCGAGCATGGCAGCAAGGAAGTCCTGCGTCTGGTCGAGGAAGGCGGTGTGCCGGTGTTCCGCTACATGGCACCGCTGCAAGTCAAGCCCGCCTGCCTGCATTGCCACGCTGCGCAGGGCTACAAGGTCGGTGATGTCAGGGGAGGCATCTCGGTGACCGTGCCGGCAGCGGGTTTGCTGGCGGTGCGTGACGAGCAGCGGCGGCGTGCACTGTGGCTCCATGGCGGGGCCTTCCTGCTTGCGGGCGGGCTGGTGCATCTGCTGCTGTGGTCCGATCGCCGGCGGCTGCAGGCGATCCAGCGCCTGACGCGGGCGCAGGACGAAGTCATCGCCGAGCGCACCCGCGAGCTTGCGCTGACCAATACCAGCCTCGCGCGCGAGGTCGAGGAACGACGCGATGCGCAGGAGCGCCTGCAGCAAAGCGAATTGCGTCATCGTGCGGTGTTCGAGCATGCGGCCGAAGGCATGTTCGTGACCGATCACGACGGCCGCATCCTGCAGGTGAATCCGGCCTTCACCGCCATCACCGGCTATGCGGCCGAAGACGTCCTTGGTGAGAATCCGCGCGTGCTGACATCGGGCCGTCACGACGCTGCCTTCTTCGAGTCCATGTGGTCCGCCCTGCTGCGTACCGGGCATTGGCAGGGCGAAATCTGGAACCGCCGCAAGGATGGCGGGATCTTCGCGGAGTGGCTGTCGATCAAGCGCCTTGGCGACGAGCAGGAAGGCTATGTCGCGATCTTCTCGGACATCACCCGTCGCAAGGAGGCAGAGGCGGCCGTCCTCCACCTGGCGCATCACGACGCGCTGACCGGGCTGGCCAATCGGGTGCTGTTCAATGCCCGCGCGTATGAGGCGCTCGCCTTCGCGCGGCGGCACGGGAACCGTTTTGCGTTGCTGATGGTCGATCTGGACCTGTTCAAGGAGACCAATGACCGCCTCGGCCACCCAGCCGGAGACGCGTTGCTGGTGGAAGCCGGCCAGCGCCTCCTCACCTGCGTGCGTGCGACCGACACGGTGGCGCGCCTGGGCGGGGACGAGTTCGCATTGATCCTGCAGGAAGTCCATGCGCTCGCCGAGGCCGAGCAGGTGGCCAGGCGGGTGTGCGGCCTGCTGGCGCAGCCCTTCCTGCTGAAGGAAGGCGAGGCCACGGTGTCCGCCTCGGTGGGGATCGCACTTTATCCCGATCACGCGTCCGGCCTGGATTTGCTGCAGAAGTTTGCCGACGATGCGCTGTATCGGGCCAAGCGCAGCGGGCGCAACCGGCATTGCGTTCATGCGCCGCCCGGCGACGGGCTGGCCGACTAGAAGGAAACACGTGTTCCGATACTTCGAAAACCGGGTCGATCCGTACCCGGACATCCGGCCGTCACCGCCGCCGCGTGGCTTTCTTGCCTTCCTGTGGGCGGGAACCGCCGGGATGCGCCCGTTCATCCTGGCGATGACGCTGCTCACGGCCACCATCGGCGCGTTCGAGGCCCTGTTGTTCGCCATGCTGGGCCGCATCGTCGACTGGCTGTCGCATGTGGAGCCGGCGCGGCTGTGGGAGCAGGAAGGCGGGCGCCTGCTGCTGCTGGGCGGGATCATCCTGTGCAGCAGCGCACTGGTGGCCCTGCAGACCATGCTCAAGCACCAGACGCTGGCGGGCAATTTCCCGATGCGGCTGCGCTGGAACTTCCACCGCGTCATGCTCGGCCAGAGCATGAGCTTCTACCAGGACGAGTTCGCCGGCCGGGTGGCGGCGAAAGTCATGCAGACCGCGCTGGCGGTGCGCGACACGGTGATGATCCTGACCGACATCCTGGTCTTCGTGGTGATCTACTTCGTCACCATCGCCGCGGTCGTGGGCAGTTTCGCCGGCTGGCTGCTGCTGCCCTTCCTCGGCTGGCTGGGCCTCTACGTCATCGCCTTGCGCTGGTTCGTGCCGCGGCTGTCGCGCGTGTCGCGCGCGCAGGCCGATGCGCGCTCGCTGATGACCGGGCGCATTACCGACGCCTATACCAACATCGCCACGGTGAAGCTGTTCTCGCACGCGGGCCGCGAGGCCGCCTATGCGCGTTCGGCGATGAAGGAGTTCATGGTCACGGTGCATGGCCAGATGCGGCTGGTGAGCGGCATCGAGGTCGTCAACCACACCTTGAGCATGTTGCTGATCCTGTCGACCGCCGGCGTCGCGCTGTGGCTGTGGACGCGCGGCGAGGTGGGCGTGGGGGCGGTGGCGGCGGCCACCGCGATGGCGCTGCGCCTGAACGGCATGTCGCACTGGGTGATGTGGGAGATGGCCTCGCTGTTCGAGCATGTCGGCACCGTGCAGGACGGCATCAACACGCTGTCGCGCCACCAGTTGGTGCGCGACCGGCCGGAGGCGAAGCCGCTGGTGGTGCGCCAGGGCGAGATCCGCTTCGAGAACCTCAGCTTCGCCTACGGCGCCACCGGCGCGCAGGCGCGCAAGGTCATCGACGACTTCTCGCTGGTGATCCGCCCCGGCGAGAAGATCGGCGTGGTCGGGCGCTCGGGTGCCGGAAAATCCACGCTGGTGAACCTGCTGCTGCGCTTCTACGACATCGAGCAAGGGCGCATCCTGATCGACGGCCAGGACATCGCCCACGTCACCCAGGACAGCCTGCGCGCGCAGGTCGGCATGGTGACGCAGGACACTTCGCTGCTGCACCGCTCGGTGCGTGACAACATCCTGTACGGTCGGCCGGACGCCAGCGACGCCGAGATGATCGTCGCCGCCAAGCGCGCCGAAGCGCACGACTTCATCCAGACGCTGACCGACCCCAGGGGCCGCCAGGGCTACGACGCGCATGTCGGCGAGCGCGGCGTGAAATTGTCTGGTGGCCAGCGCCAGCGCATCGCCATCGCCCGCGTGATGTTGAAGGACGCCCCCATCCTGCTGCTCGACGAGGCCACCAGCGCACTCGACTCCGAGGTGGAAGTGGCGATCCAGGCCAGCCTGTACCGGCTCATGGAAGGCAAGACGGTGGTGGCGATCGCGCACCGGCTGTCGACCATCGCCGCGATGGACCGGCTGGTGGTGATGGACAGGGGACGCATTGTCGAGGAGGGCGACCACCGCAGCCTGCTGGCGAAGGGCGGCTTGTACGCCCGCCTGTGGGCGCATCAGAGTGGTGGCTTCCTCGGCGAGGAGGCGGAGGACGAAGACGCGGGAGAACTGCCGCAAGACCGCCTCGCGACGTCGGCCTGAAGGGGGCGGCAGCTCGGTGCAGGCAAAAAAAAGCCTCGTGTTGCCACGAGGCTTGAACCATCTCGAGGGGTTCGAGAGGAGGAGACGGATGCAACTATATCGGTGCGGCCATTAAGTTGCAAGTAGAAACTGTTGCTAGATGCAATCAAATTGATTTGGATCAAGCCGAGCATGCCGTGCGGGAGCGAGACGACGCCCGTGGCGGCTCATTTCAGGCCCGTTGCCTCATGAACGACCCCGCCCAGGATGCCGTCCCGCCGGCGATGTTCCGCTGGATTTCCGAAGTGCCTGCCGACCGACCGGTGGCGCTGCTGGTGCGGCATTCGGTGCGCGACGAGTTGCCACACGACGACATCGGCTACGAGCTACCGCTCAACCCTTTGGGCGTGCGCCTTGCCCGCAGCCTTGGCGCGGCGATGCGCGGACGTGTGCGCAGCCTGCGCAGCAGCCCGGTGAGCCGTTGCGTCGAGACGGCGGCGCTGATCGGCGAGGCGGCCGGTGCCGCGTTCGATACCGTGCCCGACCGCATGCTTGGGGATCCCGGCGCCTACGTGATCGACCGCCAACTCGCCGGCCGCAACTGGCTGGCCATGGGCAGCCGCGGCATCATGGCGCACCTCGCGTTCCGCGACGATCCGTTGCCGGGCACGGAACATCCCGACGTCGGCGCGCGCAAGCTGGTGCGGCACATGCTGGATGTCGCGGCCGATGCGCCGGGCCTGCATGTCTTCGTCACCCACGACATCCTGCTCGCTGCCACCGCCGCGCGTTTCCTCGGACCGCCCCGTGGGCCGGAGCCCTGGCCGCGCTATCTCGAAGGCGCATTCTTCTGGCGCGACGAGGCGGGGCTCACCGCCGCTTACCGCGATGCATCCCGCCCCGGCCTGGCCGATCCATCGCGCGTCTGAGTTGCTGCGGTGCTTTCCGCTTTGATCTAGCATGAATGACAGAGGCGCAAGTCGCGCCACGGCCCAAGAGGGGAGACATGGCATGGGGTGCACTCGCTCGAGCCCGATCGAGGCGGACGCGGGCATGGTCCCCGCAAGGCTGCGTTCGCTGGTCCTGGTGCTCATCACCTTGCTGGCGACGATGCTGGGGGCGTGCGGCCTCAAGCAGGAGGCGCCTCCGCCCGCTACCGCACCTGCGCCGCCGTCGCCAACGCCAATGCCGCAACCTCCGCCGCCCCCGTCCGTGGCTGCTCCCGCGCCGGCTCCGACACCGGCCCCCGCGCCCGATGTGCGTCCGCCTTCACGAAACGGGCATCCCGTGTCAGGCGACGGCCACAGCGCGCCGACGCTGCCCTCCTTCCCGTGGCCGCCGCCGCGCTATTCCGCGTTCTCCAGCATCGAGCGCGAATGGGTCGCGCCGGCAGCCGGCGCCACGCTGGGCTCCGCGGCGGCCAGGCTGGAGCGCGCCTTCGATGCCGCCGGCTACGGCGAGCGCAGCTATTACCGCATTCCCGGCGGCTTCGCGCTCGCCTCGCGCATCGAGCAGATCCGCGCCGACGCGTCCCCGTTTGCGCCGCCGGATCGCTGGACGGTGGCGACGCCGCCGATGCGCGAGGGCCTCATCGACATCATCCGTGCGCTGTTCAACGCGCCGCCGGGTTACTACCGCGTGATCGTGTTCGCGGTGACCGACCGCGACTTCGCCGCGCGCGAGGAGCCGCCGACCGAGGCCGATGCCCGGCGCTGGGCATCGGGTGGTGCGCTGCGCCTGCCGGCGGAACTCGGCGCGCTGCCGTACTCGGCGCAGCACTACACCACCGCGCTGATCTACGAGTTCGAGCGCCGCGCAGACCAGCCGGAGGCGAGCCTGCGCCTGCCGAGCGACTCGCAGGGCCGCACGCACCTCGAGCGCGCCGGCTTGTGGCAGGCGCTGGCGGCGCAATGACATGGGCGCCCAGCTTTCCGCCGACGGCGTGACCGCCCTGCGCCGGCTGGCGCAGGTCTCCCTGCTGTTCGCGGTCGCCAGCCTGCTCGCCACCGCGGCGGCGTTGATGCTGCTGCCCTATGCCGCCAGCTCGGGGCAGGGCATTGTCGTCGGCGTGGGGCTGCTGGTCGGCGCGTCCGCCTTTGCCTTCGGCGTCATGATCAGCCTGCGCAAGCCGCGTGCAAGGCGGCTGGGCTTCTTCCTCGTGGCCATGGCCTTCATCGCCGCGCTGCTGTTCGGCCTGCTGGCGGTCGCGGTGCCCGAATCCGCCGCGGCCTTCGTCGGGTGGACGCTGGTGCTGCTCGCCTACGCGGCGTTCGCCGCCCACCGCCTGGTGCGCTGGCCGGCCGCCGTGCGGGACGAGCCGAAGGCGGAACTGGGCATCTTCATCTCCTACCGCCGCGACGACAGCCGCGAGACGGTCGGCCGCATCCACGACCATCTGCGCGAAGGTTTCGACGAGCAGAGGATCTTCCTCGACGTCGATCGCCAGGCCGCCGGCGAGGATTACCGGGTGGTGATCGGCCGCGCGCTTCAGCAGGCCGACGTGGTGCTGGTGGTGATCGGCATGCGCTGGCTGACGATCGCCGACCCCGGCGGCCTGCGTCGCCTGGACGACGCGGACGACATGGTGCGCATCGAGATCGAGACCGCGCTTGCGCGCCGCCTGCGCGTGATCCCGGTGCTGGTGCAGGGCGCGGCGATGCCGGGCGAGGACGCACTGCCGCGGTCGCTGCGTCCGCTGAGCTTCCTCAGCGCATTGCCGGTGCGTCCCGATCCCGATTTCCGGCCCGACATGGAGCGTCTGGTGGCGGCGTTGCTGGGCGAGGAGCCGGCAGGCGCCGACGCGGAAGCGGCCATGCCCGGCACCGCCTGAGCCGGGCGCGAGACGCGGCTCGGCGCCACCTCAGCAGCCATTTCGCCCGGCCGCGGCTGGCGCGCGCAGCCCTCAAATTGCGCCGACCGCGCGCAAGGCGGCGATCTCATCCGACGAGTAGCCGAGTCCGCCGAGCACCGCCTCGTTGTGCTCGCCCAGCGCCGGTCCGATCCATTCGGTGCCGCCGGGCGTGTCCGACAGCTTGGGCACGATGCCCGGGACGCGGCAGTCGCGGCCGTCGGGAAGTTTCACCATCTCGATCATGCCGCGGGCGAGGAATTGCGGATCGGCGAACATGTCGGCCACCGAGTAGATGCGCGAGGCCGGCACGTCGGCGGCGGCCAGCGCCGCCAGCACCTCGGTCTCGTCATGCGCCGCCACCCAGGCGCCGATCGCCGCGTACAGCTCATCGCGCCGCGCATCGCGGCCGGCGTTGTCCGCCAGCGCGGGGTCGTCGGCGAGATCCGCGCGGCCCATGGTCTGCATCAGCCGCCGGAAGATAGCGTCGCCGTTGGCGCCGACTGCCACATGCTTGCCGTCGCGAGTGGTGTGGGTGTTCGACGGCGTGATGCCGGGCATGATGTTGCCGGTGCGCTCGCGCACGAAGCCGAACACGTCGAATTCCGGCACGAGCGACTCCATCATCGCGAACACCGCCTCGTACAGCGCCACGTCCACCACCTGGCCCCTGCCGCCGTTCACTTCCTTGTGGCGCAGCGCCATCAGCGCGCCGATCACCCCCCACAGCGCCGCGATCGAGTCGCCGATCGAGATGCCGGTCTTCACCGGCGGCCGGTCGGGAAAACCGGTCACGTAGCGCAGCCCGCCCATCGATTCGCCGATCGCGCCGAAGCCCGGCTGCGCCGCCATCGGCCCGGTCTGGCCGAAGCCCGACAGGCGCACCATCACCAGCCCCGGGTTCAGCGCCGACAGCGCGTCCCAGCCCAGGCCGAGTTTTTCCAGCACGCCGGGGCGGAAGTTCTCCACCACGATGTCGGCGCCCGCCACCAGCCGGCGCAACACCTCGCGGCCCGCCTCATGCTTGAGGTTCAGCGTCACCGACTTCTTGTTGCGCGCCTGCACGTACCACCACAGCGAGGTGCCTTCGTACAGCTTGCGCCACTTGCGCAGCGGGTCGCCGCCGTCGGGCGCTTCGACCTTGATCACCTCGGCGCCGAACTCGGCCATGATGCGGCTGGCGAAGGGGCCGGCGATCAGCGTGCCGAGCTCGATCACCTTCAGGCCGGCGAGGGGTTTTGCGGTGTCGGTCATGGGCAGTGCTTTCCGGTTCGGGGTGTCGTCGTGGGGGCGGCGCAGGAGGCTGCTGTCGGCGGGCTGCAGGCGGCGGCCGGATCAGTCGTCCGGCACGCCGGCCAGCTCGGGGAACAGCACGTCGGTGAAGCCGAAACGGCTGAAGTCGCGCACCCGCATCGGGTACAGCATGCCGATCAGGTGGTCGCACTCGTGCTGCACCACGCGCGCATGGAAGCCCTCGGCGACGCGGTCGATCGGCGCGCCCTGCGGATCGACGCCCCGGTAGCGGATGCGGCGTTGGCGCGGCACCACGCCGCGCAGGTCGGGCACCGACAGGCAGCCTTCCCAGCCGTCCTCCATCTCGTCGTCCAGCGGCGTGATCACCGGGTTCAGCAGGATGGTCCGCGGCACCGCCGGCGCGTCCGGGTAGCGTTCGCTGCGCTCGAAGCCGAAGATCGCCACTTGCAGGCCGACGCCGATCTGCGGCGCCGCCAGCCCCACGCCGCCGGCTGCGGCCATGGTGTCGAACATGTCGGCGATCAGCGTGTCGAGCTCGGGCGTGCCGAAGGCCGTGACGGGGGCAGCGGGCTGCAGCAGGCGCGGATCGCCCATGCGGAGGAGGGTGCGGACGGTCATTGGAGCGGTTCGAAATCGGGCGGGGACGAGCGCAATTATGTCAGCCCGCAAGCCGCCGGCCATAATGCCTGGCCTCATGTGGATCCTGATTGTCGTCGAACGATGAAACCCCGCCCGCCCACCGACTACCTCGCCGGCTACCCGCCGGCGCTGCGCCAGCAGGTGCAGGACCTCATCGACCAGGGCCGCTTCGCCGAGGTGCTGCGCCGCCGCTACCCGCGGCCGCACGCGGTGCGCAGCGACGCCGCCCTTTACGACTACGTGCAGGACCTCAAGGCTGCCCACCTGCGCAACGCCGCGCCGATCAGCAAGGTCTGCTACGACAGCAGGATCCATGTCATCCGCAACGCGCTCGGCACCCACACCACGATCTCGCGGGTGCAGGGCGCCAAGCTGACGGCCAAGCGCGAGATCCACATCGCCCCTGTTTTTCGCGACGTGCCCGAGGAATTCCTGCGCATGATCGCCGTGCACGAGCTGGCCCATCTGCGCGAGCGCGATCACGACAAGGCGTTCTACCAGTTGTGCCTGCACATGGAGCCGCATTACCACCAGTACGAGTTCGACCTGCGCGCCTATCTGACGTGGCGCGACGCGACGGGGGAGGCGCTGTGGCAGGGTGTGCCGCGGTAGGCGGCGGGTCTGGACCGTGCCATCGGTCCGTTGGCGGCCTCGCGGGCGGCTGGGATGCCGCGGCCGCAGGCCGCTGGACGAGCGGGCGAGGGCCTGGTCAGGGACACACGCCGGTTGCCGCGGATTGTCCCCATCCCTTGGGGACAGTCCTGTGCGCGAGGCTGTGGATAAGCGCGCGCAGGCCTTGTCCGCTGAGGGCTGCCGGCCGGTGCTCGATCTTGATGCAGGATGGGCTGGTCGCGTGTTCGAGCGGGCGCATGCGGCACGGCTGCTGTCATTTTGAAGGAGGCGGCATCATGAAACCGCGCATCAGCGTCATCACCCTCGGCGTCGCCGACCTCGAGCGGGCGCTGCGTTTCTACCGCGACGGACTTGGACTGGCGACCGACGGCATCGTCGGCGAGGAATTCGAGCATGGCGCAGTCGCCTTCTTCGATCTGCAGGCCGGGCTGAGGCTGGCGCTGTGGCCGCGCGCCAGCATCGCCCACGACACCGGCCTGCCGTCAGGCGAGCCCGCTGCGGCCTTCACGCTGGGGCACAATGTCGCCTCGCGCGCCGAAGTCGATGTGGTCGTAGCGCAGGCGGCACGGGCCGGCGCGACGATCGTCAAGCCGGCGCAGGCGACTTTCTGGGGCGGCTATGCCGGCTATTTCCAGGACCCCGACGGCCATCTGTGGGAGGTGGTGTGGAACCCGCAATGGCTCCCCGGCGAGGGTGACTGAGTCCGATACCGCGCGGCTGCACCGAGCACTACCGTAACGAGGTTTCCATCATGACGCTGCAGCAGCTCCTCGGCATCGAACTCACCATCATCCAGGCGCCGATGGCCGGCGTGCAGGGCAGCGCGCTGGCGGTGGCGGTGAGCGAGGCCGGCGGCCTGGGTTCGCTGCCCTGCGCGATGCTTGGCATGGAGGCCCTGCGCCAGGAACTGGCGGCCATCCGCGCGCAGACTTCGAAGCCGTTCAACGTGAATTTCTTCTGCCATGCCGCGCCCCGGCCCGATCCGGCGCGCGAGGCGGGCTGGCGGGCGGCGCTGGCGCCGTACTACGCCGAGCAGGGGATCGATGGCGGCGCGATCCCAGCCGGCCCGGCGCGGCTGCCCTTCAGCGCCGAGGCCGCCGACGTGCTGGAGGCCTTCCGGCCGCCGGTGGTGAGTTTCCACTTCGGCCTGCCGGCGCCCGCGCTGCTGGCGCGGGTGCGGAGCTGGGGCGCGCGCATCCTGTCGTCGGCGACCACCGTCGAGGAGGCGCGCTGGCTCGAGGCGCACGGCGTCGATGCGGTCATCGCGCAGGGGCTGGAGGCGGGCGGCCATCGCGGCCACTTCCTGGCGGACGACATGGCCACCCAGATGGGGACCTTCGCGCTGCTGCCGCAGATCGCGCGGGCGGTGAGCGTCCCCGTCATCGCCGCCGGTGGCATTGCCGATGCACGCGGTGTCGCCGCGGCGATGGCGCTCGGTGCAGCCGGCGTACAGGTCGGCACGGCCTATCTGCTGTGCCCGGAGGCCACCACCGGTGCGCTGCATCGTGCCGCGCTGAAGAGCGAGGCGGGGCGGGTCACCGCGCTCACCAACCTGTTCACCGGGCGGCCGGCGCGCGGCATCGTCAATCGCATCATGCGCGAGCTGGGGCTGCTCAGCGCCGCCGTACCCGCCTTCCCGCTGGCGACGGCGGCCATCGCGCCGCTGCGGGCAAAGGCCGAATCCCTCGGCAGCGCCGACTTCTCGCCGCTGTGGGCCGGGCAGAACACCAGCGGCTGCCGCGAGATGCCGGCCGGTGCGCTGACGCGCGAACTGGCTGCCGGACTGTCGGTGACGCGATGACGGGGTGCGCCCGACGCCCCGACGAACCTCGCCCTGTCCGCCGGCACGGCCAGCACATGCTCCGGGCGCGGCAGGTCCGTTCGCCGATAGACGATCGGCCCCGGCGCCACGCTTTCCGCGCGCGCGATCACCAGTTCGTAGCGGGCGTAGCGGGCGTCGCGCCATGGCGCCTCCGACGCGGGTTGTCGTTGCTCACGATGGTACGCGTGCGGTCGGCGGTCGGGAGGGGGCGAGCGGGGAGCGCCACGCGTTTTCCCCAGCCGGTGGGGACAGGCCTGTGGGTGATCCTGTGGATAAGCCGGCCGCTGCCTTGTCGGACATGGGGAAACCGTCGGTGCTCAGTTCGAAGGCAGCCGGCGGGGCATCGTCGGACGGCTCTCGTGCGCCGGGGGGCGCTGCGATTCCGTCCCCTTCCGTCCCGGCCGTCCGGTTCCGGTCGCATCCATCGTCGATGCCCTTGTCCCGGGTTCGCCTTCGGATCGACAGTGACGGAGCGATGGATGCCGACGCGAACACGATGATCTTTCGCGCTGCTCACGGATCGAGGGGCGAGTCATGTCATGACCTCGCTTCCTTCCTTGTCCACAATTGCCTGAAAGGCGGACCGACGCCTGTGCATTTGCCGCAATCGGATCGACGTGTCCTTCGGTCCGGAACGCTCGCGGCCTGCAAGACCAAGGATGAGATGACCAAATGACTTCGCGCCAAGCCCTGTCGGCCCTGACCGTCGGTGCCATCGGTGTCGTCTTCGGCGACAGCATGATCACGCCGGCGATCTCCGTGCTGGCGGCCGTCGAGGGCCTGGGGATCGTCACCCCCGCCTTCGATCCCTACATCATCCCGATCACGCTGCTCGTGCTGAGCGGCCTGTTCTTCATCCAGCGCAAGGGCACCGGCGCGGTCGGACTGCTTTTCGGGCCCGTCATGATCGGCTGGTTCGCGATCCTGGGCGTGCTCGGCATCGTCGAGATCGTCCGGCATCCGCAGGTGCTGGCTGCGATCAGTCCGCTGCATGCAACCGACTTCATCCGCCATGATCCCACGCTGGCCTTTCTGGCGCTGGGGTCGGTGGTGCTCTCGGTCACCGGCGGGGAGGCGCTCTACACGGACTTGGGGCACTTCGGGCGACAGCCGATCCGCCTCGCATGGTTCGGCTTCGTGTTGCCGGCGCAGGTGCTGAACTATTTCGGCCAGGGCGCGCTGCTGCTCAACGAACCGGCGTCGATGGAGAGCCCGTTCTTCCACCTCGGCCCGAAGTGGGCGTTGATCCCGATGGTGGTCTTCGCGACCGTGGCCACCGTGATCGCGTCGCAGGCCGTGATCTCCGGCGCGTTCTCGGTGGTGCGGCAGGCCGTGCAGATGGGCCTGTTGCCGCGCATGCTGATCGTCCACACCTCCGGCAAGGAACAGGGGCAGATCTATATCCCCTTCACCAACCTGACGCCCTATCTCGCGGTGGTCGCGCTGGTCGTCGGTTTCAAGAATTCGTCGAATCTCGCGGCGGCCTATGGCATCGCCGTCACCGGCACGATGCTGATCGACAGCATCCTGATCGGCTTCGTGATGGTGCTGCTGTGGCGGTGGAGCTGGGTCAGGACGGGCGCGATCGTCGGCGCGCTGTTGCTGGTCGATATCGCCTTTTTCGCCGCCAATGCGATCAAGATTCCGCAGGGGGGCTGGTTTCCGATCGCCATGGCTCTGATCGCGTTTACGGTGCTGACGACCTGGAAGCGCGGTCGGCGGCTGGTGGAGGACGAACTCGTCAAGCAGAGCATCCCCGTGCATGCCTTCCTCGACATGATCGGCGACGTTCACCGCGTCAACGGCACGGCGGTGTTCATGACCAGCAACAAGGAAGGCGTGCCGTCGGCGCTGCTGCACAACCTCAAGCACAACGAGGTGCTGCACGAGCGCGTCATGCTGGTGACGGTGACCACGGCAGATACGCCCTATGTGAACGACATGGAGCGCCTGTGCCTTCACCGCATGAAGGAGGGCTTCATGCGCATCATCATCCGCTACGGCTTCATGGAGGATCCGGACATCCCCGGCGCGCTCGAGCAGTGCTGCCGTTTCGGCGAGCGCTTCGACCCGATGGACACGACCTTCTACCTGTCCCGTGAAACGATCATCCCGACGATACGTCAGCGCCGCATGCACTGGCTGCGCGCGCGCCTGTTCGTCTTCATGGCGAAGAACGCGACCAACGCCACCGACTTCTTCAAGATTCCGAACAACCGCGTCGTCGAGCTGGGGACGCAGCTCGTGATCTGAGCTTGCCGCGTCCGCGGTGCGATCGACCTGGTCCGCGTGGAGGGCCCGGATCCACTCGGCTCATGCAGACATCTGCGCTTTGCCCATGCGCGAACGTTCATCGACGATGACGACGTGCAGGTAGCGGGGGCCATGGGCGCCGAGGACCAGGCTGCCCTCGATGTCGGTGGTGCCGCTGGCGCCGGTGATGATGTTGACGTTGCGCGGCGGGCGCTGGCCGGCGGTGGC
>NZ_SSXV01000002.1 GCF_009469595.2 Thauera sp. 2A1 | reverse complement strand
TGGACGCCAATCGGCGCGGTCACACTCAATCCGGAGCGCGATGCGGTCGTACGCGATCACGTGCATGCTGAAGACTTAAAGCGGTCGGTTGCATGAATCAGGCGACAACTATCTTGACTTGTTCCGGTCACGGGCGGGCATGCCACGGTCCTGAAGCACGACCAAGATCCGAAATACCTCTCTTACTACCTGCAAACACCACACTTTTTCGCAGAGAAGAAAAAGCACGCGACAGGCACGAAGGTCATCGACGTTTCGGCAAAGAGTCTTGCAAAAATCAGAATTCCAGTTCCGCCGCTTGAAGTGCAGCGCGAGATTGTGAAAGTGCTTGATACCTTCACCCAGCTGGAGGCGGAGCTGGAGGCGGAGCTGGAGGCGGAGCTGGAGGCGCGTCGGCGGCAGTACAAGTACTACCGCGACGCGCTCTTGACATTCGGCGAATGCACGGACGCTGAAGCAAGCAAGCAAGCAAGCAAGCAAGCAAGCAAGCAAGCAAGTATAAGGTGGATGACCATGGGTGAGATTGGAAAATTCACGCGCGGCCGTCGATTCACCAAGGACGATTATGTCCAGGAAGGAATCGGCTGCATCCACTACGCTGACATTTATACCCGACACGGAACCTCGGCGTCGGCGGCTGTCTCGCATGTACGGCCGGACATGGCGTCGAGCCTGCGCTTTGCCAAACCGGGTGACATCGTTATCGCTGCTGTCGGTGAAACGGTCGAGGATGTCGGCAAGGCGGTTGCCTGGCTTGGCACCGACCAGGTCGCGATTCACGACGACTGTTTTACGTTTGAGCACTCGATGAATCCGAAGTTCGTGTCTTACTGCCTCCAAACAGAACAATTGAAAGCAGAGAAGAACAAGTTTGTTGCCCGCGCAAAGGTCAAGCGCCTGTCTGGCGAGAGCCTGGCAAAACTCACAATCCCAGTCCCGCCTATAGAAGAGCAGGACCGCATCGTCGCCATTCTCGACAAATTCGATGCGCTGGTGAATGACATCGCCTCGGGTTTACCTGCCGAGATCAAGGCCCGTCGCCAGCAATACCAGCACTACCGCGACCGGCTTCTCACTTTCAAGGAAGCCGCATGAGCGAAGACATCAAGCCCTTTCGCTATGAGCCGATTGCGCTGTCCAACGAAAGCACGGTTGTCGCCGAATTTCAGCCTGATGCCTTGGGAGTGCGCGAGGCGGCATACCAGTCCGAAGCTGAACTGGAAAAGGAATTTATCAAGCAGCTCCAGGTGCAGGCCTATGAATACCTGCCCATCACATCGGAGGCTGAGCTGGTAGCCAATCTTCGCCGCCAGTTGGAAAAGCTCAACAAGGTCACCCTGTCGGATGCAGAGTGGGAGCGATTCTTCAGCACCTGCATTGCCGGCGCGAATGACGGCATCCTGGAAAAGACCGCGCGCATTCAGGAAGACCATGTGCAGGTTTTGAAGCGCGACGACGGTAGTACCAAGAACATCTACCTGATCGACAAGGCCAACATCCACAACAACGCCTTGCAGGTCATTAACCAGTATGAAGTCGCAGGCGCTCGTGCCAACCGTTATGACGTGACGGTGCTGGTCAATGGCCTGCCGATGGTGCATATCGAATTGAAGCGTCGGGGCGTGGACATCCGCGAGGCCTTCAACCAGATCAACCGCTACCAGCGCGACAGTTTCTGGGCGGGCTCGGGCTTGTTCGAGTACGTGCAGCTTTTCGTCATCAGCAACGGTACTCTGACCAAGTATTACAGCAACACCGTGCGTGACGGGCATTTGAAGGAGCAGTCCGCCAAGCGCAGCAAAAGCAAGACCTCCAACAGTTTCTCCTTTACCAGTTGGTGGGCCGACGCGAAAAACCAGCCCATCACTGAGCTGACAGGTTTCACGAAAACCTTTTTCGCCAAGCACTCGCTGCTCAACGTCCTCACCAAATACTGCGTGTTCGATGTGGATCGCAAGCTGCTGGTGATGCGGCCATACCAGATCGTGGCGGCCGAGCGCATTTTGCAGCGCATCGCCACAGCCACCAATCACAAGCAGCTCGGCACCGTCGCGGCGGGCGGCTACATCTGGCACACCACCGGCAGTGGCAAGACGCTGACCAGCTTCAAGGCGGCGCAACTTGCCCGGGGCTTGCCAGATATCGACAAGGTGCTCTTCGTGGTGGACCGCAAGGATCTGGACTACCAGACCATGCGCGAATACGAGCGCTTCGAGAAGGGCGCAGCCAACTCGAATACCTCCACGGCTGTGCTGCAAAAGCAGCTGGAAGACCCGAACGCCCGCATCATCATCACCACCATCCAGAAGCTTTCCCGCTTCGTCGTCAAGAACAAGAAACACCCGGTGTATGACGCGCACGTGGTGGTGATCTTCGACGAGTGCCACCGCAGCCAGTTCGGCGACATGCACGCCGAAATTACGCGGGTGTTCCAGCGCTACCACCTATTCGGCTTCACCGGTACGCCGATCTTTGCCGAGAACTCCGGCACCACAGGTAACCCGCTGCGACGCACCACGCAGCAGGCCTTTGGCGACAAGCTGCACACCTACACGATTGTCGATGCCATCAACGACAAGAACGTGCTGCCGTTTCGCATTGACTACATCAACACGGTCAAATTGCCTGCGGGCATCAAAGACAAAAAGGTGTCGGCCATCGACACCGAACGGGCGCTGCTAGCGCCGGAGCGCATCACACAGATCGTGGGCTACATCCGCGAGCACTTCGACCAGAAAACCAAGCGTGCCAGCACGTACCGCCACGATGGCAAACGGCTGGCTGGCTTCAATTCGCTGTTCGCCTGTGCGTCCATTGATGCCGCCAAGCGTTACTACGCGGAGTTCGTTGCACAGCAAAAGGAGTTGCCCGAGGCCCAGCGGCTCAAGGTGGGCTTGATCTACAGCTTTGCCGCGAATGAAGAGGAAAGTGATGGTCTGCTCGGCGAGGAGGACTTCGAAACCGAGGGGCTGGATCAAGGCTCGAGAGATTTTCTGGATGCGGCGATCCAGGACTACAACGCACTGTTCAGCACCAGCTTCGACACCTCCGCCGACAAGTTCCAGAACTACTACAAGGACTTGTCGCAGCGTCTGAAAAAGCGTGAGCTGGACATCGTCATCGTGGTCAACATGTTCCTCACCGGCTTTGACGCCACCACGCTCAACACGCTGTGGGCGGACAAGAACCTGAAGGCTCACGGCTTGATCCAGGCCTATTCGCGCACCAACCGCATCCTTAATTCGGTCAAGACCTACGGCAACATCGTTTCCTTCCGCAATCTGGAGCAGGAGACCAACGACGCGCTCGCCCTGTTTGGCAACAAGGATGCCAAGGGTATCGTGCTGTTGAAGCCTTACGCCGAGTACTACAAGGACTACGAGAAGCGCATCGGAGAACTCACGGCTGGATTCCCACTCGGGAAAGCCATTGTTGGCGAGGCGGCACAGAAGGCATTCATCAAGCTGTTTGGCTCGATTTTGCGACTGAAAAACATCCTCACGGCATTCGACGATTTCGCGGGCCACGAAATTCTCTCCGAGCGCGAATTTCAGGACTACCAGAGCCTGTATTTGAACCTGTACGCAGAATTCCGGGCGACGTCGGCTGCCGAGAAGGAGTCAATCAACGACGATGTGGTGTTCGAGATCGAGCTCATCAAGCAGGTTGAAATCAATGTCGACTACATCCTGCTCTTGGTCGAGCAGTACCTGAAGAAAAAGGGTTCGGGCGACGATAAGGAAATCCGCGCCACCATCGAACGCGCCATCAATTCCAGCCCTGGCCTGCGCAACAAGAAAGACCTCATCGAACAGTTTGTCGATTCGGTGAACACCAAGGCCAAGGTGGACGCGCAGTGGCAGGCCTTCGTTGCGGCGAAAAAGACCGAGGAGCTGGAACGCATCATTGCGGAGGAAAACCTCAATGCCGAGGCGGCACGTGAATTCATTAGCAATGCCTTCCGCGACGGCAGCATCTCGGCAACCGGTACTGCCATCACCAAGATACTGCCGCCGGTATCGCGGTTTTCCAAGAACAATGGCCACGCAGCCAAGAAGCAGACGGTGCTGGACAAACTTGCCGCTTTCTTCGAACGGTATTTCGGATTGGCGTGATGAAGGGAATTCCGATGAACCCGATCCAAACAACCGATCAAGCCAAGATTTCTGCGCTTTGCAGAGAGGCTGAGCGGCTGGAAGAGGACGCCTTGTATTCGAGCAAGGGGCATTTCAACGCCGAAGACACATGGGTTCGCCGCAACTACTGGCTGGGTGTGCCAGCAACCGCTCTTGGTGCGATTGCAGGTGCTGCATTGGTCAAAAGCCAACCTGAGTGGGCCAGTGCCTTCACCTTGTTGGCGTCGCTACTGACCGGTTTGATGACCTTTCTCAAGCCCAACGAGCGCGCTGCAATGCACCGGGCTGCTGCCGGACAGTTTTTGGCTCTTCGGAATGACGCCCGCTTTTTCCGCGAGATCGAATTGCTTGATACGAGTCGGCTGGGCGAGCTTCCTGAGAGATTGAAGGCCCTTTCCTCTGCACGCAATGAGCTGAACCAGAAGAGCCCAAGTATTCCAAGGCGCGCATTTGTCGCTGCACGCAAAGGCATCGAAGAAGGCGAAGCCACCCACAAAGTGGACAAGGATAAATGACAAGATGTCGGTATTGAGTTTTCTGACGGACACGGCCAGCAGTGCCGTGCTCTCCACAACTGAGCAGTCGTCGATCACGACTTCGATCACAACACTTCAATCGCGGATGGCGCTGCACTTTGACAGCGGCGTAATTGCGCAGCATTTCCGATTCGGCTCTTCAACGCGAGGCACGATCCTGCCTCGCTCAATGGACGAACAGTCCGATATTGATTACATGGTGGTCTTCAGCGATGGCAGCGCCACGCCGCAGACTTACCTGAATAGGTTGAAGACTTTTGTCGAAAAACGCTACGGCTCATCGGAAATCTATCAGTCCAGCCCGACCATTGTTCTCGAGTTGAACCACATCAAGTTCGATCTGGTGCCCGCGACAAAAACGTGGCTCGGCGAGCTTCAGATTCCCAACGGGTCAGGCGGTTGGATAACCACGAATCCGAACGACTTCAACGCCACGCTTGAAGCAAAGAACAAGGACAACAACTCTTTGATCAAGCCAACTATTCGTCTGATGAAATATTGGAATGCGGCCAGCGGATTTCCATTCGATTCATTTGCGATGGAGAAGTGGATTTGTGGTCAGGGCTTCTGGTTCCAGTCGAATCAAAAGGACTACCTGTTTTCGGTAATCGACAATCTGAGCACCGACTCGTCTTACTCGCAACGAGTCAATAATGAAATAACGCGTGCAAAAACTATTGTGGCCAAGGTCAGGCAATGCGAGAAAGACCAGATGCCGGTAACGGCTGAGAATGAGGTCAAGAAGTTGTTCAGGCTCTGAGGGTATATTGAAATGGCATTAAATCTCGCAAAGGCCGTCATCGGCTACCTGAAGGAACGCCCCGAGGAAAAGTTCACCGCTCGGCAAGTCGCCGAATGGGTCTTTGCCACCTACCCGGATGAGTGTCAGGAAAAGCGGGCCAATAGTCGCGGCGATTACATCAAGTCTGATGCGGATTTGGTGCAGCAGCTCGTCGCAGAAATCAGCTCGCAGCGCCCGCGCATGCAAACGAAGCACCCAGAACTGAAGACGACCGAAGGACGGCCCCGCAGGTACTACTACTCGGAGCGCTCGGACAGCGCCGAAGTGGCGGCAGTCGAAAGCGAGGGTACGTCGGCGGCTGCGGATGTGAGTGCTTTAAAGATTGACGAGCATGCGCTGTACCCACTGCTGTCGCAATACCTGTGGGAGGAATTCGGCGTGTTCTCCAAGCGCGTCGACGAGAAGCGCTCGTCCAACAAGCGCGGACCCAACGGCAACCGCTGGCTGTACCCGGACGTGGTCGGCATGGAGGACTTGGGCGCAGACTGGCACCAGGAGGTGCGCGACTGCGTTAACCAGTATTCGGATAAACGCACCAAGCTGTGGTCGTTCGAGGCCAAGCTGCTGATCAACCGCTCGAACGTGCGCGAGTGCTTTTTTCAGGCCGTTTCAAACTCGTCGTGGGCCAACTTCGGCTATTTGGTTGCGGCGGAAATCGGCGGCACCGACACGTTGAAGGAGCTACGAATGCTCTTCGCTGCCCACGGCATCGGCTTCATCAAGCTGGACGTGGACAACCCTGCCGACAGCCAGGTACTGATTCCGGCGCGTGAGCGCGACGAGATCGATTGGGACATGGCCAATCGGCTGGCCACGGAGAACCGGGATTTTCTGGAGTACGTGAAGCTGGTGAAGCAGTTCTACCAGACTGGTGAGGCGCGGCTGGCGGACTGGGATGTTCCCGCGACGGAGGACTGACGGTCTATTCCAGATGGCCGATCACGTCGAGGCGTTCATCGCCACGCTGAAATGCCCCGAACCAGCCGTCGCGCGAGTCGGCGCGCGTTCGGCTCACCAGCAGCGAGAACCCCTCGCAGCCGCGCCCCTTGGCGGTAGCGAAGTCGGTGGTGTCGAATTTGGCCTCACGCACCAGTGTCGTGGCCACCGACTTCATGGCCGACTCAAACAGGTCAAGCAGGTTGTCTTGTAGGCTGGCGTCAATGTTGCGTGAGGTGACGTCGTCAATGACGGCGTGCTTGAATCGGTTACTCATGGTTGATGCTCCGTGTTGGCATGGATGACATGAACGCGCTGTTCGGCAGCGAAGCCAAGCTCTTCTGCGCGCTTTGAAATCACACGTTGCGTAGCAGCCAAGCTGCCTCAGCCTCTCGCCGCGTAACGAGTCCCGGCAACACTTTCCCGCCGCCATAGACCCAGCGCCGCAGCTCCGTTGCGGCTGCAACCCAGTCTCGCTGGTTGACGCGCCGTCGCAGGGTCGAGGTCTGCAGGCGTCCAGCCCCGAGGTTGAATGTGAAATCCACGATGGCTGCGAGTCTGCTTTCGGGTTCGGTGGCCAGCACCGGGCAGTGGCGCAATGCGGCGGCGAGCGCCGATTGGAGGTCGCGCGCCAGATAGATCTCGGCTTCGGCCTCGGTGATCGGTGGATGCGTCGGATCGCAGAGATGGCCGTAACCAATTGTCCAGAACCCAGCGGGGCAGATGTAGGGGATGGCGGTGATCTCGATTCCGCGCTTCACCCTGCGCTCGAACCCCTCGAAGCGCTTGGCCAGCTCAATGGCGGTTTGCGGCACCTCGATCACGGGCGCACCCGGTCGAACACGCGCCCGAGGAACCAGAAATTCAGCACCCCAGCCCATAGGGCTTGGTCTGCCTCCGTCCAGGCATACAGGATGGCAACGCCCCAGCCTGCGCCACCTGTCACGGCGGCTGCGACTGTTGCCGTTTTGGCGGCGCAGTACAGCGCCATGAACCAGTAGGTGATGACGGGGCGGACGCTGGAACTCAGTGCATCTGCCCAGCGCACGCCGGTTTTCTCGCCCTGCGTGCGAACGGCTTCGCGCAGGGTTTCGATGGCCCCGACATTCCACGCGGCATCGGCACCCGCGCCGATTTCCGACATCCGTTGTGCACCGCGAATCTTCTCGAACTCCAGCGCTTTGTCCTGCATCGCCAGTTCGTGGCCACGCTCGCCCTTGCGGTCGAGCCACTTGAGGATTTCAGGGGCGAGACGGAAGGCCCCACCGAGGAGGCCGCCAAGCAGAGTCTCGATCATTGCGGCCCTCCCATCAGTTTGAGTTTGATAGCGGCACCGACCAACAGCGCGGCCAGGATGCCGGTGGTGATGACCTTGACGGTGGTCTGCCACGCCGTGCGACGGGCATCGCGCCAGGCTTCCAGCAGGTCGCGCAGTTCGCGGATGTCACGGGCGGCGTGGCCGTTTTCCAGCCCGAGGTGGGCCAGAACCCGTTCGGCTCCACGCTCAGCGGCGTGGGCCAGCAGTTCGTCGAAATCCTCGCGACGCAAGAGCAGCATGTTCTCCACGTGCGCGGGCTGTTGTTGTTCGGGTTCGGTCATTGGCGTTCTCCAGAAATGCGAAACCCGCCTCGTGGGCGGGTTTCTGGTTGGTACGAAGAAGGGGAAATCAGATGGCGAGGCCTGCGCTCCAGCCGGTGGACTTGTAGGCCGAGAGCTTGGCCTCGTCCTCGATGTAGCAAAGCCAGCCGATCTTTGGCACGTGGTACTCCCAGGCATCGGCTATGCGCACCGCGATCTGATTGGTTTTGCCTGCCCACACGCCCGTGGCAGCGGCAGGAATGAGGTAGCGGTCGCCGTTGGCGGGACTGGCCGGTGGCGTGGTCAGATCGCGGTCTTTCACGGACAGGCCGACCATTGCGCCCAAGCGCTTGAGGTTGGCATCCATACCGGTGTCCCAGCCGCTTTCGCCGAGTGTCCAGCCGTAGTTGAGTCCAAGATTCGGGTCGATTGATGACATGGTCTATCTCCAGAGATTCGATGCGTGGCGAATGCGCCGGACTGCTTCCGGATCGCCGGTGCGGTGGCTTTGCTGCGGATGCTGCCGCCAGTGACGCCCGACGATGGGCAGGTACAGCACGCCGCCGCGTTTGGCCACCAGCAGGGTCAGCAGCCAGTCGGCAAAGTTGTTGAGGTCGGTGGTTTCTTTGAGCACGGCTTCCACGGCAGATCGGCGCATCACGATCAGGCCGTGAACGTGGCTGGCGCTGTTGGCGTGCTGCCAACGGCTGTAGGCCAGACGCCGCACGGCAATGTCCTGGCCGTTTTCGTCGGTCAGTGCTTCGTCGGTGTAGGCCATCACGGCCTGCGGGCAGGCATCCAGCGCGTCGGCCAGTTGTGTGAAGGCGCTGGCTTCGTACAAATCGTCGGGATCGACAAAGGACACCAGCGGCAGCGTGCCTTGTGCATAGCCTGCCGCGCGTGCCTCACCGATACGGCCCGGAATGCCGGGCAAAACGTGCAAACTGATCGGTGCTTCCTCGAGGCTGGCGATGCAGGCCTCACGCCATTCGGCAGGCTCGTTCAGGGTGAGCAGATGAACATCGATGCGCGGCTCCATCACACACCTCCCCAATACTGTCCCCAGCGCAGGCCAAAGCCCGCGCGATCCATGACCCGCACCTGCGGCTGCCAGCTACTCAAACCATCGCGCTCGGCACTGATCTCCACCGTGATGCGGTCGCCCAGCGCAGCGGCATCCAGCGCGGCCACTGCTGCTGTCCAGATAAAGGTTGTGCCGAGCAGTCCCGTTTCGGTGTGCGCCAGCACGCCATTGCGATTGCGGATGCGTAGCGTGTAGGTCACGCCCAGTTCCGGCCCGATGTCGCCCTCGTCTTGCTGCACGAGATAGGCGGTCTGCTGCGTGCGGTCGCGATGCGCCCACGCGACGGTGAGGTCACCGGCCACTACGGCAGGCTCGGTCTGGCCATTGAGGCGGATACGACCGGGTGGATACGGCAAAGCCTGCCGACCGGCCAGCACCATCGGCTGCCCATTGGCAGCCAACACAGGATCGCCCTGATCGGTCGACGTGCGAGGAATCGCGCCCACGAACACCGATTCGCCCGGAGCGCGCTCCGCACCTTCGGATGCCAGCCATTCGCCGACACCGATCAAACGAGTCCCCGAGGCATGTGCTTGGGGTGTGGTGTCGAGCACGCCACGTGCGAGATCGATGGTCGCGTTGGCAGCATCAAAGGCCAGGACGGCAACGGCCTCTGCAATGGCCCCATTGGCAGCCACCAGATAGGCGTAGTCGCCCACGGCAAGTCTTTCCGGCTGGCTGATGGCCGTCACTGGTACACCGATGGCATCGGCCTCACTGGCAGGCAAGGCTGTATCGAGCGTCAGCAGTGGTGCGTAGTCATCTCCCATCACGGCAGTGAGGTCGCCGCCTGAAGCGCCGGTGGCCAGTTGCCAATTCAGTTGCCCGGTGCCACCGGCGGCGGCCAGCGCACCGAGATAGGTGTCCGTATCGGTCAGGTAGGCCAGATCTGCGCGGGACAAGCGCCGGGCCAGTTCCCAATGCGGCACCTCAACGGCCAGCACCAAGGCGGGCGGCAAAGGTTCGATGGTCGGCTCCTCGACGTGCGGTGGCGGGGGCGACAGCACGGTGTTGCTCATGCCGAACACATCTTCCATGGCTTCGATGCGCCACTCGGCCGCTCCCAAGGTGCCGGTGTCGATGCCGGTGACGCGCACCACCATCTGATCCACACCCAGGCGCGGCCAGTTCAGCAGAAATACATCGCCCGGCAGCGGCGCACGCTCCAGCGTGTCGCGTGCCACCGTCAGACTCATCCGGGCCAAGGGCGAACCCAAGGCGCGCAGGTCACGCAAGGCCAGCCGCGCGGCCAGTGGCCCGTAGTTAACGCCCGGGTAGTCGCGGCGCTGATTGATCACGCCGCCTTGCAACTGGATGGCGGCCAGGCTCTCGACCGTGACGGCAGCATCACCGCCGGTCTGCCAGTCGGTGTAGACCACCGTTAACTCGTTGGGCAACTCGCCCCACTGGGCGCGCTCGAAGCGTTCCAACCGCACGATTTCGTCAGGCCCCAACTGCGGCAGGCTGTCGATCCAATAGTCGTCGCGCAGCAGCTTGAGCTCAAACGTGCCTTGCTCCGGGTCGGTGTAGAGGATGCCGCCAATGTGGTCGATGACCTGGCCGATGAAGCTCTCGATGGGCTGCTGCCGTGTCCAGATCAGATTGAGGCCGAAGCCCTCACTCGACAAAGCCCATGCCGCGTTCCAGAAGCTCCAGCCGATAGTGCTCTGCGGATAGCCCATACCCCAATGCGGATCGGTGAGGCACTGCACCAGAATGTGCGCCGGGTTCATACCGACACTGATCTCACGGCCTTCGTCCTCATCCCAGGTGCGGACTTCGGCATTCCATTCCATCCACGGCGCATCGAACCAACCCGCTGTGAAGCGCCGGACGCGCACTGCCCACGGTTTGATGTAGGGGTTGTTGGCCGCGAACAGGATCTTGCGTGCCACCAAGGACAGCACGCCCCGAAATGCCGGAATGGAACTGCCAAGGCGACTCATCAGATAGTCGTTGCGTCCTTGCCCGGCATGACCAGAAAGCACATCGATGGTGCCGACCACGCCGCCTTCGCGCTCGTCGCCGCCAAACAGCGTGGGCTTGTTGATCGAGAGGCTGGTCAGCCCATGCCCGCTGGATAGCGGCACACGGTCGGCATCCCCCCACGCGGTACGGTCGCCCATCTGGATTTCCTGCACGGCATCGACGGGCCCCTGGCACAAGGCCAGATGCAGCCCCATCCGGTAGCGGTAGCCAACGGTTTGCGATTTGCTGCTGCCACCCATCAGCCTTGCTCCCGCTGGCTGGATTGATTGCGGGCATGCATGACCACACGTTGTGCCATTGCATCGCCGGTGGCCAGCAAGGTGTCGGCGTCACAGCCTTCACGCAGGAAGGCGCGGAAATCCAGATCGTGACGTGCAAACCATGTGCGCATGCCGTTCACGCACAGGCCCACGGCGCGCACGTGATCGATGGTGATGACAGTCTGAGTGGTCATTTCTTGCCACCTTTTTTCTTGATCGGGTCGGCTTCCAGATCACCGTACCAGACGACGTTGGAGCCGCGCAGCAGCACGCTGCCGAACACGACAGGAATCGGTCGGCCTTCTTCTGCGGTGGGGGCATCGACGTCAGACAGGGACGCCGGTTTGGGTTCGGGCGGTTTCGGCGCGAGCGCGACCGAAACCAGCGCCGCCACCACGATGACGACGAGGTACCACATGGCGATTTCTCCAGGGTTTCAGAACACGCCCGTCGAAAACGGGTTTTTGCTCGGGATGGCAGGAAAGCCGCCGTAGTTGTCGAGGTTGCCGAAGCGCGACTCGCACGTGGCCGTGCTGTGATCGCAACCGACCGTCAGCAACACCTCGGTGCCGACTTCAATGGCCACCGGATAGAGCAACTCGACGCCACCACCGTAGTCATTGACGATCATGTGGCGCGCACCTTCCGGGGTTTGCAGCCAGCCACCGGCCAAGCCACCACTGACACTGCCGGGCGTGCCACCGTCGAGATCGACGTTACGGCCATTGCTGTTGCTCACCAAGGCGCTGGCAGAAATCGGTGAGGCACCACAGGCAGCCGAATACAGCACGTGGGAACACTTGCGGCTGTAGAGCCGCCGCAACCCGATACGCTTGAGACTGACTTGCGCGGATTCGCAGCGAACACGAGCCACATCGTCGGCGACTTCGACGCCCAGCACCCGGCCCATCCAGCGCGTGCCGGAGATCCACCAGTAGTCGCCCCAGGTATCGCGCCGTCCGATGCGCAGGGTGATCGAGGTAGTGTCGCCGGTCAGCGAGTTGGCGAGCAGGTGGCGCACCAAATCACAGTTCGGCGGCAGTTTCAGATCCAAGCCAGCCTTCGCAGCTTCAGCACCCAGCGCCAGTTCGTTGCGTTCCAAGGCCAGGCTCTTGTAGAGGTTGCCATCCAAATCAACATCGAATTCGTGCGGCGTCAGATAGAACTGCGCGCTGTTGCTGGCGAAGGCGTATAGCTCGACTTCCAGCAATGGGTTCTGGCTCATCGTGCTTACTCTCCCTCGTAGGTTTGACGGTCATTGCCGCGCGGTTCGGGCAACTGGCGCGCGGTCAAGGTGATCTCCAGCAGCGTCGGGCTGTGCCAGTACAGATCGATGGCATCGTGGTCGAGGCGGCAGCGCACGAGGCGAATGACGCGGCTGCGTGCGGGCACCCAGTCGTCGAGACCCGAGCGCAGCACCAGCACACCGCCTTGATCCAGATGGCAGGCCGCCGTCAGGGCGTACTGCCGATAGCCGTCTGGGTGCACGATCAAGCAAGCGGCGGGGCGATGCCAAAAATCCGAGATTCGCGCGGAGATGTCTTTGCCATCCACGCGCAGGAAGCCATCTTCGGGATCGGCTTCGACGTTCACCCACAGGATCGGAGCCAAGCCATCGGGCAGCCAGAAGGCTTCCAGACGGCCTTGGGTGCGCCACAACCGCGCCCGCCAGATCTCGACTTCATCGAGTGAGCTGGCCAGATAGCGCCGCTGCAAAGTTGTCGTCGCCCACGGATCGTCCCGGCGCACCCACGGATCTGCAGTCGAAAAGTCTTGGCGGGTGATCGTGGTTTGCGCTGCGGCCGTTGGATCGTCACGCCAGTTGCCATCTGGCCAGACCGGGATCTCGTCGAGCCATGGGTCATCGAGAACATCCTGGTCGGGCAGTGGCGCAGGCTGGATCTGTGTGGGAATGTTGCCGCCGACCATGCCGGGTACCCACTGCGTGAGATCCGCCGGGTCGATGGCTTTGCCCCACACCAAGGGCATGATGGTGCTGCCCACGGCTGCGGCGCGTGCCAAGGGCTCCGTCAGCCACAGCAGAGCGCTTTCCACATCGCTGAGTTGGGCGATCTGCCAGCTATCGGCGGCGATGATCAAAATCCAGCGGCCATTGTTCTCAGTTTCCTGCCAGCCCTGCACACCGTCATAGGTCAGATGCACATTGGCCGAGAGTGGCCCGAACTGTCGCCCGTCAGCTTCGGTCACATTGAGTGCCAGTGCGCCACGTTCGCAGGACTCAGTCAGGTGCACCGCGTACTGCGGCAGCGGCCACAGAGCCATTTGACCAAGATGATCGGCCAGCCAGTCGGCCACCAGGGCATCGGTCTGCCGGGCGTTGCCCACCTTGTAGGTGAGCCAGCGCCGGGGAACGCGTCGGCGTGCCTGCCGTGATTCATTACCACTGGCCAGCCGCGTGACGCTGGTCTGCCACTCCAGCCGTTCCACGAGGGGTTCTGCCCAATCGTGGCGGAAGGCAAACACACCGCGTTGTGCGTCGGGCCACGGCTGGTCGCCAAAGGCATCCATACCGGTGGCGACGATGGCGCTTGATGCCGTATCCCGGCGCAGCACTTCGACCAGAAAGATCGGTGTATCGATGGGTGGCCAAGGGCCCGCCAAGGATTCCGTCAGCAGGCTCGCCGCCAGATTGGGAGGCAGCGGAGCGACAGCCGTTTCCGGCGTGAAGCAGGCTGCGGTCGCCCCAAAAGTGGCGCGCGAGAGCACTTCACTCTGGAAGGCGGGCAGTTCGCTTCCCGGCGTTGGTTTGCAGGAAACCTCCGCGAGGTCTTGAACGACAACGTGATCCGTCATGCCGACTCCACGCCGAACTCAGCGGCATTGAAGGCGGCCTCCGTCCACTGCACGTTGCCGTTTGGATTACGCTCGAACAACGTGCTCTGCCAGGCCAGTTGCTCCTGCAGAATGATGTCGGTGCTGACGGCGCTTTGCGCACCACTGACCACGAGGCCTTTGACCTTGCCCAGACCGGCGTCGGTCTTGCGGGCCAGCATCGTGAGCTGGACGCCATAGATGGCGGGCGTGGCCATCACCGGCAGCGGCTCGACATCGAAGGACTGGCGCAGCCCCACGTTGGGCGCACTGATCGCTGTGGCTTCGTCCTCGTCGCTGACGGCTTCCCAGGCAGCAGTGCCGACCGGACTGGGAGTCCACTGGTTCAAACTGCCATCGGCCTGAGCCTGCAAGGCATCGACGCGCACATCACCGAGGAAGGTGTTGTTGATCGTGCCGCTGGTGTCGGCGATGTAGAAGTCGTCGACGTCGATGGTCAGCGGACAATTCTGGCCGGGCACCGCACCTACGAATGCCGTGAGCAGTTGGCCGCCGCCCTGGATGGTGTTCTGCGCAGTCATCTGGATTGCCAGGATGCCGTTGATGCGCACTGACAGCACACCGTTGCTGGTGCCTTGCGTGACCTGCAACTCGATGTAGTGCCAGCCGCGCGCCGGAGCGCTGGCGACTGAGACAGAGATCAACTGGTCATAGCCGTATTGCCAGCGGTAGAGCTTGAGCCGACCGTCCTCGCCGATTTTCACGAGGTGCGCGACCTGCGAGTTGGCATCACGCACGCCCAGTAGCAGTGGCTCGGTGTAAGTGTTCTGGTACGGCACCACGCGAATGGCTGCCCCGACGATCAGGCTGGTCTTGGTGGTGTCGAGGTTCTTGACATAGCCGCCACCCGAACCTTCCGGCAAACGCAGGGCATAGGAGGACGGACGACGGCCATTGATCCGGGTGGCCTGCGGTGACAGATACGCCGCCTTGCCACGTGCGAGCCACGGATCGCCAAAGCTGTCCACGGCCTGTGGGTCGTAGTGATCGAAACCGTCGATGAACAGAAGTGCCATTGGATTTACCCTTGCAGCGCCGCACGGATGGCCCGTGCATTGCGCCCGATGATGTTGACGATGACTTTCTCTCCGGCAGGCGACTGCAGGTGGTCGTGGGTCACACCCGGATCGACCGCGTTGACGATGCGCACGGCCTGATTCATCTGCGGCTGCGCGGGCGGCACTTTCACCTCCGGTACCAGCCCGCCCGCTGCGAAGGCCAATTCGCCGCCCTTGAAACGTGGACCTGCCGACAAGCCGTTGAGCGAATCGAGGAAGGCCACACCGACCTGGCGCACGGCGGCCGCCCGCACCACGTACTCGCCTGCGGACAGACGCGCCGGGATCGAATCCGAGGTGGCGCTACCCGGCCCGGAGACCAGGCCGCCTCCCGCGAACTTCTTGATTCCACCCAAGAGCGCCATCACAGCGGCGACCATGGCTACCATCGCGGCCACCGCGAGTGCCGGGCCAACGTAGGGAATGGAAGCCTGCGACGCCGCCGCCCCAGCTCCCGCCTTGGCCGCATCCATCGACACCACGGCGGTGGTTTCGGTGGTCTTTTGGGCGACCTTGGCGGCGCTGGCCGCCGCATCGACGGTCTGCTCCTGCTGGATGAAACCGAGCTTGAGCGCCAGCATCCGAGCCTGCATGGCGATCCACTGCTGAAACGGCTGGATCACGATCTGCTGCAGGAAAGCGTCGGCCACCTGCTGGAAGATGCTCGCCAAGGCACTGCGCCAGGTCTGCGCGCCGGTGATCATCCCGTTGAGCGCACCGCCGAAGCTCTCGCCGATGCGATTCCACAGCGGGACCATTTCATCGACCGTGAGCCGGGTGCGATCCAACTCGTTGCGCCACGCCTGCACGCGAATCACCGCATCCGGACCGATGGCCTGCGCAGCTTGCTGCATGGTCGGCAACAAGCGCTCCATCTCGGTGGCCGATTGCTGCTGCAGGGTCACAATCTGCTGGCGAGCCTGCGCTTCGGTCAGTAGCCCAGCCTGTTGCTGGGTCTGGATGGCCTCCTGCGCATTGCGCAGACGCTCGGTGACCTGCCGCCATTGGGCTTCGAGCGCCGCCAGATTGGCCTGTGCAGCCTTCACATTGATCAGCCGATCAATGAGCGACACGCCGTCGGCATCGCTTTCTGCCGCCAGTCGCGCCCGTAGATCGCGGTAGCTGCGCTCGATAGCAGCTTGCCGGTCGGCATCTGTGGCCGTGCCTGTGATCTGTGCCAGTTCCTCACGCGCCTGCGCCAAGGCATCGGTCAGCTCACGCTCTGCTTGCGCTGCCTTGCGCGCATTGGCCTGCTCGATGTCCGTGCGCCTGTTGTTGAGCGTGATCAGGTCGGCTTCCGCCTTGGCGACCTCGGCCTTGGCTTTCAGGCGGTCGTTTTCCGATTTGCCCGTGGTGGCGACTTGCTGACCGCGGGCCAGCTCCTGCTGCTTGCGCGCGATCTCGGCTTCGACCTCGCGCTGTTCGAGGGCATTTTTCTGCGTGTAGTAATCGCGCACCGATACCAGACGGTCTTCGAGCGCAGCATCCAGCGCAGTTTGTTGCCGGTTCAGACCGTCCTTGAGCAGCGCGAACTCGGCGTCCAGCTGCGCTTTCATCAGCGTGGTTTGCGCGCCGGTCGTGTCCTGCGCAGGCTTGACGGCTTTGGGTTTGGTCAGGCGTTGAAGCAGTTCCGGATCGGCCTGGATCTTGGGTGCCTTGACCTCGATGGGCTTTGGGTCGAACAGGCTGTCACGGAAGGACGCCAGTTCATCCAGCCGTTTGACCAGATTGCCTTTGAGGTCGGCAATGATGGCCTTGGCCCCATCGGTGTTGCCCTTGAGCGCTTCCACAGCGGCGGCGACACCCGCGCCAATGGCTTCGCCCAAGGCGACGAAGGCCTTGCCGACCGTGGCGGCACCGAGCGCCAGGGTCTTGAGCACCAGCACCACGCCATCCAGGATCGCGCGCAGCGTCCCGCCTAGCTTGGCCGACTCGACCATGCCACCGGCCATGTCATTCAGGGCGGGCAGCAAGGACGCGATGATCTGATTGCCGATGCTCTGGGTGGCCAGATGCAGTTTGTCGAGCGCATCGTTGAAGTTGCCCGCCTGCGCAGCAGTCTCACTACTCATCTGCACGCCGAGCGCCTGCATTTCGGCAGCCAGTTCGTTGATGCCGTCGCGCCCCTGGTTGAGGAACGGGATCAGCTCGGCCCCCGACTTGCCGAACAGTTGTACTGCCAGCGCGGTTTTCTCCGCTCCATCGGGCATGGCTTTGAAGCGTTCGGCCAAATCCAGCAGCACCTGATCGGTGGCGCGCAGGGTGCCGTCCTGGTTCTTGAACTCGACGCCCACCGCAGAGAATCCGCGAGCGGCATCTTCCGACCCGGTCGCAGCCTCCAGCATCGTGGTGGAGAGCTTGCGCAGCCCCTTCTCGAACGATTCGCCCGACACACCGGACTGCTCGGCTGCCGGTTTCCACACCGACAGGGTCTCGACGCTGACGCCAACACGCTGCGACATCTCGTCGAGTGCGTCGCCGGTATTGATGGCCGATTTCACCATCGCGGTCAGGCCCGCCACTGAGACAGCCACACCGAGGTTGGCCAGCACACCGTTGACGCTCTTGGCCGTATCGGTGAGTCCGCCCAGACCCCGCTTGATCGAGTCGAAGGCGGTCTTGGTCTGGTCGACGGCACTGATCAGGATTTGGGCACGATTGCTTGCCATCAGAATTTGTCCAGTTCTTGTTGAATCGCGCGAGCCAAGGCTGGCAAGGCACGCTGCACCCCGCCCGCCAGATTCAGCCGCCGCTTGAGATCGACGCGCTTGACCAGTACGGCGATGGGAATCTCCTGACCGCGCTTGATCTGTTTCGCGCCAGTACGACCACGCTCGGCACGCTTGAAGCGGCCCAGCTGCCCGGCGTTCTCTTTGATGTTCTCGGCCATCAGCAACACGCGACCGTTCTTCTCGATGAAGAAGGCATTGCCTGAGCGCATCAGGCCATCGATGACCGCCTTGAAGCGCTTGGGGCCGATACGACCGGGCAGCAGCGGAATCAGCAGATTGCCGCTCACCGTGCCGCCTTTTTCGTGCAGACCGAGCCACGGGATCTTGCTGCCCACCAGCAAGGCAGGCAGTTGTTCGGGCTTCTTGTCGAACACCTTCACGCCCATCGAGGAGATGAAGCTGTTGCGTTTGACGGTGAAGGCGCTGCGCATCTCGGATCGCGCAGCGTCACGCACCTCACGCCCACCCGATTGCATGCCCTTGGCGACGGCGGCGTGGATGGCGCGACGCCGCTCGCTGCTCCACGCCGCCAACTGGCGCGGGTCCAGCAAGCCGGTGGTGGTGAGCGAGAGGCGCATGGGTCAGTCCTTGAGCAGATCGCGTTGCAGTTGTTCGATGCCACGCTTCTCGCCCTGGGCTGCCACGGCATGAATGCCGAGCAGCTGGGCAAGTTGCTGCCGTTCGATCTGTCCGTCGGCATCCAGAAAGGCTTGCGCCTGAGTGAGCGTGTAGGCCATCACGTCGCCCAGGCGGTGCCCGGCGTGGATCAGGCGGGCGACGGCACTGTCCCAGCCGAGGTCGTCAGTGAGCGCAGCGTCGGCGCGAGTCGCTGGGCCGCGCCCTGAATCGCCGGGACGACGTGCGCCACGAAAAAATCCGCGTTCACCTCGAACACGGCGGCGGCTAGTTGCACGGCGTCCTCCAGCGACAGGTCGTTGATCCACGCGCGTTCACGCCGGGTGGTGATCGCCAGCAAATCCAGCACGGCATCGCCGTGCCGTCCCAGCAGCGCCATCCAGTCCGGATCGCTGGTGATCTCCTCGACCAGCGGGCGCACCACGGCCAGCAGCCGTGGCAACTCACCCAGCCGGATCGGCATCAGTTCCAGCGCGGTACCAGACAGCGTCAAGACCACAGGCTCAGGGGGGAAGGTCTTGAAGCCGTCCATCACAGCAGCACCAGACGTCCGAACTGACCGAGATCACCACCGACCGGCTTGGTCAGATCCGCCAGCACTTGGCCCGAAAGCTCGAACTTCAGCAGTTCGTCCGTGATGATCGAGAGTTCCTTGGCCGGGTTGATGGCCACGCGGTAGAGGTCGATCACCACCTCGCGGTTGCCGTCGGCGGTGTTGAGCCCTTCGAAGCGAATCCATCGCTCGGGCAAGGGCTGGGTGAACATCGCCGTGCTCTGCGCCGCGCCATAGGCGTAATCGACGGTGAACGGCTCGGTGTACGGGCCGCCCGACGTGGCATCCAGCACCACCAGTGAACCGTGCTTGGCATTGACGCTGTACTGGCTGGCCGGGAGCGTCTTTGGCGTGGCATCTGAGTCCTGGATCTGCACCGCCGACACGTTTTGCATGGTCAACGGATACAGACTGCCCGGGGTGACAGGGTTGGGCAGTAGTTCGCCAGTTACCGTGCCGGGGGTGATCGTGGTCGTGGTGCCGTAGAGCGCGAGCGCCAAGTTGGTAGCGATCAGCTCTTCCAACGTGCAGGCGAACTCACCTTTCTTGGTCTTGATGAGCTGGAGGTCAGTCAGGCGCTGACCCGACTGCGCTTCCTGGTGCTCGATGGTGTCCACCGACAGCGACACCTTCAGCTCGGGCACGTTGCCGACGAAGGTCAGTCCTGCTGGATTGCCGAGGTCATCGCGTGCGCCGATGTAGACGCGGCCTTGTCCGGAAAAGTAAGCCATGTTCAGTCTCCTTGGGTGGCTGCAGTTGTGGAAACGCCGGACGTGGCATCACGGCGGGTGGGTTTGGAATCGGTGGCTGGGGTGGCCGCTTTGGCCGTGCCTTGTGTGATCAGCCAACGGGCGCTGGCGTCATTCAGATCAAGGCGATCACCCACGGCGAGGCGCTTGCCTGCGTGGGTATGGGGTTTCAGTAGTTCGATGTGCATGGGTTCATCCTGTTTGGGTGAGGTCGATGGCATGGGTGCGGTAGCGGATCTCGTAGCGGGCGGGCAGCGCGACGGCCCCGGCGTCGGCGTCGTCGAACTCCCATTCGCAGTCGATCTCGCGCACGGCGATGGCCAGACCGCCCAGATTCGGGTCGGCGAGCATTGCCGCGTGGGCAGCGACCAGCGCCTGGTCGGCGACGTCGAAGGCATCCGCACCGCGTGCCACCACGGCAAGCCGGACGATCAGCATCCGGTCGACCAGGTGGTTGGCGTGGGCGGTAATGCTGTCGCCATCGACGAACAGCAGCAGCGCTGGACTGACCTCGCGGGTGACCGGCACGGCAGGCATGCGCAGCACCGGCGTCGGGGCAATCGCAGATGCCAAGCGCGTGACGATCTCCCGCAAGACGCGCTCGCGGACGGAATTCATGGGGAGTTCCTCAGTGTTGGGAGAGCGAGGCGCGACGCTCTGTGCCATCGCCGATGGCGCGCACGTCGCGCACCTGATAGGTGTTGCCTGCCACCTCGACCGTGTCCCCGACTGCCAGCGTCAGCCAGGACGCCGGGTAGTCGATCTGGTAGTCCCGCGACAGTGCAAAACCATCCAGCACGGTTTCATCCGGGGCACGGAAGGCGCAGTGCACGGTGGTGCCCGCCACCGTGACGGCGGTCAGCAGTCCGGCATTGCGAGCCGCCTCGTACAACGTCGCGACATCCATCAGGCCGCCACGAGCTTGATCAGCACACCCGGGCGGTGGCACATCGGCAGCGGGTTCGATTGCGTGTGCAGATCAGTGCCCCGGTCGAATTTGCGCGGCTCCTGCTTGGCATACAGCGGCTGGCCGATGGTGTTCACGGTCTCGTTGAAGTCCGCTGGCGCGAAGTAGGTCGCGAAGGTATCCACCGTGCCGACCGGGAAGGCATGGGCTTCCCCTGCGGCAATGAAGCGGCGCGACCCCAGCGTGCCGTCGGCCTGCACAAAGGACGCCTGGCCGCGGTATTCCTCGAAGGTGATGCCGCTGTAGCTGAAGCCCGAGCGCATGTCGTTGATCAGCACTGCGCCCTGCTGCCAGTTCTGGTAGGCGGTCTTGACCTCCTTGTGGGTGGTCAGTGCCCGGAAGAACTCGGTCGAGCACAGCACATGCACGCCGGTCGAGAACTCGCCGGTGAGCCCATCTTCCATGAGGCCCAGCAACTCGAGGCAGGCAGTCTTGATTTGCCCGTTGTCGGCCGCCGTCGAAAACTCGAAGGACACCGATTGCGCAGTGATGTCGAACTCGTCGAACAGATCGACGAGTTCACTGCCGTCGGCGTCGAGGATCTTGCCCTTGAGCGCGCCCATGCGCAGATGCTCCAGGGTGATCGCGTGCTTGTTGCGCATGGTCTCCAGATGACGGGCCATGACACCGCCAATGGCTTCCATCTCGGTTTCGGACCCGAAGGCGCGCAGACCTTGCACCTCCTCGGGCAGCACCACGTCGTCGTGGGGGATGTGCGGGATCACGAAGGAGCGCAGGTTGCGCTTGCCACGTTCACCCACCGTGCCGGGCGAACCAGGCGCCCGGGTGGGCAGCAGATTCAGACGACCGGCGTACTCCTCGACGATGATCTGCCGGGTGCGCACCGGCTTGGCCGGGAACAGGTTGAGTTGCTCCAGCCGCCCATAGCGGTTGGGCAGGAGGTTGATGGCGGCCGTCAGGCTGGCCATCGAAAAGCCGGGGTTTTCAAAAGGGTTCTGCATTTGGGATCTCCAGAAATGACGAAACCCGCCAGCGGCGGGTTTTGGGGGGAGTGAAACGGAGCGTTGGAAGTGGGTCAGGCGCTATCGCGGGCCAGGACTCCACGTTCTGAGAGTTGCTTGATGGCAGCCACTTTGTGCGCAGTGCTGATGCCTGTCGGCCAGACCAATGCGCCGCGCGCGACGATGGCGTGGCGGGCGATCAGGATCGCGTCCTCACGGTCGATCAGCGTCGCATCGACGTCATTGCCGAGCACGCCAACGGCGGTTTCCGTGCCGTCCGAGGCGCTCGGGTCGAGGGCCTTGAGCTTGGCGGTAGCCGTTTCGCGACCCACCACGGTGCCCAGCGACAGGCTCTGTGCGGCCGCGACGGTGTCCTGGTCACGCGAGTAGAGATTCGGCGCTTCGTACTTCAACAGGTCGCCGAGATTCTTGGGTTGAGAGACAGTGGGCATGGCTTACTCCTTGGCGGTGAGTTTCTTGACGGCAGCGACCACCGGACTGTTTTCCGGGTGCTGGCTGGTTCCTGCATCGGCGGTGATGCGCGAGGCAATTTCGGGTTGGTCGGCACGGGCGTCGAGCAGGGCGCGGCGCACCTGCGCTTCCGAGAAGCCTGCTGCAAGGAATTCCGCCGTGCGTTGGGACTGGCCCGCGATCAGGCACATCTCTGCAATGGCCTGTGCTTGGCCGCGCCCGCTGGCGAAGGACTGCGCCAATGCGGCTTGGGCAGCAGGCGTCGGTTGCGAATCGCTGTCGGTCTGCGGCTGGTCGCCCTGTGGGGCGGTGTCGGCCGGATCGCTCGGGTTTTCGTGGTCGTCTTTGGGGTCGGTCATGGTGTTCTCCAGGGTGAAAGGTTTGCATCGGGGCGGGTTTGAAATGGATTGAGTGGACAGGCTTCGCGGCGAGGCGCGGGCCACGCCAGGCTGCGCCAACCGCTGCTTGGCCGCCAACGCGTCGGTGAACTCGGTCATCACCGCATCAAACGGCATCACCGCGTCTGCGAGGCCTACTGCCACCGCCTGCTCGCCGTAGAACAGCCCCGCCTCGGTGGCGCGCACGGCATCCGGATCGATGCCGCGCATCTCTCCGACCTGATTCACGAAGATGTCGTAGAGGCGATCCACCTCGGTCTGCAACGCGGTGGTGGCCTGGGGGGTGAGTGGCTCGTGCGGGGAGAAATCGTTCTTGTGGCTGCCTGCGAAGACAGCGGTGTAGTTCAGGCCGTCTTTGGCGTCCTTCACCGACTGGTCGACGTGCAGCGCGATCACGCCAATCGACCCGACGCCAGCGGTCTGCGACAGCGTCAGGCGCTGGCAGGCAGCCGCGATGGCAAAAGCCGCCGAGTACGCGGCATCGTTGGCGTGCGCCCAGATCGGCTTGATGGTGCTGGCAGCGCGGATGCGCTCGGCCAACTCAAATACACCCGAGGCCTCGCCGCCGGGCGAGTCCAGATCGAGCAGGATGCCCGCCACCTGTGGGTCGGCCAGCGCGGCGTCCAGTCGGGCTTCGATCTCGCCGTAGGACATCAGGCCAGAGGCGGCTTCGATACCCATCGAACGTCTGACCAGCGTGCCGACCACCGGGATGACGGCAATGCCCGCCTGACCCGATGTGGCGCTTTGGCGCGGCATGGGCAGCGGCATTGCCATGTCCAGATCGGGCAAGCCGATGCGGGAACCCAACACGGAGAGGATCACGTTGAGTTTGGGACGCGCAATGAGGAGCGGCGTCCCGTAGAGGCGGGACGCCAGATGAACGAGTTGCATGTCAGTTGTCCTGTTGGTCTTGCGGCACGGTCACCGTGGCGGCCGCATTCATGGGAGCGCCCAATGTCGATGGTTGGGGCGCTTTGTCGTGGCGCGGGTCGGAGTCAAAGACCAGACCGAGCGCATCGGCGCGCTGGTTGTCGGCGGCGATCTCGCGGTCGATGTCCTCGGCGTCGTAGCCGAAGGCCGAGATGGCTTCCGAGCGAGACAGCAGCCCGGCGCGAATGGCGGTCAGCATCGCGTCGAATTCCTTCTTGGGATCGACCCACTGCCAACCCTGTGGAATCCATTTGGCCGCGAAGTAGTCGCGCTTCTTCTCGGTGAACTGCGGCAGCGCCAGCGCGCCTTCAAGTAGCGCTTGCTCCATCCAGGCACGCCAGATTGGGCGGCACAGCTGGTGGACGATCACGCCGTGCTGGATGGCCTCACAGCGGCGGCGAAACTCCAGCAGCCCGGCCCGGATCGACGAGTAGTTCACTTGCGTCAGGTCTCCGGTCAGCATCTCGTAGGTGATGCCCATCGCCGCTGCCACCGCCCGGAACTGCATGCGCAGGAATTCGGCGTAGCTCGCGCCAACGTCGACAGGCTGACTGAACTTCACGTCCTCGCCGGGCTCCAGGATCTGCATCGTGCCCGGCTCCAGCCCGGCCAATGCCGCACCGCTGGCATCCGGCAAGCCTTCACCCATCAGGTTGTCTTCAGGTGACAGGCGCGTGATGAAGCCCGCGAACATCGCGGCGGTTTTCTTGCGCACGAGCTCGGCGTCGTCGTACTGGTCGAGTTCGTTGAGCTTGACCAGTGCACGCGCCAGCCACGGTTCGCCCCGGATCTGTCCAGGCCGCAAGGGACGAAACAGGTGGATGATTTCGCTGGCTGGAACACGCACTGTGTCGACACCGCCCACCACGCCACCGGTGCCTGACATCGGGGCCAGTGAGCCATCACCCGGATGCGAGCGATACAGGTGGTAAGCCACCCGCCGTCCGAGCTTGTCGAACTCGATGCCCGCACGGATCACGTTTCCCGAAGCCAACTCCTGATTCAGCGTGGCTGGCAGATGTTCGGGTTCGAGCAACTGCAACTGCAGACCCACCGGCAGGCCATCCTCCGGGCGGCGATAGCGAAGCCGCACCAGACATTCCCCGCCTTCGAGCATGGCGCGACAGGCCAAGGCCTGCAGGCCGTAGAAATCGGTCAGTCCGGCGGCATCGGCCTCCTCGCACCAGTCCCACCACAGGCTGTGGATCGCTTCGCGCAGGGGCTGATCGGCCAGCATGCTCTGCGGCTTGATGCCGGTGCCGATGGCGTTCGAGACAAAGGCTTCAACGCCTGCCGCAGCCCAGGCATTGCGGCGTACCAGATCGCGGCTCTTGGCGCGCAATTCGTTCTGGGTGAACGCCAGTGCTGCGACTGCACCGGGATTGCCGACCTGCCACGCCAATGCGCGACGGCCGCCACCGATCCCGTCATAGAACGGGGAGCCGCCAAGCAGACTCATGCCGACGCGTCTACGCATTCGGTCAAACCATTGCATGTTCAGAACCCTTTGCCGGTGGTGACCCGGATCTGGCGTGGCGCGCCAGGCCACAGCCCGGTGTCCACGGCCTGCTCGAAGAGGTCGCGCTTGACCGCCGCAATGGCGGCCTGGAGTTCATCGACGCTGCGGTACTCGACGGTCTTGTCGCCAAAAGTCACGCGCTTTTCGCCCTTGACCAGCGCCGCTTCCAGTGCGTCGAGGTGTGCTTGTGTGTAGGCCATCAGCGGAACACCGTAAGGTTGATTTCGGAGGAGTCATCGAACGATGCGGACGTGGTGGCGCAACTGACGTCGACGTACTGGGCGGTCTTCTGGTCGGCGCTGGATCGCACGATGGCAATGCGCTGCGTGCCGCTGTTGGTGCTGCTGCGGGCAAGCGCCGTCCAGCAATAGTTGGCGTCGGGCATGGCAACGGTGAAGGTCACGCGGTAGCGACCCGCCGCCGTCCGGGTCACGCTGGCCACGTTGTGCGATGCGCGCACGACGACCTGCGTGCCGACATAGCCGAAACACACCCACGCCCGGGCCACGCCGGGGTGGGTGGCATCGATCTTGGTCTTGACCTCGAGCCCGACACGACTGGCCAGCGCACTGATGCGCGATGCGAGGCTCATCAGACCAGCGCACCCACAAAGACCGCGACGAAGTCTGTGTCGGTATTGCCGACATCGGTGGCTGCGACGGCTCCGATGTTGCTGCGTGCCTGTAGTTGCTCGGCCACGGTCAGCGACTGCGCCGCATCGAAGCGCACACGGTTGTTGACGGCGGCGAGCAGCGCATCCAGGCCACTGGTGCCGTTCTGCAGCAGTTGCTGGATTTCCACCAGCGTGTCGTAGGCGGCATCGGCACCGCCCAAAATTTCGGTCTTGAGCGCATCAAGCAGCGAGACGATCTTGTTGGACGAGTACGTGGTCGTAGCCGCGACGTGCGCATCGTCGATCACCGCCGACGACACCACGGCGGCTTTCAGTTCGTTGATGGCCGCGACCAGATTTGACTTGTCGGTGGTGGTGAGGTTGGCCAGGTTGCCTGCCTTGGCGCGGACGTCGTTGAATTCCTGCGCGACGCGGATGACCAGGCTTTCGATACGGGTAGCAAGACTCATGTTTTCTCCTTGAGGTGTCAGGACAGCCAGCGGCTTTTGATCACGCGCCGACCGGTGTTACGGTTGCCAGAAACAGCGAGGCCACCGCGTTGGGTGGCCTCGTTGATCGATTCAGTAGGTGTTTCAAGGGCTGGCGGACTGGCCAGCCCCAGTTGTCGCTCCAGTTCCCGCCAGTGACGTTCCTCGAAGCGATCCAGACCCGCCGCCGATGCAGCCGCGCGGGCGTAGACGTAGCAGTCGAGCGCCTCATTGCGCTCACGCATCTTTTGCCACTCACGCACCGGGAAGCCGTTGCGGTCGCGGCGGGTGATCAGTTGTTCCGCGCAGAGTTGCTGGATGAACTCAGCGTCGATCTTGGGCAGATGGACGAACCCGGCCGGGAACACCGTGGTCAATCCGTCCTCGCCAACATCTGCGCTCTTGCGCAGGTTGTTGTAGAACTCGAGCTTGGCGATGCTGACCGCCACCGTGTACACCTTGATGCCCCGGCGCAGCTTCTTGCCACCCTGCGAGACATCGATGGCGGTCGGCGTGCCGATCAAGGCTGCACCGCGAGGCACCCCCTTGACCGCCATCACACGCGAATCGCGGCAAGCCCGCACAAAGGCGTAGGCCTCCTGCGTCGCAAAGCCGGTATCCAAGGCAAAGCGCACCAGCGGAATCGCCGCGCCGGAGGCGTGTGTCCAGGTCTCGGCCAGCATTTCAGCGAGGCGCTTCCACACCGTGTCGCGGGCGGTGTCACCCATCAGCACGCGGTGCTCGACCAGCCAGGACTCCTTGCCGCGCCCAAAGGCCCAGACCGACGCCTCGATGCGATCCTTCTGTACGTCGGCCGCGCCGACCAAGAGCAGGCCGCCTTGCGGCACCGTGCCGACGCGGTAGTCCTCTCGGCGCTCGACCAGCCTTTGCCAGTCCGGTGCTTCGCCTTCCTCGACCCAGGTTTCACCCAACTCGGTGTTCTTGAAGGTCTTGATGGCGGCGGCCGATCCCGACTCTTTACTGACTGCGGCTTCCCACGCAGCGGCGATCTCCCGCCACGAGCGCCAGCCCACCGGGCTGTACAGCGATGACAGGTGAAAGCCTGCCGTCTTGCCCGTGCCATCGGTGATCATCGCGCGCCACTCGCCGTGCTCCAGCATCCACGTCTTGTGGTGCTCGGCAATGGCGGTGTCACATGACTCGCAGATGTAGGCAGCTGTCTCCGGTTGCCCTTTGTCCCAACGCAGCTGCTCGAAACGCAGCCACTGCCGATGCGAGCAATGCGGACACGGCACGAAGTAGCGACGTTGGTCACTGGCCTCGTACTCGCGCTCGATAGCCGACGCACCTGAGATCGTCGGTGTCGAGACGATGAAGATCTTGCGCCGCGCGAAGGTGCGTGTACGCGCCTCGGCCAGCGAGATCGCATCGCCTTCACCCTCGACGTCCAACGGATAGCCGTCGACCTCGTCGAGGAACAGATACCGCACCGGCATCGAGCGCAGCCCGACCGCGCTGTTGGCCCCGGTCATCACCAGCACGCCACCCCGGAACTCCTTGGCCAGGATGGTGTTGCCGGAATCCCGGCTGCGCGCCGGTACAATCAGTTCAGCCAGTGCGGACGACTCCTCGATCAGCGGATCGATCCGCTGCTTGGAGTTGCGCTTGGCCATCTCCACTGTCGGCCACACCGCCATCATTGGCCCGGGTGCGTGATGGATCACATAGCCGATCCAGTTCGATCCCATCTCGGTCGCGCCAAGCTGTGCCGCCTTCATGAACACCACGCGCTCGACCGGCGAGGTCGGCGACAGGCAGTCCATGATTGCTTTCAGGTACGGCGTGCGACTGGTACGCCAGCGCCCCGGTTCGGCAGAGGCCTTGCTGGAGAGCATCCTATGGCGATCCGACCATTCGGACACGGTGAGCAGCGGGTCGGGAGTCAGTCCTTCGCGCCACGCGCGTTCAATCTCGGCAGCGCCTTCGTAGTCCATGTTCATCAATCCACCCTCGGGCGCATCTCGCCCAGTTCCTGCAGGTGCTCACGCACCGCCGCCTCCAAGGCGATGTGCATCGTGTGAGGATCGACGCCGAGCTTGGCTGCCATCTGTGCCGAGATGCGTGCGGGCCAGTTGAGCCAGGCATCGCGTTCGGATCGCGCCAGCTTGAAGACATGGGCGATGGCCTGCGGCCGATCCACCAGCTCGCCCTTGAGTCGGGCCAGACGCACCTTGTTGGTTTGCGCCTTGACCACTTCGTTGACCGTCCGCGCTTGCAACAAGGACGTGCCACCTGCTGCGGATGTTGCCAATGAGGCTGCTTGCCCGTCTCCTGTGGCCCCGCTGGATTCCTGGACGGCGACCTTGACCGCGCGGGTGGCCGTGCCATTGCGCGGTGCATCGGAATTGCGCGCCCACTCGCGGTCGACGCGCTCGGCATCAATCGTTCCGTCTGCCTCTGGCGTGATCCGCCCAGCAGCGATGGCCTTGCGCACCGCTGCATCGGACACCCCTCGGTGGCGTGCGTAGGCACGAATCGAAATACCCATATTTCCCCTTCGGGGCACCTTCAATCATTTGTTCGTCATTCCTTCGGATTGAGCTTGGCTTCCATCTGGAACAGCGCGTTCATACGTTCGTCATCAACACCATGAAAGGACACGGACATGAGCAAGCTCGAACAACTCCTGACCCAGATCGCGCAAAACAAGCTGGGCATCGAAACCCTGGAAACCCGCCGCTCGGACAGCCTCGATTTCCACGATGTAGCGGTCTGGTGCCTACGCGATGCGCTTGAAGCCGCCTTCAACGCGGGTCTCGAGCAGGGACGCAATGCCAACCTGTCAGACAAGGCCAACACCTGATTGCGAAGCAAAGAAGCCAAGCAGAAAGCGCTTGGCTTCACTTGGGAACAGCGCGTTCATCACATCACCATCCACCACATCGAAGGAGCAAGACATGATCACCGCCCAACTCACCCCTGCCCAGCACGCGATCCTGGCCCACGCGATTGAACACACCAGCGGCAAGATCGACTGGTTCCCCGACAACATCAAAGGCGGCGCACGCAAGAAGGTGCTCGACGGACTTTTCAACCGTGCATTGATCACCAGCGACGGCACCGACTGGTTTGTCGCTGCGGAGGGCTATGACGCCCTGGGCATTCCGCGCCCCGGATTGAACAAGAAGCGCGTCGGTCAATTCGAAGCCAATCTCGACCGGATCATCGCCAACGCTGAAGGCGCGCCTGCGGCCGCGATCGATCCCGAACTGGAAGCCGTCGTAACCGCCGCCGAAGCAACGTGGGTCAAGCCACGCACCCGCGAGAACAGCAAGCAGGCCGAAGTGATCCGGATGCTGCAACGCCCCGAGGGCGCAACCATCGGCCAGATCTGCAGCGCCACCGGTTGGCAGGCGCACACGGTACGCGGCACCTTCGCCGGAGCCTTCAAGAAAAAACTTGGCCTGACCATCGTCTCGGACAAGCCGCAGGGTGGCGAGCGGATCTACCGCATCGCATGAAAACGAGCACAGCGAGTTTCGGCGATGCCAAAAAGATGGCGAGAGGAGCCATGAATAGCTTGGCTTCTCTCCCCACCAGCGCGTTCATACAGATGTCGTGATTGACGACGCCATACTAGGAAAACCGCCATGAGCACCATGACCATCACCATCGAACGCACCCCACGCACTCTGCAGTTCGCAGGCCAAAGCCTCCAGGTCGAAGAGTTGAGCATCCGCCTACCGTTTGCACGCAAACCTGCCGACCTCGGCGAACTGGGCGGGAGCGACCAGCACAAGGTCTACGTCACCGAGACCAAGGAGCTCACCCCTGCCGAATTCGACGCCTTTGGGCGCAGCCTGCTGGTGTCACGCGACTGGCTGCGTGGCAAGGGTGGCGGCACTGGCGACGGCTACCTCTGCGTCGAGGTCACTGCTCCCGGACGCCCTTACCTCTACGTCAATCCCGAGGGCGGTGATTACGCCCGCTACGTAGCCCGTCTCGGGTAAGCGAAATTGATCGAGAAAGAAGCCAGGAACAGCTTGGCTTCTCAATCGAACAGCGCGTTACTACAGGTGTCGCAACGATCAACCCGGAGAAGACACCATGACCACCAACCAGATCACCACCACCCAGAACGAAGCCTGGGGTTTCTGGGGCACGATGAACGAACACGCCAGCGCCGCATGGCCCCTGGCCATGAACGCCATTTCGGACGCCACCCACCAGCCCCTCGAATCGGTGCGGACCTTCCTCGACAGTCGCCACGGACGCCACTTTGCCGACGACGTCCAGAACGGCTTGTACCAAGGCCAAGCCTTGCAGGATGCGATCAAGGCCGCCACCCAACGTTGGATGGGCTGGACGATTGGCCGCCAGACCAGCAAGCAGTACGGCATCCCGCGCGGCCTGCCTTACCTGACAGGCTTTGTGATCCACTGCGAAATCTGCGAAGAGATGGCTGCCTGATGAAAACGCCCGCCACCGAACGGGAGCAGGCGCTGCGTTGGCTGATTGCCAACCGGCGTCCAGACGTCTCCATCGAGCAGGCCGTGCGCGTCATGTGCATGGCACTGCCGCGCGATCTCACCACCATGCAGATCCTGCGGCGCGTCGCCGCGGAAGAAGAGGCCAAGCAGCCCGGCCAGCCATTCAACTGGTGCACAATTCCTGGTCTGCTGCCTCGCGGATAGCCGTCTGGCCGGTGAAGTCCTCCCACCGGCGCACGATCACATCCACGTACTTCGGATCGAGTTCGATCAGCCGCGCGACGCGACCTGACTTTTCGGCCGCAATCAACGTTGTGCCAGAACCACCGAACGGATCGAGCACCACGTTACCCGGGCGGCTCGAATTGCGGATGGCTCGCTCGACCAGCTCCACCGGCTTCATCGTCGGATGCAGATCGTTCTTCTGCGGCTTCTTGATAGCCCACACATCGCCCTGATCGCGGTCACCACACCAGTGGCGTTGCGCACCCTCGGGCCATCCGTACAAGATCGGTTCGTACTGGCGCTGGTAGTCGGCACGGCCCAGCGTGAAGGTGTTCTTGGCCCAGATGATGAACGTCGACCACTTTCCACCGGCGGCGCGAAAGGCGGCCTGCAGCACATCCAGCTCGCTGGATGACATCGCTACATAGATGCCGCCCCGGCAGTTCGCCACGGTGGGCGTCAATGCTGCAAGCAGGAAGTCGTAGAAACCGTCACCCAGGTTGTCGTTGAGGATCGCGCGATCCTTGCCGCGCATCTTGTCCTTGGCGCTGTTGGCGTAGTTCACGTTGTACGGCGGGTCGGTGAAGACCATGTCTGCCATGTCGCCTTGCATCAGCCGGGCATAGCTCTCTGCCACGGTCGAGTCGCCGCACAGCAGTCGGTGCTGGCCCATGATCCAGACATCGCCCGGGCGCGATATTGGAATTTCGCCAACCTCCGGTACCGCGTCCTCATCGGTCTGGCCCTCGTTGTCCGGCTCGTCGCCCGCGATCAGTTCGGCCAGCGCGTCGGCGTCGAAGCCGGTGATGTCCAGATCGAAACCTTCCAGCTGCAAAGCCTCAAGTTCGATCCGCAACATCGCGTCATCCCAGCCAGCGTTCTCCGCAATGCGGTTGTCTGCGATGACCAAGGCGCGGCGCTGGGTCGGGCTCAGGTGATCCAGTACGACCACGGGCACGATTTCCAGCCCGAGTTTCTGCGCAGCGGCCAAGCGGCCATGCCCAGCGACGATGATGCCGTCACTGCCTGCAAGGATCGGATTGGTGAAGCCAAACTCGGCAATCGATGCGGCGATCTGCGCCACCTGATCATCCGAGTGAGTCCGCGCATTGCGGGCATAGGGCAGCAGTTTGGCTGTCGGCCACTGCTCGATCTTGTCTGCCAACCAGGACGCGCTCATTGTTCTACCTCCGTGGTCGCCAGCCGTTCTGTGGCCACGTCGTCGAAGGACTGGCCCGATTTGATTCCACAGCCTGCGATGAGCGTGACCGGCACGCCGGGGTGGTTTTGCTGAAAACGCTTGATGGCCACGTCCACGTACTCCGGCGCAATTTCCACACTGCGGCAGATACGACCAGTGCGTTGCGCGGCCAGCATCGTCGTACCACTGCCGCCGAAGGGCTCGAACACGACGTCACCCGAATCGGTGTAAGCCTCAATGGCAAACTCAGGCAATGCGACCGGGAACACGGCCGGGTGATCAATGTCCTGCCCAATCTTGCCCTTGTGGCGCATCACGCGAATCACCGAATCGGGGATGCGGGTGTCCTGCGTCGGCTGACCCTTGTGCGTCCAGCCGCCGACCTCGCCATCCTTACCACGCATCGCTGTGGACGACCCGTCAGCGCGCAGGTGCGATTCCTGGCCCGCGTGCTTGCAAGGAACAATCTTGTTGGGTTTGCGGGTGCTGCGATTGAAGTGGAAAACAAACTCGAAGCTGGGAGCCAATCGGCCCTGCCAGTCGCCGGGCATGCCTGGCCCCTGATCCCAGACGTACCACGCGAAGCGCCGCCACCCTAGCTGACGCATCCAGGACAGCCAGCCGTCCCAATAGGGGATGACTTCGTTGTCGCGGTGGAGCAGCCCAAGATTGACCAGCACCTGTCCGTCGCCAGCCATCGGCAGATGTGCGAACACACCGCGCATCAGGACATCCCAATCGGCAATGCCGCCGGAGGTGTAGTCTCGCTGGTTGCCATACGGCGGCGAGGTGAAGCAAAGCTGCGCGGTGTCACCCTGCATCAGCGTGGCGACCACGGCTGGGTCGGTGGCGTCGCCACAGATCAACCGGTGCGAGCCGATGGCCCAGACATCTCCCTCGCGCGACACCGCCACCACTGGCGTGTCAGGTACGTCATCGGTCGTATCGGGTTCATCGGCGTCTACACCATCCTGCGCCGCAGGTTCTGCTTCGGTGGGCGTGGCATCTGCCAGCAGCGCATCGATCTCGATGTTCTCGAAGCCGGTCAGCGCCAGTTCGAAACCCGCTTCGGAAAGCTCCGCCAGTTCGAGCGCCAACATCTCCTCATCCCAGCCAGCGTCAAGCGCCAGCCGGTTGTCGGCGATGACCAAGGCGCGCTTTTGCGCGGTGGTGAGATGGGCCAGTTCGATCACCGGCACCTGATCCAGCCCCAGCTTGCGTGCAGCAGCCAAACGACCGTGGCCGGCGATGATGCCGTTGTCGCCATCAACTAGTACCGGGTTCGTCCAGCCATATTCGACGATGCTGGCGGCGATCTTGGTGATCTGCGCATCGGAATGTGTGCGCGGATTGCGGGCGTAGGGAATCAGCGCCTCGACCTTGCGGTACTCGACGTTGAGCGTATTCAAAGAGGGTGTCCTGAAAATAGAAAACCCGCCGACGACAACCGTGGGCGGGTTTTGGGGTTGGTGCGAACTGACGGGGTGCGAACTGCGAACCGTGCGAACCTTGGTTCGCACCTTGACGCTAAAAAAGCGCCGCGCTGTCGCCCCCCGCATTGGTTTTTGGCCAGGAAGGACCCGTTGATTTCTGGGCTGCTTCCTCTGCCGTCACCTCTGTCCAGACGATAAATGAATACTACGCAAGATCAGGTCGTTTTGTTGCAGGGGCAAAAACCGCTGATTGCCGCGTGATGGCGCACATCCCCGACCATACGCGCCAAATCACGCCAAAACCCTACGCAACCACCACACCATTAAGTTGATCTGCGACCGTCTGCAATGCCCGCTGCCAATGCCGCCATGCCGTCGTGCGGTCGCAGGCAAAGCGGATCGTGATGTCCCGCCAGCCATAGCGCTTCGCGCGCATCCAGACGAGATGACGTTGCTCGATGGTGAGCCACTGCACCCAGCGCATGACCTCCAGCATTCGTTCAATCGCCTCTGGACTCGGCGGAAAGGATCGGTACACCCTCTCGTCCGCTGCAAAGGTCTCCCATTCGCTTCGGACAATGGCGGGCCAGCAGTTGAAGTAACCCTGCACTCGAACAGGAGGCAACCGTCGACTGGTGCTTGCGGCCTCTTCAAACCGAGCAGCAACGTCCTCGATAGTCCACTTAGTCATTGCGTCGCCCTCCGTAGAGCCGGTCACCGATGCGTCGCACGATCTCGCGCTCGATGAAATCCAGACGTTCGTCGGATGCGTTGACCACCAGGATTTGTTGGTCACGCCAGCCACGTTCCTTGATCGCATCCAGATCCGTGGCCTGAGGTTGCAGACGACCGAGGGGGCAGCGGTATTGGGGTGTCGGCACCTTCATGTCACACCTCCTGCGTCTCGACAGCCCAGTGCAGCAAGGCCAGGGCGTCGGCTTCGTTGTCGTCGACTGGGGTGTGACCACGCAGGCGGACGGACGCGATCATGTCGTCCTTGCCCGCATTGCCCTTGCCGGTCGCGTGCTTCTTGATCGTGCCGACTGGAACACCCTGGTAAGGGATGTTGTGATGCTCACACCACGCGGTCAGGTGTCCCATGAAGCCACCGTAGGCGTGCGCCGCATCAACGCCAGCGTGCCGTCGAACCTCCTCGAAGAACACCGCGTTGATGTGGTTGCTGGCCGAGAGCAATTCGTTGAGCCAGCGCTTGAAACGGAGGAAACGCATGCCGCCTCCTTCAAATCGCTGCGGCTTGAAGTGCTCCGTGCCGCTGGTGATAGTGCCGTCCAGGTGCTGCAAAGCCCACCCGGTGTGTGTGCCCAGATCAAGGGCCAAGATTGTCGTGTTCATCGTCGTACTCCAGTTCGGGGGGCGAGTGACGGATGCGACGGGTTCTTTGGAAAACAGCCTTTACGTGCGCGCACGCGTAGCGCGTCAATCAGGAAACCCGTCAAATCCGTCACTCGCCCGGATTGCTCAGTCATCTCGGTAGGGGTAGCCATGGCTATACGGCTTGGGCCTGAGGGCTATGCCCGTGATCCCACGTGCGCCCCCGGTCAGCCGACACTTCTCGAACTTGCGGGCCGCCATCAGTTCGGAGAAGCGCTTGACCGAGCCCACGTACTCACCCGCGCGCTCAGCCCATTCACGCCAGTCGGCGAACAATTCGGAAACGCCTTCACGGTGGGTCTTGGCCAGCAGGCAACGCTCTTCGATCCACTGCCCGAGCGCGTCCTCGGCCTCGAAATACTCCTCAGTCGCCGACACCACACTGGCGGGTGGCTTCAGTCCTTGGCGTTGCCAAAGGCTGCAGCCCTCGACCGCCCACGCCAGAATGCCGTCCCGTTCCTTGAGCAGCTTTTCCGTCAGCCTGCCGTCACGCCGCTCGGGCGGGATCGTCACCGTGAACGGGATCAGGTGCAGCCGCCGCTTCATCGCCTCATCCACGTTGCGGATCGATGGCTTGTGGTTGCCTGCGATCACCAACTTGAACTGCGGCACGTACTCGAAGAAGTCCTGGCGCATGAATCGTGCGGAAACCTTGTCGCCACCGGTGATGGCCTTGACCTTGGATTCGTTCCAACGCCGACCCTGTTCGGTTTCGATGGATGACACAAAGCGTGCGCCGCGCAGGCCCGCCAGATCGGTCGGATGTCGGTCGGTGCGCGCCTCCATGAACGTGTCCATCGGCGCGTTGGCCGCGTAGTCGCCCAAGATGGTGGTCAGGACGTTGACAAACACCGACTTGCCGTTCGCGCCGGTCCCGTACAGGAAGAACAGCGCGTGCTCGCTGGTCACGCCCGTCAGGCAGTAGCCAACCATCAGTTGCAGGTAGGCAATCAGTTCAGCGTCACCGCCTGTGACGTCGGCCAGGAATGCGCGCCACGTCGGACTGTCGCCCTGCGGTGTGGCCGTGGTCACCTTGGTCATCCGATCATCGCGCCGGTGCGGTCGCATACGGCCCGTGCGCAGATCAACCACACCGCCTGGTGAGTTGAGCGCCCAGACGTCGGCATCCCACTCCTCGGCGGTGGAAGCGTGCTTGGGATCGGAGCGTGCGATTTTCTCGACGGACGAGATCGTGGCGGAGCTGGCCAGCTTGCCTGTGAGCCGAGGGCTGTCCGCCTTGAGTGACGCCATCCGGCAGATACCACGCGCCAGATGAGACACATAGAGCACCTGATCCGGATTCCAGCGCACGCCGGTCCAGACCAGCCATTTGCCCCAAAGCGCGCAGTAGCTCCAGTCCTCGCCATAGCGGCGTGTGAAGGCCGAGGACAAGCCGTCCTCCGTAGTCCAGTCGACACCGGTCAGCAGATCCGGTGGTGGCGTCTCCTCGACCGAGCGCATCACCGGCATCCGCTCGCCGACGGCGAGGAAGCCCCTCACATCGAAGCCGTCCGGAATGGCGTCAGCCGCATCCCATCCTTCCGGCTTGTCATCGGGTGGCACCAGGATGGCGACCGTGGTCGCACCCGCGTTAAGGATTGCTTGCGATGCACGGTCAGCGTAATCCCAGCCTGGCGCGTCCCGGTCAGGCCAGATCAGCACGGATTTGCCCACCAGCGGCGACCAGTCGGTCTTATCGACGGGAGCGTTTGCGCCATGCATGGCCGTGGTTGCCACCACGCCGATGGCGATCAGGGCCTGCGCACACTTCTCGCCCTCGACCAGCACAACGTGACCAGCGGCAGCCAGCCCCGGCTGGTTGTACAGCGGGCGCGGATCGGGCGGAGTCATCTTGCGCCGCTTGGCATCCCACGGCCGGAATTCCTTCTTGCGCCCGGGTGGGTCGTAGCGGTACACGACCGCAATCAGTTTGCCGGTGGCATCGAAGTAGTCCCACTTGGCCGTGGCCGGGCCGAGATCATCAACCGGAGCTTCCTTCTTGGCGCGGCGAACCGGCACTGATCGCGAACGACCGAGCAGATCAGCTGCCTCGTCGAGCACCCGGGGAAAGTCGGTGTGGACGTTGGCCCCGAGGTAGGCTGCGATCAAGGCAAAGATGTCACCGCCATCGCCCGTGGCACGATCCGTCCAGAGACCAGCCTTGTCGCCTTCGAGTACCACCTCAAGGCTGTCGCCCGGGCTGCCCAGGATGTCCCCGATCAGAAACTTGCCACGACGCTTCTTTCCTGCCGGAAACATCGTGGTCAGGACTGATTCCATGCGTGCGATCAGTTCAGTGCGAATCTCGTCCCGCTCGCTGTCATTGACGTTGCGCCGGCCCGTTTCTCCCGGTGGTGATGTGTCATTGAAATCAAGCATCGGCACCACCCTCGTGTGACGTCTGCTGCGCAGCGATCCAGGCTTCCAGCTCGTTAGGTTTGAAGCGAACCAGTTTGCCGACGCGGTAATGCGGAATGCGACGCTCCTTTCGCTCCTTGGCTTGAGAGAGCCAATACGACGGCAGATTGAACATCAGTGCAGCCTGGCGCACGTCGATCAGCTGCTCGCCCAGTACGTAATTCAAATTCGAGGTATTCATGCTTGTGTCCTCCAGCAGCGGTCTTGCCACGCGCACATCCGGCATTCAAAGTGGGTCGAGTCATGGAAGGCGCGCGGCAGGAGCTCTCCCGCCTCGGTCGCCGTGATGACCTTGACCGCCCGATCCGACATGCGTTGGGCCAGTGCTGCGTCAAAGGGCACGAGCTCGGTGTAGATCTCCATCGTGTCGGCGTTGAGTGCCGTGAAGATCGCCGGGTGCTCGTGCAGTTCGAGATAGGCTTGGTAGATCGCCACTTGCGCGGCGTAGACGGGCTTGGAGAGAGTCAGGCCCTTGTTGTCCAGATCGCTCCAGGACTTGTTGCCGAGACACTTACATTCCCAGAGCGCGGGATAGGCGAAGCCCTCGGGGCCGCCGACGATGACGCCGTCGATGTGGCCCTGCAGGCGGCCATCGGCCACCGAGAAACCGAACTGCTCGCCGTCGGCCTTGCGGGTGCGCAGGTCAAAGCCCGCGTCCCGGAGCCACGCGACCATGCAGTCCTCCATGACGTGACCGCGTTCGAAGATCCGCAGCATTCGGCCCGGGGTGTCACGCCCGTGGTCGATGGGTGCCTTGGCGTACTCGAACTGCAGCGCTCGCTCGCAGGCCACTCCGAGGCGCGAGGCCCCGAGGTACTGGCGCTCGGACTGGCGGGCGCGAGCCTGCTGCAGGCCCGTGTCCACCAGGGTGGTGACCTGACCCGAGATGCTCGATGAGGAGTTGAAGTCGATCATGGCTTCTTCCCCTTCGGCTCTTCCCAGGGCAGGTCGTCCTCCAGATCCGCGAACGGGTTGGCCAGAGGGTCGGGCGCAGGCGTCATGCCGCGTACCGGTGGGTACTTGCTCGCCTCGTGGTGCGTGACCATTGCCTCGGTGTAGCAAGTGACGATGGCGTCGATCACTTGCAGCGCCTCGGCTTCGGAGTAGTCGCCCAGCGGCTTGGTGAAGCCAATCTCGCCCGCAGCCTCGCCGAAGGCCTTGAGGCACTTCTTCATCGCGGCCAGTTCGACATCAGATGGATCGATCATGGCGACCTCCGTACTGTCGACGCGACCTTCCTTGACCCGCAGCCAGTTGCCGTACAGCGCATGAAACGCGTTTTGGCAGCGTTGTGAGCAGAACACCCAGTCGATGGGATAGCGCCGGGGATGGCCGACACCGTGACGGTTGTCGGTGTGGCCGAATCCCCGGGCCTGTCGTTTGCAGACCCAGCATTTCATCGGCCTCCCTCACTGTGCCCACGACGGCTTGCCGGTCACCGGTGCGCGTTGTGGAGCCGGTGCCTGATACGCAGGCGCAGCCGCCTGCGCCGGAGCGCCGGAATGTCCACTGCCCGGAGCCTTGGGCGGCACGCCCATCAGTTTTGCGTAGTCGGGGTGATCAGGCTCGACCGCGATCTTGACCACGTTCCGGTCTTGGCCCTTGCCATCCTTCTCAATGTCCACGCGCGCCAGAAACTCCAGGCCATCCAGTTCATGAAAACCCTGGATGCGGCGCGCGGCGGCGGCCTGCGGGCTGTTGTCCTGGGGATGGACGCTGCGGGCGCTGTTGAGCGCGGCGCGGATAAAGCTGCGCCCCATCTGACCCCAGGTCGGCCCCTTCTTGGAGTGCAGGCCGATGTTGCTCCACATCTTGCGCTTGGCATGGTCGCCCGCCGTGACGACAAACTCGGCGGCGAGGTAGACAGAGCCGGTTTCGAAGGACTCGGTGGCGTAGCCGCCGCCCCAGCCTTGTCCCGGATCGTCATAGCCACCGGGCTTGATGGTCATGCGCACTGGCACGACAGCGCCCTTGGGGATCAGGTCAAAGCCCGACTGTTGGGGATCGGCATCTTGGAAATCAAAATAGTTGGACGACATGGCGATTACTCCTTGGATTCGGTGGTGTTTGCTGCGGTGGGGGTGCCGGTGCTGCCGGGCATGGGAAATGGCGACTGGCCTGCGCACTTGGCGATCAGTGCGCCGAGATGCGGCGGCTCCAGCAGGTCGAGACGACCGCTGCGGTCTTTGGCCGGGAAGCCGTAGGGATTGACGGTGTGGGTGACGAAGGCGCGGTAAGCACTGCCGTCGTCGGCCTTGATCTCGGCCAGTGTCACGACCTCATCGACAATGCCGGGCAGCTCCAGACAGGTCTTGCTGCCTTCGATCTGTGGCACGAACACCTTGCGGTTGTAGTCATCGAGGCGCTCGTCGAGGATGGCGACGAACACCACGTTCTTGCCCCGGGCGTGCTGCAAGTGGGTCAGTGCGCCGATCATTTCCTGGCCGAGCAGGCCATAGGCCGCGCGCAGATCCGGTTTGCCGGAGCGGTCACTGGTGGCACCGGGTTGCGTCTTGCACCATGCGAAGCACTGCCGGGACAACTGCGTGATCGAGTCGAGAAAGAAGGACTGGTAGCGGTCGAGCTGCGTCGGGCTGCCAAATTTCTCGATGACGTGGTCGTAATGCGCCTGCGAGAACGCGCTCTCCGGCGGCAGTGACTTGTCCGGGCCTGCGAGGAACACGAAAAAGTCGCGGCTTTCCGGCCACGATGCCGGGCGGATGGTGTCGCCCGGCCAATCGGCCACGGCGAGATCGCCCGCCTCAATATCGAGGAACAAGGTGGTGGCAGGGTCGAGGTCTTTGAGCCGGGTGGTCTTGCCGATGCCGGACTTGCCCAGCATCAGCAATTTCACACCCTTGCGTTCGGCCAAGCGCTGCTGCGCGGAAATGATCGGGAGGGACATCACGCCACCTCCTTCAGTTGTTCCGCGACCGCCGAATTCCAGAGGATTTGGTAGCCGCTGTGACCGTTGCGCGAGTACGGCATGGCTTCGGCCCATGCTTCACCGGCCTCGGTCAGTTCCCACTCGTCCCGGTCGTTGCGGAACTGAAGGCCTCCGGATGCCAGCAACTGGTTCGTGGCTTTGGCTGAGCGACTCAGCAATTTGCCGAGCTGTGTGGCGTTGAGCGAGCAGATCGGCTCGTTGGCGGCAGGCAAAGCGCGGCGCAGCACTTCCGTGGTCAGGCCGGTGTTTTCCTGAATGCAGGTCAACGTGGCAGCCATTGCAATGCCGGTCTTGACGCCCGGTACCTTGGCGACCGCTTCGCCGATCAGCAGGATGGCGGTGACGCGATCTTGGGTCTGCGCGGGCAAGGCGGCCATCGTGGTGGCGGCGGAATACGCGCCTGTCTTGCGGATTGCAGGCAGCACTTCACCGGTGATCCAGCGCTTGAAACGTTTGGCGGCATCCTTGGTGCTGCCGAGGATCAGGGCGTAAAGGCCTGACTCGTTGACGTGGTTGGCACGCTGTGTGCGCCCGAGGCTGTCGATGACCTCCAATTTCTGGAGATCATCGGCATCGACATGGGACTTGATCGCCTGAGACGGATTGCCCATCTCCAGGGCGTCGCAGACATCGGTGGCGTTGAACCACGGCTGCCCGAGTTTATCGACCTGGACGCGCACGGCGTGCGCTTCGAACTGGAAGGGAATGATCGCGCTCATGATCAGCCCTCCCACGACACGTTGGCGATACGGTCGACTCCACGCGCGGCACGTTTGCGCACCTCGGTGTGGAGTTCTTCCAGCGCGGTGCGGCGGCGACCGAGCGCCAGCGATTCCGCGCTGGCCGTCTGGATGGCAAAGGCCAACTCGTCCACAGTGGCGACATCGAGCGGGACAACGACGTCCTGTCCGTCCGCGCGGCGATACCGGATTTCGTCAGGGAGGTGTTCGCCGTAGATGGACGGCAGCTGTTGACGCAGCGAGGCGATGAGATTGGTGCTCATGGTCATTACTCCGAATCGATGGAAAGGGTGAAAGACGGCTTGCCGGAATCCACAGTGCGAGCGGCAGCGAACTGCTGTTGCAAAGCAGGCGGCCAGTTCGTGAAGCGGGATTCGGAGACGGACAACTTGATGTCGAGGTAACCCTCAACGTTCTCGCCTGAGGCGACGATGCGTTCAGCGATCTCAGCCAGTTGCTTCTGATCCCAGCTAACCTTCTTGGGCAGCTCGAACTTCAGGTGCAGCGGGCCATCGCTGATGTGTGCGGTGCCGAAGTCACGGCCGGATTCCCGCAGCGCGGTGCGTGCCTGCTCGCCGTAGCACTGATCCAGTGCCGCGTCGAACTTGATGCGCGCCTTCTTCAGCCAGTCGATGGCTGCATCGAGGTTCTTGTCGATCTCGTGTTTCTGCGCGGGCGGCAATGCGGCCAGTTGGTTGACGGACATTTCGGCGATGTCGGCGGGGAAGATGGTGATGTCATTCATCGCATCTCTTCTCAAACAGCCGCGCGTTCGGACGTCGAGTCGTGCAGCGCTTCGCGCTCAAACTCGAGGATCGCGTCGACCGGGTAGCCGACACGCTTGGACAGCTTCAGGTAGCGTGGACCGCGACCCTCACTGCGCCAGCGCTGCAAAGTCTTGGGGCTCACGCCCCAGCGTTGCGCGAGCTCGTTCTCGTTGAGCACGCGGCGATCACCGGGTGACATGGTGTTGATCGCCTGCTGTGGCGACCGGGGGATACCGCTGGTTGGTGTCTGCATGGAATGCTCCTGTGACGTTGTTGAGTAACAGGTGTCATTCCAAACTTCGGGTGGCGAACCTTTAAGGGACGCAATGGCGAACCACGACGGAACTCCTGGTTCGCCAATGGCCCAAGGCGGAAAAGCAAGCGGCGAGCACATGGCTCGCCGTCATCGGGTGTGTCTAGAGGCAGATCAGACGTCGGAAAAGCCGAGCAATCGACGCTGCGCAGCCCAATCGCGCGGTAGTTGCTCTTGGCGGCCACGCAAGGTGTGCAGATTCAAGTGGCGTGGCTGACGTCCTTCGAATATCGCCTCCACGATATCGGGGGCCAGCATGGTCATGCGCAAGACCTCGGCAGCCCAGCCCGGCTCTACTTTCATGGCGTGCGCCAAATCCGTTGTCGTGGAGTAGGTGCCATCGTCGATCAAGCGCTTCCAGTAGAAGGCCTTGCCCAGCGTTTTGATCATCGGCACATCGAAGCCACCGATTCGGTCCGCGATCTCGGGGGCTGGCGGTATCAGCAGCTTCCGATTCTGGCGACGCTTGATCGTCAGGGGCACCAAGGTGACCCGCTGCCCCTCGCTGACATAACTGCGCGCCTCGGCTCCGACCTCGATGCGGACGGCGCGCTGGCGCTGGTGGGTCGTGGTATTCATGCCAAAGCCTCCTCGACACGCTCCTGGGACTCTTCGATCAAGGGATGCGTGCTGATATCCGCACCGAATCCGATCCAACCGTCCTCCCGCCAAACGATATCCAGGCCGTGCCCGTGTAGTTGCACGCGTTCGATCAACAGCCGTGTGATACGTTGCTGCTCGGCAGGGAACAACTGCGACCACACGTCACCGATGCGCTGCATGGCGACCACCACCTGTGCCTCGTCCAGCGTCGCCCCCGCCGGATGCTGCTGGCAGGATCTCCACACTGCGATCAGCATTTGCGGCGATGAGAGCGCAGCATGGATTTGCGCCAATACGGCATCTTCGATCTCGGCGGCTGGCAGGTGGCCCACGTCCGGCGTATGCGGAGCCAGGCTGGCACCTGCGTTGCGCCGCTTGTGCAGGTAAGGCACGTAATAGCGGTACTGCCGACCATTTTTCTTCTTGACGAAGGAGTGCAACATGCGTTGGCCATCCGGTGCGAATAGAAGTCCCGCCAGCAGTGCCGGATGCTTGGCTCGGTGTTCGCGCGGTGCCTGCTTTCGCCTCTCAATGAAGGCATGTGCCGCGTCCCACAATTCTTGAGAAACGATGGGATCGTGCTGGGCCGAGTACCACGTCTCGTGATTACAGATTTCACCGAGGTAAATGCGGTTACGCAGCAAGGTAAAGAGGTACTGCTGATCGATGCTGCGCCCCAATCGCTCCCGGCCGGACTGGGTGACCCATGCCTTGGTGGTATGCCCTTCGATTTCCAGTTCGCGGACGAGTCGCGCAGCCGAGCCATGCTCGGCGTAGCGGCGGAAGATGTCACGTACCAGCGCAGCTTCATGGTCGTTGATGACGAGCTTGCGTTCGACCACGTCGTATCCGAGCGGTGGAACTCCGCCCATCCACATGCCTTTGGCCTTGCTGGCGGCGATCTTGTCGCGGATGCGTTCGCCGGTGACCTCGCGTTCGAACTGCGCGAATGACAAAAGGATGTTGAGCGTCAATCGCCCCATCGATGTGGTGGTGTTGAACTGCTGCGTGACCGCGACAAAGGAGACGCCGTTGCGGTCGAAAACCTCGACCAGCTTTGCGAAGTCCGGCAGGCTGCGCGTGAGGCGGTCGATTTTGTAGACGACCACGGTATCGATCTTCCCCGCCTCAATGTCGATCATCAGTCGGCGCAACCCTGGCCGTTCCATGTTGCCGCCCGAGTAGCCGCCGTCGTCGTATCCGTCGTCGACGGCTATCCAGCCCTCATGCCGTTGGCTTGCAATGAAGGCCAAGCCTGCATCACGCTGTGCCTCGAGGCTGTTGTATTCCTGATCGAGGCCTTCGTCAGTGGACTTACGGGTGTAGACGGCGCAGCGCTTCTTTGGCGTGACTGCGGGAATCTGGTTTCGACGCACTGAGCTCATGCCGCCCCCTTCTTCGAAGCTGGCGCCTTCAAACCAAAGAACACCGGGCCTGACCAATGGCTGCCTGTGATGCGCTTGGCCACAGCGGACAGGCTCTTGAAGCGTTGCCCCTGGTACTCGAAATCATTCGATCCGCGCACCAGCACACGATGTTCAATGTCGTCGTAGATGCGTGTCAGAACGGTACCGGGCAGTAGGCGTTGGCTATCGCCGCGTAGTTGCTTGGGCAAGATGCCGGTTTCGCCAACCTCCTCAAGCTTCTTGCGCAGTGACGGTTTCAAACCGCCAAACGCGCGCTCTTGCATCCGGTAGGCCAGGCGACTTTCCAACCAGACCCGATGGTGGTGATTCGGCCGTTCATCGAAATGGTCGTCCCAGAGAGCCCAAAGATCATCCATCGAAAGATGGGGAATAGCCGCGACGCGGGCGGCGACTGAGGCGGGCGTTGGTGAGGTTGCGTGTGCTGTCATGGGCGAACTCCGTTGTTGTGATCGGGGTTCGCATTCACGCGCTGTTGGCCGGGGAAGCCAAGGCAAACCTGCTCGCTGTTTTTGGGGATGTCGCGCGATTGGCGGACACGGAAGCGCAGTAGCGCGGCAGCCAATAGATCAGCGATTTCTTGATGCCCGTGCCGTGGCCGGTCGGGTGATGTGCAAATGGAGATAGGTTCGATTTCTGTCATGGCAAGCGTTCCGATGGAAAACGCTGCTCATGCTAGAAACCAAGGGCACTTCGCGTAACGTGATTTAGCGTGAGTGCGCGGGTTTGACGCTATGTCTCTTTGGGTCGATACCAAGCCGCGCGCTGGCCATTCACTTCCCGATACCGAAGATCGAAAAGGCGGGATTCGTGCACGACCTGCCGCCAACTGCTGCACCCATACTTGGCCGGCAGTTGATCGGGATGCCTTTCTGCAATCCATCGTCCAGCAATAGCGACCGGCGTCCACTCGTCGACAGCCAACTGATCTGCTGCTTCACGCAATGCGCGAATAATTCCGGCTGCGGGCCAATCCACCGAGCCATCCGGCGCTATGCCGTTGATCACCAGATCGCAGAAGGCATCGGACTGGGCAAACTCCGCCGCCAGACGACGGGCCTGATCCATGTGCTCCGCCCAGCCTCGCAGTTGCTCAAAGTGTTGATCGACGCGACTGTAGGCCGCCACCAAGGACTCTTGCGCACCACGGCATCCGTCCAGACTCCAAAGGTCGTGCTGGTCGATAAAGTGGTGCACCAGGTTGTTCCGCAGCAGAACCAGTTCCTTCAGATCGTTTTGCGTCGTATCGAAATCCTCGGCAGACATCCGCAAGCTCATCTTCATCTTGAACGAGATGATGTTGTCGGGCGCATCGGGTTCGGCGACCTCGTCTTGGTCGCCGCTGGTGACATACGTTCCGAGCAGCGTGCCAACCAACGTACCCAGAGTCTTGTTTGCGGCATCCGCAATTCGCTCCGCCTGGTTCGATTCGAGGGGTGATCCTGACGCGGAGATTTCGTGGTGGGCCACGATGGCCTTCATCAGTTGTTCGTACTGCTGCAGACGCAAGAGACAACGGCCCAGCATTCGCTGCACCTCGCGTTGCAAGGTCTGCAGTTCTTCATCAATGGGTTGGATCGGCAAGCCTGTCATCGAGGGACTCACCGTACTGGCAATTGCCCGTTCGAGACGAACTGATCGAAGCTGTCAAAGCTCTCGCCGTCTTGCCAAGACCGATCCCATGACCGTGGTTCAGCACTTTCCAGTAGCAGAAGGGTCAGGACGCGATCTCCTGTGGTGTAGCTGTGCTTGAACTCGCGCAACTTCATGTGTGGTGCCTCCTCCGGGCACCAGATCGCGGCAGACATCTCCGTGCCATCCCACTCCTGCTCAACGGTGGAATCAGCAGCCAGGGTGCCGGGTAATGGTTCCTGCGGATCGTCAGTGCGCCGAATGCGGGCGCGCGTCTTGACCGCGCTGCTGCTGCGCCATTCGTACTTCACGAAACCGTTGTCCCAATAGACAAGGATTGCCCGCTGCGTGGTGAATTTGATGAACCGAATGCACAGCGCCTCGAACGACACCTGGAACCGTTTGGCAAGGGCGCTCAGGACATGCAAGTCGATGCGCTGGTTCGAGATCCACTCGCGCAGCAAGTCGCCAGGCATCAGCAGGTTGCTGGCAAAGTCGTCCGCCTCACGTTCGATGACACGGATAGTGTCAGCGCCGGAGTACACGCTTTCCTTGTCGCAGTTGAAACTTTGCCGCTGATCGCGGTGAAGTATGAAGTGGCCCAGTTCGTGAGCGATGGTGAAACGCTGGCGCTCGGGGTTTGCCTTGCCGTTATAGAAGATGCCCCACTCTGCGGTGTCCTGTGGGTTGCGCACCAGCATACCTTCGCAGCTATTGATGTCCAGCACCATCGGGGCCTTGATCTCCCGTACCCCTTTGCCGTAAGGCGTCTCTGGAAGCATCTGCCGGACGACTTCCAGATCCACGGCATCCGGCATGCCGTCGGCGTGCCAGGCCCGCAACCATCTCAATACGGTGCTGGCTGCGATGGAACCGGTGATGGGCTGGGATGCGCTCAATTGTCAGACCGCCTTAGCTCTTGTCAGGGAACATGATTTTGAGTGCCTGACGGTAGCGATCCTTCTCCTCGTCCGTCATTCCAGCGTACTCGCGGAAGAAGGCCACATCTTCTGGACTGGCTTGGGGAACCTGATCGACGGGCTCCCCCATCACATCCTCCATCGTCACGCCCAGCACCTTGGCTATCGCCTGAATTCGCTCGGCAGAAGGGCGCTGGCCGTCCTTCATTTCCAGTTCCCATATGTACGCCTTGGTACAGCCGACCGCGTCGGCGACCTGTTGCAAGGTCAATTTCTTCGCCTCGCGTAAGCGTCGCAGGCGTGCTCCGAACGCTGAAGCCATAGCGATGCTCCTGTAGGGGAAAACAGTCAGTTAACAAAAACAAGACCGCTAGTATAGCCGCGAGATACAAATGAGGTCTAGATGTGCCGCTTTGATTGACAAGCGGAAATCTGAGGTTCAGAATCGCGCTTGTATCTCGCTACTTTACTTGTTCGAGGTGCGTGTTCAGTAACCAAGTCGCTGGCCAGTGCAGTCCGTACATCGGTCGCAGACCTTCGACGCCGATCCAGAAAGGACGATCAAGATGAAGAAGACCTTTGTCGACGTGATGCTCGAGCTGCCGGTGGACGCCACGCTGCGCGACTTCCTGACCACCCACAACCTGCCTGTGCCCGATGGCTTTGCCTGGGATGACACACCGGAGACCAGCCAGTTTCTGGTCGAAGCGGTCAAAGTCTGGCCCGACATTGCTGCCCGCGACCGGATGACGGCCAACCTCATGGCCAGCGTTCAGTTGGGCGATTCGGCTGGCAAGCAGGCGATGTTTGAGGCGGCCGTGACCGACGGTGCCGCTTTGGCGGGTTTGACGCTGTGCGCAAGTGACATCCACCGTTCCTTCTGGCTCTACGTCCACCACCCGGCACTGTTCGAGCGTGCCTATGACTTCAGCTTTTGGGAACAGCATGGGCAACAGACACAGCAATACGATCTTGGCCTGAAACGCCAACCGAACGGTTCGGATGCCAATCTGACCACGTTGCGTCACGCCATCTCGGCCTTCTACAAGCGCGAACTCCAATGCGGAGACGGCAGCGTGGCGCACTTGGTCGAGCGCAGCCCGGGCGTGTTCCTGCTGTCGGTCCATGTCAAGGACATGGCGATGCTGCGTCTGGAGTTCGAGGGAGCGACCCTGAAACGCCGGGTCGGCAACCCCAACATCCACATGGTGCTGGAGTACGCCAAGTCCACCGGTGTGGTGCGCACGCTGGTGCGCGGCGGCGCAAAGTATCAGCAAATGCTGGTCGAGGCCTTCGCGGAGCATGTGCTGGGCGTGAAAGCAAGCGCTCACAAGATCAAGTCGCCGACTCTGGATCTGTCGATGCTGCGCACCGGGTTCGATGTGCCGGATGCGTTCGAGGACGGCTTCTCGATGGTTCAGTTGAAGGCACTCACCCTGCTCAGCCCTGACACGGCGCTGAAGATCGAATGCACGGCGATGCAATCCAGCCAGCAACGCTCGGTGCACGATTTGCTGAAGGAGAAGCTGCCGGGCCCGCTGGAGGGGCAGTGGGCGGTGACGGCGGCGCAGGTAAATCTCTACTACCCACCCGAGCCGGGCAGGACTCGCCCCAAGGTGGTCACCATCGAAGTGACCAGCAAAGGGCGGCTGAACCTGCACAAGTTCGACGCCAAGATGCAGGCGCAGCTGGAAGGCTACTTGGTTGCGGTGGGCATCTTGCAGAAGGGCCAGACCCTCAGCGCCCAGGAGTTGCCGCCGGAGACCGACCCAGTCAGTTCCTCATCCGCTTTCGAGGACTGACCAATGACGACGCACGATGCCTGGACCCTGGTTTGCCGGCTGTTCGCAGGCGGCACGCCGGTGCTGCGGGCCACGCTGTCGCCACGCGAGGTATCTGCTTTGTCTATGCTCGGCAAAGCCGTCAGGCCAACAGTGGTGGATCAGTTTTTTGTGCTCTGTCCCCACTGTCAGCAGCATCGGGCGCAGGTCTGGGGCGATGGACGGGGCGGTCGGGTCTGCCGGTGCCCGGAGTGTGGCCAGGTTCCTGTCGAGGCAATCGACGGTGCGGCGTTGGCCCTGGACGAAGACTGGCTGCGGCAGAAAATGCGCCTCGCGCTCGACATCGAGAGCCGCGACGACATCTATGACTTGGGCGACGGTGCTTGGCGGCTCGGTAACGCCCGCAGCTCTCCGGTCGTGCTGGCCCGAGATCTGACGAGAGTGCTGCATGAGCCGACCTTGCTGGATCGTATTCGGGTGGCGGGAAGCAACATCCGGGTCATCACTCCCAGGCCGCGCACGACGCGTGGATCGTCCTTCGGCTCCAGCGTGGAATGGCTGGCACTGGAGGAACGTTTCACGTTCTATGGCGGCGTAATCACCTTCATCCCCTCTGTGCCGTTTGCAGTGCCAGCAGTGGCCGATCCGGCCGCGCCAGTGAACGGGCCGTTCTCGGCCGACTTCAAGTGGGCAACGCTGCCGGATGTGCAGTCCACACCAATCCGATTCACCCAAGGTCAGGCCAAGGTGTTCGAAGCGCTCTGGTCGTTCAAGGGGGCCGAGGTGGACGGCGAAAGGATCATGCAGCGCGCTGGCCAGAAGAGCGACAAGCCGATTGACCTGTTCAAGATCAAGTCGAAGGACAAGGGCAAGCCGGAGCACGAGGCTCGACTGGCAGCCTACGGGGCACTCGTCGTCACACAGCAACGCGCTGGACTGTATGCGATGCCGTGTTCGGCAACTGGAAAGGGGGCGCGAACGTCATGACATGAATTCAGCACCGAAGCGCCTGGCTCGCGCCGACTTCAAGAGCCTGACTTTTTCATTTTTTGGAGAGATTGAAATGAGCGGAAAGAACCAATGGGTCGTACCCATCAACGGCGGTGATCAGTGGGGTGTGCGGGGAGAAGGCAACGACCGTCTCACCTCCATCCATGACACGCAGCAACAGGCGATTGACCGTGCGCGGGACATCGCCATCAACCAGCAGAGCGAGATGCTCATCCAAGGGCGGAACGGCCAGATCCGTGAGCGCAACAGCTACGGTGACGATCCGTTCCCGCCCAAGGGTTGACGTGGAGGCTGGCCTCGCGGGTTTGCCGTTCTGCTTTGCTCGTGCAAACCCGCGAGCCAACCATTCCCGTCGGCGCAAGCATAAGTGGTTGACGAACAACGCCGTCTGCGTGTGCCACGGCGAAGAAGTTAGCGCCGATTTCGAGAGAAGAGAGGGCGGAACGGAGGGCAACCGGGGATGTTCCTGCCAGGCCATAGGACCCCGGTCGCACACGCAGAATGTGCGGGAACCCCGCGTGTCATGCGGGAAGCACAAATGAAAACGCCCAACTGAGAACAGTTGGGCGCTGAATTTTGGTGGCCAGTCGCGGAATCGAACCACGGACACGCGGATTTTCAATCCGCTGCTCTACCAACTGAGCTAACTGGCCAACAGAGCGCGCATTATAGCGGGCTTTCGCCCCCTGTCAAACATATTCTGGATTTTTCCCCGCCTGCACGAAGATGCCATGCAGGCGCTCCAACGGAACACGGCGGGCGCCGAAGGGGCGCCCGCCGTTTTTCGATCACCCGGTTTCCGGCCTCCCTCCCCGGGAGTCCGGCCGGGCTTGCTGCTTAGTGGCCGGACGCGCCAGCGGCACCGATACCCGTTTCCGAGCGGACGCGCTGGGCAAGGTAGCCGGCGCGGTCTTCCTTCGCGCGCTGGCTGTTGTCGAGGATCGAGAACAGCCAGATGCCGATGAAGCCGGCAGCCATCGAGAACAGCGCGGGCGAGGTGTAGGGGAACAGCGCCGAACCCTTCGGGTTGCCGAGCGTGGCTTCCCACACCGACGGCGACACGACCGTCAGCACAACGGCGACGATCAGGCCGAGGAAGCCGCCCAGCGTCGCACCACGGGTCGTGCAGTCCTTCCACAGCACCGACATGAACAGCACCGGGAAGTTGGCCGAGGCGGCGATCGCGAAGGCCAGCGACACCATGAAGGCGATGTTCTGCTTCTCGAAGGCGATACCCAGGATCACCGCGATGACGCCCAGCGCAATGGTGGTCATGCGCGACACGCGCAGCTCGGAGGCCGAATCCGCGTTGCCGTGCTTGAACACCGTGGCGTAGAGGTCGTGCGACACGGCCGAGGCCCCCGACAGGGTCAGGCCCGCAACCACCGCCAGAATCGTGGCGAACGCGACCGCGGAGATGAAGCCGAGGAAGACGTTGCCGCCGACTGCGTTGGCGAGGTGGATGGCCGCCATGTTGCCGCCGCCGATCAGGCCGCCCTTGGCGTCGAGGAACTGCGGGTTGGTGGACACCAGCACGATGGCGCCGAAGCCGATGATGAAGGTCAGGATGTAGAAGTAGCCGATCCAGGTGGTCGCCCAGAACACCGACTTGCGGGCTTCCTTGGCGTCCGGCACGGTGAAGAAGCGCATCAGGATGTGCGGCAGGCCGGCGGTGCCGAACATCAGCGCCATGCCGAAGGAGATCGCCGAGATCGGATCCTTGATGAAGGAACCCGGCCCCATGATCGCCTGACCGATGACACCCGCCTCCTCCGGCGTCTTGCCGGCAGCGGTGGCCACACCCGCCTTGATGCGAACGGCGTCGGCGAACAGCGCCTCAGGCGAGAAACCGTAGTTCAACAACACCATGAAGGCCATGAAGGACGCACCCGCGAGCAGCAGGCAGGCCTTGATGATCTGCACCCAGGTGGTTGCCGTCATGCCGCCGAACAGCACGTAGACCATCATCAGCGCGCCGACGATGACCACCGCCATCCAGTACTCGAGGCCGAACAGCAGCTTGATGAGCTGGCCGGCACCGACCATCTGCGCGATCAGGTAGAAGGCCACCACCACCAGCGTGCCCGAGGCCGCGAAGGCGCGGATCGGGGTCTGCTTGAAGCGGTAGGCGGCGACGTCGGCGAAGGTGAACTTGCCGAGGTTGCGCAGCTTCTCGGCCATCAGGAAGGTGATCACCGGCCAGCCGACGAGGAAGCCGATCGAGTAGATCAGGCCATCGTAGCCGCTGGTCATCACCGCTGCAGAAATACCGAGAAAGGATGCCGCCGACATGTAGTCGCCGGCGATCGCCAGGCCGTTCTGGAAACCGGTGATGCCGCCGCCGGCAGTGTAGAAGTCGGCCGCCGACTTGGTCTTGGCCGCCGCCCACTTGGTGATGAACAGCGTGAAGACGACGAACGCGCCGAACATGATGATCGCGGTCCAGTTGGTGGCCTGCTTCTCGGCCTGGCCGAGATCACCGCCCGCGGCCAGCGCCGCCACCGACAGCGCCGCCAGCGCGACGCCGGCAGACAATTTCGTGAAGCGTCCGCTCATTTGCCGCTCTCCTTGACGATTTCCTGGGTCAGCGCGTCGAACTCGGAGTTCGCACGACGGACATAGATGCCGGTGATGATGATCGTGAAGAAGATGACGCCGAGGCCGACTGGAATGCCGACGGTCATGACGCCGGCACCGAGCTTGACGGCTAGCGTCTCTTTGCTGAACGCGATCAAAGCGATGTAGCCGTAATACACGATCAGCATGATGATGGTGAGCAGCCAGCCGTAGGATGTGCGCGTCCCCACCAACTTCTGATATTTCGGATTGGCGGTGATCTTCTTCACCAGGTCGTCTTCCATGTCTCCCTCCGCTTGCAATTTGGATGAACCGGACTTTCGCCCGGACGATGACAAGTTAGCGGCGGAGACTTACGACCGGCTTACGAGATGCAACATTGGTTTATCAAAGAAGAAATTCGGTGAATGTGGTACCGAAAGATGCTCGCGCTGCCTGCCTGGCGGCTCACGCCGCACGCGCTCGGCACGGAGGGACGACTCAACCCAGGGGATAGAAGTCGCCGTGCACTGGTGGCGGCAACTGACGCTGGCTACGGGGAAACACGACCTGCGCAAGCGTTCCCCGGCCTTGGGGATTGGGACTGAGCGCGACGGTCGCACGGTGCAGCTCGGCGATCTCGCGCACGATCGGCAGGCCGAGGCCCGAGCCGTCCACGCCGCTGCCGAGCACGCGGTAGAAGCGCTCGAAGACACGCTCGCGGTCCGCCTCGGGGATGCCGACACCGGTGTCCTCGACTTCGAAGATGGGCGCGCCGGCATGCCGGGTGCGCGCGGTGACGCTGCCGCCGCGCGGCGTGTACTTGATCGCGTTGTCCATGAGGTTCTTGATCATCTCGCGCAGCAGCACCGGGTTGCCTTCGATCTGCAGGTGATGCCCGGCATCTTCCACGCCGAGGTCGATGCCCTTGGCGAGCGCGCGCGGGAACAGGTCCTGCGCCACTTCGCGCACCACAGCGGCAAGGTCGAGCGACTCCACGACATAGAGCTTCTCGAAGCTCGCCTCCGCGCGCGCCAGCGACAGCAACTGGTTGATCAGGTGAGCGGCGCGATCGGTGCTCTCGGCGATGTGGGCCAGCGAGCGGCGCAACTGGTCGGGATCGGTCTCCTGCAGCGCGAGATCGGTCTGCATCTTGAGGCCGGTGAGCGGGGTGCGCATCTGGTGCGCCGCGTCGGCGATGAAACGCTGCTGCGCCTGCAGGTTCTCTTCCAGGCGGGCCATCATGCCGTTGTAGGCGACGATGAGAGGACGCACTTCCTCGGGCACCGTCGCCGGCTCCACCGGCGACAGGTCGGTCGGCCGCCGCATGCGGATCAGGCTCTGCAGCCGGTTGAGCGGCGCGATGCCGCGCGACAGGCCGACCCACACCAGCACCACCGCAAGCGGAATGATCGCGAACTGCGGCAGCAGCACGCCGGTCACCACGCGTGATGCCAGGTCGGTGCGCTTGTTGCGCGTCTCCGCCAGTTGCACGACCATCAGCGGCAGCGGGCTGCCGCCCGGGACTCGCACGAACTGGTAGGCGACACGGACTTCCTCGCCCTGGATCACCTCGTCGCGGAACAGCACCTCGTCGATGATGGGCGCAGGGGGCTTCGGCGCGGGCGGAATGTCGACGTCGCCGCTCAGCATCTCGCCGTATTCGTTGGCGACCTGGTAATACAGGACGTCGTCCTGGTCGGCGCGGAACAGCGCGCGTGGCGGCGCGGGAAAGCGCATCACCGCCCGCCCCTCCTCCACCGCGATGAAGCGCGCCAGCGTGCGTGCGCCCTCGGCCAGCGCACGGTCGTAAGGCTGACTGGCGATGTTGTCCGCCACGTTGTGGGTGACGATGATGGAGATTGGCCACAGGAACAGCAGCGGCGCCAGCATCCAGTCGAGGATCTCGCCGAACAGCGAATTCGGCTGGCCGGACACCCGGCCGCGTGCAGTACGCTTGCTAGGCTTTCGCCGCCGGAGCTGCATCCGGGTTTTCCAGGCAGTAGCCGAGGCCGCGCACCGTCACGATGCGCACGCCGCTGTCCTCGAGTTTCTTGCGCAGGCGATGCACATAGACTTCGATCGCATTGCTCGACACTTCCTCACCCCAGCCGCACAGGTGATCGACGAGCTGATCCTTGCTCACCAGCCGGCCCACGCGCAACAGGAAGACTTCGAGCAGGCCGATCTCGCGCGCCGAAAAATCCACCACCTGGCCGGCGATCTTCACCACCCGATCGGCCTGGTCGTAGCTCAGTCGACCGACCTCGATGCAGCGCGCCTGCCCGGTGCCACGCCGCGTCAGCGCACGCGCCCGGGCTTCGAGCTCCGGCAGGGCAAAGGGCTTGGTGAGGTAATCGTCGGCGCCCGCATCGAGGCCGCGCACGCGGTCGTCGACCCCATCCTGGGCGGTGAGGATCAGCACCGGCACCGCGGACTTGCGCGCGCGCAGGCGCTTGAGCACCTCGATGCCGGGCAGGCGCGGCAAGCCGAGATCGAGGATGAGCAGGTCATAAGGTTGCGACGCAAGGGCGGCGTCCGCCTCGGCCCCGTCGGCGACGTGATCGACCGCATAGCCGCCGCGGCGCAGCGCACGTCCGATGCCGTCGGCAATCACCGGGTCGTCTTCAGCCAGCAGAATGCGCATGGGTTTCCGGGTGTAAGTTGCATGTAAGCGGGTGCCGATAGATTCCGCCCCGCTGTTCTCCTTTTGCTCGGTCCTGGGGAATGCCCGCCGCGAGCGGCCGCATTCCGGGGGGCGGCTGCCTGTCGCTCCCCACCGACTTTTCTCCCAAACGGTCCAATTATCACATGCTTCGCGCGGCTCGGCGCGCAGCCGGGGCTGCGTTCGCGCGCGTAAACGACAAACGGCCCCGCACCAGGCGGGGCCGTTTGTCGTCGATGCTGCCAGGTTGCGGCCCCGGCGAGCCGGGGCCACAGGCAAGGGCAATTACATACCCATGCCCATGTCGCCCATGCCACCCATGCCGCCCATCGGGGGCATGGCGGGCTTGTCTTCGGCCAGCTCGCCGACCATGCAGTCGGTGGTGAGCATCAGGCCGGCGACGGAGGCGGCGTTCTGCAGCGCGGTGCGGGTGACCTTGGTCGGATCCAGCACGCCCATCTCGACCATGTCGCCGTACTCGCCGGTGGCGGCGTTGAAGCCGTAATTGCCCGAACCCTCGACGACCTTGTTCACCACCACCGAGGCTTCGTCACCCGCGTTGGCGACGATCTCGCGCAGCGGCTGCTCCATCGCGCGCAGCACGATCTTGATGCCGGCGTCCTGGTCGTGGTTGTCGCCCGTCAGGCCGGCCAGGTTGGCGCGAGCACGCAGCAGCGCGACGCCGCCGCCCGGGACGATGCCCTCTTCCACCGCAGCGCGGGTCGCGTGCAGCGCGTCTTCGACGCGGGCCTTCTTTTCCTTCATCTCGACTTCGGTCGCGGCACCGACCTTGATCACGGCAACGCCGCCGGCCAGCTTGGCCACGCGTTCCTGCAGCTTCTCGCGGTCGTAGTCGGAGGTGGCTTCCTCGATCTGCACGCGGATCTGCTTGACGCGCGCCTCGATACGGTCGGCTTCGCCGGCGCCGTCGATGATGATCGTGTTTTCCTTACCGATCTCGATGCGTTTGGCCTGGCCGAGGTCGTTCAGCGTGGCCTTCTCCAGCGTCAGGCCGACTTCCTCGGCGATGACCTGACCACCGGTCAGGATGGCGATGTCTTCCAGCATGGCCTTGCGACGGTCGCCGAAGCCCGGCGCCTTGACGGCGCAGGTCTTCAGGATGCCGCGGATGTTGTTCACCACCAGGGTGGCGAGCGCTTCGCCTTCGACGTCTTCGGCGATGATCAGCAGCGGGCGGCCAGCCTTGGCGACTTGCTCCAGCACCGGCAGCAGGTCACGGATGTTGGAGATCTTCTTGTCGAACAGCAGCACGAACGGGTTGTCGAGGATGGCAACCTGCTTGTCCGGGTTGTTGATAAAGTACGGCGACAGGTAGCCGCGGTCGAACTGCATGCCCTCGACGACGTCGAGTTCATTCTGCAGCGACTTGCCGTCTTCGACGGTGATCACGCCTTCCTTGCCGACCTTGTCCATGGCACGGGCGATGATGTCGCCGATGTCGCTGTCCGAGTTGGCCGAGATCGAGCCGACCTGGGCGATTTCCTTGTTCGTCGAGCAGGGCTTCGACAGCTTCTTCAGCTCTTCGATGGTGGCGATGACGGCCTTGTCGATGCCGCGCTTCAGGTCCATCGGGTTCATGCCGGCGGCGACGAACTTCATGCCTTCGCGCACGATCGACTGCGCCAGCACGGTGGCGGTGGTGGTGCCGTCACCGGCGATGTCGGAGGTCTTGGAAGCGACTTCCTTGACCATCTGCGCGCCCATGTTCTCGAACTTGTCCTTCAGTTCGATTTCCTTGGCGACCGACACGCCGTCCTTGGTCACCGTCGGGGCGCCGAACGAGCGCTCGAGCACCACGTTGCGGCCCTTCGGACCCAGGGTCACCTTGACCGCGTTGGCCAGGATGTTGACGCCGGCGACCATGCGCTCACGGGCGGAATCACCAAACTTGACTTCTTTAGCTGCCATTCTTCAGAACTCCGGATTTATTTCGGTTAGCGGTTCAGGGAAACGCGGGAGGCTCAGGCCTCGACCACGCCCATGATGTCTTCCTCGCGCATCACGAGGAGCTCTTCGCCTTCAACCTTCACGGACTGGCCGGCATACTTGCCGAACAGCACCTTGTCGCCCACCTTGACGGCCATCGGACGGACCTTGCCGTCGTCCAGGATCTTGCCGTTGCCAACGGCCAGCACTTCGCCCTGATCGGGCTTCTCGCCGGCGCTGTCGGGGATCACGATGCCGCTGGCGGTCTTGCGTTCGGCTTCAAGGCGCTTGACGATCACGCGATCATGCAAGGGACGAATCTTCATCAGGTTCTCTCCTACCAGGTTTCGACTAATGCGGGACCAGCCCGCCGGAAAATTCGCGAGTACCACACGGGCACCGCCCGGGGCTGTTAGCACTCACTGCCAACGAGTGCTAATAATAGGGTCGAGGTGCGGCGATTTCAAGTGCACTGCCACTCGCAATTTCGATTCCCGCCACGACCGCCGCCCCCTGCCAGGGCGACGGTGTAGACGGCACGAGGGGCTGCCCGGTCGATCCGGGCAGCCCCTCGTGTCCTGCACGCGGGCCTTGCGGCCCGTCATGCAGCGTGCAGCAAACCTGCTTACGCAGCCTTCTTGGAGGAAACGGCCTTGACGGTCGCTTCGGTGGCGGCGGCGATGTTGGCCTCGGCCACTTCCGACGCCTGCTTCACCGCCTTGGAGGCGTTGTCGTACAGGCTGTTGGCGGCTTCCATCGACGACTTGATGGCGGCGAAGACCGGCTCGGAACCAGCCGGCGCGGCCTTGGCAGCCTGCTCGAGGGCGCTGTTCACGTTCTTGTTCAGCTCGGCAACCTGGGCTTCGAACAGCTTGGCGACTTCCTGCTGCGCTTCGGCGGCGATTTCGTACACGCTGCGGGCATAGGCCACGGCCTTGTCCATCATCGGCTGGGCCAGCGAGGCCTGCAGACCGGCGATGTCCTGCGGGTTCTTCACGGCCAGCAGGGTCTTGGTGGCGGCAACGCCGTCTTCCAGCGCGGCACGGGCGGTGTTGATGTTCAGGGCCGACAGGCGCTCGACGCGGGCGACGTTGCTGTTGGCCAGCGCGATCAGGGTCTCGATGTTGGCCTTGGCGACGGCGGAGAACTGCTCGGGAGTGGTGAATTTCGACATGGCGGTCTTCCTTTGATTGATGCGGCGATTTGATGGCAGGAAATCGATCGTTTGCGAGGCAGCATGGCGCTTGAATCGCGCCTCTTTGCTGCGACGCAACATGTGGCCACTATATCGTCGAAAATTTTCCTGTCAATGCTTTTTGCGCATCGCAACAAAACCGCATCGCACCGGCCCCTGCGCGCTCGAACCCGGCAGCCCGTTTCAGTCCGACGAAGGGGGCCGCTGCGGCGCCGACTCAGGCTCATCGTCGGCCCGCGGTCGAGCACGGGCGCGCATCTGCGCGACCCGGCGCATGAAGGTTGCCTCCGACGCCGCGCCGGCGTCCGCGGCAATCGCCTGCAGTTCCTCCGGCCAAAGGCGCAGCATGGCGGCAGGAATCGGTGCAACGCTGCGAAAACCCTTGCCGAGCGCGTCTTCCAGCCGATGCGGCAGGCCGCTCGCGATCGACAGGTCACCGAACATGGCGAACTGTTCGAGGAAATCCTCGCCATCGCTCACCCGGAAGAGGCTGCGCCGCGCCGCATGCACCGGCTCGCCATCCTCCTCGCGCAGCAGGCTCCAGCCCTTTGGCAGCAGGACGCACACGCTCGGCGCGCGATGCGCAAGCAGGCGGTCGATGAGCAAGGCGGGGGTCCAGTTCCCGGCGCTCTGCGCCGACAACCACTGCGCCGCGGCGCCCAGCGATATCAGCTCGCTCTCGTTCATTTTCCTGTCAGTGATCGACCATTCGTACCGATAACAAGGAGGCTTTTTGCGCCGCAACAGCCAACGCAAAATATTTTGCTACAATCCGATCTCCGCTTGCCTGATCGGTGTCCCATGGCGACAGAAATCGAACGCAAGTTCCTGGTACGCGAAACCGGCTTCCTCGACGGACGCAAGGGCGACCGCATCATACAAGGCTATGTCGCAAAGGAACCGGGCGCCATGTCCACGCGCGTGCGCCTGCGGGCCGAACGCGCTTACCTGACGCTGAAGGGACCGCACGAGGGCATTTCGCGCGACGAGTTCGAATACCCCATCCCGGTCGCCGACGCCCAGCGCATCCTGGCGCAATACTGCGGCAATCGCATCATCCACAAGACCCGCTACGTGGTCGATTTCGCCGACCAGGCGTTCGAGGTCGATGTATTCGAAGGGCGCCACGCCGGCCTGGTGATCGCCGAAATCGAGCTTCCGCGCGAGGATACCCCCGTCGTGCTGCCACCCTGGGCGGGACTCGAAGTCACGCACGACCGGCGTTACGGGAACTACATGCTGGCGCAGCACGAAGGGCCTGCGCTGCCGCTGCGCATGAGCGACCTCACCGCATCCTCGACCACTTTTCCCGGGTTGCCGGGCTTGGGCGCACCCCACTGACGGCATCCGCGCAGGGCAATGCACCCCGCGGCTGCCGCCAGATCCACCGACCTCAGTGCGCCGCGGCCGTTTCCACGCGTCCGTCCTGGCCTGAAGTACAGCACAGCAGCTCGCCCTCACCCTCCAGGCGCTTGACCATCAATACGCCGGCATCGGCCAGGTTTTCGGTCGCGCTTTCCGCCGCGTCGAGCGCGAGATCGATCGCGCCGACCGTCGTGTCGAATTCGCGCGGCAACCACTTGTGCATCTGGTGTAGCGCGGCATGGGCGCAGCGGTGCGAGATCGCCCACTGCGATTCGGACACCTTCACCAGGTCGATCAACCATGCGGAAGTCAGATGCAGGGATTCGTGGAACAGCCCACGCACCTCATCGACCGCGCGATAACCGGCAACACCGTCGCCCGGCAACAGCACCTGCTGCAGCGACATGCCCGCGCTGGCTTTGAGCGCTCGGAGCGACAGCCCATTGAGCTGATGCATCACATTGAAGGTAAGCATCGCCGCCTCCCGGACATTGGCAAGCGAGTGCGACTGGTAGTTCGAGACCATCGTCTGTTGCAGCATCTTGTTTCTCCCGCTTCAGCACATGCGAGCTGTCCCGGCACATTGACGGACAATGACCAGCGTCGCGATGGCAAGCTCTCTTGCTTCGTCTTGATTCTGCGACGACCGCACGCAAAGTCGCGGTATTTGCTCACATGCCGGCTCACTTCGCCCTTGCTGCCGCGATCGTGCGCCTACCTGCTTTGCCCCAACAAGGGGCACGATTATGCTTGGCATAAAAACCACACGAGGTGCGTCCGATGGGCCGTCCCACCCCGCTTGCGCCGCAGTCCCTGTACACCGCGTGCGACCCCGCCTCGTTGCCGTTCAACGACTCCACCGAACTGCCTGAAATCGATGCGGCGCTGATCCACACCCGTGCCGTCGAGGCGATGCGGATGGGGCTCGACATCCCGCACAGCGGCTACAACCTCTTCGTGCTCGGCGAAACCGGCAGCGGACGCCACGCCATCATCAACCAGTTGCTCGAGAGGGAACGGCGCAGCGGCGAGCCGCCGGCGGACTGGTGCTACGTCTACAACTTCGCCGACGCCGCCCGCCCCGACCTGATGCGCCTGCCCTGCGGCCGCGGCGCGCACCTGCGCGACGACATGCAGAGCTTCGTCGAGGAACTGCTGCCTGCCATCACCGCGGTGTTCCAGAGCGACGAATACCGCAGCCGCATCGAGGCGATGCAGGAGGAGCAGAAGCAGCGCGAGGAGGCCGCGCTGCACGCCCTTGGGCACGAATCCGCCGAGCTTGGCGTCGCGCTGCTGCGCACCCCGCACGGCTTCGCCTTCGTGCCGATGAAGAACGAGGACAGCACCCTGTCGCAGGAGGAGTTCGAGCAGTTGCCCGAAGAGCGGCAGCGCGAGCTGGCAGCGCACATCAAGACCATGCACGAGCGCATGCACAAGCTCATGAACGAGTTTCCGCGCTGGCGCCGCGAGCTGCAGAGCCGCATCAAGGAGGCCGGCAGCGAGGCGCTGCGCATCACCGTGACGCACCTGGTCGAGGACCTCAAGCCGGCCTACGGCGACTTGCCCGAGGTGATCGCCTGGCTCGACGCAGTGCTGCAGGACATCGTCGAGAGCGGCGAATCGCTGCGCGAATCCTCGCAAAGCGAAGGCGACACCGAAACCACGACCTACTCCGGCAGCATTTCGGTGCAGCGCTACCTGGTCAATCTGCTGGTCGAGAATCCCGCCGACGGCACCCGCCCGGTGGTGTATGAAGACCACCCCACGCTGCAGAACCTCGTCGGCCGCATCGAGCATGTGGTGCACATGGGCACGCTGATGAGCAACTTCACGCTCATCCGCGCCGGCGCGCTGCAGCGGGCCAATGGCGGCTTCCTGGTGCTCGACGCCATCAAGGTGCTGTCGCAGCCCTACGCCTGGGACGGGCTCAAGCGCTGCCTGCGCGCCGGCAGGATCCGCATCGAGTCGCTGTCCGACATCATCGGTCTCACCAGCACGGTGCAACTCGAGCCCGAGGCGATGCCGCTGGACCTCAAGGTGGTGCTGATCGGCGAGCGCCTCGTCTATTACCTGCTGTGCCAGTACGACCCGGATTTTCCGCAGCTCTTCAAGATCAACGCCGACATGGAGAGCGAGATCGAACGCAACGCGGAGAACACCGCCGCCTACGCACGCCTGATCGCGACGATGGCGCAGCGCGGCGGGCTGCGGCCGCTGTCTGCCGCGGCGGTAGCGCGCACCATCGAGCACGCCGCCCGCCTGGCGAGCGACGCGCAGCGCCTCACCACGCAGACGCAGCCGCTTGGCGACCTGCTGCGCGAGGCCGACCATTTCGCCGCAACGCGCCAGGCGCCTCGCATCGAGCGCGAGCACATCGAGTCCGCGCTCGAGGCTCATCGCCGGCGCAACGACCGCATCCGCGAGCGCTTCCTCGATCACATCCTGCGCGGCCAGTTGCTGGTCGACACCGCGGGCGAGCATGTCGGACAGGTCAATGGCCTCGCCGTGGTGCTGCTGGGCGAGAGCACCTTCGCCCATCCGGTGCGCATCACCGCCACCGTGCGCGTCGGCGATGGCGAGGTGGTGGACATCGAGCGCGAGGTCAGGCTCGGCGGGCCCATCCACTCCAAGGGCGTGCTCATCCTGTCGTCCTTCGTCGCCGCGCGCTTCGGCCTCACCCTGCCGCTGTCGCTGAAGGCGAGCCTGGTGTTCGAGCAGTCCTACGGCGGCGTCGAGGGCGACAGCGCCTCGCTGGCGGAACTCGCCGCGCTGCTGTCGGCACTGGCGGGCGTGCCGCTGCGGCAGTCGCTGGCGGTGACCGGCTCGGTGAACCAGTTCGGCGTGGTGCAGCCGGTGGGCGGCATCAACGAGAAGATCGAAGGCTACTTCGACGTATGCGCGGCGCGCGGCCTGAGCGGCGAACAGGGCGTGCTGATCCCGCGCGCCAACGTCTGCGACCTGATGCTGCGCCCGGAGGTGGTGGAGGCAGTGGAGGCAGGCCGCTTCCATGTGTGGGCCGTCGCCGACGTCGATGAAGCACTGGAACTGCTCACCGGGCTCGCGGCGGGAAAGCCGGAGGAGATTGGCGAAATGAAGGCCGAGCTTCCTGCGGGTTCGATGAACGCACGCGTCGTCGAGGGGCTGCGCAAGCTGGCAAAGATGCGCAAGGAGTTCTCGCGCGCGCAGTCGGCGGACCACGATCGCACGGGGGACGCGGAGCATCGCGCCGAAGACGGGGAACGGTAGGCGCCGCTCATCTTCCGCGCGTGCTGGATGACAGGCTCAGCCGCGCGGATGCAGCGCGGCGCATCAGTGATCTTCCACGCAAAGCAAGGGGTCCTCGACCACACAGTCCATATCGGCGACGGCGGGGCCGCCGCCACGCGTGCGTACCGCCCGCTCGCGCGCCGCAATCGGCAGATCACGCGGGAAGAGCACCCACATGCGGCCGCTTTCCTTCATGCGCGCGGCCAGCAGATAGGCTCGGCTCCCGCCGCCCCAGAAGTAGTCGGCACGCACCGCGCCACGGATGGCGCCACCGGTATCCTGCGCCACGACCAGGCGGTTGAGCCGCCCTTCGCGCCCGGGCAGACTCGTCGACAGGAACACCGGAAAGCCCAGCGGCGTGGTGCGGGGATCGACCGCCACCGAGCGACCGGCCGTCAGTGGCACGCCCAAGGCGCCGATCGGCCCTTCCGGGCCATCCGGGATCTCGCGGAAGAACACATAGCTGGGATCCGAGAGGATCGCCTCGCGCATTGCGGCGCTGGGTTGGGGAAAGTCGATCGGTGCGCCGTCGCCAGGTGACGCCTCACTCGTCTTGCCTTGCGTGGGTCGCGCCGCGCCAACCACGCCGCCGGGTTGCGCCATTGGCTTTCCCACCTTCGGCGCCGGCGCAGGCTTTTCGGCCGACGGTGGGGCCACGACTGCAGGGCGCTCCGCCGCGGACGGCTTTCGCGCGCCCCCGCCGCCTATCCCCCGGCCGCTCGCGAGATCCTCGATCAACTTTGCCACTTCGGGCTCCAGCGCCCCGGCCCCGCCCGACGGCGCGGCACCAGGATCGGTCCGAATTCGCTTCAGGGCGTGTCCCCCGCGCGTGAGAGGGGCCGACTCGTCGTCCGGCAACATCAGCGCCGCACGCCAGGAAATGTCATCGGCGTCGTCAACGCCGGCACCATCGGCGCCAATCGACCTGCCCCCCCGCGTGGCAACGCGGCTCCTGGCGACGGGTGGCCTGAAGGGGTGGCCGTTCTGCTCGGCATACGCAAGCCGGATGATGCGTCCGTCGGTCAGGCGGATCTTGCCCGAGCCCTGGATCTGCATCGAATACAGCGCCGCCGGGTTATCCACCCAGGCGATGATCTGCCCCCGGGGAAGCCCCTCGCGCTCGATCTCCGCCCGGGACGGATACGGAACGATGCGGTTTCCCTCGCGCCGCACGCGCAGCTTCTTGTCGCGCACATCGGACTGAAGATCGCCCACGTCGAGCACATAGGGCGCGTCGCCGCTGGTGACCGGCACGACCGTGCGCCCTGCGATGCGCGCGCCGATGGACTGCCCCCGCAGTTCGCGCGGCACGCTGCGGATGTCCAGCGTCAGCAGGTCTTCCGGGGTCGCATACACCGGGTAGACGAACGCCCCGCCCTTCGTGCGACTGCCGTGGAGCAGGGGTTCGTAATAGCCGGTGATCACCCCCATCGGACTGCGGTCCGCCTTGAGCACCGCATAAAGCGAAAACTCGCGCTGCATGAAGCGACGCACGCCCGCATCATCGACTGCGCCCAGCGCCAGCGCCCGCGCGCACACGCCGCGCCACTCCGCCCTGCTGGCCAGGGCACCGCAGCTCCGGCGAAAGGCCGCCCACCCCTCGGCCACGGCGTCGCGCTCCCAATCCGGCAGATCTTCCCAGCGCGCCGGCTCGAAACTGGCGAATCGCGTGGAGAATCCCACCCGTTCGTCGGCACTGCCCGCCGCGGTGGCCACCTCGCGGAGCGGTTTCTGCTCAATGGGTACGCCTTCCGCAGGCGCCGTCGCGCCAGCCGGCGGAGCCGAAGCCGTGGATGCCGAAGGCGCGGTGGCCACCGTTGCCGACGGTGGTGGAATCGCAGTGCCGGTGCAAGCGCCAAGCAGCATGGCCCCCAGCAGGCCCCCGATGTTCAGCCGAACGCACCGCCGAGCTGTCATGAACCTGTCCTCACCAGACGAGCTGTCCATCTTTCATTCACGCGTGTAGTTGCACGTTTCACGTGTTCAGCATAGTTCGCGCACCGCAGCGGCGCCATGTACTAGAGTGAATGGCATCGACGTCGCTGGCGTGCGCCGGAACACCAGTGGACGGCCTGCGTGCGCGCGACGAAAATGGCCCGGACGATCCCACTTCGGAGAGCGACGTGTTCCGACCTGCCGACACCGCGTTCCGTGTTCCCTGCCTCGTGCTCGCGGCATGCGCGCTGAGCTTGCTCAGCGCCTGCGGCTCAGCGCCGCCCAAACCCACGGTGATCGACGCTGCGGTCGAAGCCGCCGCGGATCTCAATCCCGACAGCCGCGGACGCGCATCGCCCGTGGTCGTCCGCCTGTTCGAGCTGAAATCCGACGCCGCCTTCAATCGTGCGGACTTCTTCTCCCTGTGGGACCGCGAGGCGCAGACGCTCGGCGCCGACCAGTTGGCGCGGGAGGAACTCCAGTTGCGCCCGGGTGAGCGCAAGCGCTTCGAGCGCACCCTGCAACCCGACACCCGCCACGTCGCGGTGATCGCCGCCTTCCGTGACCTGGAACGTGCCCGATGGCGCGGATCGGTCGCGGTGGTGGCGCACCAGAAGCAGCCCATCACGATCAAGGTGGAGTCACGCTCCGTCACCTTGTCGACCGAGTGACCCGCCGCGTCAGGCAACCGACCCCGATTCCGCCCACCCATCAGAGATCGTCCATGTCCTGGAACAGCAAGGTCGTGTGGTCAGAAGGAATGTTCCTGCAGCCGCAGCATCTGCAGCAGCATGACCGTCACATCGAGCGACTCATCCAAGGCCGCACCCAGCCCATCGCGGGGCACGCGTGGGGCTACGTCGCACTCGTCGTCGACGAGGCCGCGCTCGCGCTGGGCAAGCTCGCGCTGTCGCGCGCACGCGGCATCCTGCCGGACGGCACGCCCTTCGACTTTCCGGGCGACGATGTGGCGCCCTTGCCCCTGGATGTGGCGCCCGACATCCGCGACGAACTCATCGTGCTGGCCTTGCCCCTGCGACGCCCGGGAACGCTCGAGGCCGACGTCGCCGGAGAAGACGCGATCGGGCTGACCCGCTATCAGGTCAGCGAGCTGGACGTCGCCGACAGCACGCTCGCCAGCGCACCGACAGCGCCGGTGCAGGTGGGCGACCTGCGCCTGAAGCTCATGCCGCGGCGCGACGCGACCGATGCCTATGCCACGCTCGGCGTGGTCCGCGTGGTGGAACGCCGCGCGGACAACCAGCTCGTGCTCGACAAGGCCTACATTCCGCCCACGCTCGCCTGCGGCGGCAATCCGATCCTCGCCGGCTACGTGCGCGAACTGCTCGGCCTGCTGCACCAGCGCGGCGAGGCGCTCGGCGCCCGCCTGTCGCAACCGGGGCGCGGAGGCGTGGCCGAGATTGCCGACTTCCTGCTGTTGCAGACCGTCAATCGCCACGAACCGGTGTTCAGACAATTCGACGACCTGCCGCTGCTGCACCCTGCCACGCTCTATGGCCACTGCCTGATGCTCGCCGGCGACCTGTGCACCTTCTCGCGCGAGAGCCGCCGTCCGCCGGACTATCCGCTGTATGACCACGACGACCCACAGGCCTGCTTCGGCCCGCTGATCGCCGACCTGCGCCGTTCGCTGTCCATGGTCCTCGAGCAGGGCGCGATCCCGATCGAGCTGCAGGACCGCAAGTACGGCGTTCGCGTCGCTATCGTGCCCGACCTCGAACTGCTGCGCACGGCCTCCTTCGTGCTGGCGGTGAATGCGCAACTGCCGGGCGAGACCCTTCGCCTGCGCTTTCCCACCCAGGTGAAGATCGGCCCTGTGGAACGCATCCGCGACCTGGTGAACCTGGCGCTGCCGGGCATCGGGCTGCGTGCGCTGCCGGTGGCGCCGCGGCAGATTCCCTATCACGCCGGCTTCAACTACTTCGAGCTCGAACGCAGCGGCGAGATGTGGAAGCAACTGCAGCAGTCGGGCGGTCTGGCGATGCACATCGCCGGCGAGTTTCCCGGGCTCGAGATCGAGTGCTGGGCCATTCGGGCTTGAGAGACGACGATGAGCCAGGAAGATCCTTTTGCCTCGTTCGAATCCGACCGTACCTTCGTCATGCCCTCCCCCGGGCAGCGCGGCGCCAGAGCCGGTGTTGCGGCCCATGGCGCGCCCGACCCCGGCGGCGGCGGAGCGGCCACCCTCGACAGCCTGACTCCCGAATACGGTCTCAACCCCATCGTTACCGCGGCGAGCCCTCTCCTCAACGCGGTGCCGCCGCTGCGGGCCTCGCTGCAGCAGGCCGACCCGGTCGCGCTGCGCGACACGCTGGCCGAGGGCGTGCGCGCCTTCGAACGCAAGGCGGCGCAGCTCGGCGTCGAATCGCGCAACATCATCGCCGCGCGCTACATCCTGTGCACCTTCCTCGACGAAACCGCGGCCGGCACGCCGTGGGGCGGTTCCGGCGTGTGGGGGCGCAACAGCCTGCTGGTGATGTTCCACAACGAGACCTGGGGCGGCGAAAAGGTGTTCCAGTTGATGGCGAAGCTGGCCGAGAACCCGGCCGCCAACCGCCACCTGCTGGAACTGCTGCAAGTCGTCCTCGCGCTCGGCTTCGAGGGCCGATACCGGGTCATCGACGGCGGGCGTGAGCAGCTCGCCCAGGTGCGCGAGCGGCTCTACGCCATGCTGCGGGAACAGCGCGGCGAGTTCGAGCCCCAGCTCTCGCCGCATGCGGCGGGCGTTGAGGCGCGCCGCAGCCTGATGGCCACGCTGCCGATGTGGGTGGTGTTCACCGTGGCGGGCGTGCTTGCGCTGGCGCTCTATCTCTTCCTGTCGCTGCGCCTCAACAGCCATTCCGACCCCGTCTTCGCCCGCATCCAGGCCCTGCGCATCGAGGCCCCGCCGCCGCCGCCCGCCCAGCCGGCGCAGAAGCCGCGGCTGAGCGCCTTCCTGCAGCCGGAAATCCGCGCGGGCCTGGTCGCGGTCGACGACCTGGCCGATCGCAGCGTCATCACGATCCGCGGCGACGGCTTCTTCCGCCCGGCGAGCGCAACGGTCGACGACGCGGTGCTGCCACTGATGAAGCGCATCGCCGAAGCGCTCAATGCGGTCGAGGGCAACATCCTGATCACCGGCCACACCGACAGCCAGCCGATCCGCAGCGCGCGCTTCCCGTCCAACTGGCATCTGTCGCAGGAACGGGCGCAGTCGGTGCAGGCCCTGCTGGCGCAGGCCGTGCAGCCGGCGCGGATGCGAGCCGAAGGCCGGGCCGACGCCGAACCGCTCGCCGGCAATGCAACGCCTGCCGACCGTGCCAAAAACCGGCGCGTCGAGATCACGCTCTACGTCGCCGGCGCCAGTCGCTAGGTCGACCGCCAAACCGACCGCCGAACCGACCGGACCACAAGCATGAAGAAGATATTCGGGCTCCTCACCCATCCGCTGCTGCTGGCCAGCATCGGCCTGTGCGCCGCGGCGGCGATCATCTGGTTCGTCGGCCCGCTGATCGCCATCGACCGCTTCCGGCCGTTCGAATCCGAAACGGTACGCTGGATCGCGATCGCGGCTCTCGTGTCCCTGTGGCTGCTGAAGAAGCTGTGGGCGCTGGTGAAAGCCAAGCGGCTCAACGCGCAGTTGATGGATGGTCTGCTGGCGAAGGCGCCCAAGGCCGCGCCTGCAGCGCCGACGCCCGGCGAGGAAGAGGTCGCGACGCTGAACAAGCGTTTCGAGGAAGCGATCGAGGTACTGAAGAAGGTGCGCCTGTCGGCCGCCGGAAAGAAGCCGGGTATCGGCGACCTCGTCGCGCTGAGCGGGCGCCAGTACCTATACCAGTTGCCGTGGTACATCTTCATCGGCGCCCCGGGCTCGGGCAAGACCACGGCGCTGATCAACTCGGGCCTGCAGTTTCCGCTTGCCGACAAGTTCGGCACCGCATCGATCCGCGGCGTCGGCGGCACACGCAACTGCGACTGGTGGTTCACCGACGAAGCCGTGCTGCTCGACACCGCCGGCCGCTACACCACGCAGGAATCCGATCGCGAGGTCGACAGCGCCGCCTGGCAGGGTTTCCTGCAATTGCTGAAGCAGTCGCGTCCGCGGCGGCCGATCAACGGCGTGCTGCTCACCGTCAGCGTGGCCGACCTGCTGCAACAGTCGCCCGCCGAGCGCGACGCCCAGGCCGACGCGGTGCGCGCACGGCTGCAGGAACTGCACGAACGCTTCCAGATCCGCTTCCCGATCTACGTGCTGGTGACCAAGGCCGACCTGCTGGCGGGCTTCACCGAGTTCTTCGCCGACCTTGGCAAGGAGGAACGCGCGCAGATCTGGGGCACGACGTTTGCGTACGACCCGGATTCGAAGGTGATGCCGCTGGCCGCCTTCGGGGCGGAATTCGACCAGCTCGAGCAACGCCTGCTGGATCGGCTGCCCGCCCGCCTCCAGGCCGAACGCGACCCGTCCCGGAGCGCGCAGATCTTCGCCTTTCCGCAGCAACTGGGCATCCTCCGCCCGATGCTGACTGGCTTCCTCGAGCGCGTGTTCGCCGCATCGCGATACGAGGAGGCGCCGCTGATCCGCGGCGTCTACTTCACCAGCGGCACGCAGGAAGGCAGCCCGATCGACCGCGTCATCGGCGCCCTCGCCCGCAGCTTCGGCGTCGAACGCAGGCTGCCCGCGCCGCCGGCGGGCAGCGGGCGCAGCTTCTTCATCACCCGGCTGGTGCGCGACGTCGTCTTCCGCGAGCAGGGGCTGGCCGGCACCAACCTGCGCTGGGAACGCCGGCGCAACCTGCTGCAATGGTCCGGGTATGCGCTGGCGGTGGCGCTGCTGGTCGGCGCGGTCGCCGCGTGGATGACGAGCTATTCGCGCAACACCGCCTACGTCACCGAAGTCGAGGCCCGCCTGCCCGCCATCGCCCAGCAGATCGAAGGCCTGCCGCGCGCGGGACGCTCGGCGGACGTCGTCGCCCTCATGCCGGTGCTCGACGCGGTACGTCAGGTCACGATCACGCCCGCCATCGCCAATGGCGTGCCGCTGTCGATGGGCTTCGGCATGTTCCAGGGCGACAAGCTCGGCGCCGCCGCCGAGCAATCCTACGGGCGGCTGCTCGACCAGGCCTTCCTGCCCAGGCTCGCGCTGCGCATCGAGGAGCAGTTGCGCAGCGCCAATGCCAACAATCTCGAATTCGCCTACGAGGCCCTGAAGGCCTACCTGATGCTCAACGACGGCACCCGCTTCGATGCCGATGCGCTGAAGGCGTGGATCCGCTTCGACTGGGAGCGCTCGCTGCCGCGCGACACGACGCAGGAACAGCGCGTCGCGCTCGATGCCCACCTGGATGCGCTGTTCGCGCGCGGCGCACCCGCCAGCCCGGTGCCGGCAGACCAGAACCTGATCGCCTCGGTGCGCAACATGCTTGCCCGCTACCCTCTCGCCAACCGTGTATACAGCCGGCTCAAGCGCGAAGGCGTGGGCCGCGACATTCCCGAGTTCACCATCGCGCGCGCGGGCGGCCCGTCCGCCCCGCTCGTCTTCACCCGGCTGTCGGGGCAACCGCTGACCAAGGGCGTCGCCGGCCTGTTCACCTACGACGGCTACCACAAGGCCTTCAAGCGCGAAGCCGAGCGCGTCGCCAACCAGCTCGCCGACGAGGAGCCCTGGGTGCTGGGCCAGAAGGACCCCGGCGTGATCGGGCGACTCGCCGATCCGGCCGCGCGCGCCCGCCTGACGGAGGACGTGCGGCGCCTCTACCTCAACGACTATGCACGCACCTGGGAAGAGTTCCTGAACGACGTGAAGCTGGTGCGCCCCGGTGACCTACAGCAGACGATCGACGTCGCCCGCCTGCTGTCGGCACCCGACAACCCGCTGGTGCCCTTCCTGCGCGCCGCGTCGCGCGAGACGACGCTGATCAAGCCGGAGAGCGAGAAGAGCGTGGCCGACAAGGCGGCCGACCGGCTGGCACAGGAATCCCGCCGCCTGAGCACGATCTTCGGCCCCGACACCCAGGCGCCCGCCGCGCCCGCCGACGTGGTCGAGAACATCGTCGATCGGCGTTTCGAGGCCCTGCGACGCTATGTGACCAGCAGCGCGCCGGGCCAGCCTGCACCGGTCGACGCCGCGGTCGCGCTGATGGGCGACCTGCATACCCTGCTCAATGCCACCGACACCGCGCTCAAGGCGAAGACGGCGCTGCCGCCCTCCGACGTGCCGAACAAGGTGAAGGCGCAGGCGCCGGGCATGCCGGAACCGCTGCGTTCCGTGGTGCAGACCCTGGCCGACGTCAGCGCCCGGCTCGCCGGCGGCGCCATCGTCGCCAACACCAACGAGGCCATCCAGACGCAGGTGGGCGACTTCTGCCGCCAGGCGATCGCCGGCCGCTATCCGCTGGTGCGCTCGTCCACCCGCGACGCCACGCAGGACGACTTCGCCACCCTGTTCGCGCCAGGTGGAAAGATGGACCAGTTCTTCCAGCAGAACCTCGCGCCGCTCGTCGATACCTCGACCACGCCGTGGTCCTTCCGCCGCATCAACGACGTCGCCATCGGCGGGCCGGCCGCGCTGGTCCAGTTCCAGCGCGCGCAGAAGATCCGCGAGGTGTTCTTCCCCACCGGGGGGCGCACACCGGGGCTGAAACTCGAGTTCAAGCCCATCGAGATGGACGCCACGATCGACCAGTTCATCCTCGACGTCGACGGGCAGCTCGTCCGCTACAGCCATGGTCCGCAGGTGCCGCAAAGCGTCGTGTGGCCCGGGCCGCGCGGCAGCACGCAGGTTCGCGTTCAGATCCAGCCGGCCGGGCCGACGGGCGTCTCGGGCGTCACCACCGAGGGCCCGTGGGCGCTGTTCCGCCTGTTCGACAAGGTCGCCATCGCGCCCACCTCGCAGCCCGAGCGCTTCACCGTCACCTTCACCGTCGATGGCCGCCGGGCGCAGTTCGAGGTGACGGCCAACAGCGTGCAGAACCCCTTCCGCCTGCGCGAACTGGAACAGTTCCAGTGCCCATGAGCACCACGGGCATCGCCGGCTGGTACGGCAAGACCGCAAGCCTGGGCGATTTCGCCTCGCGCAGGCTGCCCTCGTCCTTCATCTCGCCGTGGGATGCCTGGCTGCAGGGGGCGATGATGGCATCACGCGACCGGCTGGGGGCCGGCTGGCTGGATGCCTATCTCGGTTGTCCGGTGTGGCGCTTCGTGCTGTTCCCCGGCATCTGCGGCAGCGCCACCTGGGCCGGCGTGTTGATGCCCAGCGTCGACCGGGTGGGACGCTATTTCCCGCTCACTATCGCCTGCGAGCTTGCATCCTTCGCTACCACCGAGCACGAATTCGATCTCTACACCGACTGGCTCGAGCGCCTCGAGCGCCTCGCGCTCTCCACCCTGGACACCGCCTGCGACATGCAGCATTTCGACCGTGCCCTTGCCGCACTGCGTACGCCCGTCGTCGCCGCGCCGCGGGTGGGTTTTGCGCAGGCGATCCTTGCGGCACTGCTCGACGGCCGTTCGACGACGCTGACGCTGCCTTCCGACGATGAACTGTCCGCCACGCTGATGGCCGCCGGGGCCGGCTTGCTGCAAAGGACGGCTCAGGGCAGTTCGCTGTGGTGGACGGCCGGCGAGCCTGGCAGCGGCGTTCCCGTCCTGGCCTGCCGCGGGCTGCCGGACGCCGCCCGCTTTGCTGCTATGCTGCAGGGGCATTCCCCCGCCCCTGCATGACGAGACGGCATCCGCCCGCTTCTGCCCATGGCCCTTCCCGATAACGACGCACGCGGCGACAACGACGACAGGACCGTTTATGCCGGCACGGTTCCGCCCACGCCGGCGACGAATCCGGCCCCGGCAGTCGAACCACCCGCCTCTGCCGCAGGCGCCGCAGACCGCAACGACCACGCCGACAACACCCTTCCCGCCGGCACCCGGCTGGGAGAGTTCGAGATCATCGGCCTGGTCGGCATCGGCGGATTCGGCATCGTCTATCTCGCCGAGGATCACTCCCTCGGCCGGCGCGTCGCGCTGAAGGAGTACATGCCCTCGTCGCTGGCCGCGCGCGGCCAGGGGCTGCAGGTCACGGTGAAGTCGCAGCGCCACGTCGAGACCTTCGAGGCCGGCCGGCGCAGTTTCGTCAATGAGGCGCGCCTGCTCGCGCAGTTCGACCACCCCGCGCTGGTCAAGGTGTATCGCTTCTGGGAAGCCAACGGCACCGCCTACATGGTGATGCCCTACTACGAGGGACTCACCCTCAAGCGCACCCTGCAGCAGATGAAGGGGCAGCCCGACGAAGCCTGGCTCCGGCGCCTGCTGGCGCCGCTGCTCGATGCGCTGGAAGTCATGCACGCCGCGCAGGTCTTCCACCGCGACATCGCCCCGGACAACATCATGCTGCTGTCGGGCGAACGCCCGCTGCTACTGGATTTCGGCGCCGCACGCCATGTGATCAGCGACATGACGCAGGCGCTGACGGTAATCCTGAAGCCGGGCTATGCGCCGATCGAGCAGTACGCGGAGATGCCCGAGCTCAAGCAGGGCGCGTGGACGGACATCTACGCGCTGGCCGCCGTGGTACACCTCGCCATCGTCGGCAAGACCCCGCCGCCTGCCGTCGGCCGCGCAGTCAACGACACGATGCAACCGCTCGCGCAGCAGCTCGCCGGACGCTATTCGGACGCCTTCCTGCGCGCCATCGATCGCGGGCTGGCGGTCCAGCCCAAGGACCGGCCGCAGACGGTGGCGGAATTCCGCGCCTTGCTCGGCCTGGACCACGCCTCGGCGATGACCGCTCCGGCATCACCGGCGGGCGGTTCTACGGCACACGCGGCCCCGCGCATCGGCGATGCCGCCAAGCCCTCGCGGAGCCCACTGCTGCTGGCGGGAGTCGTCGTCGCACTGGCCCTTGGCGCCGGCGGATACTGGCTGAGCCAGCGGCCTGCAACACAGACTGCGGCGCGAGCGCCGGAGACGCCCGCAGCTCCGCCGGCCAGTGACGCGGCACGGACGACACCCATAGCGCCGGAGACCGCGGCTGCAGTGGTGCCGCCGGTCACGGTGCCCGCCGGTCCGTTCAACGCGCTCGACGAAATCGACCGCATCTTCCAGCAACGCGATCGCGATCACAGCGTCACCGTGGCCCTGGAGAAAGCGCAGGTGCGCATCGGCCGCGACCGCCTGAGTTTCCGCGTGAGTTCGTCGAAGCCCGGCTACCTTTACGTGCTGATGGTGGGCACGGACAAGCAGCACTTCTACAAGCTCTTTCCCAATGCGGTGGATACGCGCAATCGCATCGCCGCCGGCCAGTCGATCGCGCTGCCGCGCAGTGGCTGGGTCATGGTGGCGGGCGGGCCACCGGGGGCGAATCAGTTCGTTGCGGTGGTCAGCGAGAATCCGAGGGATTTCTCCGACACCGGCCTGGTCGCGGTGGACCCCTTCGCCGAGTTTCCGCTCGACTCCGCCGCATCGATCGTCGCGGCACACCAGGGGACGCAATCGCCCTTCCTCGGCAAGCCCGTTTGCCCAAAGGGCTCGACCGCGTGCTCGGACGCCTACGGCGCGGCCGCATTCACCATCGAAGAAACCGACTGAGGCTGCTGCCCGGCGGCAAACGCTCAAGCTCGCGCTGCAGGCGGACGCAGCCGGCGGACCGCCCGCCATGCCGCATCGACCGGGAAGTCAGCGATCGCAGGAACTCACTCACGCACGGTGAGGATGGTCACCCGACGATTCTCCGGCGCGGCCGGGCGCGTGGGATTGGCCAGCTCGGTGTCGCCCTTGCCGACGGGCTTGAGGCGGTCACGCTGGATGTGATGGCGCGTCGTCAGGTATTCCACCACGCTCTCCGCACGCGCCTGCGACAGTTGCAGGTTGCGTTCGTGGCTGCCGCGCGGATCGGCGTGGCCTTCGACCGAGAAGCTGAAGTCCGCGAGTTTTTCGGCCTGCAGCGCACGCGCGACGATGTCGAGCTTGGACTGCGCATCCGGCGTCAGCTCTGCCGAGTTGGTCACGAAGGTGATCAGCAGCGAGGCGCCGGGCCGCTTGGCGGCAGTCACCGCCGGCGACTTCTCACCCGGCTTCGCCAGGGCCTTGTCGCGCTCGACGCGGATGCTGCGGGTCCGGATCTCCTCGGGTTCGGGCGTCAAGGCCTCGATGAGGTTCTTCTCATTGAGGTTCTTGCCCCTCAGGATTTCCTGGGCATGGAGCCCGGTTGCCAACGTCGCGCACATCAGCGCTGCCGCAACATGGCACGACACGATCGACATCTTCATTGTCCTTCTCCTCGCGGCTCATCCAACGACCTTGATCTGCGTATCCTCGGCCGGGTCGCCCACCCACACCGCGATCGCACTGTAATTGTCGTGACCACTGTGCGCGTGGGCCAGCACCTCGGCCTCCAGCGCCGCCAGCCACGCCTGCGCGCTCGCACTGCCGGCGAGCAGGCGCTCCATCACCGATTCCTCGACGTATTCCCACAGCCCGTCGCTGCACAGCATGAAGACATCGCCATCGCGCACCGGTTCGCCTGCCGGCGGCACGTCCGGTTCGACATTTTCCGGCGAACCCAGCGCCGCCAGCAGCACGCCGCGCTGCGGATGCCGGCGCAACATTGCCGCATCGCCGAGGCCGGCATCGATCATGCTCTGCATCACGCTTTGATCGCGCGACTGGAAGCGCACGTGGCCGCTGCGGAAGCCGTAGATGCGCGAATCACCGACGTGGCCCCGGCATGAGATGCGCCGCTCCCGATCGATCGTCAGCACGGCGACGGTCGCCCTCATGTCCCGCAGGCGCGGCTCGGATTGCTGTTCGTTCTGCAGTACGGCATGCGCCCGGCGGATGAGGCCGGATACCGTCGCGGGTGAAGCCTCGGGCAGGGCCGCGAACTCGCTCACGATCGTCCCGACGACGATCTTCGACGCCACGTCACCGCCACCGTGCCCGCCCGCGCCATCCGAAAGCACCCAGCAACAGCCCGCCTCCGACGTCCAATAGCCGCACGCGTCCTCGTTGCCCGGCCGCCCGCCCGCCCTGGACAGCACGGCGATGTCCATCTTCATGACTGCCTCGCGCCTGTCATCGTCCTCATGGGTCGCGCTCCTTGAGGCGCTCGACCTGCTCCTCGTAGGCGCGCAGGAACTCGCGCCCGAAGAGGGCATGGAAGTCGTCTTCGGCCTCGCTCGCGATCTCGCGGTAGAGCTCGGTGTAAAGATCCCACAGGCGCGCGCGACGGTTCATCGGAAGCAGGCTGTCGAGCATCGACTTGCCGCTCAAGCGCTGCTCCAGCACCGCCGGGTCGAAGCGGTGCAGCACGCCGGCGAGCGCCGCCCGCATGCCCGCCATGAAGCCCAGCTCGTGCGAACGCAGATCGTCGTAGGCGTCGCGCATCGCATCCACCGGCGGCAGGAAGCCCTTGCCGCGCGGTGCGAGCAGATGCGCCAGCGCCGCCTCCACATTGGGCGAGAACTTCAGCGGATTGTTGTCGCGGCTGACGATCATCGTCACCTCGGCCCGAACCTCGCGCTTGGTCACCGCGCGCGCCAGCAGCAGGGCGAGCGTGCCCTCGGTGGCCTCGCGCAGCAGCCGGCCGACCGCCTCCATCGTTGCCGGCGTCAAGCCCTGCGGCAGGGCCAGATCGGGCATGCCGAGGCCCTTCAGGAAGGCGCGGAGCAAGGCTTCCTCGTCGGTGCTGACAGGGCCCGCCGCCAGCGTTTCGACGGGCGCGGGGGCAGGCACTCGGGATTCGGCCGCCGGCGGCGCACCGGCTGATGCCTCCCGCTCCGCAGGCTGTCGGGGTGGCTCCCCGAGCGACACTTCGACGTCGATCCGCGGCCTGACCACGGCGGATGCGTCCGCACCACCACGCTGCGCCTCGGAGCGCTGCTCGCCCCCTTTGCTCAAACCTTCACCGGCCTGCTCCCAGGACAGGAAGGCATCGTCAGGCAGCACGGCTGCCGGCGGCCGGTAGGCGCCCTGAACTTCGGGCACGCGATCGGGCACGGGTGCCGGCTCCGCCGCCTGCGGTCGCACGCCGGCCAGTGCCGCCAGCGGTTCGACGACCTGCCCACCCCGCTCCTCGCCCGCCGGCGGCGCAGCGAGCGCACTTCCCGCCAGCGGGTCATTCCCGCTCGCAGGCGCCGAAGATCCGAGTCCGAACATCGTGTCGATACCCGGACCCGATACCGACTCGCCGGTCGGCCCGAACCCCAGATCGTCGAGCGCCGTCGATGCAGGCTGCGGCGTTTCCGCGGGGCGCGGGGCGAAAGGATCGGCGAAGGGGTCGAAATCGTCCGGGATGAGCGCCGCCGAACGCGCAGGCGGCGTCGCTGCGGAGGGCGTGCGTGACGCGCCGCCGCTTGCCCCCTTGGGGCTAGCAGGCGGCGCAGCGAAAGCCGCGAAAGGATCGTCGATCGGGCGCGGCGCAAGCGGCGGCTGCGCCGGATTGCTTGCGCCAAAAAGCCCCAGCGGATCATCGACCGGCGCTGGCCCCGGGCGGTCGGCTCCCGCCGCCTCTCGCAGCTCCCCGGCCACCTCGAGCACGTAGCCACCTATCGTGAGGCGATCGCCAGGGCCGATCGGGGCAGCCCCTCCGTTGGGCACGACCTGCATCCCCGCATCCAGCGGATTTGCACCGATGTTGAGAATCTCGAAGCGGCCATTGCGCCACACGATGCGCGCCTGCTGCCGCGAAACATGCCGTTCGGGGTCGGGCAACACGAGCTGGTTGGTGTCGGCGCGGCCGATCGTGCCGCCGAGTTCGTCGAACTCGTACGCGAGCGGCTGCGCAGGCGCCTGACCATTGAAGGATACGACCCGGATCATGATCATCGCTGGAGCCCCCGGAAGGAATCGCGCTCGCTACGCGCTTCAATTATGGCACGCGGTCGAATCCTGCAATGGCGACCGGCACAGAAAACGCGGCCACTCGACCTCCCAGCAGCAACGGTGATCGAAGCCCGGAACCTCGACCACGCGAGCACCCGGATCGCGCTCCGCATAGCCTCGCACCATCGCCGGCGTAACGTTGCGATCCTCCGAGCCGACGTAATGAAGCTGAGTGATTGCCGACGGCAAGGGGGCGCCCATTGCAGGATTCAACGACCCGGTGAGCGGAGAGAATCCGCGCGCACGGGACACGCGTGGTGGCGCTAGGCCGCCAGTCCAAGCGCGACCGCGGCAACTGGCATTTCCAGCGTTACGCCCCCATCTGCCGGCGTCGCTGGAATTCGTCCTGTTCGACCGAAGCTGGTACAGCCGCGCTAGCGTAGACGGGGTGATGGGGTTCTGCAGCAGTGCCGAATACGACGATTTCATGGAAACCAGTCCCGATTTCGACCACGTGCTTGTGCGAACGTGCATCAAGCTTTTCAAGTACTGCCTCGACATCAGCCAGGCTGAGCAGAAGAAGCGCCGGCAGGAGCGACGCAAGGATCCGCTCAAGCAGTGGGAATTGAGCCCCATCGACGCGGAAGCACTCAAGCACTGGGCCGACTACAGCCAGGCACGCAACGAGATGTTCGCGCGCACGCGCACCCTGTCCGCCCCTTGGACGATGGTACGCCCCTACAGCAAGGAGGTTGCTCGCATCGACCTGCTCAAGGACCTGTTGATGCGGCTGCGCTACGAAGGCAAGGACTGCGACCTGGTCCTGCCGAATCCGGCGGTCGTCTTGCGTATGACCAGGCATACCTGCAGGACTTGCTGCCGACTGAGTGAAGTTGCATTCACATGGGGACCGTTCGAACAGAGCCACTACCCACCCCGCCAGTTCCTGCTTCCAGGTGATGATCGTCGTAGAGGGCGATCGCATCGCGCCACGTCTTGCATGCCATGATCCCATGACATCAGTACTTCAATAATTCGGATTGAATGCTACAAATAAGGGGCACGCGTCCGTTTGGAGCAGACAACTTCGCCGACATGCGCTCGCGTCGTGCCTGGCACACCCTTCGGCCTCGTTGATTGCCATTCCGCGATTTACATTTCTTCAAAGGGAAACATCGTGACCATGAGCACGCCATCTGGAAGCAGACATCTACTTGGCACGATCGCTGGCTGCACCGCCACCGCTTTGATCGCGCTGACCAGCCAGCCGTCGATCGCCGAACCCGATCGCAAGTTGAAACCGGCGCTCACCGAGGCCAGGGAGAAGCCGTTACCCAACAACGCGCGTATGGCTCGGCTCGAGAAGGAGCGGAAGGCGCGCGAGTGGCACACGAAAATGGGGAATTTGCCGCTGCATCGGGATGGCTGTTTCAAGGCGAAGTATCCGGACCTCAAGTGGGAGGAAATCCCATGTGTTGATCGGGAGAACATTCCATTTTCACCGATGGCCAAGGACATACCCTACAATGTTGGAAATGGGAATAATTATTCGGCGCAGGTGTCGGGTCAACTCATATCCGCCGAAGGCTCTTTCGATCAATTGGTGACCAACGGGATCATGGGTCGTACGTTTCAATCCCAATTCCAAGACCAACCTGATGCGTACAGCTTGCAACTCAACAGTAACCGATTTGATTCTCCCGCTTGTGCTGCCTCCCCTAATCCAGCTAACTGCAAGGGCTGGCAGCAATTCGCCTACTCGAGCATCAGTTACGGCGGCATCTTCATACAGCACTGGCTCCTCAACTACAGAGGTAGCACTCCTGGGAATAATTGCCCGTCGGGTTGGAGCCCGGACAACAGCAATCTAGCGGGTGACTGTTATCGAACTTCTTCGATATCTCCTGTGCCGTTGATACCGGCTGGATCTCTTGCGCAAACGAGACTCTCCGCGACGGTTGAGAGCAATGCGAACGGCAGTAAAGGCTACCGCGTAGACCTGGCATCGGGGACGACTCGTTACGCACTCTCCGTACCGGATGACTACTTGTCGTTGGCCGCGAACTGGACTGACGCAGAATATGCGATTGTTGGAGACTGCTGCCGCCACACGGCAAAGTTCAGTGGCAATACTTCGATTGCAGTAAAGCTCACGGTTCACAACGGAACGACAAATGCGCCAACCTGTATGCTGCAGGGCCTCACTGGAGAGCAGAACAATCTGTATCTGGCCGCCACACCCGCAATTGGCATTCAACCCTCGCCGACCATGGTCTCGAACCAGGCAAGTACCAATGCGCCACCCGCGTCCTGCGTCGTTGCCGCAGGCTTGGGTGACATCCATATCCGCACGTTCCCGCCGGCTCAGCAAGTCACCACTTCCGCTGCGAGCCTGGCCTACGATTTCCAGGCGGAGGGCGAGTTCATCCTGGCCAGGACGGACATGGGCTTCGAAGTCCAAACTCGCCAGATATCAGGCGCGCCGACGTGGCCTAACGCGACGCTCAACCAGGCCATCGCAGCGAAGATCGGAAATTCCGTGCTTGTATTCTCGGTGGCGGACAACAATCCGAAGGTCTTCGTCGACGGCACCCTCGTTTCCCTGAAGGACGGGGAAAGACGCGTACTACCCGATGACGGCGACCTGATCCGCCACATGGACATGTACCTGGCACGTGACATGCGTGGCAATTCGATCCAGGTGTATGTTCAACGTGCGGCGACGCACTACTTGGACGTCTACGTCGGCCTTGGCCGCTGGCCGACTTACGTGAAAGGGCTACTCGCCAGCGCATCCGATAATGCGGGTGCCGTCGAGGCGCGCAAGGGAAAAATATTCACTGCTCCTTTTGATTTTGAAACGTTTTACCAGGACTATGGTGATAGCTGGCGGGTAACGAACGATGAATCCCTGTTCAGTCAAGCAAAGCCTCAGCTTCCCGCCGTACGAGCCTCGAACCCCAAGCAACGTTTCGATGCAAGCCATCTTAAGCCGAAGATCTACCTGCAGGCCAAGAAACATTGTTTGAGTACGGGAGTCAAGAAACAATTGCTCGACGATTGCATCCTCGACGTGGCGGTAATTGGCGACAAGAGAGCGGCGCAAACGTATATCCATCCGCAGCTTCGTGCGGGCGGAGAGCGGCCGCGCCTTTTCCTCGCGAAAGACCAGTTCCGTGCACACCCCAAACAGAGGAAAACGTTACCCGGACGCCCCGAAGTGAATCAGACATTGCCGGATCGTTAGCAAGTAGATCCAAGCTTGACGATGGATGATCTCGATCGGCATCCGGCAGCATGTTGACTCGAAATGAATGTGTATTTCGTATGGCGTTGGCGCTGCGTGCTGGCCGGAGGGTGTGCTTCATCTCTCTTCGGCCGTCAATGAATAAGGACGACTCATGAGAATCAGCAAGCTTGAAACCACGCTGCACGCACTCTCCTTAATCTCATTCGCCATCACTCCCACGATCGCAGCCGCGCAGACGTCGGCGCCCGGCCAACCCGGGCTGATCCAACGGCAGTTTCAGGCCCCCGCCGAACCCCGCGCCCAGCCGGGACAGTTCCGGGTACCAATATCACCGCAAGTCGTTCCGCCCAATGCAGATCAGGTGCGTTTCACCCTTTCTCACTTTGAAATTGAGGGAATGTCCGTCTATCGTCAGGACGACATGCGATCCTATTTCGATCCTTCCCTGGATCGCGAGGTGTCGCTTGCCGACATCTATGCCATCGCCGCCGCGCTGACCGCTCGTTACCGCAACGACGGCTACATCCTGTCGCAGGTTCTGGTACCCGCGCAGATCGTCGAAGACGGACGGTTGAAGCTGCAGGCGGTCGAAGGGTATGTCGCTCGCGTAGTGCTGGAGGGCGATGAGGAATCGCGGCGAGCCCTCGTTACCCGCTATGCCCGAGCGATCGAGCGCGAACGTCCCCTCACTTCTGCCACGCTTGAACGCTACCTTCTGCTGATGAACGATCTGCCCGGCGCATTTGCACGGGCATCGCTGGTAGCTTCGAAGACCGAGCCCGGAGCGTCCGACCTGATCGTCGAGTTCTCACAACGCCGTGTCAGCGGGGGCGTCAGCGTCGATAACCGCGGCAGCGATGCACTCGGCCCGGTGCGGTGGAGCGCCGACCTGCGGCTGAACTCCGTCCTCGATCTACATGAAACGACCGGCATCAAGCTCGTCTCCACGCTGAATGGCGAGCTCGACTACGCCTCGATCTGGCACGAGCAGCAGATCGGCGTGGAAGGGGGCAAGCTCGGTATTCAGGCAAATGCTGTTCGGTCGCGTCCGGCTGAGGGGGCCTCATTCATCCCGCTGAACCTCCAGACCAGGTCGGATTCGGGGTCCATTACCTATTCTTATCCCGTTGTCCGCAGCCGCAATCAGAACTTGTATGTGCACGCCGGCTTGTCGTCCTATGACGGCTCGACGGAATTGCTACGCTTCACCAGTTCGCGCGACCGAATCCGCGCCCTGCGGGTCGGCATGACGTACGACCTCGCTGACCCTTACCAAGGAATAAACATCCTCGATTTCGAGATCGCGCAGGGCTTGCGTGCGCTCGGGGCATCCGAGCCGCATGAGCCCGATCTGTCGCGTGCGGAAGGCAGGCCAGACTTCACCAAGTTCAGCCTCTATGCGGCTCGGCTGCAGTCCCTCGCGCCGGGATGGTCGCTCCTCGCCGCCCTGAATGCGCAATACGCGGCATCGGACCTGCTTGCTCCCGAACTCTTCAGCTTTGGTGGCGAGCAGTTCGGGCGGGGCTACGATCCTGCGGAGCTGGTTGGCGACCACGGCGCCGCAATGAAGCTCGAAGTGCGCTATACGAACGCGCTCGATAACGGCGTGGGCTATACAGGCTACGGCTTTTACGACGCCGGCTACGTAAGTCAGCGCACCCCTGCTGGCCTCGACGACTCCTCGTCGGCTGCCTCGGCCGGGATCGGTCTGCGTTTCGACCTGACGCGGAATTTTTCAGGGTTTGTCGAAATTGCAAAGCCCCTGACCCGCACGGTCGCTGCAGAAGGCAATCGTGATCTGCGCGGCTACGTCGGTCTTTCTGCACGGTTCTAATCGACGTTCGATGTTTCCATCAGTGCCCATTCGTTCCTGATACGAAGGTGACTAGGCACGGTCGCACCATCTAGGAGAAGGAGCAAGGCCATGGACCAGGTGAAGCACCCCCACCCACTCCCGAGGTTCGTCCGCCCTCTGCCCCTCGTGGCGGCCCTGTTGTCCTTGGGCCTTTGTTCGTTCGCCACCTGGGCTGCGCCTCAGGGTGCTGTCATACGTGCCGGAACGGCCAGCGTTTCCCAGTCCGGCACGAACACGCGCATCGACCAGCGAACCGATCGGGCAGTGATCGACTGGCGCAGCTTCGGCGTCGATGCTCCAGAGTCCGTCGTGTTTGCCCAGCCGTCGCGCACCTCTGCGACGCTGAATCGCGTGACGGGTGGCCAGCTCTCGATGATCCTCGGCCGGATCGAGGCAAACGGCCAGTTCGTATTGATCAATCCGAATGGAATCGTTTTCGGCCCCGGGTCCCGGATAGACGTCGGCAGCCTGATCGCGAGCACTGCAAATGTCAGCGATCAGGACTTCATGGCAGGGCGGCTGCGCTTTCTCGAAGCCGGCAAGCCGGGCGCCGGCATCAGCAACCAAGGTCATCTGAGCGCGGCCGACGGGGGGCTCGTCGCGCTCGTCGCCCCGCATGTCGCCAATAGCGGACTCATCCAGGCGCGCCTCGGCAAGGTGGCGCTCGGTGCGGGCGACACCTTCACGCTGGACCTGTACGGCGACGGGCTGATCAACGTCGCGCTCGCGCCCGAGCAAGCGCTCACCCTGCTGGATAGCGCCGGCAAACCCTTGAGCGCCTTGATTTCACAGTCTGGCAAGATCGAGGCCACGGGTGGTCAGGTGGTGCTGATCAACGCACCAACAGCCAAGGCGGTGCTCGATCAGGTCATCAATCTGTCCGGCACCATTCAGGCGGATTCGGCACTGCAGCAGGACGGGCGTGTCGTGCTGCTGAGTCACGGCGGCACGGTCGAAGTGCGCGGCACGATCGGCGCCCAGGGCGTGCAGGCTGGGCAGCGCGGCGGGACAGTCGAGATTCTCGGCGACACAGTGCACATCGCTGCCGGCTCGCAACTTAACGTCAGCGGCGATAGGGGCGGCGGCACGATCCATGTGGGTGGCGCGCTCCAGGGACGCGGGTCGACCTACCGCGCCCGAACAACCGCCGTGGATGCAGGGGCAGCGCTGACAGCCGACGCCGCCGATGACGGCAAGGGCGGCAACATCGTGGTCTGGGCTGATGGGCATACGCGCTACGCAGGTAGCATCAGCGCTCGCGGTGGCGCTCGGGGCGGCGATGGCGGGCAGGTGGAGGTTTCGGGCAAGGGAAGCCTGGTCTTCGCCGGCGCAGTCGATGCCAGCGCGCCCTTCGGCGCAGCGGGGTCGCTACTGCTCGATCCGCTGACATTCGACATCGGCCCTAACGAGGCCCGCGTCATAAACACGACACTGCGTACCGGCACCAGCACTACCTTGCGTGCCGACCTCGATGTCAACGTCAACGCCATGATCGATGGCCGCGGCGGCATTTCGGGCGGTGGCCTGACGCTGACGGCCGGCCAGGACATCAACGTGAATGATTTCATCGTGACCAACAACGGGGCAGTGAGCCTCGACGCGGCCGGGGGGACGGTCCGCGTAGCTGCAGGCAAGGGTGTGTTCACCCAGAGCGCACCGATTTCGGTGAGGACCGGCAACAACCTGTCCACTGGCCCGATGATCACGACTGGCCCCCTGAGTTTCACTTCCACGGGTGGCAGCGTCAGCCTCGACACGGCGATCAGCGCGGCCACCGGTCCGGTCAGCGTGAACGCGGCCGGCAACGTGAGCATCAACCAGCCGGTGGTAAACCTGCGAAACGGCAGCAGCTTCACGGCCAACGCGGGCGGAGACGTGATGGTGAACGCGCAGGTCGACGGGCGCGGCGGCAGCGCCGGCGGCGCGATAGATCTCGTCGCGGGGCGCAGCGTGCAGCTCAACGATTTCCTCCTCACCAATAACGGCATGATCCGTGTTCGGGCCAACACCGGCAGCATTGTCACCGCGTCGGCCAAAGGCGTGTTTGCGTACGGAGGCGCGATCGACCTGATTGCGGGGAGCGACTTTACGACCGGCATTCTGGCTACGACTGGCCCTGTGAACCTCGCGTCGACAAGCGGCTCGGTCACCCTCGGTCAAGGGATCGACGGCACGGTCGGCGCGCTGACACTGACTGCCGCGCAGGATGCCAACCTCGAGGCCGAAGTGCTGAATCTTCGCAGCGGCGCGCCCCTCTCGGTGACTGCGGGACGGGACATCGCAGTGCGTGCCCAGGTGGATGGACGGGGCGGTGTCGCCGGTGGCAAAGCGACCCTGTCCGCCGGTCGAACGGTGAATCTTCTGCAATCCATTGCCACCAATGAGGGAGCCATTCGCGTCAGCGCTGCCACGGGCACGGTTGCCCAAGGCGCCGGGGTACAACTGCGCAGCGGAGCTGCGCCGATTGCAGTAAGCGCCGGCGGTGAGCTGGTGAGCGGTAGCTACGCCACCACCGGGTCGGTGGACCTCCGCTCCACGAGCGGCGCGGTCACGGTCGGTGAGCCCATCTACGAAACCACCGGAACAACCGCCATTGCCGCGGCAACCGACGTGAATGTGGATCGGCGCGTGGAAAACGTGCGTACCGGGGCGAGCCTCGCGATCAACGCCGGACGGGACATTCGTGTGAATTCCCAGATTGGCCAGGATCGCGACGCCATCACCGACACCGGCACCATCACCTTGATCGCCGGAACCGATGTCATCGTCGCTGATGACGTCGTGACTCGCAATGCGGCCCTCACGGTGCAGGGTCGCTTGGGCACCGTCCGCATAGCGGCAGGGAAACAGTTGCGCACGGGAAACGGCACCCTCACGGTGTCCGCCGGCGGAGATCTGTCTGTCGGCGATGCCTCGGCCCCCAAGCCCAATCCCGATACCCCCTTTGTTACCTCCGGCGCGCTCGACATTGCATCGAGTGGGGGCACCTTGTACATCGAGGCGCCTATTCCGGCAACCACCGGCCCGGTGAATCTATACGGGGGCAATGCAGTCCACGTCAACGAGCGCATCTATTCCAATGATGAGAACATCAGCATCACCGCAGGATCCGGTGGAATTGTGATGAATACGACGATCAAGGCACTGCCGATCGGCCCGCTTCCTACTGATGAAACCAACTGCACGTCCGAAACCGTCTGCACCTTCATCAGCGACATCGACGCTAGGCGAGGCAATGTCACGTTGCTGGCTCAGGGAGACATCAACGCACCTTCCGTGCGGACGGCTGGCACGCTGCGTATCACCTCTACGGCAGGGAAGATCATCGACGGCGCGGTGTTCAGGAGCAAGGTTACTTCGGACGACAGTACCTTTCCGCAATCAGTACGGTTAGAGGGCGAACTCGGCATCGACAACTTCCAAGCCACTGCCGAAGATATTGAAGCCCTCTCCGCGGCAGGCTCCGTGGCAGCCAACCTGCGAGCCGACGCACTTTACATTCGCGCGGCACACGACATCAGCGGCAATTTCGGTGGCACGGCTGAACTCGTGGCGGGGCGGGACGTCAATCTGTCGACATTCTGCTGCAACTTGCTTTGGGTCAGCGCGGGCCGTGATTTCAAGGTCGACGGCGACGTCATAGCGAATGCGCTCAAGGCACAGGCCGGCGGCAACATTGTCATCGACCCGATTCCGGCATCGCGATTTCGCCAGACGTGGATCGCGGGTCCGGGCGGATCGATGACGCTGCGCAATCCCGCCGATGGCGGTCGGGTGGAACCGATGGGGGGGCTCTGGCTGTCGGCGCCAAGCGGCAGCATCGATATCGTCCAGCCAGTGCACGTCTCGGACAGCCTTCTCGGCTTCGAAGCCACGCCGCAACCAACCATGCTTAACGCCCGCGGCAACATGACGATGGGCCAACTGGAGACGATCGGCCCAGTGAGCCTGAACTCGGACAACGGCAACATCACGATAACTCACCCCATCGGCGCCCCGGTGGACGTGGTAGCGCCGGGGCTTGCAATCTGGAACCCGAACAATCAGGGGGTCGACTCTCTGAACCTGACCGCATCGGGTGTCGGTGCGACGGTCAACCTGCAAGGTGCGCGGGCCGAGGGCCCTATCGTTATCAACTCGCCCAGCGGAGACGTGACAGCGAGCTTCGCTCTCACGTCCAACTCCAGCGCAGTGGTCGTGAATGCGGCGTCCTTCAACGCGTCGCCTGCTCCGACTGCAACAGTTTCGCGACTACCGATCTCCGTTCCCGATATTCCCGTCGGCCCGCCCGCACCGGGTCCCTTGCGCGCCACTCCGGTTGATGCACCTCCGATTCCAGTGGCTTCCGGGCCGGCCGCGCCGGCTTTGCCCGAGATCTTGGTGACCGCCCCTGATGCGATCGACGTGGGCATCGCCGGTCCACCCGGCTCGGCGGGCACGACTAAATCGACGCAGGTTGCGGATGCCTTGCAGGCTGCGGACACTGCTGCCGCGCTGGCCACCATCGGGACGGAAATGGCCGCCGACGGAAACGGAACACCGGGCGTCGACGGCACGGTAGCAGTTCAAGGGGGAGTGCTGCTTTTCAGCGGCGGACGTGGCCTAGCTCAGAGTGTGGATCTGGGACGGAGTGGCGCTTTCGGCAGCCCCTCCGTCGTCTACGCCGATGAGGACGACGATGAAAGCTTGCGCCGCAAGCCGAAATCGCTGCAATAGGGCCGTGAAGCGGCCTCTCGCCTCACTCACTCTGACTCTCGCGCTCGCGCTCGCGGCAGCCGGTAGCTTCTTGCTGCTGACTTGCGTCGCCTCTGCCAGCGCCGGCGACCCGACTGCAGAGCCGGTACTGCGCGTGGAGGTCGGCATGCACACGACCCTCATCCGCCGCATCGCGGTGGACACGCCACGTAACCGGCTCATCACCTGTTCCGACGACAAGACGGTGCGGGTGTGGCAGATGCCCGAGGCACGACTAATCCGTACGCTTCGCGTACCCATCGATAAGGGCCACGAAGGCCAACTCTTTGCTGTGGCGGTGTCGCCCGATGGCAAGACGGTGGCGACAGGTGGCTGGACAGGCTGGGACTGGGATGGGGCCGCATCGCTCTACCTTTTCGACATCGCCAGCGGCGAACTGATCCACCGAGTGGGTGGCTTCAAGGACGCCTTCCAGGCGCTTACCTGGACGCGGGACGGCAAGCACCTGCTGATTGGACTGCAAGCGCGTGGAGGGCTCCACCGGCTCAGGCTATCGGACTACCAGGTCGTTGCGAGCGATCTCGACTACCGCGACAAGATCATGGAGATCGATGAACGGCTCGACGGGCTGGTGGTGACGGTCGCCTTGGACGGCATGGTGCGGCTCTACGATCGCGACTTCAAGCTGTTGGGGCGGCGGACAGTCGCCGGCGGCAGCAAGCCCTCGAGCGTTCGATTCTCACCCGATGGCCGCTGGCTCGCCGTAAGCTTTTTTGACCAGCCGGCGATCACCCTGCTCCAGGCGCGCGACTTGAGCGAGGCTTATCGACCACGCATCGAAGGCGTCGACGCGCAAGCGGGCTTCAACAGTGTTGGGTGGTCCTCCGACGGGCGGTATCTCTACGCTGGCGGCGATTACCGGGGCAGCGGCGAGACGCCGCTGTATCGTTGGGCCGACGGCGGCCGAGGTGCCTTGCAGTCGATTCCTGTGTCCAACAACCGCATTATCGACGTCCAGCCGATGGCCGAAGGCGCGATGGCCTTTGCGGCGGAGGACCCGGGAGTGGGCATCGTGGGCCCAGACGGCAAGCGCCATGCGTGGCGCGGACCCGAGATTGTGGATTTCAGCGCTTCCCAGGGGAGAATCGAACTTTCTGCCGACGGTTCCTTGCTGCGCTATCCAACGCGACGCACCGAGACGGCGATGCGGAGCTTCTCCCCCCTTCTTGCGGGTGATCAGGGGCTCGAAGAAACATCGCAGGAGAAATCTTTTCGGCCGCTGACACATGCGCCGGGCATGGAGGTGGCTCGGTGGAAGGATTCCTTCGATCCCACTATCAACGGCAAGCAAGCGCTGTTGGACGAGTACGAAATGTCCCGCAGCTACGCCCTGCACCCAAAGCGCAAGGTCGTGCTGCTGGGCACGGAATGGGCACTACGGCTGTTCGATGCGAACGCCGAGGAAATCTGGAGCGTAAAACTGCCGGCAGTCGCGTGGGCCGTAAACATCGCTCAGAACGGCAAACTCGCCGTCGCGGCGCTATCCGACGGCACCCTGCGCTGGTATCGAATGAGCGACGGCCACGAGGAGTTGGCCTATTTTCCGCACTCCAATGGCCGCGACTGGGTCGCCTGGGTTCCAAACGGCTATTACATGTCCTCCGTCTACGGCGACAACTTCGTCGGCTGGCACTTCAACCGGGGACGAGACCTCACGCCCGACTTCTACCGTGCGGTGCAGTTCGACCGCATCCTGTATCGCCCCGATGTCGTCGCCGCAGCATTCCTGGCCGCCATCAAGCCGACCACGACTAGGAGTCTTGGCCAGAACACCCCGGCTGCGAATTTCGAGATCGGCCAACTGCGCGACATCGCCCCGCCGCGGCTCAGTCTGCAGCCGTTGGCAACGAAGCGAGGACGGGACGGCGAGCCGCGCCTTCAGTTGCAGATCAAGGGCGAAAGAAACCGGCTCGACATGCAGGACCTCACCGTCTTCGTCAACAACATTCCGGTCACCCCAAGTCAGCAGCGGCGCCTGTCTGGACGCGAGACTGAACGCTTCGAACGCCAACTCGAAGTCGAGCTCTTTGACCGCGGTAACAATATCCGGGTCGAATCCTTCACCGGCGTCTCGATGGGCGTCGCCGAAACCTACTACGAGCTATCCGATCCCATCGGGGACAAGGCGCCCGCGGGTGATCTTTACCTGCTGGCGGTAGGCATCAACGCCTTTCCGAAATTGCCGCCCCGGGCGCAGCTTGCCTACGGGGCAGCGGACGCAGCGGGTATCGCTGAAGCCCTCCGACAGCGCGGCAGCAGCTACTTCCGGCGGGTGAACACACAGTTGCTCACCGACGACACCAATACCAAACCGGATCGACGTGCAATCCTGGATGCCCTGGATTTTCTGAGCCAGACACGCCCAAAAGACACCGTGGTCGTTTTCCTGGCCTCGCACGGCATCAGCGACCCCGCTGGAAACTACTACTTCGTCCCGCGCGACGCCGAACCCGCCGACCTAGAGGCACTGCGCGAGGGACGCACGCTCGAGTCCTTGTTGCCCTGGACGGTGTTCTTCGAGGCTCTGCGCGGAGCCGCCGGCCGCCGGCTGCTGATTGTCGATACTTGTCAGGCGAGAAACATCGAAGGACGCTTCGAGCCCTATTCGCTGATGAAACGCTCGGCCGCGTCGCTGTTCTCCCTGATCGTCGCCTCCAAGGGCGACGAGGAATCGCAGGAATACGCCCCCGGCAAGCATGGACTTTTCACTTACGCCCTGATCGATGCCCTGTCGCCCTCGTCCGACACCGATAACAACGGCCTGGTGACGGTGCAGGAAGTTTTCACTGCCGCCCGGCCCATCGTCGAAAGGCTCCGCGACAAGAGCGTGGGGCCGCAGACTCCCCAGTTGATTGCACCGCCGCCGCTCGGCGAGCTACCGCTGGCCCGAACGACCGGCCGATGAAACCAGAGCACACGGTGCCGGAAAAAAATGGTGAGCCCTCCTGCACGCGAGGACCTCGCCCCCGCAACAGCCGACGGGCTTGGTCAAGAAGGAATGACCATCGCCCATTCCATCCGCTGTCTGGAGCCGACCATGAACAAGAAATCCAATCACGACGACGCAGCGCACGTCGCCCCGCACATCGGCAAGAAGGAATACAAAGAGACCCTTCACGCCCTGCAGATCGAATTGGTAAAGCTGCAGCGCCACTTCATCAAGTGCAACGACAGAATCCTGGTGATTCTCGAAGGCCGCGACGGCGCCGGGAAGGACGGCACGATCAAGCGCATCATCCAGCACCTGAGCCCGCGAGAGACCCGCGTGGTGGCGCTCGGCAGGCCGTCCGATCGTGACCGCGGCACCTGGTATTTCCAGCGCTATGTCCCCCACCTCCCCGCATGTCAGGAATTCGTCCTGTTCAACCGAAGCTGGTACAACCGCGCAGGCGTCGAGCGGGTCATGGGTTTCTGCAGCGAGGCGGACTACGACGAGTTCATGGAGACCGTCCCCGATTTCGAGCACATGCTCGTGCGATCGGGCATCAAGCTGTTCAAGTACTACCTCGACATCAGCCAGGCGGAGCAGAAAAAGCGCCTGCAGGATCGGCGCAAGGATCCGCTCAAGCAGTGGAAGATGAGCCCGATCGACGCGGAGGCACTCAAGCACTGGGCCGGCTACAGCCAGGCACGCAATGAGATGTTCGCGCGCACCCACACCCTGTCCGCACCCTGGACGGTGGTGCGCGCCGACAACAAGGAGGTCGCTCGCATCAACCTCATCAAGGACCTGCTGATGCGCCTGCATTACGATGGCAAGGATCGCGACCTGGTGCTGCCGAATCCGGAAGTTGTCTTTGCGTATGACGAGGCACACTTGACGAGCGGGATGCTGGCGAAGTGACGCTCTTCGCTGCCAGCACAGGTTTCCGGACCTGTGCGTGGATGGGCAGTCGCAAAGTCAGTCTTGAGGCACGGTGGAAATGGGACAATCCAAGGCGGAGAGCGATAACGGCGCAACAGCGCCCGCCTGCGCGCTTGACACATTCGTAGGGCGGCACTTGTCAGGCCACGTGGAACCACAGCCAGAGTGACACGGCTGAGAAGATTGTGCCGATCAACAGCCAGGCCTTGCTCGCCGGAGTGACCCTCCAGCCCGCCGCAGCCAGCCGGGCGACACTGAAGAGCAGGAACAGCAAGGCAAGCAGGGGCAGAATGACTTTCGCGGTCATTGCCGATCAACTCATTTCCGCCAGCCATCGCTGCTGGCGCCAGGCGGGGGCGCTGGTCGGGAAGAGTCCGGTGCCAGGATCGAGTAGGCAAAGGAATTCCGCCGCGGCAATGCGCTGGCGCTGACAACCTTCCTTGAGAACGGTGAGGCAGTGCCCGCGGCTGACCGGCTCGCCCATGAAGTATCTGACACCCGACTGGAAACGCTGCGAATGGGCCGTCCACCAGGCAGTGATCTTTTGCCGGTCGGGCCACGGCAGGCTATCGTCCGGATCCATCGAGACGTCGTCGTCCTCGGGATTGTCGTTCGGGCCGAACTCCACGCCCTCCGGCCGGCGCCGATCTAGATTGAGGTAGGCGAGATCCAGGCCGGTGATAAAGGTGAAGGATTCGCCGGCCAGGCGCGCCAGCTTCAGGTCGTCCATGTGTCTGATGAGCCACGGGACGTAATGCGGGTCACCGGCGATGCCGGCACCCTGAATCAGCGGGCGGATGTCTTTGAGCTCGCGGGCGAAAAGCTTGAGCAGTTCGTGGGCACGGGGCACATCCATTGCGCGCAGCGTCAGATGCATCGCCCGTTCGCGTTGTGGTCCTGGTGCTTGGCAGACGCTCGCAAGCCTTGCCAGCGCGGACTCGCGATCCCCGAGCAGCACCGCCGACCGGGCCGCCCAAAAGCGGCACCCTTCGTTCTCGTCCTCCAGCGAATCGCGCACCGACGCAAGAGTGTCACGTTTGCCCAGATCGCCAAGCGTACGCAGCGCTCGGGCACGCAGCGGTGAATCCAGATGCTCAAGGGCGGCGTCGAGCGCAGCCCCGGGGGAGACGCGGTGCATCGCGCAGGCCGCGATGCCCACCCGGCGACGAAACGGCGAGCCGGACGCGAGCAGTTGGCTGACGGTGCCTTGAAGAACCTGAGACGACACCCAGCCGAAGGACGAAATCAGTCCCGGCTGCGCTTCCGGCACCGCCTCGGCCACTGCGAACAACCGGTCGAGGCGCCCTTTGTCCGCGTCTTCGATTGCCCGCACCGCTGCCGCGAAAACCTCGCCAACGCCGGGCGTTTCCAAAGCCTCCATCGACAAGGCCACGCCAAAGTCTCCCGCTATCGCGAGACCATCCAGGTGTGCGGCAATGCGGTCATCAAGGCGGCGGAGTTGATGGAGTTTGACGTGGGGTGCCGTCAGCAACACCGAACGGATATTGCGCAGAATCGCCGATTCTTCGACGTGCTGATTAATGACCGTCGTTACAAGGTGGCTGGGGGCGACTGGCATGAGTGGATGCTGATCAGGAAGCGTGACTCGACGCCCTTGAACCCTTAGTTGATCTCGACCGAGACGATCGGATGCGTGAGGGCAAACGTAGCGAGGAGATTGGCGAGAACGCTCCAGGCGCCCTCCGCCGCGGCAAAGTGATCGACGACGATCTCCGCGCTGAATTGATCGTACACCTGTACGGTGCCGAATCTTGCCGATCGTTCGCCCGGCGTATCCGTCGGCTGATCGAAACCACCGGTTTCGAGTAAACGCACCCACGGGAAAATGAACTGCGCAAGCTGGCTCAATAGCGCTCGATCCACGCTCTCCGCAAACGTGACGATGCAGCGTCTCAGCTTGCCGGGCTGTGGCGCCAAGACGAAATTGTAACTCGCATGGAGACGCGCGGACGGATACAGATCCATTTCAGACACGTCGGCGTCGGGCTCCGCACCCGGCAAAGGAACGAGCTCCTCGGTACCCCGTGCGAGCGGTCGGATCACGAAACTCGCGGCCCCGAAGAGTGACAAGAGTGGCTCGGGCCATTCCGCCCCACCGCCCCTGTCATCCATACCTCCGGCTGCGGGCGGCAGGCGTCCAGCAGCTTGGGCCAGAACTGCCGAGCGAACAATCTGAAACGCGCGGAGGTCGAGCGCACGGGCGAAGAACGCAAGATCGGCCTCATTTACAAGCTCATCGGGCAAGGGCCGTTCGATCAGACAAGCGTTGCCGGGCTCAGCCGCTGCGGCGAGATAGCCCCCCTCTTTGCCCGCGGCGACCCAGTAGGGCAGGATCATGCCCGCAAGGCTGCGAAGTTGGCCATGGACAACCGCATCTGCGCGTATGCAAAAAAGCCAGTGCCCATTCAGATTGGCAATCCGGGGAGCGCGGATGGGCAAGAGAAGGCTCATTCGGCGAGACGCCTGCGCCAGCGCTGGGAGAGTTCGGTCGCTTCCTCGTCGTCCTCGAGCACAAGATCGAGGGCACGGTCAAAGGCGTCAACTGTCAGCGGCTCGATCACCCGGAAAACGCTACGATATAGCGGCAGCCGGTCGCGCCGGTTTTCGTCGCCGATGGCGGGTGTTGGACCTGCCCGCATCAGCAGCCCGCCGTTTATGGAAGTCAGTTCGACCGCAGGATCAAGCGCGGAGCGAACTCCGGCCTCACCGCCAAGTCGCTGCACCCGTCCCTGATCGATGAATGTGAGCCAGTTCGCCCCCTTGACGCCAGCTCGACCGACGGTCACTCGGTCCGCCTCGCGTAGCAGGATGTCCACACCCCGGTGCCGCATCGACCTCGCACGCGCAAAGGTTTGGGCGGTTTCCTCTTCGTACGGCGAACACGCCAGCGCGACGCCGGCGACGGCATGCGACGCGTCGAGACGACCAATCATCATGCAGGTAAATGCGCGCAACCTGTCTGCGACCGCCGGATCAGTGGCGTAAGGAACCGTAATCTGAAACAGCGAGGGTTCCTCCAGATCGCCTTCGATACCAACAATATCGAACAGCCATCGCGGCGTTTCATCGAATGTCTTTCCGTCCTTGACCTCGAACGAAATGATGCTGCGCTCGGGAGACCCAGGCGCGAACCACGCTTGCAGCATGCCCAATGTGTTCTGGGTGACCGCCTTGTGTTTCGACATTGTCTCGGTCGAATAGAAGTTCATGCTTTCCGGCGGGCACCAATCGCGGTACTCGCTCCAGGCCGCCAGCAAATCGTCGCCGTGCTCGCGTATCGATCCGTCGAAGAATATTGTTGTTGCAAGGACCAGCGACGTGAGCCGAATGCCTTCTTCCTGCAACTCGAAGTACTGCAGAATTTTCATCGGGCGACGTCCATCATGAGCATTGGCAGTCACCCTTCTTCTTCGCGGCCTCCTTCGGCCCCATTACGCGAACACTCTTCACCTTCTTGCCATCCGGACCTTTCATTTTTGGATATGCGAGCTTTTCCTTCGGGGTTTTCTTGGCCGCGCCGACCGCGCGATCCTGAACCAAGCCGGGCTTGCCGGGGGGCGCCAACTTCGGCCTAAGCTTGCCTTCGTCGCAGGGAAACTTTGCGTCGATGATACGGTTGTCTACCATGAAGTCGGGCTTGCAATTAAAAACCTTCGGTCCTTTTTTGGTCATGACCGTGACTGTTTCCTTTGGCTCGACCTTCACGTTCTTGATCTTGTTCTTGGCCAACGCCTTTTTTACGTTCCTGCGCACGCACGTATCTTTCTTCTTCCCGAGGGAGGTGCACGGGCTCAGCGGTGGATGCTCCGTCACCGTATAAACCTTGTTGTCGCAGCAGTGGATCGCACAAGCTATGATCGCCACCGGCGTCGATGGCATCACGGCGATTTCCATATTGGGCACTAGCGCACTCCTCAAAGGCAAACCGTGTTTTGCTTGTTGTTGTACATCTTGTCGGTAAGGCGGCAGGCTCCCTCACCTTCCAGTTTGACTGTAAAGGAGTAGGTTAGCCAAGTCGCCTCGCCCATATTGACACTCGACTTGACGCCACCCACCGTACCCGGCTCATCGCCATTGCTGCGGGCATATTTCGACGGTTTGTGGGCGCAGGGATTACCGTCGGCCTTCACCGTCGTCGTGCCGTCTGACAGCGAGGACGACATCGCGATGTTGGGGTAAGGAATGGGAATGGGCCCGCCGGGCGAAGGTGTCTTGCAGACGTCCGGCACCGTCGCCGCGGCGATGCCATTCGCACCGGTGTGCGAAATTGAAAATTTGTCCGCTCTGACGGTTACCGGCATGATGCAGTCCCTCCATTCCACAAGGAAATCAGCAAGGCTCCCCGTTCTGCGCCCAACGACTGAATCAGCAACAGGGTGATCCGCTCCGGGCTGTATCCCTTTTCAGCCGCTGCGACGGCAAGAGCCGCCATCAACGGAACCGTTGCCGCGCCAACGTCGCCAAACCATTCCGCAGGCGTGATCATCCGACCGCCGGACCTCAATCGCTCGTTCACGCGCACCATCGTGTAACCAACCTCATCAGCCCGCTCAGGAAGACCGTTGAGGTCGGTAAAGACCGCCTCGGCAAACCCGTCACCGTCATCGAGCGAACGCAGCGCATTCCGCGCCACTTTCGTCAACGCCAGCCCCAACCGAGGAGTCTCGGGTAAGAGGTTCTCCTCGGCCGACAGGTTGCCCCCCTGAAGCACCGCGCTCGGCATCGTGCGTCCGACCATTTGCGGCGAGCCGATGAGCAGCCCCGCAGCGGCTTCGCCGGGCACGAAGCCGAAGAGTCGCGCGGACGAGTGAAGCAGCCCTTTTTCATCGAGCCATTCCAGGCTGACGGGGTCGAGCCAACTATCGACGCCCAATATGAGGCAGCAACCGACAAAGCCTTCGCTGATTGCACGTTGTGCAGCATGAACGGCACCAATCCCCGCAACATGCCCGAGTGTGAAGCACTGCACTGCGACGACCTCGGCGCGGTCCGCAAGCGCGTCCTCGACCGCTTTGGAAAGCCGCGAGGACCGCCAGAGACTGGAAACCCTGTCCGCCTCCGGTAAAGCGAGAAAGAGCCTCAATGGAATTCGGCGTCCGTCCTCGGCAGGCAGAACGCCGGCGAAGGCATCGACGGCCGCCACCACGGCAAGTTGCGCCATTCGCTCTTCGGCTTCAAGCTCAACTGCAAGGCCACCGTCCCGTGCAACCACCATCGGCCGCCCGGTCACGTCGATCATGAAGGGATGGTCGGAAAAATTCGCAATGCCCGCTCTCGCCGCCGCAGCGGAACTCGCCAAGTCGCCGCCGAGAGAGGTTCGGGCACCAGCGCCGATGACGCTTATGCCGAGGGCTGACCCCGAGGTACGTGCGGGCTGCGCCATGGCTACTGAATAAACCTCTTTTCGACCACTTCCGTATCGACGATGCTGAACTTCTCGCCGGAGCAAGGCATTGCGTCGGCATATGTCACGACCACCCTGCGTGAATCGGGAAGAACGAGGACCGTGCGAAGACTCGGGCGTCGATTGACCTCGCGGTTGCCAATCTGGATATTGAGGGCAAGAGCGATGCGGGGAATACGAAAAGTCAGTTGGCTCCCATCGGCAGACATTCCGGCTACGCGGACCAGCGCCTGTTGTGGCAGCCGAGTAAATTGCTGGTCTTCGGGTGCAGCCAGAAAAAAACGTTCGTCGAAGTCCGTTGGCAGCAGAGGCAAGCGCTCTTCCTTCCACTTGTCGTCGTAGGTACCTGCCAATGTTCGTCGCGGCAGCCAGTGGCGCGCGACGGGCCCGAAACCGGCCGGTCTCGGCTGTGGGCCGTCGGCACGGTTATCGACATACTCGATTCGCGGCGCCGGCCGGTCTACCAGCCGCGACGACTTTTTTGCGTAGCCGCGACCCGCCGGGTTGCGCTCATCATGGTCGTTCTCATCGACTGGATCGAAGCCGCCAAACGCAAATTCATAGGTCAAAGGCATCTCTGTAAATAGTTGCGCCTCGGAGAGCCCTACGATACCGGCTCGCCGTATCCACTGGCGCTCACCGTGCACACGCAAGATCTTGCGCCTGCCATCGACATCGAGCCCGACCAGAACTTCTTGGGCGGGTTTCCCTTGGGGGGCATGGACAGTACCTTGGACCAGGACATCGACACCCGCCTTGGCATAGTCGATGTCGCTTTCCGCAAGGAGGCTCGAGCGGCTCGGATCGCCGGCGAACAGGGGCGCGAAGACGACCGGAAGTTGCTCGGCAGCGCGTTCGACCGAGCCGTCCGGCACAACGTCGAAGGTCGCCTTCACAACCGTGATCCAGAGGTCGTGGCCGTCGCGATCGGCCGCCAGTGTCGCGATTGCGGCGTAGGGCGTGCTGTTGCTCAGATTCCACATCAATCTTCCACCACCGATGAGGCGCTTCGTCGTGCTTCGAAGTTCAGTTCAGTTGCACGCTGCCGCCCTTGACCCGATTAACCCCCGACGATCGGCTCAGCACGTAGGCCCCTTCGATCAGGACCTTGCCAGCGCGGGTGAGGGTGATGCTCGCCTTGCCGCAACGCAGGACGAGTCGCTCTTTCGCGCAGACCACCATTCGTTCGCCATCGGCATCCACTTCCACATTCTCCGGCGCCTCGGCGAGCGACCACGATTCGCCACCTCGGAGCAAACCCATGACGATCGGCCTGCGCGGGTCGCCAGCCTCGAACATGAGCACCACGGATCTGCCGATGTGCCCCCCGTGCAGATCGACCGTACTGCGCGCAGCCAGCGCCGCGCTACCGGGGTAGAGCACCAGCGGTGTCCCCCCCTGATCCGTTAAAGCAATCAGTTCGCCGATCACCACGCCGTCCATGCGTACGTCCGTCGCGCTGACGCCCGCTGGATGTGCCGGTGCGGGCACGCGAAGCATCTCCAACTGGTCACGACCGCTCATTTGAACCCCCTCTCCGACCGCTCGCGCGATGTCAGTTCTGCAGAATCTTCGAGCCCTTCATGGTGATATCGCTCGAAGCCTTGACGTTGATCTTCCCGCTACCTTCAATACTGATGTCCTTGCCCTTGATGGCGATCGTCCCGTCTTTCTTCATCGTGATGCTGGCGCTGCCGGTCTTGATCGTGACCGAGTCGCCGGCGTCGATGACGAGGTTCTTGCCCACCTTCAGCGAGTCGTCCTTGCCGATGTTCGTGCTGCGGCCGTTGGTGACGTCGCGCGACTCGTCGGCGCCGACCGAGGTCGACAAGTTCGCGCCGGACGAGATAGAACGATTCGCCCCCACGCTGACATCCTGATTCGCACCCACATTCACCGTCTGATACGCGCCGATCGCCACCTCCTGCGCCGCGCCGATGGCGATCGTCTCATTCACCCCCACGCTGTGCGTGCGCTGCAGGGCGACCGTCTTGGTTTCGCTCGCGCCCACCGTCACCGTACGGTTGCTGCCGATGGTGATGCCCTCGTTCACACCCACGTCCTCGGTACGGTTGGCGCCGATCGAGATCGTCTCGTTGATGTCGACGCGCTCCTTGCGGTTCTGGTGGATGGTGATCGTCTCGTCCTTGTCCACCGTCTCGGTGCGCTGGCCGTGGATGGTGATGGTCTCGTTGTTGTCCACCGTCTCGGTGCGGTCGTGCTTGACGTGGGTGGTTTCGTCGTGGTCGATGGTCTTGGTGCGGTCGTGGCCGACCCAGTGCGTCTCGTCGTTCTCGACCTCGATGTCCTGGTTCTTCTCGGCGTGGATCCACAGTTGCTCGGCACCCTTCTTGTCCTCGAAGCGGATGGCGTTGGCATTGGCAGCGCTGCCGCCCAGCGAGGAGCGGGTGAGGACGCCGGTCTGCGTCTTGTTCGCGGGCAGCGCCCAAGGCGGCATCTGCTCGGCGTTGTAGACGCGGCCGGTGATGAGCGGGCGGTCGGGGTCGCCTTCGAGGAACTCGACCACCACTTCCTGGCCGATGCGCGGCAGCGCGACCATGCCGAAATTCTTCCCCGCCCAGGGGTGTGACACGCGCATCCAGCACGAGGCGTTCTCGTCCGCGTCGCCGTGGCGGTCCCAGTGGAAATGCACCTTCACGCGGCCGTACTGGTCGGTGTAGATCTCGTCGCCGGCCGGACCGACGACGATGGCGGTCTGCAGGCCCTGCACGATGGGTTTGGGCGTGGTGCGCGGCGTGCGGAACGGCGCATCGTTGTTGATGCAACTGAAGCTGGAACGGTAGGTGGCGCCTTCCGACTCCGAGGACTCGTAGTCGTTGTAGGCAAAGCTGAGCGTGGCGGCGGTGATCAGGTACTTGCGGTTCTGGTCTTCGCGCGGCTGGCCGGTGAGCTTGAAGATGCTGCCGGCCGCGATGCCGCGGGCATTGCCCGCGCCCTGCATCACCTGCACCTGCGATTGCAGTTCCTCCAGGCGGATGCGGACATAGGTCTCGCCCTCCGCCGGGGTGTCGTATTCGCCGGGGTAGTCGTAGATCTCGTGCGTGGCCTCGGCGTAGCCGCGCTTCTGCTTGGTCTGCTTCAGCAATTCGACGCTGGGCTTCTTGAAATCGAAGTCGTCGATGGCATAGGCGCCGGGCTGGATCTCCCAGTTGAAGCCCCATTCCGAGATGCGTTCCTGCTCGATGCGGGTGGCGCGCTCGCCGGTGACGAAGGGGATCTCCGCATAGCCCGGATAGGCTTCGTGCGCGCTCGGCGAATCGGCCAGCACCAGCGTGTGCTTGCCGTCGGCATGGGTGAAGAAGTAGGAGATGCCCTCCTGCTCCATCAGGCGGCTGACGAAGTTGAAGTCGGTCTCGCGGTACTGCACGCAGTATTCCCACGGTTCGTAGGTGCCGGTGAGCTTGTCCAGCTCGTAGGAAGCGATCGCGTACTTGGCGAAGATGTCCTTGATGATGTCCGGCACCTTCTTGTTCTGGAAGATGCGGCAATCGGCCGTGCGCGTCAGGAACCACAGCCAGGGGCGGCCGACGATCTGGTAGCGCAGATAGCGGCCATGGACGCCGGCGAAGGCGAAACGCGTCACATAGGCGTCGAAATGGCGAATGGCGCCGTCGGCGAGTTCCACCTTCACGGTGACGTTCTTGCCGAGCAGCTTGTTGGGGTCGATATCGTTGCGCGGGCTCAGCACGGTGATGTCGAACTCGAACAGCCGCCCCATCTCCTCACGCACGACGATGGAATGGAACAGCAACACATCCGGATCGAGCGGCGTGGTGATCTCCATTACCCGCGGCATGCGGCCTCCCTTGTGTGCCTCATACGCCTCATACGTAATTGTTAGGCGATCGGTTCGTGAAACGCCAGCGCAGCGAGCATGACGATGTGCGTGCTAGACGCGCTTGAGCGCATCGTAGCTGCGCATCGGTTCGGGCAGTTGCGCCAATCCCGGCTTTTTCGCATTGCCGACGTCGAGCAGCAGGTTCTTTCTTCCGCTGTTGACCGATTCATGCAGCGCGCCGAGCGACCGGATCACGATCACGTCCTTGTCCAGCGACTTGCTGAACTTCAGCCCACCGCCGAACATCCGCAACACCTCGGTCAGCACGTATCCGACGTAGTCCTCGGGCCCCAGCGCGACAGTGGGCTCCTTGATGACGTACTTCGCCTTGCCGTTGCACGCCGCCAGCATCGCGATCTTGTTGTCCATCACCGCGAGGTCGCCGCTGTGGATCGGCGGCCCGCTGTTCCTGCCGCGCATGAGACCGGCCTTGGTGAAGGCGATGTCCGGCTCGCGATGGATTGAGGTGCCCATCAGCCGCGAAGCGTTGCGCAACCAGGTTTCCCAGCCCACGAAGTTGCCCGGCGCCCGCGCCATGCTGTGGATGGTGTCGTGGATCCGTATGGCGCTCACCCAGGCGCCGTTCAGCACCTTGTCCGCGGCCTCGGCCGCCAGCATCAGATCCTTGGAGCGCGTGGTAGAGAGGTGGGCATCGACGTCCTGGGGCGTGAAGACGCGCCCCGCGGCGGTGGCGATCTGCCGCACGACTTCCTTGTAATAGTCGGCGGTGGCGAGTTTGGCCTGCGGATTGGCGTTGAGGAAGCGCTCGTGGTGCTCGTACAGCACGTCGGTGGTGCCTCCTTTGGGCAACGCGTGGGTGCTCTCGTGCACCAGCGTCAGGAACGCATACCCGCTCCGGCTGCGATCGCTGGCCGCCGCCACCAGGCTTTCCGGCAGCGCCATGCGGGTGCTGTTGGTGAGCCCGCCGCAACTCCAGACGTCGCTCTTGCGCATCACATCTACCACCAGCCCGCCGGAGGCCTTCATCAGCCGGTCGAGTGCCTTGGCTGCGCCCTTGAAGACCTTCTTCGCCTCCTCCTCGAATCCGTCGCCGAACACGTTCTTCACATAGGGGTCGTGGTGACCGCTGGCGATGTCGCGCATCAAGGCGGAAACATCCGCTGCGAGCGCAGCCATCGCAGTACGCTCGGTCTTGCTCAACTCGCGGTGGCTCTGCACCGCACCGGGGTAAATGGTGAGCCCGCTTTCGTCCAGATCCCGCATCTTGGCGATGATTTCCTTGAGCCTGTCGCGCGCCGGATCATCCAGACGATCGCGCCGCAACAGGTTCTGGATGTCGAGGTCGGTCAGCCTGAGATCGCCAGTGAGCGTCCGCTTGTCGGCCGGGTCCATCGTCGCCAGCGCGTTGCCGATCGCGGTCTTGAGCTTGCGCTCGGCCATCTCCGAACGTTTGCTGACGCCCTGGATCATCTCGTCGATGTCCTTGGGGTCGGGGAGTCGAATTCGCGGCATGGCTCGTTCCTCCGGGTTATCGCGGCTGCGATCGCTGCCCGCTGACGAGCCAGCCGCGCACGGGCTCGCCGCCCTCGTTGCGCAGCACCTGGCCGTCGATGGCGATGTCGTCGAACCCCGCCCGCGCCATCGCCGCGGCAACGTAACCGTGGCGATGCGCATAGCGGCCGTTGGGCTGCAGGTGGAAAGGCGCGTCGCCCTCGCCCGCCAGTGCCTCCACGGTGAATAACAGCCGCCCGCCGGGCCGCAGCGCGGCGTGGCTGGCGGCCAGCATCGCGTCGAGATCGCCGAAGTAGCACAGGGTGTCGGCCGACAGCACGACGTCCCAGCGGTCCCGATGCTGCGACAGGTGGTGCGTCAGCTCGGCCTTGTGCAAGTCGTCGTAGATGCCGCGCTGACGCGCCCTCTCGAGCATGCGCCCGGACAGATCCACGCCGCTCAGGACGCGCGCGTGCGCACGCACCAGCGGGCCGCACAACCCGGTGCCGCAACCGGCGTCGAGCACGTCCAGCGCGCCCCGCGGCGCGCCGCAGGCGGCCTCCAGTGCGTTCGCCAGCAGGTGCGGCGCACGATACTGGAGGTGTTCGAGCTTGGCGTCGAAGCTGGCGGCGAAGTCGTCGAAGGTCTTCTCGACGTAGCTGTCGGCGGCGCGATCGGGAATCGCCTGTCCGGTGCAGGCGGCGAGGTGATGAAGTGCGACGGGATTGTCCGGCTCCTCCGCCAGCCACTCGCGATACACCGCGGCAGCGCGGTCGAGCTCGCCCAGCGTGTAGTAGGCGATGCCCAGCAGCTTGCGCGCCGAGCCGTGGCCCGGGCTCACGGTGATCGCCTTGCATGCGTAGGCGACGGCTTCGCCGATGCGGCGCTGCGCCATCATCAGGTTGGCGAGGTTGTTGTAGGCATCGGCAAGTGCCGGATTGACCGCGAGCGCGGCGCGGTTGAGCGCCGCCATGTTGTCGTAGGCATCGGCCCGGTCGGGCTGGGCGGCGATCGCGCGCAGGTAGGCCGCCTCGGCCAGCGCCCATTCGCCACGGCTGCGGTGGATGGTGCCGAGGTTGTTGTGGGCATCGGCGAGTTCGGGCGCGAGCGCCAGGCAGCGACGATAGGCCTCGACGGCCTCATCGATCTGCCCCATTTCCAGCAGCACGTTGCCCAGGTTGTTCCACACGCCTGGCGCGTCCGGCACCAGCGCCAGCGCCTGCCTGATGAGCGCCGCGCCACCGCCACTGTCGCCACGCTGATGCAGCAGCACCCCCAGAAAATGCAGTGCATTCACGTCCTGCGGGTCGAGCGCGAGCACCGCGCGGTAGATGCGCTCGGCAAGGTCGTGCTGTCCGTGGCGATGCGCCTGCTGCGCCCGCAGCACGGCCTCTTCCAGCGTGATCCGCTCGCCGTCCTCGGCTGCCGCCGGAGCGGACCCCGGCGGCGGATCGGCGCGCTCGCGCTGCCCGCGGCGCTGCGGGTGGGCGACCCGGCTCATGCCGTACCCCCCACAGGCTCTGATTCCGGCCGGTCGAAGCGGTAGTGGAAATCATCATCGACGACATCCACCCACACCCCATCGACCGGCCGCCCCTCCACGATGCGCTCGAGGAACTCCTGGCTGATGCGAGGCAGCATCGTGTTGGTGAGGATCGCATCGATCATGCGCGCACCGCTCTCGACTTCGGTGCAGCGGCCTACGATCAGCCTGACCACCGCCTCGTCGTAGATGAAGGGCACCTTGTGATTCTCCTGCACCCGCTTGGCGATGCGCTTGAGCTGCAGGCGCGCGATCAGGCCGACGATCTCGTCGGTGAGCGGGTAGTAGGGGATCACCACCAGGCGGCCGAGCAACGCGGGCGGGAAGACCTTCAGCAGCGGATCGCGCAGCGCCCGGGCGATGCCTTCGGGCGTCGGCATCAGCTCGGGATCCTTGCACAGGCCCATGATGGTGTCGGTGCCGACGTTGGTGGTGATGAGGATCAGCGTGTTCTTGAAGTTGATCACCCTGCCCTCGCCGTCCTCCATCCAGCCCTTGTCGAAGACCTGGAAGAACAGCTCGTGGACGTCGGGGTGCGCCTTCTCCATCTCGTCGAGCAACACCACCGAATACGGCCGGCGGCGCACCGCCTCGGTGAGCACGCCGCCTTCGCCGTAGCCGACATAACCCGGGGGCGCGCCCTTCAGCGTGGAGACGGTGTGCGCCTCCTGGAACTCGCTCATGTTGATGGTGATGACGTTCTGCTCGCCGCCATACAGCGCTTCGGCCAGCGCGAGCGCGGTCTCGGTCTTGCCCACGCCTGAACTGCCGGCGAGCATGAACACGCCGATCGGCTTGTTGGGGTTGTCCAGGTGCGCGCGCGAGGTCTGGATGCGGCGCGCGATCATCTCCAGCGCATGGCGCTGGCCGATGATGCGCTTCTCCAGGCTATCGGCGAGGTGCAGGACGGCCTCCACTTCGTTCTTGACCATGCGCCCGACCGGAATGCCGGTCCAGTCCGCCACGACACCGGCCACCGACTGCTCGTCCACCGTCGGCATGATCAGCGGCGCTTCACCCTGCAAGGCATGCAGGCGCTCCTGCAGCACCTGCAGGCGGGCGAGCAGGGTGTCACGATCCTGCGCAGGCGGGGCCGGGTCTTCGGCCTTCGGTGTTGAATCGCTGTCGGCGACCGGTGACTCCGGCGCGGCGCTGGCCGGAGCGGCCTGCTCCGCCGGCGCGGCGCTTGCTTCCGGCGCCTGGTCCACCGCCTTGCCTCCCGCGCGCAGTTTCGCCCTCAGGTCGAGGATCTCGTCGACGACGCTTTTCTCCTCCTTCCAGCGCGCCTCGAGCACCGCCAGGCGCTCCTGTTCGGCCTTGTGCCTTGCCTCGGCGTCGCTGCGTCGCGCGCCGATGTCGATGCCGACCAGCTCCTCGCGGCCGATGATCTCGAGCTCGGTGTCGAGCGCCTCGATGCGCCGCTTGCAGTCCTCCACCTCGGGCGGTGTCGCGTGCTGGCTGACCGCCACCCGCGCGCAGGCGGTGTCGAGCAGGCTCACCGCCTTGTCGGGCAACTGCCGGGCCGGGATGTAGCGGTGCGACAGCCGCACCGCGGCCTCCATCGCCTCGTCCAGCAACTGCACGCGATGGTGCCTCTCCAGCACGGTGGCGACGCCGCGCAGCATCAGCGTGGCCTTTGCCTCGTCCGGCTCCAGGACCTGAATCACCTGGAAGCGGCGCGTCAGCGCCGGGTCCTTCTCGATGTACTTCTTGTATTCGGCCCAGGTCGTGGCGCCGATGGTGCGCAGGTTGCCGCGCGCGAGCGCCGGCTTGAGCAGGTTGGCCGCATCGCCGGTGCCGGCCGCGCCGCCCGCGCCGACCAAGGTGTGGATCTCGTCGATGAACAGGATGATGGGCTTGGGGCTGGCCTGCACCTCGTCGATCACCTGGCGCAGGCGCTGCTCGAACTCGCCCTTCATGCTCGCGCCCGCCTGCAGCAGGCCGATGTCGAGCGTCAGCAGCTTCACCGCCTTCAGTTGCGGCGGCACGTCGCCGCGCACGATCCGCATGGCGAAGCCTTCCACCACCGCCGTCTTGCCGACCCCGGCCTCGCCGGTGATCATCGGGTTGTTCTGTCGGCGGCGCATCAGGATGTCGACGATCTGGCGGATCTCCTCGTCGCGACCGGTGACCGGGTCGATCTCGCCCTTGCGCGCCTTTTCCGTGAGGTCGACGGCGAACTTGTGCAGGGCTTCCTGTTTTCCGAGTTGCGCAGGCGCCATCGCGCCGCTCGCCTCGCCCGGCTCGGCCTCCGATCCCGAGCCCGCGCCCAGGCTGTCTTCTGGCGAGCCGGCGGTGATCTGCGGCAGGGCGTCGGACAGCTCGTCCGGCCTCACCCGCTCGAACTGGCGCGAGATCGCGAACAGCGCATTGCGCAGGTAGTTGGTCTTGAGCATGCCCAGCAGCAGGTAGCCGGTGCGCACCGAGTTGTCGCCGTACATCAACGAGCCATACACCCAGCCGCGCTCGATGGCGTTGGTGATGTTCTCGGACAGGTCGGTGATCGAGGTCGCGCCACGCGGCAGGCGGTCGAGCGCGTTGGTGATGTCCTTCGCCAGCACGGAGGCATCGATCTGGTAGTGCTTGATGATGCGGTGCCAGTCGGTGTCCTGCGTCTGCACGATCTGCATCACCCAGTGCTCGAGCTCGACATAGGGGTTGCCGCGCAGCTTGCAGAACACGGTCGCGCCTTCCACCGCCTTGTACGCCACGCGGTTGAGCTTGCCGAACAGGGCGACGCGGCTGATTTCACTCATGATTGCGCTCCTTGCATTGCATCGGGCGAAACGTCGGTGCGGCGCGCCCCACGGCTGCGCGCCAGCACCTCCTCCGCGTTCAACGTCAGATCGTCGGCATCGCGCCGCCCGCGCGGACGGCCCAGCCAGGTGGTCCAGCCCAACCGGCCGGCGCGCCCCAGGCGCATCGCGGGCACCTCGTCGTGCCTGAGGACGAGGCGTGCATCCCAGTCGAGCTCGAAGCACAGGTACTGGCGCACGAGCGCGACCAACCGCGCCAGCGCCTTGCCGCCGGGCAGGAAGGCCTCGTACTGTGCGAAGCCGAGCGGCCCGATGCGCAGGCGGAACTTGTGCTGGCGGTCCCAGACTCTCGCGCCCAGCACCACGCCGACGCCCAGTTGCGCGCCGGCGTTCATCGCCCCCAGCCGCGTGCGGTCGGATTCGGGGAGGCGCATCCAGTGGCCGACGAACTGCTCCACCCGCAGCGGCAGGCGGAAATAGCCGGACAGCAACGCCTGCAGGCCATCGGCATTGCGCACCTGCGGCGCCAGCAGCCCGGCGTGGAAGAGCTTGGCGAAATCACCGGCGTCGTCGCGTTCGCGCAGCTTTGGCGTGCCGATTCCGATCAGCGCACCAACCAGGAACGAGAAGCGGTCCTGCGCCGGGCGGTCGAGGCTGGCGGTCGGTTGTGCCTGCGCCCAGGCGCGGTAGAACAGCTCGATCAGCCGATGGTGGAACAGGTCGAGAAAGCGTGACAGCGTGGCGTCACCCTGGTGCAGCAGGCGCTCGCGGGCGTATTCGGTGAGATGCAGCGGCAACGGCCCGTTGGGGCCGAGCAGGCCGAAGATCCGCTGCACCAGGCGGGGCGGCGCGTCCGCAGCCGGCTCGAAGGCGGAGATGGGCGCGGGCGCGAAGCTCATCGACACGTCCTGCGCCAGCCGCAGGGGTTCGTCCGCCGGCCGCAGGGCCTGCCCTATGCGCGGCTTGTCGGCGAAAAGGCACTCCATGCGCCGCAGCGTCTGATAGAAGTCGTGGCGATACGGCTCCTTCTGGAGCGCGCTCAGCCACGCTAGACGATCGGCCGGTTCCCGCATCGTGGCACCCAGCGCATGATTTCACCGCGGCTGTCGGAGCGCAGCACCGTCTCGGTGAAGGAGTTGATCGACACGTAGCGGGTCAGGAAGCGCTCCATCACCGCCCCGAAAAGGAAGGGACTCGCGCCCTGGAAGGCCAGCTCGTCGACTTCGAGCTCGACTTCGAGCCCGCGGCCGAAGGTCACCGGACCGGGCAGCGGAAAGCGCCGCACCAGCGGCCGCACCTTCACCGAACGCAGGCCTTCGATCTGCCGCAGCGTCGCGCCGTCGCCGCCCAGGGCGTAGAGCTCGAGCATCTCGCGCAACACCGCCGCGCCTTGGCGCGCATCGTTGTCGAGCAGCGACAGGTAGTTGAGCGACAGGTGATTGATGAACTGCCAGGCGACGTTGCCCTGGCGCAGCGAGGACAGCGGCCGCGACGGGCCCTTCAGCACGCGGATGCAGACCAGGGGCGCGGCCGAATCGAGGGTGAGATCGGTCTTGCCGACGCCGACCGGCATCTGCAGCGGCAGGTCGCGGTTGGTGCACAGCGCCGTGACCGCCAACTGGCGCAGCTCGGCTGCGTAGGGCGCCTCCTCCGGATCCACCAGCGCGATGAACACCTCGCTGCCGACATAGCTCGAGCGGGTGCCCTTGCGCTGCTGCTCCGGGCTCAGCAGGCGCGGCTCGCGTTGCTGGGTGAAGTAGGCGGGATGCTCCGGCGCCTCGGTATGGAAGGCCGCGTAGAAGGGCAGGAAGTCGCGCTGCGCCTGCACACCGCCGGCCCCGTAGCCGGTGACCGACTCGATGTCGTGGATCTCGAAATCCATCGGCCGCGTGCGGTCGGCCACCACGTGGAATTCGTAGCTCCCGTCGCCCACCTGGATGCGCTCGGCGCGCTTGTGCAACAGGTTGATGGCAGGCGCGCAGAACAGGCTGATGTTCGCCTCGCTGACCACGCTCTCGAGGGCGGCATCGCCGCGGGAAAACAGCAGCACGATCTCGATCTCGCTGCCGCTGCAGCGTCGCACGGGCGCGCCGAGACCGTGCAGGTCGACGAAGGTGAAACGCTGCGGAAAGGCGAAGTACTCATGCACCAGGCGGTAGCCCTGGAAGCCGCGCAGGGTCACCGGCAGCAGGGCCTCGTCGTCCTCGAATCCCAGCGCGCGGACCTGCGTCGCCGGCAGGAACTGATACCAGGGCGCAGGCCGCTGCGGCGGCAGCACCAGCATGCCGGCGCAGGCGCCGAGCGCGAGTTCGTAGAGCTTCATCGACACTTCGTCGCCGCCGCCGAAGTAGAGCGGCAGGCGCGCCAGGTCGAGGTCGGCGATCGTCAGTCCGGCGCCGGCGCGCAGGCGAATGCGCAAGCCGCCGCGGATGCGACTGCCGCCGGGCAATTGCGGCAGCGGCAGATCGGGCGCATACGAGAAATAGCTGGCCGCCGCCACCTCCAGCGGCAGCAGCCGGACTTCGTGCGCGGTGCGGAATTCGCAGGCGGTCGCGTCGCCCTTGCCAAGCTGGCTGCGCATGCTGCTGCCACGCGGAATGACGAAGCCGCTCGCGAGGTTGCCATCGTTCATGTCCGGGCGGAATTGCGCGATCAGCATCGACGGCGTGGGCGCGAGAAACTGCGGATAGAGGATCTCCAGCATGCGCTGGGTGAAGCGCGGGAATTCGGCATCGAGCTTGAGCTGTACCCGCGCAGCGAGAAAGGCGAAGCCCTCGAGGAGCCTTTCGACGTAGGGGTCGGACACCTCGATGCCGTCCACCCCGAGGCGGGCCGCGATCTTCGGGAACTGGCGTGCGAACTCCGCGCCCATCTCGCGGACGTGCTGGAGTTCCTGGTTGTAGTAGCGCAGCAGTCGTGGGTCCATCGCTCAGCGCCCGAGGTCCTCGATGTCGACCTGGCCGGTTTCCAGGTCCACCTCCGTGCGCAGTAGCAGCTCGATGGGGACCGGCTGCGCCCAAAGATTGCCGCGAATGCGCACCTGGATCTGGTTGTGATGATCCAGCGCGCTGAGCGAGGTCTCCGCCTCCACCCTGAGGGTCGCCGGGTCGATGCGGGGCTCGAAATCGAGGATGGTCTGGCGCATCGAACGCTCGAGCTCGGTGATGTCCAGCGTCGAGGCGGTCTCGCCAGCCAGCGCCGGCATGCCGAAGTTGATGACCGAGCGCTGCGCCGCCGGAACCGCGCTCCAGTCGGCCACATCGGCCATGCGGGTTGCATTGAGCAGCCAGGCGAGGTCGCGCAGTACCGCCTGCTTCAGGCGCTGGCGCGACACGACGCGGGCTTCGCGCGGCTCGCTGCGCGTGGCCGGGTCGTCGTCGGTCAGCCGGTCGAGCAGCGCGGGTTGCAGGCGATCAATCGGCGTCAGCTCGGCCATGGTGTGCGGCTCACGCGGTGGCGTCGCCGCCGTCGGTATGCAGCACGATGTGGCGGATGTCGAGCAAGGGGTATTCGCCCGCATTGGTGGCGATCACCCGTTGGCCGCTGCCCTGGAACACGCCGGGGGCGGCCTCGATCCAGTCGGTTCGGCGTGCCAGCGCCACCAGGCCATCGTCGGCGGATTCCGAACCGGGATAGCGCGAAGGGATCAGGGCGATGGTCTCGCCGCCATTGCTGAAGCGCAGATGCGCCGGCAGCCACACCCAATCGCGTAGGTCGGACGGCTCCTCGATGTCGATGCGGGACAGGCGCGAGAAGGGGATCCAGTAGTAGCGGCCATTGACGATCGCCTCCAGCACCGGTCCGATCCGCATGTCGGCATCGGCGATCCAGTCGAAGGGCTGGTCGTCGAGCGTGCCCGAGGTCGTCGGCGCCTGTTCGAACGCGTCGCTGCGCAATTTCTCCGCCGCACTGGCCTCGCCACGCCCGGCGCGGATCAGCGATTCGATCAGCAGCGCGATCCAGCCTTCCGGCTCGCCGAACAGCATCGGCGAGCGGATCCCCTGGAACACGTCGCTGCGCACCCGCTCGCACAGGATGGCGTCGCGATACATCTCGCGCATCGCGAGCGCCGCCGGATCCATCTGCGCACACAATTCGAGCTGCGTCTGCGCGCGCTCCCACTGGCCCAGCACGCACAGCAACTGAAAGAGGAAGACGCGCAGGCGGGTGTCGTCCGGCTTGTCGCGCACCATTCCCTGCAAGGCCGCGAGCGCACCCGCGGGATCGCCGCTACGCAGGACCTGCTCGGCATCCAGGCTCATGTTTCCTCCCGCTCGAAGGGGGTCAGAGGGTTTCGGTCTCGAACAGCATGGCACCCTTGCCCATGCCGTCCTCGCCTTGCGGCACGTACTCGATGCTGATCTTCTGGAACGACAGGCTCAGCCGCTCGATCAGCACCGGCTGCTCCTCGCCCACGGATTCGACGTCGATCGAGGTGATGCGGCCGTTCTCCATCGTCACGGTGAAGTAGTCCAGGGGCGCCTTGCCCGCCTTGCGAACGGTCAGGACCGCCTTCGTGATCAGATCGTTGTTTCGCATCGCCGACATCAGCGGGGTCGACGCGCTATCCACGCGCTTGCTGACCAGCATCTCGCGCAGCGAAGCCTTGGTGGTGGTGCCCGCGCCGCCCATCTCGGTGCGCGCCTGCATGCCCCACGACCATCCCAGCACGTCGATCTCGTCCTTGCGCGCATCGTCCTGGGATTCGCCCTTGATCGTGCCCGAGCGCGCGCCTTCGACCTTCAGGAACATGTCTGACTTGGACACCTTGGATGCTCCCTCGCTGGCGGGATGGACGATTGGACACTGCGCCCGCCGGGGCGATCATGTGTCGCCCCGGCAGACCGGCTCGCAATATGACAAACGCGACCTGAGCGCGCGTCAACTGGCCTCGTTCTTGGCGATGTTCCAGGCCGCTTCCTTCGCCGAGCCACCGGTGCCGTCCGGATTCTGCGGCGTGTATTCGAGCTTGAACTCGGCGAAGTTCAACGAGATGCTTTCGGTCAGACGGTCTTCGCCGCCGCTGCCGCCGGTCGACACCGACGTGATGATGACTTCCTTCATCGTCAGCTTGATGTATTCCAGTGCCTCCTTGCCGGCCTTGCGTACGGTGAGCTTCGCCTCGGGATAGTGGGTGCCGTCGCAGCAGGCCTTGATCAGCGCGTGCGTCGCCGCGTCCACGTACTTGGTGATCGAGATGTCCTGCACGCTGACCTTGCCCGAACCGCCGCCGCCGCCCATGTGGGTCGTGCCCGACTGGCTCATGCCCCAGCTCCAGGACAGGACGTCGATTTCCTTCTCGTGCTTGCCGTCGGTCGATTCGCCTTCGATGTCGCCGATCTTGATGAACATGTCTACAGCCATGATGCGTCTCCTTCGTTCGGGATGCTGCTAGCCTCGCGGCGAACCGTACCGCCTCGCGACGGCACTCATTGGCACCTCACGCCCCCTTGGCGGAGGGCAGTTTCGAAACCAGCCGCAGCGAGACGGTCAGTCCCTCGAGCTGGTAATGGGGGCGCAGGAAGAACTTGGACGTGTAATAGCCCGGATTGCCTTCCACTTCCTCGATCTGCACCTCCGCCGCAGCCAGCGGCTTGCGCGCCTTCGTCTGCTCGGACGAATGCGCCGGGTCCCCATCGACGTAGTTCATGATCCACTTCTGCAACCAGCGCTGCATGTCGTCCTTCTCCTTGAACGAGCCGATCTTGTCGCGCACGATGCACTTCAGGTAGTGCGCAAAGCGGCAGCAGGCGAACAGATAGGGCAGACGCGCCGACAGGTTGGCATTGGCGGTCGCGTCCGGGTCGTCGTACTCCGCCGGCTTCTGCAGCGACTGCGCACCGATGAAGGCGGCGAAATCGGAGTTCTTGCGATGCACGATGGGCATGAAGCCGTTCTTGGCCAGCTCGGCCTCGCGCCGGTCGGAGATCGCGATCTCCGTCGGACACTTCATGTCCACCCCGCCATCGTCGGTGGGGAAGGTGTGCACCGGCAGCCCTTCGACCGCCCCGCCCGACTCGATGCCGCGGATGCGCGAGCACCAGCCATAGAGCTTGAACGAACGGTTGATGTTCACCGCCATCGCGTACGCGGCATTGGCCCAGGTGTAACGCGTGTGGTCTGCCGAGCCCGTGTCCTCCTCGAAGTCGAACTCCTCGACCGGGCTGGTCTTCGCGCCGTAAGGCAGGCGCGACAGGAAGCGTGGCATCGCCAGGCCCACGTAGCGCGCGTCGTCGGACTCGCGCAGCGAACGCCAGGCAGCGTATTCCGGTGTCAGGAAGATCTTCGTCAGGTCGCGCGGATTGGCCAGCTCCTGCCATGAATCCATCTGCATCAGCGTCGGGCTGGCGCCGGCGATGAAGGGGGAATGCGCCGCGGCGGCCACCTTCGACATCTCGCCCAGCAGTTCCACATCGGGCGGGCTCTGGTCGAAGTAGTAATCCCCCACCAGGCAGCCGAAGGGCTCGCCGCCGAACTGGCCGTACTCTTCCTCGTACACCTTCTTGAACAGCGGGCTCTGGTCCCACGCCGTGCCCTTGAACTTCTTCAGCGTCTTGCCCAGATCCAGCTTGGTGATGTTCATCACCCGGATCTTCAACATCTCGTCGGTTTCGGTGTTGTTGATCAGGTAATGCAGGCCGCGCCAGGCGCCTTCGAGCTTCTGGAAATCCGGGTGATGCAGGATGACGTTGACCTGCTCGGTGAGCTTGCGATCAAGCTCGGCGATGATGGCCTCGATCGACTTGACGACGTCCGGGCTGATGACCTTGGTATTGATCAGCGCCTGTTGCGCCAGCGTCAAGACTGCCTTTTCGACGGCGCTGCTGGCCTCGGGCGTCTTGGGCTTGAATTCCTTCTGCAGCAGTGCGCCGAGTTCGTCCCCCTCCAGCGTGACGCCGGAAAGCTGCGTGCTTTGCTGTACTTCCGCCATTGCCTTCTCCTGAAACGTTGTAGGGCTCGGCGATTACGCTGCGCCGCCTTCCTGGGGTTTGGTCTCTTCCGCCTTGCCTTCCTCGGGCTTTCTGGCGGCCGCGAGCGACTGCAGCAGGGCCGGATCCTGGATGACCTTGGCGATCAGTTCCTCCGCGCCGCTCTTGCCATCCATGAAGGTGATCAGGTTCGAAAGCTGCTGTCGCGCCTCGAGCAGCTTGTTCAGGGCATCCACCTTGCTCGCCACCGCCGCCGGAGAGAAATCGTCCATGCTCTCGAAGGTGATCTCGACGCTGAGGTTGCCCTCGCCCGTCAGCGTGTTCGGCACCTGGAAGGCGACGCGCGGTTTCATCGCCTTCATGCGGCTGTCGAAGTTGTCGACGTCCACTTCCAGGAACTTGCGCTCGGCCACCGGCGGCAATGGGTCGGCAGGCTTGCCCGACAGATCCGACAGCACCCCCATGACGAAAGGCAACTGGATCTTCTTCTCGGCGCCGTACAACTCGACGTCATACTCGATCTGCACTCGCGGGGCGCGATTGCGCGCGATGAATTTCTGGCTGCTGGTGACCACGTCCTTTCTCCTCGTCCACTCGATGACACATTGAAGCAACGACGCCTGAAGGAACTGCCCGCGCTTCGCTAACCGTCGCGCCCTGGCCCGGCGATCGACTCGATCTGCTTGAGGCTCTCGGGCGCCATGTCCTTGATGATGTCCACGAAATTCATGCTGACCAGCCGTCTCGCGCGCTTGATCAGCAGGGGAGCCGGATTCGTCGGTTCGTTGCGCTCGAAATAGGAAATGATCTTGTCGATCATCAACAAGGCTTCCTCGCGCGTGCGGATCTCGACATTCATGGGCCTCTCCCCTGCCCCGCCAGCCGGCGCCGAAACCGACTCCGCTTCGGGCACGGAACCTGTGGCGTCGCCTGCCGCAGCGCCGTCTCCCACGGCGCCGCGGACGACCTGATTCAGCATAGACAAGATCACCATCAACGGCTTGAAATCGGGCGCCCGCTCAGGCCCCACCTTGTCGTTGAGCAAATTGGCGAGTGCCCTCGTCTCGGCCAGGGTTTCGCCCACGCGCGCGAGGGCGGCGGCGTCCTCGCGCGCCACGCTCGCCAGAATGGCATCGATCTGGCGCTGGGAAACCGCCTCCGCACCCTTGCGCGCGGGCATTCGGCCGAGCGCCACCTCGATGTCGCGGACGGTGACCTGGCCGTCCTGGCGGGACTGCATGAAGCGCGTAGCGCGCAGGTCGCGAATCAGCGCCTCACCATCGACCAGTGGCGCCAGCGCGTTGATGCGCATCGTCGGGTCGTTGTCGTCTTCGGCATCGAGCAGCGGATACACTGTGTCCCAGTAGCGCTCGAGGAGCCGCAGGATGAGCCGCAGGCCCGGGAGCAAACCGGCAAAGCCCTCGGTCTGCACCAGCGCACGGACGAGGAGCGCAGCGATGCGCAGGTCCTTCGAGCGCTGCAGCAGCGTCAGCGCACTCTCCCGCACCTGCGCCCAGGCAGGTTCCTCGGCTGCAACCACAGTGTCGCCGAACTGCTGTTCGGGCTTGCCCTGGGCGGCCTGCTCGAGATCCCTGAACGCGGCGTCGTACTCGAGATCCGGGCCGCAGGGCGGCTGCTCGGCAGTCTCCTGAAGCAGTGACTCGACATCGATCACGACGCGTCTCCCGTGAATTGCGTCCGTCGTATCATTCGGTGCAGGCCGCAAGCCCCGCCCCATGCAAGCGGGGTAGGCTGCGCCGGCTCCTGGCAAACGTCAATAGGGACTTCCGCCCTGTTTCATGCCTTCCCCCGACGCCGCCCGATCGCTTCAAAAATCGCTGCAGCCGTTGCGCTCCTCGACATCGACGCAGTTCGACAGATTGGGCTTCAGCCTGACCCGAGACCATTCGATCGACAGGATGTCCGATCCCTGCGTGGCCGCCTCGCCCATCAACGGACCAGTGGCGACGCACATCGCCGGCAGGCCCAGATTGCGGTCGTAGAGATAGGTGGTTTCGGTGGTCGGCCGCAGGACATTGGCTTCCTCGCCGCCGGTGTCGGCATCTCCCACGCGCAAGGTGCCGGGCGTGACGAGCAGCGCGTAACCCACCGGCGAACTCAGGCCGCCCGCGGAATTGTCGATCGAATAGCTGCCCGGGGGCGAATTGCGCGCGGCGGTCGTGCCCAGCGCCCCCGACAGCGCGCCCGCACGGCTGTCACCGGGAAGCAAACCGCTGATGGTGTAGCTGAAATCCGGATTGGGTGCGCCGAGGGGGCGAATCTGATTGTCGGCCACCACCCTCAGGGTCGGCTGCTGGGCATAGATGAATCGGTTGCCGCTCGACGGAATCACCACGCTGCTCGCGCAGCTTGCGGCGCCGAACGCACAACCATAAAAGCTGGGCTGGAATGCCGCCGGATCGAGCCCGTTGCGCAACTCGCCGATCCAAGTGTCCGCCCAAATCCGCCACGTGCCGCCCGCACCCGGCGTCAGGGCACCACCTTCGCTGATGAAGTTCGTCGCCGACACGAGCGTGATGTTCGAGCCCGGATCGAGCGTGGTGATGTTCTGGCCGAGCGTGATCGAGCCGGACAGGGTGCGGACGAAGAAATCGCCCAGACTGGTGGAATTGGACGCCGTCAGCGTCTGGACCAGGTTCGTCGACGAAGAGAACCCGAACGCAGAAACAGGACCGATGACGATCGGGCCGGCGTTGGTGAAGGCGAAACTGGCGGGGGGGTCGACCGCAAGTCGATTCACCGAGTTGCCCGCGTCATTCAACGACGCGTTGGTCGCCGCCGCCCCTCGCACCAGTAGTTCGTCGGCCACGATGGAACCTGCCGAAACCAGTGGCCCCATCGTCGCAAGCGCGAGCCTGCGTCCGGGCAGGCTGATGCCGCTGTCCAGGAAAATACCGCCCGCTCCCGCTCCTTCGTTCTGCAACGTCAGATTCGTCGTCCATGTGAATGGCAGGTCGTAGGTGATCGCACCCACATGCGTATCGCTACCGATGACGATGCCGGCATCGGCCTGAACGGTCGCCAACTCGGAATCGCTCAGCACGAAACCGAAGGGCCCGAGCGCAAACTCGCCAGCGAAGGCGGGATTCGCGACGTAGATCGGCATCGCGTCCGCCGCAGTCAATGCACCACTCGCATCGACTCCACCCGGGCGCAGGTTGACGACTCCTGAGGTCCGGATCGCGACATCGCTACCGAACTCGATCGCATCGCCGCCGCCGTCGTTCCGAGCACGGATCGCGATGCTGCCCGACGTCTCGGGTCCACCGATCGTGGTCGCGGATTCGTCGACGGTGATCTGCACCCCGGCGTAATCAGTGAGCGTCTCGCCGCTGATCATGATCCGACCCGGTGCGCCGCGGGTCCGCACGGCGGAGTCGGTGATCAGGATACCCGCGTTGATGAAACCGAATGCCGTCGCTTCGCTGCGTCCACGCAGATCGATATTGCCACCGTCCGAGGTCTCCACCGTCGCCGCGAACAGGACCACTCCATCGGCGGGACGAATGTCGGAAAGGCTGCGGCCTAGGCCGAACACAGTGATGTCGCCCGACTCGCTGCCCAGGGTCGGCGAATCTCCGAAGCCCGACCCCAGATTGATGCCGGTACCGTTGAAGCCCTCCGACCCGATGGAGGCCAAACCGCCGGACAGGCTACGTCCCCCCCCGAAGCCACCGGCTCCCCGCAATTCAATGTCACCCGACGCGGTGACGATCGACCCGAACGGCTGAGCCACCCCATTGCCGCCCGTGCCGCCGAATCCGCTGCCGAACGTGTTTGACGTTGAGCCCCCTTGGCCACCATCCCCTCCCGATCCGATGACGGAGACGCCTCCCGTGGCGGTCTGGATCAGGCCGGTGTTGTACACACCATGACCACCATCGCCCCCTCTACCGCCGCTCGCTCCAGTCGCTCCGATGGTGGCATCGCCCCCGCTTCCCCCCACGCCACCACTGGCGACGATCAGGAAGGAGCCCGTGCCGTCGGCGATCAAGGTCCCACCGTCATTCCAGAAACCAGCACCGCCGGTGCCGCCGGCACCACCGGCAGCCCCTCCAGCTTCGCCACCCACTCCGCCGTCGCCGCCGGTGACGATGAAGTCGACCTGACCGGATGTAGTCCGAATTTCGGCTCCGGACTCTGACGGACTACTGATCGTCAGTCCTGCCCCGCCTGCACCCGCGTCGGCGCCAGGACCACTCGAAGAGCTGCCCGGGCCGCCGCTGCCGCCCGTGGCAACGATCGCGATGTCACCCGACGTACTCCGAAGGGACGAATCTTCGAGCGAAACCCCTGCGCCGCCGGCTCCACCCACGCCAAAGCCGTCGCTCTCGCCACCATTTCCACCGCTGCCGATAATGTCGATGGCACCACTCCCGGTCACGATCGACGAGCCGGCCGTCAGTCGCACACCGACACCGCCCACAGGAGGATCGCTGGCAAACGAGGTACTTCCGCTGCCGACGAGACTGACATCGCCGCTGGCTGTCACCAGCGACGAGGACTCGAGGCGCACGCCGTCCCCGCTTCCGCCACTCCCGGCATGGACCCCGACAAGCGAGATGGATCCGGCGCCACTATCGATGGTCGCGTCTTGCAGCCACACGCCCGCCCCGAACCCCGCTGCACCGGTCAGCGATACGTTGCCCCCCGCACTGGCGATGCGGATCGGGCTGCTTGGCGTACCCGCCAACCTCACTCCGCCACCGGCAGAGAAATCGACATCCAGTGGCGCCGCACTGGATACGATCTGAACCCCGGATTCGACCAGCAAATCGTTGTTTGCGACAACCGAGAGCGACACGCGCGTCGCACTGGTCACGTTCAGGTTCGCTCCACTCAACCACGTGATGTTACCGCTCTGACCGCCCGCCGTACCGGTCGTGATCTCGACGCTGGTTCCTGCATTCAACCGGTTCGCGATCTGCCCGACTGCGACGTTGGCTCCGATGTCGGACGCGTTCCAGACGGGCGCGGAATCAGTGTTGTTGTCCGTGCTCGTAGTAGGACTGGTGCTGATCGTGAGGTCATACGGATCGAGCAACCAGGTGCCGGCCAATCCCGCCGGCGCACTGGCATCGACCCTGAGCCCCGCAACATCCAGCCAATGGCCCGAGGTCTCGACCAGCCCGCCATTGCCGCCGCCGCTGCCCCCGCGCGCGCTGATGCTGCCATAGGCACGCGTCGGGCCGTCGCTCCAAACAACCACCGTGCCGCCATTGCCGCTGTCGATCGCATCCGCGCGGATACTGGCCTGCGGTCCGAACCACGTGGCGGCCGCATTGCGCACGGCTGGATTGGCGCCCTGGTAGTCGCCGCCGACGAGCACGCGACCGCCCCCCGCACGGCCGCTCGCGTCAAGCGACGCCGCCGAGGCGACGCCGACATGCTGGCCGAGGACCTGGATTTCACCGCCGGACGTGCCTGCAGTGGGCCCGCTGGCGTCCACCGTGCCGGTGACCATCGTGTCGCCCGCCTCACCGCCGTCGAGCACGATGCGGCCATTGCGCTCGGCGAGGCTGCGTGCGCGCACCACGCCGCCCTGATTGACCACCGTGCCGACGAGCTCGCCCAGCGCCTGGGCGCTGAGCAACACCTGTCCGCCATCGGCGATGAGCGCACCGCCATTCGCCACCAGCGCGTCGAGCGCGCCCTGGCTGATCGTCAGTTGCGACAGCCCGTCGCCGGAAAGATCGAGCGTCATGCGCCCACCAGCGCCGAGGATCACGCTGCCCAGCCGCGCGACGATGGTGCCGTCGTTGCGCACGTCGCCGCCCAGCAGGGCCACCGTGCCCTTGTCGGCGGCGTTGATGCGGCCGGCATTGACGACGCTGCCCCCGGCGCCACTGAAGAGATAGCTGCCAGCGAGGAAATCAGCGTTTTCGATGGCGAGCGTGCTCGCCACCAGCGAGCCGACGTCCACCGTCGCCGACGGCGCGAACAGCACGCCGTTGGGATTGACGAGGAACACACGACCGTTGGCGCTCAGGCTGCCGAAGATGTCGCTGCGATCGTTGCCGATCACACGATTGAGCATCACGCTCGACGCGGCCGGCTGCTGGATCCGTACTGCCTCGCCAACGCCGATCGAGAAACCGTTCCAGTTCACGATCGCGGCGTTCGTACCCTGCCGGATCAGCATGCGGTCCGCCGCGGGCCGATCCACTGCGACCTGTCCTGCCACCACCTGTTCACCGGTCGGCATGGCCCAGGCGACTGCGGGCAGGAACGCGAGCGCCACCGCGAGCGCGACTGCGTTGCGCGCCGGACGCGAGGAGGGTTGGAACCCAGGTTTCATGATGCCCCCTGCTTTGCCCGCGACGGGGCGTCAGAAAGACTTGGAGACCTGCATGTACAGGCGCGGCACCCGATCGGGATCGGTGACCCCGCGATCGGTCACGCGCCATGCGAGGCTGGTGCGCAACACGAATCCGTCGGCCGTGCCCCAGAACGCGCCCACGCCATAACCGCGCAGGGTGACATGGTTGTCTCCCTCGCCCGGCGCCGGCTTACGATTGAACCTGCCCCAGCCCCAGTCGTAGAAACCCTGCAGCGACAGATCGGGCGTCACGCTGTAGCGCAGCTCGAGGTTGGCGACATGGCCTTCATCGACCGTCGCCTCTGCCGGCGCATAGGCGCGGACGGCGCGCGGTCCGCCCAGCGACACTTTCTCCGCACTCGTCAAGTTGCGGTCGGCGAACTGGCCCGTCATGCCGAAAAACAGGTTCAGCGGCCCGACCAACTGATTGAGCCGGGACAATTCGTAATTCCAGTGCTGGAAGCTTCCCTCGGTGCGCCGCCCGGTACGATCCTCGGCACGAGCAATGCCGCCGAGGTCGAGATCGCCGAAGAACGCGGTCAACCCGGCGCTGGTGTAGCCGCCGCCGAGCAGGTTGTCGCGCTGCTCATACGCAAGCCCGGCGAAGACCGTACGTAGCGACTTTTCGTCGCGCCGCGAGATGAGGCCGATGCGGTCATCGAGGTCCTTGCGCTGCCAGCCCAGGCGCGCGAACAGGTTCCGCGAGCGCGAGCGGATGATGGGGTGGCTGAGGCTGAGCTCAAGCACGTCGGCACGACCGCTGGCGTCGAGCTCGGTGAAATCCTTCCCGAGCTTGTAGTCGACCTGCGAATAGGAGGCGCCCAGCCGCGTGCCGTTGCCGCCGAGCGGCAGCTCATAGCTGAGGCGTCCATAGGACAGCCGCCCGCCGGCGCCGAACTGGGCCCGCGCATCGAGGTTGTCGCCCAGCCGCAGCGGCCCGTTCAGGCGGCCGGTCGCGCCCACCCGGTATTCCGAACTGGCGCGGGAGCCGTAGTTGTCCGCATCCAGGATCAGGCTCCAGTTGCGGCGCGGCCCCACCGTGACGATGAGGTCGGTCGTCCCCGCGGCGTCGCCCTGCTCCAGCGCCGCCTGCGGCGCGAGGCCGGGCAGGTCGGACAACAGCAGCATCACCCGCTCCAGCGTGGGGCCGTGCAGCGGCTGGCCGGGCTCGAGGCGGGCCAGGATGCGCTCCACCACCTGCGGTTCGACACGCGCGGCCGGATCCACCTGCAGCGTTACCTTGCCCAGCGTGCCTTCGACCACCGACATGTCGACGATGCCATCGCCAAACTCCTGCACCGGCACCACCGCCTGGGCCAGCAGGTAGCCGTCCTGCCGATAGCGCTCGGTCACGCGCTCGGCAAGCGCTTCCAGATCGGCGAGTGTCACCGCCTGGCCGATGCGGTCCGCGACCAGCGCCTGCAGTGCGTCGTTGGTGAATCGGGTGCTGCCCGAAAAACGCACGCCCTTGAGCACGAAGCTGGGGCCGCCGACCGGCGCCGTCGTGGCTGCAGGCTGCGGGGCCGGCATGCCCTTGATCTCCGGGGTCGGCGGAATGACCCGCGGGGGCGGCGTCGCTTCGCGCAGGGCGCCGCCAGCATCGGGCACTGCCTGCCCCAGGGCGGCGACAGGCAGGGCAGCAAACATGGCCATCGAGAGCGCGGAGAGCAAGGGCAGGAAAGGGCCTGCGGCAGGGCGCGGGGCAGTCATCGGAATCGGGAACTCCGTATCAGGTCTCGTCGGGTGGGGGTCAAGCACCGGCGCGCAAGCGCCAGTCGCCGATCAGGTTGAACGGCGCCCAGAAGAAGGGATGGGCGAAACGCCGCTGGCCGAGCACCGCCATCTGTGCGTCGCGCATGGCATCGATCGCCTCGGCGCCGCCGGCCAGGCGGCTGTAGAAGGTCGTCATCAACAGCTCGGTCGAATCATCCGCCACCGGCCACAAGGAGGCCACCAGGCCGGAGGCACCCGCGGTCAGGAAGGAGCGTGTGAAACCCAGGATTTCGTCGCCGCGGGCAATGCGCCCCAGCCCGCTCTCACACGCCGACAAGGTCACGAGCGACACGCCGGCAAGGTTCACGCCATACACTTCGCGCGCCTCGAGGAAGCCGGGGTCGTCGCCTTCGGCGGCGAGCAGGATGCGCGAATGCAGTGGATCGACGCTATCCACCTCGGCGTGCGCCGCCACGTGCAGCACACGGCCGTTGCCCGCCTCGTCGCGGAAGCGCGCTTTCGATGCCGAACGTTCGACATACACCCGCTTGTCGGCATACAGCGTGCCGATGCGCTCGACTTCACGCTCGGCGCCGGGCAGTTGCTCGCGCGCACTGTTCGCCGGATTGCCAAAGGCGATCAACCGATCGCTTTTCGTGTCGGTGCGTCGCACGAGCTGCACCGCGAGGCTCGCCGACGGGACAACCGCAATCGCATTGCGCTCGATCAGGTAAGCCTCGGGGCTGCGCAGGGCCTGGAAGGGCAGGTAATGCAGCCCGCCATGGGGCACGATCACCACGCGCTCGCCTGCCTTCACCCCGAGTGGCGCGAAGAGCTTGCCGTATAGCGCCGACGCAAGCTCGACGGTGTCGCGACGGCGATCGAAGATGGACTGCCGCATCGCCTCGACGTCCTGGTCGATCGCCGCACGCGACAAGGGCAATTGCACCGCCTGCAGGCCGGACGCACGCGCCGTCCACGCGATCAACCGGTCGTCCAGGCTATGGAACTGCACCAGGACTTCGCCTGGCCTCAAGGCGCCGAGGACTTCCTTCAACGCCACCACCCCGGTGCTGAGTTCCGCGTCTCCCGCAGGCGTCACCCGCCCGCGCACGATATCGAGCAGTGCCCGGGCGCGACTGCGCTCCGACAACTGCCAGGCGCCTTCGACATCACCCGCTTCCATCGACAGCAGGATCGCCTGCTCGAAGATCTTCTGCATATCGCCGAAGAGCCCGGTCTTGAACTCCTCGCTGCGAAAGCGCGCGCGGATCGCCTCGGACAGTTGCGCCGCCTCCTTGAAGCGATCGCGCGCCGCCGCCCGGTTGCCGAGCGCCAGTTCGCTGCGGGCGATGCCCTCGACCGCCCACAGCCGGTGGTAGGCCGCATCGGCGCCCGACGCGTCCCGCGCGGCCTCCTCGAACGCCTCACGCGCCTGCTGCGGCTTGCCCTCGATCAGCAGCAGGTTGCCCTGGCCGCGCCGGTACAGCGGCTGCAGGTCGGCCTCCGGGGGTTGGATCGAATCGTAGAGCGCGCGTGCGCGCGCGGCATCGCCACCGGCGACGAGGGCGTTCGCAAGCGAGATCTGCACCAGCGGCCGGAAGCGATCGCTGGCAGCCGCCGCGGCCTTCTCGTACCACTGCACGCCCTCGGCGATGCGGCCGCGGCGCACCGCCACGTCGCCCAGCGTCTTGTAGGCAGGGCCTTCGACAATCCGGGGATCCTTCGCCTGGTGCCCGAGTGCCTCGCGCGCATACTGTTCGGCATGCTCGAGATCGCCGGCATAGCTGTAGGCGATGGCCAGATCGCGCTGGGAAACCGCTACGAGATCCTCATTGCCCTGCGCATTGCCCACATGCAGGGCCATCGACGCCGAGCGGATGCTGTCGCGCAGCTCGCCGCGCTCGGCCTGCGCCACCGCCATGCTGCAATAGCGGTAGCCGTCGAGCTTGACGCGTGCGCGCTGGTACAACAGCCGGCCCTCGGCCGACAGAACCTTCAGCGTCTCCGCGTCGCGCTGGCGTGCGAGCGCAGCGTCGAACACCCTCGCCGGAGCGGGCGCGTCGGCAGGTGATGCGGGACTGGAGACGACGAGAAGAGACAGCAACACGGGCGCGAGCAAGCCGCGCGCCCTCAGCCGAGACGGATGACCCAAGATTCCCCTCCCCGTTCATCACGAAGCCATCAACTCAAACTTTAGTCATACGCCCGGGAATTACAACAACATTGACGCAGAAGCTCGCAGCGAAGACGTTCGGGCCCGCCGCCTTGCGCCGTCGGGCTCTCTCCGCGGCGCATCAATGCTTTTCGCCCAGTTGCATCAACAACCACGCCAGCTTGTGCCGCAGCGCACTGCGCTGCTCGCCCTGCGGCAGAGATTCGATTTCCTTGCGCAAGGCAGCGATCTCGCGGCGCAGCGTCACCTCGGTCGGCGTGATGCCGGCGTTCTTGAGGATATGGTTGACCATGCGCTGCTCGGGCGACACGAACAGCTCGTCATCGAACACCAATGGCCGGCCCGCCCCCGGCAGGCCGTCGAACTCGCCGCGACGGAGGGCGTCGGCGATGCGCTGTTCGGCAAGAATGTCGAAGATCGAGGTCATGCGGATCGTCGCCTTTGCAAGGCTTGCTGCACGGCGCCCGCCTCCGGGCGCCGCATGACGCCGAGCCCGCTCAGTGGCCGAAGCTGTCGGCGTCGAACATCGTCGGATCGGGCCGGTCGAGCCCGTCGAGCGCGGCCATGTCGGCGTCGCTCAGCGCAAAGCCGAACACGTCGAGGTTCTGCGCCAGACGCGTCGGGTTGGACGACTTCGGCGCGGTGACGAAGCCCTGCTGCACCTGCCAGCGCAGCACCACCTGTGCCGGCGTGCGGCCATGGCGCTCGGCGATGCCGCCGATCACCGGGTCGGCCAGCATGTCGTTGCCCGCGCCCAGCGGACGCCAGCTCTCGGTCACGATGCCGCGTGCCCGGTGGATCGCCACCAGGTCGTCACGTCGGTGGTAGGGGTCGAGCTGGATCTGGTTCAAGTGCGGCACCATGCCCTGGTCGAACAGGCGCTGCAGGTGCGCCGGCTTGAAGTTGGAGGTGCCAATGGCGCGCACCAGGCCCTCGGCCAGCAGGCGCTCGAGGCCGGCATAGGCATCGACGTAGCGATCCTGGTCGGGGTTGGGCCAGTGGATCAACAGCAGGTCGATGTAGTCCAGCCCGAGGCGCTCCAGGCTCGCCAGGCAGGCGGCGCGCGCGCCTTCCACGCTGTGCCACTTGCGGTTGAACTTGGTGGTGACGAAGACCTCGTCGCGGCTCACGCCCGACTTGCGGATACCCTCGCCGACGCCGCGTTCGTTCTCGTAGTTCTCGGCGGTATCGATCAGGCGGTAACCGATGCGCAGCGCGTCGGCGACGGTGACGGCCGCTTCGGCATCGTTCATCGGCCAGGTTCCCAGCCCGAGCTGGGGCATCTTGACGCCATTGGCGAGAGTGACGAGGGGAGCGGGATTGACGGTCACGGTGGTTCTTTCCTTGTTGCGTTGGGAGGCGGCAGTTTCTCCCATCCGCGCGCGCTGCGCACCTTGGGATAGACCCGGAGCGGCATCTGGCGCCCCTCGCCGTCTGGTCCGGCTTCAGCCGCCGAGCTTGCCTCGAAGATAGGCGACCAGGTCATTCACCGTCACCAGCTTCCGGTAGTCCGCCTCCGGAATCTCCACCTTCAACTTTTCCGCCAGGCCGATCAGGAAGTTCAGCCAGTCCATCGAGTCGAGGTCGACCTGCTGGCGCAGCGGGCGGTCGGGGCGCAGCTCGGCCTCCTCGACTTCGGGGGCGATGGCCTTCAGCGTGGCGATGACGATGGCGCGCAGTTCGGTGTCGTCCATGGATGGTTCCGTCAGGGATGGGTGTTCAGAGTTCTTCCGGCCGCTGCAGCAGTTCGCGCAGTTCGGCCAGGAACAACGCGCCGCGGTGGCCGTCGGAGACGCGGTGGTCGGCGGCGAGGCTGGCGGTGACGGCGGGCATCACGCACAGCTCGCCGCTATCCTCGCGCACCCAGGGCCGCGGCGCGATGCGGCCGAAGCCGACGAGGGCGACCTGAGGCGGGTAGATCACGCCCGCCACCGCCTCCACGCCCTGCTCGCCCAGATTGGTGACGGTGACGGTCGGGTCGCTCATCTCCGAGCTGCGCAGCGAGCCGGCGCGGGTGCGGCGCACCAGGTCGGTGAGTTCGCGCATCAGCGCATCCAGCGGCTTCTCGTCGACGTCGTGCAGCGCGGGGGCGATCAGGCCGCCCTGGCGCAGCGAGATGGCGACGCCGACGTGGATGCCCTGCCCTGCCACGAACTGGCCATCGCGGTAGAAGCCGTTGAGTTCGGGGTATTTGCGCAGCGCCAGCGCAACCGCCTTCAGTTGCAACACCGCCATCAGCAGGCGCTCGGTGATCGGCCGTCCGTCATTGGCGCCGGTGAGCCAGTCCTGCGCGCGGGCCATCGGCACGGCCTCGAACAGGTAGTAGTGCGGAATCTCGCGCTTCGAGCGGCTCATCGCCGCGGCGATGGCGCGGCGGGTCTCGGCCTGGCGCTCGGCGGCGGAGATGGGGGTTACCGCCACCACAGTTGGCGGTGCAGTCGGTCGCGCGGTGGCCGCGGCTCGTTCCACGTCATCGAGCGTCACCGCACCGCCGGGGCCGCTGCCCGACAGCGCGGCAAGATCCACCCCGAGCGCTCCGGCGCGCTTGCGCGCGGCGGGCGACACGCGCAGCCGCCCGGCGGCGGCAGGTGCGGCAGCCTGCGCCGGGGCAGCCGCCGCAACAGGGGCCTCGCCCGCTGGAACCGCCGATGGAACCGCCTTCGCGACTTTCCTGCGTGCGGTTTTCGTCGGCGGCGCTTCGCCCGGCTCCAGCAGCGTCGCCATCACCGTGCCGACCGGCATCTTCATGCCGGGCTCGGCGAGCAGCTCATGCACCGTGCCGTCCTGCCAGATCTCGACATCCACCGCCGCCTTGGAAGTGTCGACGATGGCGACGACCTGGCCCTTCTTCACCTCGTCGCCGGGGTGGACGAGCCACTCCAGCAGCTTGCCTTCGTCCATGTCCGCGCCCAGCGAGGGCAGCTTGAACTCAAACATTCAGCAGCTCCTTCACCGCGGCGACGATCTTCGCCGGCTGCGGCAGCGCGGCTTCCTCCAGGTGCTTCGCATACGGGATCGGCACCTCCTCGCTGCACACCCGCGCGGGCGGCGCATCGAGCTCGTAGAAGCAGGCCTCGACGATGCGCGCGATCACCTCGGCGGCCAGGCTGCCGCTGCGCCAGCCTTCGTCCACCACCACCGCGCGATGCGTCCTGCGCACCGATGCTGCGATGGTGTCGATGTCCAGCGGACGCAGCACGCGCAGGTCGACCACTTCGACGTCGATTCCGGCCGCCACCAGTTCGTCCGCCGCCTGCAACGCCTTGGGCAGGCAGCCGCCGTAAGCGAATACGCTCGCCTGCGTGCCGGAGCGGCGCACCGCGGCATGGGCGATGTCGCAGCGCCAGTTGTCCGCCAGCTCGTCTTCCAGGTTGTAGAGCTGGGCGTGCTCGAAGATCACCACCGGGTCGGGGTCGGCCAGCGCCGGCGCGAGCATGCCGCGCGCATCGGCCACGGTGGCCGGCGCCAGCACGCGGATGCCGGGGATGTGGGCGTACCAGTTCTCCAGGCTGTGCGAATGCTGCGCGGCGAGTTGCCGCCCGGCGCCGGTGGCCATGCGCAGCACCAGCGGCACCGAGCACTGGCCACCGGACATGTGGCGCAGCAGGGACGCGCTGTTGACGATCTGGTCCAGCGCCAGCAGGCTGAAATTGACCGTCATGACTTCGACGATGGGCAGCATTCCGCCCAGCGCCGCGCCCACGCCGGCGCCGACGAAGCCCAGTTCCGACAGTGGCGTGTCGCGGATGCGCTCGGGGCCGAACTCCTCCAGCAGCCCCTTCGACACCGCATAGCTGCCGCCGTAGCGGCCGACGTCCTCGCCCATCAGGAACACACGCGCATCGTTTTGCAGCGCCTCGCGCAGCGCGAGCCGCATCGCCTCGCGGTAGCTGACCCTCATCGCGCGCCTCCTTCGGCCGCGCCGGCTGGCGTGTGGACGTCCTTCAGCAGATCCGCCACCGGCTCCCACGGTGCCTGCTCGGCGAAGGCGATCGCGGCAGCGACCTCGGCCTCGGCTTCGGCATCGAGCGCGAGGAAGGCTTCTTCGGTGAGCCGGCCGTCGGTCTTCAGTTGCGCGGAGAAGCTGTGGATGGGGCCGCGCTGCTTCCATTGCTCGATCTCGGCCTTGTCGCGGTACAGGTCGGGGTCGAACATCGAATGGGCGCGGAAACGGTAGGTCTGCAGCTCGACGAAGGCCGGGCCGCCGCCCTCCCTCACCTGTTTCGCCGCGCGGCTCACGGTGTCGAACACCGCGCGCACGTCCATGCCGTCGGCGCGGAAGGTGGCGACCCGGTAGCTCGCCGCCTTGGCGCACAGGTCGGTCTGCGATTCGGAGCGCGCCAGCGCCGTGCCCATCGCATATAGGTTGTTCTCGCAGCAGAACAGCACCGGCAACTGCCACAGCGCGGCGAGGTTGATCGACTCATGGAACGCGCCTTCGGCCATCGCGCCTTCGCCGAACACGCAGGCGGTGACGCGGCGCATGCCCTGCAGCCTGTCCGCCAGCGCCAGGCCGACGGCCAGCGGCAGGCCGCCACCGACGATGGCGTTGCCGCCGTAGAAGCGGCGAGGCACGTCGAACAGGTGCATCGAGCCGCCGCGCCCGCGCGAGCAGCCCGCCGCCTTGCCGAACATTTCGGCCATGATCGCGTTCATGCCCACGCCGCGCAGCAGCGCGTGACCGTGCTCGCGGTAGGTGGCGACCACGTTGTCTTCGGCGGCGAGCGCGTGCATTGCCCCGGTCGCGCAGGCCTCCTCGCCGATGTAGAGGTGCAGGAAGCCGCGGATCTTGCCGGCGCCATACAGCTCGGCGCATTTCTCCTCCATGCGGCGGATGCGCAGCATGTCGGCGAGCAGGCGCAGTTCCAGCGGCGGTGTCGCGGGCGCTACGGCCGCGACTGCAACCCTGTCCTTCCGCATGCGCTTCGCCGGCGCTGCGACCGGCGAGGGCTTCGCGTCCGCTGGCTTCGACTTGCACGGCAGCGGCGCTTGTACGCCCGCCGCGGGCTTGCGCTCGCGCGTCATGCTCCGGCCTCCAGCGTCGACGTGTCGCCTTCGGGAAGGCCGAGCTCGCGCGCCTTCAGCAGCCGGCGCATGATCTTGCCGCTGCGCGTGCGCGGCAGCACCGGCAGGAAGTCGATCTCCTTGGGCGCCACCGCCGCGCCCAGCTTCTTGCGCGCGTGGCCGAGCAGCTCCTTGCGCAGCGCCTCGGACGGCTCGACGCCCTGCTTCAGCGACACGAAGGCCTTCACCACCTCGCCCACCATGTCGTCGGGCTTGCCGATGACGCCGGCCTCGGCCACCGCCGGATGCTCCATCAGCGCGCTCTCGACCTCGAAGGGGCCGATCAGGTGGCCGGCGGACTTGATCACGTCGTCGCTGCGGCCGACGAACCAGTAGTAGCCGTCGGCGTCACGCTTCGCCAGGTCGCCGGTCAGGTACCAGTCGCCGGCGAAGCACTTGCGGTAGCGCTCCTCGTTGTTCAGGTAGCCACGCAGCATCGACGGCCAGCCGCGCTTCAGCGCCAGCTCGCCTTCCTCGTCCGGCTGGTCGATCACCTCCACGCCGCCGCCTTCGCGCTGGCGCACGATCGCCGCCTCGACACCGGGTAGCGGCTTGCCCATCGAGCCGGGCTTGATGTCCAGCGCCGGCAGGTTGGCGATCATGATGCCGCCGGTTTCAGTCTGCCACCAATTGTCGTGGATCGGCTTGCCCAGCACTTCCCGGCCCCACCACACCGCCTCCGGGTTGAGCGGCTCGCCCACGCTGGCGACGAAGCGCAGCCGGGGGAAGGCGAAACCGTGCGCCAGTTCGGGGCCCGCCTTCATCAGCATGCGGATCGCGGTGGGCGCGGTGTACCACACGCTGACCTGCTGCTCCTGCAGGATGCGGTACCAGCGCTCGGCGTCGAACTCGGCCACGTCCACGATGGAAGTCACACCGTGCAGCAGCGGCGCGATGATGCCGTAGGACGTGCCGGTGACCCAGCCGGGGTCGGCGGTGCACCAGAAGACGTCGCCCGCATGCAGGTCGAGCGCGTAGCGGCCGGTGGCCCAGTGGGTGACGACCGCGCCATGCACGTGCATCGCACCCTTGGGCGTGCCGGTGGTGCCGCTGGTGAAGTGCAGCAGGGCGAGGTCCTCGGCCTGCGTTGCCGCCGTGTCGAAGTGGTCAGCGGCCTGCGCCATCAGCGTGGCGAGATCGTGGGTGCCGGCGATGTCGGTCGCGGCGCCCCGCTGCTCCCTCTCGTCCCACTCGCTCGCCAGCAGCACGTGGCGCAGCGTCGGCAGCCGGTCGCGCACCTTCGCCACCTTGCGCTCGTAGAGTCCGTCGGTGGTCACCAGCACCGCACCCTCGCCGATGTTGAGCCGGGTGGCGATCGGCTCGGGGCCGAAGGCGGAGAACAGCGGCGACACCACGCAGCCCGCCTTCAGGCCGCCGAGCACCGCGACATAAAGCTCCGGGATGCGGCCGGTGAGCACGAAGATGCGCTCGCCGCGCCGTACGCCGAGGGTCTGCAGCACGCTGGCGAAGCGGCTGGTGAGCCGTGACAGTTCGCCGAAACTGACATCGCGCACCGAGGTCTCGCCGAGGAAGCGGAAGGCTGTGCGATCGCGTAGCGGCCCCTGCGCGTGGCGCTCGACTGCCTCATGGGCGATGTTGAGGCCGCCTCCCGGCAGGCCGGCCAACTCGGCGCGCGCCGCGTCCCACGAGAAGCCGGCGCAGGTCGCCGCGTAATCGACGAGGTAGGGCGGCACCGCCAGATCGGCGGCCGTCTTGCGGATGATCGCGGGGCGCTGCATCGCTTCCTCCTCACCATCGCTGTCGTCGTCACTTGGCGATAAAGACTTCGCCGAGGCTGAGCCCACCCCTGCATGATGCGTAACCCATTCCGCCGTAGGAGCGGGCTTGACCGCGATTCGACCTTTCGGTCGCGCTCAAGCGCGCTCCTACGGCGGGGGGGCTGCCGTGCGACGCCTTTGTAGGAGCGGGCTTGACCGCGATCGGTCTCGATCCGCCGCAGAGATCGCGGTCAAGCCCGCTCCTACATAAACAGATCAGCCCTTCACGCACACCAGCGGCCGCAACCGTGCCACCTTGCTGGCCAGGCCGGCGTGGTCCGCTGCGTCGACCACTTCCCCCACATCTTTGTAGGCCAGCGGCGCCTCTTCGGCCACGCCGCGAAAGCTCGGGCTGCGGATCATGATGCCCTTGGCCGCCAGTTCGTCGACCACGTTGCTGCCGTGCCAGCGGCGCAGCGCCTCGCTGCGGCTCATGGCGCGGCCGGCGCCGTGGCAGGCGGAGCCGAAGGCGCGCTCCCCGGTGCCGGCCGCGCCGGCGAGGATCCACGACGCGGTGCCCATGCTGCCGCCAATCAGCACCGGCTGGCCGGCCTGGCGGTATTCGGCGGGCAGCTCGGCATGGCCGGGGCCGAAGGCGCGGGTGGCGCCCTTGCGATGCACGAACAGTCGCCGTTTGCGCCCGTCGGCCGAGGTGTGGATCTCTTCCTTGCAGGTGTTGTGCGACACGTCGTACAGCAGCGGCAGGCGCGTGCCAGGCAGCACTGTGGCGAAGGCCTCGCGCGCGAGGTGAGTCAGGATCTGGCGGTTGGCCAGCGCGCAGTTGATCGCTGCACGCATCGCGCCAAGGTAGCGCTGGCCGAGCGCCGACTTGAGCGGCGCGCAGGCGAGCTCGCGGTCCGGCAGCACGATGCCAGCCTGCCCAGCGGCGACCACCATCTCGCGCAGGAAGTCGGTGCCGATCTGGTGCCCCAGGCCGCGCGAGCCGCAGTGGATGCTCACCACCACGTCGCCTTCGGCCAGGCCATAGGCCTGCGCCACCACGGCGTCGAACACCTGGTCGACGACCTGCACCTCCAGGTAGTGGTTGCCCGAGCCCAGCGTGCCCATCTCGTCGCGCTGTCGCTTCTTGGCCATCTCCGACACCGCCTTCGGATCGGCGCTGGCCACGCAGCCGTGTTCCTCGATGCGCAGCAGGTCGGCCTCGCTGCCGTAGCCCTCCTTGACGGCCCAGCGCGCGCCGCCGCGCAGCATCGCGTCCATCTCCGGCCCCGACAGGCGCAGCGCGCCGGTGCTGCCGACACCGGCCGGGATGCGCGCGAACAGCACGTCGGCAAGCTGCCTCTTGACGCCTTCCACATCGGCCGCCTTGAGGCCGGTGTGCAGCGTGCGCACGCCACAGGAGATGTCGAAGCCGACACCGCCCGCCGACACCACGCCGCCCTCGTCGGCATCGAAGGCCGCCACGCCGCCGATCGGAAAGCCGTAGCCCCAGTGCGCGTCCGGCATCGCGTACGACGCATCGACGATGCCCGGCAGGCTGGCGACGTTGGCGACCTGCTCGGCCACCTTGTCGTCCATCGCCTGCACCAGCTCCTTCGACGCGAAGATCACGCCCGGCACCCGCATGCGGCCGCTCGCCGGCAGCTCCCACTCGCAGGGGCCGCGCCGCTTCAGTCTGGAGGTATCCATCTTCCGTCCCCGTTCGTCGTGACGCGCGCGTCACACATCGACCACGCACTGCGCCAGCCACCGGCCGTCGGGTTGCTGCCCGGCCTTCAGCTCGCAGAACGACGCGCCCTTCACCTCGGCGGCCGGCTGGTGGCGGGCGACATCGACCGCCTCGCCCCAGGCCGTCGCGCGCAGTCGCAGGCCGCCATCCTCGGGCGCAATGTCGATCTCGAAGCGCGCGAACAGCATGCGCCGCGTGGCCATCTCGAACACCAGCGCGTTGAGCCAGTCGAGCAGCAGCAGCTCGGTCTCGGGCGCAGAGCATTCGATGGGGACCGCCTCGCGCGCGGCCACCGTGCCCGGATCGCAGATCGCCGCCGTCATCGCAGTGGCGGCACCGGCGAAGGCCTCGGCGAGCGTTTCGCCGGTGCCGCGCACGCCGACATCGGCTTCGTGAGGAAAAGTCTGCCAGGCGGCCTGCGTGACCATGTTCGCCTCAGCCCTGGTCCAAGCCCGCCGTCACATCTCCTCGCCGCCCGGCAGGCCGCCCGCCGGCTGCGGCAGTTCGGCCACCAGGCAGTCGGTGGTGAGGATCAAACCCGCCACCGAAGCGGCGTTCTGCAGCGCACTGCGCGTGACCTTGCACGGGTCGAGCACGCCCATCGCCATCAGGTCGCCGTATTCCTCGGTCGCGGCATTGAAGCCGAAGGCGCCGCTGCCGGCCACCACCCGGTCGAGCACCACCGAGGGTTCGAGGCCGCCGTTGGCGACGAGCTGACGCAGTGGCTCCTCCACCGCGCGCAGCACGATCTGGATGCCGCAATCCTCATCGTGGTTGGCGCCGTGCAGCGTGCCCAGCGCCCCACGCGCACGCAGCAGCGCCACGCCGCCGCCGGGCAGGATGCCTTCGGCCACCGCAGCGCGCGTCGCATGCAGCGCATCCTCGACGCGCGCACGGCGCTCCTTCATCTCGGATTCGGTGGCGCCGCCGACCTTCACCACCGCCACGCCGCCGGCCAGGCGTGCGATGCGTTTCTGCAGCCCCTCGCGCTCGTAGTCGGAGCGCGCGTCATCCATCTCTGCGCGGATGCGGGCGATGCGCGCCTCGATCAGTGCGTGCGCGCCGCCGCCACCGACCAGCGTGCAACTGTCCTTGTCCACCTCGAGGCGGCGCGCGCTGCCCAGTTCGGCCTCGGTCGCATGCTCCAGCGTGAGGCCGGTTTCGCCGCTCACCAGCGTCGCGCCGGTCAGCACCGCGATGTCCTCGAGCATCGCGCGCCGCCGTTCACCGAAATCCGGCGCCTTCACCGCGCAGGCCTTCAGCGTGCCGCGCACGGCGTTCACCACCAGCAGCGCCAGCGCCTCGCCCTCGACCTCCTCGGCGATCAGCAGCAAGGGCCGCCCGCTGCGCGCCACCGACTCCAGCACCGGCAGCAGGTCGGCCACTGCGCCGATCTTGCGGTCGCACACCAGGATGGCTGCATCCTCCAGTATCACGCGCGCGCCCTCGGTGTTGATGAAATAGGGCGACAGGTAACCGCGATCGAACTGCATGCCTTCGACCACTTCCAGCGTGCTCGCGAGGCCCGTGCCCTCCTCGACGGTGATCACGCCTTCCTTCCCGACGCGCTCCATGGCTTCGGCGATCAGTTCGCCGATGGCGTTGTCGTTGTTCGCCGAGATGCTCGCCACCTGGGCGATCTCGACGCGCGTCTCACAGGGTCGCGCCATCGCCTTCAGCGCGCCGACCAGCGCCTCGACGGCCTTGTCGACGCCGCGCTTCAGGTCCATCGGGTTGATGCCGGCGGCGACGTGCTTCATGCCCTCGCGCACGATGGCGGCGGCCAGCAGCGTCGCGGTGGTGGTGCCGTCGCCCGCCACTTCGGACGTGCGCGCCGCCACTTCGCGCACCATCTGCACGCCCATGTTCTCGAACGGGTCCGACAGCTCGATCTCGCGTGCGACGATGACGCCGGAGTTGATCACGATGGGCGGACCGTAGGGCCGCCGCAGCAGCACCGTGCGGGCGCGCGGGCCCAGGGTTTCCTTGACCGCGTCGGCCAGCAGCGAGACGCCGCGCAGGATGCGGTGGCGCGCATCGTCGCGGAAAAGCAGTTGTTTGGCTGTCATCGTCGTTTTTCTCCTCTCCCTCTTCAGCATGCGCTCCGGCCGCATGGGACGGTCATTGCGGCGGCGGCACGCCTCCTCCGGCCGCGTGCGCAGCGGCACGTCGGCGATGCGCGCGAAGGCAGTCGATCACTTCCTCGTCCTCGACCTGCCAGAACTGGCTGTAGAACTGCCCCACCGCGCGGAAGTCCCACGGCGCGTACAGGCACACGACCTCGTCGGCATAGGGTTCGACTTTCTTGAGGCTGTCCGGCGCACCGACCGGCACCGCGCAGACCAGCTTCTGCGGGCCTTGCGCGCGCACCGCATGCAGCGCGGCGATCATGGTCGCGCCGGTGGCGAGCCCGTCGTCGACGACGATCACCACCCGGCCGTGCGGGTCGATCGGCGGCCGCTCCGGCGAATACTGCGCACGGCGCTGGCGCAGGCCCGCCAGGCGGCGCGCCTTCTCCTCGTTGAGCCAGGCCTCGTCGGCGTCGGACGGGTCGGACACGAAGGACCAGCCGCTCTCGTCGATGGCGCCGATCGCATATTCCGGGCTCCAGCGCGAACTGAGCTTGTGCACCAGCACGACGTCGAGTTCGCCCTCCAGCGCCTCGGCCAGCGCCGCGCCCATCGGCACCGCGCCGCGCGGGATGGCGAGCACCAGCGGCCTGGCGCCGCGATACGCCGCCAGGGCGTCGGCCAGCTTGCGCGCGGCATCGATTCGATCGACGAAGATCATCGTCCCCTCCGCTCAGCCAGCGCTGCGCGGCTGCAGCAGTTCGATGCGGAAATCCGGCTCATACGGTGGCACGTTGCACTCGATGATGTCTTCCGCCGCGATGTCGAGGCGCACGCCGGCCACGTCGGCATGCACCGGCAGGCAGGCGACGCCACGATCGACCAGCACCGCAACCAGGATGCGCGCCGGCTGCCGCCTAGCCAGGTGATCGACCACGCGCAGCAGCGAATGCCCAGTAAAGAGCACATCGTCGATCACCACCAGGGTGCGCCCCTCGAGCGCGGGCAGCGGCTGCCCCGCGTCCTCGGACAACTGCGTCTCGGGATGCAGCAGGGTCAGATCGTCGGCATAGCGCTTGACCTTCAGGTCCACCCGCAGCGGCGCAGACACGCCCGGGTGCTGCCGCAGCAGGCAGTCGACGATGCGGTCGGCCAGCGGAGCGCCGCGCCGCAGGATGCCGACCACGATCGCCGGCTCGCGACCGGACAGCAGGCCGGCCAGCTTGCGCGCCATGTTGTCGACAATGACGCATGACTGTGCCGTGTCGTGGAGGCAGGTACGAAGGCCGGAGGGTCGATCCATGCTGTACTCGCGCAATGACGATGCTGCGGGTGGATGCGGCAGTTCTGAGCGGCGGCGGATGGGTCTAGACTGAACGAAACGATCCGTCCGACAGGGTAAAAATCTACTCCTGTTTTGCCAGCGTAGACCATGCCGCGCAACGACATGGCGCAACCAGGGCGAAAACTCTCGCAGCGCAATCCGCCTCGGCTGCAATGACGTGACGCTCCGGGCAGCCACTGGCAGGGGAGCCGCATCGGGCCGGGTGCCGCACCTTGTGCGCGCAGCAAGGAGAACAAGATGCCTCAACACAGTCGCACACGCCCTGAGCCAGAAGGCGGTCGCCTCGCCTTGCGCGGCGGCGACGCGCTCGTGGTGGTCGATGTGCAGCGCGACTTCCTGCCCGGCGGCGCGCTCGGCGTGCCCGACGGCGATGCCGTGGTACCGGTGCTGAACCGGTGCATGGAACTGTTCCTGCGCGTGAACCTGCCCATCGTGCTGTCCCGCGACTGGCACCCGGCCGACCACTGCTCCTTCCGCGCCCAGGGTGGCCCGTGGCCGCCCCACTGCATCGCTGCCAGTCCCGGCGCCGCCTTCGCACCGGGACTGGCGGTACCCGAACATGCCCACATCGTTTCGAAGGCGACGACCGCCGTAGCGGACGCCTACTCCGCCTTCCAGCGCACCGGCCTCGGCGAGCGGCTGCGCAGCCTGGGCTGCGGGCGCCTGTTCATCGGCGGGCTGGCGACCGACTACTGCGTGCTCGCGACCGTGCGCGATGCGATCGGCGAAGGCTTCGACGTCGTGGTGCTGCGCGACGCGATGCGCGCGGTGAATGTGCATCCCGGCGACGGTGCGCGTGCCGAGCACGACATGACCGAAGCCGGCGCCCAACTGGTCACCAGCAAGCAGCTCGTCGGGGGTGGCGCATGAACGATTCCGCGCTGCTCACCGACCTGTACGAGCTCACCATGCTGCAGGCCTATCACGACGAAGGCCTGCACGACAGCGCGGTGTTCGAGCTCTTCGTGCGCGAGCTGCCGCTGCAGCGACGCTTCCTGATGCTGGCCGGCATCGAGCAGATGCTGGACTACCTCGAGAACCTGCGCTTCACCACCGCCGAGCTCGACTGGCTGCACGGCAGCGGCCGTTTCCGGTCGTCTTTTCTCGATGGGCTGCGCGACTTCCGCTTCACTGGCGACGTGCACGCGATGCGCGAGGGCACGATGTTCTTCGGCAACGAGCCGGTGCTGCGCATCGAAGCGCCGATCGGCGAGGCGCAATTCGTCGAGAGCCGTCTGATCAACCTGATCAATTATTGCTCGCTGGTCGCCACCAAGGCTGCACGCTGCGTGCTCGCGGCGCCGGACCGCCTGCTGGTCGATTTCGGCCTGCGCCGCGCCCACGCCGGCGAGGCAGGCCTGCTGGCGGCACGCGCCAGCTTCCTCGCGGGCTTTGCCGGCAGCGCCACGGTGCTCGCCGGGCAGCGCTACGGCGTACCGGTGTTCGGCACCATGGCGCACTCCTACATCGAGGCCCACGAGCTCGAGAGCGACGCCTTCGAGCAGTTCTCGCTGTCGCAGCCGGGCAACGTGACCCTGCTGATCGACACCTACGACACCGAGGCGGCTGCCGCCAAGGTGGTGGCGCTGGCGCCGTCGTTGAAGGCGCGCGGCGTGAACCTACTGTCGGTGCGGCTCGACAGCGGCGACCTGGCCGAGCATGCACGCCGTGTGCGCACGATCCTCGACGCCGGTGGATTGCCGAGCGTGCGCATCTTCGCCAGCGGCAACCTGGACGAATACCGCATTACCGCGCTGCTGGCAGCGGGCGCGCCGATCGACGGCTTCGGCGTCGGCACCCAGCTCACCACCTCGGCTGATGCACCGGCGCTGGACTCTGCCTACAAGCTGCAGGCCTATGCCGGACAGGCGCGGCGCAAGCGCTCGGAAGGCAAGGCGACCTGGCCGGGCGCGAAACAGGTGTGGCGCAGCGTGGATGGCGAGGGGCGGCTGGCGGGCGACGTCGTTTCCCTTGCCGACGAGCCCTCACCCGACGGCAATTGGGAGCCGCTGCTGCACCCCGTCATGCGCAGGGGGAGACGACTCGTGCCGCCGGAACCGCTCGCCGCGCTGCGCACGCATGCCGCCAGCGAGCTCGCGCGCCTGCCGGCCGCGCTGCGCGACCTCGGCCCCGCAGCAGCCGAACGCCCTTACCCGGTGGCCATCTCGGCCTCTCTGCAGGCGCTGGCGCGCGAAATCGACGCCCGGCCTCACTGACGCCCTCGCGCGGACGCGTGCGAGCCCAGAGGTTTCCGTGGGAGCGGGCTTGACCGCGATTCCCGCCCCGAATCGCGGCCAGGTCCGCTCCTACATGACAAAGCCGTATAACTGCGCCGTAGGAGCGGGCTTGACCGCGATCGGTCGAGGATCGCGCCCGATTGCGCTACCCAGTCCTCGCCGCGCCGTGACGGCCGGGGCGCGGGCCGCCTCCCTCAAAACGCGATCGCGACGCTGAAATGCAGCCGCAGCTTCTGCTCCTGCTGCCCCCACGCGAGGTCCATGGCCAGCGGACCGGCGGGACTGCGCCAGCGAGCGCCGACGCCGTAGCCGGTGCGCAGGTCGAAGTTGCGGCGGTCGTCGGTGGCATCGCCGGCGTCGACGAAGACTGCGGCACCCCAATCCGGGCGGAACCAGCGCACATACTCGGCGCTCATGACCCCCAGATAGCGCCCGCCTACCGTGGCGCTGCCCTCGCGCACCCCCAGGCTCTGGTAGGCGTAGCCGCGCACCGTCTGCGCGCCGCCGGTGCGGAACAGGAAGTCCTGCGGAATGCCGTCGCGGCTGGGCGCCAGCGTGGCGCCGCCTTCGGCGCGCAGGATCAGCACGTCGCGCTCGCCGACCGGGCGGTAATGCACGAGGCGGCCGTAAAGGCGCACGAAGTTCTGGTCCGACAGCGCGATGCTGCTGCCACCGCCGACCTGGAACTCCATCACGTTGCCGCTGCGCGGATCGAGCAGGTCATCCACCGCGCGTCGGATCCACGTCCAGTTGGCGGTCAGCGTGTTGTGTTCGCTGGCCCTGGCGCCATCGGGCTGCACCCGCTCACGCTGCAGGCGCAGGGCGAGCTGGGTCTCGATGTCGCCGCGCACGGTCTTGCGCGCCACGCCGACGGCCTCGGATCCGATCTTCAGGCCCTCCACATTGCTGCGGTCGATCAGCGCACCGAAGCTGTCGCGCTGCTGGCCCTCGGGCGGCAGGAAGACGTCCGCATACAAGGACTGGCGCCGCTGCTCCAGGCGCAGGCCGGTGCCGAGCTCCCAGCCGCGCCGCAGCAGATTCACATCACGGTAGCTGGCCTCGACACGGTAGCCGGTGTTGGTGGAGAAACCGCCGCCGAATCCCAGCGTCTTCGGCTTGGCCTCGGCCACCTGCACGCGCACCGGTACCGCAGCGGCGAGCGCCGGGTCACGATCGATGTCGACCACCACCGAGGCGAAGTGCGGCGTGTTCTGCAGGCCGCTCTGGAAGGCGAGCAGGGCGTCGCGATCGTAAGGGGCGCCGGGCTTCAGTGTGCTGTAGCGACGCACCAAGTCCTCGGGCAGCGCCTCCAGGCCTTCGACCTGCAGTTCCCCAAGGTAAAAGGCGGGGCCGCTGTCGAGCGTCAGCGACAGCCGGGCCGTGGCCGCATCGGGGTCGACTTCGGCACGGCTCTGCACGATGTGCGCTGCCGCATAGCGGTGCGCGCTGACGGTGTCGAGCAGTTGCTGCTTGGCCGCGTCCCAGGCCGCCTGACGGAAAGGCTCGCCCACCGGCAGCCGCCAACCCTCGCGCAGCGCACGCACACCGTCGTCTCCGGCGCCCGCGATCTCGCCCTCGAAGTCGAGCGTGACCTCGCTGATCGTCGCGCGCGCGCCGGGCTCGATGACGACCTTCCAGTCCTTGCCCGCGCCGCGGTCGATACGGATCTGCGGGTTGAAATAGCCTTCGGTGGCGAGCAGGTCCGAGATCTCACGCCGCGACCTTCGCACCAGGGCAAGGCGATCGCCATCGGCCTCGGGCAGCATCACCGACTCTGCGCCAAGGAGGCGCACATACCGCTCGAGCAAGGGCCGCACGGCCTCCGGTGCCTGCAGGCTGACGCTGATCTGCTGCTGCGCTGCCGCGGGCAGGCAGGCCAGCCAGGCTGCAGTCGCGAGCGTCGCGACCATCGCCCGGCGGCCGCTCATGCCCGCCCGATGATGCCTGGCCACTCCTCGCCTGCAGGCGCGACGCGCCGCCTCAGGGCTCGGCGTGATACGCCACGACGCGCTCGACCTCGTTCTTCGAGCCGAGGATCACCGGCACGCGCTGGTGCAAGGCAGCGGGGACGATGTCGAGGATGCGCTGACGGCCGGTGGACGCGGCGCCGCCGGCCTGCTCGACCAGCATGGCCATGGGATTGGCCTCGTACATCAGGCGCAGCTTGCCGCCCTTGTCGCGGATCTTCTCGTCGAGCGGGTACATGAAGATGCCGCCGCGGGTCAGCACGCGATGCACGTCGGCCACCATGGAAGCCACCCAGCGCATGTTGAAATCCGTGCCGCGCGGGCCGCTCCTGCCCTGCAGCAGCTCATCGATGTAACGCTTGACCGGCGCCTCCCAGAACCGCGCATTGGAGGCGTTGATCGCGTACTCCTTGGTGTCCGCGGGAATCGTCATGAAAGGATGGGTGTAGATGAAGCTGCCCATCTCGCGATCCAGCGTGAAGCCATGCACGCCGTTGCCGATGGTCAGCACGAGTTGGGTGGACGGCCCGTAAACGGCGTAGCCGGCTGCGACCTGCTCCTTCCCCGGCTGCAGGAAATCCTGCTCCTGCGGCTCGTCCTCGTCCGGCGGATTGCGCAGCACCGAGAAAATGGTACCGACGGAGACGTTCACGTCGATGTTGGACGAGCCGTCGAGCGGATCGAACAGCAGCAGGTAACCACCCTTCGGATAGTCGAATGGAATGCGGCACACCGTCTCGACCTCTTCGGAGGCCATCGCCGCCAGATGGCCACCCCATTCGTTGGCCTGCACCAGGATCTCGTTGGCGATCACGTCGAGCTTCTTCTGCGCTTCGCCCTGCACATTGTCTGTGCCAGCCTCGCCGAGCACGCCGGCCAGCGCACCTTTCGACACATTGACCGCGATCGCCTTGACCGCGCGGGCGACGACTTCGAGCAGCAGGCGCAGGTCGGGATTCATGCGGCCTGCGCGCTGCTGCTCGATGAGGAACTGGGTGAGGGTGACTCGACGCATGAATACGCTCCGTGACAAGCAGGAAAAATCCGATGGCCGCGATTATCCCGCTTCCGCGCCTGTCGCGCACGGAATTGCGGCGCGGCGGGATGGCGGGACGCGCCGCAATCCGTCGATGGCCCTGAACCCCGCCTTCGCGAGGCTGTCTGCAGCGTATATCATCACGGCTTGCGTCCAGACCGGCTGCCCGATGGGCCGGCGCTGCCGCCCCTCGAGATTCCATCTTCCCTTATGCACGTCATGGTTTTGGGCGCCGGCCTTGCCGGCGTCACTACCGCCTGGTATCTGCACCAGGCCGGATTCGAAGTGAGCGTCGTCGACCGCCAGCCCGAGGCCGGGCGCGAGACCAGCTTCGCCAACGGCGGCCAGATCTCGATCAGCCACCCGGAACCCTGGTCCAACCCGGCGACGCCTTTCCTCGCACTACGCTGGCTGGGCAAGGCGGACGCCCCGCTGAAGTTCCATCCGCGTGCCAGTTCCAAGCAATGGAAATGGGCGCTGCAGTTCCTGCACGAGTGCCTGCCCTGGCGCTCGCGCCGCAACACCGAGGCGATCGCGGCACTCGCCACCTTCAGCGGAGAACGGCTGCGCGCGCTGCGCGCCGAGACCGGCATCGCCTACGATCACCGCGAGCGCGGCATCCTGCACCTGTTCTTCACCGCTGAGGAATTCCGCCATGCGCCGGCACGTGCCGCGCTGCTGGCGCGCTTCGGCATCGAAGCGAAGGTTTGCGATGCGGCCGAATGCCTTGCCATCGAGCCGGCGCTGGCTGCGCAATGCGCTCATCTGGCGGGCGGGCTATACGCGCCCGGGGACGAATCGGGCGACGCCTTCCGCTTCACCCAGGCGCTGGCCGAACGCCTGCGCGAGCGCGGCGTGCGGTTCCACTACCGTACCCGGATCACCGGCCTGTCAGCGAGCGGCCGTCGTGTCCATGGCGTGGAAGTCCAGGATGCCGAAGGCCGCATCGGAATGTTCGCTGCCGATGCCTATGTGGTGTGCCTGGGCAGCTTCAGTCCACGGATGGTGGCGCCGCTTGGTGAGCACCTGCCGATCTATCCGGTGAAGGGGTACTCGGTGACGGCTCCGGTGCTGGACCCGATGCGGGCACCGGAAGTCAGCCTGACCGACGAATCGCGACGCATCGTCTGCTCGCGCCTCGGCGACCGCTTGCGCATCGCCGGCACCGCCGAAGTAGGCGGTTTCGAAACGGATGTGCGCCCCGAACGCGTGCGCACCATCCTCGACTGGATCCAGACGCGGTTTCCCGGCGCCATCGACGAGTCGCAGGCCAGTTCATGGGCGGGTCTGCGACCCGCCACGCCCGGCAACCTGCCCATCATCGGCAGGAGCGGCCGCGACAACCTGTGGTTCAACACCGGTCACGGCACGCTGGGCTGGACGCTCGCCTGCGGCTCCGCTGCCGCGCTGGCCGAACTGATGCAGGGCCGGCGCCCCGCCCCGCAATTTCCATTTCGCGCCGCAGCCTGATCACGCGCATGCGGCGAGCAGGCCCGGCGGACTCAGTTCTGCTCGGCGGGCTCGGGATTGGCCGTCAGGGTCGCGCAGGCGCAACCGGCGGGCGAATCGGCGCACGAACCACCATCGGCCTTGGGTTTGAATTCGCCGGTCTCGACATCGTAGCCGACGCTCTGCAGGTGAAAGGCGAGCGCCGCATCCATGCCGTTGGTGTGACCATCGAACCACGTCGGAAGCTCTTCCACCAGGCGTCGCGCCAGGAACAGGTCGCCGTTCGCCGCGCGCTTGCGGATGTCGCGCAGCACCGCAAGCACGCGCTCATGCTCACCGCGATGGCAGGCGGGAAAATCCACCGCCTCCATCCAGCGGTTCTCCTGGGCGAAATGGGCTTCGGTGTGCTCGACGAAAGCGTCATAGGCCGCGAGGAAGGCATCGCGGTCTCCGCCCTTCAACGCCTCCGCCACGACGTTGTAGTGCTCGACGAACTCGCGGTGCGTCTCGTCCATTCGCTCAAGCCCGTTCTCGAGCTGCTTGGTCCACAGCAGGATCGTCATGACTCTCTCCTTGCTTATTTGACGACTTTCAGGTGGCCACCGCGCGGCTTCCCAGAGGGCTCACCGCGGGGCCCCTCGGCGGTGTCGTCGAGGGGCTCGGCGGTCTCCGGCAGATCGTCATCGGCCACCTCCATCAGCCCGGCGTCCTCACCCTGCTCGGGCTCGAAAGCCATGCCCTGCCCGTTCTCGCGGGCATAGATGGCGATGACGTTGGCGACCGGGATCAGCAGCGAATGTGGCACGCCGTTGAAACGCGCCTGAAAGCTGATGACGTCGTTTTCCATCTGCAACTGATGAGTGGCATCCGGGCCGACGTTCAGCACGACCTGGCCGTCGCGCGCATAGCCCGGCGGAACGCGGGTCTGCGCATCGACGAGCGTCGCCAGGTAGGGCGTGTAGCCCTGGTCGACACACCATTCCCAGATGGCGCGAATCAGGTAGGGCTTGGTTGAAACTGTGCTCATGGCGATCCTTGTGCGCGGACGGGCAAGGACATGCCCGACCGGAGGCGATTCGGGTCAGCGACGCATCACCTTCTCGGACGGCGTCAGCGCGTCGATGAACCCTTGGCGGCTGAATATCCGCTCGGCGTACTTCATCAGCGGCGCAGCGGCCTTGGGGAGTTCGATGCCGTAGTGCTCGAGGCGCCAGAGCAGCGGCGCAATCGCCACATCGAGCATGGAGAACTCCTCGCCCAGCATGAACTTCTGCTTGTTGAAGATGGGCGCGAGCTGGGTGAGGTGGTCGCGCACGTGGGCACGGGTCTTGTCGACACCTTTCTGGTTCGCCTCGAGCGCGGGGATGTGCGAGAACAGCTCCTGCTCGAAGGTGTGCAGCAATTGCCGCGCACGGGCACGCATGATCGGGTCGGGCGGCATCAGTTGCGGATGCGGGAAGCGCTCGTCGATGTACTCGTTGATGATGTTCGACTCGTACAGGACGAGATCTCGGTCGACGAGCACCGGCACCTGGTTGTAGGGGTTGATGACGGCGATGTCTTCGGGCTTGTTGTACAGATCGACGTCGATGACTTCGAAATCCATACCCTTTTCGAACAGGACGATCCGGCAGCGATGGCTGAACGGGTCGGTCGTGCCGGAATAGAGGTTCATCATGGTGTTGCCACTCCGGAGATACAAAAGCAAAAGCGCACCACGCGGTGCCGCGTGGTGCGTCTGTCATGGAAGTGCGTCAATGGCAGGTGCAGGCCGGAAAGCCCGCACGCGTCACCGCACATTCAATCAATGAATGTCCTTCCAGTAGTTCTTCTTCAGCGCATACGACAGCACGAACAGACCTGCCAGGAAGATCAGGACGATCGTGCCGATCGACTTGCGCTTCTCGGCGACAGGCTCGCCCATCCAGACGATGAAGGACACGAGATCGGCGACAGTCTTGTCGTACTCCTCGGCCGACAGCTTGCCGGGCTTGGCCAGCTTGAGTTCGACATGCTTGGTGCCGTCAGCGTTCTGAGTGACATGCGCCACCTGCTCGCCCTGCAGTTCGTACAGGACATGCGGCATGCCGACGTTCTCGAACACGACGTTGTTCCAGCCGGTCGGACGGGCCGGGTCACGGTAGAACTGACGCAGATACGTGTACAGCCAGTCCGCGCCGCTGCCGAACTCGGACGCGCGGGAGCGGGCGATCACGCTCAGGTCGGGCGGCGCAGCGCCGAACCAGACCTTCGCCTCGTCGCGCTGCATCGCGATCTTCATCAGCTCACCCGTCTTTTCAGCGGTGAACAGCAGGTTGTCGCGGATCGCCTGCTCGGTGAGGCCGATGTCCTGCAGCCGGTTGTAGCGCACGTAGGACGCACCATGGCAGTTCAGACAGTAATTCACGAAGAGCTTGGCGCCATGCTGCAGCACCGCCGGATCCTTGCTGACCGGCGCCTTGTCGAGGTGCAGCTCGGCCCCCGCGGCCATCGCCAGCACGGGCGCGAACAGGGCGACCGCGGCTGCGCGCTTGATGAAACTCATGAGACGCGATTTCATTTGAAATTCACCCTTTCCGGTTCCGGTTTGCACTTGTCGAGCTGGCTGTACCAGGGCATCAGCAGGAAGAACGCGAAGTACAGCACCGAGCAGATCTGCGACACCAGCGTACGGCCCGGGGTCGGCGGCAGCACACCCAGGTAACCCAGGATGAAGAAGCAGATGACGAAGATCGTCAGCACCACCTTGAAGATCGGCCCCTTATAGCGGATCGACTTCACCGGACTGCGGTCCAGCCACGGCAGGAAGGCGATGATCACCACCGATGCGCCCATCGCGACCACGCCCCAGAATTTCGCATCCAGCCCGAACAGCGGATAGGTCACCGCGCGCAGGATCGAGTAGAAGGGCGTGAAGTACCACACCGGCGCAATGTGCGGCGGCGTCTTCAGCGGGTCGGCCGGGATGAAGTTGTTGAACTCGAGGAAGTAGCCGCCGCCTTCCGGCGCGAAGAACACCACCGCGCTGAAGACGAACAGGAAGACCACGACACCGACGATGTCCTTCACCGTGTAGTACGGATGGAAGGGGATTCCGTCGAGCGGCTTGCCGGTCGAATCCTTCTTCTTCTTGATCTCGATGCCGTCCGGGTTGTTGGAGCCGACTTCGTGCAGCGCAATGATGTGCGCAGCGACGAGGCCGATCAGCACCAGCGGCACGGCGATGACGTGGAAGGAGAAGAAGCGGTTCAGCGTGGCGTCGGACACGACGTAGTCGCCGCGGATCACCAGCGACAGGTCCGGACCGATGACCGGGATCGCGGAGAACAGGTTAACGATCACCTGCGCGCCCCAGTAAGACATCTGCCCCCACGGCAGCAGATAGCCCATGAAGGCTTCCGCCATCAGCGCGAGGAAGATCAGCGTGCCGAAGACCCAGATCAGCTCGCGCGGCTTGCGATACGAGCCGTAGAGCAGGCCACGGAACATGTGCAGATACACGACGATGAAGAACGCCGAGGCGCCCGTCGAGTGCAGGTAGCGGATGATCCAGCCGCCAGGCACGTCGCGCATGATGTACTCGACGCTGGCGAAAGCCACCGGCACACCGGCCGCGTTCAGCGAGGCATCGGGTTTGTAGTGCATGACCAGGAAGATGCCGGTCACGATCTGGATCACCAGCACCATCAGCGCCAGCGAGCCGAAGAAATACCAGAAATTGAAGTTCTTCGGCGCGTAGTACTCGGTCAGGTGACCCTTGATGGACGACGTGAGCGGGAAGCGCTCGTCGATCCAGTTCAGCACAGCCTGAGATTTGGTCGTCATCGCTTATGCCTTTCCGTCGTCACCGACGAGGATGGTGGAGTCCGCGAGATATTTGTGCGGGGGAATCTCAAGGTTGTCCGGCGCCGGCATGCTCTTGTAGACGCGGCCGGCGAGGTCGAACTGAGAGCCATGGCACGGGCACAGGAAGCCACCAGGCCAGTCCGCCCCCATGCCGCTTTCGGCACCGACCTTGAACTTGTCCGAAGGCGAACAGCCGAGGTGGGTGCAGATGCCCACCGCCACCAGATACTCGGGTTTGATCGAGCGGTACTTGTTCTTCGCGTACTCGGGCTGCATCGGCTTGTTCGAAGCCGGATCGCTGACCTTGTCCTCGGTCTTGTCCAGCGAGGCCAGCATCTCGGGCGTGCGACGCAGGATCCAGACCGGCTTGCCGCGCCATTCCACAGTCATCATCTCGCCCGGCGCGAGCTTCCCGATATCCGCCTCGACCGGCGCGCCGGCTGCCTTGGCACGCTCCGATGGCGTCAGGCTGGCGACGAACGGAACCGCCGTCGCCACGGCGGCAACGCCGCCCGCAGCCGACGTCGCCAGCAACAGAGTGCGGCGGCCGCTGTCCACTTCTTGATCAACGCTCATGACCCTCTTCCCAAAAAGGAAAACGAAAGACCCGGATACAAAAAACTGGAAGAGTATATCCGATTCGCTGCAGCAGAGAAAGCGCGCGAGCCGCAGTTCCATACGGGACAAGGCTTTGCGCGAATTATTCGCAGTTGCGCAAGCCCCGGGATGGATCAGGTATGCTGCAGCACAGCATCGATCAGAGGGATCTGCGCTCGACCAGCGCCTGGGCGATCGTGCCGGTGTCCGTGTGCTCCAGTTCCCCCCCTACCGGCACGCCGCGAGACAGGCGGCTGACCTTGACGCCTCGGGCCGACAGCAGCGTGGCGATGGTGTGCGCGGTGGCCTCGCCTTCGTTGGTGAAGTTGGTGGCGAGGATGACCTCGGCGACAGCGGGATCGCTCGCCCGCGCGATGAGCTTGTCGAGCTTCAACTCGCGCGGGCCGACACCGTCGAGCGGCGACAGTCGCCCCATCAGCACGTAGTAGAGCCCGTTGTAGGACTGGGTCTGCTCGATCATCGCAAGATCGGCCGGCATCTCGACGATGCACAGCAGCGAGGCATCGCGCCGGGGATTGGCGCAGCGCTCACAGATCTCGCTTTCGGTGAAGGTATTGCAGCGCTCGCAGTGACGCAGCACCTCGAGCGCATGCGACAGGGCGCGGGCGAGGCGGCCCGCGCCGCGCTGGTCACGCTGCAGCAGATGATAGGCCATGCGCTGCGCCGACTTCGGCCCCACGCCCGGCAGGCAGCGCAGCGCCTCGATGAGTTCGTCGAGGCTCGATGGCGTCATGCTGGCGACAGGCTCAGAACGGCAGCTTCATGCCGGGTGGCAGGTTCAGGCCCGCGGTGAAGCCGGACATCTTCTCCTGGGTCGTCGACTCGACCTTGCGGACTGCGTCGTTGACCGCGGCAGCGACCAGATCCTCGAGCATTTCCTTGTCGTCCATGACCGACTCGTCGATGGACACCCGGCGCACGTCGTACTTGCAGGTCATCAGCACCTTGACCATGCCCGCGCCGGACTGGCCCTCGACCTCGACGGTCGCGAGCTGGTCCTGCATCTTCTTCATGTTTTCCTGCATCTGCTGGGCCTGCTTCATCAGCCCGGCAAGGCCGCCTTTCATCATGGTGACGCTCCTCGGAGTTTGGATGGATTGGTGGATGGGTAGGGGTCGGCGCCGCGCACCGGCGCGGCGGTCAGATGGGTCGTACCGACGCTTCGACCAGCGTGGCGTCGAAACGCTCGATGAGTTCGCGCACGAAGGGATCGCTCTCGAGCGCGGCGACGGCCTCGGCGTGCCGCCCCCGGCGCTCTGCCTCATCGCGCTGGGCCGGCGTCTCGCCGGCGATTTCGCCGAGCGCAACGACGATCTTCAGCGGGCGGCCGAGCGCGGCGCCGAGTTGTTCCTGAATGCGCTCGACCGCGTTGCGATTCATGTCCAGCAGATGGCGATGAGTGTGCGACAGGCGCAGCCTCACGCCGCCTTCGTCGAAGCCCAGCCATTCGCAATGCTGCGCCAGTTCGCGGATCATGCCGCCCAGCCCGAGCGCACGGATCACGCCGCGCCAGTCGGCCGCTGCCATCAGCGCGGCGACGTCGCCGTACGCCGACGCATCCCGGCCCCCTTCGGTGCCTGCGGTCGAGACGGCCGCATCTTCGCGCGAGGGCACCGGCGTTTCAGCCTCGGCCGTGACAGTGCTTGCTGCGGCCGGCGATGGCGCCACAGTCGCAAGCTGCGCCGCAGGGGCCGCCGGCATGTCGTCCTCGTGCCACGGCGGCGGGCCCTGCGTGCCGGTGTCTTGCGCACTGGCGGCGAAGGCTTCGGGCGGCAGATCCTCCCACGGCGGAATGTCGCGCGCCGGCGCTGCTACGGGGCCCGCAGGGGGAGCGGCAGTAACGGCGGGCACAACGGGTTCCGGGATTTTCACAGCGTCCGCCACCGCGGAAGGCGGTGCCGCCCGGACGGGCTGCGGAGCCACTGGCGCTGGCCGCACCGGCGCTGGCTCGCGTTGCGCCGCCGGCGCGGCAGGATCGCGGCGCGACGGTGCGTTTTCAGCCGCGCCAGCCGATGACGCGGCGCCGGCGGGCAGTCTCGTCGCACGGCCGCCGCCACCGTGATCCGCCAGGCCCGCACTGCCCAGGGCCGGCGGCTGCTCCGGCCGGAACGCATGCAGGCGCAGCAAGGTCATGGTGAAGCCGGTGTAGTCGTCCGGCGCAAGCGCCAGTTCGTCACGGCCATGGATGGCGATCTGATACGCCAGTTGCAGGTATTCAGCGTCGAACTGCCCGGCGTGTTGCTGGAGGCGTGCCCGCTCGACCTCATCGCCGATCGCGGCAGGTGCAAACTGCACCAGGGCGATGCGATGCAGCAGTGTCGCCAGGGTCTGCAGCGCTGCGTCGAAGGACAAGCTGCGCGCCTCCATGCCGTCCGCCGCTGCCAGCATCGCCGGCAGGTCGCCGGTCGCAAGCGCGTCAAGGACCGCATGGAGATGATCGTCGCCCACCGTGCCCAGCATGTGCGTGACCTGCTCCTCCTCGACCTTGCCCGCGCCGTGCGCGATCGCCTGATCGAGGAGCGACAGCGCATCGCGCATGGAGCCGGCCGCGGCCTTGGCCAGATGGCGCAGCGCACCCGGCTCGAAGGGCACCTCCTCCGCCTGCAGGATACGGGTCAGGTGGTCGACGATATGCCCCTGCGGCATCTGCTTGAGGTTGAACTGCAGGCAGCGCGACAGCACCGTGACGGGAATCTTCTGCGGATCGGTGGTGGCGAGGATGAACTTGACATGCTCGGGCGGCTCCTCGAGCGTCTTCAGCATGGCGTTGAAGGCATGCCCGGTGAGCATGTGCACTTCGTCGATCATGTACACCTTGTAGCGCCCCTGCACAGGCGCATACACGGCCTTGTCGAGCAGCGCCGCCATGTCTTCCACGCCGCGGTTGGAGGCAGCGTCCATCTCGACGTAGTCAGGGAAGCGGTCGGCATCGATGGCGCGACACGCTTCGCACTGGCCACACGGCTCCGGTGTGATCCCGGTCTCGCAGTTGAGCGCCTTGGCCAGAATGCGGCTGATGGTGGTCTTGCCGACGCCGCGCGTGCCGGTGAACAGCCAGGCGTGGTGCAAGCGTCCGGTGGCGAGCGCGTGCGTGAGCGCGCGCACGACGTGCTCCTGACCGACCAGCGTGCCGAAGGACTTCGGACGCCATTTGCGCGCAAGGACCTGATAGCTCATGGCGGCCGATTCTAGCAGAGGGCTCCGCACATCCTCGAGGTGATCGCAGCGCGCCCATGCCTCCGATACAGGCACGCAATCCGCCCCATGCCCTCAACCGATTGGGCACCCCGGAGTTCGCTGACTATCCTACAAAAGCCGGAACGCCGGCCACCGTTGAAGGAGGACTTGACATGAACGGCATCGCTTTCGACCAGTTCCTCGCGCAAGTCGTGGATTTGCTCTGCGCTGTGTGCGCCGACTACGCCCAGAGCCTTTGAGGCGGGGCACCCGCTTCATCGCTTGAGGCGCCCCGAGTCGCAAGGAATCCGATATGGAAAGTGCGCGCAACACCATCCACCACCGCACCGATGATCGCGCGCCGCAGCCTCATCGCGCTCCCCGCAGCCGGTTGCGGCGGCGCCTGGGCCTTCGAGACGCGGCCGTCGACGCGATCACCGCCCTGCTGGCCGAGGCCGGCATCGAGGTCGGCGGCGACCGCCCGTGGGACATGCGCATGCATCACCCGCAGGCGGCCGAGCGCATCCTCGCACGCGGCAGTCTGGGCCTGGGCGAGAGCTACATGGAAGGCTGGTGGGATTGCGACCGGGTCGACCAATTCATCGCCCGCGTGCTGATGGCCAGGCTCGATGAGAAAGTCGGCACCGCCGCGCTGATGGTGCATGGACTGCGTGCGCGCCTGTTCAACCTGCAGAACCTGCGCCGCACCTGGCAGGTCGGCGAGGTGCATTACGACCTCGGCAACGACTTCTTCGAGGCCATGCTCGACTCCAGCATGGCCTATACCTGCGGTTACTGGGCCCGGGCTGACAACCTGGCCGACGCCCAGCGCGCCAAACTTGACCTGGTCTGCCGCAAGCTGGGCCTGGAGCCCGGCATGCGCCTGCTCGACATCGGCTGCGGCTGGGGCAGCCTGATGCGATACGCCGCGGAACATTACGGCGTCGAATGCGTCGGCCTCACCATCTCGCGCGAGCAGGCCGAGTTCGGCCAGGCGCGCTGCAGCGGCCTGCCGGTGAGCTTCCGGCTGCAGGATTACCGCCAGTTCAATCGCGGCGGCAGCGAACGCTTCGACCGCATCGCCTCGGTCGGCATGTTCGAGCATGTCGGCGCCAAGAACCACGTCGCCTTCTTCGAGATGGCCAGGCGCAGCCTGAAGGAGGAGGGCCTGTTCCTGCTGCACACCATCGGCAAGAACGTGCGCCGCACGCCCACCGACCCGTGGATAGACCGCTACATCTTCCCCAACGGCGACCTGCCCGCGCTCGGCCAGATCGCCGACGCCGCGGAAGACGGCTTCATCGTCGAGGACGTACACAACTTCGGCGCTGACTACGACCGCACGCTGATGGCCTGGCATGCACGCTTCGAAGCCGCCTGGCCGCAATTCGCCGAACGCCATGGCCAACGCTTCTACCGCATGTGGCGCTATTACCTGCTCGCCTGCGCGGGCACCTTTCGCGCGCGCAGCAATCAGTTGTGGCAGATCGTGCTGTCGCCGAGCGGCGTGTCGGGCGGCTATCGGCGCCCGGAATAGCGCACTCGCGGAAACAGGAAAGACGAAGGGCGCCCACCTCGAGCGCCCTTCGTCTGTGATCGGGGTGGCGAGCCCGACCCCCGGCACTTGCAGGGAACGGCTGTGGCTGCTGCCTTCCGGCCCTGACCAGGTTCACCGCGCTGCAATGCGGGGAGACCCGCCACGGCCGGCATTGTAGCCGCGATGCCAACCCAATGCACCAGTAATTCGAAGGCGAGGATTCCCGGCCCCGGTGTGCGCCGCGGGGGCCGGGACGGTTATGCTTCACCCCCTGCAAATCCTGTATGTCGATGGAGCTTCCATGTCCCACGCCCAGCAACTCCTCCGCGAACGTTATGGCGACGACAGCCTGCCTGCGCCGGGCGCCTGGTCGCCGATCATCGAGCACCTGCTCGCGCACAGTTCGGACCGCGCCTTCCTGTCCGACCCGGTCACCGACGATCAGCTCACCGCCATCATCGCCGCCGCGCAGTCGGCCTCCAGTTCCTCCAACCTGCAGGCCTGGAGCGTGATCGCAGTGCGCGACGCCGCCACCCGCGCCAGGCTGGCCGAACTCGCCGGCAACCAGGCCCATGTGCGCGACGCCCCGCTGCAACTCGTCTGGCTCGCCGACCTCGCGCGCCTGGAGCACATCGCGCACCAGGCCGAGCGGCCCTCGGCCGCGCTCGACTACCTCGAGATGTTCATCGTCGGTGTGATCGATGCGGCGCTCGCGGCGCAGAACGCAGTGGCCGCGGCCGAATCGCTCGGCCTGGGCACGGTGTACATCGGCGGCATGCGCAACCGGCCGGAAGACGTCGCCGCCCTGCTCGACCTGCCGCCGAAGGTGGTGGCAGTGTTCGGCATGTGCGTCGGCACGCCCGACCCGGCACGCCCGTCCTCGATCAAGCCACGACCGCCGCAGTCCGTGGTGCTGCACCACGAGCGTTACACGCCGCTGGAGCGACAGGATGTGGGCATCGAGGCCTATAACCGTGCAATGGCACAGTTCTACGAGGCGCAGAAGATGAACGTGCATGGCACCTGGGCGGTGCATTCGGCCAAGCGCATCGCCGGGCCGGAAACGCTCTCCGGCCGCGACCGCCTGGTGGAAGCACTGCGCAACCGCGGCTTCATCCTCAAGTGAGGGCTCGCTCGAAAGCTCGATGATCGGTGCGAGCCGGCGGCATGCGGCTGCCAGCTCGCGATAAATGACTGCAATTCATAAGCAAATCATTGGATGCCACTTCTTGAATCTAAGACTGGCGATTAAAGTGGCGACCCTGCCCGACAGTCCGGGTCCCCGCTTGCAGAGAAGACCATGCTGAAAAAAGTCGCCATCGCCGCTGCCATCGTCGCCGGCAGCCTCGTCGCTGCCGTTCCGTCGGCCGCCCTCGCCAACACGCCTGCCGCAGCGGTCACCGCCGCAGCAACGCCCCTGATCAAGGCGCAGGACCTGAAGAACCTGGTCGGCCAGCCCGACGTCCGCATCCTCGACATCCGCGCCGAGAAGGACTACGCCGCCGGCCACATCCCCGGTGCCATCAGCACACCCTATGCGCAGTACCGCGGCCCGCAGGACAACCCGGGCGCGCTGCAATCCGAGGCGAAACTCACCGACGTCCTGCGCAAGGCCGGCATCGACGCCGGCAGCCGCGTCGTCGTCGTGCATGCCGGCAGTGACCATACCGATTTCGGCGCCGCCGCCCGCGTCTATTGGACGCTCAAGGCCGGCGGTGTCAGCCGCCTGTCGATCGCCGACGGCGGCACCGCGGCGTGGAAGGCCGCGGGCGGCGCCCTCGAGACGACCGCGCCGAACGTGACGCCGAGCCAGTTCAGCTTCCGCTACGACAAGTCGATGATCGCCACCAAGGACGAGATCGCCGCCGCGCTGCAGGCGGGCAAGGCGCCGGTGCTGCTCGACGCGCGGCCGGCCAGCTTCTTCAAGGGCGAGCAGCGCGCCGACGCATCCGCCCGCTACGGCACCCTGCCCGGCGCACGCGCCCTGGACAACGCCGGCTTCTTCACCAAGGGCGACGTGACCCTCAAGCCCGAAGCCGAGCTGCGCAGCCTGGTGCAGCAGGCCGGTGTCGACAGCACGCCGACGGTGTCCTTCTGCAACACCGGCCACTGGGCCGCGACCAACTGGTTCGTGCTGTCCGAGATCGCAGGCAACAAGAACGTGAAGCTGTATCCGGAATCGGTGGTGGAGTGGAGCAAGACCGACCTGCCGATGGACAACCAGCCGTCGCGCATCACCGCCCTGCTGCAGGACGCCAAGCGTTCGCTGGCGAAGTAAGCAAGCGGGGTTTCAGATGCGTTTCCTGATGCGCCTCCTGCTGGTCGCAGGAGGCCTGGGCGGCATTTTCGCCGTCACTCTGGCGGCAGGCCTGCGCCAGGGCCTGCTCGCCCTGCTGGGCATCGGCTTCGGCGCGGTGCTGCAGGGCGCACGCTTCGGCTTCACCACCGGCTGGCGCGACTACATCGAACGCCGCGATCCGCAAGGCCTGTGGGCGCAGATGCTGCTCCTGGTGCTCGCCGCCGCGTTCACGCTGCCTCTGCTCGCCAGCCATCCGGGCGAGCTCGTCGGCGCAGTCGCACCGCTGACGATCAGCCTGGTGCTGGGCGCTTTCCTGTTCGGCGCAGCGATGCAACTCGCTGACGGCTGCGGCTCTGGCACGCTGTACAAGGCAGGCGGCGGTGCGCCGATCTCTTTCGCCGTGCTGCCCACCTTCGCTTTCGGCAGCTTCCTCGGCGCCTCGCACCAGCCGGCCTGGATCGCGCTCGGCGGCCTGCCGCCGGTGGATCTGCTGCGCTACGGCTGGCCGGTGGCGCTGGGCATCACCGTGGTCGGTTGCGGCCTGGTGTCGTGGCTGGCGGCGCGCGGCGCGCAGCGTCATCGCGCGGCCGGCGGGCAGACGTCGAACATCACAGGCGGCACCGGCTGGTCGCGGCGCTGGTGGATCGGCGCGTTGCTGCTGGCGGCCTTGTACACCGCCCACCTGGTGGTGGCCGGCCAGCCGTGGGGCATCGTCTACGGCATCGGCCTGTGGGGGGCGAAACTTGTCTCCGCCGTGGGCTGGAACCCGGCCGGCGATCCGTTCTGGGGCGCCGACCCGCATGCGCTGCGGCTGGCCGAGCCGGTGCTGTTCGACGTGACCTCGGTGACCAACTTCGGCCTGATCTACGGCGCACTGGCCGCCTCGCGCTGGAACGGCCCGGCGGATTTCCGTGCGCCGACGGCGAAGCGCCTGATCGCGGGTGCGCTGGCCGGCCTGGTGATGGGCTACAGCGCGCGCATGGCCTTCGGCTGCAACGTGGGCGCCTTCCTCGGCGGCATCGCCTCGGCAAGCATGCACGGCTGGGTTTGGTTCGCGCTGGCCTTCGTCGGCTCGATGGTAGGCGTGCGCCTGCGCCAGCGCGTGAGCGCCTGATGGAGATCCGGACATGAACGGAAGACGATTCTTCAGCCTGATCTCCAACCTGTTCTGGGTGCTGGTGGTGGCGCTGATCGCGCTGGACACCGCCAGCAGCAAGGGCAGCCGCGTCGAACCCCCGCCGATCGCGTTCGGCAGCGGGCAGGCGGCGAGCGGGGGGCATTGCTCGGGGCGGTAGCATCCCGGGCATTGGCCGACGCCGCTACGCCACTTCTTGGCCGGTTTGTCCGTTGCTGACTCCCCGGCCAGAGCCGCACCGGGAATTTGCTCCGCAGGCTGCGGAACTCGCCCTCGCTGCGCTCGGTGCTCAGACAGTCCTCGCCTGCTCCGCAAACACCCGGCGCGTCTCCGGCCTGCCTTTGTGGGTAGTCCCAGTGAGGTTCAGAGGACCGATCTCACGTGCGCATGTCGTACCGCTCGGCAAAACACACTCCTCGAGGCAGCAATGCACGAGGTCATGGGCGTGTCGGGCATTTGTGGAGAGGGCGAGGACTGTCCGAGCCCGAAGGGCGAGTTCCGCAGCCCTCGGAGCAAATGCCCGGCGCGGCCATGACCGGATTGGCAGCACAGTAGATCCATCAACACGGTGCTAAGCCGCGCCAGACCATCCCTCAGGCCGCACTCCTCCCCGCCGCCACCATCCGCCTGATCTCCGGCACGCACGAGCCACACGACGTTCCGCACTTCAGCTTCTCCTGCAGCGCATCGAAATCGTCGCCGCCGGCGATCGCCGCCGCGATGTCGGTCTCGGACACGTTCAGGCAATTGCAGATCACGCGCCCCCTGCCCTTCGCCGCCGCCGGCGGTGCGGACAGCGGCGCCAGCAGCCAGCGGCGCAGCTCCGCCGTCGATTGCTGGTCCACCATCACATCGCGCAGCCAGGCGCCAGCCACCGTCTCGCCCGCCAGGCGCAAGCCCACCAGGCGGTCGCCGGCAATCAACGCCCGCTTGCTGATGCCGCGCCGGGCGTCGCTGTAGGACAAGGCATCGTCGGTATCGAGGCCAATCAGCGCATCGAGCTCGGCCAGCCAGGCCGCGGGAATCGGCTGGTCGTGCGCGATGCGCATCACCACCGCGGCGTTGTCGCGCCCGGCCAGCGCCAGCGAGGCGTAGGCGAAGCGTTCCAGCCACGGCACCAGTCGCTCGGCGTGCTCGGTCGCCGCGCGCTCGCTGTCCTCCGCGCGCATCAACAGCATCTGGTGCGGCAGCTCGACCCTGTCGATGCGGATCGCCGCATGCTTGAGTTCCGGCTGCTTCGAATACGGATCGAAATCACCCGCCATCAGCACATTGATGCCGGCCGAGTTAAGCACGTTGCGTCCCCAGTGCATCGCCACGAAGGCCTGCCCCTTGCGCACCTCGCTCGACGCGACCGCGCGCAGCACGATCTCGCCGCGGCGGCTCTTCACCTTCACCAGCTCGCCTGCCTTCACGCCGCGCACCGCCATGTCGTCGGCGTTGAGTTCGATGCGCGCCTCGTCCACATGGCTGTACAGCCGCGCCACCTTGCCGGTGCGGCTCATGCCGTGCCACTGGTCGCGCAGCCGGCCGGTGTTGAGGTGGATCGGATAACGCGCATCGACCTTCTCCACCGTGGTCGACTGCACCGGCACGACGAAGCGCGCCCGGCCATCGGCGGTCGGGAAGCGGCCGTCGGCGTAAAGGCGCGTGCGAGCGGCCGCGTCGGCGACGGCCGTGCCGGCGGGAAAAGGCCACTGCTGCGGCCCCGCGGCATCGAGCAGCGCATAGTCGAGGCCGGTGATGTCCAGATCGCGCCCGGCGGTGCTCGCGACGTGCTCGGCGAAGATCGCCTCCACCCCGTCGTAGCCGAACATCGTGGCGGCCTGCGGCTTGCCGATCAGCGGCCCGAGCGCCTGCGCGAAGTCGCACACGATGCGCCAGTCCGGCCGCGCCTCGCCCGGCGGCGGCAGCGCGCGGCGCACATGGGTGATGCGGCGCTCGGAGTTGGTCACCGTGCCCTCCTTCTCGCCCCAGGTCGCGGCCGGCAGCATCAGGTCGGCGAAAGGCGCCGTCTCGGTGCTGCGATAGGCCTCCTGCAGCACGACGAAGTCGCAGTGCTGCAGCGCCTCGCGCACCAGCTCCAGCTCAGGTAGCGACTGCGCCGGGTTGGTGCAGGCGATCCACAGCGCCTTCACCTTGCCCTCGCTCGCCGCGCGGAACAGCTCGACCGCAGTCAGGCCGGGCGTGTCGGGCACGCTGTCAACACCCCACAGCCGGGCGACTTCCGCGCGATGCGCGGGGTTGGCCATGTCGCGGTGCGCCGACATCAGGTTGGACAGGCCGCCGACCTCGCGCCCACCCATCGCATTCGGCTGTCCCGTGAGCGAGAACGGGCCACAGCCCGGCCTGCCGATCTTGCCGGTGGCGAGAGACAGCGCGATCAGCGCGGCGCCGTTGTGCGTGCCGTGCGCCGACTGGTTCAGCCCCTGGCACCACAGCGACATCGCCGCCGGCGAGCCTCCCCACCAGCGCGCGGCGGTGACGATGTCCTCCGCCTTCACACCGCACACCTGGGCCGCCACCGCCGGCGTCACGTCGCGCACATGGTCGCGCAGTGCGTCGAAGCCCTCGGTGTGCGCGGCGATGTAGGCGTGATCGACCATGCCTTCCCACAGCAGCACATGCAGCATCGCGTTGTACAGCCAGATGTCGGTGCCGGGCAGGATCGCCAGGTGCAGGTCGGCACTGGACGCGGTGTCGGTGCGGCGCGGATCGATGACGATGATCTTCATCGCTGGCCGCGCCTTCTTCGCATCCTCGATGCGGCGGAAGGCCACCGGGTGCGCATAGGCCGGGTTGGCACCGGCGATCAGGATGCAGTCGGCGTGGGCGAAATCCTCGTAGGCGCAGGGCGGCGCGTCCGCGCCCAGGGTCTGCTTGTAGGCGGCAACGGCGCTCGACATGCACAGGCGCGAGTTGGTGTCGACGTTGTTGCTGCCGATCAGGCCCTTCATCGCCTTGTTGAAGACGTAGTAGTCCTCGGTCAGCAACTGGCCGGAGATGTAAAACGCCACCGCGTCCGGGCCGTGCGTGTTGATCACGTCGGCGAAGCGCTGCGCGGCGACGCCGATCGCCTCGTCCCACCCAACGCGCTGGCGCGCTTCGCCGCGCACCGTGCGCAGTTCCGGGTGGAGCAGGCGCGTCTCCGGGCGGGCGGTGAGGTGCAGCGTCGCCCCCTTGGTGCACAGACGGCCGAAATTGGCCGGATGGTCGGGATCGCCGCGCACGCCGCTGATGCGCTCGGCGTCGTGCTCGATCAGCACGCCGCAGCCGACGCCGCAATAGGGACAGGTCGCCTTCGTTTCCATCTTGTCTTGCGCGATCGGGATCATGGCTTGGGCTCTTTCTAGTGGCGGCTCAGCAGGTAGATCAGGACGACATTGAGCAGCAGCGAGGCACCGGCGACGATCTTCAGCGCCAGGCGCGGGTTGCGCTCGACCAGCGGCATGCGGCGGCGGGTGGCGAGCGGGCGGTCGGCGCCGCGCTCGAGCGCGAGCAGGAACTCCTGCGCAGTCTCGAAGCGGTCCTTCGGGTCGCGCGCGCAGGCCTTCAGCAGCACGCTCTCCAGCCATTCCGGCGTGTCCGGGCGGTAGCGCGTGGGCGGCACCGGTTCGCCGAAGTTCGGCCGCTGGAAGGGCTCGACCTCGCCATAGGGGTACTTGCGCGTCAGCAGCTCGTACAGCGTGACGCCGCAGGCGTAGAGGTCGGACGACTCGCTGGCGGCGCCCCCGGCGAACAGCTCTGGCGCCATGTAGGAGGGCGTGCCCGGGTTGTTGATCTCGGCCAGATCCTCGGCGTCGGACGCCGCCACGCCGAGGTCGAGCAGGCGCAACTGGCCGCTGCGGTCGATATGTACGTTGTCGGGCTTCACGTCGCGATGGACGATGCCCAGGCGGTGCAGCGTGCCGACGTACTTCAGCAGCGCGCGGCCGATCACCACCAGCTCGTGCGGCGCGTAACGATGGCCGCGCGCGAGGCTGGCCTTCAGCGTCTCGCCCTCGTGCCAGCTCATCAGGTAGTACAGGTGCGCACGCTGCGGGTGGTCGAACACTTGCGGGAAGCCCCGCCCCGGTACCCGTCGCGCGAGCCATTCCTCGCGCAACAAGGCGCTCACCGCCTCGTCGTCACCCGCGTCCGGCAGCAGGGTCTTCAGCACCAGCGCCTCCCGGGTGGCGAGGCGGGTGACGCGGTACAGCAGCGTGACGCGCGATTCGTGCAGCAGCTCCTCGACGCGCAGGCCGTCGATGACCTCGCCCGCCTTCAGCCGCGGCGGCAGCGGCAGGCGCCGGCCGTCGGCGAGGCGGTCGCGCAGATTGTCCGCCGGCAGCGCGTCGACGTTGGCCACCAGGGCGGTGCTGTTGTCGCTGGCGCCGCGCCGCAGCGCCTCGAGCGCCAGTGCCTCGGCGGCCGCCAGCGCATCGGCGTGAGCCGCGAGCACGTCGGCGATGCCTCCGTCGCCGAGCGCATTCCACACACCGTCAGTGGCGAGTACGAAGCGATCGCCCGCCACCAGCTCGGCGTCGTCGTAATCGACCAGCAGCCGCGCCTCGAGTCCGATCGCGCGGCGCAGCACATTGTTCAGCTCCGGGTGCTCCCAGGTGTGATCCTCGGTCAGGCGCAGCAGCTCGCCGTCGCGCCAGCGGTAGGCGCGCGAATCGCCGACGTGGGCAACGTAGTAGCGCCGCCCGCGCAGCACCAGCGCGGTGAGCGTGGTCGCCATCCCGGCGTACTCGCGCGCTTTCGCCGACTGGCCGAGCAGCCAGCGGTTGACGGCGCCGAGCACGGTATCGATGGATTTCTCGACGCCCCAGGTGTGCGGCGTCGAGAAATAGTCGGCGAGCAGGCTGCGCACCGTCTGCTCGGCGGCCTCGCGGCCGTGGGCATGTCCGCCGACGCCGTCGGCCACCGCCAGCAGCATGCCTTTGGCCGCGAGTTCCGCCCCCTCGGGGGTGGCCGCGCCGACGAAGTCCTCGTTGCGCGGCCGCGGACCCTGCTGACTGGCATGGCCGAGACTGACCTGCAGCGAGGCGGCCGTGCGCGGCGAGCCACCCGCAGGCGCCGCCAGCGGTGTCGAAGCGGGGATCTCGATCATCGTACCCACGGCCTTTCCTCTCGCGCCCGCCGTCGCCGACGCGTCAGATCTTCGCCGCGGTCAGGTGCGCGGCGCCCCAGGTGGTACGCCAGCGCGTCTTCACGGCGGTCAGGCCGATCAGCGCGGTCAGCGCCAGCGCGGCGAAGATCAGGAAGCCCGCCTGGTAGCTGCCGGTCAGTTGCCTGGAGTAGCCGAGAGAGGACGCGAGGTAGAAGCCGCCGACACCGCCGGCCATGCCCACCAGCCCCGTCATGACGCCGATCTCCTTCCTGAAGCGCTGCGGCACGAGCTGGAACACCGCGCCGTTGCCCATGCCGAGCGCCAGCATGGCGCCGACGAAGACGACCAGCGCCATCCATGCCTCGGGCAGGCCGAAGCTGACGATCGCCAGGAACACCGCGGCAAGGACGTACATCAGGGTCAGCGACTTCACGCCACCGACGCGGTCGGCCACATTGCCGCCGATCGGCCGCACCAGCGAACCGGCGAACACGCAGCCGGCGGTGAAGAAGCCCGCCGTCTTCGGATCCAGCCCGTACTGCGTATTGAAGTAGATCACCAGCGAGGACGCCAGACCGACGAAGCCGCCGAAGGTCACCGCGTAGAAGAACATGAACCACCAGGCGTCCTTGTCCTTCAGCACCTTCAGGTACTCGCCGACGGTCTTCGCCGGCGGCGCATCCGGCGCATCCTTGGCCATGAAGCAGAAGGCAATGAAGACGATCACCAGCGGGATCAGGGCGAGGCCGAACACGTTCGTCCAGCCGAAGCTCATGGCGAGGCCGGGCGCAAACAGGGCGGCGAAGGCCGTGCCCGAGTTGCCTGCGCCGGCGATGCCCATCGCCGTGCCCTGGTGCTCGGGCGGATACCAGCGCGACGCCAGCGGCAGTGCCGCAGCGAAGGACGCGCCGGCGACACCGAGGAAAACGCCCAGCACCAGCACCTCGGAGTAGGAATGCACGCCCGCCAGCCAGGCGTAGGCGAGCGCGGCGATGACGATCACCTGGCCGATGATGGCCGCCTTCTTCGGCGACAGGCGATCGACCAACACGCCCATCACCAGGCGCAGCAGCGCACCGGCCAGCACCGGCGTGGCGACCATGAGGCCCTTCTGCGCATGCGACAGGCCGAGATCGGTGGCGATGCCCACCGCGAGCGGGCCAAGCAGCACCCACACCATGAAGGCGAGGTCGAAATACAGGAAGGCGGCAAGCAGCGTGGGCGTATGGCCGGCCTGAAGGAAGGATTTCTTGTCCATGGGGAAAGCTCCTGTAGGGGATGGGGGAAAGCTTTTTTGGCGCTCAGACCTTCAGCCGTACCTGGCCATCGGCCACGGTGACGTCGAAGGCGCGCGTGCAGCCGATGTCGGGCGCCACCGCCTCGCCGCTGGCGAGTTCGAACTTCCAGCCGTGCAGCGGGCAGGTGACCTGACGGCCATGGACGATGCCCTGCGACAGCGGCCCGGCCTTGTGCGCGCAACGGTCCTGCAGCGCGAACACCTCGTCCTCGGCATTGCGGAACACGGCGATGTCGCCGTGCACCGAATGCACCACGCGCGCGCCCAGCACCGGAATGTCCTGCAGTGCGCAGATCGTCTTCCAGTCGGCGGCATCCACCGCCGCCGTCAGCTTGTCGAGTTCGGTCATCATCATTCTCAGGCTTCCAGGGTTTCGAACTGGCGGCGCAGGGGCGCGGCGGCATCGTCGGCGCAACGTTCCGCCCACGGGTCCTTGTAGTCCTGCACCGCGAACAGCAGGCGGCCATACAGCGCCTTGCGGTTTTCCGCGTCTTCGACCACGCGCTTCTTGACGTGCTCGAGGCCAACCCGATGCACGTAGTGCACGGTGCGCTCGAGGTAGAAGCCCTCCTCGCGGTAGAGCTGCAGGAAGGCGGCGGAGTACTCCCTGACCTCCTCGCTGGTCGAGACCTTGCACAGGAACTGCGCGACTTCGGTCTTGATGCCGCCGTTGCCGGCGACGTAAAGCTCCCAGCCGGAATCGACGCCGATCACGCCGACGTCCTTGATGCCCGATTCGGCGCAGTTGCGCGGGCAGCCGGACACGGCGAGCTTGACCTTGTGCGGGCTCCACATGCCGAACAGCATCTTCTCGAGGTCGACGCCCATCGCCATCGAGCGCTGCGTGCCGAATCGGCAGTGCTCCGAGCCGACGCAGGTCTTCACCGTGCGGATGCTCTTGCCGTAGGCGTGGCCGGAGGCCATGCCGAGGTCCTTCCACACCTTGGGAAGGTCCTCGCGCTTGACGCCGAGCAGGTCGATGCGCTGGCCGCCGGTGACCTTCACCGTCGGAATCGCGTACTTGTCGGCGACGTCGGCGATGCGGCGCAGCTCGTCCGGCGTGGTGATGCCGCCGAGCATGCGCGGCACCACCGAATAGGTGCCATCCTTCTGGATGTTGGCGTGCGAACGCTCGTTGATGAAGCGGCTCTGCGGATCGTCCTGCGCCTCGTGCGGCCAGGTCGAGATCAGGTAGTAGTTCAGCGCCGGGCGGCAGGTGGCGCAGCCATTGGGCGTCTTCCACTCCATGAAGGCCATGGCGTCGGGAATCGTCAGCAGCTTGTGCTGGCGGATCGCCTTGCGCACGTCGCCGTGCGACAGGTCGGTGCAGGCGCACACCGGCTTGTCGTGCGCGCTGACCGCCTGGTAGGCACCGCCGACGGTGGAGGCGAGGATCTGCTCGACGAGGCCGGTGCAGGAGCCGCAGGAGGACGCCGCCTTGGTGTGCTTCTTCACCTCGTCCAGCGAGAACAGGCCCTTCTCCTTGATCGCCTTGACGATGGTGCCCTTGCACACGCCGTTGCAGCCGCACACCTCGGCGGTGTCGGGCATCGCCGCGGCCTTGTTCTCGCCCTTGTGGCCGGCATCGCCCAGATGGTTCTGGCCGAACATCAGGTGATCGCGGATCTCGTGGATGTCCTGCTGGTCCTTCATCAACTGGAAGTACCAGGCGCCGTCCGCGGTGTCGCCGTACAGCACCGAGCCGACGATGCGGTTGTGCTTGATGACGATGCGCTTGTAGACGCCGCCCTGGCGGTCGTGCAGGACAATGTCCTCGGTGTCCGGCCCGCCGGAGAAGTCGCCGGCGGAGAACACGTCGATGCCCGTCACCTTCAACTTGGTGGAGGTCACCGAACCCTGGTAGCGGCCGATGCCGAAGTTGGCGAGGTGGTTGGCGCACACCTTGCCCTGCTCGAACAGCGGCGCCACCAGGCCATACACTGTGCCGCGATGCGCGACACACTCGCCCACCGCGTAGATGCGCGGATCGGTCACCGTCTGCAGCGTGTCCGAGACGTGGATGCCACGCACCCGGCCGCTGCCGCAGTAGATGCCGGCCGACTCGGCCAGCGCGTAGTTGGGGCGGATGCCGGCGGCCACCACCACCAGATCGGCCGGGATCTGCATGCCGTCCTTGAAGCGCACCGCGCAGACGCGAGCGCCCTCCTCCCCTTCGCCCGCCACCAGCGCCTCGGTCTGGCGCGCGAGCAGGAACTTCATGCCCCGGGCCTCGAGCGAGGCCTGCAGCATGTCGGCGGCAGCCTTGTCGAGCTGGCGCTCCATGATCCAGTCAGCCAAGTGCACCACGGTGACGTCCATGCCGCGCAACATCAGTCCATTCGCGGCCTCCAGCCCGAGCAGGCCGGCGCCGATCACCACCGCGTGCTTGTGGCGGCCCGCCGCGGCGATCATCGCCTCGGTGTCGGCGATGTCGCGGTAGCCCAGCACACCGGACAGCTCCTTGCCCGGGATCGGCGGAATGAAGGGAACGGAGCCCGTGGCGAGCAGCAGGCGGTCGTACTCGGCCTCGATGACGCTGCCGTCCTCGGCCTCGGCGATGACCTTGCGCCTGACGCGATCGATCTTCGTGACCTTCCTGCCGGCATGCAGCGTGATGCCGTTGTCGCGGTACCAGTCGAGATCGTTGAGCATGATCTCGGGCAGGCTCATTTCGCCGGCGAGCACCGGAGACAGCAGGATGCGGTTGTAGTTGCCGTGCGGCTCGGCGCCGAACACGGTGACGTCGTACAGGTCGGGCGCGAGCTTCAGCAGTTCTTCGATCGTGCGCACTCCGGCCATGCCGTTGCCGACGAGGACGAGTTTCTGTTTCTTCATGGCGGCTCCACTACTCAAGAGGCAATAAAAAACGGCGTTCGCCATTCCGGGGCTTCGCGGAAACCCCTCGATGGCGGACACCGTTGTCCCCATGCTCTGCATCAAGCACTGCGCCGAAGCGTCTTTGCCCCGGCTGATGAGTCATCTAAAGCAGGATCGATGCCAGAATCCAAAAATAAATACAGGTCATTGATATTAAAGCCTTACATCCCGCTAATCCGGGACACGGCAGCAGCATCGGGCGCCGCCCGGGGCACTCCTCTGGTGCATCCCTCGGCATGCTGCACCACAACATTGCAGACCCCGGCGGCTCCGTCGCTGCGTTGCAGAAAAGCAAACCGGGCAGCGGGCCGCCACTGCGGCCGGCTGCCCGGCGGGGGCACGGTCGGCGTTCAGGCGGCGTGACGCAAGGCCCCGCCCTCGAGGAAGGCCGCGATCCGCGCGCGCAGCTCGGCGCACTGGATGTCCTGCGCAAGCAGGAGGCGATCGCGCGGATGCGCCCGGTTCAGCTCGAGCACCGCATGCACGCTGGCCCCCGGGCCCCGGCTCAGCATCATGACGCGGTCGCTCAGCAGCACCGCCTCGTCGGCGTCATGCGTTGCGATCACCATGGTGGTGCCGGTCGTGGCGCGAATCCGCATCAGTTCTTCCTGCAGGTTGGCGCGAGTGAGGCCGTCGAGGGCGGCGAACGGGTCGTCCAGCAACAGGATGCGCGGCTGCATCGACAAGGCGCGTGCCAGGCCGACGCGTTGCTTCATGCCCGCCGAGATCTCGTGCGGAAATCGGATCTCGGCATGGGTGAGGCCGACCTGGGCCAGCGCGTCATGCGTGCGCTGCTTGAGCCTGGCCTTGCCCTCGCGGCTGCCGAAGACGCGCTCGACCGCCAGATAGACGTTGTCGAAGCAGGTCAGCCAGGGCAGCAGGGCATGGTTCTGGAACACCAGCGCGCGATCGGGGCCGGGGCCGGCGACCGCACGGTCATTGCACAGGATCACGCCGCTCGTGGGCCGGGCCAGGCCGGCGATCAAAGCGAGCAACGCCGACTTGCCGCTGCCCGCCGCACCGACCAGGCCGATGCATTCGCCCTCCTCGATGTCGAGCGTGATGTCGCGCAGCGCCGCCAGGGTGCCGTTCTTCGTGTCGAAGGTCTGGCCGACGTTGTCGATGCGCACGATCTTCCTCATGTTGCCGTCTCCTCTCTCAACGCCTCCGTCGCGGCAGGCGGCGGTGCGGATGTCACCATTCGGATGTCACCATTCGGATGTCACCATTCGCAGGAAGTGAAAACGGCGTCCATCCTTGCCCGCAGGCCAGGCCTGCCGGGGTGGGATGGACGCCGTTGTCCACTGCAGCGATGTGTGGCCGGGCCTGCGCCCGCCTGCAGCCGGGCCGCCCTTGGCCCGTCTCGACGCGGATCAAGGCACCATCCGTGCCAGCTCGCCGGGAGTGGCCGATCCGCGCCCAGGAGGCCGATGCGGCGACATCGGGGCTGCGCATCGCACCGCAGCAGTGCGGCCAGGCTCCGGCCTTGCACAGGACTGGGGCGCGGCAAGCCGTGCCGACGCGCGGCTGACGCCTGCCCCGCTCACGTCTTGGGCGGCAGCAGATCGGACATGTCCAGCAGTGCGCGTGCGACATCGACGAGGCGGCGTCCCTGGTTCATCGCCGTCTGCCGCAGCAGGCGGTAGGCCTCGTCCTCGCCGACGCCGTGATGCGCCATCAGCAGCCCCTTGGCGCGCTCGACGAACTTGCGCTCGTCCAGCGCGGCACGCACCGCGGTCAGCTCGTCGCTCACCTGCTGCAGTCGACGCGACTGCATCTGCAGGGTGTCGACGATCGATCGGGTCAGGCGCGGCCCCAGGGCTTGCGCCGCCACTGCCCCGGCCGCCCCGCCACTGCCGGGCTCGCTGCCCGGCGCACCACCGACCTGGCCACCGGCGTCGGCTACCGCGCGCGGCAAGCCCGGCATTTCCGCGGCGACCGCCGACAGCGTGACGAGCAGCCCCTGCTGATCGTCCAGTTCCGCGCGCACGGCGGCCATGCGGCGCGCGCATTCTTCCTTGAGATCCTGCGCCAGGTGTCCCTCGGCGCGGTGGATCAGGTCCAGCCGCTGCGTACAGCAGGCGAACCAGTCGTCAGCCATGGCGCCGTCCAGCTCGGCGCCCGACAAGAAAGACATCAGCCTGCGGCGGAAGCGCTCGAGCTCGGTCAGCGGCATCACCGCCTCGAGCGCGCGCCACTGGCGCAGGCAGGTGGCGGTGCTGAATTCCTCGAACCGGCGCAGGCACTGCTCCTGCGCCTCGATCAAGCCTGCCACAGCCTGCGCAGACCCTGCATCCATGCGCCCGGTCGCGAAGGCCACCGCACCGGCGGCCCGTTCCTGCCCGGCGAACTCCTTGCCCTGCATCAGGTTGAACATCGACACCAGCAGCCGCGATACGGCCGGATCGACGGCAATGTCGGCCGCCTCGAAGACCAGCGCCAGCAGGGCAGACACGACGCGGGTATAACGCTGCGTCGCCTCCGCGGCACCGCACTGCCGCGCGCCGACCTGCGCCCGTAGCTCCGGCAGGCCGTCCAGCGCGTGCAACACCATGGCGATGCGGGTGAACAATCGCGCACCGCCGCCCGAGGCCGGACCGGCATCCGGTGCGAGCCCGTCGAGGAGATGGCACACCGCCGCTTCAGCCACCTGCGTCGCGGCCATGTGACCGGCCCACTGCGCCTCGAAGCGACCGTCCGGCGACGCGAGATGCAGGCTGGCGGTCCCGCGCTCGCCCTGCAGCCGATGAACGAGTTCACCCAGCGCCTGGACCAGGTCGCAATTCATCGCGAGCTGCTCGAGGTCGCGAATTTCGCAGCGTCTCGCTGCGATCAGGAAGGTGATCGCCGATTTCATTCAGTCCTGCCTGCTGTGGCGAGAATACGCGGCGGATGGCACCGCGATGATCGTGCAAGCAAGAGCCATGCAAGCACGCCCGCAGGAGTCGCGGGCAGGCGCTCCGGGGCGCGGTGCCCGCCAGGCGCAATGCGCACTCAGCCTTGGCTGCGCAGGGCGGCGATGCGCGCCAGCAGGTCAGGGCCACGCGGTCCGCCACGCAAGGCGGCGCGATGCAACTGGATCAGGTTTGCGCCGGCCTGCAGGCGCGCACGCGCCTCGCGGACGGAATCGATGCCGCCGACGCTGATGAGACCGATTGCGGGTCCCACCGCTTCGCGCACTTCGGCCAGCCGTCGGCAGGCGCCCGCAGCCGCGCCTTCCGCCGACACGAGCAGCCCGTCCGCGCCGGCGGCCACGAAGCGGCACGCCAGCGCGGCCCGTCCGGCGGGCTCGATCCACGTCGCCGGCAGCTTCACCACCAGCGCCAGCCTTCCCGCGCGGACGAGGCGTGCGCAGCGGGCAGCCAGCGCCGCGACGAGGTCGGCGAATCGCGCTGCGGAGGGACATCCCCGCCCGGGATTGAGCACCACATAGTCCGCGCCGCGGTGCCATGCGCGGACCGCGCGCCAGAACGCCTCCCCGGCCTCGCCCCAGTCGAGCGCAGGCGGCTTCGCCAGGCTGAGGCCGTGGAGCGCGGCCGACCCGCTTCCGCCGGCGAGAAGCGGGCGACGGGCTTCCCCACGCTTGCGCGGGTGCGCCACCAGATGCAGGGACAGCGGCTGGGGGGATGTCGTCCACTGGCTGCCCGTCTCGACCGCGCCCAGGCCGAGCGCCGCGCCGCTGCGCAGCAGGTGGCCGTGACGGTCGAGGCCGGCAGCAAGGATCAGCGGCGAACCGAACTCGAGTCCCATCACCCGCAGCGGAACATCCCTGCCTGCCACGACTCCATCGCCATGCCGGCGGCAGGCAACAACGTCAGGCGCCTGCAGCTCATCGGCAGCCCTCGCCAGCCGCTGCACCGCCCAACGGCTGCGCAAGGCCGTGCGGCTCAAAGGTCCGATCATGCCCCCGCCCGCGCGAGGCTCCGCGCCCGGGTCGCTGCCTGCCGGCGTGCGTGAGCGACGATGAAATCGGCCAGTGCCTCCACCGCCGCATCCGACACGCCGTGATAGAGGCTGACGCGCACGCCCCCCACCTCGGGATGGCCGCGCAGGTCGCGCAGGCCAGCCGCCTCGGCCGCCGTGACGAAGGCCTCGGTGTCCGCAGCGTCGGCCAGATGGAAGCAGGGATTGACCGCCGAACGCCAGGGCCGCGCGACGGGCTGTCGATACTCGCCGCCATGGGCATTGCCGTCGTCGAGCGCTGCCTGCAGCAGCGCATGGCGCCGGGCCAGGCGCGCCGCCATCGCCGGCACCCCGCCTTCGTCCTCGATCCAGTGCAGCATGCGGTGCGCGACGAAGACCGGCAGCACCGGCGGCGTACACAGGCGCGAATCGGCCGCCGCCAGCGCCGCATAATCGAACACCCGCGGCGTGCAGCCCAGCAAGGTGCGCCGCACGATCACCAGCACGAGGCCGGGCGTGCCGGCGGTCTTCTGCAGGCCGGCGTAGACCACGCCCACGCGCGCCCAGTCCAGCGGCCGCGTCAGCAGGTCGGAGGTCATGTCCGCCGCCAGCGGCAGCGCGACCTCGGGCAAGGCCGCGAAGCGCAGGCCGTCGGCCGTCTCGTTGCTGGTGAAGTGTGCATAGGCGTAGCGGCCGGCCGGCAACTCGATGCGCAGGCGCGGGGAGCCGTCGCCGGCCGGCACCAGGCGAGCCCGCCCGGGCTGGTCACCCGCCTCGACCTCGCCGCGAGGACAGCGGCGAGCGTCAATGCCGACGACCGCCACCTCGCCGTAGCGCCGCGCTTCGGCGATGGCGCGCCGCGACCAGTGGCCGCTGTCGATGTACAGGGCGCGCGCCGTCAAGGTCTCGTCGCCCTTGCCCAGCAGGTTCATCGGCAGCAGCGCGAACTGCGCGCTGGCGCCGCCTGCCATGAACAGCACCGCGAAATCGTCCGGAATGGCGAGCAGGCGCCGCAGGCAGGCTTCAGTTTCCGCCTGCAGGGTGCGGTAGACGGCGGAGGTGAACGGCAGGCTGAGGACGGACCCCGGCCCGGGCCGGCACGCAGCCGCGACCTCTCGCGCCACACGCACCGGCAGCGGGCCGGCCGCCGCCGAGAAGCTGTAGCCCGGCAGCGCCCGCCAGGCAGCGAAGGCTTCAGGAAAACAGTGCGAGGCCATGCGCGCCGGCCCCCATGAAGAACAGCACCGGGATCGACAGCATGGTGTTCACCCGTGCCGACAGGAAGGTGACGCGCGAGCAGCGCAGGCGCTCGTCCAGCGGCGCCGGCACGAAGCCGAGCACCCGCTTCTGGTGTGGCCACAGCACGAACCACAGGTTGCAGACCATGACCACCGCCAGCCAGATGCCGAGGCCGAGCGGTGCCAGGCTGCCCTGCAGGGTGAGCGCGCTACCCAGCCAGCCGCGCTCCCACAGGATCGCCAGGCCGCTGCCGAGCACGACCAGCGAGGCGTAGCGGAAAGTGCCGTGCTCGCGCTGCATCAGGGCGCGCTGGCGCGGGCTGTCGGGATCGGACAGGTCGTCCGCGGTCAGCGCCACATAGCGCGAGCGGGTGACGGCGGTGGCGTAATTGTGGCCCACCCAGACCAGCGCGCCGAGGAAGTGCAGCCAGCGCGCCGCCACTTCGAGCAGGAGATCCATGGCGGAGCTCCTCAGGACAGCAGGCGCAGCATCAGCGCCAGCGCCGCGGTCAGCGCCAGGCCGAGGGCGACGGTGAAGGCCGAGGAGTCGAACAGGCGCAGCAGGGCGTCAGACATGATCGACCTCCACGCGCGCATTGCCGCTGCCGCAACCCGTCCCGCCGCCGCTGCCACCCTTGCCACCATGGCCGCCCTGGGCCAGCCGACGCGAGTTGCCGTCGTTGCGCATCACCAGTGGCTGCACCTTGCGCCCCGGAGCGTGCGCCCTCGCGATCGCCTCGCCGATCAGGTGGTGGTGCGGCGAGCGCGAGCAGGCGGGATCGGTGTTCGCCGCGTCGCCGGTCATCAGGAAAGCCTGGCAGCGGCATCCGCCGAAATCCTTCTCCTTCTCGTCGCAACTGCGGCAGGTCGGGCTCATCCACGCGTCGCCGCGGAACTTCTCGAACGTGGGCGATTCGTTCCACAGCCAGGCCAGGCTCTTGTCGCGCACGGAGGGGAACTCCAGCCCCTGGATGATGCGCGCCTCCTGGCAGGGCATGGCGGCGCCGTCGGGTGCGATCGTCAGGTGGATCGAACCCCAGCCGTTCATGCACGCCTTGGGCCGGCCTTCATAGTAGTCGGGGATGACGAAGTAGATCGTCATGCGCTCGCCAAGGCGCTCGCGTGCGGCTCGCACCTCGCGCTCGGCGGCGTCGATCTGCTCGCGCGTCGGCAGCAGCTCGTCGCGATTGACCATCGCCCAGTTGTAGTACTGGATGTTGGCGAACTCGAGATAATCCACGCCGATGTCCTCGGCCAGCGCCAGGATGTCGGCGACCTGGCCGATGTTCTGGCGGAACACCGGCACGTTGAGCACCATCGGAAAACCCTGCGCCTTGATCTGGTGCGCGACCTTCAGCTTGAGGTCGAAGGCGCGCGCGCCGACCAGGGTGTCGGTGAGTTCGCGATCGCTCGACTGCAGCGAGAGCTGGATCTGGTTCAGCCCGGCGGCCTTCAGCGCGCGCAGGCGGTTCTCGGTGAGCCCGACGCCCGAGGTGATCAGGTTGGTGTAGTAGCCCAGCGCGCTGGCGTCGGCGACGAGCTCTTCCAGGTCGTCGCGCAGCAAGGGTTCGCCGCCGGTGAAGCCGAGCTGCAGCGCGCCCAGCTCGCGGCCTTCGCGCATCACCCGCTTCCATTCCGCGGTGGAGAGTTCAGCCTCGCCGTCACGCGCGTAATCGACCGGGTTGCTGCACCACGGGCACTTCAGCGGGCAGCGGTAGGTCAGCTCGAGCACCAGCCACAGCGGCTTGCCCTGCCCGTCAAGCCTGACGACGGATCCATCCTTTGGCACGGAACACCTCCAGGAATTTGTAGACGCCTTCCGCGACGCGTTCGTCGTCGCCGGGATAGCGCTGCTGCAGTTCGCCGACCAGGTCGGCGACAGTGCGACGACCGTCGCAGCGCGCGATGATGTCGCCGGCGGTCTGGTTGAGCTTGACGATGCCTTCCGGGTAGAGCAGGACATGCGCGTCCTGCGTCGGCTCCCAGCGGAACAGGTACATCGGGTTGAGCACGTAGCGCTCGCCGGCGGCGGGCGGGCTTGGGGCGGTGATGTCGGTCATGCGGGCATCCGGTCCGCTTGCACGAGGAGGTGCCGAGGCGGGCGGCGCGGCGCGCACCGCGCACAGGCCCGGTGCGGAGCGCCGGGCCTGTGCGCCTCAGCGCACGTACACGTAGGCGGTCACCTCGAAGCCGAGGCGGATGTCGCAATAGGCGGGGTCGATCCACTGCATGATGAGTCTCCTGGTTGCGGTTGAAGATGAACCGCCCGGGTGGCCGGTTCGGACTCATCTTCCGCTCGGGGAGGCACGGCGGGATCAGCGCAATCGGGGTTTGCGCATCGAGGAAGGAAGGAACGCGAGCTGGCGAAAATCATGATTCTCGCCAGCTCGCGCGCGCCCGTTGACACGGGTCAACACGGCGCATCGACGCTTCTGGCAGCCGACTGAAGTGCGCCGCATCGCGCTGCGCACCGGCGGAGGAAACTTCAGCGGCGCTGGCGGCGCGCCTCGAACAGGCAGATGCCGCTCGCTACCGACACGTTGAGGCTCTCGACCGTGCCATGCATCGGGATCTGTGCCAGCTCGTCGCAGGTTTCACGGGTGAGCCGGCGCAGGCCGTCGCCTTCGGCGCCGAGCACCCAGGCGATGGGCACCTTCTGGTCGATGTCGTAGACGGATTTCTCCGCCTCGCCGGCCGCGCCCACCACCCAGATGCCGGCATCCTGCATCTCGCGCAGCGCACGCGCCAGGTTGGTGACGGTGACGTAGGGCACGGTATCCGCCGCGCCGCTGGCGACCTTCATCGCGGTGGCGTTGAGGCCGACCGCACGGTCCTTGGGCGCCACCACCGCATGCGCGCCGGCAGCGTCGGCGACGCGCAGGCAGGCGCCGAGGTTGTGCGGATCCTGAACGCCGTCGAGCACGAGGATCAGCGCGTTTTCGTCCAGGCTGTCGAGCACGTCGGCAAGCTTGAGTTCGCGCCGCGTCGCATCCACCCGGGCCACCACGCCCTGGTGGCGGCGGGTGCCGACCATGGCGTCGAGCCGCTCGCCTTCGCTGGCCGTCAGGCGCACGCCGGCCGCCTCGGCCAGCGCGACGAACTTCCTCACCCGCACGTCCTTGCGGTCGCCGGACAGGTAGACCTCGAACACCGATTCCGGCGCCTGACGCAGCTTGGCCGACACCGCGTGAAAGCCGTAGATCAGGCGTGAGCCGCCGGTGTGAGCGGTGGACGGAGCGTGTTCGGGAGTCTTAGCCACGTCGGGAATCCTTTGCCGGTTTCTTGCCGGCGGAACGCGCCGCCGGCGTGGAGGTGCGCGATTCTACCGGCTCGGCGCGCGCCGCGGACTTGCGCCGCGACGGGGCAGGCTTTTCGGTCGGCTGAACGGCGGCCTCGGGCGCCGGCGCAGCGGCCTTCTTGCGTCCGCGCGTGCTCGCCCTGGTCGCCGGCTCGGCCGGCGTGGCAGATTCGATCTGCGCGGGTTGTGCCGGCCGCGCGGCCGGCAAGGGGCCCTCGACCAGGCGGAAGTCGATTTTGTTGGTCTCCATGTCCACCCGCACCAGTTGCACCTTCAGCCGGTCCGACAGGCGGAACTGCTTGCCGGTGCGCTCGCCCAGCATGGCATGCCGGGTCTCGTCGTAGTGGAAGTAGTCGCTGCCGAGATCGGAGATGTGCAGCAGGCCTTCGATGAAGATGTCGTCGAGCGCGACGAAGAGGCCGAACGGCACCACCGCCGACACGCTGCCGGTGAATTCCTCGCCGACACGGTCCTGCATGAAATAGCACTTGAGGAAGGCGACGACGTCGCGCGTGGCATCGTCGGCGCGGCGCTCGGTCATCGAGCAGTGCAGGCCGATGTCGTCCCAGTTGCCCGGACGGTACTGCTCGCCTGCCAGCGCGGCCTTGATGCCGCGATGCACCAGCAAGTCAGGATAGCGGCGGATCGGCGAGGTGAAATGCGTATAGGCCTCGTAGGCCAGCCCGAAGTGGCCGACGTTGTCCGGGCTGTACATCGCCTGCTTGAGCGAGCGCAGCATCACCGTCTGCAGCAGTTGCGCGTCGGGGCGGTCCTTCACCTTCTCGAGCAGCTTGGCGTAGTCCGATGCCCGCGGCTCGTCGCCGCCACCCAGGCCAAGGCCGAACTCGGCGAGAAATTCACGCAGCTTGGCGAGCTTGTCCTCGGAGGGCGCGTCATGGATACGGTACAGCGCCGGATGTTCGCGCTTGGCGAGGAAGTCGGAGGCGCACACGTTGGCGGCGAGCATGCACTCCTCGATCAGCCGGTGCGCGTCGTTGCGCACTTCCGGCACGATCTGCGCGATCTTGCCGTTGTCGTCGAAGATCATGCGCGTCTCGGTGGTCTCGAAGTCGATCGCGCCACGCTTGGCGCGCGCCTTGAGCAGCACGCGGAACAGCTTGTCGAGGTTCTCCAGGTGGGGCAGCAGCGCGGCGAGTTCCTCGCGCGCGGCGGCGTCCTGCTGGTACAGCGCCGCCGCCACCTTGGTGTAGGTCAGCCGCGCATGAGACCAGATCACTGCCGGATAGAAGCGGTAGGCCTTGATGTCGCCCGTCATGGAGATGCTCATGTCGGCCACCATGGCCAGGCGCTCGACCTGCGGATTCAGCGAGCACAGGCCGTTGGAGAGCTTCTCCGGCAGCATCGGGATCACCCGCCGCGGGAAGTACACCGAGTTGCCGCGGTCGTAGGCGTCCTGGTCCAGCGCCCCGCCGGCGGCCACATAGTGCGACACGTCGGCGATGGCCACCACCAGGCGGTAACCGCGGCCCTGGCGCTCGCAATACACCGCGTCGTCGAAGTCCTTCGCCGTCTCGCCGTCGATGGTGACCAGCGGCAGCGCGGTCAGGTCCTCGCGGTCGACCCAGTCCTTCTTGCGCACCTTCAGCGGCAGCTTGCGCGTCTCGGCCTTGGCCTCGGAGGAAAAATCGAACGGCAGGTCGTGCTTGCGCAGCGCGATCTCGATCTCCATGCCGGGGTCGGCATAGTTGCCGAGCACCTCGACGATGCGTCCGATCGGCTGGGCGTACTTGGTCGGCTGCTCGACCAACTCGACGGTGACCACCTGCCCGGCCTGCGGCTTCTTGCCGCCCGGCGCGATCAGGATGTCCTGCGCCAGGCGCCGGTTTTCCGGCACCACGATCATCACGCCATGCTCGTTCAGCACGCGGCCGACGACGCGCTTGTTGGCGCGCTCGAGCACCTCGACGATGCGGCCTTCCGGCCGGCCGCGGCGATCGACGCCCGAGATGCGCACGATGGCGCGGTCGCCGTGCAGCACTTCGCGCATGTCGCGGGCGCCGATGAAGATGTCGGGTCCACCGTCGTCGCGGCGCAGGAAGCCGAAGCCGTCGGGGTGGCCCTCGACGCGGCCCTTGATGAGGTCGGCCTTGTCGGGCAGCAGGTAGGCGTCGCGACGGTTGCGGATGAGCTGCCCGTCGCGCTCCATCGCGCGCAGCCTGCGGTCGAAGTGCTCCAGCTCGTGAGGCTGGATGTCCAGCGCCTCGGCCAGCGCGGGGAATGGCATCGGCACGCCGCGGTCGGCAAGGATATCCAGGACGTATTCGCGGCTTGGGAGGGGCTGCTCGTATTTCTGCGACTCACGCTCGAAATGCGGATCTGCAAGGCGCGTGCCGCTCAGCCGCGGCCTTGCAGCCTTCGCTGTACCATGGCCCGCCGACGGTTTGCCTGCTGCGGAAGTTTCTTTGGTTCTTTTTTTGTGATTCATTGACATTCTTCTGTTTGTGCTTATAATGCGCGGCTCTTGCCCAGATGGCGGAATTGGTAGACGCACTAGTTTCAGGTACTAGCGCCGCGAGGCGTGGAGGTTCGAGTCCTCTTCTGGGCACCAGTTTCACAGGAAAGCCGCTCTTCGGAGCGGCTTTTTTGTTTCCATTGCCCGGAGGAGCTTGATCCGGATTTGTCCGCTGATGCAGCGCCGGGGCGTCGCGAATCTGAGCTCAAAAACCCCTTTCCACCCGCAAACGCCTTTGCTATTATGCGCGTCCCTGCCCAGATGGCGGAATTGGTAGACGCACTAGTTTCAGGTACTAGCGCTGCGAGGCGTGGAGGTTCGAGTCCTCTTCTGGGCACCAGTTTCAGGGAAAAGCCGGCGATCAGCCGGCTTTTTTCGTTTACCGACCCGACGGGCACTCCGTTGGAGTCGATGATTGCGATCTTGCGCATCCCGTCGCCGCAGCGACTCGATCTCCGGCCTGGAGCAGACCGGCGCAGCTTGCGGCGCGATGCAACAGCCACCGCGCCGCGCCCTGCTGCCTGCCCGTGATGCGCTCGATCGATGATGCCGTTCAGACGCCGAACGGATGACGACGCAGGATGGTCTCGTCGCGCTCCGGACCGGTCGAGATGACGTCGATCGGAATCTCGCAGATCTCCTCGATGCGGTGCAGGTAGGCGCGCGCCTCGGGCGGCAGCGCGTCCCAGCTCTGCGCGCCGAACGTCGTGCCGCTCCAGCCCGGCATCGTCTCGTAGATCGGCTCGCACGCGGTGACTTCTTCCGAGCCCATCGGCAGCAGGTCGATGCGCTTGCCGTTGAGCATGTAGCCGGTGCAGAGCTGCAGCTCCTCGATGCCGTCGAGCACGTCGAGCTTGGTGATGCACAGACCGGTGACGCCGTTGATGATGATCGAGCGCTTGAGCGCGGCGAGGTCGAGCCAGCCGCAGCGGCGCTTGCGCCCGGTGACGGTGCCGAACTCGCGCCCCTTGGTCGACATCTGCTCGCCAGGCGTACCCTTGCTCTCGATGTCGAGCTCGGTCGGGAAGGGACCGCCACCCACACGGGTGCAGTAGGCCTTGGTGATGCCGAGCACGTAGTGCAGGCGCCCCGGCCCAACGCCCGAACCCGCCGCTGCCTGGCCCGCAACGCAGTTGCTCGAGGTGACGAAGGGATAGGTGCCGTGGTCAATGTCCAGCAGCGTGCCCTGCGCGCCTTCGAACAGCAGCGAACCACCGGACTTGTTGATCGCATACAGCTCGGCCGACACGTCGGCCACCATCGGCAGCAGCTCCTCGGCATCGGCCATCGCCTGGTCGAACACCGGCTGAAATTCCACCGGCTCGGCACCCAGGTGCTGCGTCAGCACGAAGTTGTGGTATTCGAGATTCGCCTTCAGCTTTTCCGCGAAACGCTCGCGATCGAGCAGGTCGTACACTCGCAGCGCGCGGCGCGCAACCTTGTCCTCGTAGGTCGGGCCGATGCCCTTGCCGGTGGTGCCGATCTTGTCGCAGGCGGCCTTGACGTCCTCGCGCGCGCGGTCGAGCGCGCTGTGGTAGCCGAGGATCAGCGGGCAGCCCGGGCTGACGCGCAGGCGATCGCGCACCTTGATGCCGCCGGCTTCCAGGGTGCGGATCTCGGCGAGCAGGTGGTGCGCATCGAGCACCACGCCGTTGCCAATGAAGCAGGCCACACCCTCACGCACGATGCCCGACGGCACCAGATTCAGCTTGTATTCGGTCTGGCCGACGACCAGCGTGTGGCCGGCGTTGTGCCCGCCCTGGAAGCGCACCACGCCCCTGGCGTGATCGGTCAGCCAATCGACGATCTTGCCCTTACCCTCGTCGCCCCACTGGGTGCCGACGACCACGACGTTCTTTGACATTGACTCAATCTCCCTTTAGCGGCTCGACCGTCCATCGGCCGTCGCGCAACACAAGCTGCCGGTCGCAGCCGGCTTCGTTCCATGTTCCATCATGGCCGGGCAGCGCGGTAACGACGACTTCGCCGTCCGCGCGCAGCTCCGCAACCCGGGACTGCAGCGCCGCATCATCGGCCAGCGGCGCCAGGATCCCGCCCGTGGATTGGCTCCGCGGCAGGCGCCAGACCAACTCGCGCAAATCGAGGCTGAAACCGGTCGCCGGGCGCGCTCGGCCGAAAGCCGCACCGACGCGGTCGTAGCGGCCGCCCAGCGCAAGTGCCGCCGGCGAGCCGCCGCCGTACGCTGCGAACACGACGCCGCTGTGATAGTGATAGCCACGCAGGTCGGCCAGATCGAAACTGATCGGCAGATCACCCAGCGCCCGCGCCAGCACGCGCAGTTCCTCCAGCGCAGCGACGATCTCCGGATCGCGCGGCAGCCGCGCCGCGGCACGCTCCAGCACGTCGGGCCCGCCGTAGAGTTCGGGCAGCGCCAGCAGCGCACTGCGCACCGGCTCGGCGACGTCGGCAAGGCGCAGGCGCAGTTCGGGCAGATCCTTCGCTTGCAGCAGATCGAAGATCTCCTCCTCGCGATGCGGCAGCAGCCCGGCCTTGCCGGCCAACGCATGGAAGATCCCGACGTGGCCGATGTCGATGCGCGTTGCCGGCACTTCGGCCAGCCGCATCACATCGGCGAGCAGGCGCAGGATCTCGATGTCGGCCTCGATGCCGGCATGGCCGTACAGCTCGGCGCCAAGCTGCAACGGCTCGCGCGTCGCGGTCAGCGTGGCCGGCAGGGTCTGCAGCACGCTGCCGCAGTAGCACAGCCTCGACACGCCGCGGCGATTGAGCAGATGCGCGTCGATGCGCGTGACCTGCGGCGTCATGTCGGCGCGCACGCCCATGGTGCGCCCCGAGAGCTGGTCGACGAGCTTGAAGGTGCGCAACGACAGGTCCTGGCCGGCGCCGGTGGTGAGCGAGTCGAGGTACTCGAGCAGCGGCGGCATGACGAGCTGATAGCCGCGGACGCGGAATGCGTCCAGCAAGCGGCGGCGCAGCCCTTCGAGCTGCTCGGCTTCGGACGGCAGCGCGTCCTGAATGTGGTCGGGCAATACCCAGCGCATGAGTGGCGTCAGTGAAAGATGAACAGGAGCACGACGCCGGCGAGCATCGAGGTCAGTCCGACAAAGCGGATCTGACCATCACCCATGGTGGCGAGGCGCAAGAAGGTCTCTCGCCAGGCGGCTGGCGCGACGAAGGGAAGGATGCCTTCGATGATCAGCATCAGCGCGAAGGCGGTCAGGAGCGAGGCGCCCATGCGGGCTCAATTCCGGCGGATCAATTCTTCTTCGCGCCCTGCGGGCCCTTCATGTAGCGGAAGAAATCCGAACCCGGGTCGACCACCAGCACGTCATCCTTGCCGGCGAAGCTGGCGCGATAGGCCTCGAGACTGCGATAGAAGGAATAGAAATCAGGACTCTGGCCAAAGGCGTCGGCATAGATCGCGGTCGCCTTCGCATCGCCCTCGCCCTTGACCTTCTGCGCCGAGCGGTACGCCTCGGCGATGATGATCTCGCGCTGGCGATCGGCGTCGGCACGAATGCGCTCGGCCTCGGCGGCGCCCTGGGAGCGCAACTCGTTGGCCACGCGCTTGCGCTCGGCTTCCATGCGGCGATAGACGGATTCGGACACTTCGGTCGGCAGATCGACCCGCTTCAGCCGCACGTCGATGATCTGCACGCCGATCTTGCGCGCGTCCAGGTCTGCCTTGACGCGCATGTCTTCCATGATCTGGTCGCGAGCACCGGAGACGACGTCGTGCACCGTGCGCTTGCCGAACTCCTCGCGCAGGCCGGCGTTGACCGTCTGCGTGAGGCGGGTTCGCGAGCGCGCCTCGTCGCCGGCCACCGACTCGTAATACAGGCGCGGGTCGACGATGCGCCACTTCACGAAGTGGTCGACCAGCACGTTCTTCTTCTCCGAGGTGATGAAGCGCTCCGGCTCCGGCGTATCCATCGTCAGGATGCGCTTGTCGAAGTAGCGGACGTTCTGGATCATCGGCAGCTTGACGTTCAGGCCGGGCTTGTCGATGACTTCCTTCACCTGGCCAAGCTGGAAGACGATGGCGTACTGGCGCTGATCCACGGTGAACAGCGACATGGACGCCAGGGCGATCAACAGCAGCAGGCCGCCACCGATAAGGGACATGCGGTCACGCATCAGCGCTCTCCCCGGTCACGATTGCGCAGCAACTCGCGGCTACGCGGATCGCTTGCCGCCGACGGCGGATTGGTCTTCGCGGCCTGCGGCGCGTTTTCCTGCACCGACTGGGGACCGGCCGGAGCCGACGCCGCCGAGGACTGTGCAGAGGTCGATTTGATCAACTTGTCGAGCGGCAGGAACAACAGGTTGCCGTTGCTCTTGGCATCGATCATGACCTTGGACGTGTTCGTCAGTACCTGCTGCATGGTCTCGATGTACATGCGCTCGCGGGTGACGTCCGGCGCGCGGCGATACTCGGTCAGCACCTGGTTGAAGCGGCTCGCATCACCTTCCGCGTTGGCGACGACACGTGCGCTGTAAGCGTTGGCTTCCTCGATCAGGCGCGAGGCGGTGCCGCGCGCGCGCGGGATCACGTCGTTGGCGTAGGCCTCGCCTTCGTTCTTCTGCCGTTCGCGGTCCTGCCCCGCCTTCACCGCATCGTCGAACGACGCCTGGACCTGTTCCGGCGGTTGCGCATTCTGCATGGTGACGCGGCTGATCTGGATGCCGGTCTGGTAGCGGTCGAGGATGCGCTGCATCAGCTCGAGCGCGGTGGTGGCGATTTCCTCGCGGCCTTCGTACAGGACGAAGTCCATCTTGCTCTTGCCCACGATCTCGCGCATGGCGGTTTCGGCCGCCTGAGCCACTGACTCGTCGGGGAAGCGGTTGTTGAAGACGTAGCTCTCCGGGCTGTTCAAGACGTACTGCACGGCGAACTGGATGTTGATGATGTTCTCGTCATCCGTCAGCATCAGCGATTCGCGCAGCACCTTGTTGCGCTCGGAACCGCGGTAGCCCACCTCGACGGTGCGCACGCCCGTCAGGTCGACGATCTCATGCGATTCGAAGGGATAAGGCAGGCGCCAGCGCAGGCCGGGCTCGGTGGTCTCGACGAACTTGCCCAGCCGCAGCACCACGCCGCGCTGGTTCGCATCGACGGTGTAGAAGCCGCTGGCGAGCCAGATCGCAGCAACCAGCGCCGCCAGCGCGCCAACACCGCCCCCGAACTGCTTGAATGAGAAATTCGGCAATTGCGGACCGTTGCCCCCATTGCCGCCGTTCCCACCATCGCCGGAGCCGCGCCCCTGGCGCTTGCCGAACATGCCGGACAGGCGCTGGTTGAAATCGCGCCAGATTTCCTCGAGATCGGGCGGCCCCTGGTTGCTACCACGATTGCCGTCGCGGCGATCGCCGTCGCCACGGCCGCCATTGCCGTCGCCCTGGCCGCCCCAGCGTGGATCGTTAAGAGACATGAGAACGCCTGTCATCACGTTTGAACTGAAATTCCGTCGTCGCTCGGTGCGGACATTCGTCCGGCATCTTCACTCTTTGCGGCCCGGGCTACTTCGGCAAGCACCGACCGCAGCAAATCAAGGCCTTCGCCTGTTCTGGCGCTCAAAAAAACGCGCCTGAGTTTATCACAGTCACCCCTCTCGACCGCCGGCCGGGCGTGGGTGAGGTCGATCTTGTTCCACACCAGGATCTGCGGCACGTCGGCCGCGCCGATCTCCGCCAGCACCTCATTCACCGCCTGAATCTGCGCGTCGCGATCCTCGCTCGCCGAATCGACGACGTGCAGCAGCAGGTCGGCTTCGGCGGTTTCCTCCAGGGTTGCCTGGAAGGCGGCCACCAGCGCGTGCGGCAGGTCTCGGATGAAGCCGACGGTGTCCGACAGCACGACATTCTCGCCATCGACGAACAGCCGACGCGACGTCGTGTCCAGTGTCGCGAAAAGCTGGTCGGCCGCGTAGGCTCCCGCTTTCGTCAACGCGTTGAACAGCGTCGACTTGCCTGCGTTGGTGTAGCCGACGAGAGAGACAGACAATACGTCGCGGCGTTCCCGCGCACGGCGCCTGACCTTGCGCTGTTTCTCGATCTGGGCGAGCCGGGACTTCAGCAGCTTGACGCGGTTGCCGAGCAGGCGGCGGTCGGTCTCGAGCTGCTTTTCGCCCGGACCACGCAGGCCAATGCCGCCCTTCTGGCGCTCAAGGTGGGTCCAGCCGCGCACGAGCCGGGTCGCCAGGTGCTGCAACTGGGCCAGCTCGACCTGCAGCTTGCCCTCGTGGCTGCGCGCGCGCTGCGCAAAGATGTCCAGGATGAGCGCGGTGCGGTCGATGACCATGCACTGCAGCTCGCGCTCGAGGTTGCGCTGCTGCGCGGGCGACAGCGCATGATTGAAGATGACGATGTCGGCGCCATGAGCCCGCAGGGCCTCGCCGATCTCCTGCACCTTGCCGCTGCCGGCGAACAGTTTCGGATCGGGCGCCGCCCGCCGCCCCTGCACCACCGCCTCGATGCTCGCGCCCGCGCTGGTGGCGAGGAGCTTCAGTTCGGAAAGACGCTCCTCGATCGCGTCCTGACCGAGGTCGAGTTGCACGAGGACGGCGCGCTCGCCATTGGCCGGACGCTCAAACATCACCGCCCTCCGCGCGCAAGCGTGCGCGGCCGGTCACCGCCACCGGCGCGATCAGTTGGCGCCCTCGCCGCTGTCCTGCTGGATCACCACCGGACGGGCCGGCACGACGGTCGAGATGGCGTGCTTGTACACCATCTGCGTCACGGTGTTCTTCAACAGCACGACGTACTGATCGAAAGACTCGACCTGGCCCTGCAGCTTGATGCCATTCACCAGATAGATGGAGACCGGGATGTGCTCCCGGCGCAGCGTGTTCAGAAACGGGTCTTGTAGTAGTTGCCCTTTGTTGCTCATCGTGGAACCTCTTTAATTATGTTTATATGAATCTAGCGGAGTATTTGCTGCGCCGCAACATGTGCAGTATGCAACGAATCCCGGTGTGGATGTTGCCTTTTTACCCTGCCGCCATCAGGGTCTGGCCGCGAACGGATTTTGCGTGGTCCGGAACTGAATCCGCAAGGGCGTGCCCTGCAGCTTGAACACCTCCATGAAGCTGCGCTCGAGATAGCGCACGTACGAGGCGGGGATGTCGTCGAGCGCGTTGCCGTGGATCACGATGACCGGCGGATTCATGCCGCCCTGGTGCGCATAGCGCAGCTTGGGCCGCGCCAGACCGCTGCGCGGCGGCGCCTGGCGTGCGACGGCGGCCTGCAGCGCGCGCGTCAGGCGCGGCGTCGCCAGGTTGGCGGTCGCCGCCGCATAGGCCGCATCGACCGACTTCAGCAAGGGGCCGATGCCCGACGACTTGAGGGCGGAAATCTCGTGGAAGCGGGCAAAAGACAGGAACGCGAGCTTGCGCGAAACGTCGAGCTTGAGCCGTTCGCGCCGGTAATCGTCCACCGCGTCCCATTTGTTGATCGCCACCACCAGCGCGCGACCGGCCTCCAGCACGAAGCCGGCGATGTGTGCGTCCTGCTCCGAGATGTCCTGCGCAGCATCGAGCACCAGCACGACCACGTTGGCCTCCTGGATGGCCTGCAGGGTCTTGATCACCGAGAATTTCTCGATGGCCTCGAAGACCTTGCCGCGCCGCCGCAGGCCGGCGGTGTCGATGAGCGTGTAGCGCTTGCCGCCACGCTCGAAGGGGATGGAGATCGCGTCACGCGTCGTGCCCGGCATGTCGAAGGCGATCACGCGCTCCTCGCCGAGCAGCGTGTTGACCAGCGTGGACTTGCCCACGTTGGGACGGCCGACGATGGCCACCCGGGGGCCTTCGTCCTCCGTGCCCGCGGCTTCCTCGTCATGCGCGAAGGGCGCCAGCACCAGCTCGACGAGCTGCTTCACGCCGTCGCCATGCGCGGCCGAAACCGCCAGAGGGTCGCCGAACCCGAGCGCGTGGAAATCGGCCGCGACGGTGGCGCGATCCAGGCCCTCGGCCTTGTTGACGACGACATGCACCGGACGCCCCGCGCGACGCAGCCGCGCGGCGATCTGCTCGTCGTGCGGGGTGCGTCCTGCACGGCCATCGACGAGGAACATCAGCACGTCGGCCTCGGCAATTGCCTGCTCGGCCTGGCGTGCCATCTCGTGCATGATGCCGTCCTTGGCGACGGGATCGAAGCCGGCCGTATCGACCACCAGGTATTCACGGTCGCCGACGCGGCCGATGCCGTAGTGGCGGTCGCGGGTCAGGCCCGGCTGATCGGCGACGAGCGCATCCCGCGTGCGGGTGAGCCGGTTGAACAGGGTCGACTTGCCGACATTGGGCCTGCCGACGAGGACGATGGTGGGTTTCACGACGGGATCTTCGCCTCAGCGCAATTCATAAGCGGTGATGCGGCCGTCCAGGCTCTGCACCACGAAACCGGTGCCCTGCGCACGCGGGGCAGCGACGATGGCGCTGCTGTCGGCACGGTCACGTGCCGCGAACGCGCCCGAGTCGCGTGCCAGCACATGAACGAAGCCCTGCGCATCCCCCACGACGACGTTGTCGCCGACCAGCAGCGGGCGCGTCACGCCGCGCCGCGCCAGACCATCCTGCTTCCATGCGCTGGCACCGCTGTAGACGTCGAGCGCGTTCACCGCGTCGCGATCGTCGGTGATCACCGCAAAGCGGGTGTCGCGATCCATCCCCACGCTGCTCGAGATCTCGCGCGACCACAGGGCGTTGCCATTGCCTGCGTCGAAGCAGGCCGCGCGCCCCTGGTAGGCCACTGCGCACACTTCACGCCGCGTCGTGATCGGCGTGCCGACCACATCCGCCACACGCTCGAGCTCGGTCGCGCCACGCGGCGCGGCGACCGTCAGCTCGGTGATCGCGCCACCGTTGGCGAGGCTGATCACGCCCAGCTTGCCACCGGGAAAACCGGCCAGCACCACGCCGCCCTCGATCACGACGCCGGCATGGCTGCGCAGGGCGAGCGACGGGTTGCTGCGCGTGTACACCCAGCGCCGCCCGCCATCGCCGGCATTGAGGGCGAACAGGCGATGATCGGAAGTGCGCACGACGACGACGTCACCGCTCACCGCCGGCGGGGCCAGCACCTCGGCGCCGATGGCGCTGCGCCAGCGCTCCTTGCCGGTCTGCGCGTCGAACGCGACGACCTTGCCGTCCACCGTCACCACCACTGCCAGCGCGGCATCCGCACCCACGCCGGCGGAGAGCTCGGGCGCGCGCACGCGCCACACCGCCCGCCCGTTCTCGAAGCGGGCGACGTCACCATTGCGCGCCGCCGCATAGACCGTGTCACCCACCACTGCGGGCTGGAAGACATAATTGCCCGCCTTGCCGATGTTCGCTTCCCACACCGGCACGATCTTCGCCGTGGGCTTGAAATCGACCAGAGGTGCAGGCTTGGGGGCGCTGCTGGCAAAAGGATTGAGGGATGACAGGGACGAGCATCCGGTGGCCAGCACGATCGCGGCCACCACAGGAACGGCACGCAGCATGAAGGGTTTCATCGATCAGCCCTCGAGGGATTCAAGTTTCAGGCGCACCACTTCGCGCAAGGTCGTCCCCTGCCCGTCGCCCGCTGACAAGGCATCGATCGCGGCCTGGTAGGCCGCGCGCGCTTCGGCCGGCTTGCCTTGCGCGGCAAGCACATCGCCGCGCAGGTCGGCAAAGCGCGCCTTGTAAGCGGCGACGGGGGCGGGCTCAAGCTTCGCCAGCGCGCCGTCGAGCTCGCCCTTCTGCAGCAGCACTGCCGCAAGGCGCAGGCGCGCGAGATCGCGCAATGCCGGATCCTTGCCCTTGTCGGCCGCCCACTCGAGCTGCAGGCGGGCGTTGTCGAGTTCGCCCTTGTCGAACTGCAGGCCCGCCGCCAGCAGGGCGCCGAGCTGAGCGTAGGTGGTGCCGCCCTGCTTGTCGATGAGCTGGCCGGCTGCGTCACGCGCGCGCTGCGCGTCCTGCCGTTCCACCGCCTGCTCGACCGCGAAATACATGGCGCTGGCCTCGGCCGCGTTGCGGTTCTGGTACCACTGCCAGCCCTGCCAGCCCACCGCCGCCAGGGCTGCGATCGTGGCCAGCGTCGTCACCAGGTTGCCGTACTGCGTCCACCACGCCTTGAGTTCGGAAATCTGTTCCTGTTCCTCCAGGTCATACACCGCCATCGCGCGCCCCCTCGTCAAAATCGTCTTCGTCTTCGTCTTCTTCGCTGAACATCAGCATCGCCAGCGTCTCGGGCAGGGCCTCGAGCGTCACGCGTTGCTGCGCCCCAGGCCCGCGCAACGGCTTGATGCCGACCTCGCCCGCGGCCGCCTCGTCCTCGCCGATCACCAGCGCCACCGCGGCACCGCTACCGTCAGCCCGCTTCATTTGCGACTTGAAGCTGCCGCCACCGCAATGCAGCACCGCGTCGAAACCGTGCTCGCGCACGGTCTCGGCCGCGCGGAAAGCGAGGCGCTGCGCCGCGGCCCCCATGTGCACGACATACACGTCGGGAATGGCGCGCTCGGGCTCTGCGCCGCTCTCGCGCCACAGCGCGAGCAGGCGCTCCACCCCCATCGCGAAACCTGCCGCCGGTTGCGGCTTGCCGCCGAGCTGCGCGACGAGGCCGTCATAGCGACCGCCCGCACACACCGTGCCCTGCGCACCCAGTCGCGTGGTGACCCACTCGAACACGGTGCGGTTGTAGTAGTCCAGGCCGCGCACCAGGCGATGGTTGATGCGGTAGGGAATGCCTGCGTCCTTGAGGAAGAGCTGCACGGCATCGAAGTGCGCGCGCGACTCTTCGCCAAGGTAATCGGCCAGGCGCGGCGCGGCTTCGACGATGGCCTGCAATTCGGGGTTCTTGGTGTCCAGGATGCGCAGCGGGTTGGTGTAGAGGCGGCGCTTGCCGTCCTCGTCCAGGCGCTCGCGGTGCTGCTCCAGATAGGCGATGAGCGCCGCGCGGTGGGCGGCGCGCTCCTCCGCCGAGCCGAGTGAATTCAGCTCGAGCGACACGTCCTCGAGGCCGAGCACCTCCCACAACCGCGCGCACATCAGGATGTGCTCGGCATCGATGTCGGGGCCGTCGAAGCCCAGCGCCTCCACGCCGATCTGGTGGAACTGCCGATAGCGACCCTTCTGCGGACGCTCGTGGCGGAACATCGGCCCCTGGTAGTAGAGGCGCTGCGGCCCGTGGCCGGCCACCAGGTTGTGCTGGATGGCAGCGCGCACGCAGGATGCGGTGCCTTCGGGGCGCAGCGTCAGGTGCTCGCCGTTCAGCGCGTCCTCGAAGGAATACATCTCCTTCTCGACAATGTCGGTGACTTCGCCGATGGCGCGCTTGAACAGCGGCGTCGGCTCGACGATGGGCATGCGGATCGGGCGGTAGCCGTAGCTGCGCAGCCAGTCGCGCACGATGTCCTCGAAGTGTTCCCAGATCTCGGCCTCGTCGGGCAGGATGTCGTTCATCCCGCGCACGGCCTGCAATGTCTGACTCATCAGTGATACGTCTTGTGTGATCGCGTTGTCGTTGCGGGCGGTGCTCAGCCCACCTTCTTCACATACCTGGTGGCCACGTAGTCGTCGACGATGGCGCGGAACTCGGCGGCGATGTTGTCGCCGCGCAGCGTGACCGTCTTGACGCCATCCACGAACACCGGCGCCGCCGGTGTCTCGCCGGTACCCGGCAGCGAGATGCCGATGTTGGCATGCTTGCTCTCGCCGGGGCCATTGACGATGCAGCCCATCACCGCCAGTGTCATGTTCTCGACGCCGTCATACTGCTCGCGCCAGACCGGCATCTGTGCACGAACGTAGTCCTGGATGCCGGACGCCAGCTCCTGGAAGTAGGTGCTGGTGGTGCGCCCGCAGCCCGGGCAGGCGGTGACCATGGGCGTGAACGCGCGCAGGCCCATCGTCTGCAGGATCTCTTGCGCAACCACCACTTCCTGCGTGCGGCTGCCGCCGGGTTCGGGCGTGAGCGAGATGCGGATCGTGTCGCCGATGCCTTCCTGCAGCAGCACCGCCAGCGCCGCGGTGGATGCGACGATGCCCTTGCTGCCCATGCCGGCCTCGGTGAGGCCGAGGTGCAGCGGATAGTCGCAGCGCCGGGCGAGATCGCGATACACCGCGATCAGGTCCTGCACGCTCGACACCTTGGCCGACAGGATGATGCGGTCGCCCGGCAGGCCGTACTCCTCCGCCTTGGCCGCGGACTCCAGCGCCGACACGACCAGCGCTTCGCGCATCACTGCACCGGCGTCGCGCGGCTCGGCCAGCGTCGCGTTCTCGTCCATGATGCGGGCGAGCACCGATTGGTCCAGGCTGCCCCAGTTCACGCCGATGCGCACCGGCTTGTCGTACCTGCAGGCGATGTCGACGATGGCGGCGAACTGCGGATCGCGCTTGCTGCCGGCGCCGACGTTGCCGGGGTTGATGCGCAGCTTGGCGAGCGCCTCGGCGCAGGCCGGATACTTCGCCAGCAGCGTGTGGCCGTTGTAGTGGAAGTCGCCCACCAGCGGCACATCCATGTTGAGCGCCAGCAGGCGGTCGCGGATGTGCGGCACCGCGCGCGCCGCTTCCTCGTTGTTCACGGTGATGCGCACGACTTCCGAGCCCGCGCGCGCGAGTTCGGCCACCTGCATCGCGGTGCCCAGCACGTCGGCGGTGTCGGTGTTGGTCATCGACTGCACCACCACCGGCGCACCCCCGCCGACACGCACGCGGCCGATCCTTACCTGTCGCGTGAGCCGCCGCGGAGACGGGCCCGCCAGAAAACCATCGTTCGTCATTGAGCTGTCCATCATTGCAGTTTCAGGCGCGCGACCGTGCCCTTGATGTGCGGCGCCAGATCCACCGGCTGGCCGTCGCGCTCCATGCTCACCTGCGCAGCATTGCCGATGACCAGGGCGAAGGGCGGACGCCCCTGCACGTTGCGCGTGCTGCCGGGCGTGCTGGTGCCGGAATAGACGATCCCACCGGATGCATCGCGCACCTCCATCCACGACTGGCCTGCAAAGCGGAATGCGAGCTGGCTCACTCCAGCCGCCACCGCTTCGGCCGCCGGCTCAGCCGCGACGGACACCGCGGCCGCGACGGCCGGCACAGCCGGCATCACTGCGGTGTCAGGAGCCGTCGCTGCGGCGATCGGAGGCGCGGGCGGCACGGATACGGGGGCCGCTGTAACAGGCATGGCGGACGACGCGGGCGCGTCGGCCACCGTCGGCGTAGCACCTGCCTCCGGCGTGGCCCCTGGGGCGAACGGCGGCACGCTCACCTCGGCCATCTGTGGCGGCGGCGCAGTATCGAACCAGTCGAAATACCAGCCGCCGAGCACGGCGACGAGCAGTACCGCGGCGATGATGCCCGCCGGCGCGGCGCTGGCGCGTCGGCGCCCGCCCACGGGTAGATCCCCTGCCGCATTGCTGACCGGCGACAGGTCGACCTGCGTGTTGCCCAGCGCCGCGTCCACGTCGGCGAGCAGCGGCGCGGGATCGAGGTTCAGGTAGCGCGCGTAGTTGCGCATGAAGCCGCGCACGAAGGCCAGCCCCGGCAGGGCCTCGTAACGCCCGCTTTCGAGCGCCTCGACCTGGCGCGGAGCCAGCTTCAGCGCCAGCGACACTTCGTTGATGGACTCGCCCCGCATCTCGCGCACCTGGCGCAAACGTGCGCCGGCAGAGAGGGCGCCCCCTTCGATGGTCGGCGGGGACGCGGAATCGACCTGCATGCTGCTCACTCGTACTTCCCTTGCATCAAGGATTGGAACTCGGGCGAATCGCCGAAACGCCCGCGCAACTGCGATTCATAGCTCGCCGCCGCCTCGCGGTTCCCAAGCCGGCGCTCGGTGCGCAGGCCCAGCCACACCGACTCGGCGGTCGGCGACATCTGCTGGTGCAGCCGCACCAGCCGGCTGCGCGCCAACTCATAGTCGCCACGGCGATAGGCGATCTCGGCAAGCTGCAGCATGGCCTGGCCATTCTGCGCATCGAGCTCGAGGGCGCGCAGGAACTGCTGTTCGGCCGCCGCCACTTCATTCAGCCGCAGGTGGCACAGCCCGGCATTTGTCAGCGGACGTGCCGCATAGCGGTTATAGGGATTGCGCGCTGCTGCCGAAAGCCGCACCAGCCCGTCGCGCTCCTGCCCCTGGGTGCACAGGAACCAGCCGTAGCTATTGTTGAAGTCGGGGTCGCCCGGCGCAGCGCGCAAGGCTTGCTCGAAGTTCGCCCGCGCGGCCGCCGTCTCGCCCAGCATCATGTAAACGAGACCCGTCACGTGATAGGCCGGGGCATACCCGGCGAAGTTGTTCATCGCGACCTGAGCCTCGTCGAGCGCGACGTCGAAGCGCCCCAGCTCGAAGTAGGCCATGGCGAGGTCGACGTGGTTGCGGGCGCGCGTCTCCGCCTCGCCCACCGGAGACTGGTCGGCGAGCGGGCGCCCCATGCTGGTCGGCTCGGCGCCTCCCGAGCCCGGCACGGTGGCGCACCCCGCAAGCAGCGCGGCCGCGATCGCCGCGCACAGCATTGCCGCCTTGCGCATCATCGACGCATCTCCATGTCCTGTTTCAGGCGCACGACGCGCCGGGTCTTGTCCTGGACCTGGCCAGCGAGCTGGCCGCAGGCCGCATCGACATCGTCGCCGCGCGTCTTGCGCGTGGTGGTGACAATGCCAGCGTCAATCAGGATACCGGCAAAGCGGCGGATGCGATCCGCCGCCGAGCGCAGGAAACCGGAATTCGGGAAGGGATTGAATGGAATCAGGTTGAACTTGCAGGGCACGTCGCGGACCAGCGCGACGAGCTCGCGCGCATGCGCGTCGCTGTCATTGACGCCGTCGAGCATGACGTACTCGAATGTCACGAAGTCGCGCGGCGCACGCTCGAGGTAGCGCTGGCAAGCCGCCATCAGCTCGCGCAACGGGTACTTCTGGTTGATCGGCACCAGGCGGTCGCGCAGCGCGTCGTTGGAGGCGTGCAGCGACACAGCGAGCGCCACCGGGCACTCGTCGCGCAGGCGGTCCATCGCCGGCACGATGCCCGAGGTCGACACCGTGACGCGACGCCGCGACAGGCCGTAGGCGTGGTCGTCGAGCATCAGGCGCAATGCGGTGACGACGTTGTCGAGATTCGCCAGCGGTTCGCCCATGCCCATCATCACCACATTGCTGATGATGCGGCCGTTGTCCTGCTCGCCCGCGTCGAGGTCGGTGGCGGCATCTCCGGCCGCGCCCAGAAGTTTGTTGGCCAGCCACAACTGGCCGATGATCTCGGCCGCACTCAGGTTGCGGTTGAAGCCCTGCTTGCCGGTGGAGCAGAACGCGCAATCGAGCGCGCACCCCGCCTGCGAGGACACGCACAGCGTGCCGCGGTTGGTTTCGGGGATGAACACGGTCTCGACCGCATTGGCGTTACCCACGTCGAGCAGCCACTTGCGCGTGCCGTCGGTGGAGATCGAATCGCGCACCGGCACCGGCGGGCGGATCACCGCGATCTCCTTCAACTTGGCGCGCAGCGACTTGGCGACGTCGGTCATCGCATCGAAATCGTCGCAGCCCTCGTGATGCATCCAGCGCATCACCTGGCGCGCGCGGAACGGCTTCTCGCCCAGCCCGGCGAACCAGGCGACGAGACCGTCGACGTCGAAATCGAGCAGATTGACCGGATTGGATGTGCTCATGCCTGAATCTTCACCTGCTGCAGCGTCTGAACCGTAATGCAAACGGCCCGTGCGTGCATCCCGCGGCGCCAGGGCACCGCGGGATGCACGCGACGGGCCGCCCGAATTGACCGTTCAGCGGGAATAAACGTTCATGCCCGGGAAGAAGAAGGCCACTTCCACCGCAGCCGTCTCGGGGGCGTCGGAGCCGTGCACCGCGTTGGCGTCGATGCTGTCGGCGAAGTCGGCGCGGATGGTGCCCTTGTCGGCCTTCTTCGGGTCGGTGGCGCCCATCAGCTCGCGGTTCTTGGCGATGGCGTTCTCGCCTTCGAGGCACTGGATCATCACCGGGCCCGAGGTCATGAAGGACACCAGATCCTTGTAGAACGGGCGCTCCTTGTGCACCGCGTAGAACTGGCCGGCTTCCTGCTCGGACAGGTGCACCATCCTGGCTGCGATGATCTTCAGGCCGGCGGCCTCAAAGCGCGAGTAGATCTGGCCGATCACGTTCTTGGCGACGGCGTCGGGCTTGATGATGGACAGGGTGCGTTCGATGGCCATGGAAAACTCCGGGCAGTGTTTGGGAAAACGTTGGATTTTAACAGGTTTTGCTGTCCGCCCGTTGACCGGACGGCCACCGGCTTCAGACCCCGGCGCGGGACGCCTCGTTGCGGTGGCGCAACCAGCCGATGACGAGCGGCATCAGTGACAGCGCGATGATGCCGAAGATCACCAGGCTCAAATTGTTCTTGACGATGGGAAGATTGCCGAACCAGTAGCCGGCCATCACCAGCGGCGCCACCCACAGCGCCGCGCCGAGCACGTTGAAGGCGAGGAAGCGGCGATAGTCCATCGTCGCCATCCCCGCGACGAAGGGCGCGAAGGTGCGGATGATGGGCATGAAGCGGGCGATGATGATGGTCTTGCCGCCGTGGCGCTCGTAGAACTCGTGCGTCTTCTCCAGTGCGCGACGGTTGAAGAAGCGGCTGTCGGGCCACTGCGAGATGCGGCCGCCGAAGCGGCGGCCGATGGTGTAGTTGAGCGAATCGCCGAGCACCGCGGCAGCGAACAGCACGCCGATCAGGATCGCCGGATCCATGCCGCCGCCGGCCGCCAGCGCACCGGCGACGAACAGCAGCGAGTCACCCGGCAGAAAGGGCGTGACCACCAGGCCGGTCTCGCAGAACACGATCAGGAACAGGATCGCGTAGATCCAGTTGCCGTAGTTCGCCAGCAGTTCGGCGAGATGTCGATCCACGTGCAGCACGAGATCGACGAAGAAAGCCAGGAATTCCATGAAGCGTCCGCGGGAAGAAATCGCGCGATTCTACCCGAGCGCCTCGCTGCCTGACGGTCACGAAACACGGCGAAACACGCGGCAGACGAACGAAGCCCGGCGCTCGCCGGGTTTCGTTCGGTCCAGCGCACACGCCGGAGCTACGTCATGCCGAGCGTGCGCGGTAGCCACAGCGAGATCACCGGCACATAGGTGACCACTACCAGGAACACCAGCATCGACAGCAGCCAGGGCCACACCGCCACGGTGAGCTCGGTGGTGCCCATCTTGGTGATGCCGAAGTGCACCGGATCGATGCCGAGCTTGATGGCGATCGGGAACAGGATGGGCGCCAGCATCAGCACGATCGACGACGGCTCCATGAAGTTGCCCGCGATCAGCATCAGGATGTTGGCCATGATCAGGAAGCCGATCACCCCCGCGCCGGTGCCGATCATGAGGGCGGCCATTGCCTGCGGGATGTTCTCGTGCGTGAGCAGGAAGGAGAACAGCACCGCGTTGGTGATGATGCACAGCAGCATCGCGCTCATGTTGGCCGAGTTCAGCAGCACCTTGGGCACGTTCTTCATGCCCAGGTCCCGGTACACGAACACCGCCACGAAGAACGCATACACCGCGCTCATGGCCGCCGCTTCGGTCGGCGTGAAGATGCCGGTGAACAGCGCGCCCGCCGCCAGGCCGATGACGATGAACTTGGCCCGGTTGCGTTCCGAGAGCCGGTTGATGAGCACTTCGACTCCGACCTGGATGCCGGTGCGCACCCCGTAGGCGGCGCCGAACTTGGCCATCCACAGGAACATGATGATGGTCAGTTCCTGCGCCCAACCCAGGTTGATTCCCGGCAGCCAGTCCTACAACGCCGGGATATCCAGACCGGATCCGTAGCGGTGCCCCACCGACACGAAGATGATCAGCGTTGCCGCGCCCATGTGGAAGGTGATCAGCCATTCCTCCAGATGATCGAGAAATCTCAGCATGAAAGCATCCTGCAAGAAAAGAAGCCCGCACGCGCACAGGCAATCGGCGGGCATCAAGCGGAGTGGAGCGAAGAATCAGAGCCGCGAGGGATCGAAGCCGGTTTCCTTGTAGATGGACTGGATCAGCTCGACGCCGATGCGCGACTCCATCTTCTTATGCACCGGCACCAGCGCCTTCTTGAAAGCCATGCGCTCGGCGTCGGTGAGCTTGGTGACCTGAGTCCTGCCCGAGGCGCGAACGACTTCGAGCGCCTTGTCGTTCTCGTCCTTGGCGATCTTGTTGGCGTACTCGGTGGATTCCTGCATCGCCCTGTCGAGCTGGGTGCGCACGTTGGCGGGAAGGCCGTCCCAGAACTTCTTGTTGGTGATCACCGCGTAGCCGAGGTAACCGTGATCGGTCAGCGCCAGGTACTTCTGCACCTCGTACATCTTTTGCGTGTAGAGGTTGGAGATCGGGTTCTCGGTGCCGTCGACCACGCCGGTCTGCAGCGCCCGGTACACCTCGGAGAAGGCCATCACCTGCGGCAGTGCCTTCAGCTCGCGCATCTGCTCCTCGAGCACCTTGGACGACTGGATGCGCATCTTCTTGCCCTTCAGATCCTCCGGCGTTCTGATCGGCGTGTTGGCGGAGAAGGACTTGAAACCGTTGTCCCAGTAGGCCAGTCCCTTGATGCCCTTGCCTTCGAGCTTGGTGAAGAGCTGCTTGCCCACCGCGCCGTAGGTCACCTTGTGCAGGTCGTCGTAGCCATCGAAGATGTAGGGCAGGTCGAAGACCTCGAACTCCTTCACGCCCAGCGGGCCGAACTTGGCGAGCGACGGTGCAAGCAACTGCACGGCACCCAGTTGCAAGGCCTCCAGCTCTTCCCGGTCCTTGTACAGCGTGCTGTTGGGATAGACCTCGACCTTGACCGCACCAGCGGTGTATTTTTCCGCGAGTTCCTTGAACTTCTCGGCGCCCTTGCCCTTGGGCGTGTCGTTGGCCACCACGTGGCTGAACTTGATCACGATGGGCTCGGCCGCCACGGCTGCCGCCGACAACCCGACCGCGATCAGGCCAACCAAAAGTGTGCGAATCTTCATCATGATGCCTCCTCCGTCATTGCAGGCGTTTGCCTCATTGGTATTCCGCGCCCGCATCGGGAAAGGGATCGCCGGGCAGCCGGGGAGCCGCACAGGGAGGGCGTTTTCGGGCGCTCGCGGCACGGCACGCGTCGAGTATCAGCCGCGCGATTTGCGGCTGACTATTGTGGACGTCCACAACGCCAGCGGCGACTCAGACGGCGCCCGCCACTGAGCCAGACCGCAATGGCGAACATTCCTGTCGAACCGCCCGCCCGCGCGCGCTGGCTCAGCCGCCTGCCCTACATCGCCCTCGCCCTGTTCCTCAGCGCGATCGCGGCGCTGGTGTGGCTGACGCGCCAGCACGATGCCGACGAACAACAGGCAACACTGATCAGCGACGTGCTGTGGATGGAGCAGAACCTGCGCTTCCAGCTCGACCGCAACGAGACCAGCCTGCAACAGCTCGGCCCCGAACTTCTCGGCGGCGGTCCGCTGACACCGCCGATCGAGGCGCAACTGCGCCATCTGCTGAGCGCCGAACGCGGCTTCGTTCGCGTCACCTGGCTGTCACCCGACCAGCGCGTCGTCGGCGCGCTGCCGCCGCACGCCGACGACGCCGGAACCTACGCGTCGCCGGCAGGGTCTGCGGAGGCGCTGACCTTTGCCCTTGCACGCGGCGGCGATCAGCCGGTGTACGGCCCCGTCTACCGCGCGGCCGACGACGACTACCGCTTCGAAGTGCATGTTCCGGTATGGACCGATCACGGTCTGCAGGGCGTGGTCGTCGGCGTGTATTCGCTGCCCAAGCTGATCGTGCGCGAGCTTCCGTGGTGGTTCGCCGAGCGCTACCGGGTCGCCGTGCTCGATGCCGATGGCCACGAAATCGCGGCGCGGTCGAAGATCGCGCCGGTGGCCGCGCAGGTCAGCTACACCACGCCCCTGGATCCCCCCGGCCACGGCCTCACCCTGCAGGTGACCGCCTACAAGACCGAAACCCGCTGGGTGATGATGCTGCTCGGCGGCGCCATCGTGTTGTTCGGTGTGATCATCGTGTGGAGCGTGTGGCAGTTGCGCCGCCAGCTCGCACGCCGCCAGGCAGCCGAATCCGCGCTGCGCGAAGAGTCCGCCTACCGCAAGGCGATGGAGGATTCGATGATCACCGGCATGCGCGCGCGCGACCGCGAGGGCCGCCTCACCTACGTGAATCCTGCCTTCTGCCAGATGACCGGCTATACGGCGGATGAACTGCTCGGCCACAAGGCGCCGATGCCGTACTGGGATCCGGAGCACCTCGAGCAGACCTACGAACTGCACCGGCAGATCCTCACCAGCGGCTCCGCGCCCGGGGGCACCGAAGTACAGTTGCGGCGCAAGAACGGCGAGGTGCTCGACGTGCTGGTCTTCGAGGCGCCACTCATCGACGCGCAAGGCCGCCACACCGGCTGGATGGGTTCGGTGCTGGACATCACCGAGCGCAAGCGCGCACGCGAGCTCGCCCGCCAGCAGCAGGAGCGCCTGCAGGCCACCTCGCGCCTGGTGACGATGGGCGAGATGGCCTCCACGCTGGCGCACGAGCTGAACCAGCCGCTCGCCGCCATCGCAACCTACAACAGCGGCTGCATCAACCGCCTGAAGACGGCCGAGGCCGACCGCGACGAACTGGTCGAGATCCACGAGAAGATCGGCCGCCAGGCGCGGCGCGCGGGCGAGATCATCCGCCGCGTGCACGACTTCGTGCGCCGCGCCGAACCCAAGCGCGAACCGCTGGACCTCAATGTGGTGATCCGCGATGCGGTGGGGCTGCTGGAGGCCGACATGCGCAAGCGCGGCATGCAGGTCGTCACCGAGCTCGCGCCTGACCTGCCGGCCGTCGAGGCCGACGCGGTGATGATCGAACAGGTCGTGGTGAACCTGGTGCGAAACGGCATGGATGCGATGCAGGCCGCCGCCGCCGAGCGCCCGGTGATCCGCATCGGCACCCGCTCGGACGGCAAGCATGTCACCATCCGCGTTGCCGACCGCGGGCCCGGCATCGCGCCCGAGATCGCCGAACGGCTGTTCCAGCCCTTCTACACGACCAAGGCCGAGGGCATGGGCATGGGCCTCAACATCTGCCGCTCGATTGCGGAACTGCACCATGGCCGCCTGAGCTTCGAGCCGAATCCCGAGGGCGGCACCATCTTCATCCTCACGCTTCCCGTGGAGCCCGCATGAGCACCGCCATCGCCCACATCGTCGACGACGACGAGGCCATCCGCGACGCGCTCGCCTGGCTGTTCAAGACGCGCGACGTGCCCTGCCGGCCCTGGCCGGGCGGCGAGGAGTTCCTTGCCGAATGGCAACCCGACTGGCGCGGCTGCATCGTGCTCGACATCCGCATGACGGGCATGAGCGGCCTGGAGTGCTTCGACGCCCTGAACGCGCGCGGCAACGCGATGCCGGTGATCTTCATTACCGGCCACGGCGACGTGCCGATGGCCGTGTCGGCGCTGAAGAAAGGCGCCTTCGATTTCATCGAGAAGCCTTTCAACGACCTCGACCTCGCGGCACTCGTGGAGAAGGCCATCGCCCACGACAACGCGCGCCAGCGCGCCACCGCCGACCGCGATACGATCGAGGCCCGCCTCGCGACGCTGAGCGCGCGCGAGCGCGAGGTCATGGAGCTGATCCTCGAGGGGCTCTACAACAAGGTCATCGCCGACCGCCTGTCCATCTCCATGCGCACGGTGGAAGCACATCGCTCGCGGGTGTTCGAGAAGATGCACGTGCGCTCGGCGGTGGAACTGGCGCAGATGCTGACCACGCTGCGCGGTTGAGGCGGGCGCTCAGCTACGTTCGCGCCACACCGGCTCGATGCCGGACTCACCGGGCTTGCAGGCAAAATCGACCGCAACACCGATGCCGCCGACCCACGCCGGGACGCCGTCGATTTCCAGCACCGGCAAGCGTTCGCGCAGCCAGGCCGGAATGCCGGCCTCCTGGCACAGATTCTTGAGGCTGCGGCGCGGCCGGTCCCCCGCCAGGCGAAGATGCATGCCCGGCACGCGCGCGGCCACCCGCACGCTCGTCGCGCGCTCCAGCATCGCGCGCGAAAGCCCGCGGCCGACGCCAGGCTCGAAGTCGACCAGGCCGCCCGCCCACGGCAGGTGCGATTCGCCGCACCAGGACTGTGGCGCCGGGGCCCCGGCAAGCGCGGCGCGCTCCAGCCACACGCGTCCGCGATACACGCAGCAGGCGAGCGCGCCGAGAGCAAGACGCAGCGGCCGCTGCGCCTGCGTTGCGCGCAACTGGCGCAGCGCCTCGGCAAGCCGGCTGCGCGCCGGCGCTGCAACGCCGAGCTGCCGCATCTGCCAGCGCAACAGGTTGGCAATGCGGGCATCGTCCAGGCGCAGCAGCGCCGCACCATCGAGCGTCGCCCCCCCGCATGCAGCCTCGTCCTGTCGGGCGAGTTGGTCGAGCAGGCCCGCAGCCTCGTGGAAATGCTCCGCTGCGCGCGCCAGCGCCGGCACGGCGCCAGGAAAAGCCTGTTCGACAGCCGGGACGATGCGATGGCGGATGTCGTTGCGGGCGAAACGGCGATCGGCGTTGCTCTCGTCTTCCACCCAGGCAAGCGCGTGCGCTCGCGCCCAGGCTTCGATCTGCGCGCGGCGCAGGCCGAGCAGCGGCCTCAGGCGCCCGGCACGTCCGGCCGACGGCAGCTCCACCGCCGCCATCGCCGCGGCGCCACGCACTCCCGCGCCGCGAAAGAGGCGGAACAGCAGGGTTTCGGCCTGATCGTCCTGATGATGACCGAAGGCCAGCCAGTCACAATCCATCTCCGCCAGCGCGGCATGGCGCGCTTCGCGCGCCGCCGCTTCGATGCCCTGGGGGTGATCGCGCCGTACGTCGACGCGAAAGGAGACGAAAGGCACTTCCAGCCGTGCGCACAATTCACTGCAGAACGCGAGCCAGTCGTCGGCGTTCGCGCTGAGCCCGTGGTGGACGTGGGCCGCGCTGAGCACAAAATCCAGTCCGTGGCGCAACTCGCACAGGCGATGCAGCAGGACGACCGAATCGACGCCGCCCGAAAGGCAGCAGCACACCCGGCAGCCGGCAGCCACGCCGGCTTGGGCCAGCACGCCGGCGACCGGACCGGTCACCTCAGGCGGCCTGCTCCTTGAAGCGGCCATAACCCATCAGCTTGTCGATGCGCTGCGTGACCAGCTCGGCTGGCGACAGCGCATCCACCTGGCGCAGCGCCTCGGACAGCGCACGCTTGAGCGAGGTGGCCATGGCGCGGTGGTCACGGTGCGCGCCGCCCACCGGCTCGTTGACGATCTTGTCGATGAGGCCGAGCGACTTCAGGCGCGCCGCGGTGATGCCCATCGTCTCGGCGGCTTCGGCGGCCTTGTCCGCGCTCTTCCACAGGATGGAGGCGCAGCCTTCGGGCGAGATCACGGAATAGGTCGAGTATTGCAACATCAGCACCTGGTCGCCCACCGCGATCGCCAGCGCGCCACCGGAACCGCCTTCGCCGATGATGGTGCAGATCAGCGGCACCTTCAGCTCGGCCATCAGATAGAGGCTGTGGCCGATGGCCTCGGACTGGCCGCGCTCCTCGGCGCCGATGCCGGGATAGGCGCCGGGCGTGTCGACGAAGGTGAACACCGGAAGGCCGAACTTCTCGGCGAGCTTCATCAGGCGCATCGCCTTTCGATAGCCCTCGGGTCGCGGCATGCCGAAATTGCGCGAGATCTTTTCCTTGGTGTCGCGCCCCTTCTGGTGGCCGATCACGACGCAGCTCTGCCCATTGAAACGCGCCAGCCCGCCGACGATGGCCTTGTCATCGGCGTAGCTGCGGTCACCGTGCAGTTCGTCGAAGTCGGTGAACATGTGCTGCACGTAATCCAGCGTGTAGGGGCGCTGCGGATGGCGCGCCACCTGCGCGATCTGCCAGGGCGTGAGCTTGGCGTAAAGATCCTTGGTCAGTGACTGGCTCTTGGCCTCGAGGCGGTTGATTTCCTCGGAGATGTCGACCGCGGAGTCGTCCTGCACGAAGCGCAACTGCTCGATCTTGGCGTCGAGCTCGGCGATTGCCTGTTCGAAATCCAGAAAGGTGGTTTTCATCCAGCCGTTCTCAGCGAAAAATGGCCGCCATTGTACCGCGTGCAGCAGAAAAGCCATCGTTCATGCGGTAGCGGCGTTCCATGACGAGGATTTGCGCAAAGATGGATGACAGCGAACCTCATGTCGGGCATGATTTCTGCTGTCGAAACAAAAAGAAGGAGCAGCGGGGCCGAGTGCGCTCCGCGCCATGGAAATAGTCGTCCTGATCGCACTGATCATCGTCAATGGCCTCTTCGCCATGTCAGAAATCGCCCTCGTCACCGCACGCAGGGCCCGACTCGCACGCCTCGCCGAAGACGGCGACGTGGCGGCCGCAGTAGCCATCAAGCTGGGTGAAGAGCCCACCCGCTTCCTCTCCACCATCCAGATCGGCATCACCTCAATCGGCATCCTCAACGGCATCGTCGGCGAGGCCGCACTTGCCGCGCCGTTCGCGCGCTGGATGCAGCACCTCGGCATGGCCGAGGATCTCAGCGGTGTCGTCTCCACCGTGCTGGTCGTGATGGTGATCACCTACGTGTCGATCGTCGTCGGCGAGCTGGTGCCCAAGCGCATCGGCCAGATCAACCCGGAAGGCATCGCCCGCCTGGTGGCGCGGCCGATGAACGCGCTGTCCATCGCGTCGCGCCCCTTCGTGCGGCTGCTGACCTGGTCGACCGGCATGCTGCTCAAGCTGATGGGCAAGCGCGACGAGAGCGGCCCCAGCGTCACCGAGGAGGAGATTCACGCCCTGCTCGAGGAAGGCTCGGAAGCCGGCATCATCGAGAAGAGCGAGCACGAGATGGTGCGCAACGTGTTCCGCCTGGATGACCGCCAGATCGGCTCGCTGATGGTGCCGCGCTCGGACATCGTGTGGCTGGACACCACCCGCCCGCTCGACGAGAACCTCGCGCGCATGGCCGAATCGAACCACTCGCGCTTCCCGGTGTGCCGCGGCGGTCTCGACGAGATCCTCGGCATCATCTCCTCCAAGCAGCTCTTCAACCAGACGCTGAAAGGCGGTAAGGCCGACCTCACGCATCAGTTGCAGATGCCGGTGTTCGTACCGGAATCGCTCACCGGCATGGAGCTGTTGGAGCAGTTCCGAGCCTCGAGCACACATACGGTGTTCGTCATCGACGAGTACGGCGAGGTCCAGGGCATGGTGACGCTGCAGGACGTGCTCGAGGCCGTGACCGGCGAATTCCAGCCACACAGCCTGGAAGAAGCCTGGGCGGTGCAGCGCGAAGATGGTTCCTGGCTGCTCGACGGGCTGATTCCGGTTCCCGAGCTCAAGGACCGCCTGGGCCTGAAGACCGTGCCCGAGGAAGAACGCGGCCGCTATCACACGCTGTCCGGCATGGTCATGTGGCTGCTCGGCCGCCTGCCGCACACCGGCGACATCACCGTGTGGGACGACTGGCGCCTGGAAGTGGTCGACCTCGATGGCAAGCGCATCGACAAGGTCCTCGCCAGCCGGGTGCCGCCCCCGCTCGAGCCCGAAGCCGGCAACGTACCGACCGAACACCCCGACAACTGAGCCTGCACGGCCGCAAAGTCGGATGCGCGCGTGAGACTTGCGCGCCCATCCAGCCTTGACGCCAGCATCACCGGCATGAGATGAAACTTTTGCCGATGTGCTGACGTCTGTCATCGGGGCTGCGCAGTGCGGCTTGAAGCGCGATCCACGTGCGTGTGGTCGGCCTTCGCCACGTGCGATCGCCCGCGACCAGTCACCATCGTTCCTCCACTCCCGCGCGAGGGAGGTCTTGCCGCCAGCAGGCGCAGACGCAGCGGCGCTGAGCCAGGGCCTCGCTGCGCAGTTGCGCCGCGCTCCGTCCTGCGGGGCACAGTCACGACTTTTTTTGGGAAACCTGATGCTGGATGACGCCGGAGTGATCGAAGCTTGAAGCTGGCGCTGATCGTCCTGCTGCCCTTCGCGGGCAGCCTGATCGCGTCCTTCCTCCCCGCCCATGCGCGGCGCACAGGCGCTGCGCTGGCGGGTCTGGTCGCGCTCGCGTGCACCGGGCTGCTGGCCAGCCTGTATGGCGAGGTTGCGCAGGCGGGTGTCGTGCGACACGCCGTGCCCTGGGTGATGGGCCTCGACTTCTCGCTGCGCCTCGACGGCCTGGCCTGGCTGTTCGCCGCACTGGTGTCGGCGATGGGCGCGCTCGTCGTGCTGTACGCGCACTACTACATGTCGCCGGAAGACCCGGTACCGCGCTTCTTCTCGTTCTTCCTGGGCTTCATGGGGGCCATGCTGGGCGTCGTGTTGTCGGGCAACCTCATCCAGCTCGTGTTCTTCTGGGAACTGACGAGCCTGGTCTCGTTCATGCTGATCGCTTACTGGAACCATCGCATCGACGCCCGGCGCGGCGCGCGCATGGCGCTGATCGTCACCGGCAGTGGCGGACTCGCCATGCTCGCCGGCGTGATCCTGCTCGGGCAGATGGCCGGTGGTTACGAACTCGACCAGGTGTTCGCCGCGGGCGCAGCGATACGCGAGCACCCGTGGTATCCCGCCGCCCTCGCCCTGATCGCATTGGGCGCGCTGACCAAGAGTGCGCAGTTCCCCTTCCACTTCTGGCTGCCGCACGCCATGGCCGCGCCGACGCCGGTATCGGCCTATCTGCACTCGGCCACCATGGTGAAGGCCGGCGTCTTCCTGCTGGCGCGGCTCTGGCCGGTGCTCGCCGGCACCGAGGCGTGGTTCTGGATCATTGGCGGTGCAGGCCTGGCTTCGCTGGTGCTGGGCGCCTACGCGGCGGCCTTCCAGCGCGACATGAAGGGCGTGCTCGCCTATTCGACGATCAGCCACCTCGGCCTGATCACCCTGCTGCTCGGCCTGAACAGCCCACTGGCGCTCGTCGCGGCCGTGTTCCATGTGGTCAATCACGCCACCTTCAAGGCCTCGCTGTTCATGGCGACAGGCATCGTCGACCATGAAACCGGAACGCGCGACATGGAACGCCTGGGCGGGTTGCGCCACGCAATGCCGCTGACCGCCTCGCTCGCGCTCGTGGCGGCAGCGGCCATGGCCGGCGTGCCGCTGCTCAACGGCTTCCTGTCCAAGGAAATGTTCTTTGCCGAAACGGTATTCCTCGACCGCGCCGATCCCTCCCATTTCCTGCTGCCGCTGCTGGCGGTGGCGTCGAGCATGTTCAGCGTGGCCTATTCCCTGCGGTTCGTGCTGAAGGTCTTCTTCGGCGCGCGCGCCACCGGCCTGCCGCGCCAGCCCCATGAACCGCCGCGCTGGATGCTGCTGCCCAGCGCGCTGCTGGTGCTGGCCTGCCTCGTGGTGGGCATCCTCCCCGGCTGGGCGCTCGGCGCGCCGCTGGCGATGGCGGCCTACTCAATGCTCGGCAACGACACGCCGACCTACAGCCTTGCGGTGTGGCACGGGGTCAACCTGCCCCTGCTGATGAGCGCTGTCGCGCTGGCCGGCGGCACCGCGCTCTACCTTGTGCTGCAGCGGCAGCGGGCCACCGGCGTGCTGTTCGTGTTTCGTCTCGACGGCAAGCGCGCCTTCGAGTGGAGCCTGGCGCGACTGTCCGCCTACGCCGGCTGGCTGGTCGAGCATGCCGCCTCGCGCCGCCTGCAGATGCAGTTGCTGGTGCTGGTGCTGTTTGCGGTCGGTGCGGTGATGCTGCCGCTGTGGCAGACCGGAGTGCCCTGGGGCAGCCTGAGTCGCCTCCCTGCGGACCCGGCCTTCGGCCTGCTCTGGCTGGTGGGCGGGCTGTGCGCGCTGGGCGCGGCCTATCAGGCCAAGTACCACCGCCTGGTGGCACTGATCTTCGCCGGCGGCGCAGGCCTTGCGACGGTGCTGACTTTCGCCTGGTTTTCGGCACCGGACCTGGCGTTGACCCAGGCGATGGTCGAGGTGGTGACGACCCTGCTCCTGCTGCTCGGGTTGCGCTGGCTGCCGCGCCGCATCCAGGCACAGGAGGAGGGGCGGCCGCCGGAGCGCGCGCCCCTTCGCGCCCGCCTGCGCCGCGTACGCGACTTCGCGGTGGCGATCTGCGTCGGCGCCGGGATGGCGCTGCTCTCCTACGTGATGCTCACCCGGCCGGTGGCCGAAGGACTGGCGCCCTTCTTCCTGACGCAATCGCTGCCGCAGGGCGCGGGCCTCAACGTGGTGAACGTCATCCTGGTCGATTTCCGCGGTTTCGACACACTGGGCGAGATCACCGTGGTCGGCATCGTCGCGCTGACGGTGTATGCGTTGCTGCGCCGCTTCCGACCAGCCCCTGAAAGCGTCGCCCCCCCGCTCCAGCAACGCGAGCAGGCGGTGCCCGAGCCACCCGATCCGCAACGCGCGCTGCCCGACGCCTACCTGATGCTGCCCGCGGTGCTGATCCGGCTCGTGCTGCCCGTGGCCGTGCTGGTGTCGATCTTCTTCCTGCTGCGCGGGCACAACGCGCCGGGCGGCGGCTTCGTCGGCGGCCTCGTCCTCGCCACCGCGCTGCTGGTGCAATACATGTTCAGCGGCGTCATCTGGACGGAAGCGAGGCTGCGCGTGCTGCCGCAGCAGTGGATCGCCTTCGGCCTGCTCGCCGCCGGACTCACCGGCGCGGGAGCATGGCTGGCAGCGCGCCCCTTCCTCTCCGCGCTGGGCTGGCACGGCGAACTTGCGCTGATCGGCGACATCCATCTTTCCACCGTGCTCGCCTTCGACCTGGGCGTGTACATGCTGGTGGTGGGCGCCACCTCACTGATCCTCGTCGCCCTTGCCCACCAGTCGTTGCGCGGCCAGCACCTGCAGTGGCGACGGCCGGCGGAAGGCAATGCGAAGCGTCGCGCCGAAGAGGAAGGGACGAGCTGATGGAGATCATCTATGCGATGGCGATCGGAATCCTGGCGGGCTCGGGCACCTGGCTGCTGCTGCGCCCGCGGACCTTCCAGGTCATCATCGGCCTCACGCTACTGTCCTACGCGGTGAATCTCTTCATCTTCAGCATGGGCAGCCTGAACCTGGACCGCGCGCCGATCATCGACCCCATGCAGGCGGTCGATCCTGCCCGCTATGCCGACCCGGTGCCGCAGGCCCTGGTGCTCACCGCCATCGTCATCGGCTTTGCCACCACTGCGCTGCTGCTGGTGGTGCTGCTCGCCTCGCGCGGCCTGACAGGCACCGACCACGTAGACGGCGTGGAAGACGGAGCCGAATCGTGAGCGGCTGGCTGCAGCACCTGCCCATCCTGCCGATCGTGATTCCGCTGCTTGCCGGCGCCGGGCTGCTGTTGCTCGACGATGCACATCGGCGCGCGCGCGCGGCGGTGGCGCTCGTCGCCACGGCGCTGCAACTGGCCGTGGCCATCGCGCTGCTGTCGGCGGCGGCGAACTCAGATGCGACATCGACCGGCATCGAGGTCTATCGGCTCGGCGGATGGAGTGCGCCGTTCGGCATCGTGCTGGTCGTCGACCGCCTGTCGGCGCTGATGCTGACCCTGTGCGCGGTGCTCGCGCTGCCTGCGCTGACCTATGCGCTCGCGCGCTGGGATCGTGCAGGCGTGCATTTCCATCCGCTGTTCCAGTTCATGCTGATGGGGCTCAATGGCGCCTTCCTGACCGGCGACATCTTCAACCTGTTCGTATTCTTCGAGGTGCTGCTGGCGGCGTCCTACGGCCTTGCGCTGCATGGCTCGGGCGCCGATCGGGTGCGATCGGGCCTGGCCTACATCGTCGTCAATCTGGCCGCTTCGCTGCTGTTCCTGATCGGCGCGGCGCTCATCTACGGCATCACCGGCACGCTCAACATGGCCGACCTCGCGCATCGCGTACCGGCCCTGCCGGCCGACGACCGCGCCCTGTTCGCCGTCGGCATCGCCCTGCTGGCACTGGTATTCCTCGTCAAGGCAGCGGCCTGGCCGCTCAACTTCTGGCTGCCGTCGACCTACAGCGCGGCCAGCGCGCCGGTGTCCGCGATGTTCTCGATCATGACCAAGGTCGGCGTCTATGCCCTGCTGCGCATCGGCTCGGTGCTGGAACCGGCGGGGGCGTTCGCGCTGCTCGGCGACGTCATCTTCATGTTGGGGTTGCTCACCCTGGGCTACAGCGCCATCGGCGTGCTGGGCGTGCAGAAGCTGGACCGCGTCGCCGGCTACAGCGTGATCGCCTCGTCGGGCACGCTGCTGGCGGCGTTCGGCCTGGGCATGCGGGATGTGACCGCCCCCCTGCTCTATTACCTGACCGGGTCGGTGCTGGTGATGGGCGCGTTCTACCTGGTCATCGAGATGACGGAACGCTGCAAGCCCTATGGTGCGGACCTGCTCTCGGTGACGATTGAGGCCTTCGGCATGGACACGCCTGAGGAAACAGCGATGAGCGAGGACGTGGTGGGCTTTGCCATTCCCGGCGCGATGGCCTTCATCGGCATGGCCTTCATCGCCTGCACCGTGATCATCGCCGGCCTGCCGCCGTTGTCGAGCTTCATCGCCAAGTTCGCACTGCTGATCGCCGCGTTCGGGGCAGCGGAAGGCGCTGCCGTGCCCACCGAGGTCTGGCTGCTGATGGCAGCGATCCTCGGCTCGGGCCTGACGGCGATGATCACGCTGTCGCGGCTCGGCATGCGCATCTTCTGGAGCGGCGAGGCGCGGACGACGCCGCAACTCCTGGTGACCGAGGCGGTGCCGGCGGCCGTCCTGATCGGCCTGTGCATCGCGCTGGCGCTGGCTGCCCAGCCGGCAATGGAGTTCATGCAGGCAACCGCGAAGTCGCTGCACGACCCGTCGCAATACGTCGAGGCCGTCATGAGCCTGTCGAGGGAAGCCGGCCGATGAAACGACCCACCTACCCTTCCCTGCTGCCCGCTGTCCTGGTGCTGCTGCTCGTCTGGCTCGTGCTGAACGACAGCTTCTCGGCCGGCCATCTCCTGCTCGGCCTGATGCTGGCGCTGATGGTCGCCGCCATGCTGCCATCGGCGCGGCCGCTGCAGGCACGCGTGCGCCGCCCGCTGATGGCGATCCGCCTGCTGCTGCGCGTGCTGGCGGACATCATCCGCTCGAACGTCACGGTGGTCGGCATCGTGCTGGGCCCCGAGCGACGGCGCCAGCGTCCGGGTTTCATCCAGGTTCCGCTCGACCTCCGTGATCCGCACGGCCTCGCGGTGTTGTCGATGATCGTGACGGCGACCCCCGGGACGGTGTGGGCCGAGACTTCGCCCGACCACCGTGTGCTGACGCTTCATATCCTCGAACTCGAGGACGAATCGGCCTGGCAGCGTACGATCAAGGAGCGCTACGAGCGACCGCTGATGGAGATCTTCGAATGACCGCGACGATCATCGACTTCGCCACCCTGTTCGCCTTCGTCTGCCTCGGCCTCGCGATGGCCTTGGCGACAGTCCGCCTCGTCATCGGCCCGGGCGCGCGGGACCGCGTCCTTGCCTTCGACACCATGTACATCATCGGCGTCATGATGGTGCTGGTGATGGCGCTGCGCTCGAGCACGTCGGTATATTTCGACGTCGCCCTGCTGATGACCCTGTTCGGCTTCGTGGGAACGAGCGCCTTGGCCAAGTTCCTGCTGCGCGGCGAGGTGATCGAGCCGTGATGAGCGAACTTTCCCCGTGGACTGCAATCCCGGCGGCGCTGCTGATGTGCGTCGGCAGCGTGCTGGCGCTCATCGGCGCGCTGGGCCTGCTGCGGCTGAAGAACTTCTATTCGCGCGTCCATGCGCCCACGCTGGGCACCACGCTGGGCCTGGGCTGCATCCTGCTCGCGTCGCTGGTTTCATCTTCGGCGCTGGCAAGCAAGCTGGTGCTGCACGAGTTGCTGATCGCCGTGTTCATCGTCGTCACCGCGCCGGTGACCACCATGATGCTGCTGCGCGCAGCCCTCGCCGAGGACAGGCGCAAGGGCCATCGGCCGACCCAGGCGTCAGGCCCCTCGCCAGCCGATGCGGAGCTTGCGGACGATGTTCAGCCGGGTGACGACACCCCGGCGGCCAGCGGCCCGGCGAGGCCAGCCGGCGATGCATGAAAAAAGGAGCGGGCACCCTGTTACCGGTGCTCGCTCCTTCGCGCGGCCTGTGGCGCGGTTGTGCATCAGTCGTCGCTCATCACGCCAAGGATCTGCAGCAGGCTGGTGAAAAGGTTGAAGATCGACACGAACAGCGACACCGTCGCCATCACGTAGTTGGTCTCGCCGCCGTGGATGATGTTGCTCGTCTCATACAGGATGAGACCCGACATCAGCAGCACGAAGGCGGCCGATACCGTCAGCGACAGCGCGGGGATGGAGAAGAAGATCGCACCCAGGCCCGCGAGGAAGGCCACCAGCACGCCCACGAACAGGAAGCCTCCCATGAAGGAGAAGTCCTTGCGGGTGGTCAGCGCATAGGCAGACAGGCCGAGGAAGATCGCCGCGGTGCCCGCCATCGCCTGCATCACGATCTGCGAGCCGTTCGGCAGCGCCAGGTACTTCGACACGACCGGGCCCAGGGTCAGGCCCATGAAGCCCGTCAGGGCAAACACGAACAGCACGCCCAGGCCGCTGTTGCGGAACTTCGTCGTCAGGAAAAGCAGGCCGAAGTAGCCGACCAGCGTGATGAGGATGCCCGGATGCGGCAGGCCAAGCGCCATCGACAGCCCGGCGGTCACCGCCGAGAAAGCCAGCGTCAGCGAAAGCAGCATGTAGGTGTTGCGGATGACCTTGTTCGTCGAGAGGACGGAAGCCTCCGAGCGGGTCATCGTTGTCAGGCGGTTTTCCATGTTGGGTCACACTCCTTGGAGGATGGATGTTGTTTTGGTAACGGGCGCTAAGGCAGTCACTTCGCGATCAGGCCACCGCCGGCGCCGCATGTGCGAGCGCGACGCGCTCGGGCTTCTGGTGACGACGCAGGCGCTGGGCCAGCACACGCGAGACGCGGTCCGCTGCCTGATCGACTGCGGCCCGGACGTCGAGCTGGGTGATCGCGAAGACGACGTCGGGCAGGTTGCGCAGCCGCAGTTGCACGACGCATCGCTTGTCCGCGCCACCCCGTGGGCCATTGACGTCGGCGACCTTCACTCGCGCCCACTGGATGTGGTCCTGGAAACGGCCGATCGCGAAACTCATGCGCCGAGCCACGTAGTCACGCAGGCCGGGTGCCGCTTCGACGTTGTCACAATGCAGATCGATTCGCATGCAGGATCTCCTTTTGAATGGGTATGCACCGCACGAGCGGGAACCACTTGCGATGCTACCCCTCTGACTGTTCGATAAAACCTCAGTTCGACTGAATTTTTATCCGAATTTTTCGATACATTCAATTCTCGACACAATCACCGTACGTCGCCCATGCTGAACTACAAGCAACTCCACCATTTCTGGTCGGTCGCCCGCGCGGGAGGCATCGTGCGCGCCAGCGAACGTTCCGGCCTCGCGCCGCAGACACTGTCGGGCCAGATCGCGACGCTGGAGGCGGACCTCGGCGTCACGCTGTTCCAGCGCCAGGGCCGACGCCTGGTGCTGACCGAGACCGGACGCGTGGCCCTCGATTATGCCGAAGAAATTTTCCGCCTGGGCAACGAACTGGAAGAAGCGATCCAGAGCCGGGCCACCGGCCGCATGGTTCCATTCCGCGTCGGCATCGCCGACGTCGTGCCGAAAGCGATCGCCTACGTCCTGCTGGCGCCATCGATGACGCTGGCCGAGCCGATGCGCATCATCTGCCGCGAAGGCAAGCTCGAGCGCCTGCTGGGCGAGTTGGCCATCCACAAGCTCGACGTCGTTCTGGCCGACAGCCCGCTGCCGCCCAACATGGACGTGCGCGGCTACAGCCATACGCTGGGAGAGTCGACGATCGGCTTCTACGCCTCGGCAGCCGTCGCCGGCGCCCTGCACGGCAATTTCCCCGACTGCCTGAACGGCGCACCACTGTTGCTGCCCGGCCTGGAGGCGGCGGTGCGCGGGCCGTTGTTGCGCTGGCTGGAAGCCGCCAAGTTGCGGCCGAGGATCGTCGGCGAATTCGACGACAGCGCCCTGATGCGCGCCTTTGGCGAAGCTGGCGCGGGCGTGTTCCCCGCGGCATCGCTGATCGGCGACGAATTGCTGTCGCATGGCGACATGCGCGTGCTGGGCGAGGCGAGAGGCGTCGTCGAAACCTATTACGCGATCTCGGTCGAACGTCGCTTGACGCATCCGGCAGTACGCGCGATCAGCGATGCAGCACCGATTTCGACACAGGCGACGCAGTCGCCGCATCGGGCGGAACAGGCGTGAACACTGCCGGGGAGCCGCGCCTGCCGGTCACTCCCTCCCCTCACGACGGCGCGCGGCCTGAGGTCAACGGCGAGGGGAACGCGAGACGCGCGCAGGTCAGTGCTGCAAAGCGGCATCAAAAACCCTAGAATGGCGAGCTTTCGCCGCGCCCTACGGTTCCTAAGCTGCTGATTTGAAAATGGTGCCGGGAAAGGGACTCGAACCCTTACACCTTGCGGCGGCGGATTTTGAATCCGCTGCGTCTACCGATTCCGCCATCCCGGCTGGGGACGCGCATTATCTCCGAACACGGGCGCCGGCAGCAAGCCGGGCGCTTCGATTGCATCCCTGCATGACGTTTGTCACGATCCGATGTCACTCAAGCTGAACGATTTCGACTACACCCTGCCCCCCGAACTGATCGCCCAGGCGCCGCTCCCCGAGCGCAGCGCCAGCCGCCTGCTGGTGGTGGATGAGGGGCGTCTGGCCGACCGCCGCTTCACCGACCTGCCGGAGTTCATCCGCCCTGGCGACCTGCTGGTGTTCAATGACACGCGGGTGATCCACGCGCGCCTGCACGGGCACAAGGACAGCGGCGGCCAGATCGAAGTGCTGGTCGAACGCGCGATCGGGCCGCACGAGGCGCTCGCCCAGGTACGCGCCAGCAAGTCCCCCAAGACGGGTAGCCTTTTGCGACTGGCAGGCGCCCTCGACGTCACCGTGCTGGGTCGGGTGGGCGAGTTCTACCACCTGCGCTTCCCCGACACCGACGACCTCCACACGCTGCTGGAGCGCCACGGCAAGCTGCCGCTGCCGCCCTACATCCAGCGCGCGGCCGGCGACGACGACGAATCGCGCTACCAGACGGTCTTTGCGCGCGAGCCCGGCTCGGTCGCCGCCCCCACCGCGGGGCTGCACTTCGACGATGCCCTGCTCGCCCGCCTCGCCGAACGCGGCGCGCATTGCGCCTGGCTCACGCTGCATGTGGGCGCCGGCACCTTCCAGCCGGTACGGGTGGACGACCTCGGCGAGCATCGCATGCACCGCGAACGCTACGTGATCCCGCAGGAGACGGCCGACGCCATCACCGCCACCCGCGCCGCGGGCGGCCGCATCATCGCGGTGGGCACCACCAGCATGCGCGCACTCGAAGCTGCTGCGCAGGACGGCCCGCTGCAGGCCGGCAGCGGCGAGACCGAGATCTTCATCCTGCCGGGCTTCCGCTTCCAGGTCGCGGACGCGCTGATCACCAACTTCCACCTGCCAAAATCCACCTTGCTGATGCTCGTTTCCGCCTTTGCCGGCGTGGAGACGATCCGCAGTGCCTATGCCCACGCCGTCGCCCAACGCTACCGCTTCTTCAGCTACGGCGACGCGATGTTCCTGACCCGCAAGAACGACACTGAAGACGATGCAGTTTGAACTCCTCGGCACCAGCGACGGCGCACGCCGCGGCCGCATGACGCTCGCCCATGGCGTCGTCGAGACGCCGGTTTTCATGCCGGTCGGCACCTACGGCACGGTGAAGGCGATGACGCCCGCCATGCTCGGCGACATCGGCGCGCAGATCTGCCTGGGCAACACCTTCCACCTGTGGCTGCGCCCAGGGCTCGACATCATCCGCGCGCACCAGGGCCTGCACCGCTTCATGGCCTGGGACAAGCCCATCCTGACGGATTCGGGCGGTTTCCAGGTGTTCAGCCTCGGCGCGCTGCGCAAGATCAGCGAGGAAGGAGTGAAATTCTCCAGCCCGATCGACGGTGCCAAGCTGTTCCTGACCCCGGAGATCTCGATGCAGATCCAGACGGTGCTCGACTCCGACATCGTCATGATCTTCGATGAATGCACGCCCTACCCGGCCAGCCGCGACGAGGCGGCAAAATCCATGCGCCTGTCGCAGCGCTGGGCGAAGCGCTCGCGCGACGAGTTCGACCGGCTGCAGAACGCGAACGCACTGTTCGGCATCGTCCAGGGCGGCATGTACGAGGATCTGCGTGACGAGTCGCTCGGCGCACTGCAGGACATCGGCTTCCACGGCTTCGCCATCGGCGGCCTGTCGGTGGGCGAGCCCAAGGAAGACATGCAGCGCATCCTCGCCCACACCGCACCGCGCCTGCCGCAGCACAAACCACGCTACCTGATGGGCGTGGGCACGCCGGAGGACATCGTCGCCGGCGTGGCCGCGGGCATCGACATGTTCGATTGCGTGATGCCGACCCGCAACGCGCGCAATGGCTGGCTGTTCACCCGCTACGGCGACATAAAGATCAAGAATGCGGTGCACAAGGCCGATACCCGGCCGCTCGACCCGTCCTGCGACTGCTACACCTGCCGCAACTTCAGTCGCGCCTACCTGCACCACCTGCACCGTGCCGGCGAAATTCTGAGCAGCATGCTCAACACCATCCACAACCTGCGCTACTACCAGACCCTGACTGCGGAACTGCGCCGGGCGATCGAGGACCAAGCCTTCCCTGCCTATGTGCAGCGCTTCCGCAGCGAGCGCGCCACCGGCGCCGTTTGAGGCGCGCCGGCGCCGCCCACGGGCTGTCATGCGCCTGCTGCTATAATCCAACGCTTTTTGCCACTCTTGGAGTTCCTACCGTGCTGATTTCAAACGCATATGCGCAAGCCGCAGGCGGCACCGACCCGACCGGCGGCCTGATGGGCCTGCTGCCGCTGATCCTGATGTTCGTCGTGCTGTGGTTCCTGATGATCCGGCCGCAGATGAAGCGCGCCAAGGAGCACAAGTCCATGGTCGAAGCGCTGTCGAAGGGCGACGAAGTGGTGACGCAGGGCGGCATCGCAGGGCGAATCGCTGAAGTGGGCGACAACTTCCTTCACATCGAAGTCGCGCCGAACACCAATGTGGTGGTGCAGAAACAGGCCGTCTCCACCGTGCTGCCCAAGGGCACGCTGAAGAGCCTGTAATCCCGGCAAGGTGCGCCAGATGTTGCGCCCAGCCGTCCTGAAGGCGCTGCGCGGCAAGCGCGGCGTCCTCCTCTTGCGTCCGACCCGACCATGAATCGCTATCCACTCTGGAAAAACCTGCTCATCGGCCTCGTGCTGCTCTGGGGCCTGATCTATACGCTGCCGAACTTCTACGGCGAAGTGCCGGCGGTTCAGGTCTCCAGCGCCAAGGCCACCTTCAAGCTCGACCCTGCAGCGGCGACCGACCGCGTTGCCGGCGTGCTCAAGGAGGCGGGCATCGACAACGCGGGCATCTTCTCCGACGCCACCAGCGTGCGCGCCCGCTTCGCCAACACCGATCTGCAGTTGCGCGCCAAGGACGCGATCGAGCGCGCGTTGAACCCGAATGCGCAGGATCCTTCCTACGTCGTCGCGCTGAACCTGCTTTCCGCCTCGCCCGCCTGGCTCACCGCGATCCACGCACTGCCGATGTACCTCGGCCTCGACCTGCGCGGCGGCGTGCACTTCCTGCTGCAGGTGGACATGCCGGGCGCGCTCACCAAGCGCCTGGACGCCACCACCGGCGACCTGCGCACGCTGATGCGTGACAAGAACGTGCGCCACGCCGGCATCACGCGCGAAGGCAACACCGTAGTGGTGCGCTTCCGTGACGCCGATCAGCGCGAAGCCGCGCGCCGCGCCATCCAGTCCTCCACCGCCGACCTGCAGCTCGCCGACCGCGACGACACGGCCGACGACCTGAAGCTGGTCGCCACGCTGACCGCGCAGGCGCAGAAGACGATGCGCGATTTCGCCATCAAGCAGAACATCAGCACACTGCACAACCGCATCAACGAGCTCGGCGTGGCCGAGCCGGTGATCCAGCAGCAGGGGGCGGATCGCATCGTCGTGCAGTTGCCGGGCGTGCAGGACGTGGCCAAGGCGAAGGACATCCTCGGCCGCACCGCGACGCTGGAAGTGCGCATGGTCGACGACACGCCGGGCCTGCTCGAACAGGCGCTGACCGGCAACGTTCCCTTCGGCACCGAGCTCTTCAAGGAGCGCGGCGGCGCGCCGCTGCTGCTGAAGAAACAGGTGGTGCTGACCGGCGACCGCCTGACGGACGCCCAGCCGGGCTTCGACGGCCAGACCAACGAGCCCGCGGTGCATCTGACGCTGGATGCCGCCGGCGCACGCATCTTCCGCGACATCACGCGCGAGAGCATCGGCAAGCGCATGGCGATCCTGCTCATCGAGAAGGGCAAGGGCGAAGTCGTCACCGCACCGGTGATCCGCAGCGAGATCGGCGGCGGCCGCGTGCAGATCTCGGGCCGCATGACCACCACCGAGGCCAACGACGTGGCGCTGCTGTTGCGCGCGGGTTCGCTGGCGGCGCCGATGGAAATCATCGAGGAGCGCACCGTCGGCCCCAGCCTGGGTGCCGAGAACATCGCCAAGGGCTTCCATTCCACGCTGTGGGGCTTCGTCGCGATCGCGATCTTCATGAGCGCGTACTACATGCTGTTCGGTCTGGTGTCGTCGATCGCGCTGGCGGCCAACCTGCTGCTGCTGGTGGCGCTGCTCTCACTGCTGCAGGCGACGCTGACGCTGCCCGGCATCGCCGCGATGGCGCTGACGCTGGGCATGGCGATCGACGCCAACGTGCTGATCAACGAGCGCATCCGTGAGGAGCTGCGCAACGGCGCCACGCCGCAGGCCGCCATTTCCGCCGGCTACGACCGCGCCTTCGACACCATCCTGGACTCCAACATCACCACGCTGATCGCCGGTATCGCGCTGCTGGTGTTCGGTTCCGGTCCGGTGCGCGGCTTCGCGGTGGTGCACTGCCTCGGCATCCTGACCTCGATGTTCAGCGCCATCCTGGTGTCGCGCATGATGATCAACTTCCTCTACGGCCGCCGGCGCAAGGTCGAATCGCTCGCCATCGGCCAGATCTGGAAGCCGGGCAACAACTGAGCGGAACGAAAGGAACAGGCAATCATGGAATTCTTCCGCATCAAGAAAGACATCCCCTTCATGCGCCATGCGCTGGTGTTCAACGTGATTTCGTTGATCACCTTCCTGCTGGCGGTGTTCTTCCTCGCCACCCGCGGTCTGCATCTGTCGGTGGAGTTCACCGGCGGCACGCTGGTGGAAGTCACCTACGCCGAGGCGCCGCAGCTCGAGCCGATCCGCGAGGCGCTGGCGGCCAGCGGCTACCCGGACGCGCAGGTGCAGAACTTCGGCAGCGCCCGCGACCTGCTGGTGCGCCTGCCGAACCGCGACGATCTGGACACCAACGGCGTCTCCGAGAAGGTCATGGGCACGCTGAAGGGCGTCGCCGGCCCGGTGCCCGAGCTGCGCCGGGTGGAGTTCGTCGGCCCGCAGGTGGGCAAGGAGCTGGCCTCCGATGGCGCGATGGCGCTGCTGCTGGTGATCGTCGGCATCGTGGTGTATCTGGCGTTGCGCTTCGAATGGCGTTTCGCGGTGTCGGCGATCATCGCCAACCTGCACGACGTGATCATCATCCTGGGCTTCTTCGCCTTCTTCCAGTGGGAGTTCTCGCTGCCTGTGCTGGCGGCGGTGCTGGCGGTGCTGGGCTATTCGGTGAACGAGTCGGTGGTGGTGTTCGACCGCGTGCGCGAGACGTTCAAGAAGAAGCGCAACCTCACCACGCCGCAGGTGCTGGATCACGCGATCACGAGCACGATCTCGCGCACCATCATCACCCACGGCAGCACGCAGGTGATGGTGCTGTCGATGCTGCTGTTCGGCGGCGAGACGCTGCACTACTTCGCGATGGCGCTGACCATCGGCATCTGCTTCGGCATCTATTCGTCGGTGCTGGTGGCGAGCCCGCTGGTGATGTGGCTGGGCGCGTCGCGCGAGCAGTTCGTGAAGCCGAAGAAGGAAAAGGAAGAGGCGGTGGTCTGAGGCCTCACGCTCTTCCGGATGTGCAAAAGGCGCCCTTGTGGCGCCTTTCTTTTTTGGGGAGGCTGTGCCCGCCAGATCGTGCTTTCGGTCCGGTCGCGGGGCGGGTGCAGCGGTCGCCGCCTGCATTCGCGGCCTGCGGCTGCCCTCGGCGGAGGACGCCGCGGGGGCTGCGACGCAAACTCGTCGCTGCGCTCCTCAGACATGCGTCGCCTTGTTTCCCCCGCGACGCCCTCCACCTCGGCGCTCATGAAGTTGGCGCCCGCTGCGCCCGCCCCGCGACCTCGTGCGGTGGACCTTTTCGCCCGTCGAAACGACGGCGCTGTACGTCGTTTATACGGCGAAAACCTGCTTCACGCGCAACGTCTCGCCGCGCTCGGTCAGGCCGATCAGGCGGTCGATGTTGGGGTGCTTGCCGGGGTTCAGGCGTGCGTCCTCGCTGTGCTCGGCGTACAGCTCGATACCCTTCTTCGCCGCCTCGGGCGTGATCGCGCCGTAGAGCTGGGCCAGGTGGTTATAGACGGCAAGCGAGCCGGCCTGGCCCGGCTTGTTCTCGATGGTGGCGACGACCGCATCGGCGGCGTCGATCAGGTTCAGCGCGGCGAGGTGCGAAATGCCTGGAAGGGTCTTGAGGTTGTCTGAAAAAGCCATGTGAAGTCCCGAAATGTCGAATGAGCAAATCCGTCAGCAGCGAGCCAGCCTCGTCCGGAACGGCCAATCGCGGTCAAGCCCGCTCCTACATGCGAGGCTACCGTGTAGGAGCGGGCTTGACCGCGACCAGAACGTCAGATGCGACGCGCCAGCTCGGCGGCCTTGCCGACGTAGCTCGCCGGCGTCATCGCCAGCAGGTGGTCGCGCGCCTCGGCGGGAATCGCCAGCGTGCGGATGAAGTCCTGCAGCGCCTCGCGGGTGATGCCCTTGCCGCGGGTCATCGCCTTCAATTGCTCGTACGGGTTCTCGATGCCGAAGCGGCGCATCACCGTCTGCACCGGCTCGGCCAGCACTTCCCAGCACTCGTCGAGGTCGGCGGCGAGGCGCGCCGGATCGGCTTGCAGCTTGCCCAGGCCGCGCAGACAGCTATCGAGCGCGAGCACGGTATGGCCGAAACCCACGCCCATGTTGCGCAGCACGGTCGAGTCGGTCAGGTCGCGCTGCATGCGCGAGATCGGCAGCTTTTCCGAGAAGTGCTTGAGCACCGCGTTGGCGAGGCCGAAGTTGCCTTCGGCGTTCTCGAAGTCGATCGGATTGACCTTGTGCGGCATCGTCGAGGAGCCGACTTCGCCTTCCTTCAGCTTCTGTTTGAAGTAGCCGAACGAGATGTACATCCAGATGTCGCGGCAGGCGTCGATCAGCATCGTATTGCCGCGGGCGATGGCGTCGAAGAGCTCGGCCATGGCGTCGTGCGGTTCGATCTGGATCGTGTAGGCGTTGAAGGTGAGCCCCAGCGACTCGATGAAGCGCTTGTTGAAGCCTTCCCAGTCGAATTCCGGCCAGGCCGACAGGTGGGCGTTGTAGTTGCCGACCGCGCCATTGAACTTGGCCGTCATGTCGACGCCGACGATCGCGGCACGGGCGCGCATCAGGCGCGCGGCGATGTTGGCCATCTCCTTGCCGAGCGTGGTCGGGCTGGCGGGCTGGCCGTGGGTGCGCGACAGCATCGGCAGGTCGGCGAGCTGATGGGCGAGCTCGCGGAAGCGCGCGATCACCGCGTCGAGCGCCGGCAGCAGCACCTTGTCGCGGCCTTCGGCCAGCATCAGCGCGTGCGAGGTGTTGTTGATGTCTTCCGAGGTGCAGGCGAAGTGGATGAACTCGGAGACCTTCATCACTTCCGGATTGTGGCCGAGGCGCTTCTTCAGCCAGTACTCCATCGCCTTCACGTCGTGGTTGGTGGTGGCCTCGATCGCCTTCACCGCTTCGCCGTCATCGGTGGAGAAGCCCGCGACCACCGCGTCGAGCTCGGCGACGGTCGCCGCCGAAAAGGGCGCGATCTCGGCCAGCGCAGGCTCGGCGGCGAGCGCCTTGAGCCACTCGACCTCGACCTTGACGCGATTGCGGATCAGGCCGTGCTCGGAGAAATGGTCGCGCAGGCCGGCGACCTTGCCGTGGTAGCGGCCATCAAGCGGAGACAGGGCGGTGAGCGGGGAAGGAGCGGCGACAGACATGACAGGACTTCCGGACAAAATGTTATTTTACCGCCTCGCTCCCCAACCCGCAGGACAGAGGCGCCCCAGTGAGCTCACCGGACAGCTACCGCATCGAAGTCCAGGCCGTCGCCGAATTCGTGCCGGCCCAGTCTCGCCCCGATGACGAGCATTTCGTCTTCGCCTACCACGTCACCATCCGCAACACCGGCACCGTTCCGGCACAGCTCGTCAGCCGGCACTGGGTCATCACCGACGGCACCGGCAAGGTGCAGGAAGTGCATGGCCAGGGCGTGATCGGCGAACAGCCGCTGCTGGCGCCGGGCGACAGCTACAGCTACACGAGCGGCTGCGTGCTCGAGACGCCGGTCGGCACCATGCACGGCAGCTACCAGATGGTGGCCGAGGACGGTCACCCCTTCGAAGCGGAGATCCCGCCCTTCATGCTGGCGATGCCCAGGGTGCTGCATTGAGCATCGACGCGGGAATCAGCTCCGGTAATCGGCGTTGATCTTCACGTAGTCGTAGGAGAAATCACACGTCCACACGGTGGCCGCGGCGCTGCCGCGGGCGAGGTCGATGCGCACGGTGAGTTCGGCGTGCTGCATGATGCGTGCCCCGGCTTCCTCCTGGTAGCTCGCGGCGCGGCCGCCGTGCTCGGCGACGAGGACGGATTCTTCCGGGCTGCCCAGCCAGACACGCAGTGCAGCCACATCGAGATCATCGATGCCGGCGTAGCCAATCGCCGCCAGGATGCGCCCGAGGTTCGGGTCGGAGGCGAAGAAGGCGGTCTTCACCAGCGGCGAGTGGCCCACCGCGTAGGCGACCTTGCGGCACTCCTCGCGATCCTTGCCGCCCTCGACGACGATGCTCATGAACTTGGTCGCGCCCTCGCCGTCGCGCACGATGGCCTGCGCCAGCGCGATCGAGACGTCGACCACGGCGTCACGCAGCACCTTGTAGTCGGCGCTCCCGGCGTCGGCGATCTCGGCGTTGCCGGCCTGGCCGGTGGCGATGAGGATGAAGGAATCGTTGGTCGAGGTGTCGCCGTCGACGGTGATGCTGTTGAAGGACAGGTCGGCCGCCTCCTTCACCAGCGCCTGCAGCAGCGGCTGGCTCACCGCTGCGTCGCAGGCGAGGAAGCCGAGCATCGTCGCCATGTTGGGCCGGATCATGCCGGCGCCCTTGCTGATGCCGGTCAGCGTCACTGTGCGGCCGCCGATCTGCACCTGCCTCGACACCGCCTTGGCGAGCGTGTCGGTGGTCATGATGGCGTGCGCGGCGTCGAACCAGGCGTCGGCGCGCAGGTCGGCGATCGCCCGCGGCAGGCCGGCCACCAGACGGTCGACCGGCAGCGGCTCGAGGATCACGCCGGTGGAGAACGGCAGCACCTGCGCCGCCTTCACCCCCAGTTGCGCCGCCACCGCCTCGCAGGTGGCCACCGCGTTGTTCAGCCCGGGCTCACCGGTGCCCGCGTTGGCCACGCCGGTGTTGATCACCAGCGCGCGGATGTCGCCGCCGTCAAGATGCGCGCGGCACACCTGCACCGGCGCCGCGCAGAAGCGATTCTGGGTGAAGACGCCCGCAGCGCGGCTGCCTGCCGCCAGCTCGATCACGGTGAGATCGCGGCGATTGGCCTTGCGGATGCCGGCTTCGGCGATTCCCAGGCGGACGCCGGCAACCGGCAGCAGATCGGCGGGATTCGGAAGGTTGAGGTTGACAGCCATGCAGGTCTCCGGAAGTGGTCGGGATCGAAGCGGCATCGGCAGACGCGACGCGACAGGACGGCGAATGATAGCGGATTCGCTCAGCGGCCATCGCATCCGCGGCCGGTCATGGGCGGCGGGGATCGACCTCCTCCCCTGCGCCGCACAGCCCTCCTCGACGGCGACGTGTAACGAAAATTGACAAACTCGCGACGGACGCGCCCGGCAGCGTGCGCCGACAGGGGGGCAGCGCCGCTCTTGCCTGCGCGGCTGAGCATCCACCGGGCAGTGGCACAGGAAATGCTGACGTTGTTCCCGAGGCACGGCGCGTTGCCATGTCTTGACACCAGTCAGAGGAGGAAGCCATGAAACAGAGTGTGCTCGCGAGCGCAATTGCACTCGCCTTCGGTTTTGCAACACAGGCGTCGGCGAACCCGACCAACACCGTGACAGAGGCCACAACGTCGGCGGAGCAGACCGCGACCGCCAACTCCCAGCAGGGCGGCACCGGCCCGCAGGCCAACGAGAATTCCAAGGCGTACTGGTCCGCCAACCAGGACAGCAGCAACAACTCCAACAACAGCCAGCACAGCTCCCAGAAGAACAACAACAGCACGGGTGACAACCGCAACAACGAAGGCCGGGCCTCGGCGAGCGACTACGCCACGGCGGCGAACAACGGCGGCTCCGCGAGTAATGCCATCAACAACGCGTTCAACAAGAGCGCCGCGATGGCCATCTCGAAACTCAGCGGCGTGGTCACCGGCGTCAAGGTGCACGGGCTGGGCAATCAGGCCAGCAATGAAGGAAGCGCCAATGGCGCCAATGGCGGGACAGCCTTCGGTGGCAACGGCGGCATGGCCTATGGCGGCAGCGCCAAGGGCGGCAACGGCGGCGACGGCGGCAAGGCCTTCGGTGGCAATGGTGGCGACGGCGCCCGGGGTGGTTCGGCAAGCGGCGGCGACGCCTACAGCGGCGATGCCAAGGGCTACGCAAGCGGCGGCAAGGCCTACGGTGGCAATGCCGATTCCGGCTCGGTCAGGGCCGGCGGCGGCGGCTCCGCAACAGGAGGCGACGCGGCGAGTGGCTATGCCAAGGGAGCCGGCGGTGGCGATGGCGGCAATGCCAGCAAGGCCGCGGCCTACGGCGGCGGCGACGCCTACTCCAAGGTCGGCTCGTCGGCCGACTCCGGCAGGGCGAGTGGCGGTGATGCCTATGGCTACACCGGCGGCACGAAGGCGAGCGGCGGCGACGCCGGCTCGACGGCCAGCAGCTACGGTGGCTACGGCAAGGGCAGCGGCGGCGATGCCGGTGCGATGACCAAGGCGAGCGTCGGTAGCGCTGAGGCAAGCAGCAAGGCCGGCGGCAGCGGCGCCAGCGGTGGCAGCGCGGATGCCGGCGGCGCCTGGGCCAAGGCGATGAATGCGGACGCGAATGCACGCCGCAGCGGCAACGACACGGCCAACGCCAGCAACAACGCGCAGGCCACCGGCGGCACCGGCGGCACGGGTGGCAATGCCACGTCGGCCGGCGGCCAGACCGGCCCGTCGCAAGCGCAGGGCGGCAACAACCAGCAAACCGCAGGGGCGACCGGCGGCAATGCGACCGGCACCGGCGGTGGCGCCACTGCAAGCGCGGGCGCCACGGGCGGCAACGCCGGCGCCAATGGCGGCACCAACACGTCGAACGGCGGCCAGGCCGCATCGGGCACCGCATCGGCCAACTCCGGCAACAGCTCGGCGATCGCCGGCGCTGGCGGTAACGCCGCCAACAACGGCGGTGCCGGCGGCAATGGCGGCACCGCGCAAACCGGCGTCGCCACCGGTGGCTCCGCCAATGGCGGCGCCGGCGGCCAGGCCTCGAGCGGCGTTGCCAGCGGCGGCGCAGCGAACGGCGGTGGCGGTTCCGGCAGCTCGACCAGCGGCCTGGCCTCGGGCGGTTCGGCGAGCGGCGGCGCCGGTGGTGCAGGCGGCACCGGCCAGGGTGGTTCCGGTGGTGCGGGTGGCGCTGGTGGCTCGCTCACCGCAGGCAACGCCACGGGCGGCGCTGGCCAGGGCGGCGCCGGCGGCACAGGTGGCAATGGTGGAACGGTGATGGTGGATGCCGGCACCTTCAACATGTCCAACTCCATCGGCGGCAGCTTCACGAATGGCGCAGGCATCATCATCAATGCCATGAACAGCGGAATCGGCGCGCTGGTTCAGCAAAGCGCGAACGTTCAGGCCAACCTGAACTTCAACCGCTGACCGGTGCCGGCGGCAGGGGCCAACCACCCCTGCCGCAGCACGCCGATACATGCGAGGCCAGGAGGCACTGCGCACCCGGTCGCATGTTTCACCCCCCTCGAAAGCCGCGCACTGCGCGGCTTTTTTTTGCGTACGCACGTCGCGGCCAGCTGCGCGGTGCAGGAAACGGTGGCAGTGCCCATTCCGCGCCTAGAACCTTTGGGTGATACACAAGTGAAACACCCCCGTCCAAGCCAGATGACTGCGCCAGATGATTGTTTTTGTTGTCTTTTGATGTAACAACCGGTTTCCGGGCGGTCGCCGCACTTGGGCGTATGGTGTATCAGATCTGTAACGGTCACCCCCTCCCCGCACCTCGCAGGCGGCACGCCAACGCCGCCCTTCGCTGAAACACCGCGCGCTACATGGCTTGCGGACCCTGGCATGGGAGTTGCGATCCCTCGTATCGAGGCAGGGCGCGTCGCCGTGTCTTGACACCAATTCAGCGGAGGAAGCCATGAAACTCAGTCTGCTCGCGAGCGCAATCGCCCTCGCGTTCGGTTTTGCCACGCAGGCATCGGCAAACCCGACCAACACCCTCGATTCCGCGGATACCGCAACGCAGACCGCGACGGCGAACTCGACCCAGGGCGGCACCGGGCCGCAGGCCAACGAGGGTTCCATCGCCAAGTGGTCGCAGGACACCGATAGCAGCAACAACTCCGACAACAGCGTGCACACGCACGAACGCAACAACAACAGCCAGGGCAGCAACCGCGACAACGACGGCAAGGCGTCGGCGCGCGACTACGCCACGGCGGCGAACAACGGTGGTAGCGCGACGTCGAGCATCGACAATGCGTTCAATACCAGCAAGGCGGTGGCGCTGTCCAAGCTCGAGGGCTCGGTGACGCACATCAAGGTGCATGGCCTCGGTAACAACGCCGCCAACTTCGGCGATGCCAACGGCGGCGCCGGCGGCAAGGCCTATGGTGGCGACGGCGGCAAGGCGGTCGGCGGCAGCGCCAAGGGTGCCAACGGCGGCGATGGCGGCAAGGCCTGGGGTGGCGACGGCGGCAACGGCGCCAAGGGCGGCAGCGCCTGGGGCGGCAACGCCGACAGCGGCAGCGCGAAGGCCGCAGCGTCCGGCGGCAAGGCGAGCGGTGGTAGCGCAGACTCCGGCTACGTGAAGGCCGGCGGTGGCGGCGATGCCAACGGCGGCGGGGCCGACTCGGGCGGCGCCTGGGGCGCCAGCGGCGGCGACGGCGGCAACGCCCGCAACGCCAGGGCCGGTGGCGGCGGGGATGCCACCGCCAAGGTCGGCTCCTCGGCAGATACCGGCAAGGCGAGTGGCGGCGACGCCAAGAGCATGGTCGGCAGCACCAGGGCTGGCGCGGGCGATGCGACGTCGAGCAGTAGCGCGTCCGGCGGCAACGCCAAGGGCTACGGCGGCGATGGCTGGTCTGCGGCCAAGGCCTCCGTCGGCGGAGCGGATGCCGGGAGTAAGGCCGGCGGTAGCGGTGCGGACGGCGGTAGCGCCGGCGGCGGCGCGGCGAACGCGAGGGCGATCGACGCCACCGCGAATGCGCGTGGTTCCGGCAACGACAGCGCGACCGCGTCCAACACCTCGACCTCCGGCGGCGGCGCTGGCGGCAGCGGTGGCGCAGCGCAGTCGGCCGGCGGCACGACGGGCGCGGCGACGGCCAATGGCGGCGCCAGCACCCAGACCGCCAGTGCGGCTGGCGGTGCCGGTTCGGGTACTGGCGGAGCAGGTAGCGCGACCAACTCGGCAGCAGGCGGTGCGGCCACCGCGACTGGCGGCAGCGGCAGCGCGACCGGCGGTGCCGGCGCCTCCGGCGCGGCGACTGCGACTTCTGGCGCCGGCACGGCGACGGGCGGCGCTGGCGGCCTGGCGTCGAACACCGGTGGCGCAGCCGGCAACGGCGGCACCGCGACCAGCGGCTCGGCGAGCGGCGGCTCGGCCACCGCGGGCAATGGCGGGACCGCCAACAGCGGCGCTTCGACCGGCGGCGGAGCCAACGGCGGCGGCGCCACGACGACGGCCAGCAGCGGTGACTCCAATGGCGGCGGCGCCAACGGCGGTGCGGGCGGCGGCGGCGGAGCCGGCAATGGCGGCACGGGCGGTGCCGGCGGCGGCGGCGGCACGGTGACCGCCGGCGCGGCCAACGGTGGCGCAGGCAACGGCGGCAGCGGCGGTGCGGGCGGCGCAGGCGGCGCGGTGAGCGTCGCGGCGGGCACCTTCGACATGTCGAACACCATCAGCGGCAGCTTCAGCAACGGCGCCGGCATCATCATCAATGCCATGAACAGCGGCATCGGTGCCCTGGTGCAGCAAAGCGCCAACGTGCAGGCCAACCTGAACTTCAACAGGTAAGCCTCAAACGGATGCCGGCCGTCAGCAACCGACGTGCCGGCATCCGGGCGCGAGCATCCAAGGAGAAAGCAACCATGAGATCTGCCGCACTGATGATCGCGTTGGGAATTGGATTGGCCGCGACCTGCGCCACACCCGCTGGGGTGCACGCGGAGGAAGGTGCTGCGCTGAGTTCGGACTCCGCTCCGTTCGTCCTCGGGCACAAGCTGGTGGATATCGAGACGCTTGCAGAGCAACGGGGCGGTGCCGACACCCGGCTCAGCGAGATCCGCGCCGTGGGCTCGGTGGAGGATGTGAAGGCCTACGATCTGACGACGGGTCACAACGTCATTTCGGAAGGCTCGTTCGCCGGCACTGCCGGCATGCCGCTGGTGGTCCAGAATTCGGGCAACGGCGTGCTGATTCAGAACGCGGTCATCCTCAATGTCGAGGTCCACTAGCGGAGATGAGCATGAACGCGCTCGGTCTGCGTAGGCTGTTCGTTTGCGCCGTGGCGGTGTCACTCGGTAGCGCCGCCACGGGCACCCGTGCCGACAATCTGAGCCTGGTGGCGCCGCTGGGTGGCAGCATGAACGTACCCGCCGTCAGCATGAAGCAGGCTCGCTTCGTTTCCACCCTGCACCAACAGTACGATTTCAGTTGCGGCTCAGCCGCGCTTGCGACACTGCTGAGCCACCATTACGGCCAGAAGGTGGACGAAGCCACGGTGTTTCAGGCCATGTTCGAGCGCGGCAATCGCGAGAAGATCCGTCGAGAAGGCTTCTCGATGCTGGACATGAAGCTCTACCTCGACAGCAAAGGCTTCAACGCCACCGGCGTGGAGGCGACGCTGGACGAACTGGGCAAGGCAAAAGTACCGGCCATCGCATTGATCAACGAAAACGGCTACGCGCATTTCGTGGTCATCAAGGGGTTGCGGCCGGGCGACGTTCTGATCGGCGACCCCGCCGCAGGCACGCGCGTGGTCCCTCGCGCAGAATTCGAGCGCCACTGGATGAACAACATCCTGCTGGTGGTGAACAACCGGATCGAACTTGCCCGCTTCAATCAGGACGTCGACTGGCGCGTACGCCCGAAGGCGCCGCTACGCAGCGGACTGAACGAGGGCGGCATCGACATGCAGTTGCTTCAGCAACGCAGCCTGGTGGACTTCTGAGCGGAGATGGACGTGGACCTTCGCAAGCCGCTGATGTGTGCGTTGCCGCTGCTCCTGGTCGGGGTCATGGTGCTGCCCGACGAGGCGACATCCAACGGCCGGGGAAGCAGCTCTCTCGCAGGAAATGGCTTCAAGCCCGGGAAGTGCGCAATCGACCCGCCGGCTGAACTGCTCGCCCTCTCCGACTGGCCGCTCGACAGCGGGGACAGTTGCCTGGGCGGCAGCAACATGGCCGATGCGCGAACTGCGGACGCGAGGCTCGCTGAAGTTGTGGAGGCCCGCGTGCGCCCGGTGCGCGAGATCCTCGTTGCCAGCATCGAGGAAATGCCGCCAGCGGCCACAACCCGCGCGCACCACGAGACGGATGGCGCAGCGGACGAGACTGTCGCACCGACGTCAGCGCCCTTGCGGGCACGTGAAACCAAGGCGGTAAAGGGAGTTGAACTGCTGGCACGCGCCGGCGTGGAAGACGACCAGCTCGACAACTTGCGCGGCGGCTTTCAGACGGCTGATGGTCTCAGCGTGAGCTTCGGCATCGAGCGTGTGGTGTACGTGAATGGCGTACTGCAGAGCACCACCGCCCTGCGCGTGGAAGATCTGGGTCGCCTGCAGGGAGGTGCAGCGGGTCCAACCGCAGTTCTGCCACCGGGCGCGACCGTCGCGCTGATCCAGAACGGAAGCGGCAATGCGGTCGCGACGAACGCGTTATCCGGATCGGCGCTCGGCACGATCATCCAGAACTCGGTCGACAACCAGAAGATCCAGACGGTGACGACCGTGAATGCGACGGTCAACAGCGTGCAGGCACTTCAGAACCTGCGGATGCAAAGCTCACTGCAGGAAGCCCTGAACCGCGCCACGATGACGCGCTAGAAAAGGCGCGGCACCATTCCAGCGCCTCGGCAAACCGCGACAACCGCGGTGCCGAGGCCCATCCGTTCCCACAAAGACTGGTCAGAAGGAGAGCGGCGTCCTGAGTGTGAGTTGAACGTCCGGGGTGTCCCGCGTGACACCGACACCTAGGGACAGATTCAATGTGCGCTGCGAATTCAGCTTGTAGGAGTATCCAAGCAGAAGGGAACCGAGTTGCACACGAACGCCTTTGGCCCTAGAGCCGTTCTCGAACGTGGCGTCCGTCTTCCCCACGGACAGATGATCGTAGCCAATGCTGAATGATGAACGTTCGTTGAGTGCGAGCCCCATGCCGAAGTTAAAGCCAAAGACTCCTCCAGGCTGAATCTCGGCATAATTCGCGCGTGCGGTGTCGGGCACGACGTTGGGGGTTACGTTGTCCCGCTTGAAGCTGTACTGGTAGCTGATGCCGCCAAAGAAGACCGCTGGGTCCGAGGGAATCAGCACAGTCAGGCCTGGTGTCAGCGAGTAAAACCCGGAGCCGGTAGGTAGCTCCTCCTGCACGCCAGATGTCCTTGCCCCGTCCGCCTGAAAGCTCGTCCTGACCTCGAATGGATCCTTGCCGGTGCGGGTCTTGAGTCGCATCGAGGCGATGTAATACGGCGAGTCGCCGCCGCCGTCATTGAGCTGGTAGCGTCCGATCAGCTCCACATCGCCCAGGCCGCGCCCCGAACTATCGACGAAGAACTCGTCGGTGGCTTGGCCAGTGAAGACCTCCCTTCCACGTGTATTGTCGAAGCGATACACGTACGGTATCCGCGCCTCCAGTTCGAAGCGGTTGGTGATTCCGCGGCGGAGGGCGAGCGTACCGGTGAAGCTGTTGGACTTCACGTTGCGAACGTCGATGAGGCCGATCAGGATCGCCGGAATCACCGTGTAGCCGACGAGCGCAATCTTGTCCGACGACGAGTAGGAGTATTGCAGCGACGGCTCGACGATCCACTTGCCGGGCGGCGTGAGCACGCCGGGCTGCTCGAAGATCGGCGCCACTTCGGGCGGCCGCTCCGGCGCGGCCGGCGCCTGACCGACAGGGCGGGGCGATTCCGCGGCAGGCGCCGCCTGTGCCACCGCCGGCGGCGTGTCGCCGCGTCCGCGGCGGTTCAGGTCGAGTTGGCGCCGCAGCTCGGCCAGCGCCGACTCCTGCCGCTGCAACTCGCGCTTCATCAGCTCGATCTGCCGGGTCTGCACGTCGAGTTGCTGCTGCACGCCTTCCATACCCGAGGCCGCCTCCTCAGCGGCCAGCGCGCCATTGGCAGACGCAACCAGCAACAGCCCGGCGACCGGAGACCGCAGCCTACCCGTCGGACGAAACAAGCACACCATGACACCCCCCAGTGGACAGTCAAGCCGCCATCGGTGCGGCTAGAGAATGATTTTCAAACGATCGATCATGCGGTACAGCGTGACACGGGATATTCCGAGCTGACGGGCCGTCTCGGAGACGTTGTTGCGATGCCTGCGCAGGCTGGTCTCGATGACCTCACGCTCGATCGACGAGCGAAGTTCTTCGAGCGTGGGCGCCGCGGTTGCCGCATCTGCCACTGACAGCCCCAGGTCGGCAGCGGTGATGAGCTTGTGCTCGCTCATGATCATCGCCTGCTGCACGCGATTGATCAGCTCGCGCACATTGCCGGGCCATGGGTGGTCGACCATGGCGCGTATGGCCTCGGAGCTGAAGCCCTTCACCTGCGAGCTCTTCTGGTGCCGATTGTCGGCAAAGATGGCGTCCGCCAGGCGCGGGATATCCTCCTTTCGCTCGCGCAGCGGCGGCACGTGCAGATGCAGGACATTCAGGCGGTAATACAGATCCTGCCGGAACTTGCCCTCGAGGACGGCACGTGCAAGGTCGACGTGGGTTGCAGCAATCACACGCACGTCTACCTTCACCCGCTCGGTGGAACCCACCCGTGTGATCACTTTCTCCTGCAGGAAGCGCAGGAAGCTGGCCTGAAGGTCGAGCGGCAGATCGCCGATTTCGTCGAGAAACAGCACGCCTCCGCTGGCGGCCTCGATGTTTCCCACCTTGCGCTGGTTCGCACCGGTGAATGCTCCACGCTCGTAACCGAACAGCTCGGAGTGGATGAGCGAGGACGCGATCGCACCGCAGTTCATGGCGATGAAGGGACCGCGCCCCCTTGCCGAGTGCTGGTGGATGGCGTGTGCGACGAGTTCCTTTCCCGAACCGGACTCGCCGCCGATGAGCACGGGAGCGTCCACCGTGACCACCTTCTCCAGTTGCCGGTAGAGCTGCAGCATCCTCGGGCTCGAGCCCGTCATGCCATAGCGCCCGGACACATGCGGTACTTCACTGTCGCGGGTGCAGAAGCGGACTTTGCCGTAGGCGTGCCCGAGAGAGAACTGCAGCCGTTCGCGATCGATCGGCATCGAGTGGAAGTCGTGGAACTGGCGCAGGATTCCCGCCGGGAAGGCTCGGGTGCGCAACAATCCCTCACCCAGAATCGCAATCCACTCGATGTCGTGGAGGGAAATGAGCGCCTCCACCTCGCGCTCGCCCCAGGACGAGACGGAATCGAACACGACAAGGCCGACCGAGGCCTCACTTGACCCTAGCGCACGGCGTGCAGCGTCGAGGGAGGAAACCTCGAGAAAATCCCAGTCCTGCAGCTCAAGCGCACGCAGCTCGGAGCACAGGGCGCCCACCCTGTCGAGGACCAAAACCTTACGACTGGACATTGCGACGGCAATGGTCAAGCAACACGGCAGGGATGGGGCTTCGGCATGCTGCCCCGCTCGATTGGTTCATAGCTCCTCCAGTTCTCCGGTCGCAGCCAGTCCTCGCCTCATCGGGCGGGGGGGCAAGGCTGGAAAAACCCAGCCTTTGCATCCCGCGCCGTAGCTCTTCCCCTGCGACCTCATGTCGCCGGTTCGTTGCGAACCGGGCGACCAACCGGTAGCGGCCTTCTTGGGAGACCTTACTGACCGGCACAGAAACCTAGCAACTACTCTGCCAGAACAATTTTATTATTTTTATACAGTCACTTATTGAATCAAACCCTAGACCGGAACGGTCCAGTGTAAATTTTTTCGACAAGTCGGCAAGCGTGCCTGGATTGTGTGGCGCACAGCCTCCACGCCAACGCATATGGGCAGGCGCAGATCGATCAGCTCAGCTTGCCGTGGCAATGCTTGTATTTCTTGCCCGACCCGCAGGGGCAGGGGTCGTTGCGGCCGACCTTGGGGGCCAGGTTGTGGTGCGGCTCGTTGCCGGCCGGTTGCTCCGGGTTCGCCGCGGCCAGCGCCTCGTCGTAGTCGGCGTGCTGGTACTGGACGTTCTCCAGCTCGGGGGGTGCCTCGGCCTCCTCGAGCTGGGTTTCGGTGCGGATCTGCACCGTCGTCAGCAGCTTGGTGACATCGACCCGCACCATGTCGAGCAGCGACTCGAACAGTTCGAAGGCTTCGCGCTTGTATTCCTGCTTGGGGTTCTTCTGCGCGTAGCCGCGCAGGTGGATGCCCTGGCGCAGGTGGTCGAGCGCCGCGAGGTGCTCGCGCCAGTGCGTGTCCAGGCTCTGCAGCATCACGTTGCGCTCGAACTGGTGCCAGGCGCCCGGATCGACCATCGCCACCTTGGCCGCGTAGGCCTCTTCTCCGGCGTCGATGATGCGCTGCAGGATGGATTCGTCGTCCAGGCCCGGCTCGGCCTTGATCCACTCGCCCAGCGGCAGCCTGAGCTGGAAGTCGGCGGCGAGGGCCTGCTCGAGCGCGCCGATCTCCCACTGCTCCTCCACGCTGTCGACCGGCACGTAGCGGCGGAAGGTGTCGTGCAGCACGCCCTGGCGCATCGCGCGGATGGTGTCGGAGATGTCCTCGGTTTCGAGCAGTTCGTTGCGCTGCTGGTAGATGACCTTGCGCTGGTCGTTGGCGACGTCGTCGTATTCCAGCAACTGCTTGCGGATGTCGAAGTTGCGCTGCTCGACCTTGCGCTGCGCGGACTCGAGCGAGCGCGTCACCATGCCGTGCTCGATCGCCTCGCCCTCGGGCATCTTCAGCCGCACCATGATCGCGTTGAGACGTTCGCCGGCGAAGATCTTCATCAGCGGATCTTCCAGCGACAGGTAGAAGCGGCTGGAGCCCGGGTCGCCCTGGCGGCCGGAGCGGCCACGCAACTGGTTGTCGATGCGGCGCGATTCGTGGCGTTCGGTGCCGATGATGTGCAGGCCGCCGGCGGCGATCACCTGTTCGTGCACCTTCTTCCATTCCTCGCGCAGCGTGGCGATCTTAGCTTCCTTCTGCTCGGCTGAGAGGCTCTCATCGTCCCGCACCGCGGCGACCGGCTTCTCGACGTTGCCGCCGAGCACGATGTCGGTGCCGCGGCCGGCCATGTTGGTGGCGATGGTCACCATGCCGGGACGGCCGGCCTGGGCGACGATCTGCGCCTCGCTCTCGTGCTGCTTGGCGTTCAGCACCTGGTGCGGGATCTTCGCCTGCTCGAGGAAGCCGGAGAGGAACTCGTTGGTCTCGATCGAGGTGGTGCCGACCAGCACCGGCTGTCCGCGCTGGACGCAGGCGCGGATGTCGTCGATCACCGCATTCCACTTCTCGTTCGCGGTGCGGTAGACCTTGTCGTTCTCGTCCTTGCGCTGGGTGGGCTTGTTGGTCGGAATCACCACCGTCTCGAGGCCGTAGATCGAGTGGAATTCGAAAGCCTCGGTGTCGGCCGTGCCGGTCATGCCGGCGAGCTTGCCGTACATGCGGAAATAGTTTTGGAAGGTGATCGAGGCGAGGGTCTGGTTCTCGGCCTGGATGCGCACGCCTTCCTTCGCTTCGACGGCCTGATGCAGGCCATCCGACCAGCGCCGGCCGGGCATCAGGCGGCCGGTGAATTCGTCAACGATGATGACTTCGCCGTTCTGCACCACGTATTGCTGGTCCTTGTGGTACAGGGCGTGGGCGCGCAGCGCCGCGTACAGGTGATGCACCAGCAGGATGTTGCCCGGCTCGTACAGACCGCTGCCTTCGTCCAGCAGGCCCAGGCGCACGAGGATCTGTTCTGCCGTCTCGTGACCCTGCTCGGTGAGCAGCACCTGATGCGCCTTCAGATCGACGGTGTAGTCGCCCGGCTCGGACACTTCGTCCTTGTCGTCGAGACCGCCTTCCTGGCGCTTGAGCATCGGCGCCACCTGGTTCATCTTGAGGTAGAGCTCGGTGTGGTCTTCGGCCTGGCCGGAGATGATCAGCGGCGTGCGCGCCTCGTCGATCAGGATGGAGTCCACCTCGTCGACGATGGCGAAGTTCAGGCCGCGCTGCACGCGCTCGCCGACCGCGTACACCATGTTGTCGCGCAGATAGTCGAAGCCGAACTCGTTGTTGGTGCCGTAGGTGATGTCGGCGGCGTAGGCGGCCTGCTTGGCCTCGTGCCCCATGCGCGAAAGGTTGCAGCCGGTGGTGAGGCCGAGGAAGCCGTAGATGCGGCCCATCCACTCGGCGTCGCGGCTGGCGAGATAGTCGTTCACCGTGATGACGTGCACGCCCTTGCCGGTCAGCGCGTTGAGGTAGGCCGGGAGCGTTGCGACCAGCGTCTTGCCCTCGCCCGTGCGCATTTCTGCGATCTTGCCGTCGTGCAGCACCATGCCGCCGATGAGCTGCACGTCGAAGTGGCGCATGCCATGCACGCGCTTGCCCGCCTCGCGCACCACCGCGAAGGCCTCGGGCAGGATGGCGTCGAGCGCTTCTCCGTTGGCGACTCGCTGCTTGAATTCGGCGGTCTTGCCGCGCAGCGCCTCGTCGGACAGCGCGGAGATTTCCGGCTCGAGCGCATTGATCTTGCGCACGGACTGGGAGTACTGACGGACGAGACGGTCGTTACGACTACCGAAGATTTTCTTGAGCAGGCCGGAGATCATGTTTGGGTGTGACGTCGATTCGGCAAAACGCACAGTCTATCATGTCGGGCTAAGCCGCCTCATGAACGACTCCGGCGGCGACACTGGATGACGCCTACGATGTCACAGCTTCTGAACCGCTTTCTCGGCAGCGGCGAGGCGCTTGCCCGCCTGCAGGATCACGCCGCACGCCTGCGCCGGCTGCAACTCGTGCTCGAGCGCGGGCTGCCGCCGCTGCTTGCCGGCCTGTGCCGGGTGGCGAACCTGAAGGACGGCACCCTGGTGCTGAGCGCGAGCGGGGGCCCGGCTGCGGCACGCCTGCGGCAACTGACGCCCAGCCTGGTCGAACATTTCGTGCAGGCTGGGCATGCGGTGCAGATCATCAAGGTCAAGGTCGCCACCCCGGAAACGCCGCAGTGGCGCCGCCCTCCCACCGAGCGCCACATTTCGGCCGATGCCCGCGCCAGCCTCACCCGCTTTGCCGCCACGCTGCCGCCGGACTCACCGTTGCGCGCCTCGCTGGAGCGGCTCGCGCAACGCAGCCGGGAGTGAGAAGAACAAGAAGAAGCGGGCTGCCTCAGCCCAGCGGCACGAGCACACGCTCGAGCGCGAACATGGCGAGCAGCAGGAAGATGACGACCGCCGCCACGCGGAAGGCCTTCCACGCCCAGGTGCGATAGCGCGGGTTGCCAGTCAGCATCCACAGCAGCAGCGAACCGCCGATACCGAGCACCGCCAGCAGCAACAACAGCCGCATGATCAGCATGCCGGCCCCCCCTCGACAGCAGCGGGCTCGCAGGCGGTCATTGCACACCAGGAGGCGGGGGCGCGCAGGTTCATACGCCCGAAAGAATCGGTGCGAACTGGTGCGCCACAGCCGCGGGCGTGGCGCCCGCCTGCTCGAAAGTGACGATTTCCCAGGCCTCGCGGTCTTCCAGCAGCACGCGCAGGATCTGGTTGTTCAGCGCATGGCCCGACTTGTGCGCGGAATAGGCAGCCAGCAGTGGATGGCCACACAGGTAAAGGTCGCCGATCGCATCCAGCACCTTGTGCTTGACGAACTCGTCCGCGTAGCGCAGGCCATCGGCATTGAGCACGCGGTACTCGTCCATCACGATGGCGTTGTCGAGGCTGCCACCCAGTGCCAGCCCCACTGCGCGCATCGACTCCACGTCCTGCATGAAGCCGAAGGTGCGTGCGCGCGCGACATCGCGTACATAGGACTGCTCGGCGAAATCGACCGTCACGGACGTCGAGGTGCTGTCGATGGCCGGATGGTTGAAGACGATGGAGAAGGTCAGGCGAAAGCCGTCGTAGGGCTCGAGGCGGACCCACTTGTCGCCCTCGCGATATTCGACCGGCTTCTTCACGCGCATGAACTTCTTCGCCGCGTTCTGCTCCTCGATGCCCGCCGATTGCAGCAGGAAGACGAAGGGGCCGGCGCTCCCGTCGAGGATGGGAATCTCCGGGGCGTCCACATCGACGTGCAGGTTGTCGATGCCCAGCCCGGCGAGCGCGGACATCAGGTGCTCGACGGTGCCAACTTTCTCGCCCCCCTTTTCCAGGCCGGAACACATGCGCGTGTCGCACACGGCGTAAGGATCGGCAGGAAGATCCAGCGGCGGATCGAGATCGACGCGATGGAAGACGATGCCAGTGTCAGGCGCGGCCGGGCGCAGCACCAGCGACACCTTGCGGCCGCCGTGCAGGCCGACGCCTGTCGCCTTGACGATGGACTTGAGGGTGCGCTGCCTGATCATCTGGAAAATCCTCTTTCAGGCCAGCAGTTTATCACGCGGCCTGCGGCCGCCGAGGCAATGGCACCGATGGCCGCGGTCTGTTGCGCAACGAGATGTTGCTGTGCAGCAACGGTGCCGACAGCCAGCGGTCGCTCGCACAAAAAATCAAGGGCACCTGACCGGGACCGGAGGCAGCGATCCCGATGAGGTGCCCCGAGGGCGCGAGGCCCGCCGCGGTCAGTCGGCCTGGCGGCGCAGGAAGGCCGGGATGTCGTAGGTGCCGATGCCGTTGGTGCTCATCGCCTCGACCGTCGTGCGGCGGCCGCTGCGGATCACCGCAGGCACGTCGAGGTTGTTCATGTCGACCGTGCCACCGCTCATCGGACCATAGGTGCCGGTGCCGGCCACCACCTGCATCACCGGCTGGCGCACTGCGCGCGGCGTACCCAGGCCGGTGGCGACGACGGTGATGCGGATGCGGTCTTCCATCGTCTCGTCGAACACGGTGCCGTACTTGACGAAGGCTTCGGGCGCGGCGAAGGCCTGCACCGTCTTCACTGCATCACGCACTTCCGACATCTTCAGCGACTTGCTGGCGGTGATGTTGATCAGCACGCAGCGCGCACCGGACAGCTCGGTGCCTTCGAGCAGCGGCGACACGGCAGCCTGCTCGGCGGCGATGCGCGCGCGATCCATGCCGGCCGCCTCGGCCGAACCCATCATGGCGCGGCCCATCTCCGCCATCGCGGTGCGCACGTCCTGGAAGTCGACGTTGACCAGGCCGGGCACGTTGATGATCTCGGCGATGCCGCCCACCGCGGAGCGCAGCACGTTGTCGGCGGAACGGAAGCACTCCTCGAAGCCGGCATCGTCGCCGAAGACGTCGAGCAGCTTGTCGTTGAGCACCACGATCAGCGAATCGACGTGGCGGGTGAGCTCCTCGACACCGCTCTCGGCGACGCGGATGCGGTTCTCGAAGTCGAAGGGCTTGGTGACCACCGCGACGGTGAGGATCCCCATTTCCTTGGCGATCTCGGCCACCACGGGCGCCGCACCGGTGCCGGTGCCGCCGCCCATGCCGCCGGTGATGAACACCATGTGCGCGCCCTCGAGCGCGGCGGCGATCGTGTCGCGCGATTCCTGTGCAGCGGCACGGCCAGCTTCCGGCTTCGAACCCGCCCCCAGGCCGGTGGTGCCGAGCTGGACCTTGTGCGACGCGAGGCAGCGATTGAGCGCCTGCGCGTCGGTGTTCGCGGTGATGAACTGCACGCCCTGGACGCCTTCGCGGATCATGTGATCCACGGCGTTGCCGCCCGCACCGCCAACGCCGATCACCTTGATGATCGTCCCGGTCGGTTCCTTCTCAATGATTTCAAACATTTGCCTCGCCTCCAAGAATAACGATCCTGCTATCCACCGAACGCCGACCGGGCTTTATTTAGTATTGGCCGCAGAGTTTACTACTAAATCTGGACCCGGACGCAAGCCAACATTCAAAACGACTGGGCTCTCCCCTGCCGCTCAGAAATTCTTCTCGAACCACGACTTCATGCGGCCGAAGACCTGCCGCACGCTGCGCGTCTCGCGCGCCTGGATGCCGCGCCGACGCTGCGCCGCGCCCTCCATCACGAGGCCCATCGCGGTCGCATAGCGCGGCTGGCACACGACATCGGCCAGGCCGCCGTCGTACTGCGGCGCACCGACGCGCACCGGCATGTGGAACACGTCCTCGCCGAGTTCCACCATGCCGCGCATCACCGACGAGCCGCCGGTGAGCACGATGCCCGACGACAGCAGCTCCTCGTAGCCGCTGCGGCGCAGTTCCGCCTGCACCAGCTCGAACAGTTCCGACACGCGCGGCTCGATCACGTCCGCCAGCGCCTGGCGCGACAGTTTGCGCGGCGGACGGTCGCCGACGCCCGGCACCTCGATCATGTCGTCCGACTCGGCGAGCTGATGCATGGCCACGCCCTGGTGGATCTTGATCTCCTCGGCCTCGGCTGTCGGCGTGCGCAGCGCCATCGCGATGTCGTTGGTGATCTGGTCGCCGGCGACCGGGATGACGGCGGTGTGGCGGATGGCCCCCTGGGTGAACACCGCGATGTCGGTGGTGCCGCCACCGATGTCGACCAGGCATACGCCCAACTCCTTCTCGTCCTCGGTCAGCACCGCGTAGCTGGAGGCGAGCGGCTGCAGGATGAGGTCCATGACCTCCAGCCCGCAGCGACGCACACACTTGATCACGTTCTGGGCGGCCGAAACCGCGCCGGTGACGATGTGCACCTTCACTTCCAGGCGCACGCCGCTCATGCCGATCGGCTCGCGCACGCCGCCCTGGCCGTCGATGATGAATTCCTGCGTCAGGATGTGCAGGATCTGCTGCTCGGCCGGAATCGGCATCGCGCGCGCGACCTCGATCACGCGCTCGACGTCCATCGGCGAGACTTCCTTCTCCTTGATCGCGACCGTGCCGCTGGAGTTGAAACTCTTGATGTGGCTGCCGGCGATGCCGGTATAGACGTCGTGGATCTTGCAGTCGGCCATCAGCTCGACTTCCTGGATCACGCGCGAGATCGCATCCACCGTGGCTTCGATGTTCACCACCACGCCGCGCTTGAGGCCGGTGGTCGGCTGGGTGCCGAGGCCGATCACGTTCAGCCGCCCGTCCGGTCGCGCCTCGGCCACCATGCAGGTGACCTTGGAGGTGCCGATATCCAGCCCGACGATCAGATCCTTGTATTCCTTGCTCATTTCTTGCCCTTGACTGACGCAGCCGCCGCCGGTGTCGCGCTGGCGACCGGCGTCAACGCGAAACCGCTCGGATAGCGGAGATCCGCCACCGCGACCTGTGATCCAACCTGTTCCTGCACTTTCGGCCACACGGCGATGAAGCGTGCCAGCCTGTCCTTGAGCGGCGCGCGCTCCTGCTGGCGGCCGAGCACGATCACCATGCCGTTGTCCAGCGTCAGACGCCACGCTTCGCGCGCCGACAGCGCCAGGCCGACCAGCTTGAAGCCCAGCGGCTGCAGCATCGCCGAAAACTCCGTGTGGCGCGCCAGCAACCAGCCGGACGAGCCCTGCGGCCCATCGAACTGCGGCATCTGCGCGTTGCTGGCGGCGGTGAAGACCTCGCCGAACCGGTTCACCAGGCGGGCATCCCCGCTGTCCGACACTGTCCAGTAAGCGACGGCCTGGTGCTCCTCCAGGCGCAGCTCCACCGCGTCGGGCCAACGCCGGCGCACCTCGGCGCGCCGTACCCAGGGCAACTTCTCGTAGGCCGCACGGATCTCTTCCAGATCCATGGTGAAGAAGTTGCCGCGGATCGCTGTGCGCGCGACATATTCCAGTTGCGCCTCGGTCACCAGGGCTGGCGGCGTCTGTACGATCAGCTCGCGCACCGGGAACAGCGGACGCGACACGAACCAGATGACCAGCGCCCAACCGAGTCCGACCGCCGCGAACAGCATCAGCAGGTCGGAGATCAGGTTGAGCAGCGCCGGACGATGCCAAAGCCCGGTTTCGGGAACCTGCGCGCGCACGCCCGTCCCCGCCCCTGCGCGACCGCGGGTGACGACGGGACCGGCGAGGTGGGCGCGCAGTTCAGCCAAGGCGGGCCCCCTCCAGGATCTTCAGGCACAGCGCCTCGAAACCGAGGCCGGCCACCCGGGCCGACATCGGCACCAGGGAATGCGCCGTCATGCCTGGCGCGGTGTTCATTTCGAGCAGGTAGGGGCGACCGTCCTCGGTCAGGATCAGGTCGGCGCGCCCCCAGCCACGGCAACCGAGCATGCGCGCGCACTTCATCACCAGCGCCTGCAGCGCCGCCTCCTGCTCCGCGGGCAGCCCACTCGGGCAGTCGTAGCGCGTGTCGTCAGTGAAATACTTGTTCTGGTAGTCGTAGTTGCCCCCCGGCGCGACGATGCGCACCAGCGGCAGTGCCCGGTCTTCCAGGAATGGGGCCGTCAGTTCGGCGCCGGCGATGAATTCCTCGGCGATCACCAGGCTGTCGTAGCGCGCCGCCAGCTCCCAGGCGGCCTTCAACTGCCCGGCCTCGGTCACCTTGGTGGCGCCCATGCTCGAGCCCTCGTGCACCGGCTTGACGAAGATCGGCAAACCCAGGTCGCGCGCGACCGCATGCCAGTCGCTGTCGGCGTCGAGGATCGCGTAGCGCGGCGTCGGCAGGCCCGCGGCCAGCCACACCATCTTGGTGCGCCACTTGTCCATCGACAGCGCCGACGCCATCACGCCGCTGCCGGTGTAGGGAATGCCCATCAGCTCGAGCGCCCCCTGCACCGTGCCGTCCTCGCCGCCACGGCCGTGCAGGGCGATGAAGACGCGGTCGTAGCCGTCTTCCTTGAGGACGTGCAGGTCGCGCTCGGCCGGATCGAAGGCATGCGCATCGACCCCTACGCCCTGCAGCGCGGCCAGCACCGCGCGCCCGGACATCAGCGACACCTCGCGCTCGGCGGAATTGCCGCCGAACAGAACCGCAACCTTGCCGAACCGCTTCACGCCTGCTCCTCGTAGTTGGCGAGCTTGCCCGGCACCGCGCCGACGCTGCCCGCACCCATGGTGATCACCACATCGCCGTCGCGCGCCGCCGACAGGATGGCCGCCGGCATGCCGGCAATGTCCTCTACGAACACCGGCTCGACCTTGCCTGCCACCCGCAGCGCACGGGCCAGGGCGCGACCGTCGGCGGCAACGATCGGTGCCTCACCTGCCGCATAGACTTCGGCCAGCAACAGCGCATCAACCGTCGACAGCACCTTGACGAAGTCGTCGAAACAGTCACGTGTGCGCGTGTAGCGATGCGGCTGGAAGGCCAGCAGGAGGCGTCGACCGGGAAATGCGCCGCGCGCGGCGGCCAGCGTTGCCGCCATCTCGACCGGGTGATGGCCGTAATCGTCGATCAGAGTGAAGCTGCCGGCGGACTGGCCGTCCTGATCCTGCAGCGGCACTTCGCCATAGCGCTGGAAGCGCCGGCCAACGCCGCGGAACTCCGCCAGCGCCTTGATGATCGCCGCATCGGGCACCTGCACCTCGGTGGCGACGGCAATCGCCGCCAGTGCGTTGAGCACGTTGTGCATGCCCGGCAGGTTCAGCTCGATCGGCAGGCGCGTGGTCGTGCCGTTGACCCGCACCGCATCGAACAACATGCGACCGCCCTCGGCGCGGATGTTCTCGGCACGGATGTTGGCCGTGTCGGACAGGCCGTAGCGCACGATCTGCTTCGACACCAGCGGCATGATGGAGCGCACGTGCGGATCGTCCTCGCACAGCACCGCGACACCATAGAAGGGCAGCCGCTGCAGGAAATCGATGAAGGCCTGCTTGAGCCGCGCGAAATCATGGCCGTACGTGTCCATGTGGTCGGCGTCGATGTTGGTGACGACCGAGATCACCGGGCTGAGCATCAGGAAGGACGCGTCGGACTCGTCCGCCTCCGCCACCAGGAAATCGCCCTTGCCCAGATGCGCATTGGCACCGGCGGCGTTGAGGCGCCCACCGATGACGAAAGTCGGATCCATGCCACCCTCGGCGAGGATGCTGGCCACCAGCGAGGTCGTCGTGGTCTTGCCGTGCGTGCCGGCGATCGCGACGCCGCTCTTGAGGCGCATCAGCTCGGCGAGCATCTGCGCTCGCGGCACCACCGGAATGTGCTTCGCACGCGCCGCCACCACCTCCGGGTTGTCGTTCTTCACCGCGGTGGACACGACGAGGGCGTCGGCGCCGGCGATGTTGGCCGCGTCGTGCCCCTGCATCACGCAGGCGCCCATCGCGCGCAGGCGGCGCGTCGTGGCGGTGTCGCCCAGGTCCGAACCGCTGACGACGTAACCCTGGTTCACCAGCACCTCGGCGATGCCGCTCATGCCGGAGCCGCCGATGCCGACGAAATGGATGTGTTTGACCTTGTGCTTCATGAAGTGGCTCCAACGGCCAGTTCCTCGCAGACGCGCGCGACCGCCTCGGTGGCGCGCAGCCTGGCCTGCGCGCGGGCGTTGTCGGCCATCTGCAGCAAGCGCTGACGGTCGGTGCTGGCGAGGATGCCGGCCAGTCGTTCGGCAGTGAGTTCGTTCTGCGGCAACAGCCAGGCTGCGCCCCTGTCGGCCAGGAAGCGTGCGTTGCCGGTCTGGTGATCATCCACCGCATGCGGGAAGGGCACGAGCAGGCTGGCCGCACCGACGGCCGCCAGCTCCGCCACGGTGAGCGCGCCGGCGCGGCAGATCACCAGATCCGCCACGGCGTAGGCGCTCGCCATGTCGTCGATGAAGGGGCGCAGCTCGCCCTGCACGCCGGCAGCCGCATAGGCGGCGCGCAAGGCCTCGAGCTGCCTCTCGCCCGCCTGATGCACCACCGTAGGCCGCGCTGCGGCCGGCAGGCGGGCGAGCGCCTGCGGCACGGTTTCATTGAGCACCGCGGCGCCCAGGCTGCCGCCGACCACCAGCAGGCGCAGCGGGCCGCTGCGGCCGGCGAAGCGCTCCGCCGGCGAAGCGACCGCAGCGATCTCGTCGCGCACCGGATTACCAACCCAGTTCGCGCCCTTCAAGACCGACGGAAAACCCGACAGCACGCGGTCGGCCACGCCGGCGAGCACGCGGTTGGCCAGCCCCGCCACCGAATTCTGCTCGTGCAGCACCAAAGGCCGCCCGAGCAGCGCCGCCATCATGCCGCCGGGAAAGGTGATGTAGCCGCCCATGCCGAGCACCACGTCGGGGCGCACACGGCGCAGTTCGCGCAGCGCCTGCGCGAAACCCGACAACAGGTTGAGCGGCAGCATCAGCTTGCGCAGCAAGCCCTTGCCGCGCAGTGCGCCGAAGCGCACCCAGGCGGTGTCGTAGCCGCGCTGCGGCACGATGCGCGCCTCCATGCCGTCCGGATTGCCCATCCAGACGATGCGCCAGCCCTTCGCGCGCAGGGTTTCCGCCACCGCCACGCCCGGAAAGATGTGCCCGCCGGTTCCGCCGGCCATCACCATCAACGTCCTCATGGCGTCGCCCCGCGCTTGAGCTGCCGCACTTCCCAGTCCACGCGCAGCAGGATGGCGAGCGCCACGCAGTTGGCCACCACGCCCGAGCCGCCGAAGCTCATCAACGGCAGGGTCAGGCCCTTGGTGGGCAGCAACCCCATGTTCACACCCATGTTGATGAAGGACTGCACGCCGAACCAGAGCCCGATGCCCTGCGCAACGAGGCCGGAGAAGTAGCGCTCGAGCTTGATCGCCTCGCGCCCGATGACGAAGGCGCGCTGCACCAGCAGCGCGAACAGCGCGACCACCACCGCGACGCCGACGAGGCCGAGTTCCTCGGCGATCACCGCGAGCAGGAAGTCGGTGTGCGCCTCGGGCAGGTAGAAGAGCTTCTCGACGCTGGCGCCCAGGCCGACGCCGAACCATTCGCCACGGCCGAAGGCGATCAGCGCATGCGACAACTGGTAACCCTTGCCGAAGGCGTCCTGCCACGGATCCATGAAGCCGAACAGCCGGTCGCGGCGATAGGGCGACGTCCAGATCAGGATGATGAAGCCGATCACCGCGACCACGGCCAGCAGCGCGAACACGCGTACGTTCACGCCGCCGAGGAACAGCACGCCGAAAGCGATCGTCGTGATGACCACGAAGGCGCCGAAATCCGGCTCGCGCAGCAACAGGAAGCCGACGAACAGGATCACCGCCATCATCGGCAGGAAACCGTGGCGGAAACTGCCCATCACATCGAGCTTGCGCACCGTGTAGTCGGCCGCGTAGAGCGCGGCGAAAATCTTCATCAGCTCGGAGGGCTGCAGGTTGATCGGGCCGAAGCCGAGCCAGCGCTGGGCGCCGTTGACTTCGCGCCCCAGGCCGGGAATCAGCACGACGATGAGCAGCACCACGCCTGACACGAACAGGGCTGGTGCCAGCCGCTGCCACTGCGTCATCGGCAACTGGAAGGCTGCGAGCCCGGCGACGATGCCTATCCCCACGAAGACGGTGTGACGGACCAGGAAGTAATACTGCTGATAGCCGGTGAAGCGGCTTCCTTCCGCCGTGGCGATGGAGGCGGAATACACCATGACGAGGCCAAGCAGCAGCAGCCCGAGCGCCGACCAGATCAGCAGCGGGTCCAGCTCGTGCGCCGGTCCGGTAGGCCGCGCCAGACGGCCGGTGCTGCGCGACGCTTCGCTCGACTTCGGACGACGCCGGAAAGGCATCAGCCCGGCCATGAAGGCCCCGATCCGGGAAGGCGAACGTTGGGCGGCACCCGTATTCATCGCGGACTCACTTCCGGCAGGCGGCGTACCGCGGTGATGAACACCTCGGCGCGGTGGGCGTAGTTGCGGAACATGTCCAGGCTGGCGCAGGCAGGCGACAGCAGCACGACATCACCGGGCTGCGCCAGCGCATTGGCGCGTTCGACGGCGCGGTCGAGGTCGGCGGCGTGCTCCAGCGACACGCCACAGCCATCGATCGCCGCCTCGATGCGTGCCGCGTCACGCCCGATCAGCACCACCGCGCGCGCATGACGCGCAAGCGCGTCGGCGAGCGGCGAGAAGTCCTGACCCTTGCCGTCGCCACCGGCAATCAGCACGACCGGACTCGACAGGCCATCGAGGGCAGCGACGGTGGCGCCGACATTGGTGCCCTTGGAGTCGTCGTAGTAACGCACGCCGTCCGCCCGCTCGGCCACCAGTTCGACCCGGTGCGGCAGGCCGCGGAAGGCCTTCAGGCCGTCGACCAGCGTCTGCGGCGCGATGCCCAGCCCGCCCTCGCACAGCGCCAGCGCGGCCAGCGCATTCGCCGCGTTGTGACGGCCCGCGAGCGGCAGCTCGTCGAACGCCAGCAGTGGTACGCGACCACGCGCCAGCCAGGTGCTGCCATCGGACTCGAGCAGGCCGTAGTCGTCATCGGTCGCCGCCGGCCCGGTGCCGAAGCGGATCGTGCGCCGCCCGGGCAGCGCCATGGACTCGACGCGAGCATCGTCACGATTGAGCACCTGCGCGCCCTGCCCCTGGAAGATCGCCGCCTTGGTCGCAGCGTAGGCGTCGACATCGGCGTAGCGATCGAGGTGGTCGTCGGTGACGTTGAGCACGGCGGCGGCATCGGCATCGAGCCCCGTCATGGTCTCGATCTGGAAGCTGGACAACTCCAGCACCCAGCACTGCGGCAGGTGCAGCCCCAGCTCCAGGCGCTCCATCAGCACGTCCAGCACCGCCGGGCTGATGTTGCCGGCGGCGACGGCATCCAGCCCGGCCACCTGCGCCAGCGCGGCGGTGAGCGCCGTGGTGGTGGTCTTGCCGTTGGTGCCGGTGATGGCGAGGATGCGGGTCTGGCCACGCACGCCCAGTTCGTCCAGCGCCTTCGCGAACAGGCTCATCTCGCCGGTGACCGGCAGGCCGCGGCGACGCGCCTCGGCCACGACGCCGACGCGCGGGTCGAGACCGGGGCTGACGGCGACGACATCGACGCCGTCGAGCACCTCGGCGCCGAAGGCGCCGGTGATGATCTCGGCCAGCGGCGCATCCTCGCGCAGCGCCTCGACCCCCGGCGGCTGCGCGCGGCTGTCGGCGACGCGCACGCGCGCGCCCCGCAGCGCGCACCAGCGCGCCATCGCCAGCCCCGATTCGCCGAGCCCCAGCACCAGGACGTGTTTTCCGGTCAATGCACTCATCGCAGTTTCAGCGTCGACAGGCCGAACAGCACCAGCATGATGGTGATGATCCAGAAGCGGACCACCACCTGCGTTTCCTTCCAGCCGCTCAGCTCGTAATGGTGGTGCAGCGGCGCCATGCGGAAGATGCGCTTGCCGCCGCTGGCCTTGAAGTAGAGCACCTGCACCATCACCGACAGCGTCTCGGCGACGAACAGGCCGCCCATGATGAAAAGCACGATCTCCTGGCGCACGACCACCGCGATCGTGCCGAGCGCGGCACCGAGCGCGAGCGCGCCGACGTCGCCCATGAAGACTTCGGCCGGATACGCGTTGAACCACAGGAAGCCCAGGCCCGCACCGCAGATCGCACCGCAGAACACCGCCAGCTCGCCGGCGCCAGGGACGTAGGGCACCCCGAGATATTTCGAGAAACCCGCGTGGCCTGCGACGTAGGCAAAGATGGCCAGCGCACCGGCGACCATCACCGTCGGCATGATCGCCAGGCCATCGAGGCCGTCGGTCAGGTTCACGGCGTGGCTGGTGCCGTTGATCACGAAGTAGGTAAGCGCGATGAAGCCGAGCACACCCAGGGGATAGGCCACCGCCTTGAAGAAGGGCACGATCAGCTCGGTCTGGGCCGGCGTGGCGGCGGTGAGGCCGAGGAACATTGCTGCGGCGAGCGCGATGACCGAGGTCCACAGATACTTCCAGCGGCTGGCAAGCCCCTTCGGATCGCGATGCACGACCTTGCGCCAGTCGTCGACCCAGCCCACCGCGCCGAACCCGAGCGTGACCAACAGGGTCACCCACACGTAGCTGTTCTTCAGGTCGCCCCACAGCAGCACGGTGATGCCGATCGCGATGAGGATCAAGGCGCCGCCCATCGTCGGAGTGCCCGCCTTGGTCAGGTGCGACTTGGGTCCGTCATCGCGCACTGCCTGGCCGATCTTCTTCGCGGTGAGCCAGCGGATCACGCCCGGGCCGGCGACGAGCGAGATCGCCAGCGCGGTGAGCGCGGCGAGCACCGTCCTCAGCGTGATGTAGCCGATGACGTTGAAACTGCGGATATCCTGGCCAAGCCAGAGGGCGAGTTCGAGCAGCATGTTACGAGCCGGTAGGTTTCACGGGGGGCGAATTGTGCACTGCCGCAAGCGCGTCCGCCACCCTTTCCATCCGCATGAAGCGGGACCCTTTCACCAGCACCACGCTATCCGCATCCAGCCGCCGGGCCAGCGACGCCACCAATGCCTCGACCGACGAAAAATGGTGGCCGCCCTCGCCGAAATTTCGCGCCGCCACTGCGCTCATGTCGCCCAGCGCGTACAGGCCGTCTATCCCTTTGCTCTTGGCGTAGCCGCCGATCTCGTCGTGCAGTTGCGCACTCGCATCGCCGATCTCGCCCATGTCGCCGAGCACCAGCCAGGTGTGTCCCGGCATGGCAGCCAGCACATCGATGCCGGCGCGCACCGAGTCGGGGTTGGCGTTGTAGCTGTCGTCGAGCACCACCGCACCGTGCAGCCCGGCGCGGCGTTGCAGGCGACCGCGGGTGCCGGTGAAGCCGGCCAGGCCGTCGGCCACCGCGTCGAGCGACACTCCGGCGGCCAGGCAGGCGGTAGCGGCACCGACCGCATTGCGAACGTTGTGCATGCCCGGCACCTGCAGGTCGAACCCGAGCCGACCCTGCGGCGTCTCGAGTTCGATGCGGGCACCGAAGCCGCGCAGGGTACACTCGGCGCGCACGTCGGCGGGCTTGTCGATACCGAATGTCACAATCGCGCGGCCCGCGTTCAGCGCACGCCAGTAGTCGGCATAGGCCTCGTCGGCATTGACGATGGCCACACCACCCGCGCCCAGTCCGTCGTAGATTGCCCCCTTCTCGCGCGCGACCTCATCCAGCGAGCCGACGCCTTCCAGGTGCGCGCGCTGGGCGTTGTTGACGATCGCTACCGTCGGGCGTGCCAGCCGCGTCAGGTAAGCGATCTCGCCAGGATGGTTCATGCCCATCTCGATCACCGCCGCGCGGTGAAATTCGCGCAACTTCAGCAAGGTGAGAGGCAGGCCGATGTCGTTGTTGAGATTGCCTTGCGTCGCCAGCACCGCCTCCTCGCCGGAGCCCTCGCGCTGCGCCTGGGCACGCAGGATGGCGGCGCACATTTCCTTCACGGTGGTCTTGCCGTTGCTGCCGGTGACGCCGATCAGCGGGACGGCGAAACGCGCGCGCCAGGCGGCGGCCAAGGTGCCGAGCGCAAGCCGCGTGTCATCGACGACGACGAGCGGCAGCGCCGCCTCGGCCTGCAGGTTGAGCTGCGCATTTGCCCAGCGGGTATCGACCATCGCCGCCGCGGCGCCGGCGGCGGCAGCGGCGGCAAGGAATTCGTGGCCGTCGAAGCGCTCGCCGCGCAGCGCAACGAACAACTGCCCGGGGGCGAGCGCGCGGCTGTCGCTGGTCACGGAATCGAAGTGCGCCTTGCCGACTGCACGCGCACCGTGCGCCGCGAGCGCCCGCAGGGCGTCGTCGAGCATCATCATTGGCCGCCCCTCCGCTCATGCCAAAGTTTCAACGCCTCGCGGGCCTGCTCGACGTCGGAAAACGGCAGGCGGACACCGAGGATTTCCTGATAAGGCTCATGTCCCTTCCCGGCGATGACGACGACGTCGTCGCAGCCCGCCTCAACCACGCTGCGGCGGATCGCTTCGGCACGGTCGATCACGCATTCGGCTTGCGGACCAGCACCGGCGGCCACCGCCTCGATGATGCGCAGCGGATCCTCGGTGCGCGGATTGTCGCTGGTCACGACCACGCGGTCGGCGAGCTGGCGCGCCAGCTCGCCCATGATCGGGCGCTTGCCCGGGTCGCGATCACCACCGCAGCCGAACACGCACACCAAGCGGCCGCGCCGCGTGCGCACCGTGTCGCGCACGGCCTCGAGCACCTTGGCGAGGGCATCGGGCGTGTGCGCGTAGTCGACGACGATGAGCGGCTCGCCCACGCCGCCGACGAGTTGCATGCGGCCCTCGGGCGGGGTGAGCTGCGAGACCCGCGGCAGGATGTCGTCGAGCGCCACGTCGCGGGCCAGCAGCGCGCCGATCACCGCAAGCAGGTTGGACACATTGAACGGGGCCACCATGCGCACGGCGACCTCACTGCGCCTGCCATCCCACAGCAGGCTGAACTGCAGGCCGGTCGAGGTGATGCGCAGATGCTCGGCGACCAGCATGCGCACCCCCGGGATGACCGCCGCCTGGCCGGCAGCCAGCGTGTAGCCGATCACCTCCGCGCCCGCCGCAGCGAGCATGCGCGCCTGCATCAAGCCGAAGGCATCGTCCACGTTGATGACGCTGCTGCGCACGCCTGGCAGGGTGAAGAGGCGGGCCTTGGCCGCCGCATAGGCGTCCATGGTGCCGTGGTAGTCGAGGTGGTCGCGGCTGAGGTTGGTGAAGATCGCCACCTCCACCTTCGCCCCGTTGAGCCGCCCCTGATCGAGCCCGATCGACGACACTTCCATCGCCGCGGCGCCGGCGCCCGCGGCCACGAACGACGCCAGCGTGGCGTGCAGTTCGAGGGCATCGGGCGTGGTGTTCAGGCTTGCGGAAAGATTGTCGGGGAAGCCGCTGCCCAACGTGCCGATCACGCCGCAGCGCGTACCGAGGCGTTCGAGCATGCGCGCAAGCCACTGGCTGACGGTCGTCTTGCCGTTGGTGCCGGTGACGCCGGCAAGCCACAGTCGTTCCGACGGGCGTCCATGGATTTCATGGGCGAGGAAACCCGCAGCATCGCGCAGGCCTTGCACCGGCACCGAGGGCACCGGCAACCCCTCGGCGCGAAAACCATCGCTGCTTTCCCACAGCACCGCTGCCGCACCGCGTTCGATTGCGGCGCCGATGAACTGCCTGCCGTCCGTCCGGTAACCCGGCCAGGCGGCGAAGATGTCGCCCGCGCCGATCTTGCGCGAGTCCGCGGTGATGCCCCGCGGGCGCACGCCAGCGGCCGCAAGTTGCGCGAGGACGGGTGCCACCGGCGCGATCACATGTTCTCCCGCACCTGCTGCGCCGCATCACCCGGCTTGCGCGCAAGTTGAAGCGTCGTCCGCGGCGCGTCGGGCGCCACACCCATCGTGCGCAGCGAACCTTCCACGATGCGCGCAAACACCGGCGCCGCCACCGTGCCGCCGTAATACTGGCCGGCACTCGGCTCGTCGATCATCACACCGACGACCAGCCGCGGATTCGACACCGGCGCGAAGCCGACATAGGAGGCCACGTACTTCTTCACGTAGCGGCCACCCTCGAGCTTGATCGCAGTGCCGGTCTTGCCCGCGACCCGGTAACCGGCGACCTGCGCCTGTGGCGCCGTGCCGCCCGGGGCCGAGGCCATCTCGAGCATCGCGCGCATCTCGCGCGCCGTCTCCGGCGAATAGATGCGCCGGCCGGCCGCAGGAGGACCTTCCAGTTTGGTCAGCGACAGCGGAACGATCTCGCCATCGCGCGCGAATGCAAGGTAGCCGCGCACCATCTGGATCAGGCTGACCGAGATCCCGTGCCCGTAGGACATGGTCGCCTGCTCGATCGGCCGCCAAGTCTTGGCCGGACGCAGACGGCCACTGGCTTCGCCGGGGAAACCCATGTTCAGCGGCGTGCCGAAACCGACCTGATCGAACAGCTTCCACATCTCTTCGGGGCTGAACTGCAGGGCGATTTTCGCCGTACCAATGTTCGACGACTTCTGGATGACTTCGGTGACGGTCAGCACGCCATGCCGGTGCGCGTCGGAAATCGTCGCCGTGCCGATGGTCATGCGCCCGCCGCTGGTGTCGATGGGCGTATTGGGCTTCACCTTGCCACGGTCGAGCGCCATGCTCACGATGAAGGGCTTCATGATCGAGCCCGGTTCATAAGTGTCGGTGAACACGCGGTTGCGCAGTTGCTCGCCGGTCAGGTCTGCGCGGTTGTTGGGGTTGTAGGTGGGTGCATTCGCCAGCGCGAGGACTTCGCCGGTGCGCGCATCGAGCACCACCGCCGCACCTGCCTTGGCCTTGTGCGTGGTCATCGCATCACGCAGCGCCGACCATGCGACATACTGGATCTTGCTGTCCATCGACAGCGTGACGTCCTCGCCGTCGCGCGGGGCACGAATGGCCTCCAGGTCCTCGACAACCTGGCCGCGCCTGTCCTTGATCACGCGGCGAGCCCCCGGCCGCCCGGCAAGCTGCTTCTCGAATGTGAGCTCGATGCCCTCCTGGCCCTTGTCCTCCACGTTGGTGAAACCAAGCATGTGGGCGGTGACGTCGCCAGAGGGGTAGTAGCGGCGGTATTCCTGCTGCTGATGGATGCCGGGCAGCTTGAGATCGACGATACGCTGCGCCACCTCGGGCGAGAGCTGGCGCTTCAGGTACACGAAGTCGCGCGCGGTGCCGAGCTTGTCGTTGAGTTCGCGGACGTTCATCTCCAGCAGGGCGGCCAGCTTGCGGGCGTCGGCCGGCTCCAGCTTCGCATCGGAAGGGATGGCCCAGATCGAGCGCACCGGCGCGCTCACCGCTAGGATGTCGCCGTTCCGGTCGGTGATGCGGCCACGCGTCGCCGGCACCTCGAGGATGCGCGCGTAGCGCGATTCGCCCTTGGCCTGCAGGAAGTCGTGATTCACCCCCTGCAGGTAGAAAGCCCGTCCGGCCAGCGTCACCGAACCGGCGAGCAGGGCGAACAGCACGAAGCGCGGCCTCCACATGGGAAGGTCGCGCTTGAGCAAGGGGTTGTGGTTGAAGGTGACGGTACGCTGGCTTTTCATCATTGCGGCTCCACCGTGATGACCTGCGCGGGGGCCGGCGGGCGCATGCCAAGTTTTTCACGTGCGAGCTTTTCGACCCGCGCATGGGTTGCCCAGGTGCTCTGTTCCAGTTGCAGTTGACCCCACTCGACCTCGAGGCCGTGGGCACGGTTCTGTTCGCGCTCGAGCTGCACGAAGAGCTTGCGCGCCTGATGCTGCGACGCGACCACGCCCAGCCCGCTGGCCACCGCAAGCGCAACGAGGACGGCATCGAGGCGGATCACGCGCTCACCCCGCTGCGTTCGGCGACCCGCATCACCGCGCTGCGCGCGCGCGGATTGCCCGCCACCTCGTCGGCACCCGGCCGCTGCGCCTTACCCACCAGCGCAAGGCGCGGCGGCGGCAGATCGGCGGCGCGAACCGGCAGGCGCGCCGGCAGCGCGGGAGGGCGCGACTCATCGCGCATGAAACGCTTCACGATGCGGTCTTCGAGAGAATGGAAACTGATCACCACCAGCCGGCCGCCCGCACGCAGGCGCGCGACGCAGGCCGGCAGCACGCGCGTCAGCTCTTCAAGCTCCTGATTGATGAAAATCCGTAGAGCCTGGAAGGAGCGTGTCGCCGGGTGCTGCCCCGGCTCGCGTGTACGGACCGCTTTTTCCACGATCGCGGCAAGCTGTCCAGTGGTTGCAACAGCCCCCCCTGTCCGAGCAGTTGCAATCGCCTTTGCAATCGCATGAGCAAACCGTTCTTCCCCATAATCCCTGAGCACCTCCGTGATCTGACCGACGGACGCCTCCGCCAGCCATTGCGCCACGGTCTGACCGCGGCTCGTGTCCATGCGCATGTCCAAAGGCGCATCGAAGCGAAAACTCATGCCGCGTGCGGCATCATCCAACTGGGGCGATGACACCCCCAGGTCCAGCAACACCCCATCCACCTGCGCCACGCCCAGCCGCTCGAGCTCTTCGTCGAGCATGCTGAACGGCTGGTGCACCAGTGTCAGTCGCCGATCGGCGATCGCCTGTCCGACCGCGATTGCCGCCGGATCGCGATCGAATGCGATCAACCGCCCCCCCGCGCCAAGCCGGGCCAACACCGCTCGGCTATGGCCGCCGCGCCCGAAGGTGCCGTCCACGTAGATTCCGTCCGGCCGGATCGCCAGCGCATCGACCGCTTCCGCGAGCAGCACGCTGACGTGCTCATGCGCGCCACTCACAGGGCAAGACTCTCAAATCCGGCCGGCAGGCCTTCGGTCGCCAGCGCCAGCATCTTTTCCTGCTGCTCCTGCCAGCGGGCGTCGGACCACAGCTCGAAATGACTGCCCTGCCCCACCAGCCACACCTGCTTCTCGAGTTGGGCGAACAGCCGCAGCGAGGGCGCGATGAGTACGCGACCCGCCGCATCGAGCGACTCATCCTGTGCAAAACCCACCAGCAGGCGCTTGAGCATCGCCGCATGCGCATCGAAGCTGGGCGCAGCCAGCACCTGATCGCGAATCGGAATCCAGGCCGGGACGGGATAGACGAGGAGGCAGCGATGCGGATGCGCCGTGATCACGACCTGCCCGTCCTGAACCGCGAGCGCGTCCCGATGCTTGGCGGGAATCGCAAGGCGACCCTTCGCATCAAGACTGAGCGCGGCGGCTCCCTGGAACATTGACCCCCCCTCACGGCACTGGCGAAGCGTCCGAATGACACTTTCACCCACTTTTTTCCACTTATTTCCACTTTAGTGCATCGGCCTAGGGCGGTCAAGCGCACGCAACGGGGTTTTTCTTTGATACACAAAGACTTATGAGCGCACGAGCAATCTCGAGAAACCCTGAAAAATCAAGGGCGATAGGGCGAATTGATGAAAAACTGGGCGAACTGGAGGCGCCGCACAGCCGAAGTGGGAAGAAGTGGTGAACGACGCACGAAAAGCGCCGCTGCGAAGCCGCCAGCGGATGGGCGCGACGGTCGCGGGGAGTCCGCGGACACGGGCTCGCCCGGGGGCGAAACACGGCGACACGCAGGCGCACGCCGCGCTGCCGAAAATTGGAGGTGGGAAGTTCGCCGATAAGCCGGGTTCTGTCGAACGGTGCCGGCGCAAGCCGGCCTCGTCGGGCAGTCATTCCTCTGGGCGCCACGTTGCCGTGACGCTCTAGCAGCCTACCCGGGAGCGACGCGAGCCACGTCAATGCTCCCCTATTTGGCCTTGCCCCGGATGGGGTTTACCGTGCCAGTCCTGTTGCCAGTCCTGCGGTGGGCTCTTACCCCACCGTTTCACCCTTGCCTGATCCCTCTTGCGAAGGCCATCGGCGGTCTGCTCTCTGTTGCACTTTCCGTCGCCTCACGGCGCCCGGCCGTTAGCCGGCATCCTGCCCTGTGGGGCCCGGACTTTCCTCCACGCACGACGAGGTGCGCAGCGACTGCCTGGCGAACTTCCCGGCCGGCATTATACGGCGGCCGCCATCGAATCAGCGCGCCGCGTCTGCCTTGACGAAACTCGCCACCCCATCCTTGATCCGGAAACTGCCGACGAGCGGACCGGGAGCCCGGCCGCCAGGCGGATTCCAGTCCTGCACCAGGCAGCGTTCCGTCCCGGCGAGATACCAGCGATCGCCCTGATGCAGCGCCCACAGGCGATCGCCCGCCTCGTACACCTCCATCTCCACCAGCCGCGTCGAGCCCCGATGAATGGCGACCCTGCGCTGGCACTGGGGCAGCCGCGCGACCACGATGTACTGCGCCAGCTCGCCGTCCCACACCCAGGCCTGCTCACGCACCAGGATCAGCGCATGATCCTTGCCTTCGATGGGAAACGCCGTCGCCGAGTTCTCGCAGCCAGCGAGCAAGGGCAGGCAGCCTGCCAGGAGCGCCGCCTTCGCCACACGACCCGCCTTGCGCATCCACATGCTCATCTCCTGCTGCGTGCGGCGGGCGCTCAGACGACCAGCTTCCAGGCCACCGATTCACCCGCGCGCAGCGGCACCAGCGGGTCATCGCCGAGGTAGCCGTACGACGACGGCACTTCCCAGCTCTCGCGCTGCAGCGTGATGGTGTCGGTGTTCGGCGGCAGGCCGTAGAAGGCGGGGCCGTTCAAGCTGGCAAAGGCCTCCAGCCTGTCCAGCGCACCGGCTGCGTCGAACACTTCCGCATACAGCTCGATGCCGGCGTGTGCCGTATAGCATCCTGCACAGCCGCAGGCGGCCTCCTTGGTGCTGCGCGCGTGCGGCGCCGAATCGGTACCGAGGAAGAAGCGCGCATTGCCCGATGTCACCGCCTCGACCAGCGCACGCCGGTGCGTCTCACGCTTGAGCACCGGCAGGCAGTAGTGATGCGGCCGGATGCCACCGGCGAAGATCGCGTTGCGGTTGAGCAGCAGGTGGTGAGCCGTCACCGTGGCTGCCACGTTGGCGCCGGCCGCGCGCACGAACTGCGCGGCTTCGGCGGTGGTGATGTGCTCGAAGACGACACGCAGCTTCGGGAAACGGCGCACCAGCGGCGACAGCACCCGCTCGATGAAGACGTGCTCGCGGTCGAACACGTCCACATCATGGCCGGTCGCCTCGCCATGCACGCACAGCACCATGCCCAGCGCTTCCATGCGCTCGAGCACCGGATAGACCTTGTCGATCGACGTCACGCCGGCATCCGAATTCGTCGTCGCACCGGCCGGATAGAGCTTCACCGCGACGATCTTGCCGCTGGCCTTGGCGCGGTCGATCTCGTCCGGCGGCAGCTTGTCGGTGAGGTAGAGACTCATCAGCGGATCGAAACGACTGCCCGGCACCGCGGCCAGGATGCGCTCGCGATAGGCCAGCGCCTGCTCGGTGGTGGTCACCGGCGGCTTGAGGTTGGGCATGATCAGCGCGCGGCCGAAGCGTGCTGCGGTGTGCGGAACGACTGCGTCGAGGGCGTCGCCGTCGCGCACGTGCAGATGCCAGTCGTCGGGGCGGATGAGGGTGATCGATTGCATGGAGCCTTTCCCGGTTCGCAACGCCGGAATTATAAGGCGCCCGGCCGCCCGCCCGGCACGCCAATTTTCCGCACTCGGCGCTATTCGTCCCGCGCGCCGGCCTCCGCCTTGAGCTGCAATGCACGCGCGTAAAGCGCGTTGCGCGGCGCGCCTGAAATGTCGGCGGCGAGGCGCGCAGCCGTTTTCACCGGCAGTTCCGCGAGCAGCAACGCCAGGATGCGCTCTGCTTCCGCACCCAGCCCCTGCGGGGCAGGCGCGCCACGCACCACCAGCACGAATTCGCCACGGCTGCGGTTCGGGTCGGAGGCAAACCACGCCGCCGCCTCGCCCAATGTCAGGCACGCCGATTCCTCGTGCAGCTTGGTCAGTTCGCGTGCGATGAGGATCTCGCGCGCGCCGCCCAGCACCATCTCCATGTCGGCCACGCATTCGACGACCCGATGCGGCGCCTCGTAGAAGATCAGCACATCGGGGTCGGCTGCCAGGCTTTCGAGTGCCGCGCGGCGCGCCGCGCTCTTCGGCGGCAGGAAGCCCACGAAACGAAATCCCGCCTCGCCGAAGCCCGATACCGACAACGCGGCGATCGCCGCGCACGCGCCCGGCACCGGCACCACCGGATGCCCCGCAGCACGCACGCGCGCCACCGCGCGCGCGCCAGGGTCGGACACCGCCGGCGTGCCGGCATCGGTGATCAGTGCCACATGCTGCCCCTTCTCCAGCAGCTCGATGAGCTGCCCCGCGGCGGCCTGCTCGTTGTGCTCGTGCAGCGCCAACATGCGCGATCGGATGCCGCAGGCATCGAGCAGGCGCTGGCTGTGGCGCGTGTCTTCCGCCGCGATGACATCGACCGCGCGCAGCACCGCCAGCGCACGCAGCGTGATGTCCTGCAGATTTCCGAGCGGCGTGGCCACCACGTACAATGACGGTGTCTTGCCAAGCGGCGCACCGCCGGCGGTCGGAAGTTCGTTCATCGGATCGAATGCACCAGGCGCAAGGACAAATTCAAGGAGGCGACGATGAGCCAGCGCGACACCCGCGCGCCATCACAGGCGCATTCAGGCAGCCGCAAGCCGGCCCACAGCACGCCGCGCATTGTCGACGCGCAGCCGACACCCGCGCAAGCGCGCGGCCAGCTCGCCGAGGAGCTCGCCGCGCGCCATCTCGTCCGCCAGGGCCTGCGCGTCATCGAGCGCAACGTGCGCTGCCGGGGCGGCGAAGTGGACCTGATCTGCGTGGACCGCGACCTGCTCGTGTTCGTCGAGGTGCGCCTGCGCACCAGCAGCCGCTTCGGCGGCGCCGCCGAAAGCATCACCGCCGCCAAGCGCCAGCGCATCCTGCTGGCGGCGCAGTGGTGGCTGTGCGGCGCCGGCCGGCGCTACCGCGCCGCCCCCTGCCGCTTCGACGCGGTATTGCTCGACGGCCTGGACGAACAATGCATCAACTGGTTACCGGGCGCCTTCGATGCCGGCTGAGGGCCCATGCTAGACTTGCCCGTCCTGAAAACAGCCCGCCGCGACATGGATCTGATCGACCGCGTATCCCGCCAGTTCGAGGACAGCGCCCGCACCAAGCTCGACGCCGTGGAACATCTCGCCGCGCCCATCGCGGGCGCTGTCGAGATCATGACCACCGCGCTATTGAACAACGGCAAGATCCTCGCCTGCGGCAACGGCGGCTCGGCAGCCGACGCACAGCACTTCGCCGCGGAGCTGGTGAACCGCTTCGAAATGGAGCGCCCGCCGCTGGCTGCGGTCGCGCTCACCACCGACAGCTCCACGCTGACGTCGATCGCCAACGACTACGACTTCACCCAGGTCTTCTCCAAGCAGGTGCGCGCGCTTGGGCAGCCGGGCGACGTCCTGCTGGCGATCTCCACCAGCGGCAATTCGCCGAATGTCATCGAGGCGATCGTCGCCGCCCACGAGCGGGAAGTGCGCGTCATCGCGCTCACCGGCAAGGGCGGCGGGAAGATTGGCGAGATGCTGGCCGACGGCGACATCCATCTTTGCGTTCCATCCGATCGCACGGCCCGCATCCAGGAGGTTCACCTGCTGGTGCTGCACTGCCTGTGCGACGGCATCGACTGTCTCTTACTGGGAGTGGAAGACTGATGACGAATCGACTGACCCCCTCGTCCGGCGCGCCGCGCCGCCGCCTGCTGCTCGGCCTCGTCGCCGCGGCCGCGATCCCCCTGCTGCAGGGCTGCTTCCCGGTCGTCGCCACCGGCGTCGGTGCGGGAGCCGCCATGGTGGCCGACCGCCGCAGCAGCGGCACCTACGTCGAGGACGAGGCCATCGAATGGAAGTCTGGTGGACGCATCAGCGAGTTCTTCGGCAGCAACACGCACGTCAACGTCACCTCCTTCAACCGCAACGTGCTGCTCACCGGCGAAGTGCCCAACGACAACACCCGCGCCGAAGTGGAGCGCCTGGTTGCCGGCGTGCCGAACGTGAAGGGCATCGTCAATGAGCTCGTCGTCGGCCCCACGTCGGCCCTGACCGCGCGCGGCAACGACACGCTGATCACGTCCAACGTCAAGGCGCGCATGATCGACGCCAACAGCGTTCCGGCCCACAACATCAAGGTGGTGACCGAGGCCAACGTCGTCTATCTGCTGGGCCTGGTCACGCGCACCGAGGCCGACGCCGCCGCGGAAGTGGCGCGCACCAGCCAGGGTGTGCGCAAGGTGGTGCGGGTCTTCGAGTACATCAGCGACGACGAAGCCCGCCGCCTGGACAACCCCACCGGCGCGAAACGCTGACGTCCATGCGGGAGCGGGCCAGACCCGCCCCCGCACAATCGCTGCGGAGCGGCGAAAGGCTCAGTGCGCGCCGGCGCCCAGAGCATCGAGCAGCTTCTGATGCACGCCGCCGAACCCGCCGTTGCTCATCACCAGGATGTGGTCCCCCGGCTGAGCCCTCGCCACGACGTCGGCAACCAGCGCGTCGAGCGCCTCGTAGGCCTGCGCACGATCGCCCAGCGGCGACAGCACCGCCGCCGCATCCCAGCCCAGCCCGCCGGCGTAACAGAACACCGCATCGGCCTGCGCCAGGCTGCCGGGCAATTGCGCCTTCATCACGCCCAGCTTCATCGTGTTGGAGCGCGGCTCCAGCACGGCCAGGATGCGTCCTGAGCTTTCGCGGCGACGCAGGCCGTCGATGGTGAGCGAGATCGCGGTGGGATGGTGGGCGAAGTCGTCATAGACGGTGACGCCACGCACCGTGCCGCGCACTTCCAGGCGTCGCTTGATGCCCTGGAAGCGCGCCAGGCTGGCGATGGCCTGCGCCGGCGTGACGCCCACATGGCGCGCCGCCGCGATCGCCGCCAGCGCGTTCTCGCGGTTGTGGCTGCCCGCCAGCGGCATCGCCGCGCGACCGAGTTCGGCGCCACCCAGGCTGAAGACGGCCTCGGCGTCGGATGCACCAACACCCGCCGTCCACGCCGCATCGTCGTTGAACCACTCGAGTTCCGACCAGCAACCGCGCGCCATCACTCGCTTCAGGCTCTCCTCGCGGGCATTGGCGATGATGCGCCCGGCGCCCGGAATGGTTCGCACCAAGTGATGAAATTGTGTCTCGATCGACGCGAGATCGGCAAAGATGTCCGCATGATCGAACTCGAGGTTGTTCAGGATGGCGGTGCGCGGCCGGTAATGCACGAACTTCGAGCGCTTGTCGCAGAACGCGGTGTCGTACTCGTCCGCCTCGATGACGAAGAACGGCGAATCGGTCAGCCGCGCCGACACGCCGAAGTTCTGCGGCACGCCGCCCACCAGGAAGCCCGGATTCAGCCCAGCATCTTCCAGCATCCAGGCCAGCAGCGAGGTCGTCGTCGTCTTGCCGTGCGTGCCGGCCACCGCCAGCACCCAGCGCCCGGCGAGCACATGCTCGGCCAGCCACTGCGGGCCCGAAACATAGGGCAGGCCGCGATCGAGGATGGCCTCGAGCAGCGGGTTGCCGCGCGACACCGCATTGCCGACCACGAACACGTCGGGTGCCAGGTCGATCTGCGAGGCGTCGTAGCCTTCGCTCAGCGCGATGCCCTGCTCCTCGAGCTGGGTGCTCATCGGCGGATAGACGTTGGCATCGCAGCCGGTGACCTTGTGGCCCGCCGCGCGGGCAAGCAACGCGACACCACCCATGAAGGTGCCGCAGATGCCGAGAATGTGGATATGCATGAAGGTTGTGCTCCGCGAGGCCGTCATCCGATTGCAACCGGCCCGTGTAAAATGGCCCGCATTCTAACCGACGGCGACCGGGCGCCCGCCTGTCCGCGACGTCTGCTCTGCGGAAGAATGGGGTCCGGCCTGCCAATCGTCCCCGTTCCTGCCGCCTCCATTCGAGCCAGCTTCCATGTCCTCCCATGCCCACGCCACACGAAGCGGTAACCTGCGGCGCGAGATCGCCGCGCTCGCGGCACGCATGATGGCCGAAGACGGCATCAGCGACTTCGGCTTCGCCAAACGCAAGGCGGCACGCCAGTTGGGCGCGGTGGACGCCGAAGTGCTGCCCAACAACGCGGAAATCGAAGCCGAGCTGCGCGCCTGGCAGGCGCTCTACCAGGACGAGGAGCAGCCGCAGCGAGTGCGCGAGATGCGCACTGCAGCGGTCGAGATCATGCGTCTGCTGGAGGATTTTCGCCCCTACCTGACCGGCGGCGCGCTGGACGGCACGGCCGGCCGCTATTCCGAACTGGAGATCGAGCTTTACCCGGAGAGCGCCAAGGAGGTCGAGATCTTCTTCCTCAACCAGGACGTCGCCTACGAGCACCGCGAACCGCGTCGCCCGGCACCCGACGCGCCCGAGGCCATCCTCAGCTTCGACTGGGAAGACATCCCGGTGCGCCTGTCGATCTACCCGGCGAGCGCCGAGCGCCGGGGGCGCCGCGGACAGGAACGCGCACGCAGGGCCCAGGTGGAAGCACTGCTGCACCTTGCGCCCGAGGGAGATCAACCGTCCGAGGTACGCGAATGACCCGCAGTGCTCGCATCGCGCTCGTTGCCGCGGTGGCGGCGATCGCCGCCGCGGCCGGCTTCTTCGTCAACCGCCAGATGGCGCCGGCGAACGCCCCGTCCCAGGTCGTCAGCCAGGAAACCGTGGACGCCCTCTTCGCGCTGCGCCTGCCCGACACCGACGGCAAGGAACAAGCCCTCGCGCAATGGCGCGGCAAGGTGGTGGTGGTCAACTTCTGGGCGACATGGTGCCCGCCCTGCCGCAAGGAAATTCCCGACTTCTCCGCCGCCAGCCGCGCGCTCGCCGAGCAGCCGGTCCAGTTCGTCGGCCTCAGCGTTGACGATGCCGACAAGGTGCGGGCTTTCGACCATGAACTCGACATTCCCTACCCGCTGCTGATCGCCTCGCCACAGGTGCTGAGCCTGGCAGCCGGTTTCGGCAACCAGGCCCAGGCGCTGCCCTTCACCGTGATCTTCGACCGCGAAGGAAAGGTCCGCCACGTCAAGCTGGGCACCTTGAAACGCGACGATCTCGAAGGCAGAATCCGCGCACTGCTGGGCTCCTGAGGCAGCTTCGGGGCAAGTGCGAGCGTAGACAAATTGTCGGGAATTGCGGCAAACTTGACTGCATGATGCGTTCAAATCGCTGCCCGCGGCTCGAAATTGACCACGCTCCCAGCCGTCTGACGACGGCCTGCGCGGCGGCTGCGCCACCCTTTCCAGCCGCAGCCGGCAGCCGCGACGTTCCTGAATGCTCCACCCGCGAGCCCGTCATCCCGGCGCGGCCCAGCGGCGCCCCACCCGCATCGGCATTCCATCCTGCGCACTCGCAGGCATAGACAACCATTCACATCCCGGGCAACGACACGCGCAAGCGTCTTGTGCCCGGCACGGAGAACAGCATGGATCTGCGCAAGCTCAAGAAACTGATCGACCTTGTACAGGAGTCGGGGATTTCCGAACTCGAAGTGACCGAAGGCGAGGAGAAGGTCCGTATCGCCAAGCACGCCAGCGGTGCGCCCGTCACGTATGCGGCGCCGATGGCGGCTCCTGCCCCGGCCCCGATGGCGGCCGCCGCTCCCGCAGCGACCGCACCTGCCGCCGCCGAGCCGGCGGAGAACGCGCTGCCGGCCGGCAACATCGTCAAGTCGCCGATGGTCGGCACCTTCTATCGTGCCTCGGCGCCGGGCGCCAAGCCGCTGATCGAACTCAACCAGACGGTATCCGAAGGCGATCGCCTGTGCATCATCGAGGCGATGAAGCTGATGAACGAGATCGAATCCGAATTCAGCGGCACGGTGAAGGCCATCCTGGTCGAGAACGGCCAGCCGGTCGAATACGGCCAGCCGCTGTTCGTGATCGGCTGATCGCGCCATGTTCGAGAAGATCCTCATCGCCAACCGCGGGGAAATCGCCCTGCGCATCCTGCGGGCCTGCCGCGAACTTGGCATCAAGACCGTCGCGGTGCACTCGGAGGCCGACACCGAGGCCAAGTACGTGCGCCTCGCCGACGAATCGGTGTGCATCGGCCCCGCGCCGTCGGGTGCGAGCTACCTCAACGTGCCGGCGATCATCTCCGCCGCCGAAGTCACCGACGCCGAGGCGATCCACCCCGGCTACGGCTTCCTGTCGGAAAACGCCGACTTCGCCGAGCGCGTCGAGCAATCCGGCTTCGTCTTCATCGGGCCGCGTGCCGAAACGATTCGCCTGATGGGCGACAAGGTGTCGGCCAAGGACGCGATGAAGGCGGCCGGGGTGCCCTGCGTCCCCGGTTCGGAAGGCGCCCTGCCCGACGACCCCAAGGAGATCGTGCGCATCGCGCGCGCCATCGGCTATCCGGTGATCATCAAGGCGGCCGGCGGCGGCGGCGGCCGCGGCATGCGCGTGGTGCATACCGAGGCCGCGCTGCTCAACGCGGTGACCACCACCAAGGCCGAAGCCCAGGCAGCGTTCAGCAACCCGACCGTGTACATGGAGAAGTTCCTCGAGAACCCGCGCCACGTCGAGATCCAGGTCCTGGCCGACCAGCACGGCAACGCGGTCTATCTGGGCGAGCGCGACTGCTCCATGCAGCGCCGCCACCAGAAGGTGATCGAGGAAGCGCCTGCACCGGGCATCGAGCGCAAGGTCATTGCCAAGATCGGCGAGCGCTGCGCCGAAGCCTGCCGCACCATCGGCTACCGCGGTGCAGGGACTTTCGAGTTCCTGTTCGAGAATGGCGAGTTCTACTTCATCGAGATGAACACCCGCGTGCAGGTGGAGCACCCGGTGACCGAAATGATCACCGGCGTCGACATCGTGCAGGCGCAGATCCGCATCGCCGATGGCGAGAAGCTCTGGTTCCGCCAGCGCAACGTGGAGTTTCGCGGCCATGCCATCGAGTGCCGCATCAATGCCGAGGATCCGTTCAAGTTCACGCCCTCGCCCGGCCGCATCACCAACTGGCACACGCCCGGCGGCCCCGGTGTGCGGGTCGATTCGCACGTGTATAACGGCTACATGGTTCCGCCGCACTACGATTCGATGATCGGCAAGGTCATCGCCTACGGCGACACCCGCGACCAGGCCATCCGCCGCATGCGCATCGCACTGTCCGAGATGATGGTCGAGGGCATCAAGACGAACATTCCGCTGCACCAGACCTTGATGCTCGACCCCGGCTTCAACGAGGGCGGCACCAGCATCCACTACCTGGAACACAAGCTGGCCAACCGCAACGAAGTCAAGGCCTGAGCCCGCTGCCATGTCAACGTGGATCTCCGTGACGCTGCAGGCCGACGCCGCCAGGGCCGAGGCGCTGTCGGATGCGCTGATGGACATCGGCGCCCTGTCGGTGTCCATCGAGGATGCCGACGCCGGCACCGACGCCGAGAAGCCGCAGTTCGGCGAACCAGGCCACCTGCCGACCTCGCTGTGGGATCACAGCCGCGTGATCGCGCTGTTCGATGGCAACACAGCCAGCGACGAGCTGGCGGCCATGCTTGCCGAAGCCTCGGGCGCCGCCGGCCTGCCCGCCGTTCCGCCGTTCACCACCGAAGAGATCGCCGAGCAGAACTGGGTGCAGCTCACGCAGAGCCAGTTCGACCCCATCCGCATCACCGACCGGCTGTGGATCGTCCCCTCCTGGCATCAGGCGCCGGACCCGCAGGCGATCAACATCGAACTCGACCCGGGCATGGCCTTCGGCACCGGCTCGCACCCCACCACCCGGCTGTGCCTGGAGTGGCTGTGCGATGCAGTCACTCCGGGCTGCAGCGTCCTCGATTACGGCTGCGGCTCGGGCATCCTCGGCATCGCCGCGGGGCTGCTCGGCGCCGGCGACGTGATGGGCATCGACATCGACGAGAAGGCCGTCGAGGCCGCGCGCGACAACGCCGCACGCAATCGCGTGACGATGCGCCTGCAGCATTCCGGCGTTCCGGTGGGCGACACCTTCGACCTGGTGGTGGCCAACATCCTGACGAATCCGCTGTGCGTGCTTGCACCGGCCATCGCCGCGCGCGTCGCCACCGGCGGACGCGTGGCACTCTCCGGCGTACTCGCGACGCAGTCGCAGCAGGTCATCGACGCCTGGGCGCCCTACCTGGCGCTTGAGGTCGGCGCCACGCTGGACGGCTGGGTGCGGCTGGAGGGCCGCCGCTGAGCATCCTGCCATGATGCTGACACGCTGCCCCGCCTGCCAGACGGTGTTCCGGCTGCACCCGGAACAGATCCGCGCGCGCAACGGCGAGGTGCGCTGCGGTCATTGCTTCAACCCGTTCAACGCACTGCAGCACCGCATCGCGACGACCGATGAAGCGGAGCCGGCCGCACGCGGGCGCGAACAAGCCGCCGCAGCCACACACGGCGAACCGACTCCGGTCGTCGCCGCGCATGCGCCCGGCGCCGGCCGCAATACCCAAGAGCTCGATTTCGAGTTGCCCGAGTTTCCGCCGTTCGACGATGACCGCGCCGCGCCAGAGCCTCCCGGCCAAGCGGAGCGGGCATACCCGACGACAGACTATCCGGAAGCACCGGACTGGGGCGACAGGACAGTTGAGCAGCCGCAAGCATTCGATGCGGCCGAATCCGGCGCCGCTTCATCCCTCCCCGATGTCATCCGCAGCGGCCGCCGCAACCCCTCGCCGACCGAAACCTTTGCTGCCGCGCGGGGGCACACGGCCCCTGAACCGGATGAACGGGCAGACGCTGCAGCGGCGCGTGTGACAACAGAGCCGGAACCGAAGCGCGAGCTGGAGCCGGAGGCAGAGCAGGGGCACGACCAAGGGCACGACCAGGGGCGAGCTTCGATCTCCCCTGCCGATGCCGACGAAGAAGCGTTGGCAACTGCAACCCCGCAAGCCCGCCACGTCGACCTCGAGCACCTCGACGCCACCTACGGGCGCCCAGCCAGCAAACGCAGTGCCGTGGCGCGCACGCTGACGGGCATGGCCGCCGGGCTGCTGGCTGGAACCCTGGCCGCCCAGGCCACCTACCTGTTCCGGACGGAAATCGGCCGCAGCCTGCCGGGCACCCGCCCGCTGCTCGAAGCCGGCTGCGCGGCCCTCGGCTGCGACGTGCCGCTACCGAAGGACGTCGCGCTGATCGCCATCGAAACCTCCGATCTGCAATCCGACCCCGCGCGCACCGGCCGCTACACCCTGTTCACCACCGTCAAGAACCGGGCGGACTACCCGCAAGCCTGGCCGCATCTGGAACTGACGCTGACCGACGGCACCGACACGCCGGTGGTGCGTCGCGTGTTCGCGCCGGCAGACTGGATGCCCGCCGACGCGCCAAAGGCCAGCCTGCCCGCGCGCACGACCGTCCCGGTGCGGCTGCCCTTCCGCCTGGAAGGCGCATCGCCCACCGGGTATCGCGTGTACGTCTTCTACCCCTGAACGCCGGGGCGCGAATCAGCCATCAGCGCGCGACCCGGGTCTCGCCCGCGTCACGCAGGATGCGCACTCGCTCGCCCACGCGGAAGTTCTCGCCTTCGTCGGCCTGCACCACGGCGAGATACTGCCCGTCGTCCATCCGCACCGTGACTTCCACCCCGACCTTGCGCGTCGTGCCCTCCTCGACCGCGGCGCCGGTCATGCCGCCGACCACGGCACCGAGCACCGCGCCCACGGCGGAACCCTTGCCACTGCCGATGGTGCTGCCGGCGATGCCGCCGACGGCAGCGCCGGTCACGGTGCCGATCGGCGTCTTCGTGCCTTCGAGATTGACGCCGCGCACGCCGGCCACCGTGCCGAACTGCACCACCATCGTGCGGCGTGCGTCGGCGCGCGCATAGTCGCGACCGCCCATCCCTGCAGCACAGCCACCCAGCATCAGCGCGACCACCAGCGCGCCAAGCACGGCGCGCGTCGTCATCGTCTGTCCGTTCACCATGGATTCTCCCCAAACGCCGCCAGGTGACGCGCGGCGATGTCGTCGCGCGTCGGGCGGTGGTTCTGCCCACCGCGGTGGGCAATCTTGATCGCGCCCATCACTGCCGCCAGGCGCCCGCTCTGCAGCCAGTCCCAGCCGTTCGCCAAGCCATACAGCAACCCGGCGCGATACGCGTCGCCGCAGCCGGTAGGGTCGAGGATCTCGTCGGGCTTCACCGCCGGAATCTCCACGCACTCGCCCTTGGCGTGGATGCGCGAGCCTTCCGCGCCCAGGGTCACGATGAGCGCATCCACCTCGGCGGCCAGCTCGGCTTCGGAAAGGCCCGTTTTCTCGCTCATCAGGCGCATCTCGTAGTCATTGACCGTGCACCAGGTGGCCAGTTTCAGGCAATGCCGCAGTTCGTCCCCACTGAGGATCGGCAGCCCCTGGCCCGGATCGAAGATGAAGGGCAGGCCCGCATCGGCAAAACCCTGCACATGGCGCAGCATGCCGTCGCGGCCGTCGGGCGCGACGATGCCCAGCTTCGCGCCTGCCGCGTCACGCACGTCGTTGAGGTGCGAATGGAACATCGCCCCCGGGTGGAAGGCGGTGATCTGGTTGTCGTCGAGGTCGGTGGTGATGAAAGCCTGCGCGGTGAAGGTGCCACGCACCTCGCGCACGTGGTCCTGGCGCAGGCCGAGGTGGTCGAGGCGGCGTCGGTACGGGTCGGAATCCTCGCCCACCGTCGCCATGATCAGCGGATCGGCGCCCAGCAGCTTCAGGTTGTAGGCGATGTTGCCGGCGCAGCCGCCGAACTCGCGGCGCAGGTCCGGCACCAGGAAGGACACGTTCAGGATGTGGATCTGCTCGGGCAGGATGTGATTCCTGAAGCGGTCGTTGAACACCATGATCGAGTCATAGGCCATGGAGCCGCAGACGAGGATGGACATGTCGGGTCCCGTACGGAAGTGTCTGGAACCGCCATTATAAGCGGGCGCCGCCGCGCCCCCCTCGATGCTCGCCCCCATGTAGGAGCGCGCTTGAGCGCGACCGCATCCGCCCAATCGCGATCAGGCGCCCACCGCTGCCCTCAGCTTCGCCGCCATCTCCTCCAGCGCCTCGCGCGGCGGGTTCTTCACCGGCCACGCCAGCGCCATGCCATCGCCTTCCCAGCGCGGCAGCACGTGGATGTGGAAGTGGAACACCGTCTGCGCGCCGGCCGGCTCGTTGGCCTGGAACAGGCTCACGCCCTGGCAGCCGGTCACCTGCTTGGCCGCTCGCGCCACGCGCGCCGCGGTGCGGAAGGCGGCGCCGGCAAGCTCGTCGTCCAGCGCATAGATGTTCTCGCGATGCGGCTTCACCAGCACCAGCATGTGGCCCGGGTTCACCGACTGGATGTCCATGATCACCAGCGTGTGCTCGTCCTCGTGCACCTTCGACGACGGCAGCTCACCTTTCGCAATGCGGCAGAAAACGCAGTTGTCCATCTCGACTCCCCTCTTCGATGCCATGTCCGTCACCCGATCGTAACCAGCGCGTCACCGTGCCGCAACGCAGGCTTTCGAGAATGCCCTCATCCTCACCAAACGGAAGCACGCCATGCTCAAGCACACCCAGCCGGACCTGGCCACCGCCAAGCGCAGCAAGGGCCGCAACCTGCATGTGGGCCTCGCAAGCTGCGAAACGGAAATCCTCGAAGCCCAGAAGCTGCGCTATCGCGTCTTCGCCGACGAGATGGGCGCCCGCCTCAACACGCGCACGCCGGGCGTGGATCGCGACATCTACGACCCCTACTGCGAGCACCTCATCGTGCGCGACGAGGACGCTGGCCGCATCGTCGGCACCTACCGCATCCTGTCGCCGGCGGCGGCGCGCAAGGTCGGCGGCTACTACTCCGAGAACGAATTCGACCTCACCCGCCTGCAGCACCTGCGCGGCCGCCTGGTGGAGATCGGGCGCTCGTGCATCGACGCAGAGTACCGCAGCGGCGCGGTGATCGCGCTGCTGTGGTCGGGCCTCGCGCGCTACATGCAGGAAAACGGCTACGACTACCTTGTCGGCTGCGCCTCGGTCAGCATGGCCGACGGCGGCCACGCCGCGGCCAGCCTGTACAATCGCCTGCGTGAAGACCACCTGGCGCCGCTCGAATACCGCGTCTTCCCGCGCTGTCCGCTGCCGCTCGAGGCCTTGCGCGGCGACCTGCCGGCGGAAGCGCCGCCGCTCATCAAGGGTTATCTGCGTGCAGGCGCCTGGATCTGCGGCGAGCCGGCGTGGGATCCCGACTTCAACACCGCCGACCTGCCCATCCTGATGCCGATGAACAAGGTCGACGACCGCTACGCCAGACACTTCATGGGACGCAAGGACTGAAACCGATGAACACCGCCGCCGCTGCGGCCTCCACCGCACCCGCCAGCCGCACCGCCAGCCCCGCGCTGCTGCGCGGCTGGCGCAGCCTGCGCCTGGCGCTGCACATCGCCCAGGGCACGCTGACGATCGCGCTGATCTACCCGTTCTGCGCCGAACCCGCTCACCGCCGCCTGCGCCAGCGCTGGTCGCAGCGCCTGCTGGCCATCCTCGGCATCCGCCTGCAGACCGCGGGCGTGGCGGTGGAGCCGGGCTGCATGCTGGTGGCCAATCACATCTCGTGGGTGGACATCTTCGTCATCAACGCGGTGGCGCCCGCCTCCTTCGTGTCGAAAGCGGAAGTGCGCAACTGGCCGCTCATCGGCTGGCTCGCGGCGAAAAACGGCACCATCTTCCTGCGCCGCGGCAGCCGCGGCCACGCGAAGATCATCAACGCGGAAACCGCCGCGCAGCTCGACGCCGGGCGCAACGTCGCGATCTTCCCTGAAGGCACCACCACCGACGGCAGCCACGTGCTCGACTTCCACGCCGCCCTGCTGCAGCCGGCCATCGCCGCCGGCCACGCGGTGCAGCCGGTCGCCCTGTCGTACCACGCGCCTGACGGCAGCTTCAGCCGCGCGGCGGCCTACGACGGCGACGTCAGCCTGGGCCAGTGCATCGCCAGCATCATCGCCGAACGTGAAATCATCGCCCGCGTGCAGGCTGTCGCTCCGCTCGCCACCGGCCCGCACACCGACCGCCGCAGCCTGGCGCGCGAGGCGCGTGAGCTCATCCTGGCGCGGCTGTAGGGCTCAGCCCGGTACCTGGATCACTTCGCCGTCTTCCAGCCGCACCGCCGTCAGCTTCCCCCCCCACACGGCGCCGGAATCGAGCGCAATGAGCCCCGGCGCACGATAAAACCCAAGCGCCGACCAGTGCCCGCAGACGATGGTGTGGGTGCGGTTGAAGCGGTCCGGCGCGAGAAACCACGGCATCGTTCCCGGCGGCGCCTTGTCGGGCGGGCCTTTCGCGCGCAGTGCCATGCGCCCGTCGGCGGTGCAGAAGCGCATGCGCGTCATCGCGTTCACCACCACGCGCAGCCGTTCCCAACCCTTCAGATCGTCCGACCAGCGGTCGGGCTTGTTGCCGGCAAGGTTAAGCAGGAACTCCTTCGCCTGCGGCCCGCGCAGCACTGCGACCACCTCGTCGGCCAGCGTTTGCGCGTGCGCCACCGTCCAGCCCGGCAGCAGCCCGGCGTGGACGAGCACGTAGTCGTCTTCCACATGCATCAACGGCCGGCACGTCAGCCACTGCAGCAGTTCATCGCGGTCCGGCGCCTCAAGCACCTGGTACAGCGTGTCGTCGTCCTCGCGCCGCTGGTAGCCGGCCGCCACCATCAGCAGATACAGGTCATGGTTGCCCAGCACCACCGTCGCCGCGCTGCCCAGGTCGCGCAGCACGCGCAGCACCTGCAGGGACTGCGGTCCGCGATTGACGAGATCGCCCACGATCCACAGCCGATCCGTCAGCGGATCGAACGCCACCCGCTCCAGCAGCCGCTGCAGCGCCGGATAACAGCCCTGGATGTCGCCGATTGCGTAGGTGGCCATGGTAAAGAGATGGAAAGGGTCGAACCGCTCCCGGCAGCGCCGGACGGCGAGGAAGTGGTCGATATTCTAAAGCCCTTGCGCGTTGCGCAAGGCATTCCGATCCGCCGCCAACAAACCGTCATGCCGGCGTCTATATTGGAAGGTGAATGCATACATCTTTGACCACCCGGAGACATCCATCATGACGAACCGCTGCCTGGCCTTCATCATCAAGAATCAGGACCCGCTGACGCTGCCGCCCGACGCCACCGTCCAGCACGCCTGCCAGTGCATGTGGGAACGCCGCGTCGGCGCCGTGCTGGTGACCGACGGCGACCGCCTGGTGGGCATCTTCACCGGCCGCGATGCAGTGCGCACCCTCGCCGAAGGCCAGCCGCCGGCGGCAACGCCGCTGTCTGCAGTGATGACCGCCGCGCCCGACACCATTGCCCCCGACGCGATGGCGATCGACGCCCTGCGCCGCATGGCCGACTGCGGTTACCGCCACCTCCCCATCGTCGATGCCGGCAAGCTCGTCGGCATCGTGTCGCGCGGCGACTTCAAGGGCCTGGAACTGGACCGGCTGGAGGACGAAACCTGCCTGTGGGAACGCATCGCCTGAGCGCGAGCAGCGGCTCGATCGCGGCCCGGTCCGCTGCCACGGCAAGGGCGCGTCGTGTGGGAGCGGACCTGGCCGCGATCAATGCCCTACCGCACACCGCCACTGCCGATGCCCACCAGGCTACCCGTGCCAGCTGGATGACCTGCAAGAGCTCCGCATCATGTCGTCGCAACGCATCGAAAAGTGGGCAAAGACTACCTCGCCACCGGCCGGATCCCAAGGCTCGCATGCGCTTCGCGAACACCATAAACACGGGATGGTAGGTGCCATGATGCGCGCTGAAGTCTCGTCCGCAACTTCTTCGTGGGAGGTGTGCGCCATCTGGTTTCGGCCTCGGATCATTTCCATCCAGTCTTCCCCGTCTTGACGTCGAAGAGATCCGCAGGTGACCTCAGGCCCAGTAAGAAAAGCACCTTACGCTCGCTTCACTTGGAGTTCTGTTGCCCCCGCGCAACGATAACACCCTGTTGCCAAAAACGCGGCTGCAGATGCCCCCCGACCTGCTGCACGTAGGAATTCTCCAGTTCATTGAGGCGAGGATAGTCGCGCACCAAGACACCGACGAGCAACCCCGCAGCCAATATGAGCCCACCGGTCCAAAGCAATCGACCAGTTGCGGATGGACCGACCGTCGACTCTCGTCGGGGATGGAGCGCAAGCAACCAACCCGAAACTAGCGCAAGCCAAACCTGCGTGTAAGGCATCACTAGCACTCCATCAACCATGGCTTGCGTCAACGACGCTACCAGGGAAGCGGATAGACAGAGCCGTAGGACACTGACCGAGGTATCAAGATTCGCCTCAGCTCTTACACACCGAAAGACAGAACACGCTGCAAGCCCAACGCCGAACGTGACTGCTACCGAGAAAGGAAGCCCCCACTCAGAGGCCAACTGCAGCAAAGCTTGATGCGGATGAGCAGCAACGGCGTTCGCTATACTGGCGAAGTGCATCGGCCCAAAGCCAAGCAATGGGCGCTCCACTATCATGCTGACAGCCTGGATCCACAACACCTCCCTCCCGGAAAGTGAGGCGGTCAAGCGCGACGACGCGTGATTAGCCACTTCGAGGTCAGCGATTTGTGGAATCCAATTCATGCAGATAAAGAAGAGTACCCCGCCCCCGATCGCGGAAAAGACCTGCAAGGTTACCCAGCGTCGCGCTTTCTCCCCCATGAAACACAGCCAGGTACTCGCGACCGCGAGGCCGAGCCAAGTACCGCGAGTGCCCGAGCAGATTGCTATCGCCCACCAAACGACGAGCAAGAGCAGCGTAGGGATACGCCACGGCCTCGATTGACCGGGCACCATCGCGGGCGCCGCGAGCAGAGGCAGGGACAGACTAATAAATTGGCCGAAGAATCGTAAATTAGAGAATCCGCCCAGGAAACCCCATGGGTCGACCGGTTCAAGTCGCACAAGGATGGTACTCGCGTAACTAACGCCCACCTGAATAGATAGCGCTGCACACGTCAACACGACCGATCCCAGCAACATTCGGTCGACTAACGCACCCCCGGTGATGCGAACAATTGCAATGAACCACGCGATCCCGGCACAGCCAAAAAAGGTAGCTAGTTCGGTGAAAGCCCATATCGGCGCGTCAGCGCGGACGGAAGACATGGCGCCAACAAGGACGAGACCGACAATCAAAAAGAACGTTACCCGACTCACTGCATATGGCAGCGGCTTGAAAGAAAAGATCATGAACGAGCCTGTCATTGCCGTGCATGCAATGAGCACGATTTGCCCAATGCGCTGCCTATCATGCCAATTTTCACCTGGCAACCAGGTAACCGTCGGAAGCAGTACCAGCAGAATCAAGCCCCCTAGAAGGGCAAAAAAAGGCAAGCTTGAACTGGGCAGAGGACTGTCAAAATCTTGGTTCATCTGGGCAATAATTAATTAAAACAACTTTCATGACCTCAAGATAGGCCTATACCCTCTTGTCCATTTCTTAGACTCTTCCCATTCGGAGCATCCGATAGACACGAGAAACCTAATGTCACCCTACGTTCATTGGATGATTGCCGATCTATCCCCAACTAAATTTCGGCGATAAATTTCAAGGTAGAGATTTTCAAGGTCGCGGGAAAATCGAGCTGTGTCGAACAGCGCAGACCTGCGCCCTCCAGATTTTAGCCATTGCTTGATTTGCGCCAAGCGCTCCCTGTCTCGATATAGTTCAACTGCACAATCCACAAACGCATCAGGATCGCTGCAGACAAGTTCAGGTATCCCGGCGGCAGAGACCAAGCTAGCACCAACTCGACTTGCGAAGGTCGTGCCTGGCAGGGTCACCAACGGCACGCCCGCCCAGAGTGCATCGCTGCCCGTCGTGTGGGAGCCGTAGGGGAAAGTGTCCAACGCAACATCTGCGAGCGTAAGCCTACCCAGATGGTCAAGCCCCTTGAGCCGAGGAGCAAAAATGATTCGTTCGGAATCTACCCCACGTGAGCCGAACTCACGCATGAGATTCGCACGGGCGCTCTCACCCGGGTCCAATAACCAGAGCACACTAGCAGGCACGTTTTCTAGCACCCGTGCCCACAAGTCCGCGACTTCGGGATTAATTTTGTAAAACTGATTAAAGGAGCAGTAGACGAAGGCCGCATCCGGCAGGCCAGCCTCTTTCCGAGAGGGAATCGGCCCGATCTGCCGCTTGTCGTCATTGGGCTGATAGCAATTCGGCATCTGCGCGACGATCTCCCCAAAATCATCGAGGTGCTCGCGCGGCGTTACCCAGCGGTCGCCAATGATGTAATCGACCAGTCGCGCATCGCCGAGCGTTCCCGGGAAGCCTAGCCAGCTCACCTGAATGGGAGCCGGTCGGTAGGCAAGGACGCCAAGCCGCGCGTCTTGGGTCCAACCTTTCAGATCGACAAGGATGTCGATCTCGTCATCGAAAATGCGTTGGGCCGTCTGCTTCAGATCCAGTTCGCCCACATCCACAAAGACATCGAACGCACCGCGGATTCGTCTGCACATCTCCGTGCCGTCGTCTGGCCCATGTGAATAGGCATACGAACGAACACGCTCGCGATCGTGACTCTCGATGACTCCAGCCAACAGGTCGGCTGTTGCGTGGCCATGAAAATCGGCCGATAGATATCCAATCCTCAACGGCCGACCATCTTGCAGCGACCCCATCAGACGCTTTGGCAGTGGCTCGACACCGACGAACAAGGCCTTCGCTTCCACCTTCGCCACCTCGAGGACGTGCTTGGATGAAATTCGCGGAATGGACAGCAGCGAAAAGAGGGGCACGCCACTCGAGAAGCCACGATCCAGTCGCTCGACGAGTTCCGACTCGAGTTGCGAGAGCTCGTGCCAGTCCGCGCCAAATAACTCGACATGCAACAACTGGGCGAGCGAATTCGAGCTGCGAGCCAATTCATAGGCCTGTTTGAACGCTTGTGCAGCTTCTGGCGCCCTGTTCAGCCGCTTCAACGCAGCGCCATACCCAAAATAGACACCATCGTCTCGCGCCCCCAGCGCGATGACACGCTCAAAAAGCTCTTTTGCAGCGTCCACAGCCCCAGCATCCAGAGAGATGAGGGCCAATTCTCTGAGTGCCTCACCATTGTCACGGTCGACTCTCAAGACTTCGTGCAACTGCGCCGCCGCTCCCCCCAGATCGCCCGAATGGCGAATCAGCCGAGCAAGGTTTACATGCAACGCCGGATCACGCGGGGACAGCTCTACAGCCCGCTCGAGATGACGCCTCCCCGCCGGCAAGTCACCAAGTTTCCACATCGCGATCCCCAGATTGGTCATGAGCTCGGCGTCCGCCGGCAATTTGACCAGCGCCTCGCGCAAAGGCGGTAGTGCCTCCGCGGCTCGCTCCTGAGCAATCAAAGCTGCGCCCAGCAGCTTATTGCTCAGCGGATTTCCGGGACGTCGTGCAAGCAGCTCATGCGCACCGACCTCAGCGTCCTTGTAGCGACCCGCAGCGAACAGGGCCGCAAGTCTGGAGAATTCGTGATCGGCGCCATGTGCGTGTGGACGGCGCCCTTTCCTTGAATTGGACATTCAGATTTTCCGCTCCGTGACTCATGACATATGCAAGCACCGCACAGCGCTTGCTGCGGGTCAACTACTGGTCTCGCCGCACGACATCCAGGAACAGCCGTTCGAGCGACATCCCTGGCCTGACCTCGAGCAGCGTATGCCCCGCCTCCCGCAGTCTGTCGAGCACATGCCAGACATCGGTCGCGGGGATATCTCCGGACCAGCGACCGCCAACCTCAGGCGAGAGCCCCTCGACAGGCTGTGCGCCGATGGAACGGACCAGCACCGTCTCTGACCTCGCGCACACTTCAGACGGCTGCTGCACGCTGCGCAGTTCACCTTTGTGAATGAGGCCGAAGCGGTCGGCGAGCCGCTCCACATCGTGCAACACGTGGGACGAGAAAAACACCGTGCCGCCACCCTTTCGATACTCCAGAAGAATATCGACCACTTCGCGCCGCCCCAGGGGATCAAGCCCCGACAATGGCTCGTCCAGAATCAGCAGGCGTGGCTCGCAAGCCAGCGCGTGAGCAAGCGCGGTTCGCTGCAACATGCCCTTCGAAAATCCTCTCACCCGCCGCTGCGCGACCGGTCCAAGCCCCAGCCTTTCGAGCCACTGCCGGCAATGTGAGCTCACGTCGGCGCCCTTCCGCCTGCCGTGCGCGATGACGCCCATCCGGACGATTTCAAGTGGGGTCAGGTAGTCGTAGAGCCAGGGGTTCTCCGGCACATAACCCAGACCGACACGGCTGCGGAAGTCTGCGACATCGAAGCCGAACAGCCGCGCTTCGCCTCCATCGTGACGCAGGGCACCCGTCAGGATCTTGATCGTGGTGCTCTTGCCCGCGCCGTTCTGGCCAACGAAGCCGAACGCTTCCCCTTGCTCCACCGCCAATGAGACGCCTTTCAGCGCGCTGACCTCGGTGCCCCGCCAGCCCTGCCGAAACGTCTTGCTCAGATTCTGCAGCTCGATTGCATTCACCTGCGCCGGCCTCAGTTCGTCTTTTCAGCCACGGTAACCGTGCCATCTCTCGTGATGCTCCAGCGGCCGCCAAAAGGGTCGACCGGCTCGGCTGGAAGAAAGCCGGCGCGCACCAGCTCGCTCACCGAGTGGGGAAGATCGCCCCGCTCAAGCCTCCACCTGCCCGTTGCAACTTCGATGGCTGCCATCGCATCCAGCCTAGCGGCACGTCGATTCAAATGTTCGGCGAAATCCTTGTTGTTGGTTTGTGCAGCCATCAACCTTAAGATTTCGGCCGCGCTGCTGCCTTCGGCCTTCTCGTACCAGTTTGCCGCCATCACTTCGAGAGCAATCCGCGTACGCTCGTCATCGATTCGCGCAGCAGCCGTTCGCAAGGTGCCTGCCGCGGCGACGGGATCCTTCTGGAAATATCGCTGATCAAACGCGTACAGAAGAGCAGGCATGTAATCGAATGGTCGCGACTCCATGGCGCGCCCCAACACGTACTGCGCCTCCGTGACGTGCCCGGCCCAAGGCAGTATGGCAGCCGCAACGTAGTAGTTGTCCTCGTGCCCTGGATTGAAAAGTGCGGCATCGACATGCAGGCGGGCGAGGATCTCGTATTCCTCAGGCCGCAATCGCCCGGTTCCCGCCATGAAAGTGCGAAAGACATCCATGTTTGCAGCAAGATATCGATCGCCACCGGCGCCCAGAAGCTGTGCAACCGGTGGCAGATAGATCGCCAGCTCGTCGCGCGCGCGCGGCCGTTCCTTCGTACTCAGCCAATCCACGGCGTGACCGTAGCCAAACAGCGCCAGCAACAGGACGAAGGTCGCCGACCCAAGGCGTCGGATCATCGTTCGCGTCAGACGAATTGCCGCCGGTTGAAGGCATGCACCGCCAGAAGGAGCATCAGGGCCGCATAGCAGGAAGCCATTGCCACGGAAACAAGAAAAGCGTCCGGCACCGGCGACGTGCCGAACATCGGCCACAGGCGAAGATCCAGCCGATCCAGATCGGGTATCAGCCAGCGAATGGTACTCACCAGGGGATCGAAGTGCCGGACAAGCTCCTTGTCCCCCTCCGCACCACGCGAGAGGTAATCGAGCACCGGCCCAAGCATCCTGCACGCCAGCGAGAAACCAGCGCCTGCAATCAAGGGAAAGATGGCGCTGGACGACACTGTTGCAACGGCGAGCGTGAAGGCACTGACGACCGCGATGTCAACAAAGAAGCCGACGATCGTTGCCCAATAGGGCCATCCGAGCTTCAATGCATGTGGATACTGGTAGCCCCAGGCCGAAATCTGGATGACCGCGAGCAGGATCACACCCAACAGCAGAATGGCTGCAGCAGCCAGAAGGAGGATGCCAAGGTAGCGGCCAAGGATGTAGGCCGCCCGAGGCATGGGATAGGCCAGCACGAGGAAGACCGTGCGCCGCTCGATTTCCCGGCCGACCAGTTCCTGCACCCAGATCAGCGCGAGAAAAGTCATGCTGATGCGGATGCCGGACAGACCCACATCGAGCGCCACGGCCTGCGGCTGGCGCGCTGAGAATGCGGCCGCCAGCCATGCGGCAGTCAGAAGCAAAAGCGCAAAGACGAAAACCGCATGAAAAGTCCGGCCTCTGAGGCCGGACTTCCATGCGGTCACCGCGTGCTGACGAAGCGCAGCCAACATTGGCTCAAGGTGCTTAAGTACCAGCAGCACCGCTGCAGCCCGTTGCCGCCGCGGCAGTAGGAGCCGTACACCCGCCAGCGGCGCATGCCGATTTTTGGGTCACGCCTCCGCCCTCAGTCGATCCGCCAAAGTTGTTCTTCCCCTTCACCGAGTTAGAACAGACCCCGAAAGTAGTACCAGTTTGATCGTAAGCCATATTTACGTTGGCCGAGCACTTCGGCGTCAAGTCAACCTTGACAAAGCCGTCGGTGGACGAAGAGATGGTCGTCCCGTTAGTAGCCTGGGTAGCTCCACCACAGACTGCGGTGCTCGCAGCCTGCGCAAAACCGGAAACCGCGACCAAAGCCAACGCAGCAAGAATACGCTTGTCCATTTATCTACCCCTCTCGATTATTGATTGACGCTGGCCGTGGCCTGGGTCAGGAGGTTGCGCGCATCCGACTGCGCCGCCTTGTCCTCGCCCTTCTTCGTGTACTCGCTGAACTGCGGAATCGCGATTGCCGCCAGGATGCCGATGATCGCCACGACGATCATCAGCTCGATCAGGGTGAAGCCTTTCTGCAATTTCTTCATCATTTGAAGTCTCCGACTGGATTGACTCGACGCCGTGGAAAGTGTCGGCGCTTGAAAGACATTAAGCAGAAGGCGTGCCAGGTTTGTTCGGAGCGATTTGCGTGAAGGATTTCACGGTCGCTGCCGCCACGGAACGGAAGCGATGGCAAAGGCAGACAATCCGGCGTCAAGAGTTGACAACGTGGTCATGATTGACGCGTGGAGCAGCAGCCAGGCTTGGGCGGGTCGCGGTCAAGCCCGCTCCTACAGGGTGCAGCGCGTGCCGAGATCGGCGAACTGAGCGCCGAAGAAGCGAAGGCCGATTCGCATCGTCTCGAGCCGAGCGCTGGGATGCAGATTCTGAAGGAGGGCAGGCCCGGCCGAATCGGGCCCGCCGGGGCTGCTTGGCCACAACGGCGTGCAAGTCTCCGATCGCCTCGAAGAGGCCTGAATGTCAGTTGCCGACAAACACCTCGTCGAGGCTGTCGGCGTCCAGGATGCGCTCGGCCCACAGGTCGAGCTGCTCGGCGGAGGCATGGGCGAGGCGTTGGGTGATGGTCGCGGGTAGTGGACTGAAGCGGCGGGTGAGCTGGCGGCCAAGCAGCGCCGCGCGGCCTTCCGCACGGCCTTGCTCAAGTCCTCGCTCGATGCCTTGCTGGATTCCTCGCTTGACCGCGAGCCGCTCCACGCTTGTGACGTACTTCATTTTCCTCTCTCCTTCAGGGGCTTAGATATCGCGCCACAACTCGGCTTAGCGTTCATCGGTCAGGCGCTCGGCAATTGCCGAGCGGGTGGCATCGCGCTTCCGACGTTAGAGAGTAACCGTCACCCCCTTTCTGCGGCCCGCCTTCCGCGTGGCCAGGCCCTAGGACGCCGGACTGAGGAGGTCGGGCCGTGGAAGGTCTTAACCGCATCTGCCAGCCGACGACTTCCAGGCCTCACGCTTCGGGAGATCAGCGCGACATCTCAACGATGTCGTGTAGCGGACGGAGCCACTTCCTACACCGACCGCAAACGCTGCGCCATGCGCTGGAGCGCGTCGCGCAACGCGGGCAGTTCCCTGCTCACGACGACCCATACGGCATCGACGTCGATCGTGAGATAGTCGTGCACCAGGATGTTCCGGAAGCCGGAGATTGCACGCCATGGGATTCCGGGTTCCGTAGCCTTGATCTCGTTCGTCAATCGCTGACTGGATTCCGCCAGCGTCTGAAGATTTCGGACAACGGCATCCTGAATCAATGTGAGGCGCGGAAATCGGCCTCATCATCGCCCGCGTACTCCGTGATGCGGGCGATGCATTCCAGCATGTGGACGAGGTAGACCTGATCTGCAGTCGGGCTGGGCCTCATGGACCGGGACTCAGAGCGGCTGTGCTTCGTTGAGGATGCGATCCCGCAACAAGGGATGCAGTGACTTTTCCGTCACGACATCCACTCGACGTCCGAGGATGTCCTGCGCGTCCATCAGTAAGGCTCCAAGCACGAAGCCCGACGTGCCTGGAGCAGTATCGACGAGCAGGTCGACATCGCTGGAATCATCGGCGTCCGCGCGGGCCATGGAACCGAACACCTTGATCGAGCGCATGCCATATCGATGCGCCAGCGACCGTAGCTCTTGACGGTGTGCCTCGATGATCGGATGCATATGCCTGCTCCCTCTGTCTCCGTGGTGCGAACGCTCTCAGTGTAGGCCACGGCCTTACTTTGCCGTCAAACCCCGTAATACCCCCGATACCACTGCACGAAGCGCCCGACGCCCTCTTCCACGCTGGTGGCCGGGGCGAAGCCGGTCCAGGCGTTGAGTTCGGCGGTGTCGGCGTAGGTGGCGGGCACGTCGCCGTCCTGCAGCGGCAGGAAGTTCTTCTGCGCGGTCTTGCCGAGCGATTTCTCGATGGCAGCGATGAATTCCATCAGCTCGACCGGGTTGTGGTTGCCGATGTTGAACACGCGGAAGGGCGCGTTGCTGCGGCCGGGGTCGGGCTGGTCGGGGTTGAAGCCGGGGTCGGCCTCGGCGACGCGGTCCATGGTGCGGATCACGCCTTCGACGATGTCGTCGATGAAGGTGAAGTCGCGCTTCATCTTGCCGTGGTTGAAGACGTCGATCGCGCGGCCTTCGAGGATGGCCTTGGTGAACAGGAACAGCGCCATGTCGGGACGGCCCCAGGGGCCATACACGGTGAAGAAGCGCAGGCCGGTGGTGGGCAGGCCGTAGAGGTGGCTGTAGGTGTGCGCCATCAGCTCGTTGGCTTTCTTGGTGGCGGCGTACAGGCTCACCGGGTGGTCGACGCTGTCGTGCTCGGAGAACGGCATCTTGGTGTTGCCGCCGTACACGCTGGAGCTCGACGCGTAGGTGAGGTGCTGCACCTTGCTGTGGCGGCAGCCTTCGAGGATGTTGATGAAGCCGACGAGGTTGCTGTCGACGTAGGCGTGCGGGTTCTGCAGCGAATAGCGCACCCCGGCCTGGGCGGCGAGGTGGATCACGCGGTCGAACTTCTCTTCGGCGAACAGGCGCTCAATGCCGGCGCGGTCGGCGACGTCCATCTTGACGAAGCGGAAGCCCTTGTTCGGCGTGAGGCGAGCGAGGCGCGCCTCCTTCAGCGTGGGATCGTAGTAGTCGTTGAGGTTGTCGAGGCCGACCACTTCGTCGCCGCGGGCGAGCAGGCGCTCGGAAGTGTGCATGCCGATGAAACCGGCGGCGCCGGTGACGAGGATTTTCATGAGGAGTCCGTTCTGTGTGGGTGTTCGATTCAAACCATTGCCGGCACCGCGGCAAGGGCGTCCGTCTGCGCGAAATCCAGCCCCTTGAACAGCAGCGGGGCCTTGGACTGGCGCGCGAGCGCGTAGGAGATGCAGTCGCCAAAATTGAGCGCAGCCGGGTGCCGGCCTTTGCCGAATTGTATCCACGCACGATGCGCGGCGCGCGCCAACTCTTCGTCGAACGGTACGACTTCGACGAGGGCACCGGCAAGCAACTGTTCCATCGCATCCATGCCGGGCTGGCCCAACCGCGTCGTGATCACCATGGCGCATTCGAGCCAGGTCGGTGCAGCCATCAGGCAGGTCTCGGCGTCGGCCAGGGCACGCACGTAGCGCTCGTGCCCCACTTCGCCGAGCAGGATGGCGACGATGGCGGAGGTATCAACGACCATGAGCGACGCTCAGTTGCGCGGCACGCCGGACTCGTCGAGGCCGAGGATGTCTGCCTCGGCACGCCTGTCCAGCACCGGCAGCGCCGCCGCCTGTCGGCTGATCGCCAGCAGGTCTTCGTACGACGCCTTTGTCGGCGCGACGCGTTGTCCCGAGCGGACCAGTTCGAGCAGCAGGATGGCTTCGCGGTTGACCGAGCGCCGATGAGCGCGCGCGGTGTACTTCAGCCACGAGTGAAGCTCTTCGGGCACATCGCGGAGGGTGAGATTGGGCATGTTGTTCTCGTGGCATCCAAGTGCTGTCATTTTGACAGCAATGCAGCGCCTGCAACAGTCTGGTATCGCGCCGAGCAAGATCAACTTCCTGCCACCTCAGCAGACTCGAGTTCCCGGCACGAACGGCGCTTGTCTTCACAGAGCGCTTCGACCTCGAAGCGGTTCCATGCCCCAGCGCAGGATTCCCGCCGCGGATGACTATCTCGCGAGGCCATTCTATAATCATGTGACCAACAAGCTCGCCAGGAGCCCTCCATGCAGGCAATGTCCGTCGCCGACGCCAAGGCGCACCTGTCCGAATTGCTGTCGCAAGTGGAGTCCGGTGACGAAGTGGTCATTACGCGTCGCGGCCGGCCCATCGCCAGGCTGGTGCCCGAGCGCGCGGCGGCGATCGCAGGCGCGCCATTCGATTTCGAGGCGCTGAAGCAGTTCGTCGACAGCCAGCCGGATTCGACGCAGGACACCGTGCGCGCCATGCGCGAAAGCGACGCCTGGTGATGCCGCATTACCTCGATACCTCCGTTCTGGTGCCGCTGTTCTTTCGCGAGCCGGGCACCGCGCTGGCGCAGGGCGAAGTCGCTCTCGCCTCCGACAGATGGATCAGCCACTGGACCCTCGCGGAGTTTGCGAGCGCAACGGCCTTCAAGCTCAGGAGCGGACAAACGGATGCAACGACAGCAGCACGCGCCCGCGAACTGTTCCAGCAGTTCACCGCGTCGATGCTGACGGTGGTGGATGTCTTGCGAGAAGACTTCGCCGAGGCGGCACGACTTTGCGAAACCACGCCGGCGCCCGGCCTGCGCACCCCCGACGCCCTTCACCTCGCGCTTGCCCGACGGCTGGGCCTGGTGGTGGTGACGCTGGACGGCGTACTTGCCGTAGCATGCGCGACTCACAACGTCCGCTGCCGTCATGCGTCAGAAGGCTGAAAATCCGGCAAGGGCTCGCGACCTCATCGGGCCGAGCCTGCGCAACTTCCAATGCTGACCCGCCTGCCCTACTCCCTGCTGTGGCTCCTCGTCCTGCCGCTGGCGCTGTTGCGCCTGGTATGGCGGGCGCGGCGGCAACCCGCCTACCTGAAACATGTGGGCGAACGCCTCGGCCGCTATCGCGTGCGCGCGCCGGGCCGGGTGATCTGGGTGCATGCGGTGTCGGTGGGCGAGACGCGGGCGGCCGAGCCGCTGGTGCGCGCACTGCTCGAGCGCTGGCCGGAGCATTCGGTGGTGATGACGCATATGACGCCCACCGGGCGCGAGACCTCGAAGGCGCTGTTCGGCAGCGAATCGCGCGTGTTGCGCGTGTATCTGCCCTACGACGTGAATTGCCTGGTGCGCCGCTTTCTGCGCCATTTCCGCCCGGCCTTCGGCGTGATCATGGAAACCGAACTGTGGCCCAACCTGCTGGCCGCGTGCCGCAGGCGCAAGATCCCGGTGATGCTGGCCAACGCACGCCTGTCGGAGCGTTCCGCACGCCGCTACGCGCGCCTGCCGGCGCTCACCGGCCTGACAATGAAGGCGCTGGCGGCGATCGGCGCGCAGACGGCGGCCGACGCGGCGAGGCTGTCGGGGCTGGGCGCGGAACGGGTGAGCATCACTGGCAACATCAAGTTCGACATCGCCCCGCCACTTGCAGCGCAGGCGCTGGCCGCCCGCTTTCGCGAGCGCTTCGGCTCGCGCCCAGTGCTGCTCGCCGCCAGCACGCGCGAAGGCGAGGAAGGCCCGCTGCTGGACGCCTTCGCCCGCCTCGCGCCGCCGGATGTGCTGCTCGCGCTGGTGCCGCGCCATCCGCAGCGTTTCGATGAAGTGGCGGAGCTGGTGCGCACACGCGGCCTGGCGCTGCAGCGGCGCTCGGACGAATCGCCGGTCGAGGCCGCCACGCGCGTGTGGCTGGGCGACTCGATGGGCGAGATGTTCGCCTACTACGCCGCCGCTGATGCCGCGCTGATCGGCGGAAGCTGGCTGCCGCTGGGCGGGCAGAACCTGATCGAGGCCTGCGCGGTGGGCACACCGGTGGTCGTGGGGCCGCACACCTTCAATTTCCAGATGGTCGCGGAGCAGGCCATCGCCGCCGGCGCAGCGCGGCGCGCCGGAGACATCGAGGACGGGGTCACACAAGCCCTGGCGCTGTTGCGCGATGCCGAAGCGCGCGGCGCGATGGCGACCGCCGGGCGCAAGTTTGCCGAAGCGCATCGGGGCGCGACGCAGCGCTCCATCGAGTTGCTGGAGCGGCTGAAGCCGGCCGGCTGACGCAAGGCACGAAACGGCGCCTTGCTGCGGTCATAGCCACGTCGGCCTTGCAGCGCCGCAGCAGAGTCGAGCCTGTATCGGGGGTGCGTAGGAGCGGGCTTGACCGCGATCGCTTCGGCGATCCGGATCAGCGTGCCGGCGCGGTCGTCAGCAAGGCGTTGATGGCCTGCACGTCGTCCTCGCCGAGCGTGCCGGCGGCGGCCTTCAGGCGCAGTTGCGCGAGCAGCGTGTCGTAGCGCGCGCGCGCCAGCTTCTGCTGGGTATCGGCGAGCTGGCTCTGCGCGTTGAGCACGTCGATGTTGATGCGCACGCCGACTTCGTAGCCGAGCTTGTTGGCTTCGAGCGAGGACGTCGACGACACCCTGGCCGCCTCCAGCGCCTTGACCTGCGCCAGCCCGCTGGTCACGCCCAGCCATGACTGCCGGGCGGCGAGCGCGGCGCTGCGGCGAGCGTCTTCGAGGTCGGAATCCGCCTTCAGGCGCAGCGCCGCGGCTTCGCGGGTAAGCGAAGAGGTACGGCCGCCGGAATACAGCGGCACGTTGAGCTGCAGGCCGATGGTGGTGGCCTCGGAGCGGTCGGTGGTGATCGCCGGGCGGCGATTCAGCCCGTACGAAGCGACGACGTCGACCGTGGGCAGATGGCCCGCCTGGGCGCGCTCCACTTCGCGCGCGGCGATCTCGCGCGCGAGCTGTTGCGACTGCACCCCGAGGCTGCCAGCCTCGGCTGCGCTCACCCAGTCGGCGATGTTGTCGGGCTGCGGCCGCTGCAGCTCCACGCCGGGGCGCAGGCCGGCGAGTGCGTCGGGCTGCTTGCCGATGATCTGCGCCAGCGTCTGGCGCGCGACCTCGAGCTGGTTCTGCGCGGCGATCTCCTGCGCCGATGCCAAGTCGAAACGTGACTGCGCCTCGTGCACGTCGGTGATGGTGACGGTGCCGACTTCGAAGCTGGTCTTGGCAAGCTGGAGCTGCTCGCCCGCGGCGGTGCGCAGTTGCGTGACCGCGGCCAACGCATCCTGCGCGTTCAGTACGTTGAAGTAGGCGTCGGCCACGCGCAGCACGAGGTCCTGCCGGGCAAGGCCGAACTGGCTGTCGGCCAGCGCCGTCTGCAGCTCGCCCTGCTTGTACTGCACCCAGTTCTGCCAGCGGAACAGGGGCTGGGTCAGTTGGACCGAATAGCCGTTGCTGTTGTAGTCGCGGTCGAAGCTGCCCAGGCTGGTGCGTGCATTGGCCTGGTTCCAGTTGGTGCTGGCGGCGGCGCCGATCTGCGGCAGCAGGCCGGAGAGGCCCTGCACGACTTTTTCCTGCCCGGCCTCACGCTGCGCGCGCGCGGCGGCGAACTTCGCATCATTGGCGAGCGCGTCGCGATAGACCTGCAACAGATCGGCCGCCAGGGCACCCGTGGAAAACAGACCGGCCAGGCACACCAACAACGCTCGCTTCATCACAGCTTCTCCGCAAAGACCCGCATCGGGACGCAACCGGACGGACGGCCCCGGAACTCAGTACTGCGGCATGCGCGGATCGACCTGCGCAGCCCAGCCGGCGACACCGCCCGCCAGGTTGATCACCCTGGCATGACCCTGGCGCGCGAGGAACATGCAGACCTGCGCGCTGCGCCCGCCGTGGTGGCAGATCACCACCGTCTCGCGATCGGGGTCGAGCTCGCCGATGCGTGCCGGCACCGAGGCCATCGGCATCGGCACCGAGCCCTCGATGTGGCAGAACTCGAACTCCCACGGCTCACGCACGTCGAGCAGCAGCGGCACAGGCCTCTGCTCGTCGGCGAGCCAGGCGGCAAGTTGGGCGGGGCTGATCTGTTGCATGGATCCTCAGAAGCGGAAAGTCTCGCGCCGCGCCGCATGCTGCAGCATCGGCACGACGGTCTCGAAAATGTCTTCGGTACGGAAGCGGCCCTCGGCCTCGCAGGTAACCAGCCGCGCCTTCATCACCGGTGCCTCGCCGACGAAGGCGAACAGGCGCCCGCCAACCTTGAGCTGCTCGAGGAAGGCCTGCGGCAGGAAGGGCAGGCCACCGGAAATGACGATCACGTCGTAAGGCGCACGGCCGATCCAGCCCTGCGCACCATCGCCTTCCTCGACGATGACGTTCTCGACCTTGTTGCGCGACAGGTTGGCGCACGCGAAGCGCACCAGCTCGGGCTCGATCTCGATCGAGCGGACCCACTCGGTCCGCGCCGCCAGCAGCGCGGCGAAGAAGCCGGAGCCGGTGCCGATCTCGAGCACGGAATCGGCGCGGTTGAGTTGCAGGGCCTGCAGGATCTTGCCCTCGATCACCGGCTTGAGCATGACCTGACCGCGGCCGATGGGGATCTCGACGTCGGCGAATGCCAGGGCGCGCGCGTTCTCGGGCACGAACTCCTCACGCTTCACCGTCATCAGGAGATCGAGCACGTCCGGATCCAGCACCTCCCAGGGGCGGATCTGCTGTTCGACCATGTTGAAACGCGCTTTCTCGAAGTTCATCGGGCACTCCCTGGCGAAATATTAGCACACGCTTATTTATAAAGCGTCGTCCACAGACAAAATCACGTCATTCTAGCGCAGTTGCTGCGGTGCGATCCCTGCCGAGCGCGCGGTCCGAGGGCTTCACCCGGTACCACGCCGCATACAGCGCGGGCAGGAAGAGCATGGTCAGCGCGGTGGCGACGGTGAGCCCGCCCATGATGGCGACGGCCATCGGCCCGAAGAAGGCGCTGCGCGACAGCGGGATCATCGCCAGGATCGCGGCCGCGGCGGTCAGCATGATGGGCCGGAAGCGGCGCACGGTGGATTCGATGATCGCCTCCCACGGCGTGCGGCCGGCTTCGAGGTCCTGCTCGATCTGGTCCACCAGGATCACCGAGTTGCGCATGATCATGCCCGACAGCGCGATGGTGCCGAGCATGGCGACGAAACCGAAGGGCTTGTTGAAGGCCAGCAGGAAGAGCGTGACGCCGATCATGCCCAGCGGCGCGGTCAGCAACACCATCAGCGTGCGCGAGAAGCTCTGCAGTTGCAGCAGCAGCACGGTCACCACCACCAGCACGAACAGCGGCACGCCTGCGGCCACCGAGCTGCCGCCCTTGGCGCTCTCCTCCACCGCACCGCCCACTCCCAGGCGGTAGCCCAGCGGCAAGGCGTCCTCGATCGACTTCATGGGCGGGGCGAGCTGGGCGACGAGCACGGCCGGCTGCGTCGAACCGTACAGCGTGGCGCGCACCGTCACCGTCGGCAGGCGGTTGCGGCGCCAGATCACGCCTTCCTCGAAGCCGTATTCGGCGGTGGCGACCTGCGCCAGCGGCACGCTGCGCCCGCCCGCCACCGGCAGCGCGAGATCGGGCAGCAGGCCGAGGTGCACGCGCTCCGACGTGGCGCCGCGCAGCACCACCGAGATCGTCTCGGTGCCCTCGCGGAACTGCGTCACGGTGACGCCCTGCAGCGAGGTGGCGAGCAGGTTGGCGATGTCCTGGCTGGAGACGCCGAGCAGCCGCGCCTTGTGCTGGTCGACCTTCAGCCGCACCGTCTTGGACGGCTCCTCCCAGTCCAGATGCACGTTGGACAGCCGGGCGTCGCCGCGCATGACGTCGGCGACCTGGTGTGCGATGCGACGCAGTTCGCCCAGATCGGGTCCGCTGACGCGGTACTGCACCGGGAAGCCGACCGGCGGACCGTTCTCCAGCCGCAGCACCGTCCCCATCAGCGGCCAGGGCTCGTCATCGAACATGCGGATCAGCTTCGCGCGCAGCGCCTCGCGCTCGGCGACGCCGTTGGTGAGGACGACGAACTGGGCAAAGCTGGTCTGCGCCAGTTGCTGGTCCAGCGGCAGGTAGAAGCGCGGGCTGCCGGTTCCCAGCCAGGCCACGTAATTGGCGATGCCGTCCTGCTTGTCGAGGAAGCCTTCCAGGCGGCGCACGCCGTCCTCGGTGGCCTGGTGCGAGGCGCCTTCGGCCAGGCGCAGATCAACGATCAGCTCGGGTCGGGTGGAGTCGGGAAAGAACTGCTGCGGAACGAAGCGCCCGAACACCACCAGCGAGGCGGCAAAGGCGGCCAGCGTCAGCGCGATGACCATCCAGCGATGCGTCACGCAGGCACTCACCACTGCGCGAAAGCGCGTGTAGAAGGGCGTGTGGTAGATGGCGTATTCGTCGTGCGGGTCCTGCGCATGCAGCGCACGTTCGGCCATGCGCCGCCCCAGCGCCGGGAAGACGCGGCCGACCAGCCCCGCCAGCCGCGACGGCTTGCCTGCATCGGCGCGGAAATCGGGCAGCAGGTAATAGCCGAGGTAGGGCACGAACAGCACCGCCGCGACCCACGACACCAGCAGCGCGATCACCGTCACCTGGAAGATCGAGCGCGTGTATTCGCCGGTGGACGAGGCCGCGGTGGCGATCGGCAGGAAGCCCGCGGCGGTGACCAGCGTGCCCGACAGCATCGGCATGGCGGTCGAGGTCCACGCGAAGCTCGCCGCGCGCACGCGGCTCCAGCCCTCCTCCATCTTGGTCGCCATCATCTCGACAGCGATGATGGCGTCGTCCACCAGCAGGCCGAGCGCCAGGATCAGCGCGCCGAGCGAGATCTTGTGCAGGCCAATGCCCAGCAGATGCATGAACAGGAAGGTGATCGCCAGCACCACCGGGATCACGATCAGCACCACCACGCCGGTGCGGAAGCCGAGCGACAGCAGGCTCACGGCCATGACGATGATCACCGCCTCGGCCAGCACGCGCACGAACTCGCTCACCGAGCGGCTCACCGCGTGCGGCTGGTCGGCGACGCGCTCCAGGCGAATGCCGGCAGGCAATTGGCGCTCGATGCGGACGACTGCGGCATCGAGGTTGTCGCCCAGCGCCACGATGTCGCCGCCAGCGCGCATCGACACGCCGATGCCGAAGGCGTCCTGGCCCATGAAGCGCATGCGCTCGGTGGGCGGGTCGACGTAGCCGCGCCGCACCTCGGCGATGTCGCCCAGACGGAATTCGCGCCCCTTGGCGCGGATGACGGTGGCGCGGATCGCGTCCAGATCCTCGAACTGCCCGCTCGGGCGCAGCCAGATGCGCTCGGCAGCGGTCTCGAAGAAGCCGGCGCCGGTCTCGGCGTTCTGCGCCGACAGCGCGGTGACGATGTCGCCGAGCTGCAGGCCGAAGGTGGCGAGCTTGGTGTTGGAGAGTTCGATGTAGACCCGCTGCGCCTGCTCGCCGAAGAAGCTGACCTTGGCGACGTCCTGCACCCGCAGCAGCTCACTGCGGATCGCCTCCGCATGGCGCTTGAGCTCCGCGTGCGACACACCCTCGCCGACGAGCGCGAAGATGTTGCCGTAGGTGTCGCCGAACTCGTCGTTGAAGAAGGGGCCGCGCACGCCCGCAGGGAGCGTGTAGGCGATGTCGCCGATCTTCTTGCGCGCCTGGTACCACACGTCGGGAATCTCTCGCGCCGACGTCGAGTCGCGCGTGATGACGAATACCATGGCTTCGCCCGGCCGCGAAAAGCTGCGCACCACGTCGAGCTGGGGAATCTCCTGCAGCTTGCGCTCGATCTTGTCGGTGACCTGCTGCTCCACCTCGTGCGCGGTGGCGCCCGGCCATTCCGCGCGCACGACCATGATCTTGAAGGTGAAAGGCGGATCTTCCGACTGCCCCAGGCGCGTATAGGCGACGAGCCCGATCAGGGTGGACACGAAGAGCAGGTAGAGCACCAGCGAGCGATGCGCCAGCCCCCATTCGGACAGGTTGAAGCGGCTGCCGACGCCCTTGCGATGATGGCTCATCGCTTGACGTCCAGCGCCACCGGCGCCCCCTCTTCCACCGGCCGCACCTTGGCCCCCTCGACCAGGCGCTGCACGCCGGCCACCACCACTCGTGCATCCGCCGGCAGGCCGCCACGCACCAGGGCACCATCCTCGCGCCACGCGCCCACATCGACAGCGACCCGTCGCAGGCTGTCGTCGGCGGCAACCACCCACACCTGCGCCTGCCCATCGGCCCGCGTCACCGCCGACAGCGGCAGCAGCACGCCTTCGCCGTCCGCGCTGGCGAAGGCCACGCTGGCAGTGGCGCCCAGTGGCAGCGCATCGTCGGCGCGCGGCACGCTCACGCGCAGCGCATAGGTCCGCGTCGCAGTATCGGCCGCGGGCGCAACTTCCCGCACCCGCGCCGCATAGACCCTGTCTGCCGCCATCCACGGCCGCACCTCGGCCATGTCGCCGGGCGCAAAGCCGCGCACCCGGTTCTCGGGCACATGAATCAGCACCTCGCGTTCGCCCGGCCGCGCCACGCGCAGCACGGCCTGGCCGGCCGCCACGACCTGGCCCGCCTCGGCCAGCACAGCGGTCACCACGCCGTCGGCGTCGGCCAGCAGGCGGGTGTAATCGGCCTGGTTCGATGCGCTGGCCGCCTGCGCGCGCGCCTGCCGCAACCTGGCCTCGGCCGCCTGCTGCGCGGTGCGGCGCGCGTCCAGCGCGGATTCGCTGATGAAGTTGCGCGCGCGCAGCTCGCGCGCACGCCGGAATTCGTCCTCGGCCAGCGCCAGATCGGCGGCGGCGGCGGCTTCGGCAGCGGCGGCGGCACTCGCGCCGAGGCGCGCATCCTGCGGATCGAGCTGCGCGAGCACCTCGCCGGCCTTCACCCGCGCGCCGACATCCACCCGCCGCTGCAGGATCTTGCCGCCGACGCGAAAGCCCAGATCGGTCTCGATGCGGGCGCGCACCTCCCCAGTGTAGACCTGGGCACCCGCTGCAGCGGGTGCGCCGCCAACGCTGCGCACCAGCACTGAAAGCGGCGGCTGCGCCACTTCCGGCGGCCGCGAACAGCCGGCAAGCCCCGCGCCAACTGCAAGGACCACGACCCACCCACGCATGTCACGCATAGCCATCCGTCCGCCCACCCCATGGAAAGCGCGGGCATCTCCACCTGCCCGCGGCCGTTCAGCGCAAGGGCATGATTTTAGCTGCCCGCGGCCGATGCGGGCGCGTCAATGGCAACTTCAGCGCAACTTCAGCGACATCTTCAGCGTGATTCGAGCACCAGCCGCCCATTGCCCGGCTGGACGGGGCGGCTGTTGTGCGGATACAGGCGGGTGAACACCGCAAGCTGCTCCGCCGACAGCGACACCGGCCGCTTCATCACCACCCACAGCACGCCTTCGGTGCAGGGCGGCTCCGGCAGCGACCCGATGTACAGGTAATGGGCGGGATCGGCGGGCAACAGGGTGCTTGCATCGAGCGTTGCGGCCGGCGCAAAGCTGCGCCCCCTGTCCAGCGGCAGGTTGTTCCACAGCATCTGCAGCGCCGGGCTGGATTGCGCGCCCACGGCCAGCGGCACCGCGAGCATGGCGCGGTTGCCTTCGGCGTCGCGATGCCAGAACTGCGCCACCATGTCCTGTGCCTCACCCGCGCCGCCCTGCTGCGCAGCACGATGCAGGCTCAGGTACTCCAGCAGGTAGCGGCGGCCGCGCACTTCCATGCCCATCGCCTCGTCCACTTCGACACGCAGCGTGGTTCCGGTGTCGGTAACGCGGAAATGCGACGGCCGATAGTCGAACTTCACCGGCTCCAGATCGACGCCGACGCCATCGCGCAGTTCGATCGGCGCTTGCCGCGTGCCCAGGGCGCACACGCTCCACTCCGGGCGCAGGCGGCCCCAGTATTGCGGCCCGGTCTCGCCCTCGTAGCTCCACGCCACGGCATTGGCGACGCGCCCATCCGGCTGGGGCCGAATCGGCGTCGGTCGTGGCGCCGGCGTCGCGCTGCGCTGCACGAGCGCGGCAAGCGCGGCTTCATCCAGCGCCTTCCTGTCGCGCGCCGGCCGCGCCTCGACCGCCGCTGCGGGCACCCCGGACTCTGAAGCTGGCGCCTTCGCCAGCGCGGCAGGCCGGGCAGGAGCGGCCTCGCGAACCTTGGGTTCCGGCTTCACGCTCGGCTCGGGCTTCACCTTCGGCTCCGGTTTCATCTCGGCGGCAGACGGCTGCCTGACGTCAGCCGCAACCCTGGCCCTGGCGTCGCCCGCGCTTTCGGGCGGCGGCGGCAGCTCCAGCCTGGGCAAGGGCGGCACGATGGAGCCCTGGGTGGCCGCCTGGGGCGCAGCGCGCGCCTTGTCCGCCTCTGCCGGCCTGATGTCGCCGCTGCGCACCTGGGCTGCGGCCACGTCGCGCGCAGGAATCGGCACCGGGCGCGCAACCGGATCCGCCTTGGGGATGGGCTCGGCCTTCTGCTGCACCACCGCCTTGGGCTCAGGCGCGGGCCGGGTCGCCAGCGCAGGCGGCCTGGCCCCGGCCGACGCGGGGCTCTTCTTCGCGTCCAGTGCGCCGGCGGTAGCCTTCACCGCCTCGTCGGCGATCTTCTCCAGGTCCTTCGCGGTGGGCGGGTGGCAGACCTCGCGCCACAGCCGCTCATCGACCGAATTGCGCGCCACCATCATCGGCGCCTGCTCGGCGATGGCCTCCTCGCGGAGGATCTGCTCGCTGGCGTCGAGATAGACCCGCTTCACCGTCATGAAGCTGCGGTTCATGCAGTCGTAGCGGTTGAGCGCCTTGATCGTCGCGTAGCCCGCCGTGGCAGCCTCCTCCGCCGTGAGCACGACCCGCGCCCACGACACCTTGGTGCCACGGTCGGAATTGAAGATGCTGGCGCGGTCGATCTCGACCTGGCGATTGCGGTCTCGCACCACCATCTGCCAGTCGGCGGCACCGGCGGGCAGCGCGGCAGGCAGGGCCAGCAATGCGGCGATCAGGCGAGCGGTTTTCATCGGATCGAGGGAAGAATGGGCGGCAAGGGGCGGCGGCGATGTGAAATCGGCAAGGGTCGAATGCGCTATCGTCTATTTTGACGGCAGCGGCGCATCAATCTTGAGCTGTCAATGCCCCGAACGTGATATCGGTCACTCGCCCCCGACCTTGCCATGCCGGGGGGCATCCAGTATCGTGCCCTCTTGCCGTTGGGGGTGCCCGCCGTGTGTGCGGGCTGAGAAAAACCCTTGGAACCTGATCCGGCTCGCACCGGCGTAGGGAAACGTGTTCATGAGTCGTCCTGCCAGTTCTCCGTCCGCAGCGCCTTCCGGTGCAGCGCCCCGCCCCAAGCCGCGCATCCCGAATGTGGTGTCGATCGCCGGTATCGACCCGTCCGGCGGCGCCGGCGTGCTCGCCGACCTGAAGACCTTTTCCGCGCTCGGCGCCTACGGCTGTGGCGTGGTTGCCGCCCTCACCGCGCAGAACACCCAGGCCGTCACCGGCGTGCATGTGCCGCCCACCGACTTCCTGCGCCTGCAGATCGACACACTGTTCGCCGACGTCGCGCTGCACGCGACGAAGATCGGCATGTTGGGCAGCGCCGAGGTCACCGCCGCGGTCGCCGATCGCCTGGCGCACTGGAAGGCGGGCAACGTGGTGCTCGACCCGGTCATGGTGGCCAAGAGCGGCGACAGCCTGCTCGCCAGGAGCGCCATCGCGATGATGCGCGAGGCGCTGTTCCCGCAGGCCTTCCTGATCACGCCCAACCTGCCCGAGGCCGGCGTGCTGCTGGAGCAGCGCGCACCAGAATCGGTGAAGGAGATGTACCGCGCCGCCGAGCGCCTGCGCGAGTTGCTGCCGACATCAAGCGAACGCTGGGTGCTGCTCAAGGGCGGCCACCTGCCGGGCAACGAGCTGGTCGACCTGCTGTTCGACGGCGACCGCATGGTCGAGCTGCCGGCGCAGCGCATCGACACCAAGAACACCCACGGCACCGGCTGCACGTTGAGCTCCGCCGTGGCCGCGCTGCTGCCGCAGGCTGAAGGCCAGTTTCGGCCGGTCGAAGCCGCCGTGCGTCACGCCCGCCAGTGGCTGCTTGGCGCCATCGCGCATTCGGGCGAACTCGCCGTCGGCAGCGGCCACGGCCCGGTGCATCACTTCCACGCCTTATGGCGCACGCAGCCCGGCCCACCGTAGGGCCGGCTTCAGCCGGCCGTCGACGGCGGCGAACCGCAACCGGACATCCGCTAACGGCGGGCTGAAGCCCGCCCTACAGAAACACACGATCCCACGGAGACAGCAACCCATGAACGCCAACGAAAAATTCATCGCTGCGAATGCACATGTGGACGAGGCGGCAATCGCCCCGCTGCCCAATTCGCGCAAGATCCACGTCGAAGGCTCGCGCCCCGACATCCGCGTGCCGATGCGCGAGATCACGCAGTCCGACACCCCGGCCTCGTTCGGCGCCGAGCCCAACCCGCCGATCTTCGTCTATGACTGCTCGGGCCCCTACAGCGACCCGGCCGCGAAGATCGACATCCGCTCGGGCCTGCCGGCGCTGCGCCAGCAGTGGATCGAGGAGCGCGGCGACACCGAGGTGCTGGCCGACCTGAGCAGCGAATACGGCCGCGCCCGCGCCGCCGACCGTGCGCTCGACGAGCTGCGCTTTCCCGGCCTGCACCGCAAGCCGCGCCGCGCCAAGGCGGGCGCGAACGTCACGCAGATGCACTACGCCCGCCGCGGCATCATCACGCCGGAGATGGAATACATCGCCATCCGCGAGAACCTGAACCGCCAGCAGTACATCGCGTCGCTGCGCGCCACCGGCCCCAAGGGCCAGCGCATGGCCGACATGATGCTGCGCCAGCACCCGGGCCAGAACTTCGGCGCCAGCATCCCGGGCGAGATCACCCCCGAATTCGTGCGCGACGAAGTGGCCCGCGGCCGCGCCATCATCCCCAACAACATCAACCACCCGGAATCCGAGCCGATGATCATCGGCCGCAACTTCCTGGTGAAGATCAACGCCAACATCGGCAACTCGGCCGTCACCTCCTCGATCGCCGAGGAAGTCGACAAGATGACCTGGTCGATCCGCTGGGGCGGCGACACGGTGATGGATCTGTCGACCGGCAAGAACATCCACGAGACGCGCGAGTGGATCATCCGCAACAGCCCGGTGCCGATCGGCACGGTGCCCATCTACCAGGCGCTGGAGAAGGTCGACGGCAAGGCCGAGGCGCTGACCTGGGAGATCTTCCGCGACACGCTGATCGAGCAGGCCGAGCAGGGCGTGGACTACTTCACCATCCACGCCGGCGTGCTGCTGCGCTACGTGCCGCTCACCGCCAACCGCATGACCGGCATCGTGTCGCGCGGCGGCTCGATCATGGCCAAGTGGTGCCTGGCGCATCACAAGGAGAGCTTCCTCTACACGCATTTCGAGGACATCTGCGAGATCATGAAGGCCTACGACGTGGCCTTCAGCCTGGGCGATGGCCTGCGCCCGGGCTCGATCTACGACGCCAACGACGAAGCGCAGCTGGGCGAGCTGAAGACGCTGGGCGAGCTCACCGACATCGCCTGGAAGCACGACGTGCAGGTAATGATCGAAGGTCCGGGCCATGTGCCGCTGCACATGATCCGCGAGAACATGGACCTGCAGCTCGAGCAGTGCAAGGAAGCGCCCTTCTACACCCTGGGGCCGCTCACTACCGACATCGCCCCGGGCTACGACCACATCACCAGCGGCATCGGCGCGGCCACCATCGGCTGGTACGGCACCGCGATGCTGTGCTACGTGACGCCCAAGGAGCACCTGGGCCTGCCCAACAAGCAGGACGTCAAGGAAGGCATCATCACCTACAAGCTCGCCGCCCACGCCGCCGATCTGGCCAAGGGCCACCCGGGCGCGCAGATCCGCGACAACGCGCTCTCCAAGGCGCGCTTCGAGTTCCGCTGGGAAGACCAGTTCAACCTCGGCCTCGACCCGGACAAGGCGAAGGAATTCCACGACCAGACCCTGCCCAAGGACTCCGCCAAGGTCGCCCACTTCTGCTCGATGTGCGGCCCGCACTTCTGCTCGATGAAGATCACCCAGGACGTGCGCGACTTCGCCGCCCAGCAGGGCCTGGATGAAGCCGAGGCGCTGAAGAAGGGCATGGAAGTGAAGGCGGTGGAATTCGTGAAGAGCGGCGCCGAGGTCTATCGAAACGTGTGAGCCTGCCGACCGGGCTGACGAAGCTCGGTAGCGCAACGAAAACGGGCCGCATCTGCGGCCCGTTTTCATTGTGGTGCACGCCGGATCAGGCGTCGCCGCTGATCACGCCTTCCAGCGGCGAACTCGGGCTGCCGGCGTAGCGACGCCTGGGCATGCGCCCGGCAAGAAAAGCGTCACGGCCGGCCCGCACCGCGGCGGCCATCGCCCCCGCCATCCGCACCGGGTCGCTGGCCATCGCAATCGCGCTGTTCATCAGCACGCCGTCGCAGCCCAGCTCCATCGCGATGGCCGCGTCCGACGCGGTGCCGACTCCGGCATCCACGATCACCGGCACCCGGCTACGATCGACGATGATCTCCAGGCTCCACGGATTGAGGATGCCCATGCCCGAGCCGATGAGGCTGGCCAGCGGCATGATGGCGACGCAGCCGATGTCTTCAAGCATGCGCGCCTGCACCGGATCGTCCGAGCAATACACCATCACCTCGAAGCCGTCGCGCACCAGGCGATCCGCCGCGGCCAGGGTCTCGGGCATGTTGGGAAAGAGCGTCTCGGAGTCGCCCAGCACCTCCAGCTTGACCAGCGCATGACCGTCCAGCAGTTCGCGGGCAAGGCGCAGGGTGCGCACCGCATCGTCGGCGGTATGGCAGCCCGCGGTGTTGGGCAGCAGGGTGAAGCGCTGCGGCGGCAGCACGTCGAGCAGGCTGGGGGCGGACGGATCCTGGCCGATGTTGGTGCGGCGGACTGCCACCGTGACGACCTCCGCGCCGCTCGCCTCGACGGCGGCGCGGGTCTGCGCGAAGTCGCGGTACTTGCCGGTGCCCACCAGCAGGCGCGAGCGGAAGCGGTGGCTGCCCACCTGCAGCGGGTCGATGGGGAAATCCTGTGGCGTGTTCATGTGGGCTTCCTCTGATGGCGCGAAGCGACAGGAGATCGCGGCAGGGCGAGGGGCCGGCCCCTCGATCCTGCCGCGCCCCCGCTTCAGGACAGGAAGTGATCGATGAGCCGGTTCACCTCGTTGGCGGCTTCCATCTGCACCATGTGCCCCTTGCCCGGCAGCACTTCCACGCGTACCTCGCCAGCGACCCTGGTAGCGTGCTTCACCGGGATGATGCGATCCTCCTCGCCCCAGATCGCCAGCACCGGCTTGCCCAGCCGCTCGGGCAGGTCGGCCAGCACCGTCTTCTGGCGGCCTTCGTGGAACAGCGCAGCGGAGATCGCGGCGAGCGCCGCATCCACGCCCTCGAGCCGCTTGTACTTGAGGATGTCGTCCACCAGTTGACGGGTGACCAGGCTCTCGTCGGCGAAGAGCTGTGTCAGCAGCGGCTTGAGCGTGCGCCGGTCCGCGGCGGAGACGAAGCCCTCGATGTAGCCGGCGTTGATCTCCTCGCCCAGCCCCGCGCTGCAGATCAGGGTCAGCGAATGCACCCGCTGCGGCGCCTTGCCGGCGATCGCGAGCGACACCGCGCCGCCCATCGAGTGGCCCGCCAGATGGGCCGCCTGCAGGCCCTGGCTGTCCAGGAAGCCGAGCACCACGCCGGCCAGCGTGTCCAGGCTGCCATCGCCCACCTCCTTCACCGACTCGCCATGCCCCGGCAGGTCGAGCGCATACACCGCGCGCCCGGCCGCCAGCGCCTCGTGGTTGAAGAGCCAGTTGTTGAGATCGCCGCCGAAGCCGTGGATGAGGACCATGGGCTCGCCGCCCGAGCCGCGCTTCAGGAAGCGGATGCGGCGCCCGCCCACATCGACCGTCTGCGTGCCGGGGCCGGCTTCCTCGCCCTCCTCGCTCGGCGGCACGAAGCTCGCGTTGAAGGCGTCGACCGCCGCGTCGATCTCGGCGTCGGGCACGTCGGCATCGGCGATGACGCCGAGCAGGCCGCCCACCGGCAGCACGTCCTCCTCCTTCGCCAGTTGCCGGCGCAGCACGCCGGCCACCGGAGACTCGATCCCGCCGGCGATCTTCTCGCTCTCGACCTCGATGATCTCGTCGCCGACCGCGACCGCATCGCCCAGCTTCCTGAGCCAGCCGTTGACCTTGCCCTCCTTCATCGAAAGGCCCCACTTGGGCATGGTGAGCGTGTAGATGCGCGACATCACTTGTACTCCTTCGCTTTCATGATGGCGGCCTCGATGCGGGCCACGCCGGGCACGTAGAGATCCTCCAGCGCGTCGCTGAACGGCACCGGCACGTGCGGCGCAGTGACCAGCTCGATGGGTGCCTTGAGCGCGCCGAAGGCCTTCTGCGCCACCAGAGCGGCGATGTCGCTCGCCATGCTGCAGCGCGGATTGGATTCGTCCACCACGACCAGGCGGCCGGTCTTCTCCACGCTCTCGAGGATGGTGTCCTCGTCGAGCGGCGAAGTGGTGCGCGGGTCGATCACCTCGCAATGCACGCCCTTCTTCTGCGCCGCAGCGGCCGCTTCGCTGGCGAAATTCACCATGCGGCCGAAGGCCACGATGGTGACGTCGTCGCCTTCGCGCAGCACGTTGGCCTCGCCGAACGGAATCGTGTAGCTCTCCTCGGGGACTTCGCCCTGCATCGTGTAGAGCACCTTGTGCTCCATGAAGATCACCGGGTCGTTGTCGCGGATCGCCTGGATCAGCAGGCCCTTGGCGTCGTAGGGGTTGGAAGGCACCACCACCTTCAGGCCCGGGATGTGGGTGAACACGTTGTAGAGGCACTGCGAGTGCTGGGCCGCGGCACGGAAGCCGGCGCCGTACATGGTGCGGATCACCACCGGCGTCTGCGCCTTGCCGCCGAACATGTACTTGAACTTGGCCGCCTGGTTGAAGATCTGGTCCAGGCACACGCCCATGAAATCCACGAACATCAGCTCGGCCACCGGACGCAGCCCGTTGCAGGCCGCCCCCACCGCGGCGCCGATGAAGCCCGACTCCGAAATCGGGGTGTCGAGCACCCGCCCCGGATGCTTGTGGAAGAGCCCCTTGGTGACGCCGAGCACGCCGCCCCACGCATCCTCCTCGCCCGGCGCACCGGCGCCACCGGCGTTGTCCTCGCCCATCACGATCACGGACGGATCGCGGCTCATCTCCTGGTCCAGGGCCTCGTTGATGGCCTGCTGGTAAGTGATCTTTCTTGCCATGGTCGTCTCCTCGGTCCTGTCAGTAGCTCACGTACACGTCGGTCATCAGCTCGGCGGCGGCCGGCTTGGGGTCGGCCTTGGCCCTGACCACCGAGTCGTCGATCAGCGCCTTCACTTCGGCATCGATGGCGTCGAGCTGGGCGTCGGCGATCTCGCCGCTGGCGGTGACGCGGCGGCGGAACTGCAGCAGGCAGTCGCGGGTTTCGCGCAGGGCCTGCACCTCGCCCGACGCGCGGTAGCGCTGCTGGTCGCCCTCGAAATGGCCGTAGTAGCGGGACACCTTCACTTCCAGCAAGGTGGGGCCGCCGCCGTTGCGGGCGCGCTCGATGGCCTCGCCTGCGGCTTCATGCACAGCGAAGAAGTCGAAGCCATCGACGATCACGCCGGGCATGCCAAACGCCGAGGCGCGGTCGGCGATGTTGTCGCAGGCCACCGAGTAGTTGCTGGAGGTGGCTTCGGCGTAGCCGTTGTTCTCGGCCACGAAGATCGCCGGCAGGTTCCACACCGTAGCCAGGTTCATCGCCTCGAAGATGGTGCCCTGGTTGGAGGCGCCGTCGCCGAAGAAGCACACGCCCACCGAGCGATCGCCTCGCAGCTTGCCCGCCAGCGCGGTGCCGCAGATCAGCGGGCCGCCGCCGCCGACGATGCCGTTGGCGCCGAGCATGCCCACCGACAGATCGGCGATGTGCATCGAGCCGCCCTTGCCCTTGCAAGTGCCGGTGGCCTTGCCCCAGATCTCGGCCATCATGCCCACCGGATCCACCCCCTTGGCGATGCAGTGGCCGTGGCCGCGGTGGGTGCTGGCAATGTAGTCCTTGCGGTCGAGGTGCATGCACACCCCGGTGGCCGAAGCCTCCTCGCCGGCGTAGAGGTGCACGAAGCCGGGGATCTCACCGGTGGCAAAGTCGGCATGCACCCTTTCCTCGAACTCGCGGATGGTGCGCATCGTCCGGTAGGCCTCGAGCAGGCCTTCGCGATTGAGCGTGCTGGTCACGTCTGTCTCCTTCCTTGGTGGGTGGTCGAATCGACCGAATGCGCCCATCCGCTGGTGGATGGCGCAGCGACTGAAAACGGCAGTCCGGCCTGCCCCGGCCCGCCTCCCGCGCGCGCCGCAGCGGCCAGCGTGGCGGGAACGTCGAGGGTGAGCGGGCCCTGCAGGTCGAGCCGCAGCGAAGCCTGGCTGGCTTCGCCGAGCTCGATCTCGCGCTCGCCGTCGAGGGCGATGGAGCCGCGCAGCGCCGCAATCGGGTAATCCATGTCCGGCAGCAGCGGCTCCACCAGCGTCACCGGCAGTTCGGCGAGCACGCCGGGCGCGATGGGCGCCAGCACCGGGCGACCGCCGGCGCCGCAGCACACCCGCAGGCCCTGCGGCGCATCCCGCGCCACCGGCGCCACCGCGGCGGCGATCGCCGACAGGCCGATGGCGTCGGGCTCGGCAAAGCTCACGTAGAGCTCGACGATGGTCGCCGGATCCCACACCGCGCGGGCGCCGATGTGGTCGAGGCGGGTCACGCAGGCATCGACGAGGGCGATCTCGCGCCGCGCGCCCACCCTCACCACCAGGCGCTTGTTGCGCTTCAGCGCCTGGTCGGCCGCCACCCGCCCGGTGGCGAAGAGCGCGGCGGCGAGGCCGGTGACGGTGGCTTCGCGCAGATCGGGGAAAACGTTGTTGGTGCCGGTCGACAGGGTGGCCATCGGCAGCTCGGCACAGGCGTCGGCCACCACGCGGTGGGTGCCATCCCCGCCGAGGACCACCACCAGCGCCGCGCCCGCCTGATGCATCAGCCGTGCAGCGCGGGCGCTGTCGGAGGCGTCGCCGGCGAGCTTCAAGTCGAGGAAGTCGACCCTGGGCCAGGGCGGCAGGCGCGAAGCGTGATGCGTCTGCACCGCGCGCACCACGCCCGCGGCGATGCCGGTCATGTCCGGCATCATCAGCACCCGACCCACGCCCAGCCGCCCCAGGGGGCCCAGCAGGCGCTGGATCATGCTGGCCTTCTCGGCGGTGGGAAAGACCGAGGCCTTGGCGGTGAGGCGGCGGATGTCGCGCCCGGATGCCGGGTTGGCGATGATGCCGACGGTGATGTCGCGCTGCACGGTGCTGGCCACGTTGACTCCAGGATGGCGTAATGCCCTTACCTACGCAGGAGTCGTGCCCGGCGAGCGACCGATCGCCGGCACACGCCGGCGCAGCGCGCCATTTCAATTAAAAATCAATGCACTGCAAGCCGAAACCTGAATCCTGTCGACGCACTGCCACGCCACTCGGCCTGTTGCGGGGTGCGGACAGATGCCTCGACGAGGCGGCCATGGATGACACCCGTCTCACCCGCATGAGACACGTGTACGCATTGCCTTGGCACACCAGCGCCCATAGTCTTCACTTACGGTAGCGAGTACCGCGGCACGGCAGTTGGGCTCGACCGTGCGCCAGGGAATTCCGGCAGACCAGAGACCGGAACGGAGGAGACCGATGCAATCGACCCAGATCGTGGCGCGACACGTGAGCCGCGTGCTCGACGTAGTGGAACAGCGAACGCCGCTCGGGCCGGAGGCCAGCGCGCAGCGACTGCTGCGCTCGTGGCAGCGCTCGCTCAACACCCACCAGGTGGACCCCGCACGCATCAACACGCCGCGGGTGGTGACCTCGCAGGCGCTGCGCGAGCACCGCGAGCGGCTCGAGGCCTTCATGCGCATCTCGCGCGAAGGCATCGACCGGCTGCACGCGCAGGTGGTGCCGGCCGGTTATTGCGTGCTTTTGACCGACATGGACGGGATCACGCTGGATTACCGCGCCGTTCCGTCGTTCGAGAGCGAATTCCGCGAGCAGGGATTCCGGCCCGGTACCTGCTGGTCGGAGGAATATGAAGGCACCTGCGGCGTGGGCACCAGCCTGATCGACGGCCAGCCGACCCTGGTCCATCGCGACGAGCATTTCCGCTCGCACAACATTGCCTTCACCTGCAGTTCCGCCCCCATCTTCGGCCCCGACGACCAGCCCATCGCGGTGCTCGACGCCTCCGCGTTGCACGCACCGGCCCAGCGCGAGAGCCAGTTGCTGGTGTTTCGCATGGTGATCGAACGCGCACAGCAGATCGAGAACGCCTTCGCCTACTACAACCTGCGCCCGTACTGGGTGCTGCAGTGCGGCCGGCTCGCGGAGTTCCTCAGCGTGCAGACCGACTACCTGGTCGCCTTTGATGAGCGCGGACGCATCACCGGCGGCAACCGCCGCGCGAAGCAGGAGCTGTTCGGCGGCGACGGCCCGCCCCCGCAATACGTGCACGATCTGTTCGAATGCACCGCCCACGACATCCTGACCACCGCGCACGGGCGGGCGGGACAGGCTTTTCCGCTGCGCGTCCAAGGCTCGGGCGAGCGGCTGTTCGCCACGCTGCACGCGCCTGCCTCGCCGAGGCGGAGCACATCGCCCCGCATCGACGAAGCGCCTCGCGATGCCGCTGTGGTGGCGCCGCCGGCGGGCAAGGCGGTGCGCGGTTTCGGCCATCTTGCCATCGAGGATCAGCGCCTGCGCGACAACGTCGAGCGCGCGCTGAAGATCGCGAACCGCGACATCCCGGCCATGCTGCTGGGCGAGACCGGCACCGGCAAGGAAGCGTTCGCGCGCGCGATCCACGATTTCTCCGAGCGCCGCGACAAGCCTTTCGTCGCGCTCAACTGCGCCGCCATCCCGGAAAGCCTGATCGAGAGCGAACTGTTCGGCTACCGCGACGGCGCCTTCACCGGCGCCCGCAGCAAGGGCGCCCGCGGCAAGATCCAGCAGGCCGACGGCGGCACGCTGTTCCTCGACGAGATCGGCGACATGCCCCTGCAGCTTCAGTGCCGGCTGCTGCGGGTGCTGGCCGAAGGCGAGGTGCTTCCGCTCGGCGCCGAAACGCCGATCCCCGTCAGGCTCCACATCATCTGCGCCACCCACCAGAATCTGCCGGAGCTGGTGCGCGAGGGACGCTTCCGCGAGGACCTCTACTACCGTCTCAATGCCGCCGTGTTCGTGCTGCCGCCGCTCAGGGAACGGACCGACATCGCCCATGTGATCGAGCGCGTGCTGCACGACGAATCCGGCGCGATGGGGAGGGAAGGCCAGCAGCTCGACAGCGAGGCGCGGCGTGCCCTGGAGCGCTACCGCTGGCCGGGCAACATCCGCCAGCTCAGGCACGCGGTGCGCTACGCCTGCGCGATTGCCGACGGCAACGCGCTGCGGCTGGAGCATTTCCCGCCCGAGATCACTGCAGCGCATGAACCGGCGCCAGCGCCTCGCGAACTTGTCCTTGCAGTCCCGCCGCCGCGCAACTCCTCGCCCCAGGCCGCGCAGCCCCTCGCCCTGTCGGACACGGAAGCGACGCTGCGGGCGCGCATGATCGAAACCCTGCGCCACAACCAGTGGGAGGTGAAGCGCTCGGCGCAGGAGCTGGGCATGTCCCGCGCCACCTTCTACCGCAAGCTCGCGAGGCTGCAGATCGTCGCCCCGAACCGGCGCGGCGGCAACGGCTGGTAGCTGGCAAACGGAGACAGCAGGGCCGGCGCCGGATCGGCGCGTGTGCAGCGCAAAATTCCCGGAAGACATTGGGCGAAAGCATTCACGGCACAGCTACGCGGCACTGCAGCACCGCCACCGCCGCTGCAGGTCGATCGTTTTCGCGATTGCCGTCCGGAATCCGGACGTCCGGCTGGCGTCGGATGCGTCCGCGCCCCATTCATGCGAACATTCGGCCCCGCCGCCACACGCCGCACGCCGCACGCCGCACGCCAGCAGCATCCGGCGCGGGCCTCTGCGGCCAGCCGCACAAGCCGAACCTACAGACCTCCATCGCCCGCATGTCCGCTCTCGACCAGATCACCCAGAAAACCCTCGTCGAATGGCTGGGCGCGAACGAGGTCGCGAAGGGCCTGGGCTACATCGCACGCGTCAGCCAGTTGTCGAGCAACGACTTCAGTGTGTCGGCGCTGGTCAAGGGAACTGCGCGGTCGCCGTACAGCGTTTACATGGAAGTCGCCGAGGGGCGTGGCGGCCTGTGGCGGCTGATGTCGGACTGCACCTGCCCGGTAGGGCGCAATTGCAAGCACGTCGCGGCGATGATGCTGTCCTGGCTGCGCCAGCGCGCCAGCCCCGAGCGCCCGCGCGAACAGGTGCTGGCCTGGGTCGAGGCGCTGCGCGGCGCGGTGAGCGCGGAAGGGGTCCGGGACGCAGCAACATCGCAGGCCCGCAGCAGCGTCCATGGGCTCGTCTACCTCCTCGCGGCGTCCCCTCAGCCAGCGGTCGTGCGCTGCTTCAAGGCGCGCTTCGACAAGCAGGGCCAGGTGCGGCACACCGAATTCTGGAGCAACTTCGAGCGCGCCCTCGAGGCGCCGCCCGCCTTCATCGACGATGGCGACCTCGAGATCCTGCGCCTGCTGTGGATGCAGCGTCCGCGCCATCACGCGCCGCTGCAGGCGCTGCCGCTCGACGGCCGCCACGCGGACGAACTGATGCAGCGGCTGGCGGAAAGCGGGCGCGCCTACTTCGGCGACTTCAGCGGTGCGCCGCTGCGCGCCGGCGGCCCGCGGCGGGGCTGGCCCGACTGGCTCACCACCGCGGACGGACGCCGCGCCGCCACCGTACGTTGCGACCCGCCCGCGAACGTGGTGCTGACCCTGCTGCGGCCCTGGTATGTGGATACGACGCGCGCCGAAACCGGTCCGCTCGCGCTGGACGCGGCACCCGAACGCGTGCACCGGCTGCTCTCGCTGCCGCCCTTGACCGAGGTGGAAGCAGAACTGGTGGCGAAGGCGATGGCCGAACTCACCCCCGAGCTGCCCTCTCCCACGCACGGCGCCGAACCGGCACTGCAACTGGGCGGCCCCCCGGTGCCGGTGCTGCGGCTGGCGACGACGCCGGTCGCCGGCACTCATTACCGCGGCTACGCGCCCGATGGCACCTCGGAGTTCGATTACGCCACCCTCGCCTTCCGTTACGGGCCGCTGACCCTGGCTGCCGACGATCCAGCGCTGTTCCACACGCTGCCCGACGGCCGCGGCGCGCGCGTGAGCCGCGACACACGAGCCGAGCACGCTGCACAGGCGAAGCTGACGAGGGCGGGTTTCGCCCCAGTGCCGCCGGGCCGGATCCAGTGGGCCCAACGGCCGCTTCCCGATGGCGCACTGGGCCTGGCCAGCGCCGACGAGTGGGTGGGCTTCATGGCAGACGTTCTGCCCGAACTGCAGACGGCAGGCTGGAAAATCGACATGCCAGCCGACTTCCGCCACCACGCCACCGATGTCGATGCGCTGGTGCTGGACGTGGACGAGACCGATGGCGGCTGGCTCGCCATTTCCCCCGGCATCGAGGTCGAAGGCCGGCCGGTGGCGCTCGGGCCGCTGCTCGCCACGCTGTTCGCGGAGGACGGGCGCTGGCTGTCCGGTCGGCTCGACGACATCGCCGATGGCGAGGCGGTCATCCTGCACCATGCCGAGCTCGGCCGCCTGCGCATCCCGGCGCGGCGCTTGAAGCCGCTGGTGCGCGCACTGGTGGATCTCTTCGACCGCCCGGACGGACGCTTGCGGCTTTCGCGGCTCGACGCGCCGCGCCTGGCCGACCTCGACCTGCCCGGCCGCGGTCGCGATCTCGTCACGGCGATGGCGCAGCGCCTGCGCGACGCCGCCGGCATCGCGCCGCTGCCCGCGCCCAAAGGCTTCCGCGCCGAACTTCGTCCCTACCAGCTCGAGGGCCTGGCCTGGCTGCAGCATCTGGTGAAACACGACCTGGCCGGCATCCTGGCGGACGACATGGGCCTGGGCAAGACGGCGCAGACGCTGGCCCATCTGCTCACCCTCAAGCAGGCCGGCCGTCTGGACCTGCCCGCGCTGGTGATCCTGCCGACTTCGCTGGTGTTCAACTGGCAGGCAGAGGCGGCGCGCTTCGCGCCCGACCTGAAGGTGGTCAGCCTGCACGGCGCCGATCGGCATTCCCGGCTGGGCGAACTCGAGACGGGAACGGCGCGGGCGGACGTGGCACTCACCACCTACCCGCTGCTTTGGCGCGACGCCGAAGCGCTGCAGGCGCGCGAGTGGAGCCTGCTGATCCTCGACGAGGCGCAGACGGTGAAGAACGCCGCCAGCAAGGGCGCGCAGGTCATCCGGCGGTTGCGAGCGCGGCACCGCCTGGGCCTCACCGGCACGCCGCTGGAGAACCACCTGGGCGAACTGTGGGCGCAGTTCGATTTCCTGCTGCCCGGCTTCCTCGGGCCCCAGAAGCAGTTCAACGCGGCCTGGCGCACGCCCATCGAGAAGCACGGCGACGCCGTGCGCCGCGACCTGCTGGCGGTGCGCCTGAAGCCCTTCATCCTGCGTCGGCGCAAGGAGGACGTGGCCGCCGAACTGCCGCCAAAGACGGTGATCGTGCGTACCGTGGGCCTCGAGGGTGGCCAGCGCGACCTCTACGAGACAGTGCGCGCCGCGATGGATGAGAAGGTGCGCAGCGAGATCGCCGACAGGGGCTTCGGGCGCAGCCAGATCGTGATCCTCGATGCGCTGCTCAAGCTGCGGCAGGTGTGCTGCGACCCGCGCCTGCTGAAGAGCCCGGCAGCCGCCAAGGTGAAGGAGCGCGCCAAGCTCGAGCTGCTGATGGACATGCTGCCCGAGCTGATCGCCGAGGGGCGGCGCATCCTGATCTTTTCGCAGTTCACCACCATGCTGGCGCTGATCGCCGCCGAACTCGATCGCGCGCGGATCGGCTGGGTGAGCCTGACCGGCGACACGCGCGATCGCCGCATCCCGGTGGAGGATTTCCAGAAAGGTCGCGCGCCGGTGTTCCTGATCAGCCTGAAGGCGGGCGGCTTGGGGCTCAACCTCACCACCGCCGATACCGTGATCCACTTCGACCCGTGGTGGAACCCGGCCGCCGAGAACCAGGCCACCGACCGCGCTCACCGCATCGGGCAGGACAAGCCGGTGTTCGTGTTCAAGCTGATCTGCGCCGGCAGCATCGAGGAACGCATCCTCGCGCTGCAGGACAGGAAGGCTGCACTCGCCGCCAGCGTGCTGTCCGAGGATGCGAACGCGCTGGCCAAATTCGGCGAGGCGGACATTGCGGCGCTGCTGGCGCCGCTCCCCGATCCGGTGCGATAGGACCGGACTGCGGCAACTCGATCACACCCCGGTCGCGGTCAAGCCCGCTGCTACGCGGTTCGTGCGGTACCCGCCCCAGCAGGAGCGGTCGACCAGGGGTTCTATGCGCAATCCGAACCCGCTCCTGCACGGTACGCGCGGCACCTTGTGCCGCAGAAGCGGGCTTGACCGGGATTCCACTGCTTGATGCTCAGCGCGCCGGCGCGGCCTCGGCGACGAAGATCTCGACGCGGCGGTTCTTGGCGCGGCCATCCGCGGTCCCGTTGTCGGCCACCGGCTCGCGCGAACCGCGGCCATCGACCGCAATGCGCGAGGCCGACACCCCTCGCGCGGACAGGTAATCCCGTACTGAGCTCGCACGGTTGATCGACAGCGGATTGTTGATCGCGTCGCTGCCGGTGCTGTCGGTGTGGCCGATGATGGTCACCGTCGTCACCGGGTTCTGGTTCAGCGTGGTGGCGAAGCGATCCAGGATCGGGCGCATGTTGGGCTTGACGTCGTAACGGCCGGTATCGAACGAGATGTCGCTCGGGATGTCGAGCTTGAGGCGGTTGTCGGCCGTCTGCGACACGCCGACGCCGGTACCTGCGGTGGCCTGCTCCATGGCCGCCTTCTGCTCCTGCATGTGCTTGGACCACAGATAACCACCGCCTGCGCCGAGCGCCGCGCCTGCAGCCGCACCGATCGCGGCTGACTTGCCCTTGTTGCCGCCGCCGGTCGCGGCGCCGATCAGGCCGCCGGCGATCGCGCCGATCGCGGCGCCGGTCCCGGTGTCGCGCTGGGTTTCGTTCATGTTGGCGCAGCCGACCAGGCCGCTGGTGGCGAAAGTGACTGCAGTCAGGGCAACGACGATCTTCTTCATGTTGTGAGCCTCCAGTGGGGAATTGGCCGGACGAATTATCCAGCCCCGATGAGCCGCGCCGTGGCGCCAGAGTGCAACAAAGCGTTGAAGACGAATGAGAGGGATCGCTCCATCATCCGCGCAGCGCATTGAAAAGTGAATAGCCGGCCCAGGTCAGCAGCACCGAGCCCGCGACATGCGCGCCGAGATGAACGGCGAGCCAGCCCCAGGCACCGCGCTGGATCAGGTGGAACGATTCGGCAGAAAACGTGGAAAACGTGGTGAGGCCGCCGAGCAGGCCGGTCGTGAGCAGCAGCTTGAGCGCCGCGGGCATCTCGGGCCAGGCGTGCACCGCGGCAAGCACGATACCCATCACGAAACCGCCGAGCAGATTGGCGACGAGCGTGCCCGGCGGGATCAAGGCGAATGTCGGGTTCAGCCAGACGCCCAGGCCCCAGCGCAGCCATGCGCCACAGGCGGCGCCGGCGCCGACCGCGGCGAATGCGGAGAAGTTCATGGATCACGTCACCAAAAGTACGTGCCACGCATTCTAGCGCCACCGCCAGCCTGCCCGGCTGCGGCGGTGCATCGGCTACAATCGCGGCATTCCAGACCGGCCTGCCGCCGTCCTGCCATGGTCCGAGGTGGGCAGGTCGACATCGCCGATGTCCGATACACGTACCCGCCGCCCACGCGGCGCCTGCCCGCACAGACCGATGAACCCGAACAACGCCAAGAACACCGCTCCCGCCGCCGAGGCTCCCGTCGTCTCCAACTTCATCCGCAACATCATCGACGAGGACAATCGCACCGGAAAATGGGGCGGCCGCGTCGAGACACGCTTCCCGCCCGAACCCAACGGCTATCTGCACTACGGCCACGCCAAGTCGATCTGCCTGAACTTCGGCCTCGCCGAATCCTATGGCGGCGTGTGCCACATGCGCTTCGACGACACCAACCCCGAGAAGGAAGAGCAGGAGTACGTCGACGCCATCCTCGAGGCGGTGAAGTGGCTCGGATTCGCCTGGGGCGAGCACCTGTACTTCGCCTCGGACTACTTCGACCGCATGCACGACTGTGCGCTGAGCCTGATCAAGGCCGGCAAGGCTTACGTCGACTCGCAGTCGGCCGAAGAGATGCGCGCCAACCGTGGCTCGCTCACCGAACCGGGCAAGAACAGCCCGTTCCGCGACCGCAGCGTGGCCGAGAACCTCGACCTGTTCGCGCGCATGCGCACCGGCGAGTTCGCCGAAGGCAGCCACGTGCTGCGCGCGAAAGTCGACATGGCGAGCCCCAACATCAACCTGCGCGACCCGGCGATCTACCGCATCCGCCACGCCGCCCACCACCGTACGGGCGACGCCTGGCACATCTACCCGATGTACACCTTCGCGCATCCGATCGAGGATGCGATCGAGAACATCACGCATTCGGTGTGCACGCTCGAATTCGAAGACCAGCGCCCGTTCTACGACTGGCTGCTCGACGCGCTCGCCACCGAAGGCCACTTCCCGCGCCCGCTGCCGCAGCAGATCGAGTTCGCCCGCCTCAACCTCACCTATGTGGTGCTGTCCAAGCGCAAGCTGATCCAGTTGGTGAACGAAGGCCATGTCGACGGCTGGGACGATCCGCGCCTGCCCACCCTCGTCGGCGCTCGCCGCCGCGGCTTCACCGCCGCCGGCTTCCGCCGCTTCGCCGAGCGCATCGGCGTCTCCAAGGCCGACTCGTGGATCGACATGAGCGTGCTGGAAGAATGCATGCGCGACGACCTCAACGAGGCCGCCGAGCGTCGCGTCGCGGTGCTCGACCCGCTGAAGCTCGTCATCACCAACTACCCGGAAGGGCAGTCCGAGCTGTGCCAGGCACCGAACCATCCGCTCAAGCCGGAGCTGGGGAAGCGCGACATGCCGTTTTCCCGCGAGCTGTGGATCGAACGTGAGGACTTCATGGAAGCGCCGGTGAAGGGCTTCCACCGCCTCTACCCCGGCAACATGGTGCGCCTGCGCTACGGCTTCGTGGTCAAGTGCACCGGCTGCGAGAAGGACGCCGCCGGCAACGTCACCGCGGTGCTCGCCGAGTACATGCCCGACTCCAAGTCCGGCACCCCGGGCGCCGACAACTACAAGGTCAAGGGCAACCTGCACTGGGTGTCGGCGGCGCACGGCTACGAAGCCGAGGTGCGCATCTACGACCGGTTGTTCGCCCACCCGCATCCGGGCCAGCGCCGCGAGGGCGACGCACCCGATTTCGAGCGCGACTTCCTCACCGACATCAACCCGGACAGCAAGCGCACCATCACCGCCTACCTGGAATCTGCACTGAAGAACGCGCAAGCGGAGGATTGCTTCCAGTTCGAGCGCCACGGCTACTTCGTCGCCGACCGCGTGGACTCCAAACCCGGCGCGCCGGTGTTCAACCGCACGGTCACGCTGAAGGATTCGTGGGCGAAGGGCGGGAAGTAAGCCTCACAGGGCGCGCGTACAGGATGGGCCAATGAGCTTAGTCAATGACTTCGCTGCCGATCTTCAGCTTGGTGCTTCGTTTCCTGGCCGCGGAGCGCTGTCAGCCCGCCAGGGGCATGCTGGGCATTCCTTCTGCAGGCTGCGGAACTCGCCCTTCGGGCTCAGACAGTCCTCGCCTGCGCCAGGAATGCCCAGCACACCCCCGGCTACCGAAGTGAGGCACTTTCAACCTGAGCCCGTTTCACGCCGCCTTTCGCCTTTCTGCCTGATCTCCCTCAGTGGTTCCGGGATGTGCGAGCGGTGTTGCTGGAGAGGCGAGGACTGTCCGAGCGCAGCGAGTTCCGCAGCCTCGGAAGGAATACCGCTTGCGCATCCCGCGCGCGAACTCAGCGAACCACGACCTTCCCGGACTCTCCACTCAACATGAAGTCACTTCGCCGCCTGATCCCGCTTCTCCTCATGCTCGCCGCGCTCGCCGCCGCAGGGTGGTGGTTCACCCGGCCGAAAGCCATCCCGGTGGTCGTCCATGAGGTGGCGCGTGGCACGGTCGAGGCCACCCTCGCCAATACCCGGGCCGGCGAGATCGAAGCCTGCCAGCGCACCAAGATGGCGACCATCGTCGGCGGGCGCATCGAGTATCTCGGCGTGAAGGAAGGCGACCGTGTGCAGGCGGGGCAGGTGCTGATGCGCTTGTGGCACGGCGACCTCGACGCCCGGCTGGCGGTGAATCAGGCGCAGCTCGCCACCGCGCGCCAGCGCGTGCGGGAAGCCTGTACGGTGGCGGACAACGCCGCACGCGAGGCCGAGCGCCAGGCACAACTGGTGAAGCGCGGCTTCGTCTCGGCCAGCCTCGAGGAAAAGGCGCGCACCGAAGCGCGCGCGCGCCGCGCCACCTGCGACACCGCGCGCGCCGACGTCGCCACTGCCCAGGCGCAGATCGATGCCACCACCACCGAGCGCCAGCGCCTGGTGCTGGTGGCGCCCTTCGCCGGCACGGTGGCGAAGATCACCGGCGAGCTGGGCGAGATCTCGATCCCCTCGCCACCGGGCGTGCCCACCCCGCCCGCGATCGACCTCATCGACGATTCCTGCCTTTACGTGACGGCGCCGATGGACGAAGTGGACGCACCGAAGATCCAGCCCGGCCAGCCGGTGCGCATCACGCTGGAAGCATTGGCGGGCCGCGTGTTCGACGGCCGGGTGAAGCGCGTCGCGCCCTACATCACCGCGGTCGAGAAGCAGGCGCGCACGGTCGAGGTCGACGTCGACTTCGTGCATCCCGAAGAAGCGAAGGGCATGCTCGTCGGCTACAGCGCGGACGTCGAGATCGTGCTCGCGACGCGGCCGGACACGCTGCGCATCCCCACCGCGGCGCTGCGCGAAGGCAGCAAGGTGCTGGTGGTCGAGGACGGCCGCCTGGTCGAGCGCACGCTGAAGACCGGCGTCGCCAACTGGGAATACACCGAGGTGCTGGAAGGCCTCAACGCAGGCGAGCGCATCGTCACCTCGCTCGAGCGTGAAGGCGTGAAAGCCGGCGCGCACGTGGCGGCGGAACCCGGCAGCCGCTAGCGGCCACGGACCAAGGTCGGAACGGGGGCCGAATGGCGCAGATCGAGTTGAGCGGCATCGAGCGCATTTTCCGCCTCGGCGACAGCGAGGTGCACGCGTTGCGCGACCTGTCGGTGTCGATCGAGGCCGGCGAATACGTCGCGGTGATGGGCCCGTCGGGGTCGGGCAAGTCCACCCTGCTGAACCTCTTGGGACTGCTCGACCGCCCCGATGCCGGCCATTACCGGCTGGAAGGGCGTGACGTCACCACGCTGTCGGCCGACGAGCAGGCCGAAGTCCGGCGTGCCCGCATCGGCTTCGTGTTCCAGAGCTTTCATCTCGTGCCGCGCCTCACCGCTGCGGAGAACATCGGACTGCCGCTGATGCTGGCCGGCGTGGCGCCGCCGGAGCGCGCCGCGCGCGTGGCGCGCGCGCTGAAGGACTTCGGCCTCGAAACCCGGGCAGGCCATCGGCCAGAAGAGCTGTCGGGCGGGCAGCGCCAGCGTGTCGCGATCGCGCGCGCCACGATCATGCGGCCGGCGATGCTGCTGGCCGACGAACCCACCGGCAACCTCGACCGCGCCACCGGCCAGGAGGTCACCGCGCTGCTCGAGGCGCTCAACGCCGGCGGCACCACGCTGATCGTGGTCACGCACGACCCCTCCATGGGCGCGCGCGCGCGCCGGCAGTTGCTGATGGAGGATGGCGCGCTGCGCCAGGACGTGCGCCGGCCGGAATCTGCCACCCCGGCCACCGGTTGAGCACATGACACCCGCGGACACCCTGCGCTTTGCCAGCCGCGCCGCCCTCGCCTATCCCGTGCGCACCGCGCTGATGGTGCTGGCAATGGCGATCGGCGTGGCTGCAGTGGTGGTGCTCACCGCGCTGGGCGACGGCGCACGGCGCTACGTCGTCGGCCAGTTCGCCTCGCTGGGCGCCAACCTCGTCATCGTGCTGCCCGGGCGCAACGAGACGGGGGGCGTCAACGCGGGCAGCTTCGTCACCAGCACCCCGCGCGACCTCACGGTGGCCGACGCCAGTGCGCTGCTGCGCGCGCCCCTGGTGACCCGCGTCGCGCCGCTGTCGCTGGGCAATTCGGAGATCTCGGTGGGCGGCAAGCTGCGCGAAGTGCTGGTGCTGGGCACCACTGCCGACTATGTCGACATCCGCAACTACCGCGTCGCCGCCGGCCAGTTCCTGCCGCGCGAGGATCTCGGGCGTGCCGCGGCCGTCGCGGTGATCGGCGACACGCTGCGGCGCGAGCTGTTCGGCAACGAGCCGGCGGTGGGACGCATGGTGCGCATCGGCGACCACCGCCTGCGGCTGGTGGGCGTCATGGCACCGTCCGGCCAGGGCCTGGGCATGAACACCGACGAGATCGTCATCGTGCCGGTCGCCACCGCGCAGGCGATGTTCAACACCAACACGCTGTTCCGCATCATGGTCGAGGTGCGCAGCCGCGAAGCCATCGTGCCGGCACAGCGCGAGATGGAGAAGATCATGCGCGCCCGCCACGAAGGCGAGCTCGACGTCACGCTGATCACGCAGGACGCGGTGCTCGGCACCTTCGACCGCATCCTCGGCGCGCTGACGCTGGCGGTGGCCGGCATCGCTGCGATCAGCCTGGCGGTGGCCGGCATCCTGGTGATGAACGTGATGCTGGTCGCGGTGACCCAGCGCACCGGCGAGATCGGCCTGCTGAAGGCGCTCGGCGCCAGCGGTCGCCACATCCGCCTCGCCTTCCTGACCGAAGCCGCCCTGCTGTCCCTCGCGGGCGCATTCGTCGGCTTCGCGCTCGGCCACCTGGGCGCCTGGGGCATCCGCCTGACCTGGCCGGTGCTGCCGGCCTGGCCGCCGCAGTGGGCCGTGATCGCCGCGCTGGGCACCGCGCTCACCACCGGCCTGCTGTTCGGCGTGATGCCGGCGCGCCGCGCCGCCCGGCTCGACCCGGTGCAGGCACTGATGAAGCGCTGAAGCCACCATGCGCTGGCCGGACTTCCTCCACCTCGCGCTGCGCGCCCTGACCGCGCACCGGATGCGCAGCTTCCTGACCCTGCTGGGCATCGCCGTCGGCATCGCCGCGGTGATCCTGCTCACCTCGATCGGCGAAGGCCTGCACCAGTTCGTGCTGAAGGAGTTCTCGCAGTTCGGTACCAACATCGTCACCGTGCAGCCCGGCCGTCGCAGCGCCAAGGGTGGCCCGCCCGGCCTGCCCTCCACCGCCCGCGAGCTGACGCTGGACGACGCCGCTGCGCTGCGCCGCGCGCCGCACGTCACCGGCCTGACGCCCTCGGTCTCGGGCAACTCCGAGGTGCGCGCCAACGGTCGCACGCGCCGTACCTTCATCGTCGGCGCCGGCCCCGACATGCAGCGCGCGTTCGCGATGAGGATCAAGGTGGGCAGTTTCCTGCCGCACGACGACCCTGAGAATCCACGCGCCTTCCTGGTGCTGGGCGCGACGCTGAGGCAGGAGCTGTTCGGCAGCGACAATCCGCTCGGCGAGCGGGTGCAGATCGGCAGCGAGCGCTTCCGCGTGATCGGCGTCATGGAACGCAAGGGCCAGTTCCTCGGCATCGACCTCGACGACGCCGCCTACATCCCCACTGCGCGGGCGATGGCCCTGTACAACCGCACCGGCCTGATGGAGATCAACATCACCTACGAGGAAGGCGTGCCGGCCGCGCGCGTGACCGACGGCATCCGCAAGATCCTCGTCGCACGCCACGGCCGCGAGGACTTCACCCTCATCACCCAGGAGGACATGCTCGCCACGCTGTCGAACATCCTCGGCATCCTGACCGCCGCGGTGGGTGCGCTCGGTGGCATCTCGCTGCTGGTGGGCGCGGTGGGCATCGTGACGATCATGACCATCGCGGTCGCCGAGCGCACCAACGAGATCGGCCTGCTGGTCGCGCTCGGCGCGCGCCGACGCACCATCCTCGGCCTCTTTCTCGGCGAGGCGGTAGCCCTGGCCGCCATCGGCGGCTTCCTGGGTCTCGCCCTCGGCGCCGGCATCGCGCAGCTCGTCGGCCTGCTGGTACCGGCGCTGCCCGTCACCACACCGTGGCGCTTCGTGTTTCTCGCCGAGGCGGTGGCGGTGGTCATCGGCCTCGCGGCGGGCGTGCTGCCGGCGCGCAAGGCTGCCCGCCTCAACGCGGTCGAGGCACTACGTGCCGAATAGGACGCTGCCGGCGACGCCGCAGTCCGCGGGGCGCTGCAGGAGCTTCATCCGGCGACTCACCCGGGGCACGGTCTTCATGCTGGCGGCAAGCGCGAGCGCGCCACTCGGCGCAGCGCCCGCACCATGGCACCTGTGGCGCAGCACCATCAACAGCCGCGAGCTCTGCCTGCAGACACGCCCAGGTCCGGGCTGGGAGTGGGCACGTGGCCCCTTCCACGATAGCCGCTGTCTAAAGCCGCTTGCATACACCGAACGCAACTTCAATTGGCGAAATGGACGTATTGACAAAAGTCAACGAATACTCAAATTGCCGGGTAAAAAGCGCTTCGAGGAGTAACATGAAAACAACAAAAAATTGTGCGGTTTTTCACGGCAGCAGCTAAAAACTGGGCAAGAGAAGAGGAGGCTGAAATGTGCTTTTTTGATTCGCCGATCGGCCGGTGCGAAGCCGTCAGGGAAATGGTCCTGCTGGACGAAACCCAAAGGGAATGCGCTTGCGAACATGGATGTCCGCCGGGGTTCAAGTGCCCGCTGGATGGATGTTTCGCGACCGTCAGCGGAGTGTCCGAAGAGATGGCCGGTGAGCTCGCTGCGAGGGCAGCTCACGAAGCCGTCATCCGCGCCGCCCACAAGGAGCTGCGGGAGTCTGTCGCAGCGTGATGATTGTGCCCCGCAAGCGCGGGGCAGGAACGGAGGAGGAGGGGCAGTCCGGCACCGCCGGCTGCCCCTCCTCCATTTCAGAACGCCTCGTCCTCGCGCAGGTAGCGCCACTGCCCCAGCGGCAGGTCGCCCAGGCGCACGCGGCCGATGCGCACGCGCTTGAGGCCGGTCACTCTCAGCCCGACCAGTTCGCACATGCGGCGGATCTGGCGCTTGCGGCCCTCGCGCAGCACGAAACGCAACTGGTCGTCGTTGAGCCATTCCACCTGCGCCGGCCGCAGCTTGCGCCCGTCCAGCTCCAGCCCATGGTTCAGCAACTCGAGGCCGTCCCGCACGAGCGTTCCTTCCACCCGCACCAGGTACTCCTTGTCGATCTCGGAGTCCTCACCGATCAACTGGCGCGCCACGCGGCCGTCCTGCGTCAGCACCAGCAGGCCGGTGGAATCGATGTCGAGGCGGCCGGCCGGCGCGAGGTTCTTCAACTGCGAGGGATGAAAGCGCTGCGCGGTGTCGCGGTCGAACTGGTTGTGCGCCCCGATCAGGCTCACGGCGGGCTCGAAGCCGGGCTCGGGCTGGCCCGACACATAGCCGACCGGCTTGTGCAGCAGGATCGTCACCCGCTGTGCCTGCTCGCGCCGGGCTTCCGGTGCCAGCGTGATGCCGGCCGCCGGATCGATGCGCGTGCCGAGTTCCGAAACACGCTTGCCGTCCACGAACACCCAGCCGCGCGCGATGAGTTCATCCGCCTCGCGCCGCGAGCAGATACCGCGGTCGGCCATCACCTTGGACAGGCGCACGCCTTCGGCCGACGTGGATGAAATCGGAGCAGGCGCGTGCGCGCGGCTGCCCTCGTCACGTGCAGGCGCCCGCGCGGCCGACGTACGGCGGCCGGATGCGCCTGCCGCATTCGGCCCCGCTTTCGGCCCCGCCATCTTCCCGCCTCCCGCCTCGGTCTTCGCGGCCCCCCTCGCCTGCCCCTTTCCCTCCCCTTGCCGGGCCGGCTTCGCCGCACGATCGGCCGTCCTCCCGCGCGCTGGCTGGTCCGTCTCGCTGGCGCGCCGCGCGGACTGGCGCGGCGCCTCCGCCGCGGCTTCATCCACGACCGGATCGGGCTCGCGCTTCTTGACCTTGAGCGTGCCGGCGATGCGCGACGGCGCCGGTTGCGGGGGATTCTTGCGGATGGAAACCAAGACAGACCTCGGAGCGCCGGATGGCGCGATGCGAAAACAGGCCGCGATTATGCGCCAGCCCGGCCGACCGGCGCGAGCCGGCGACGGCGCATCAGTCCTTTCGGACGTCCCAGGACGACGATGCTTCAGCCTGATCGCCGCCATCGCCTGCCCGTGGCACGAAGCTCGCCCATCCCTGCTCGCCTGCACCGGGCAACTCGGCGGGGTCGACATGCGCGCGCAGATAACCCCTGGCGATGAAGCTCGCGGAAACCGGCGCGGTGAGGAACAGGAACAGCACGATCAGCACTTCATGCACCGAGAAACCCTCGCCGGTCGCCAGGAAGTACACCATCGACGCCAGCAGCACGCTGCCCACGCCCAGCGTCGTTGCCTTCGTTGGCGCATGCAGCCGCGCCATCAGGTGCGGCAGCCGCAGCAAGCCCCATGAGCCGACGAGGCCGAAGCTGGCGCCGACCACGATGAGGAGGGCCACGGCGATCTCGGCATAGAGGTTCATCGCCACCTCCTCAGTCGATCAGCCGGCCGCGCAGCATGAAGCGGCAAAACGCCACGGTGGCCACGAAACCGAACATCGCGAACAGCAGCGCCGCCTCGAAGTGAGCCTTGGTGGCCTGGTGGATGCCGAGCAGCACGATGAGCGCGATCACGTTGATCACCATGGTGTCGGCCGCCAGCACACGGTCCATCGACGTCGGCCCCTTCAGCAGGCGCACGAGGTTCATCAGCAGCGCCAGCGCGAAGGCGGCAAAGCCGAAGGCGAGCGCGTAATCGAGCGGGGCGTGGGTCGTCATCCGAAGATCTCCTTCAGGCGCGCCTCGTAGCGCCGCTTCATGTCGGTGGCCGCCTCTTCTGCGTCACCGACGTCCAGACAATGCACCAGCAGGCTGCGGCCGTCCGCGGACAGCTCGCAACTGACGGTGCCAGGCGTGAGCGTGATCGTTGCGGCAAAGGCGGCGATCGCCTCGGCCGCCTCGAGCTCCAGCGGCACGCGCACCCAGCGCATGCGCAATTCCGCCACCGGCCGGAAAAGCACCAGCCGTGCCACCACCACGTTGGCGACGGCAATGTCCCACGCCACCAGCAGCACAAAGGCGATCGCCTTGCGGTAGCTCAGGATGCGCGGCGGTGCCGGCCAGAGGCCCGCGCTCAGCCGCGGCACGACAAGGCCGAGGACGAGGCCGATGAGCAACTGGCCAAGGCTGAAATCGTTCTGCAGCAGCAGCCAGACGACCACCAGCACCGCGCTGATCAACGGATGCGGCAGCCAGCGACGGCTGGACGGGCGCGGCAACGCGGTGGAGGCGTCGCGTGCCATCATTCGTTCCCCGCTGCGGCGCCCAGCACCGCATCCACATACTGCGCAGGCTCGTGCACCTGAGCGGCGGTGTCGTCCAGCCACTCGCTCACCGGACCTGCGAACACCGTCAGTCCGACCAGGCCGGCCAGCAACGCGGACGTCGCCACCAGCGGCAGCGCACCGCCCCTGGCAGGCGGCGCAGCGCCCTCATCTTCGGCAGCGCCCCCGCCCTCTGCGTCCTGCGCCTCAGCCTGCGCGGTGCTCTTCCAGAACACCAGGCTGCCTGCACGTGAAAAGCCGATGACGGCCAGCAACGACGTTCCCAGGATGAGGCCCCAGATCCACGACGCGCTCACCGATTCCCGCGCGCTGTCGAGGATCAGCAGCTTGCCGATGAAGCCCGACAGCGGCGGCATGCCGCACACCGCGATCGCGGCGATGAAGAACAACGCGCCGAGCAACGGCGCCTGCGCCACTGGCGGCGCAATGCGCAGCCGATCGCCAGCGCCGCCGCGCCGCTGCGCAATCATGCCGACGAGCAAGAACAACGCCGCGGCAGCGAGCGTGGAATGCAGCAGGTAGTACAGGGCGGCGCTCAGCGCCTCCTCGGTGAACAGCGCCACGGCCATCAGCAGCGTACCCATCGAGCCGATCACCGAGAAACCCGCCAGTTGTGCGAGCGACTGCGCCCCCAGCACGCCGGTCATGCCGGCCAGCAAGGTCAGCATGGCCGCAGGCAACAGCCAGGGTGCGGCCAGCCAGGACGAGGCACCCGCATCGTCGCCAAAGGCCAGCGTGAACAGGCGGATGATGGCGTAGGCACCCACCTTGGTCATGATCGCGAATAGCGCGGCAACCGCCGCCGGCGCGTGCGCATAGGTACCGGGCAGCCAGAAATGCACCGGCACCAGCGCCGCCTTGAGCGCGAACACGAGCAGCAGCAGCAGCGCCCCGGTGTGCAGCAGCGCGCGATCGCCCGCTGCAACCTCGGGCACGCGCGACGCGAGATCGGCCATGTTCAGCGTGCCGGTCACGCTGTAGATCAGCCCCACCGCCAGCAGGAAGAGCGTGGAGCCGACAAGGTTCACCACCACGTACTGCACGCCAGCCCTGAGCCGTTCGCGCCCGCCGCCATGGACCATCAGCCCGTAGGATGCGATGAGCAGGATCTCGAAGAACACGAACAGGTTGAAGAAATCGCCGGTCAGGAAGGCGCCGTTGATGCCCATCACCTGGAACTGCCACAGCGCATGGAAATGCTGTCTCTCGCGATCTGCGCCACCGATGGCCGACAGCAGCACGAGCAGCGCGAGCAGGTTGGCCAGCACCAGCATCAGCGCCGCCAGCCGGTCGAGCACCAGCACGATGCCGAAGGGCGCAGGCCAGTCGCCCAGCGCATACACCTGCGGCGCCTCGGTCGATGCCGTCGCCAGCAAGGACACCACCAGCGCCAGCAGCGCTGCGCACGACGCGACGGAAAGCGTGCGCGCGATGACAGGGTCGCGCCGTCCGATCAGCACCAGCACGCTGCCGAGCAGCGCGGGCAGCAGCACCGGCAGCACGATCCAGTGGTTCACCGCCTGTCCTCCGGCGCCGTGCCGGGAGCCGCCGGGCCGCCGTCGACATGATCGTCGCCGCTGGCGGACCAACTGCGCAGCGCCATGACCACCAGCAGCGCCGTCATGCCGAAGGAGATCACGATGGCGGTCAGCACCAGGGCCTGGGGCAGCGGGTCGGTGTAGCGGGCAACCTGCGCGTCGATCAGCGGCGGCGCGTTGATCGCCAGCCGGCCCGTCGCGAACAGGTAGACGTTGGTCGCGTAAGACAGCAGCGTGAGCCCCAGCACCACCGGAAAAGTGTGCGCGCGCAGCAGCAGGTATACGCCCGCCGCCGTCAGCACGCCCACCGAACTGGCAACCAGGAATTCCATGTCAGGCCTCCTTGCGCGCGGCCGCGCCACCGGTGCCGGGCTTGCGCGCCGGGCCATCCCCCACGCGGAGGCGGGCAAGGCTGGTGAGTGCCAGCAGCGTCGCGCCCACGACGACGAGAAACACCCCGGTGTCGAAGAACATCGCCGAGGCGATGTGCACTTCGCCCACCACCGGCACGTCCAGGTGCCACACCGTGCTCGTCAGGAAGGGATGCCCGGCCAGCCAGGCGCCCAGGCCGGTGGTCGCGGCCACGACCACGCCCCAGCCGATCGGCGTGTGGTAGTCGATGCGCATGTGAGTGTCGGCCCAGCGCATGCCATGCGCCATGTATTGCAGCGCGAGCGCGATCGACACCACCAGGCCGGCGACAAAGCCGCCGCCCGGCGCGTTGTGTCCGCGCAGGAAGATGAACGCGCCGACGACGATCGACAGCGTCAGCATGATGCGCATCGCCACCGCCATCATCAGCGAGTTGGATGCATCCTGCGCCGGCGGTACGGCGGGCGGCGCGCCGTACACCGACGGCGTGCCGCGATCGAGCAGCGCGTAGATCGCCAGCGCGGCGATGCCCAGCACGGTGATCTCGCCGAAAGTGTCGAAACCGCGGAAGTCGACCAGGATCACATTCACCACGTTCGCCCCGCCACCGCCGGGCACCGACTGCTCCAGGTAGTAGCCGGAAAGGGTCTCGAACTCCCGCGTCATCATCGCCCACACCGCGCCGCCCGCGCCCAGGCCGGCGGCCACGGCAAGGCCGGCATCGCGCAGCCGGCGCAGCCACCCGGTCTCACGCGGCGTGTGGCGCGGCAGGTGGGCAAGCGCCAGCAGCAGCAGGATGACCGTCACCACCTCCACCGCGATCTGGGTCAGCGCCAGATCCGGCGCCGACAGGTAGGCGAAGCCGAGCGAGACGATGAGGCCGATCACGCCGACGTTGACCAGCGCCAGCAGACGATTGCGGTGCAGCGCGAGCACCGCGCCCGTGGCGGCCAGCAGCAGCAGCCAGCCGACCACCGCCACCGGCTCCGCCGGCAGCGTCGCGCGCTCACCGGCCTCGTAGGGCGTGGTCAGGAAGGTACCGAAGCCGAGCACCACCACCGCGCCCACGGCGAAGGCGAGCTGGCGCTGCAGCGAGCCGTTGTGCAAGCCCTGGGTGATGGTGCGCGCGAGGTCGACGACGTAGTCGATGACCCCGTCGAACATCGCTTTCGCCTGCGGGTGCGGTCCGGCCGACCACGAGGCGCGCGCGCTGCGATAGGCCTTCAGCAGCACCAGCCCCGACAGCAGTGCGAGCGCGCTGAGCCCCAACGCGGGGTTGAAGCCGTGCCACAGGGCCAGCTCATGCGCCGGCAGATCGCCGCCGGTGACCGCGGACGCAGCCGCCGCGACGAGCGCGCCGGCAAGCGTTGACGGCATCAGGCCGATGGCCACCACCAGCACGACCAGCAAGGCCGGCGGCAACCACATGCCGGCGGGCGGATCATGCGGGTGATGCGCCAGCACGGCGCGCGGGCGACCGAAGAAGACGTGGATGACGAAGCGCAAGGAGTAGGCCACCGACAGGCAGGCCGCCAGCGTCGCCAATGCCGCCACCAGCCAGGCGTTGCCGGCCCAGTCGGCCAGCAGCGTCGCCTCCTGCAGCATCATCTCCTTGGACAGAAAGCCGTTCAGCGGCGGCACCCCGGCCATCGAGGCCCCGGCCAGCACGGCGAGCGTGGCGGCGATCGGCATCGCCTGCGCCAACCCGCCCAGGCGCCGGATGTCGCGCGTGCCGGCTTCGTGGTCGACGATGCCGGCGATCATGAACAGCGCCGCCTTGAAGCTCGCGTGGTTGAGGATGTGGAGCACCGCCGCCAGCGCCGCCATCGGCGTGCCGAAGCCCAGCAGCATGGTCACCAGCCCCAGGTGACTGACGGTCGAATACGCCAGCACCGCCTTCAGGTCGTCCTTGAACAGTGCGATCAACGCGCCCGCGAGCATGGTCACCAGGCCGGTCGTCGCCACCAGGTAGAACCAGGCCTCGGAGCCGGCGAGCACCGGCCACAGCCGCGCCAGCAGGAATACGCCCGCCTTCACCATCGTCGCCGAATGCAGATAGGCCGACACCGGCGTCGGCGCCGCCATCGCATGCGGCAGCCAGAAGTGGAAGGGAAACTGCGCACTCTTGGTGAAGCAGCCGGCGAGGATCAGCAGCAGCGCCGGCAGGTAGTGCGGCGAGGCCTGGATCGCCTCGGCCTGCTGCAGGATGTCCGACAGGCGGTAGGACTCGGCGACGTCGCCGAGGATCAGCATGCCGGCGATCATCGCCAGCCCGCCGGCCGCGGTCACCGTCAGCGCCATGCGCGCGCCCTGCCGTCCGTCGGGCAGATGCTTCCAGTAGCCGATCAGCAGGAAGGACGACAGGCTGGTCAGTTCCCAGAACACCAGCAGCAGCAGCACGTTGTCCGCCAGCACGATGCCCAGCATCGCGCCCTGGAAGGCCAGCAGATAGGCCATGAAGCTGCCCATCGGATCGCGCCCGGAAAGGTAGAAGCGCGCATAGACGATGATCAGCAGGCCGATGCCCAGGATGAGCAGCGCGAACAGGAAGCCCAGGCCGTCAAGGCGGAAGTCCAGGTCCAGCCCCAGCGACGGCAGCCAGCTCCAGCCCGCCTCGATCGGCTCGCCCTGCAGCACATCGGGCAGATGCGACAACAGCAAAGCGAAGGCGCCGAGACTGAAGGCGAACGCCGTCCCGGCGCAGGCGTTGCGGCCGGCACGGATCATCAGCGCAGCCAGTGGCGCACCGATGAAGGGCAGCAGGACGATCAGTGGCAGGCTCATCGGCAGTCGGGGCACACCGTGGACTGGAAGTTCATTTCACTAGGCGAAATGAGGCGACAGAGTTACCATTCACCCCAGTACCGCACCCCATCGCAACATCGATTGCAAGGCCGAAGTGTCCCCGCCCAAGACTGAAACCACTCCCGCCGCCGGCGAAGGCAAGAACCCCATCCAGGTCATCGAGCGCATGATGAAACTGCTCGACGTCCTGGCGCAGCATGCCGATCCAGTGCCGCTAAAGCAACTGGCGCTCGAAACCGGACTGCACCCTTCGACCGCGCATCGCATCCTGGGTGCGATGTCGCAGAGCGGTCTCGTCGAACGCTCCGACGCGGGCGTCTATCGGCTGGGCATCCGTCTGCTCGAGCTCGGCAGCCTGGTCAAGTCGCGCATCTCGCTGCGTGACACGGCGATGCCCTACATGCTGAAGCTGCACGCGGCCACCGGGGAAAGCGTCAATCTGGGCATTCGCGCAGGCGACGAGATCGTCTATGTCGAGCGGACCTCGAGCGGGCGCTCGTCGGTGCGCGTGGTGCACATCGTCGGCGCGCGCGCGCCACTGCACACCACCGCCACCGGCAAGCTGTTCCTGGTCGAGGACGGCCTCGAGCAGGTGCGCGACTATGCACGGCGCACCAGCCTGCCGCCCTCCACACCGGCGTCCATCACCACGTTCGCCGCGCTCGAGAAGGAACTCGACCGCGTACGTCGCCATGGCGTCGCCTTCGACCTCGACGAAGTGGAATCGGGTGTGCGCTGCATTGCCGCCGGCATCCGCGACAACAATGGCGAGCTGATCGCCGGTCTGTCGCTATCGACGCCGTCCGAACGCTTCAATCCGGACTGGGCCCCGCTGGTGCGCGAGACGGCCGACGAAGTGTCGCAGGCGCTCGGCTACAGCGGCGCCCGCCACTGAACTCAGGACATCACGATCGGAGCCCCGCAAGCGGGGCTCCTCGCATCTCGCGCGCTGCTCAGCCGGCGCGGTCCTTCGGCGCGGCAGCAAGACGCTCCGCGCCCTCGGCCTCGAGCCACTTGCGTACGCGCTGCGCATCCGCCGTGCGCGTGTAACGGCCGTTCGAATCCATCAGCACCATCACCACCGGCTGCTTCTGGATCCAGGCCTGCATCACCAGACAGCGGCCCGCCTCACTGATGTAGCCGGTTTTTTGCACGGCGATCTGCCAGTCGGGGTTCTTCACCAGCGAATTCGTGTTGCCGAAGCGCAACTGGCGCGTGCCGATCTCGACGTAGCGCTCGGGCGTGGTCGAGAACTCGCGGATCAGCGGGTAGGAGGCGGCCGCCGCCACCATCTTGGCCAGGTCACGCGGGCTGGAGACGTTCTGCGGCGTCAGTCCGGTGCTGTCGTAGAAACGCGTGTCGCTCAGGCCCAGCATGCGTGCCTTCACGTTCATGGCATGGATGAAGGCCTGCTCGCCGCCCTGATAGTTGCGCGCGAGGGCCGACGCCGCGCGGTTCTCGGAGGACATCAGGGCGAGGTTGAGCAACTGCTCGCGCGTCAGGCGCGTTCCCAGCACCAGGCGCGAGCCGGTGCCCTTCAACGTGTCGATGTCGCCATCACTGATCGAGAGCTCTTCGGACAGGCTCTGGCCACCGTCGAGCACGACCATTGCCGTCATCAGCTTGGTGATGGAGGCGATCGGCAATACGGAGGAGGAGTTGCGCTCGAGCAGCACCTCGCCGGTATGCTGGTTCACGACGTAGAACGCCGCCGAGCCCAGATGCGGCATGCCGTGCGCGTCAACGCTGAAGGACGGTTCCACCGGCGCGGCGAGCGCGGGCGCGGCCTTGGCCACCACCGGCTCACGGCGCAGCGACACGCGCATCGCCCCACCCTTCGCGCCGCGGCGGGCCTCGGCGAGCCGCTGCGCCTTGGTGCCACGGCGCGCCTCGACGCGTTCGGACACCCTGGAGACGCGCACTGCGGCCTTTTCGGTGCTGCGGCCAGCCGTCTTGGCGACGGGCTTGCCTGTGCTCTTCGCGGCCGACCTGGCTGTCGTCTTGGCGGCGGCGCGCGCGTGATTGCTCGCGGCCTTGGTAGATTTATTGGCGTGGGACGCGGTTGCGGCAGCAGCGGTGCCGATGCTGGTGTGCGCGACGGACAGGCCAAGAAGAAGGGCAAGGAGAAGTCGGGGCTTCATGGCGGCGGGAAAGCGAAAGTACGAGCGGAAAGGCAGACACACGGCGCAGCAGGCTATGTGCTAATTCTCAACTAAAATAAGCAGATAGCAAGTTCTTTTCAAGGTGTTTCGAAAATTCTTGTCGCCATTCTCCCATGAACGGCAGAACGTGGCCGAATCTTTACAAACAAAGGGGGGCGGCCACCGGGCCGGATGCGGCAGCGAGCGCCATGCTACAGATCGAGGAAGGCGGCGATCTCGTCGCGGCGCGCGATCGCGTCGCCGTAGCCAAGGTCCATCAGCGCGCGGATGAAGCCTGGCTCGAACAGCAGATAGGACAACAAGGTGGAGCCGTCGCGCCGCATCGCGCCGATCCCGCGCAGCACGGCCGCCAGCAGTGGCGGGATCTCCTGCCGGTACTGCGCCGCGATGGTGTCGATGCGCCGCGAGGGCGAGATCACGAGCGTCTCGATCCGCCGCAGGCCGCCGGCTGCCGCATCGCGCTGCTCGCCGTTGAGGCAGCCGATGATCTGGTTGATGCGCTCGAGCCGCTCGAGATCGACCGCCAGCGTGTCGAGGAAGATGCTGGACAGCGCATGGCCAGCGATCTGCGCCGGCGAGGGATAGGCGCCGGCGCGCTGCCGCCCTTCCTCAGCCAGGCGGCCGGCACCGATCACCAGGATGCGGTCGGCACCGAGATGGATCGCCGGGCTCACCGGCGCGAGCTGGCGCATGGAGCCGTCGCCGAAGAACTCGCGATTGATGCGCACCGCCGGAAACACCAGCGGCAGGGCACTGGTCGCCATCAGGTGATCGACGCCGAGGCGCGCCCGCACCCCCATGCGATGTGCGCGGTGCCAGGGCTCGATGTCGAGCGAGCCCTCGAAGAAGCTCAGGCTCTCGCCCGAGGAATAGCCCGAGGCGGTCACGCTGATTGCCCGCAGATAACCTGCCTTGATCGCACGGTCGATGGCCGGGTAGTCGAGCACACGCGTGAGCAGCTCGCGCAACGGGGCATTGTCGAGCAGCGACCGCGGCGTCTGGTGCACCAGCCAGCCGGTGAAGGCCGCCGCCCCCCAGCGCAGGCCACTGCCGAAAAGCGCGACCGGATCGACCCGATACACGCGACCGACGTGGAAATTGCGCCAGATGCGCGCGAGATGGCGCACCGCGTGATTGAAGTTGGTCGAATGCACTGCCAGCGCGACAGCGTTGATGCCGCCCGCCGACGTCCCGCACAGGATCGGGAAGGGATTCCCGGGCTGCCGCCCGCGGATCTCGCGGATCGCAGACAGCACGCCGACCTGATAGGCGGCGCGCGCGCCCCCTCCCGTCAGTACCAGTGCCGCCCGCCCCGCCTTGCTCCCCATCCCGCGCCTCCCCTGCAAACATCATGGCACAGGGGAGTGAGGACGAAAAACCGCGCCTGCGGGCGGAGCGTGACTTACTGCCCCTGCCCGGCCTCGACCACGGTGAGCGCAGTCATGTTGATGATGCGGCGCACGGTGGCCGACGGCGTCAGCACATGCACCGGCTTGGAGGCCCCCAGCAGGATCGGGCCGATCGTCACGCCTTCGCCCGCCGCATTCTTGAGCAGGTTGAAGGCGA
>NZ_SSXV01000029.1 GCF_009469595.2 Thauera sp. 2A1 | reverse complement strand
GCGCCCCGCCCGACCCAGCGCGCGCCCTGCACCCGGGGCCACCGCGGTTGCGACGGCGACGGCGCTCATCACCGCGCCCACCGAACGGATCGCCCGCGCCCCGCGGCCGAGCGCCCCGGGCGCGCGCGATGCAGCGCGCAGGCCGCCCGACACGCGGCGCCCCGCCCGACCCAGCGCGCGCCCTGCACCCGGGGCCACCGCGGTTGCGACGGCGACGGCGCTCATCACCGTGCCCATCGCGTCCTGGCGCACCATGCCGAGCAGTCGGCGGCGCTCCTCGGGGTCAGTCTCATTCTTCAGGCGGTAGAGGTTGTAGCCGGTCAGGACGATGCCGAGCACGAGGCTGATCGCATCGAGGATCAGCGCAGCGACGTCGCAGAAGCGCCCGACGGTGAGCAGGAAGGCCCCGACCGGCGGAATCAGCAGGCTCAGGATGAAGCCGCTGACCGTCGCGACCAGGCCGATGATGCCGACGATGCCGCCGAGCTGGCCGGTGATGTCGCGAACGTTGGCGAGCGTCCGCAGCCAGAGCGGCTCCACCTCGTAGCCGGTGACCGCCGCCCCCGGCTGCAGTGCCTCGCCGCCCAGGGCCTGCAAGGCGCTCGCCTCGGGGTCGGTGATCTGCCGGTCGCCCAGCAGATCGACCGCCTCGAGCAGCGAGCGGGTTTGCGGGTCGAGCGCGGCCAGCCGTTCCGCCGACAGGTTGCCGTCGAGGTAGGCAGCGACATCGGCGGCGACGAGGCTCTCGAATTCCGCGGCGGGGCCAGGCACCGGCGTCGGTGGCGACTCGGGAGGTGACTCGGCGCCGGCCGCGCCCGCACCCTGCGCATGAGGGGTGCCGGCGCCACCCTCGGCGGCCTCCCGTTCCTCCTCGCCCTCGCCTGCGCCGCCCTCCGCGCCACCTTCGCCTTGGCCTCCGCCGCCCCCGCCGGCGGACCCGCCACCTTCGCCCTTCTCGCGCTCGACCTCGTTCAGCTTCCCAGCCGTGGAACTCTCCAGCTCGACCGTCGGGGCGCTGGTATCCGCCCCCTCGGGCGGCGTCGCGGCAAGCCGCGCCTCCATGTCCTCTTCCGAGAACGCGAAGCTCTGCCGTGCAGGTGACGGGGCCGCCCCGGGCGGCGCAGTTTCGGAGCTCCGCCGCACCGGTCCCGGGGCACCGCCCTGCTGCACAACATGCGCGACTTCATGCGCCACCAGGCCGAGTTCATCGGGCGCATGCCGCGCCCCCAGCCAGATGTCACGGCCATGGGTGAAGGCGCGGGCCTGCAGGCGCGCCGCAGCCTGTTCGGCACCCGCACCGGTGTGCACCCGCACAGCGCCCAGATCCCGTCCCAGCGAGCCTTCGATGCGTGTTCGAAGCGGCGCGGCGAGCGGCGCGCCGCCGCCTGACGCGGTATCGCCGTCAGAGCGTGGCAAAGGCGCAGAGCTGTCCTGCAGCGGCTCATCGTGGCCCACCTTCCGCCGCCTGATGCTCACCTCCGCCCGCGACGCCGCCAGCTCGTCGCGCTGGCCCCCGGCCCCACCGCGCGCCTCGATACCGTGCCCGCCCGACAGGAATCGCGGCGACGCCTGCTCTCCCCGTTCCACCGCGCGCGCGAATTCGTCGGCATCGCGCTCCATGGGGTCGTCCACCGCGCCCACTTCGAGCTTGGCCTGAACCGCGCCGCCGGAAAGAAAGCGCGGCAGCCCGGCTTCAGGCGCGGCCGCCTTGCGCTCCGCACCATCCAACCCGTCGCGCTGCTCACGCCCGGTCGGCTGGATCCTGGATGTGTGCGCCAGGGCGCCTTTCATCCCGGCCGCTCCAGACCCGCCGGTGCGGGCTTGCCGAGCTTGCGGTATTCGGCCGCCACCGCAGACACGACGTCAGCTTCCGACACCGCTTCGCCGCGCACCCGCGCAAGGGCCGCCGCTGCAAACACCGCATTGCGGATGTGGCCGCCCGCCAGGTCGCAGGTGCCGGCAAGGCGGTTGAGCACTGCGGCGTCGAGCCGGTGCCCGTCGCCAAGGTGTGCGAGCCACAGCGCCCGGCGCTCTTCGGGGCCGGGCGAGGGAAACTCGATGATGGCATCGAGCCGGCGCGTGAAGGCGGAGTCGAAGCGCGCGCGGCTGTTGCTCGTCAGCAGCGTGATGCCCTCGTACGACTCGATGCGCTGCAGCAGGTAATTGGTCTGCTGGTTGGCGAAGCGGTCGTTCGCATCCTTGACGTCGGTGCGCTTGCCGAAGAGCGAATCGGCTTCGTCGAAGAGCAGCACCACCTCGGCGTGCTCCGCGCGTGCGAAAAGCTCGGCGAGGTTCTTCTCCGTCTCGCCGATGTACTTGCTGGTGACCGAAGCCAGGTCGACGCGGTAGAGCGGAAGCCCAAGCTGCGTCGCGAGCCAGCCCGCAGCGAGCGTCTTGCCGGTACCCGACGGACCGACCAGCAGTGCACGCACGCCCGGCTTGTAGCGCGCCCTGGCTGCGATGCCGAGCCCGTCAGCCAGGCCGTCCCGCACCCGGCAACGGGCCAGCAGCGTCGCCAGCGCCTCATGCAGGGCCGGGGTCAACACCAGCGCGTCATCCGGGATGTCGTCGGCGAGCAGCTCGGCGAGCGCTCCCAGATCGGCGCCGACCCCCGCTCGCGCAGCCTGGGCGACGTGTGCGGCCTGCAACCCGACGCCCGCGGTGGCCGCCGCCGAACGAGCTGCCTCGCCCAGCTCGGCGATCCGGCCCGCCGAGTGGCGGTGCGTGCCCGCCAGCGCGTCGACTTCCACGCCCCGCCCGAGCGCCGTCTGCCACAGCACCGCACGCTCGGCTGGGGGCGGCACGGCAACGCGCCACTGCGCCACTGCGCCGGCGCTCTCGACGCTGCCGTCCACACCCGTGGCCACCAGCACTGCGCCCTGGTAACCGGGAATCACCGGCACCTGGAAGCGCTCGCCCGGGCCCAGGCGCCGGCACAGCACCGGGACGCAGGCGCGCAACCATAGCCAGTCGCCCAAACCAGGTGGCGGGTCGCCTTCGACGAAGGCGGCCCGGCGATCGAGCGCCACGGCCACCTCCGCGGCCGCAGCGCGTGCTTCCGCTGCATGTCCGCTGCGGACGACCAGCACGCGCACGCCCTTGCTTTCGAGCCCCTGTGCGTGACGCTGTGCGGCAGCGACCACCGATGCCGACAGTGCCGGCAGGCCCTGCGGGTCGAGCTCGACGTTGTCCGGCCTGCCTTCGTGGCCTGCCAGGGCAAGCACCAGGGGTAATGGCACCCGCACGCTGCGCTCGCACAGCGGCCGGTCCTCGGGCAGCAATTGCAGTGCGCCGTGCCGGTATGCCGGGCCCTCGGCAAGGCGTGCAAGCACATGCGGTTCGCCGACGCGTTCGCAGATGCTCGCCAGCAGCCCCACGGTGGGGCGGGCCTCGCCGACAGGATGCTGCAGCCAGATCAGCGCCCTTGCCGCCATCGGCGACAGCTCGCTGGCGCAGGCAAGCGCGATGGCTGCGGTCTCGGGGAGGCTCAGCCGATCGCGGCTGGCAAGCGCGTGCAGGAAGCGGTCCGCCTCCGGCGCCTGCCGTTGCCATGCGGCCAGCGCAACGCGCACCGCGTCAGCGCGACCATGTACCCCGGCAGCCACGGCCTGCGCAAATCGATCGACAGCGCGACCCAGCGCCGACAGCCAGGCGGCCTCGCTGCCGGGCTCGCGCACAGCCTCGCTATCGGCCGGCGCGAGCAGCGCGAGGGCGATCTCGTTGAGCGAGGGCAGTTGCGCCACGTCGTCTCGGCGTGAGCCCGCGGCAGACGATGAGGCGCCGAGCCCGGCCGAACGGGGAAGATCGTCGGGCAGCGGTGGCACCCGTTCGGGATGGTTCATGGTTCGGTGTCGCCATAGTGGAAGTGAACGACCCGCCCCAGCCAGGGCAACCAGCCCGGATCGAGATCGAGTCCCGCGCGCCGCACGCGAAGATCGGTCTGCTCGATCGCCATCCAGACATCGGCATGCGTGGCGGTGATCGCCATGTGACCGGGCCGCAGGACCAGATCGGCCACGCCGATGCGTGCGCGCATCCGCAGCCAGCGCCGGCAACCGCCGAGCCAGATTTCCTCGACGGTCCGTTGCGCCTTCGGCTGCAGGCCAGCCGCGACCAGGGCAGACCAGCAATCCTCGGCAGGCATGGGCTCGCGACGATCTGCTGCAGCCATGCCCAGCAACCAGGCCGGATCATCCTCGGGCACCTGCAGGCGTCGAAGCGTGCAAGCGAGGATGCGCGCAGGCAGCGCTGCGTCCCGCCACGCGGGGTTTTCCTCCAGCCATTCCGGCAGACCGAGCGACGCCAGGACGGGCAGCAGAAAGAGCAGCCCGGCCGCGGTCGTGCGCTCGGGCGCCATGCCCGTGCCGCCCGCGACAGGGTGCAGCCGTCCGGGGAGATCGGCGGGCACATCATGGGCTCCAGCAGGCCCGGCGGCCGCTGACTCCAGGCTGCCCGCCTGCAGACGTACGGTGCTCGCAGCACCCGGGGCTGTTGCTTCGCCGTGCGCCGCGCGCGAGTCGCTGGGCGATCGAGAGGCCCCGCGATCGTCATGACCGGAGCCCAATCCGCCATCCCTGCCGGCGGCCGAAGCCGTCCCTTGCCCACCCCGACGATGCCCTTCACCCGCTGCCCGCCGCGTCTCCGCCGACGGCCCGCGCACATCGTCGGCCGGCAGGGGCGGCTCGGCAACGCCGGGCCGGGCCGCAAGCATGCGTGAATGCGCGCACGTCTCTATCAGACGCAAGCGGACGTCCGCAGGGGCCAAGGCGTGCCGCGCCCAGGCCATGGTCCGGCGCCAGTCAGCGGAAAGCGTCGCCCCAGCATCCGACGCGTGCACGCGCCGTACGTCGCCCGCAGCGTTCGCGCTCCCGGGCGAGGGACGCACACCGGCAGCGGCGCTGGGCCGCGATGCTGCAGGCAGAACTGCCAGGAGCGCCTCAGCATCATCCTCGTCCAAGGACGCGACCAGCCGGGCAATGCCGCCCTGGGCAATGATCGTATCCAGCCAGAGCGGCACCGCGACCTCGGCCTCGGGCAGATCCACCAGCGACATCGCGACCACACACAAGGCCTCACCGAGCCCGAGCCGCGGGTGGTAACCGGGCACCGCAAGCGCCCAGCACCAGGCCGCGGGAGGCGTCCCCCGCAGCAGGCGCAGGCCGAGGTCCTGGCGCGCGTGGAGCGGATCACGAAAACGCACCGCCGCTGCCGCGGCTAACTCGTCTTCGGTCGTTGCCTCGCTCACTGTCACGATCTGCAGGGACCGGCAATACGCCTCCAGCGCAAGCGCCAGGCTTTGCGGCGTCGATGCGCTGCTGAAGGCAGGCAGGGAGAGCCTTCGGACCAGCACCACCGCGGCACCGTCGCCCGGCAGGCTCGCCGTGCGCAGCGCATCCTCCAGCAACATCCGCGCACGGCGTACGAGCGCCTCGTCCGGCGCGCGCACACGGAGCTGGCGGACGGTGCGCTCGGTCGCCATGCGCTATCTCACGGTGGCACTCTTGACGCGCACCGCGCTCATCGCCACCGGGCTGGCCGCATCGAGGAACTGCACGCGCGTCTCTGCCGCCAGCTCGACGCGGTTGCCTTCGACCTGGATCAGCGTGGCCGCCACCTGAACGGAGCCCACGTCATCCACCGTCGCCCGCGCCACCACGCGCTCTGCCTGATACACCAGCGCCTGCATGCCGACGCGCAGCTTGCCCACTTCGGTGACGCGGATCGGAATGCGCACACCAGGAATGGCGGTGACCGGCGCCGGCAGGCGGCCCGACACGATGCGGTTGATCGGCGCATGGCTCGCCAGCAGCAGGCACATGCGCACCACGTCGTTCATCAGACTCTCCGCCTCGGCGACGCCGGGCCGCAGTTGGCCGAACAGCCAGTCGACAGCCGCCTGCATCTGGCGGCGCTCGGCATAGGCGATCTCGCCCCAGCGCGGCAGGCTGGCGAGGTTCCGCAGGCGCGGCGCCACGTCGAACTGCGACACGCGCTCAGCCCAGTCCAGCCGGATCGTCGGCAGTACCGACGAGAAGCCTTCGTGCAGGCAGGCGGCGATGCGCGAGACGTCGTCGAAGAGTGCCGCGGCCTTCTGTGCCACATCGCCCCGGCCATGCTCGCCGTCGATCAGATCGCCCAGCGACACCACCTGTTCGACCTGCGCGCGCGCGCCCTGCCAGCCCAGGCTGGCGATCAGCGACGGGTCGACCCGCGTCGCCGCCACGCGCAGGTTCTGCACCGCCTGCAACTGCTTCGTCTGCAGGCGCGCAATGCTGGCAGCGACGCCACTCGCCGGGGCACTGGCCGCGGGTGCGGCCGCCGCCTTCAGCGTCATGATCTGGCTGCGCAACTGTGCGGACTGCACCGTCTTCACCAACAGGTCGACACGGTCAAGGCGGTCGAGCAGCAAGGGCACGCCGGCAAACCAGCGCGCCGGCGCCTCACGCACCACCGCCAGCAGATCGCGCAGCTCGTCGGGCGCGCCCTGGTGCTCCATGAAGCATGCAGGCAGTGGCGGCGCGAGCAGGCCTGGGTCGAGCGTGCGCATCGGCGCGCTCGCGATCAGGTCCGCCTCGCGCGGACGCTGGTATGCCAGGAAATGCACATGCTGCTGCAGGACCTGCGCACGGCGGGCGTTGATGGCGGCCAGCCGGGCTTCCTCCTCGGCGATCAGCGCGCGCGTCACCGACACGTCATGGCGCGCCTCGGCCAGTTCCTCACCAACCACCTTGAGGCGGGACTCCAGCGCCGCCGCGCTGGCGCGCAGGCTGTCCAGAACCTTCTGGCTGGCAGCGATGGCATTGCGATAGAGCTTGATGCGCCCCTCGAGCTGGCGCATCAGCGCCACCGTGTTGTCCGCCAGGTCCGCCCCGTCGGAGAAGTGCGCCGACTCGTCGATCTTGGTCCGCGACGGCGAGCGCAGCATCAGCGGCAGGCGCCAGCGCTGGGTCATCAACTCGCTCAGCGGCAGGCTGCGCCGCATGCCGTTGAGCACCGCCTGTTGCGCTGGATCGTCCGTGTCAGCGTTGGGCAAGGGCCGATCAGGATTGTTGATCTCCGCCTCGCTGTCGTAGAACAGGGAGGGATCGCCGCGCACCCCAAAGAAATGCACGCCGTCGAACAGCCCTGCCGGCTCGCCGCCGTCAGCCGCCTGCAATTCGTCGGCAAAGGCCAGCAGGCTGCGCACCGCGTCGTAGCGGGTAGAGGTCGTGTAGTCCTTGGCTTCGGTCGCCTTGGGTGCCGCCAGTCGTTCGGCGATGCTCGTCGTGCGCACGTCGGCCTTGCCCACCAGCGGCGCCGCATCAGTGATGTCTGACGGCACGAAGCCGCCCACCTTGACGGGCGGTGCAAACCCGGTCGCCTCGGCGAAGAAATCCTTCGTGCCGCCGCTCGCCAACTTCAGGTCGACGGCGTCCTGGCGGGGCTGGATCAGCAGCGGCTCGACGATCGTCGTCGAGCGCAACTCCATCGTCGACGATGCCTGCAGCTCCACGGACTTGTCGAGGGCGGCATTGAAGCTGAAGCCGCGGGCAACCGGCTCGCTCGCACCTGCGGCGAGGGTGCGGGCCTGCGTGGTGGCAACGGACTCCTTCTTGAGTTCGTCGAAGAAGCCCGCGATCCGCTCGGTCGACGCCACGGCCGTCTCGGCCTGCGCAATGTTGGCCAGCGCCGGTGACACCGCAAGCCGGGTGGCCGCCGTGGTGCCGAGGATGAGCTGGCGCACCCGGTAGATGTCGGTCTGCACCTTCACGAAGTTGAAATCGACCAGGTCGTCGGCGCGATCTGCGCGCGCCTTCAGGTAGGCGATGAAGCCTTCGAGCCCAAGCTGGAAGAGCTGGTAGCGCTCCTGCGCGGAGAGCGGCGCCAGCGCCGCATCGTCATGCAGACGGGTGAGCGCCGCCACCTGGCCGTTGTTGCCGGCCGAAGTGGGCGCGCGCAGGTCGCGTGCGGACAGGAACTGCCACAGGCCGCGCGGCGTCGCGCCCCGCGGCAGGCTGCCGGCAAACCACTCGCGCGAGGTTTCCGCCGCGTTCGCGCTCGCCGGCGTCAGCGCGCCGCATGGCCCGAAGGCCGCGGCGCCGTCGAAAAGCGTGAACGCCATGCCGTCGATGGCGAGCCCGGCGAGGCCGACCGCATCGGGCGCGATCTCCAGCCGCAGCCAGCGCCCGGGCCGCGGCAAGGCACCGAGCCGGCGACGCGACACCGTTCCGTCCTGCCCCCAGTCGATGCGCGACAGGCCCCAGTAGGCGCGGTGCTCCCAAGTGCCCCCCGCGCGCCACTGCAGCATCAGTTGCGCCGGCGGGTTGTTCGGATCGACGAACACCCAGCAGTAAAACCGCTCGCTGGCCGCCACCGTCAGGGTCTGGCCGGCATTCTCGAAGAAGTGCTGGTGCACGCCGCTCGCGGCCGGTTCGGTGTGCCCACCGCTGCCCGGCGCGTTCGAGCCGTCGGCCGGCAAGACCTCGGAAATTGCTTCGAACGGCGACCACAGGTCGTTTTGCGTCAGCATTTCCCAGCGTTCATCGCCGTTCTGCTGCGCGCCGGTCGGCAGCACGCCGCAGAACCACTTGCGCTGCCCGCCGTCGGGCGCGGCCACGCCGGTCATGCCGAACGCGGCCCGGCCGTCGTAGAGGGTGAAGGCCATGCCCTCGATCGTCGCGCCGACCAGGCCGACGAGCGCCGCCGGAAGGGTCAGCCTAACCCACTGCCCGGCGGCGGGCAGGTCGCCCGCGCGCGCGCGGGCAGGCGTCGCATCGGCGCCCCAGGGGATGAGGTTCTCGCCCCAGTAGGCGCGATGTTCCCAGGTGCCGGCGTGCCATTGCAGCATCAGGCTGCGCGGCGGGTTGTCCGGGTCGAGACAGACCCAGGCGAACAGCGTCTCCCCGGCTGCCACGCTGAGAGTCTCGGTCGCGGCCTCGAAGAAATGCTGGTGTATGCCCGCCTTGAGAGTGGACCGATGACCACCGCCTGCCGGCGGCGGCCCCCACGGCGCAAGCGATTCCGGCTCCAGCGCTTCGGGATCGTCCGCGATGGCCGGAACCTCCAGCGTCTTGCCGGAAATGGCACGTGCAAGCAGCGATGCGCGGGTGCGCAAGCCCTGGCGGTCGCCCAGCCAGCGCGCGCGCACCGACAGGAACCCCGCCAGCGTCGTCGCGAACTCGGGATCGATCACCTCGCGCAGCAACAACCGCGGCTCGAACACCGCCTGCGGCACCGGCACCAGCACCCGCACCCGGCCACCGAGCGCGGTGTCCAGCGGTGCCAGCGCAGCGGCCTCCGCAAGCGCGGCGTCGAGTTGCTCCACCGGAACCGGTGCAGCATCCAGTTCGAAGCTCCCGGCAAAAAAACCGCTGCGCAGGGTGGTCAGGTCCACCACATTGGCGGGCAGCAGCCCAAACGGCGGCAGGCGGCTGAACCCTGCCGCCAGCGTCGCCGGCGGCGGCGCTGGCTCACCCGCCGCAGCCACCTGCTCGGCCAGTTGTTCGAGCTGGGCCTGCCACAGCCCGGGCAGGCGCCAGTGCGCCGCGAGACCTTCGGCCCCGCCGCCCATGCGGTCGTAGCGCCCGCGGCCGCCCGCCCGCACCACGCTGGCGCGGTCGAGGAAAAGCGGATTCCACGTCGCGTCGCAGCACACCAGCCCGACCGCAACGCCGTACTCCTCCCACGGCAACGCGTCATCGGGCCCGAGCCTGCGTTCGGCATCGAACACCTGCCAGGCGAGCAGGTTGCGCCAGCGTGCCGGCGCCGCGGCCAGCACCACATCGAGCGCGAATGCGTCGAGCTCCGTGGGCCACGCATACCAGAGCAGGCGCGCCGCGTCGCCGATGCGCCAGTCCTCGAAGGAGGTGACGTTGCCGGAGCCGCACCCGTCCAGCCCGCAAGGGTCCGTCGGGTCGAACTCGCCGATGCGATCCGCCGACACCGCTTGCAGCACCAGGACGCCGACGCGAGGGATGGCATCGGGGCGCTGCGCAACGAGGTCGCCAAGGCGGGGCCCGATGACCTTCGTCCGCAAGACCGAACCACCGCCGCTGCTGCCTTCGCCCCCGCCTCCACCGCTGCCGCCCTCGGCGGGGGCGAACGCCGACGGATCACCGACGACGGAAAGACCGGCCAGCGCGAATTCGACAGCCTGCGGCACCCGCACGTCGTCGCCGCCGAAGGCGAGTCCGCTGCCCTGCATGAGGGCGATGCGGGCATCGGCGAGCCCGCTGCTGCCGCCCAGCAGCACGGCCTCCAACCCCCGCACGACGCCAGCGGTGAAGGATCGCCCGCGCAGCGCCACATGCGCGGCGGCCCAGGCCTGGCGGCCCTGCAGCGTCGGCCCCGTCAACGTGCGACCGGCAAACAGGTTCGGGCGTCGCAGCCACCAGCGCGATACGTCCGCCGCATTTTCCGGAGCGAGGTGCACCACCTGTTCGCCCCGCAGGGAACCCTTGATCGGTGTGATGCTCACGCGACACCTCCGTCAATCATCAAGCCGCCAGCGGCGCAGCGCCGCCCGCCGGCCTTCACTTCTCACCCGTGCCACCAGCCGGCTTGCGACGCCTGCCCGAAGGGGACGTCGACGCGGGTTCGCCAGGACCGGTTTCGGCCGGAGCCTTGCGACGACGCGCCACCGCCTCGCCCGCACCGCCCTCACCGCCGCCACTGCCCTTCGCCGCCGCGCGGGACCCGCCGGATGCAGCCGCCCCGGTCGTCCGGGCGGCGGGCTTCGCTCGCGCATCCGTGCCTGCTGCCGGTGCCGTGGGTGCCCCCGCGCGTGGCCTGACGGTCGCACCCGCGGCAACCGTCGCCGGCCGCACCGTCGCACCCGTGACAGCCGTCGTCGGCCGCACCACCTCCGGGCTCAGCAGCTTGTTGGCCAGCGGCGTCAGTTCGGTGCGTGTCGCCGTGGCCGCGGCGAGATCCGCGCTGCGCCATTCCCCGCCATCGGCGATGGTCTGCAACGCTGCCTTGCTCGGTGCCGTGTCCGCCGTCGCCGTCTCCAGCTTCACCAGGCCATCGCCAACCCCGGGCGCGGAGAGGTCCGCGGCCACCTTCAGCACCGTGGCGCGGTCAATGGTCTCGGCCTTCGACAGCTCGGAAAGCGCCGCCGCAGTCAGCGTGGGCGAATCGGCAAAGCGCGGGCTGGCCAGCAGGCTGCTCGCCTCGCTAACCGCCAGTGGCGTGGCCCGCTCCAGCACGCGATTCAAGGGCGCATCCAGGCCGATGCCCTGCAGGCGATTGAGCACCACCGCAGGCGCGACCTCCGCCGCAGCCAGCCGCACCGCGTCACCCGCCAGCGCGTCCCGGTAGGCCAGGTTGCGCCGGCGCACGAACCACAGGTCGGACAAGGCGGCCAGCCGCGCCCACTCGGCAGTGGAGGGATCGACCGGGACGGGGGTCACGGCCACGCTCGGGATGCGCAGCCGTTGCAGAATCTCCAGCGGCTTGCGCGCTGCCACCAGGTTGAGCGCGGCCGGTCGCAGCGTCAGGGTCCGCGTCGTCAGGCGGCTGCTGACCACCCGCCACTCGTTGCGCGGCACCGGTGCCAGAATCAGCACCGAGCAGGCTTCCAGCGTCTCGCTGTCGGCCTCGAGATCGAGCGGCGGCAGCGAAAGCGACTCCTCCACCAGCGCCGGCAGCTCGTCTTCGGGAATGATGGAGAAATCGACCGCCACTTCCGGCGGAAAGTAGCGCTGGGTGAAATCGCGTGTGTCGATGATTCCCGGTGGCAGCGGCCCGGCCGATGGCAGCGCCGAAAAGTGCTCTCGCGCGGCAAAGCTCTTGCCACCATTGGCATTCAGCACATCGGCCAGATGCACCTGATGCTGCATCAGGTGCGCGAGGCGCAAGGCGCGCGGCGCGTGCCCCAGCCCCGGCAGGTCGGCTCGATCGGCGCCCAGTTCCCGGCGCACCATCGCAACATCGATCCAGGCCACGATATTGTTCTGCAGCGCCACCATGGCGACCGGCAGCACGTTCGACGACAGCGCCCGCATGCCCGCCGCGGCGAAGATCGTCGCCGCCGCCCGGCCGCGCCGCGCCTGCAGGTCGTCCGCGGCACCATCGTCATTCCACGGCACGAGCACGATCGCGGTCGCCTCGATGATGTCGCCATCCTCGACGGTGCGCGGCCCGGTGATGGACGTCGGATAGGCGCCGACCGGCCCCGCGGTGAATTCGACCGGCCGCAGCGCCAGCACGAACAGGCCGGTACGGCTGCGCAATGGCGGATGGGCGATGCGCCCCAGCCCGAAGCGTGCCGACAATTGCTCGGCGTGCGGGATGTCGGCCAGCCTCACCTCGACATCGCGCGGCAGCAGCACCAGCTCGCCGGCCGGCGTCACGCCATGGCCGGCGCTCACCCGCAGCCGGTCACCGCCGCCGCCCGGTTCGACGTCGAGCCCGGCGGCAACCCCGCTGCCGGCCGCCTGGCCGAGATCGGCCTCGCGGGTGAGGATGTATTGCTGGTCGCGGATCAGGTCGCGCGCGGCAAGGAAGCGGCCGTCGAAGTAGCGCGGACGTTCGCGGCGCGGATCCTCGATCAGCGCACCCGCGGTACGCAGGGCCGCAACTTCCGCTGCGCTCAGGCTTGCCCTGCCGAGTCCCTTGGTCAGATCCATGACTCTGTCTCCCCGGCGCATCTCGGCGCCGCATGGTGTCCCGGCTCACGCGCCGCAGGGCGCACGGCACCGGAAGGTTGCGTCAATTCAATCCAGTCCCAGCCCGAGCGCGCCGGCCAGCATCCCCAGGTGCGGCAGGAAGCGCCGCGCGCCGTTGTCGACCACCGCCCCCCCACTGCGCGCGGGCGGATCGCCCGCACCCACGCCGATGAGCACGCGGGCGAGGAACACCGCTGTCGGATCCAGCCCGGGAGGGTGCCCGGGCGGCGAGGCGAGCTGGTTGTCGGCGCCGACGGTCGCGGCCAGATCGGGCCAACCGTCGAGCACCGCGTCCTGCAGCGCATCGCGCCGCGCCGCGCCCGTCAGGGCCGACAGATCGCGATCGAGCAAGGGCAGACCATTGAAGTCGTCGTCGAGCCCATCCGTCCGCGGCACGAAATGCACCTCGTACGCATCGCGCAGGCGCGAAGTCTCGACCGCATCGAGCGCATCGAACGGACCGCTGGCGAAGGCCGGCGTCAGGGCCTGGCGGCAGGTCACGAAACGCACGAACACATCGACGATCACCGCGCGTTCCGGCAACGGCCCCGCGCCCGCCGCGATCTCGTCGTTCAGCCTCGCGCTCGCGAACCGTCCTGCATCGGCGAGCGCCGCGCGGCGCAGATCGTCTCCGCCGTCACGCTCGAGCTCGCCATCGAACCAGCGCTGAAGGCGCAGACACACCGGGTTCGGCACCTCGATCAGTCTGCCTAGACGATCCACCGCCAACCCTGGCGCGACGCGGATCTCCTCCGGCTGAGTGCCGCTCGCTGCACGCAAGGCCACCCGCAGACCGGCCAGCGTGCCGCCACCCAGCAGGCCGGCAGCCCCGGGGCTGTCGCCCAGCCCTTCGGGCAGGCGACGGGCGCCCGCACCGCTGGCGAAGGCGAGCGCACGCGCCAGGCGGTTGCGGTGATAGATCTGCTCTGCGGCGAAGTCGTCCGCGCCCAGCAACATGCCCGTCGCGTAGTTGGGCCGTGCCGCATCGGGCAGGCCGTAGAGGGGATCGTCCGCGGGCGGGCGAAGATCTCGGTTCATGATTCACTCCTGCGCGTTCTGCGTGTCTTGCGGCCTGCGGCGGGCGGCTCCGGTGGTGCGTCGGTGTCGATCTGGCGCACGCTCCGCTCCCGAGGGGTGCGAACCAGCGTCGAGCTGATCGTCGTGCTGGTCGTCGTGCTGGTCGCGAGGGGCGTCGTCGCGGCCGGGCTGATGACGGGACTGACCGGATCGATGATCGTGGGCCGCAGCACCGGCTGCAGCGGCTCCAGGATCTGCAGCCGCTGCACCGACACATCCACCACATCGACTGAACTGCGGCGGCCATCGGCAGTGATGACCTGGAGCTGGAAGCGATGCACGCCCAGCGGCAGACCCGGGTCGACCGTCACCACCGGCTCGGCGGTCTTGACTGCGCGCCCGACGACGAAGGCGACCATGACGGCATTCCCCTCAGGTGATCGGCTGGCCGAGATAGGTCCACAGGTAGGTGGTGACCCGCCCGCCGCCGGCATCGAAGGATTTCTCGCCGCTCAGCGTGAAGCTGGTGCCGAAGGACACCGAACGCGGCGCGGTGAGCACCGCCGTCGGGTTGACGGTGTCGGCGACGATCACCACCACCTCGTCGGGAATGGAGGTGTTGCCGGAGTCATCGACCACCACCAGGCGAAAGGTGTGACGCCCGAGCGGCAGCGGCTTGTCGGTGGGGACCGTCACTTCGACGGTGGGGGTGTCGGTCTTCACGACCTGGTTGATGATGAAGGTTGCCATGGCGATGCTCCTTTCTACGGTGAGATCTGTACAGCTCGTATCAGTCGACGCGGCGCCACCGGAATTCGGTGATGCGACGCCCGGCGGCAGCACTTGATGCACTGCCGTCCAGCACGAAGGATTCTCCAAAAGGCGCGCCGAAGTCGCGGCCTGCGTCGGCCACCGGCCTGCCCCGCGGCACCGCGTCCGGGATCGGCGCCACCGCGCCGGACAGGCGCGCGTCCAGACTGCCGACGCCAAGCACCAGGTCGCCGTTGCCCAGGCTGGACACATCCGCACGCGCGGCGTTGATCGGCCGCGGCGGCCCCAGGTAGGTGTCGACCCCGACGAGGCTGGCGATGCCCACCAGCAGCGGCCAGCTCGCGGTGTCCACCTGCACTTCCACATGCGCAGGCGACTCGAGCTCGACGATGCGCCGGATCAGGCCAAGGTCCTGCGCATCCACTTCCTGATGCACCAGCACCAGCACGCGATACGCGAGCTTGTCGTAGAAGGCCAGCACTGCCGCGCGCTCGGCGTCGCTGGCGACCTCGTCGCGGAACAACGCCAGCAGTGCGGCCCGCTCGGCCTCGCCCAGCACCAGCGTGTCCCCGACAATGGAATTGCCGCTGATGACCAGGCCGGGCAGCAATGGATCGTCTTCCACCGCGAGGTCCACACCCAGCAGCGTGGCCATCAGGCGGCGCATGCGAAAGCCCTCCAGCACCACCAGCTCTCCGCCGCTGACGCCACCGTCGGTGGCGATGTCCAGCGCCAGGCTCAGGCCTCGCCGGGTGCCGTGGAAGCGTGCGAGCTCCGCCGCGTGCATCAGCCAGGCACGCCGGCGCTCCACCGGCAGCGCGCCATCGAACGCGACGCCGATCCAGCCCGCCAGCCATTCGAGCGCTTCTTCCGGCGCCACCGCGGGGTCGGTGAGCAGGTGCGCGCCGGCAACGCGATCCTCGAGCGCGGTGAGCCAGCCTTCGGGGTTGGCGAGCATGCGCTCGAGGAAGTCGGCTGCGCTGGCCGTCGCCGGCACGTCGGGCTGGCCCGCTTCCGCTGCCGCACCAAACTCGGTTTCGCGATACAGGCGCGGGAGGTAGTGGTCGCGGTAGGAGAAACGCGAACCGTAGATGCGCAGTGCGGCGAGCTCGGGCGAATCGCGGCCGTCGCCGAACAACATCACCCTCACCCACAGGTAGCGCCCGACCAGGCTGCGGACACGACGGCCATGACGCTGCACCAGCACCGTCCACAGCCCCGCGCGGCCGGGCTCCGGCGCGCCCCATGCGCCAAGCCCGGGATGACCCGGCAGTTCGGAGGGCAGGCGCTCCCACGCCGCGCGCGGCAGCGCACCGGACGGCACTCTGCCGCCCGGGACAAGTTCGGGCGCAAGCGGCGGGACTTCGCCGACGAGGTGCGGATGCCAGGCCGTCGCATCACCGTCGGCGGGCGGCAGGGGTTCGGCAGTGGCCGCGAGCCACACGATGAAGCCGCAGGACGCCGGCACGCGGGCCTCGGCATGCAGGCGATGCCACACCGTACGCTGGTCGCCACTGTCGATCAGGTGGACACCCCCGCCATCCTGCCCGACACCGCCGAAGTTGGCTGCGTCGCCACGCCGCGCCAGGTTCGCCAGGGACAGCCGGTGCAGCGGCTCCACCCTGTTGCCGGTCACCGGATAGCGCGGCGGATCGTCCAGGCGATGTGCGAAAGGCGCCTCCTCGGCATCGACCGCAAGGGGATAGATGTCTCCGGAAGGCTGCAGCACGATCGATGCATCGATCCCGGAGCCATCCTCCAACGCCAGCCGCGGCGCGAACACCGGCACATCGCGCCGGCCCGGCACGCGCACCGCGATGCGGCCATCGGGCAACCAGTCGAGCGCGTAGCCAAAGCGCACACCGGCCAGCGACTGCGGCGCACCCAGCAGCCCGAGCTCGACGTCCAACACCCGTAGCGCGGTGTCGCCATCGCCCGACCAGCTCAAGAGCGCAAGACGGCCATCGGCGCTCACCGCCATCGCCTGCGGGCGCTCGCCGATCGGCCAGGCGACCCGCTCGCAAGGCAGCAGGTGGGGCGCGTCCGGGTTTTCCGGATCGGGGCGGAAGGTGGTGTGAGCGTAGTCCGCTGCCGGTCGCGCCGCCTGCATGCAGCCCGCGAGCCGAGCGATGCGGCCACTGGCTCGCTCCAGCAGCCAGGCGCCGCCCGCGGGGTCGGCAGCCACGCGCCACGGCTCGAAGCCGGGCGTCGTCAGGACGAGATCCGGCCAGCGGCCACGCAGGTCGTGCATCAGCACGCGTCCCGACAGCGCCACGTAAAGCACGTCGTCGTAGCCCGCGGCGAAGTCGGCGGGCCGCTCTCCCAGCGACAACGTGACCGCGGTATCCGGCAGATGGCTGCGGGCGACGATGGCCGACGCCACCTCGTCCCACCACGCCACCGCGCCCTCGCGGTCCACCGCCTGCGGCAGCCGCTCCAGCGCGGATGCGGCAATGCCCGCGGCGCCCGCGACCGGCGCACCGAGCGTGCGCTCGCTCGCCAGGCGCAGTGCGCGGCACGCGCCGTGCCACGCGAGGTGGCTGCGCGACGGCCAGTGGCGGTCGTCGCCGAGCAACCAGAAGCGCAGTCCATTGGCGTCCATCAGCACGCCTCGGGCACCACCGGCACCGCCACCGCGGTGTCGCTGGCGAAGGGATTCGGCACCGCGGACAGGTCGGTGGGCGCACCCACCGCGCCGCCGGCGCTGTCCACTGCCACCACACTCAGCAGCTCGGGCAGTTGCCAGGCTGCAATCTCGAGCGTCTGCGAACCGTCAGAGGTTGCCCGCGTGAGCAGCGACCACTGGTCGCGGCCGTCGACCGTCGCCCGGCCGAACAGGTTGAGCCCGCCCACCTCGGCCACGCCCGCCACCCGCGACACTTCGACCTCCAGCTCGCGCTCGCGCACGTCCCGATTCAGAGGCCACCCCTGGCCCGCCTGCCCGCCCGGCGGCAGCGGCCACAGCAACCGCCGCAGCGCCTCGCGCACCTCGAACAGCACCGCATCGCGCGCGTACCCATCGCGAATGGCGACCGCCACCGAGACGCCCAGCGCCACGTATTCGCAGCCGATCACATAGAGCTCGGTCGCCAGCGGCGTGCGTGCCGACAGCCAGGCATGCACGCGCTCGATGAAGGGGCGGTCCGGTCGCGGATTGGGTGCCTTGCCCAGCGGGCGTGCCGGCAGCACCATCACGCTCACCACGCCGGGCACATCGGGGCGCCGCTCACGCGGCTTGAAGCGGGGCAGCACTTCGACGCGGCCGACATCCGTGCCCGGCGTTTCGCCCGCCAGCCGGCGGTAATCCTCGGCCGTCACCGCACGATCGCCATGCCGCAGCAGGGCCGGGATGCGTTGCTCTGCGCGAGCCAGGGTTTCGGCGTCCTCGCCGCCTTCCATCGCCAGCGGCTGCCAGACCTTGATCGAGGGCAGGCTGCGCTGCACGCCGACCAAGGTGGCGCCACTCACCTCGGTGAGGCTGGCTTGCGGAAGATTGCCCGCGCGGCCGCCGCCGAAGCGCCCGGAAGCGAGCCGGATGCGCATCTGCCGCTCGGGCACACGTCCGCGTACGCCATCGCCGAAGCGCACCGTGCCCGTCTCCGCGTCCAGCTCGAAGGCAGGCGCCTCGCGTGCGACGACCGCGTCAGCCGAGATGGCGGCCAGGTCATCGACGCGGGTCCAGGGCTGGTAGCCCTGCCCAGGCGCTTCAACCTGCAACACCAGGCTGGCCGGATCCACCGAGCCGGCGGGAAGCTGGAAAGCCTGGTCGGCCGCGCCGGTCGACGCGCCGAGCACGCGGCCGCCGATGGTGACGCGCTGGTCCACCTCGACTGCATTCACGCCCACCCACGACAGGCGCAGGCTCTCGACGCCGCTGCCCGGTTTCGGCCGCAGCCGCAGCCAGCCGACGAGGCGCGCGGCGCGCCCCGCGTCGTCGATGCGCGGCGGGTTGTCGCCCACCCCGGCTCGCGGGTTTTCGCCCACGTCATTCACCGGGGCGAAAATCAGGCTTTCGTCGGGCATCGGCAGGCGCAACACCCCGGGCCGGGTCAGGCCTGCGGTGGTGTCGTTGGCATCACCGGGCAGGGGTTCGATCGTCAGGTAGTCGGCGTCCAGACCATTGGCGGCAGAGGTGACGACCTCCCACAACACCGGCACACGTGCGCGTGGCCCGATCTCCTCGAACAGCGCGGGCGCGGCGATCGCTGGGACGACACCCACCGACAGCAGCGCCGCCGCTCCACTGTCGCCACCGCCGAGCGCGGCGCGCGCAGCGGTGTTGGCCGCGGGTTGCTGCTCGGGCTGTTGCGCCGCAGGCGCGAGCAGCGCCAGCCACAGCGCACGGTCGGTGCTCCCGGCGAAGACGTCCACGCCCTGCCCGGCCGCCTGTCCGCCTTCGAACAGCGGCGTCGTCAGATAGCCCGCCACTTCGTCGGTGATGCGGTGCACCCGCTGCAGGCCGGTCAGCACGTCGGCCATGCGCAGGCGGTCCGCCTCGGGCAGTGGCCGCTTGTAGTAGGCCTCGGCGGTGACCGGCAGCACGGTCGTTTCGCTCAAGGTCTCGAACGGCACCGCTGCCTTGATGCGGGCGCCGGCCGCCAGCGTCAGGCCGGCAAGCTCGGTGGGCTGCGCGAACGACAGGCTGACGATGCCGCGCGCCGGCTGCGCCGGCCGCAGGCCCTGCCCCAGCAGCTTGAGGAACACCAGGCGCTGGCGTTCCGGAATCAGGTTGGCGCGGTAGAGCAGCGCATCGCCGAGCCAGGCGAAGAGTTCGAGCAAGGTGCGGCCCGGGTCGCCGAGGCGCGGGTTGGTCCACTCCGGGGTGTGGGCGGGAATGCGCGCCAGCAGGTCCTCGAGCAGGTCGTCGAAGCTGCGGTCATCGAGTCGGGGAGGCAGGATGGGCATGTCAGGCCTCCAGTCGGACAGTCACGGCAAGCGCCGCCGGCGTGCCGGTCCGCGCCAGTCGGTAAGCGATCTCGACCCGCAGGTCGGCGGGTTCGCCCGGCACCTCGAGCACCTCCACCCGATCGAGCACGATGCGGCGTTCCCAGCGCGGCAGCGACTCCATGACCCAGTCGCGGATCTGCCGCCGGGTGCCGAGGTTGTTGGGCTCGTGCAGCAGCCGGTCGAGCCCGGCGCCGAATTCCGGGCGCATCAACTGCTCGCCCGGGCGCGTGCTCAAGATGACGCGGATCTGCTGGCGCACGCTGGTCTCGAGGTCGGGCCAGTCGAGCCGGCCATCGCCATCGGGCACGGCGAACAGCGGCCAACCGATCAGCGGGCGGGGCAGGCTGTCGGTGCTCATTCCTCACCTCCACCCTTCTTCGGGAAGGGAATGCAGATCTTGATGAACATCATCCAGCGGAAGAACAGGTCGAACAGCGACAGGAAGATGTTCAGCACGATGAAGGCACAGATCGTGATGATCGGGATGTTGAAGCTGCAGATCCAGCCTATCGTCATGCCGCTGGCGGAAGGCTTCTTGCCGTCGAGCAGGTCCTGCGGATCGCCGGCGAGCAGGTCGTGCAGCGACGGTGGCACGGTGAAGGCGACGTTGGGCTTGAGCTTCTTCAGCATCTCCTTGTCCATCGGATCGGGCAGCGGCACTTGCACCGGCGGCGCACCGCCGCCTTCGTACCAGGGCGCGATCACGAAGGCGGGGCTGTAGGCGCTCCACACGGTGCGCCCCGGACAAGAGCCTTCCGGCTTCAGGCGCACGAAGGCACGGAGCACGTAACGCGCGTCCGGGTCGTCGTAGCGCCCGGCGGTGCCGGCCACCGCCTCGAAGCGGTTCATGAGCGTGACCGACAGCGCGCTGGCAAGCGCCGCCGTCGTCTGCTGATCGAGCGCGGGCCAGCCGATCGGCATCACCGGTGGGTTGGCGACGGTTTCGCCGTCTAGCAGCACACGGCTCGCGCTCGCGAGGAAATCGCCCGCCGGTGTCGTCAGCCCCGACGGCAGGCCTTCGGGGCCGAGCAGCGGCAGCCCGATGCCGTTGAGCACCGCGACCAGCGCCTGGCTGTCCGGATCATCGCCGAAGGCGTCGAACTCGATCGCAAGCTGGCGCAACAGGAGCAGCAGGCGCTTCATCGCCGCGTGGTCGGCATCGCCGGCCGACGTGGGCTGAGCGATCGACGTCATGGCCGGCGTCAGCGTGTAGCCGGCACGCGGGAAACTGTCGCCCAATCCGCGCAACGGGCCCACCAGATGCGCGCGAAAATCGGCCGAGTCGGGGCCGAAGCTCGCCGTGTCGAAGGCCGGGGCACCGCCCTCGGCACGCTCGCTGGACGTGGTCGGCACCAGGCCGTAGAAGAAGGTGCGTCCGGCAGCGCGGCACACATCCGGCGGAGCGATGAACATCGGCACCACCTGTTCGGACAGCACCGCGTCCTCGGCTTCCCCCAGCAGCGCAACCACCTCGCGGTCGAGCACCGGTTGGCCGGTGGTGGGACGGACGAGCCGTCGTGCGGCCTCGGGGTCGTAGCGCGTCTGCTCGTCGCCGGCCTTGGCGGCATCGGCCTCCACGCGCGCCCAGCCGCGCAGGTGGTCGCCCGCGCGCATCCAGCCCTGCTTCACCTCGACGCCTTTCGCATCGCGGCGCAGGCGGCGGATCACCAGCCCGGCGCTGTCGACCTTGTTCGGGTCGAGCCGCGGGTTTCCGGGTGCGAGGCAATGCGCCTCGATCACCGCCAGATGGAACTGGCGTTGAATCGGCTGGAACAGTTTCAGCACGCGGGTGCGCTCGGCGCTACGCCGAATCTTCTCGGAAAGTTCGGCGACCGAGGACACCGAAGCGCTGGCGTCGGCCGATTGGGACGTTGATTGCAGCGCACTTGCAGCCGTCTTGCGCCCTGCCAGCCCCATCAGCGTCTTGATCAGCGATCGGCCGTCCTTGCGAAACCGCTTGCGCGTGTCGGTACCGGCGGCGATGCCGGCCTCCTTCGCAAGATCGTCGCGCAGCGCGACCCGCCCGCTCTCGTCGCGCAATGCTGCGAGCACCGCCTCGACGAAGTCCTCGTCGCTGCGCTGCAGGATCGCGGGCGCGTCGTCGTCGGCGATCTCGCGCGGCGCGCGCAGCAGGATGTCGTGATGGCTCACCATACGTTCCCCGCTCCGGGCGTGTAGCTGGTGCCAACCACCGACGTGGCCATCAGCACCTCGCATTTGACGACGCCGGAAAACTTCGCCATCGCCGCATCGACGGTGACCATGCCCGCCGTCACCTTGACGTTGGCCGCATCGACCTTGACCTGCGCCGCCGCGGTGATCGTGATGCCGCTGGATTCCAGCACCACGCTGTTGCCATTGCTGTCCTCGATGCGCACCTTGCCCGGCCCGTCGGACAGGGTCAGCTTCTGCCCTGCCGGCGTCTCGAGCACCAGCTTCTCCTGCCCCTGCTGGTCGTCGAGCGTGACCACCACGCCGTTCTTCGAGCGGATGCACTTGTACTGGTTGGTGCCGCCCGACAGCGAGGCCGGCGCCGCATTCGCGCCATTCCACAGGCCGCCCACCACCAGCGGATGGCGCGGGTCACCCTGCACGAACACCACCAGCACCTCGTCGTCGACGTCGGGCATGAAGAAGGCGCCGCGATCCGCGCCGGCAAAGGGGCACACCACGCGCGCCCACAGCGGCGCGTCCTGGCCGTCCACGTCGTCGAAGGCGTACAGCCGTACCTGCACGCGATCGCGGCTTTCGGGGTCGTTGATATCGACCACACGCGCGAGATAGGCCGCCTGCATCCAGCCGGCGCTGCGCTCGAAATGTGGTGCGCGATCCATCAGCGGCCTCCCAGCCAGGCGCATTCGCCCACGAATTCGGTGCGGTAGCCGGCATGCACGTCGTAGCGGTGACGTGCCTCGACCACGTAGTAGGTATTGTCAAAACGCGCCGACATGCCGCTCACCGCCACATGGGTGCCGACGCGCAGTTGCGGATTGCCCTCGGCAACCCCGTCGAGCCGCACGAAACGACGCGCACGGCGGTCGAAGGCGGCCTCGGCGATCGCCTGCGCTTCGGCATCGGTGCTCACCGCGAGATGGCCCAAGTGTTCGGCACGGTCGTCGAGCGCGCGCGCCAGCCAGTCGCTGCCGCTGGTGCCGCTGCCCGGGCCGCCGTGGGTGAGGCGCGTCGCCTCGCCGCTGACGGTGCTGCCGCCGACCGGGTCCCAGCCGCCGGTGGTAAGCTTGGTCACCTGCTGGGCCAGGTCCGCCACCACGCGGGCACGGGCGAGCTGGCCATGCATTTCCAGCGTCAGTTCGCCACGGCGCACGTCACCGCGCGGCGACACCTGCAATTCGTCGCCGACGATCTGCAGGTCGGCATCGAAGCGGCCGATCAGCCGGCGCAGGAAGGCGAGATCGCTTTCGTTCAGTTGCGCCCAGGTGCCCACTGGCGCGCTCAAGCCCTGCACCGTGGGCCGCAGGCCGAGCTCGTTCGCCACTTGCCGCACCACCTCGGCCGGCGCCATGTCGGCGTAGACCTTGCTTCGCCGGGCCATGCGCGCCTTCGCAAGCGGATCCTCGGCCATCACCGTCAACTCCGGCGGCGTGCCCTGGCCAAACTCCGCCTCCAGCGCGCTGACCACGCCGCGGAAGATTTCCCGTGGCTGCGTCTCGTCGCCTGCATACACCTCGATCGCGGTGCCGAGCGCCAGCCGCGAACCGTCCTCGAACGCGCTCTCGGCCCCGGCCGAAGTGCTCACCCAGTTGGAGAAGCGCAGCTCCGCAGTGCTCATGCCGCCTTCCGCCTCGGTGATGCACATGGCGATGAGCAGCTCCGACACCCGCTCGTCGGCCTGCCCGGCCACGCGCAAGGTGGGCCGTGCGCGATAGACCGCCTGCTGACTGACCGAGGTTTCAGACATCTCCGCTGCTCCCAGCTATTTGCTCGTTCGTTCCGCGCTCAAGCAGGACCACCCGGATGCAGGGCATTCCCGGGCACCACATCCGTGCAGGAGCGGGCTCGACCGCGACCGGACGTGTGAGATCGCGGTCAAGCCCGCTCCTACGGGGACGTTCGTTCGCCTTCGCACCTCAATCCGCCACCACCCGCTGTGCCCGCTCCTCGCGCACCCGCTGCTCGCGCGCGATCCGCTCCATCAGCTCCATGTCGCGCGCCCCTTGCGACTCACCGCCGGACGAAGACTGCGCCGGCATCTCGCGCTCGGGCGTGACCTCCGCCTGCATTTCCTCGATCGTGATCGGCATGGCCGTGCTCCTCTTCGCTCGTGACTCAGCGGATGCCGATGACGAAATCCGCCTCGGCGCCCACGTCCACCTTCAGGCCGCTGCTGCCGTCGTCGATCAGCCTCCCACCCGCAGCAACCGAACCGTGTGGCGAGCTGGACACGGCCGGCTGCAGCAACTGGCTGGTCGACAGCGTGTGGGTCGAAACCGTCGTCTCGCTGCGCAGGCCGGAGAACCCCGCGCTGGCGCTGGCTCCGACAGCAAGGCCGGCGCTGGCGGCAGCGCCCGCCGAAGCCCCGACGGCGACACCGCCGCCCACCGACAAACCAACTCCCGCACCAACCCCGCCACCGAGCGACAGTCCGGCACCGGCTCCAGCACTTCCTCCAAGGCCGATCCCTGCCCCTCCGCCTGCGGCAAACGCTGCGGCGGGCAGCAGATTGGCACTTGCTCCCGCGCCCGCGCTGGCACCGAATCCCGCGCTGGCCGAGGCTCCCGCGGATAATCCGGCGCCGGCCGAAGCGCCGATGCCACCCGAAAAACCCGCCCCCATCGATGCACCGGCGGAAAATCCCACGCTCGCCGACGCGCCGACCGCCAGTCCGCCGCCAGCGCCAAAGCGCAGGCTGGCTGCGCCGTTGGCGCCGGCGATACCTCGCGCGGCGCGCGGCGCGCCCATCGCGTTCGCCAGGCCCTGCGCACCGCCGACCGGGCCACCGTCGTCCGGCACGACGACCGCCTCGGGCGTAATGTCGCTATCGACGCTGGCTTGCTGGTCGCTGGTGCCGATGTCGAACACCTTCTCCTGGTTGGCCAGGGTCAGGTTGATCGATGCGCGGAGCGGCAGGCCGCCGGCAGCGAAGAAATCGATCGTCTCCTTGTACTGCTCCACCAGGCCGGTGAAGGAATAGGCGCCCCACGAGAACTTCACCGTCGGCGGCACGAACTTGCTGCTGCCTTCGGCGATGGGCTGCAGCATCTGCGCCATCTTCTTGGTGACGACGCGCACGTCGGTGCCGGTGTCGGTGGTGTCGAACACCAGATCCATCGTCAACTTGGACGAGGTCTGGCTGACGTACTGCTTCTTCTTCGCGCCCTTGCCCTCTTCCTTCAACGTGTTGCTGACCTGCATCTGCAGGCTGGCGGGATTGAAATGCACGTCCACCTGCACCTTCGGCCCCGTCAGGGTCTCGAAGGTGGCTGGCGTGTCGGCGCGGTCTTCTGGCAGTTCGGGCATCTTCAGCCTCCACTCACCGGCAGCAGCACCAGGCCTTCATGCGCCAGATGCAGTTCCTCGATGCCGACCTCGTTGCCCTTCGCATTGAGGTCCGCCGCCTTGAACTTGACCGGCAGCGCACGGCGCAAGGCCCAGCGCACCACTGCCTCGTCGCGCGCGTTGCGCATCTCGATCTCGACCATCAGGCGATAGGCGTAGGCGCCGCCGCCCACCATGCTGAACCAGTTCCACAGATCGCGCGTCTGCGTCATGCCGCGCTTGAGCACCACGGTGGCGAAGCTCACCGGGCCGGCGCGCTGCGCGGCGCCATAGTTCGACCCGCCGACCTTGATCACTTTCGGCTCCATGGTCGCCTCCAGGCCGGTGCACTCGGAGAAGGCTCCCTGGCAGATCGGCACATCCGTCGTGCTCGCGGGAACGTGGCCGAGCGCCTGCTTGCGGAAACTGACGTGAAAGCGGAAGACGTGCAGCGGCGCGTAATCCAGCCGCTCTTTCGCCTCCCGGCTCAGCGGATCTGCCATCACGCCACCTCCTGCGCCGTCAGCGCCACGCCACCGCCGATCAGCTCCAGCACCACGGTGATCCGCTCCACGGAAGCGACCGGCAGCACGGCAATCTCGGCGCGCACGCGGCCGTTGTCGAGGTCGTTCTGGCTCATGGTGCTGCGGTCGCAGCGCACGACGAAGGCATCGGCGGCAGTCGCACCGCCTAGCGCGCCTTCGCGCCAGAACGCCAGCAGCGTCTGCTCCAGACTGCGACGCACATGGCCCCACAGTGCCGGGCCATTGGCCTCGAAGATGGCGGACTCGCCTGCACGCCTCGCAGCGCGCAGGATGGCGCCGAGCAGGCGCGCAACACCGCCCGCGCGCCAGGGCTCCACGTCCGACGTGCTCACATCGGAACGCAACGCCCAGCCGTCGGCACCTGGCGCCACCACGCACACGCGCTCGGCCAGTCGGTCGGACGAGGTTTCGGCGACACCGCTCCAGCTCAACACCGGTTCGCTGTCATACACCGCCGGCAACAGCGTGCCGGCGACCGAACGGAAGGTGCCGCGCGCCAGGGCGTTGCGCGCCAGCAGACCAGCCAGCATCCCGTCGGGCGGCTCCAAGAGCGACGGCAGGTCGCTGCTGGACCTCGTCCTGATCCAGGGCCAGCCGAGCTGCACGAAGGCCGCCTCGGGCCTGCCCTGAGGGTCGTCGTCAATGCCCGCCTGCAGGATCCCGGCACGCTCCAGCCAGGCGGCAAAGTCGGCCTGCGCCCACACCGTGCCCGAGACCGCGATGCTGCGCACATCCGCGCGCGGCAAAGGCAAGGCTGCGAGGAACTGCATCTCGCGATGGTCGCGGGCGAAGCGTGCGCGCGCCGCGGCGACCGCGTTGCGCCAGGCGTAAAAACCCGTCTCGTCGCAGCGCGGCGGGGCGAGGTCGCGCAGGCCGACGTCCTCCTCCACGCGGGCCTCGCCGCCGTCGGTGCATTCCACGAACACTTCCGGTGACGCGGGCGGCTCGATCGCGACGCTCACCGTGTCGCCATCGGCGGCGCAGGCATCGGCGAGGTCGGGCGCCGCCACCAGCGCCACCTCCGGCAATCCGAACAGATGCCCCAGTCCGCGCCAGGTCGTCGGATCGACCGCCGTCGCTTCGGGTGCGATGAGCGCCGCGAGCCGCTCATCGCGCGCCGCAGCGCGTTCCCCGCTCGCCTCGAGGAAAGGCCAGGGATCCCCCGCACGCACGATGACAGCGCGACGGCCCCCGTTGGCAAAGAAGCTGCGCACCGCCGCGCCGAGGTAGCTCGTGCACCGGCGCGTACTGCCCGCCTTCACCGGCCGTGCGTCCCAGGCAAACAGGGCGTCGAAAGCGGCCCAGCTCTCCACCACGACGGGAAGCTGGAACAGCGTCTCGATCTCGTCGGCATCGCTACGCCACGAGCCGGGCGACCAGCCACGTGCCGCCGTCGCGTCGCGCACCAGCCAGCGCTGCGCGGCAAGCGCGTCGATGACGCTTGCCGGAAGCGGGCCGGGCCGCCGCGCGACGTAGCCGATGAAGCAGGCGACGTCGACCCGGTTGGGATCCGGGCGCAGCGGCGGAGCGGCGGTCTCGTAGCGCAGGCCGTACATGGCAGGCTCGTTGGCGTTCGTCGGTTATGGATCGGAATGTCGGTCCGGATCGTGTCGAACGGGCCTCAGGCCTGGATCTCGAAGCCTTCGGCCGACAGCACGATTTCCTCCATCGCTACGTCGGTGCCCCCCTTGCCGGCCAGCGTCGGGCCGGTGTACTTCATCGGGATGCAGCCGCGCAGCACCCAAGTCCGCACCGGCTTCCGTGCCTCGTCCATCAGCGTGATGGCCACCGTCTTCTGCGCGGCCGGGCCATCGGTGCGGGTCTGCTGGATCCAGGCCCACAGGCTGTCGAAATTGACGATGCCGCGCTTGCAGGTCACGTCGCTGACCTTGTGTACGCCGGCCACCTTGCGCACATGGTTTTCCTTGTCGTTGCCGGCGCGATACTCGGCGACCGTCACTTCGGTGCCGATGCCCGACACGTCGGAGAAGCCGCCGAACTCCTCGCCGCCATCGAAATTGACGACGAAGTTGAAGGCGCCGTAGGGCGTGATGCGTTCAGCCATGATTCAGTCCCCCTCGCTCAGGCACTGGCATCGGCGGTCTTCTGGCCGATGCGGAAGATGACGAATTCGGCCGGCTTGATCACCGCCACGCCGATCAGGCACACCAGCCGACCGTTGTCGAGGTCGTTCTGGGTCATGGTGCTGCGGTCGCAGCGCACGAAATACGCTTCCTCGGTCTTGGTCCCAAGCAGCGCGCCGTTGCGCCACTCGTTGTAGAGGAAGTCGGAGATCGTCTGCCGCACGTTGGCCCACAGGCGCTCGCCGTTGGGCTCGAACACCGCCCATTGCGTGCCGCGGTCGATGGACGACTCCAGATAGTTGAAGTAGCGCCGCACGTTCACGTACTTCCATTCCGGGTCGGACGAGGGCAGACGCGCACCCCACACGCGGAAGCCGCGCCCCGACAGGTAGCGCAGGCAGTTCACGCCGATCGGGTTGAGCATTTCCTGCTGCGCGAAGTTGATGTCGAGCTCGAAGCGCAATGCGCCGCGCACCACTTCGTTGGCCGGCGCCTTCCACACGCCGCGCTGGATGTCGTTGCGCGCGTAGATGCCGGTCACGAAGCCCGACGGCGGCAGCGCAAGCTCGCGCGGGATGTCTTCGCGGCCCGGGCGCGCCAGCGGGTTGGGGACGACGACCCAGGGGTAGTACACCGCGGCGTAGCGCGAATCGATCAGGCCGCGCAGCGTGCGGGCCTGGCCAGGCGTCTGCGCCGGCGGCAGGTCCAGCACCGCGATGCGGTAGGCGCGGCGCGCCTCGGCGTGCGAGATCAGCAGGTTGTTCACCGCCTGCGCATCCGCGTAGGCCGCAGCCCCCGGCGCAGCGACGATGGACACGTCCTCGAGGCTGGCCAGTTCGCCCAGCGCGAGCGCGTAGTCGCTCGAAGCCGGTGCCGCCCCGTCGGCGCCGTTGCCCAGCGCGAAGCTGCGTTCCAGTTCGCCCGCGGCATTGGCCGTGGCGCCGGCAAACAGGGCATTGCGCAACTCCAGCGCACTGACGTTGCCGCCGATGGTGATCGCGAACATGTTCTGCAGATGATCAGCGCGTCGCGACGGCGTAGCCGACATGACATGCCCCACCCAGGCTGGATGGGTGCGATCGAAACCCATGCCCTCGAAGCTGAGGTTCTCGCCATCGGCATCGATCGCCACCACCAGCAGCGTGACGATGCGCGGCGTGTCCGCGGCAAGGGTCGCAACCACTTCAGCCGCGCCGGCCGGATTGCTTGCGGGCCGCCATTCGCTGCCCACCTTCAGGTGATAGGCGGTCGTGCCGCCGCTGCCGGTCACCAGCAGCGTGCCTGCGGGGGCGTTCTGCATCGCCGGCAGCGCGACCGGCGCCAGCACTTCGCGCACGACGATGCGCCCGTTGCCGATCGAGCCGGGGAAGCGCGCGACAAAGCTCACCGCCTCGTCAGCGGCGGTGCCGTCGGCAGTGACGCCAGCCGCCGCCGTTGCCGCGTTGGCGCCCACCGCGCGCGACACGTAGAGACGCGAGCCGCCTTCGTTGAAGAAGGCCCGCACCGCATGCGCAAGGTAGTTGGTGTTCGGGCTGGTGCCCGTCAGCGCAAGGTCCGAGATTCCCCCGTAGATGCGCTCGAAATCACCGAAGCTGGTGAGCAGTTCGGGCACTTCCTGCTCGTCCTCGTCGGCACGGTACGGCCCCTTGCGAGTCGGTCCGACGAAGGCCGTCGTGCTGGTACCCACGCCTTCGATGGACTTGGCGCGGAAGCTGGTTTCCTCGACATAGACGCCGGGTGCGAGGTACTCGGGCATGGCTGGTCTCCTTTCTTCGAGCGTGCTGGGCCGTGTTCACGCCCAGGGAAATGGACGACGACGCATGGACTCCCATCTCATGGCAAGTCGAGGCCCAGGTTCAGGTGTGGCGTGCCCCGCGCTGCGAGGCTCAGGTTGCGCTGTGCCGACGGCAGAGTGGCGCGGCGCCGTTCCAGATCATCGGGGTCCACCAAGGGCAAGCGTGGCGGCGGACGGCCCCCAGCCACCGCTGACGGGTTCGTGCGCGTCCCGGCTGCGGGATCGAAATACACTTCGACGGTTGCGGCGATGCTGCTGACCACCACCGCACCTTCTTCTTCCGACCAGGTCGTGACCGGCACGCCGGCCACCGGCACGAGCCCCTCGCCGCGCCAATCAGTGAGTCCGCGGGCGATGACCCTGCCACCAGACACGACACGCAGCAGCGCACCGCCGAGCGCATCGCCGAGCGGCCGGTTGCCGGCATTGCCGCCAGCGTTGCCCGGCAAATTGCGCGTCACAGTGACGCGCAGGGCGCACCAGTTGGTGCCGAGATCGGCGGTCGGCGCGGGATAGAGTGGCACGTCCGCGGGGACGAAGAGCGAATCCGCCGCATCGGCATCGGGGTCCGGATCGCGCGGCAGCGCGATGTGGGCAATGCGCGGAAGGTACCGGCCGGACAGTTCGCGCACCACAACCTCCAGCGACTCGCTACCCGGATCAGGGTTTGGCGGTGGCGCGTCGAAACGAAGGGCGTGGGCGGGCAGCCGATCCCATTCGTGAATGACGAACAAACCGCTGCGGTTGCGGACGATGCGCGCGCCTTCGGCCTCCACCCGCAGCATGCCGTGCGCCGCGCGCAAGGGCATGGCGGTCACGCCGTCAACCGGGCGCAGGGCGCCGAGCACCCGCCATTCCAGGCGCTCGAGCTCGCGCAATTCGCGTACGCTCATCGCGCCTCCTCGCCAAAGGCAAAGCGCGCCGCAACCACCGGCCGGAACTCGGCGGCATCCACATCCGGGTCGATCCGGACCAGCCTCGCGACCCACGAAACCGATAGTCGATACGACGGCGTCAGGGCATCCCAGATGCGCATCAGGTCCTCGGTGGACAACTCGGACGGGACGATCTGGATCACCTCGTCGCCCGCCCAGCCGGCCTCGGGTGACAGGGAGGACAAGTCCAGCACTGGAAACTGGTGCAACTGGCGCAACGCCCAGGTCAGGGCCACCTGTTCCTCATGCGCGGTCATGCCCCACGCGCTCATCAGGTAGTGCAGATCCAGACCCAGCGGTCCGGCACCGGATTCGGCCGCGCGCAGGTGGGCGCTCTGGCGACTGTGCTCATTCACCGAGATGCGGTAAAGGAAGAGCGTGATGCGATTGCCCTCCTCCATGTCGCCGGCGAGCTGACCGGCGCTCATCAGGCTGAACTCACAGGCGGGCATGGTCTGGCCGGCGACTTCCGCGGGATAGGTGTTCCGCAGGAAAGTCGCGATCGAGCTGCCGACCGAATGCACACCGAATACGTTCGCCATCGCCTGTTCCGTATCGAATTTCGTCAGTGCGTCCCGCCCGCGCCCCGTACGCCCGCCCACGCATAGATCAGGCGCCCGTCGGGCATGCGCTGAGCCCGCACCACCCCGCGCTGCACCAGCACGCCGAGCGCTGCCTCCACCTCATCCGCGGTGGCCTCGACGCCCTCACCCACCAGCCACCAACGCGCAATGCCCTGCGCGCTGTCCGCGGCGTCCGGATGACTGGCGAAATACCGTTGTATTGCCCACGTCACCCTCGAGAGGTTGCCATCGAGCATGGCGCTGGCTCCGAGTTCGGTCCGTGCTCAGTCAGCAAGTACCGCGCCACCTGCTTCCAAAAACCTGACGGCGTTGCAGGCAGCGGGATGGCGCAAGGTCGGCATAAGCCGGCATCTGAATTATCGGGTCACGGCCGACCCACCAGATTTACGGTATTGACGACCCAAACTCCGAATGCCTTCAGGGGATTGAAGCCGCTCGCCGGAAACATGAGTGAGGGTCCAGCAGTGTCACGGCGGGTCAAACTTTCCCCACTCAACCGGTAGCGCCCACTCCACCTCGCGGCACGGTGCGACCCCAATGGACGCACAAAAGGACGCCGGGCCGACCGCAATGCGGCCGGCCCGGCGATCCCGATGCAAAACCGGAGCAGTCGCTACAAGGCCTGGAAAGCGAAAATCGCAACGCAGGTCGGTGGCAGGGCCGCGAGGAAAAGGCCGAGCGGACTGATCGCTTCGTCCGTGAAGCTCGACTTGAGAATCGCAACGCCTGCCGGGTTCGGGGCGTTCGCGATGATCGTCAGACCACCGCCCGTGACCGCTCCGGCCACGATTGCGTACTTGAAGTCGAGGGTGACGCCCTCGACCAGCGACGCGAGATACGTCAGCGCAGCATTGTCGGTCACGGCCGTGAGTGCCGTCGCCAGGAAGTAGAGCAGCGTCGGTTCGACGCCCACCAGCGTCTGCTGCAACCACCACTGCTGCAATCCGCCCAGCACGACGAGCCCGGCGAGGAAGAAGGCCACCATGAGCCCCTCGCGCAGGATCAGGCGATCCTGGTGCTTCTTGTAGGCTTCGGTGTAGCCGATGAAGAACAGGAACAGGCCCATGAACACGGCAGGGTGGTGCGCAAATGCGACGACCGCCACCAGGAAGAGGAGGTGGATGCCCGTTACGACCGGTGGCACCTTCGACGATCCGGATTCACCATGAACGTGCCCCCTTTGGGCGAGTTCCTTGCGGAAGAACCAGGTCAGGACGAACGCATTGAAGGTCACTGCCGCCGCGGCCTTCCAACCGAAGTGGGAGAACATGTAAAGAGTGTCCCAGCCCCACTTGCCAGCCACCATCAGCACCGGCGGCGCAGCGAAATGGGTGAGCGTGCCGCCGATCGACACATTCACGAACAGCAGACCCAGCGTGCCGTACTTCAGGCGGTTCGAAAGCTGATACTGGAAAAAATTCTCGCGCAACATCAGCGCGGCCAGGGTCATTGCCGCCGGCTCGGTGATGAAGGAGCCGAGCAGAGGCACAACTGCGAGGATCAGGAAATACATCGCCACGGCGCGCGGGATCGGAATCGCGGCCGCAAACAATCGCACCACCCCGACCACTGCGTTGAGAATGGGACGACTGGCAGCGATCACCATGATGACGAACACGAACATCGGTTCGGTGAAATTGCGCCCGTCGAGGTAGCCCACTGCGGCCTGCTCGCCCGAAAGCACGAACAGCCCCAGAATCAGGACAAATGCCCAGAAGCCGAAGACGACTTCGACCTCTGCCAGCAGGTGCCAGAGTCCGGCGTGCGCCGGCTGGAGATGCGCAAGACGGGCAAAGATCTTGGTCGAGAAGGTGTGCAGCACAGCGATCGCGAAGATCACGGTCGCAAAGAGTTCGGGGGCGGTATGAGTCATGGCGGAAATCTCGCGACTGGTCTGCGGCTGGGCGCCGGACGATACAACAAGGTTTTTGCAGGGGACAAGGCTGGGAGGCCGGTTCGACCACCGCGTCGCGCACCGGGCGAACCGCGCAGCGACCGAGGATGCGGCGCCCGCGCCCGCGATCTTGAACTCATCGGTGAGCGATCGCCGACGAGGCTCAGCCGGCGACTGGCTTCACCCGACTCGCGGCCAGCTTCGCGCGCTCGCGCGCCTCGTCGATCGAGGCACCATTCGCAACGGCAACCCCCATGCGACGCTTGACGAAGGATTCCGGCTTGCCGAACAGGCGCAGGTCGCTGCGCGGCACCGCCAGCGCCTGGGCCACGCCGTCGAAGGCGATCCCCGCCGCTTCCATGCCGCCATAGATCACCGCCGAGGCGCCCGGCTCGCGCAGCGTCGTATCCACCGGCAGGCCGAGGATGGCGCGCGCATGCAGCTCGAACTCGGAGAAGCGCTGCGAACACAGCGTCACCAGGCCAGTGTCGTGCGGGCGCGGGCTGACTTCCGAGAACCACACCTTGTCGCCCTTGATGAAGAGCTCGACGCCAAAAATGCCACGCCCGCCGAGGTTGCCGGTGACCGCAGCAGCGATGCGCCTGGACTCCGCCAGCGCGGCGGGGCTCATCGGCTGCGGCTGCCACGATTCGACATAATCTCCGGCCACCTGCACATGGCCGATGGGCTCGCAGAAGTAAGTCTGGACCTCGCCCCGCTCATCGCGCGCGCGCACCGTCAGCAGCGTGATCTCGTAGTCGAAGTCAACAAAGCCCTCGACGATCACCCTGCCCTGGTTCACCCGCCCGCCCGCCGCGGCGTATTCCCATGCCTTGCCGACATCCTCCGGGCCGCGCAGCGTCGATTGCCCCTTCCCGGACGACGACATCACCGGCTTCACGATGCACGGATAGCCGATCACCTCGTCGATGGCCGCCTGCAGCGCCTCGAGCGAATCGGCGAAGCGATAGGGTGAAGTCGGCAGGCCGAGCTCCTCCGCGGCGAGGCGGCGGATACCTTCGCGGTTCATCGTCAGGCGCGCGGCGCGCGCGGTGGGAATCACTTCGGCCAGGCCCTCGGCCTCGACTTCCGCCAGCATGTCGGTGGCGATCGCCTCGATCTCCGGCACGATCAGGTGCGGCCGCTCCTGCTCGATCAGGCTGCGAAGCGCTGCACCATCGGTCATCGAGATGACGTGCGCACGATGCGCGACCTGGTGGCCGGGCGCATCCGCGTAGCGATCCACGGCGATGACCTCCACGCCCAGCCGCTGCAGCGCGATGATCACTTCCTTGCCGAGCTCGCCGGCGCCGAGCAGCATGACCTTGAGCGCGCTGGGAGACAGAGGGGTGCCGAATCTCATGGGAGGGAATTCCTTCAGTGAATGTCCGTTGCTGGGCTGCCGCGCTGGCGCGCCCCAAGCCAGGTCTTGTCGCCGCAGCCGCAGCCGGATCCGGTCCGGCCGCGAGCGATTTTCGAGCTTGGCCGATGTCCGGCGACGTCAGCCGGGCAGGCGCTCGATCGCCTGCTCCAGGGCCGCAACGCTGCGTTCGACTTCATGCAGCTTGTCGAGCCCGAACAGGCCGATGCGGAAGCTGCGGTAGTCGGCGCGCTCGTCGCACTGCAGCGGCACGCCGGCGGCGACCTGCATGCCAAGGGCGGCGAACTTGCTGCCGTTCTGGATCTCCGCATCGTCCGTGTAGCTGACGACCACGCTCGGTGCCTGGAAGCCCGGCGCTGCCACGCTGGGGAAGCCCTTGCGCTCCAGCGTGGCGCGCACCCGCCGGCCAAGCTCGCGCTGTTCGTCACGCACCTTGTCGAAACCGTAGGCCTGCGTTTCCTTCATGACGTCGCGCACGCTCGCCAGCGCGTCGGTCGGCATGGTCGCGTGGTAGGCGTGTCCGCCGCTTTCATAGGTTTCCATGATCTGCAGCCACTTGCGCAGGTCGCAGGCGAAGCTGGTGCTGGAGGTCTCGTCGATGCGGGCTCGCGCGCGCTCGCCCAGCATGACGAAGGCGCAGCAGGGCGAGCCGCTCCAGCCCTTCTGCGGCGCGCTGATGAGGACGTCGATGCCGACGTCGGCCATGTCCACCCACATCGTGCCCGAAGCAATGCAGTCGAGCACGAACAGGCCGCCCACTTCACGCACCGCGGCCGCCACCGCGCGCAGGTAGTCATCGGGCAGCATCATGCCGGAGGCCGTCTCGACGTGCGGCGCAAACACCATGTCGGGTCGCTTAGCGCGGATCGTCGCCACGACTTCGTCGATCGGCGCCGGCGCGAACGGCGCCTTGGGGCCGGACTCGACCTGGCGGGCCTTCAGCACGATCTGCTCCGACGGGATACGGCCCATGTCGAAGATCTGCGACCAGCGGAAACTGAACCAGCCGTTGCGGATGACCAGGCACTTGCGGTCGGTCGCGAACTGCCGCGCGACGGCCTCCATGCCGAAGGTGCCGCTACCGGGGACGATGATCGCCGACCTGGCGTTGTAGACCTGCTTCAGGATCGCGGAGATGTCCTTCATCACGCCCTGGAAGCGCCGCGACATGTGATTGAGCGCGCGATCGGTGTACACCACCGAATATTCGAGCAGCCCGTCGGGATCGACATTGGGTAGCAAGGCTGGCACAGGCAACTCCGCTGGTAGAAAAAGTAAGTTCCTGATCGTAGCAAATGCACGCCGCTTTTCGGCAAATGCGCGCATCGCAAGCCGGGCAGACCCAACGACTCCGCCCGGCCTGCATCCTCCTGCGCCGCAGACGGCTCAGCGCGCCGGCAGCGAGAGCTGCTCGACCGAGCGGGTGTCGCGCCTGACCTCCTCAGCCGACCATGGCAGGGCCTTGCGGCCGAAGGTGTCGAACAGCTCGAGCTGATCGGCGTAGTGCTGCGAGCGCATTCCCTGCGCGTCGATGAAGCCGCTCTGACCCGGCCCGAGCACATCCCAGGCCCGCACCGCGCCACCGCCCAGCGCCACCATGTTGTTCTCGGTGCCGCGGTTCATCACCACGTGCGTCTGCGCCCCCTCGACCTCGAGCGCCTGCGGGATGCCCATGAAGTTGTTGGTGAAGTAGCGCAGCCGCGCGACCGGCACCTTCCAGTTCGCCGGCACTTTCCCGCCGTACTCAGCCGCCAGCTTGTCCGCCGCCTGGCCCAGCGCCTCGCGCACCACCTCGAGCGCATCGCGACCGTTCAGGAAGTCGTACTGCTGCGGCACGCTGGCCGACTTGCCACGCAACACCTGGTAAAGCAGCTTGGTGCCGACCTGGATGTTGATCGAGCCTGCCGGCGGACGGTCGGGCGTCGGATAGCCGGTGGCGCCGAAATAGCGCATGAAGTCCGCCGGCACCTCGTCGGCGAACGTCGCCTTCAGCATCGCGCTCAGCCAGGCGTCGAGGATGGCCGGCGCAGGATGGTCGTAGACGCCGTCGCGGTTGTTGTCGGTATTCATGCCGTCCCACTGCTGCAGCGCGGCGACCAGCGCTTTGCGCGCATCGCCCTCAGGCAGCGGCGCCACCGCATCACGCAGCACCGGCAGGAAGTAGCGCGCATTGACGTCGGCCAGGCTGGTGGGCTTGAGCAGGCTCCACATGCCCTCGGCGTCCATCGGCCCCTTCGCGCGCAGGCGCTGCTCGAGCTCGTTGAGGCGATCGGCGGCGCCCCACGACAGCCAGATCATGTCCGGGTTGGGATAGCCCTTGATCGGCGGGTTGTTCCAGTTGGCGATGTAGCCCTGGCGCGGGTTGTAGATCTTGGGGTTGGTGTCGAAGGAAAGCAGGCCGTCCCAGTCCATCTCGCCGGTGCCCGGCACCGGCAGGCGCAGATCGTGGCCAGGCTTGCGTTTCGGATATTTCCCGGTATGCGCATAGCCGATGTTGCCGTTGGCATCGGCGTAGTACCAGTTGATCGTCAGCGCGTGACGTTCGGCCTGCTTCAGCCACTGCGCCCAGTTCTGCGACTGGCCCTTGCGCGTCCAGGCGATCAGCGACTGCAGTTCCAGCCCGTCCCAGGTGCGCTGCTTGGAGTAGGCGACGCCCTGCGCCGCATCGCTCTTGACCACCACGCCATGCACCGTGCGGAACACGTCCAGCGTGACCGGCGCAGCGCCCTTCACCGCGATGGTCTCGGTGCGCTTCTCCATCGTGCGCCACTCGCCCTTGTGCTGGTAGCGCATCGGGTCGGCCGGATCGAGCTTCTCGACGAAGATGTCGACGCCATCGCCGAAACCGGCGGTGGAGCCCCAACTGATGCGCCCGTTGGTGCCGAACAGCACGCTTGGATAGGCGAACGGCGTGTTGCCCACCAGATCGAAACCAGCGCCGTGCAGGCCGATGCCGTAGGTGTAGGCCGGAGCGAACCAGCCGAACTGCGGGCCGTTGAGCAGGATGGAGTTGGCGCCGCGCGCAAGCTTGCGGCCGATGATCCACATGTTGCTCGCCGCCGGGAAGCCGGCCTGGCCGGTCATGCCCAGCGTACGCAGTTCGGCCAGCAGCAGCTCGCGCTGCGCTTCCGGCGTGCCGCCGGCCAGCGCGCCGTCAGGCGTCTTCGCCAGGCGGGCCAGGGTGGGCGGCACGTCGTCGTAGCGCGGCAGCGCATAGGCGAGGGACGCATCGCTGGCCTGACGCGCCAGCTTCACCGCGTATTCGCCTTCCTCCGGCGCGATCGTGGTCGGCGTCTCGGGGTCCACGATCCACTTCAACTGGTCGAAAATCTGCTTCCCCTTCGCCTCGCCGTGCTTGTCGATCAGAGCGGTGCGCAGCGCGAGATTGTCGAGCTCGGTGTTGAAGTCGGAGAAGCGGTTGGCCATCGTGCCGACGAACACCATCGCGACGTCGTAGGCCGTCCACGGCGCGGGCTCGAAGCCGAAATCGCGGAACTGCTTCGGCATCAGGCGATCTGGATCGGCCTTGACCCTGTCGAGCCAGGCGTTCATCCCAGCGGCGTAGCCTTCGAGGATGTCGCGATCCGCCTTCGGCAGGGCCGCGATCTGCGCATGGATCGAAGCCGGCCAGAAATTGGCGCGGGTGGCCTTGTCGAAGGCGAGAAACTTGTCGCCCAGCACCTCGGCCACCGTGCCCTGCGTGCTGCGGCGCGCCATCTCCATCTGAAACAGGCGGTCCTGTGCCACCGAATGGCCGTAGCCATAGAACAGGCCGAAGACGGTATTCGCATAGACGTGCGGCACGCCCCAGGAATCACGGCGTACCGTCACCGTGCCTGCTCTGGCAACCTTCCCGCTTGCGGCGAGATGAGCAGCAGCGTTTGCGGATTCGGCGATCGCGGACGGCGGGACCCCCAGGCCGCCCATGGCGGTGATGGTGGCCATGGCGAACAGGGCTCGCCGCAAGCGGGGAGCCCGAACAGGGTTTTGCATGTTGTTTGTCTCCTCACCCGGTTCCGGACGCATCGGATCGCGACGGTCGGGCGACATTCGTTTTTCGTATCTTCGTCACGCGCTGGCGCGGTACGCCGGCGCGGGCCGCGAATCTTAGGCGACGAGTGTGGGCGTGTCCATCGCCTCCTTGTCGCGATCCGCCGCACCGGCCAGCACACCCCAATTCACCACCTCGATCCGGCCATCGTAATGCTCGACGATCGCGCTGCAGGTATCGACCCAGTCGCCGCAGTTCAGGTAGCGGATCGCGCCGATCTGGCGATCGGAGGCCCAGTGGATATGGCCGCAGATCACGCCGTCCAGACTGCGCTGCTGGGTGGCACGCGCCACCGCATCCTCGAAGTCGAAGATGAAGCCGACCGCACGCTTGACCTTCTGCTTGGCGTAGCCCGCAAGCGACCAGTAACCTGAGATGTGCAGCGCGCGCCGCACCCGTGACAGGACGTGGTTCATGCGGACCAGCCCGTTGTAGGCGACGTCGCCGAGCACGGCCACCCAGCGATGATGGCGGGTCACCTGATCGTACTCGTCGCCGTGGATCAACCAGTAACGCCGGCCATCGATGCCCTGGTGCACCCACTCGCTCTCCACACGGATGTCGCCGAAGGCGATCCCCGCATATTCGCGCAGAGCCTCATCATGATTGCCCGGGATGAAGAACACCTTGTCGCCGCGGCGCGCCCGGCGAAGCACCTTCTGTACCACCGTATTGTGTGACGCCGCCCACTGGATGCCGCGGCTCATTGCCCAGAAGTCCACGATGTCGCCCAGCATGTAGAGGTACTCGGACTCGTATTCCTTCAGGAAATCGAGCAGGCGGTCGGCCTGGCAGGCGCGCGTGCCCAGATGCACGTCGGAGATGAACACGGCGCGGACCTGCTGCATCAGCGCTCCGCACCCAGTAGTCGATCTGCGCCCGCCTCGCCCGCTGCGGGGTGCGCGCCCTGCCAGGCGCGCAGCAGCGAGGCCGCGAACTGGTCGTTCACCCGCTCCCAGTCGAAGTGCTCGGCGCTCGCGCGCGCCCGCTCCGCGAGCCGGCGGCGCAGCGCGCCATCGCACGCGGCACGGACCGCTCGGTCGATGAACGCGGCCTCGTCGCGACCCGACGCACACAGGCCGTTGTCCATGTCACGTGCCACCTCGGCCGCCGCCGCATAATCGAAGGCCACCGCGCACAAGCCGCTCGCCATCGCCTCGAGCATCACGTTGCCGAACGTTTCGGTGAGGCTGGGAAACAGGAACAGGTCGGCGGAGGCGTAATGAGCTGCAAGATCCTCGCCGATGCGCATGCCGCACAGCTTCGCCTCGGGACATTCGTTCGCCACTGCCTCGCGCATCGGCCCATCGCCGACGATCACCAGTCGCGCTTCAGGGCAGGCGTCGCGTACTGCAGCATAGGTGCGCAACACCAGCGGCAGGTTCTTCTCCGGCGCCACGCGGCCGACGCTGATCAGCACCACATCGTCGGGCGACGCGCCCCACTGCGCGCGCAGCACGTCGCTGCGGCGCGTGGGCGAAAACAGGCTCGTATCAACGCCGCGCGACACCACCTCGACGCGCTCGTAGCCCTGGCTTCGCAGGATGCGGGCCATCTCAGCGGTCGGCACGAACGTGGTTTCGGTGCGGTTGTGGAAGCGACGCAGATAGGCCGCCACCGGCTGCCGCAGCCAGCCCACGCCGTAATGCTCGCTGTAATGATCGAAATTGGTGTGGAAATCGGAAGTCACCGGCAAGCGCAGCTTCCTCGCCGCCGAAATCGCCGTCCAGCCGAGCGGCCCTTCGGTGGCCACATGCACCAGATCCGGCCGCTGCCGGCTCCACGCCCGCACCAGAGCGGCCTTCGCCGGCAGGCCGAAACGAAGACCGTCGTAGCGCGGCAGCTTCATGCCGCGCGACAGCATCTCCTCGTAGTCGCCGCCGCAATGGGCGACCTCGCTGCGCGCCTGCCGGGGGCGGATCAGTTGCACGCGATGGCCGCGGTGGATGAGCCCATCGACCATGCGCTGCAAGGTCATCGCCACACCGTTGACCTCGGGCGGATAGGTCTCGGTGACGAGCGCAATGCGCAGCCGCGGCTCGAGGCAGAGATCCTCGGTGATGAAATCGAGCGTCTTCATGTCGCCGCAGCTTAGGCGGCGATTGCGACGCTGCCGTTACGCTCCTGCGTCGCTACGATGACAGCGCGGACAGCAGCCGTGCATCACGATCGTAGATGTCCTTGCGGAAATGCACTGTGCCGGATGCGTCCGCATCGGCCGTGTAATAGAGCAGCATGACCGTGATGTCGCGATTCACCGGCACGGTGCGCGTCTTGCCGGTGGCGATGGCCGCTTTCAGAGCCTCTGGGCTCCACTGCGTCGGGTCGTCGAGCAGCAGCACGGCCAGCTCCAGCGGATTCTGCACACGGACGCAGCCCGAGCTGTAAGCGCGCGAGGCACGATTGAACAGCGCGCGTGACGGCGTATCGTGCAGGTAGATCGAATAGCGATTGCCGAGCGCAAACTTGATCTGCCCCAGCGAGCCATCCGCCCCGGAGGATTGCACCACCTGATAGGGGAAGCTGCCGCCCTGCCCGGCCCAGTCGACGGCCGACGCGTCGACCGTGCGCCCGGACCGATCCACCAGTCGCAATCGATGGGAATTCAGGTAACCCGGGTTGCGCCGCATGCCGGGAATCACATCCTCGCGCAGGATGGTGGGCGGCACGACCCACTTCGGGTTAAGCACCAGATGCTGCACGCTGTCCAGCAAGGAGGGCGTCTCGCGCGACGGCCGCCCCACCACCACGCGGGTGGACCACACCCGCTGATTGGCGAGGCGCAGCTCGGCACGAAAACCGGCGACATCGACCAGCAGCAGGTCGGGATCGATATCGGCCGCGACCCAGCGCCAGCGCTCGAGGTTGGCGCGAATCCGCGAGATGCGCTCCGTCACCGGCACGTTGAGCGCTTCCAGCGTCGCCATGCCCACCGCCCCATCCGCATCGAGCCCGTGGCCTGCCTGGAAGCGCTTGACTGCGCTCACCAGCGCGTCGTCGAAGCGATCGCCACTCGCGCCACCGGATGCCGCCAGATCGCCGCTGGCGAGCAGCCGCGCCCGCAACGCAGCGACCCGCGGTCCCCGATCGCCCGCACTCAAGCTCGGCCCCGCCGCAATGCGCGTCCAGCCGCCGGCGCGCTCGAGCTCGCGGAAGCGTGCGAGCGCCACGCGCAGGTTGCGGTATGCATCGACCTGCGGCGCCTGTGCGGCGACCGCCGCCGGCAATGATTCACCGTCGAGCACGTCCTGCAACTGCGCCGCTAGCGTTCCGGCGTCGGGCAGCGGCGAAAAATTCCACATCGAATGCAGGCTGCGCGGATCGACCTTGCCGTAGCGAAGGTGGCGGACCAGCTTCGCCAGCGATCCGGTAAACAACACGTCGCGCGCCGCCACGACCGACGGATCTTCATCAGCCGGGCGTGCCGGCGCGCTCGCGCGCAGTTGCGCAATGCCGTAATCGGCCGGCTCCAGGCCGTCCGCCCGGCTCTCCTCGACAACGGCGATCAGCGCCGACCTGCGCCCCGCGTCCCCCCAGATCGGCGCGAAACCACGCCGCTCGTAGGTCGTGCGTACCACGTCCCACTCCCTCGATGCGGGACGCGCGCTCAGCTCGCGCGCGATCGACTGCTCGAGGGGAGGGAGGACGACCCCGTTGTCACCTTGCGCCCAGGCTTGCCCCGCCAGGCCCGCGAGCGCCAGCCCGCAGAGCACGATGCGGCGCAGGACGTGAAAATTTTTGCGCAAACCGATCGCAACATCGTTTAGCATTCGGCCTTCGTCAAGTGCTTGTTCGGACAGCGAGTTTTCCATGCGTCATTCCTCTCCCGCGAAGAATCTGCGGCGGCTCTTGCTGAAGGGTGTCTTCGCCGCGCCCATCGGCTTGCCCATGATGACGGCGCGCGCCGCGCAGTTGCCCGCGATCATCGCCGATGGACGCCAGCTTTCGTTCCGCCACACACACACGGACGAGCGGCTCGAGGTCGTTTACCACGACGGCCGCAATTACCTCCCACCCGCCCTGCAGCGCATGAACTGGCTGCTGCGCGACTTCCGCACCGGCGAGGCGCAGGCGATGGATCCGCAGTTGTTCGACATCCTGCATGCGCTGAGGATAAACCTTGGCGGCGGAACCTTCGAGATCATTTCCGCCTATCGGTCACCCGGCACCAACGAAATGTTGCGCAAGACCGGCGGCGGTGGCGTCGCCAAGCGCAGCCTGCACATGGACGGCCGCGCCATCGACATCCGCCTTCCCGGCGTACCGACGCACCGCCTGCGTGATGCCGCCATCGATCTGGGCCTGGGCGGCGTGGGTTATTACCCGGAATCCGACTTCGTGCACGTCGACACCGGCGCCGTCCGCACCTGGGGTCCCACGTCGGCCTGAGGCCGCCCGCTATCCTCAGCCGAACAGCACCAGCCCCCACACCAGCACCACGTTGCACAGGCTCAACAGCACCGCCGCGCTGCCGATGTCCTTCGCCCGCTTGGCCAGATTGTGATTCTCGAGCGAGATGCGGTCGACCGTCGCTTCGATCGCAGAATTGAGCAGTTCCGCCAGCAGTACCAGCGCCAGGCTGCCGACCAGCACCGCCTTCGCCACTCCGGACTCCCCAAGCCATAGGGCTGCGGGCACCAGGATCAACGCCAGCCAGAGCTCCTGGCGAAACGCGTCCTCGTGCCGCCATGCGGCGCGCAGGCCGTCCAGCGAATAGTGGAATGCGTTCCAGATCCGGCGCAGGCCGGTCTTGCCTTTGTAGGGACTTTCCATCGGTCGCCGCCGCCTTGTGCAAATCCGGCGATGATGCCACGCCTGCATGACAGCATCGGGTCGCTGGCATGCTGCCGACGCAGCGACGATCGTGCGTGTGCCATAATCGGGCCACCCGCCGACGCTCCCTGCAAGACGGTTGCGTGCACCACGCGCCAGTTCGCTCCGGGCGACAGAATCCCGACCTCGCTTTCCTCCCATGACGCAGCCAGGCTCTGACGCATCGCAATCCGGATCCAGTCTCCCGCCGCAGGTCTCCGACGCCGGCAGCGAGTCCTTGTCGCATGAGGGCGAGCAGCGTACCGAGCCACGCCAGGAAGCGCTCGAATTCATGCTGCGGCGCATGCGCCACCGTGGTGATTTCCCGGCGCTGTCGTCCTCGGTGGTCGCCATCAACCGCATCACCGCGAGCGAATCGGAGAGCGTGAGCAAGCTCTCCGAGCTGATCCTGCGCGACTTCTCACTCACCAACAAGCTGCTGAGAGTCGTCAATTCGGTGCACTATCGCCCCGGTGGCGGCAGCATCAGCACGGTCTCGCGCGCAGTGATCGTCCTCGGCTTCGACGCGGTGCGGAACATCGCCATCACCGTGCTGCTGTTCGAGCACCTGCAGGACAAGGCCAATGCGGCGCAACTGAAGGAGGAATTCCTGCGCGCCTGCCTGGCCGGCCTGCTGGCGCGCGAGATTGCGGCGCGCATGCGCCTGCGCGAACTGGAACAGGCCTACATCTGCGCGGTGTTCCACAACCTCGGCCGGCTGGTGTCGCAATACTACTTTGCCGAGGAAAGCGAGGACATCCGCCGCGTCGCGAGGCAGAGCAGTTGCAGCGAGGATGTGGCGGCGCTGCAGGTGCTTGGCCTGAGCTTCGAGGATCTCGGCACCGGGCTGGCGCAGGCCTGGGGCTTTCCGCCTGTCATCGTCAGCAGCATGCGCAAGCTCGCCGAAGGGCCGGTGCGGCGCATCGATACCCAGGAGGGGCGGCTGCGGGCGCTGTCGGCCTGCGCCAACGAACTGTGCGATGCCGTCGCCGGCCTGGCCCCGGCCGAGCGCGACCGCGAGATCCGCCACATCGCCAGCCGCTTCACCGACGCCGTGCCGATGGCCGAGAACGCCCTGGAAGAAGTGCTCGACACGGCGATCGACGAACTGACCGACATCGCCGGGATCATCCAGATCCATCTGCCCGCCACCCGCATCGGGCGGCAGTTGCATCGTTTCCTCAATGCTGCGGAGGCTGGGGCAGCGCCCGCCGGGGAAGCGCCGGTGCCTGGCCAGCTCGAGGAACGAGCCCTGCCCGCCGGCGCGATCGCTGACGGTGCTGCGCCCTCCCCGAAGCCGGACCCGCAGTCGGTGCTGACTGCCGGCATCCAGGACATCACCAATGCGCTGCTCGAGGGGCTGAAACTCAACGACGTGCTGCGCATCATCCTGGAGACCATCTACCGCGCGATGGGCTTCAAGCATGTGCTGCTGTGCATCCGCGACGCCCGCAACAACTCGATGGCAGGTCGCTTCGGCTTCGGGCCGGACGTCGACCTGCTGATCCGCAGCGTGCGCTTCAGCCTCGCGACGCAGCCGGACAACGTGTTCAACGTCGCCACGGCGAAGGGCGTGGACATCCTGATCAGCGACGTGGACGACCCGCAGATCGCCAGCCGCATCCCGGCCTGGTATCGCAAGGCGCTGAGCTCGCAGACTTTCGTGCTGTTTCCGCTGACCCTCAAGAACAAGCCGGTGGCACTCATCTACGCCGACAAGGACCACGCCGGCGACATCGTCATCGCCGAAGCCGAGCTGGCCCTGCTGCGCACGCTGCGCAACCAGGCCCTACTGGCGATCAAGCAGGCTGCCTGATGTCCAGGTGATCTCTAGCGCGGGTCCAGCCGCAGGATGCGCCCGTTGCTGTCGTCCAGCAGCCACAGCCGTCCGTCCGGGCCCTGACGCACGTCGCGGATGCGCATGCCCTGGTCGGCGAGCAGGCGCTCCTCGTGCGTCACGTTGTCGCCGTCCAGCACCAGGCGCACCAGCATGCGGTACTTCAGCGCACCGATGAAGAGATTGCCCTTCCAGCGCGGGAACACGTCGGCGGTGTAGAAGGCCATGCCCGACGGCGCGATCGACGGCGTCCATTGCTTCAGCGGAGGCTGCACGTCGGCGCGCTCGGTGCCTTCACCGATCCTGAAGCCGGTGACGTACTCGCGCCCGAAGGTGATCTGCGGCCAGCCGTAGTTGCGCCCGGCGAGCAGGATGTTGAGTTCGTCACCGCCCTGCGGCCCATGCTCGTGCGCCCACAGCGCGCCGGTCTGGGGATGCAGCGCCGCGCCCTGCACGTTGCGATGGCCGTAGCTCCAGATTTCGGGCAAGGCTCCCGCCCGGCCGACGAAAGGATTGTCCGCCGGCACGCTGCCGTCCGGATTGATGCGCACCACCTTCCCCAGGTGGCTGTCCAGATCCTGCGCACGGTCCCGATGATTGAAGCGCTCGCCCAGCGTCACGAAGAGCGTGCCGTCGCGCCCGAACACCAGACGCGAGCCGAAATGGTGGCTGCCGGGCGGGTCGTCCTTCTGCGCGAAGATCACCCGCAGGTCCTGCAGCCGCAGCGCATCCGCGTCCAGCAGCGCACGCGCGACCGCGGTGCGCGCACCACCGGCAGTGGGCTGGGCGAAGCTGAAGTAGATCAGGCGATCGGTCGCGAAGCCCGGGCTCAGCACCACGTCCAGCAAACCGCCCTGGCCGCTGGCATGCACCGCCGGCAGGCCGGCGAGCGGCGCAGACAACGCCCCGGACGGCGACACCAGGCGCATGCGCCCCGGCCGTTCGGTGACCAGCATACGGCCATCGGGCAGGAAGGCGAGCGACCAGGGGTTCTCCAGACCGCGCGCGACCTCGGTCAGCACGACGGTGCCGGTCTCGGTCTTCACCTGCATGCCGGCCGCAGCGGCGATCCCCGGCGCAAAGACCGCGATGCAGAAGGTGGCAAGCAAGGCGCGTGCAGCGAGGCGTTTCATGGTTTCACTCCGGAATGATCCTCAGCCCTCATCGCGTCGAGAGATCCTGTGGGAGCAGGCTTGACCGCGACAGGCGCCCCTGACCCGCGCCCCTGACCGACTCCCGAGATCGCGGTCAAGCCCGCTCCTACACGCACATCGGACCAATGCGACAATCTCGCGGACAATTTTCAATGCCAACACTGATGCCCCACCCTTCGCTGAAGTTCCCCGCACGCCTCCTCTTCACCATCGCCCTGCCGCTCTTCTTCTGGCTCGCCCTGCTCCCCGCGCCCGACATCGTGCAGATCGTGTCGTGGCAGGACAAGGTCGAGCACGCGCTGGTGTTCGCCGCCCTGGCGCTGCTGGGGCGGGCCGGCTGGCCGCAGCGCACTGCCGTGTTGGTTGTCGGCCTGCTTGCCTACGGCGCGGCGATGGAAGTCGCCCAGACCTTCACACCCACCCGTGTCGGCGACCCGCTGGACTGGCTGGCGGACGCGATCGGCCTGCTGGTGCTGCTGCCAGCGGTGATGCGGCGCCCACATCGCGACGCCTGAAGCGGGCGGACGCGGTATCGGCGGACGCGGTATCATTGCGCCCTTTCCGATCAAGCGCTTGCGCGCGTTTTTCCCGATGAGCACTGCAGCCCCCCGCGACCGCAAGGTCCTCGAACTCCTCGCCCCCGCCAAGACGGCCGACATCGGCATCGAGGCGATCAACCACGGCGCGGACGCGGTGTACATCGGCGGCCCGTCGTTCGGCGCGCGCTCGTCCGCGGAGAACACCGTCGCCGACATCGCGCGCCTGGTCTCGCACGCGCACCGCTACCACGCCGAGATCTTCGTCGCGCTCAATACCATCCTGCACGACGCCGAGCTCGAACCCGCGCGCCAGCTCGTGTGGCAGCTTTATGACGCCGGCGTCGACGCGCTGATCGTGCAGGACATGGGCCTGCTCGAGCTCGACCTGCCGCCGATCCAGCTGCACGCCAGCACGCAGACCGACATCCGCGACGCCAGCAAGGCGCGCTTCCTGCAGGACGTCGGCTTCTCGCAGATCGTGCTGGCGCGCGAGCTGACGCTGGCTGACGTGAAGAAGATCGCTGCGGCGACCGGCTGCTACCTCGAATACTTCGTGCACGGCGCGCTGTGCGTAGCCTACTCGGGCCAGTGCTACATCAGCCACGCCCACACCGGCCGCAGCGCCAACCGCGGCGAATGTTCGCAGGCCTGCCGCCTGCCCTACGACCTGAAGGACAAGGACGGCAACACCATCGCCAGCAACCAGCACATGCTGTCGATGAAGGACAACAACCAGAGCGCCAACCTGCGCGCCCTGGCCGCAGCCGGCGTCAGCTCGTTCAAGATCGAGGGTCGCTACAAGGACCTCTCCTACGTCAAGAACATCACCGCGCACTACCGCACGCTGCTAGACGAGATCATCGAGCACCCCGAGGCGGACGGCCCGGTGTATCGCCGCGCCTCCAGCGGGCGCAGCACCTTCCTGTTCACGCCGCAGGCCGACAAGACCTTCAACCGCGGCTACACCGATTACTTCGCCAACGAGCGCCACCACGGCATCGAGGCCTTCGAATCGCCCAAGTTCGTCGGCGAACCGATTGGGCGGGTGACGAAGATCGACTCCAAGGGCCACAAGTTCTTCGACGTCGAGCGCGCAGCCCCGATCCACAATGCCGACGGACTCACCTGGTACAACCCCAAGGGCGAGCTCACTGGCCTGCGCGTCAACCGCGCCGAGGCCAACGGCGGCGGCGAAGGTATCGACCGCGTCTTCCCGTCCGATCCGCTGCCTGCCGACCTTGTGCCCGGCACGTCGCTGTTCCGCAACCACGACCACGAGTTCGAACGTGCGCTGGAGAAGAAATCCGCCGAGCGCCGCATCCGCGTCGATGCGCGCTTCTTCGCCACGCCCGACGGGTACGCGCTGACCGTCACCGACGAGGACGGCGTCACCGCCACCGCCAGCGTCATCGCTGCGCACGAGCCGGCACAGAACGTCGACCGCGCGCTCGCCACGCTGCGCGAGCACATCGCCAAGCTCGGCAACACGATCTTCAGCGCCGGCGACATCGCGCTCGACGTGACCGAAGCCTCCTTCCTGCCCGCCTCGCAGCTCAACGCGCTGCGCCGCGACGCCGTCGAGCAGCTCGAAACCGCCCGCCTGAAGGCTCACGTCCGCCCGCCGCGCGCCGCCGCGGTCGAGCCGCCGGTGCCCTACCCGCAGGACGCGCTGAGCTACCTCGCCAACGTCCTCAACGACCAGGCCCGTGCCTTCTACGCGAAGCACGGCGTCAAGCTCATCGACGCCGCCTACGAGGCCAACGAGGAACGCGACGACGTGTCGCTGATGATCACCAAGCACTGCCTGCGCTACAGCTTCAACCTGTGCCCGAAGGAAGTGAAAGGCATCCGCCCCGACCCGATGCAACTGGTCAACGGCAACGAAACCCTGACCCTGCGCTTCGACTGCAAGCGCTGCGAGATGCACGTGGTCGGCGCGATGAAACCGCATGTGGCGAAGATGCGCGATGCGGTGGTGGCGCAGAAGGTGAGTTTCTTCCCCAGCAGGCCGGGCGTCGACAAGGCGCCCGCACGCGCCTGAACCGACCCGCGACGCCACGCATGACCGCACTGATCCCCGTCGCCGAGCTTCCCGGCCATCCACGGCTCGTCCCGGGTACCCTGGTCGTGATCGCCCTGTGCGCCGAATGGTGCGGTACCTGCCGTGAATTCCGCCCCGTGCTGGAGCGCATCGCCGCCGCACACCCTGACATGCTGTTCGCGTGGGCCGACATCGAGGACGACGCCGAGCTCGTCGGCGACATCGATGTCGACAACTTCCCCACGCTGGCGATCTTCAGGGACGGCAAGCCGCTGCATTTCGGCGTATCGCTGCCTCTGGAGCCGGTCGTGTCGCGCCTGCTGCAGACCGTCGCCCGGGGCGACACCGCGCCAGTCAACGGCCCGCCTGAAGTGAGAGCGCTGGGCGCACGGCTCACGGCCTGAGCCCTGCGGCGCCGGCTCGATTTCAGCGCGCCAGGCCGGGATACAGGTGCGCAGCCAGCGCCAGCAGCGCCAGGAACACCCCCAGCAACACCGCGAAGCTGGTCGTCCAGGCGTGCACGCTGGTGCCGCCGACGATCATCGCGCCGCGCAGCACGTCGACCAGGTAGGTGAGCGGGTTGGCGAGGGCGACGGTGCGCAGCCAGCCCGGCATCAGGTCGAGCGGATAGATGGCGTTGGAGGCGAAGAACAGCGGCATCGTCAGCACCTGGCCAATGCCCATGAAGCGCTCGCGCGTCTTGACGATGCAGGCGATGACCAGCGAGAAGGTGGAGAAGATGCACGAGCCGAGCACCACCGCCAGCACCACGGTCAGCACGCCCGCCGGTGTCCACTGGATGTCGACATCGGTCGCGACGGCGACGCCATACACGACGACGGCCTGCACCAGGCCGCGCAGGCCGGAGGCGATCGCCTTGCCGAGCACCAGCGCGCTGCGGTGGGCGGGTGTGACGAGGATCTTGTGCACGATGCCGAGGTCGCGCTCCCATATCACGGAAATGCCGTAGAAGATCGCGCTGAACAGGATGCTCTGCGCGAGGATGCCCGGCGCCATGAAATCCAGATAGCGCAGGCTGCCGGTCGGGATGCCCCGCACCTGGCTGAACACCTGGCCGAAGATCGCCAGCCACAGCACCGGCTGCACCGCGCGCGACATCAGCTCGGTCGGGTCACGCATCAGCTTGCGCACCTCGGCGTCCGCCACCGCCGCCGTTTCGATCGCGTACGCGCGCATGCGTCTCACCCCAGACGTTGCAGGGTGCCGCGGCTCTCGCGGATGTCCCGGAAGCGCCCGCCCTGATCCATCACCGCGCCGCTGAAATGGGCGAATACGTCCTCCAGATCCGCCTCGGGGCCGACCTGCGCCTTGAGCGCTGCGGGGCTGCCGACGGCGGCAAGCCGGCCGCGATGCAGGATCGCCAGCTCGTCGCACAGCACGTCGGCCTCTTCCATGTCGTGAGTAGTGATGAGGATGGTCATGCCGCGGCTGCGCCGCAGCTCCAGCAGGCGGTCCCACACCGTGTGCCGCGCAACCGGGTCGAGACCGCTGGTCGGTTCATCCAGGAACAGCACCTCGGGGCCGTGCAACGTCGCCTGCGCGATCTCCAGCCGCCGGACCATGCCGCCGGAGTAAGTGCGCACCAGCTTGTCGGCCACCCCGTCGAGCCCGGCGAAGGCCAGCGCGTCGCGCACGCGTGCCGCGCGCTCCGCTCCTCGCAGGCCGTACAGGCGCGCCGAAAGGTTGAGGTTCTCGGTGGCGGTGAGCGCACCGTCGGCCGACAGCAGTTGCGGCACGTAGCCGATGCGCCGCCTCACCTCGACCGGTTCCTTCGCCACGTCGAAGCCGGCGACCTGGGCCGAACCACCGCTGGCATCGAGCAGCGTGGTGAGGATCTTGATCGCCGTGCTCTTTCCCGCGCCGTTCGGTCCGAGCAGGCCGAAGATGATGCCGCGGGCGACACCAAGATCCAGCCCGTCCAGCGCCATGATCTGGTCGAAGCGTTTGCCCAGGCGCGAGGTGGCGATGGCGAAGAGTTCGGCGCTGGCACTCATGCGGCGATGGTAGCACCATCGCTTTCAAGGAAAAGCCGGCGGACATCCGCCGCCGGATCGAGCGGGGTCGCCGCGGCTTCGGGATGATCCGGCTGACCTATGGCTTCGCCGGTCGGGCTCTCACCCGCGAAATTTCCGCACGCATTGCACCCGCCCTCGACCAGCATGCTGCCTGCGAGCTGAACCGACTTGGAAATCCGATCTGTACTCGGCTTGGCGCGGCAGCCGATTTCATCGACGACGATGAAGACATGCTCGAAGTAGCGAGGTGGATCGCGGAGATTTTGCCGTTCGACCGGGGATGTATGTGTACCGCCCGGAAAGACCGATTCATTTGAGCTACGGGCCAGATCCTGCTCACGCGTCGCCGAGTTCGACGATTTGCTCGCCTGCCTGCCGAGCCCGGGTGGTAGTTGGGCGTCCACCCAGAAGATCATGCCGCCAGTCTCGCAATCGCCGCCCGCTTCGCGGCGAAATGCAGGCAGGCCATGATGTCCGCCGCTTCCAGGTCAGGGAAGTCAGCAAGGATTTCCGATTGCTCGACGCCTTGGGCAAGCATTTCCAGAACGTAGGCCACCCGGATTCTCAGCCCGCGGATGCAGGCTTGGCCCCCGCATTGGCGGGGGTTGAAACTGATACGCTGATTGAGATCGGAATTCATGGCTTTCTCATCCTTGGCTTGAGTGATACCCGGAAACGTCCGGCTCGGCCTTAATGTGCCTTGCGTTGGCGCCCATGGGGCTTTCGCTCGACGCGCCACCGAACCGGCACGGCCGATTGCTGTCCATCGAAGGAGAGGATCATCGACGCGGCCCGGCCAGCATAGCGAGATCGGCTTACCGGGCCTATCAATGGCCCTCGGGCAACCTTTCGGTAGATGTCGCCCAACCCAGCAACGATCACGATGCCATGGCCGTCCACCTCAATCACACCATCGTGCACGCCCGCGACAGCCACTTGTCGGCCGCATTCCTGACCGACATCCTGGGGCTTCCGCCGCCGACGCGTTTCGGCCCGTTCGTGGTGGTCGAAGTCGACAACGGCGTCAGCCTCGACTTCCTCGATACCGACGCGCCGATCGCGTCGCAGCACTATGCCTTCCTGATCAGCGAAGTCGAGTTCGATCAGGTCTTCGACCGGATTCGCGGGCGTGGCCTGCCATACTGGGCCGATCCGGGACGGTCGCGACCGGGCGAGATCAACCACGGCGACGGGGGCCGGGGGATGTATTTCGACGACCCGGACGGACACTTCCTGGAAGTGCTGACCCGCCCCTATGGGAGCGGCCGGTGAAAACCGGCTCAGGCGCGCGTCGTCGAACATCCGTGCTGACGAGCGTCACGCGTCCACCCGGGCCAAGAACTCGATCCCCAAAGGGGCGCATCTCGACCAATTCCGCGCATCGTGCGGGCCAGTCCAGCCTCACCGCGGGGTGATCAGCGGCACCGCGTCGTGAGCGTGTTTCCGGGCGCGCTTCGAGGCCCTCTTTTCCTTGGGGGTCAGGACGGATTGCTTCTTGGGCTCCTTGTTGCTTTTCCTCACCTTGTTCATGATCGTGCTCCACGTGACGCCCGGCGATTGCCGGTCATGTACTCAATATAGGCCGCTACGGGAGCAGCGAGTCATGATGAATCGAATCTGGTCAGCTGCCCTCGGCAAGCCTCGCAATGTGATCGCGCTGCTCCTCCTGGCGGTGGCCGCGATCCTTCATGGCCGTGCCGCTGCGGTCGACCTGCCCGACCCGCGTGACATGGAAGGGTCATTGGCCGAAGCGGCGGTCGTGGTCCAGGTCGTGGAACCGCATCTATCAACGGCCGACCGGCCGGTGCCTGTCCAGTATCGGGGGTGGCCGGCGGAGCGGGTGCTGGATCGCTGGCTGGGGCAGGCGTGGCGCGCTCCTGGCGCCGAGATCGAGTTCCGCGCGCTCGACGGCTACGTCTCGCGGATTCCGGCCGAGCGCTTCGGCCAGTATCGCGCCTACCTGGTGTTCGAACGCCCCGGACACCCCACCTTCAGCGTCGATAACCGCTTGCAGAACGAGAAGAACGTCGCCCTCGGCCCTTGGTACCTGGTGTGGGACAACCTCCGGAACCCGGAACTGCGCGCCGAAGGGGGCACCTTCTGGCCGTATCAGATCAAGCAACTGTCGCTGGCGACGGCACGGCTGGACGCCCTGCTGCCGGCCGGCACCGCTGCGCAGCATGCGCAAACCGCCGGTCTGGCGCAGAAGTATTGTCTGAGCTGCCATCAGGTCAATGGCTATGGCGGCGACAAGTGGCCGATCAACCTCGCCGAACGGGTCAAATCGCTGAGCCGCCCCGCCTTCCTGCAATGGGTGCTGCACCCCGACCTCGCCAGGCCGGGTACCAGCATGCCGGGCCTGCCGGACACGATGCCCGCCGACCAGCGCGCGGCCCTTGCCGACAAGCTATACGATTACCTGATGGCCGTTCCGGTCGTGCGGTAGATCGGCGCAGCCGCACCTCCAGGACGAGCGAATGCAAAACCCTGTGGACGATGTGCCTGACTGGAGCCGCCCCGCTGCGCAGTGGATCGCCGCGCAGGGGAGCGCACACGACGGCCTGGCCAGTGCCGAGGCCGCGAACCGACTCAGCCGCTGGCGACGTCAGGCATCGCTGCACTGGCGACGCCAGCGCCTGATCGACACACCGATGCTGTCGGCCGCATCCAGGATGCCGGGCTTCGACACGGTCACTGCGACCGAGACCAGCGCAAAGTCCCTCAGCAAGCGGTCAGCGAGATCCTGCGCAAATGCCTCGAGCAACTCACGACGATTCGCCAGCGCGTGTCGTCGTAACGCTGCGACCACCTCCGCGTAGTCGACCGCATCCTCGATGCGGTCACTGAGACAGCCGCGCGAGTGGGCCAGACCCAGCTCGAGATCGACCACCAACGGCTGCGGCGCATGGCGCTCGTGCTCGTAGACGCCGATGAGCGCTTCCACCCGCAGTCCTCGCAGGAAGATGCTGTCATCGCCCGGAAGCGGCGGGATGCTGACCGCCGAGCCGCGCACCGGCGAACCGGCCGGTGCGTCCTCGAGTCCGGCCGCGGCCCCTCCCTCACTGGACCACATGAACGCCGAACTCCTCGCTGGCATCGAGCACCCAGCGGAACAGGTAATCGGCGAAGCTGCGCCGGATCACCAGTTCCCAGCGGTCCTCGGCCACGCGGCGGATGATGGCCGTGCTCTTCGCGAACACGCTGCTCACGGCCTTGCCCACCGGAAAGTGGCCCGGATGCACATCGTAGGGCGTGCACTTCATCAGCACGTCCCTCACCGCCGGGCCGCTGAGCTCCAGTACAGTCTGGCCGCCGCTCACGTTCATCACCGCGTAGTGCCCGGAAAGCGCCTCGCGCAGCCGCTTCTCCGTCGCGAACTCGCTGCCGGCAGGAACGATGACCAGCCACTCGTCCGGCGACATCCACTGCACGCTGACCCCACGCGCCTCGTCGCGCGACAGGGGCCCCATCTTCAGCGGCAGCGGCAGGCCGAGCGCCTGCTCGACGCCGGCGCAGAAAGCCGGATCCGAGGCGCGGCCCCGCAGGATGAGGTGCCCGAGGAAGGCGTGCTCGCGCACCACCACCCCGGCCTTGGCCGCCGAGGCCACGGTCGCGACGGTCACACGGGTCATGGCGAGCGGCGATTCGGGTTTGGCGCCCGCCGCCGGGTTCAGGTCGAAGATGGACAGATCAGACATGGTGACGCTCTCCGTTAGGATCGTAGAAGACGGGGCTGACGACTTCGGCGGCATGTACTCGGCCGTCGGCCATCGGCAGATAGACGGTCTGGCCGATGCGCTGGCTGCCGCCCTTGAGCAGCGCCAGGGCGAAGGAATGCCCCAGCGTCGGGCTGAAGTAGCTGGAGGTGACATGGCCGACCATCGGCATCGGAATCTTCACCTCCTTGTCGAGCACGATCTGTGCCCCCTCGTCGAGCACCAGCTTGCTGTCGAGCGGTTTCAGACCCACGAGCTGCTTGCGGTCGGTGCGCCTGGTGTCCGGGCGCGACAGCGCGCGCCGGCCGATCCACGAGAACGGCTTCTTGTAGCCGACGCACCACTGCATGCCGAGATCCTCCGGCGTGACCGAGCCGTCGGTGTCCTGGCCGATGATGACGAAGCCCTTCTCGGCGCGCAGCACGTGCATGGTCTCGGTGCCGTAGGGCGTGAGGCCGTACTTCTCGCCCTTCTCGAACAGCGCTTTCCACACGTGCATCGCATGGTTGGCCTGCACGTTGATCTCGTACGACAGCTCTCCGGTGAAGGAGATGCGGAACACCCGCGCCGGCACCCCCGCAACCGTGCCCTCGCGCCAGTCCATGAAGCCGAACTTGTCCTTCGAGAGGTCGATGTCGGTGAGCTCGGCGAGCAGCTTGCGGGCGTTCGGACCGTTGAGCGCCATCGCCGCCCAGTGGTCGGTGACCGAGTTGAAATACACCTCCAGCTCGGGCCATTCGGTCTGATGCCACATCTCCATCCAATCGAGCACCCCCGCCGCGCCACCGGTGGTGGTGGTCATGTGGAAGTGGTTCTCGCCCAGGCAGGCGGTGACGCCGTCGTCCATGATCATGCCGTCGTCCTTGCACATGAGGCCATAGCGTGCCTTGCCGACGTCGAGCTTGGTCCAGGCGTTGGTGTAGAGGCGGTTGAGGAACTCGCGCGCATCCTTGCCCTGGATCTCGATCTTGCCCAGCGTCGAGGCGTCGAGGATGCCGACGTTCTCGCGTACCGCGCGGCATTCGCGCTGCACCGCCTCGTGCATCGTCTCGTTGCCGCGCGGGAAGTACCACGGCCGCATCCACTGCCCCACTTCCTCGAACTTGGCGCCATGCTCCACGTGCCAGGCGTGCAGCGCGGTGTAGCGGCGCGGATCGAAGAACTCGCCGCAGTGCCGCCCGGCAACGGCGCCGAAGGTGATCGGCGTGTAGTTCGGCCGGAACACCGTGGTGCCCGTCTCCGGGATGCTCTGCCCGAGGCAGCGCGCCGCGATCGCCATGCCGTTGATGTTGCCGAGCTTGCCCTGGTCGGTACCGAAGCCCATGCCGGTGTAGCGCTTGACGTGTTCGATCGATTCGAAGCCCTCGCGCGTGGCCAGTTCGATGCCGGCCGCGGTGACGTCGTTCTGCTGGTCGACGAACTGCTTGGGCGCCCGCATCGCCGGCTTGACGTGGGGCACCTGGTACAGGGCGGCCGCCTTGCCCTCTCGCACCCTTCGCACCTCGGGCAGACGGAGAGGTGCGGCCTTCATACCCGTCTCCATCAGCGCACGGCAGCCGGCCTCGACGCCGTCGGCCAGCACCTCGGCCAGCGCCATCACGCCATTGACGCCGCCAGCCGGGATCATGCCCTTCACCTTGCCCGGCACGAAGCCGAGGACGTCGTCGCGCCATTCGGGGCGTGCCCCGGTATGGGCGGCCAGATGCACCACCGGGCTGTAGCCGCCCGAGCTGGCGACGGTGTCGCAGGCCAGTTCCTCGACCGCACCGCTCACCTTGAAACCGGCCAGGTCGATCTTCGCGACCAGCGCGCTCGAGACGCGACGGCTGCCGCGCGTCTCGATCACCGCACTACCGGTGATGATGCGGATGCCGCGCTTGCGCGCTTCGGCCACGAGGTCGCCCTCGGGATTCCCGCGCGCATCGACGATTGCGACCACCTCGCGCCCGGCTTCACGCCAGTCGAGCGCCGCGCGGTAGGCGTGGTCGTTGGAGGTCGACAGCACCAGGCGCTGGCCCGGCACCACCGCGTAGCGATGGATGTAGGCAGACACCGCGCCGGCGATCATGTTGCCCGGCACGTCATTGTTCGCATACACCAGCGGCCGCTCGTGCGTGCCGGTGGCGAGGATCACCTGTCCGGCGCGCACCCGGTGCATGCGGGCGCGCACCGTGCGGCGGCCGTTCTGCGCCGGGGCGAGGTCGGCCAGGTGCTCGGTGCGCCGCTCGTGCAGGGTGACGAAGTTGTGATCGTGGTAGCCATTGGCGGTGGTGCGCGGCAGCAGCAGCACGTCGGGCATCGCGCCCAGCTCCTGCAACACCGCGGCCACCCAGTCGGCAGCCGGCCGGCCGTCGATCGGCTCACGCGAGTCGAGCAGCGAGCCGCCCATCTCTTCCTGCTCGTCGCACAGGATCACCCGTGCCCCGGCGCGCCCGGCCACCAGTGCCGCCGCCAGGCCCGCGGGGCCCGCGCCCACCACCAGCACGTCGCAATGACGGTTGATGTGGTCGTAGATGTCGGGGTCGCGCTCCCTGGGGCTGCGGCCCAGACCCGCGGCCTTGCGGATGTACTTCTCGTACTTCGGCCACATCGACGCGGGCGACATGAAGGTCTTGTAGTAGAAGCCCGGCGGCATGAACTTGCCGCCGACCTTGCCCAGCACGCCCATCAGGTCGCGGTCGACATTGGGCCAGCCATTGGTGCTGCCGGCCGTCAGACCGTCGTACAGCGCCTGTTGCGTGGCACGCACGTTGGGCACCTGCGAGGCTTCGGTGGCGCCCAACTGGACCACCGCGTTGGGCTCTTCGGCGCCGGCGGCGACGATGCCGCGCACCCGCGCATACTTGAAGCTGCGATTGACGATGTCGACGCCGTTGGCGAGCAGCGCCGAGGCGAGCGTGTCGCCGGCAAAGCCCTGGTAGCCGACACCGTTGAAGCTGAAGCGCAGCGGGCGGCTGCGGTCGATACGCCCGCCCTGCTCGATACGATTGCGTTGGCTCATTTTGCCACCTTCTTGCCGGAGGCCGCAGCGGTCACCGTGGGCTGCTGCCCGGCCTTGTAGGTTTCGAGAATCTGGTAGCTCACGGTGTCACGCGTGGCGTTGAAGAACTTGCGGCAGCCCGCGGCGTGGTACCACTGCTCGTGGTGCAGCCCGCGCGGGTTCTTGCGGAAGAACAGGTAGTCGCCCCAGGCTTCGTCGCTGGTGGCTTCCGGTTCCGCCGGGCGCGCGATGTGCGCTTCGCCCTTGGGCCGGAACTCCTCTTCCTCGCGGTATTCCTCGCAATAGGGACAGTAGATGTGCAGCATGATGTCCTCTCCTCAGTGGGCGACGCCGGCTGCGCCGTGCTCGTCGATGAGTTTTCCGGAGATGAAGCGGTCGATCGAGAAGGGCGCGGCCAGCGGATGCGCCTTGCCCTCGGCAAGCGTCGCCGCAAACACGTGGCCCGAACCCGGGGTCGCCTTGAAGCCGCCCGTGCCCCAGCCGCAGTTGAAGAACAGCCCGCCCACCGGTGTCGCCGAGATGATCGGGCAGGCATCCGGGCAGGTATCGACGATGCCGCCCCACTGCCGGTTCATGCGCACGCGCGAGAACATCGGGAACAGCTCGACGATCGCCTGCAGCGTGTGTTCGATCGTCGGGTAGCTGCCGCGCTGGCCGTAGCCGTTGTAGCCGTCGATGCCCGCGCCGATGACGAGGTCGCCCTTGTCCGACTGGCTGACATAGCCATGCACGTGGTTGGACATGACGACCGTGTCGAGGATGGGCTTCATCGGCTCGGACACCAGCGCCTGCAGCGGGTGCGACTCGATCGGCAGCTTGAAGCCGGCCATCTTCGCCAGCACCCCGGAATTGCCCGCGGTGACCACGCCGATGGTCTTGCCGCCGATGTAGCCGCGGTTGGTCTCGACACCCAGCACCTTGCCGCCGCTGATGCGAAAGCCGGTGACTTCGGTCTGCTGCAGCAGATCGACACCCAGCGCATCGGCGCCACGGGCATAGCCCCAGGCCACAGCATCATGGCGCGCGACGCCGGCGCGCGGTTGCCACGAGGCGCCCAGCACCGGATAGCGGGTGTTGCGCGAGCAGTCCATGATCGGCACGATCTCCTGGACCTGCTTGACGTCGAGCACCTCGCCGTCGATGCCGTTCAGCCGGTTGGCGTTTACCCGCCGGTGGATGTCGCGCATGTCCTGCAGCGTGTGACCCAGGTTCATCACGCCGCGCTGCGAGAACATCACGTTGTAGTTGAGATCCTGCGACAGCCCTTCCCACAGCTTCATCGCGTGCTCGTACAGCCAGGCGGCCTCGTCCCACAGGTAGTTGGAGCGCACGATGGTCGTGTTGCGCGCGGTGTTGCCGCCACCCAGCCAGCCCTTCTCCACCACCGCCACATTGGTGATGCCGTGCACCTTGGCGAGGTAGTAGGCGGTGGCCAGACCGTGCCCGCCGCCGCCGACGACAATGACGTCGTACTGACTCTTGGGCACCGGGTTGCGCCACATGCGCTGCCAGTTCTCGTGATGGCTGAGCCCGTGCTTGACGAGCCCGAATCCTGAATAGTGTTGCATGACCTTTGCTCCTCGCACTCAGCACTCGATGACATTCACCGCGAGGCCGCCGCGGGATGTCTCCTTGTATTTGTCCTTCATGTCGCGCCCGGTGTCGCGCATGGTCTTGATCACCTTGTCGAGCGACACGAAATGCTTGCCGTCACCGCGCAGCGCCATGCGCGCGGCGTTGATCGCCTTGATCGAGCCCATCGCGTTGCGCTCGATGCAGGGCACCTGCACCAGCCCGCCCACCGGATCGCAGGTGAGCCCGAGGTTGTGCTCCATGCCGATCTCGGCGGCGTTCTCGACCTGCTCGGGCGTGCCACCGAGGACTTCGGTCAGCGCGCCCGCCGCCATGGAGCAGGCCACGCCCACCTCGCCCTGGCAGCCGACTTCGGCACCGGAGATCGAGGCGTTCTCCTTGAACAGGATGCCGATCGCAGCGGCGGTGAGCAGGAAGCGCACCACCCCGTCTTCGGTGGCACCGGGAATGAAGCGGTAGTAGTAGTGCAGCACCGCGGGGATGATTCCCGCCGCTCCGTTGGTCGGCGCGGTGACGATGCGCCCGCCGGCCGCGTTTTCCTCATTGACCGCCAGCGCATACAGATTCACCCAGTCCATGGTCGTCAGCGGGTCGCGCAGCGAGGCCTCGGGCGCGCTCGACAGCTTGTGATAGAGCTCGGCTGCGCGCCGGCGCACCTTCATGCCGCCGGGTAGCACGCCCTCGGCCTCGCAGCCGCGCCGAACGCAGGCCTGCATCACCTTCCAGATGTGCAGCAGACCGTTGCGCGTCTCGGCCTCGCTGCGCCAGGCCTTCTCGTTCTCCAGCATCAACTGGCTGATCGAGAGGTCATTGACCGCGCACTGCGTGAGCAACTGGTCCGCGTTGCGGTACGGGTACGGCAGCTCGGTGCGATCCTCGACGATGCGGTCGGCACCCGCCGCCGCCTCATTGACGACGAATCCGCCACCCACCGAGTAGTACACCCGGTTCGCCAGCTCGACGTCGCCCTCGCCGAAGGCGATCAGGCGCATGCCGTTCGGGTGGTAGGGCAGGCTCTGGCGGCGCAGGAAGAGAAGGTCGGTCTTCTCGTTGAACTCGACCGCGTGCATGCCGAGCAGCGAGAGCTTGCGCCCGTCGCGGATGCGCGTGAGCCGGCCGTCGATCGTGTCCGGATCGATCAGGTCGGGCGCCTCGCCCTCAAGCCCGAGCATCACCGCCTTGTCGCTGCCGTGGCCCTTGCCGGTGGCGCCGAGCGAGCCGTACAGCTCGGCGCGCACCCGGCGCACCCGGGCGAGCACGCCCTCCTCCTGCAGCCGGGTGACGAAGGTCAGCGCGGCGCGCATCGGGCCCACGGTGTGGGAACTCGACGGGCCGATGCCGACCTTGAACATCTCGAATACGCTGATGGCCATCTCGGTTCTCCGGTGGCGCCGATCAGCGACTGGCGGGATAGACGGGGAAGTGCGCGCACAGGGTCTTGACCTTCTCGCGCACCCCGGCGATCACCGATTCGTCGTTGATGTCGTCGAGCACGTCGCAGATCCAGTGCGTCAGCGCCTTCGCCTCGGCTTCCTTGAAGCCGCGGCTGGTGATCGCCGGCGTGCCGATGCGGATGCCGCTGGTGACGAAGGGAGACTGCGGGTCGTTGGGCACGGCGTTCTTGTTGACCGTGATGTGCGCCGCTCCGAGCGCAGCGTCGGCCGCCTTGCCGGTAATGCCCTTGGCGACCAGGTCGACCAGGAAGAGGTGGTCGTCGGTGCCGCCGGAGACGATCTTGTAGCCGCGCTCGATGAACTCGCCCGCCATCACCCGCGCGTTCTTCAGCACCTGCTCCTGGTAAGCGCGGAACTCCGGCTGCAGCGCTTCCTTCAGCGCGACGGCCTTGGCGGCGATGACGTGCATCAGCGGGCCGCCCTGGATGCCGGGGAAGACGACGGCGTTGAGCTTCTTCTCGAGCTCGGCATTGGCGCGCGCCAGGATCAGACCGCCGCGCGGGCCGCGCAGCGTCTTGTGGGTGGTGGTGGTGACGACGTCGGCAAACGGCACCGGGTTGGGGTACAGGCCGGCGGCGACCAGCCCGGCGACGTGGGCCATGTCGACGAAGAGCTTGGCGCCCACCAGATCGGCGATGTCGCGGAAGCGCTTCCAGTCGACCACCCGCGAATAGGCAGAGAAGCCGGCAACGATCATCTTCGGCTTGTGCTCGCGCGCCAGCGCTTCGACCTGCTCGTAGTCGATCTCGCCGGTGGCTTCGTTCAGACCGTACTGCACCGCGTTGTAGATCTTGCCGGAGAAGTTGACCTTGGCGCCGTGGGTCAGGTGGCCGCCGTGGGCCAGGCTCATGCCCAGCACGGTGTCGTGCGGCTCGAGCAGCGCCATGTACACGGCGGCGTTGGCCTGCGAGCCCGAGTGCGGCTGCACGTTGGCGTAGTCGGCGCCGAACAGCTCCTTGGCGCGGTCGATCGCCAACTGCTCGACCACATCCACATGCTCGCAGCCACCGTAGTAGCGCTTGCCCGGATAGCCTTCGGCGTACTTGTTGGTGAGCACGCTGCCCTGCGCCTCGAGCACGCGCGGGCTGGTGTAGTTCTCGGATGCGATGAGCTCGATGTGCGACTCCTGGCGCTCGAACTCCGCGTCCATCGCGGCCTTCAGCTCGTCGTCGAAACCTGCGATGCGGTCGGTCATGGCAAACATCTTGTTCTGTCTCCTTTCGTTCTTGGGTCTTCCGCCCCTGGCGGCAGGTGCGCCGTTTCGCAACCTGTTGGAGCCAGATCTTAGGAAGTTCGCCCAGTGCGCTTTTGCCTGTATCCGTCACGCATTTGTCCGGGATGGACGTGATTTGCGCAACTATCCTGGATCCGACATGCGCGTCGTTCTTGCTACGTCGCCGCGCCGAAAATAATCGCGCGCTTAGTCGCGCGCTCGCGCGCGCCCGAAAAGCCTGGCAAATAATTGCTTTCAAGAGCATCAATCACGCCCAATTAGTCATTGGACGTTATTTATCCGCATCCCTAATCTTCGAACTGCCTGAGGGCAACACCCGAACCAGCCAGCACGAGAAGGCGGTTACCGGAACCTTGATATCTCACACCTAAAGGAGTCTGAAAGATGTCCAACGATCTGCAGAGCATGCTCGACCAAGCCTTCGCCCAGGCCACCAAGCTGTACCAGGAGCGCGGCTTCCAGCGCCGAGTCGGTTTCGGCAAGCGCCCCGCCCTCGTCAGCGTCGACCTCGCCAACGCCTGGACCCGTCCGGGCAATCCCTTCACCTGCGAGAAGATTGACGAGGAGATCATCCCCGGCATGCAGCGCCTGCTGGCCGCCTTCCGCGAGCGTGGCTTCCCGGTCGTACATGTGACCACCTGCTACCAGGTCAATGACCGCAGCAACCCCAACACCGACATGGGCCTGTGGCACAACAAGATCCCGGTCGACGTCGTGGCCCAGGCCGACGAGAACCTGTGGGCGATCGACTCGCGCATCGCGCCGATCGAAGGCGAGCAGGTGCTCATCAAGAAGCACGCCAGTTCCTTCCAGGGCACCTATTTGGCCGGCTTCCTGCGCGCTGCCGGGGTCGACACCGTGCTGGTGACCGGCGTGACCGCCTCTGCCTGCGTCCGCACCACCGTGTGCGACGCCATGGCTGAAGGCTTCCGCCCGATCGCTGTGCGCGAGTGCATCGGCGACCGCATCCCCGGTGCCGTGGCCTGGAACCTGTTCGACATCGACGCCAAGTTCGGCGACGTGGAGTCGGTCGACCGCTGCGTCGAGTACGTGATGAGCGTCGGCCGCGAAAGCGCTGCGCCTGCCGGCACCAAGCAGAAGGCCAGCCTCGCCACCGCCTGAGGCTCGCAGCGACCATCCAGCACTTCTCTCCTCCCTCCGTGCTCCGTCACATCGCTCTCCCGGGCGATGTGACGGAGCATTTTTTGTCTCCAGGATCGTCCATCAGCGATGCAAATGTGCTCCTCACGAACTTGCACAACATTGCACAAGTCGGAAGAAGGCCATTTGCACGCGCCCCGAGTCTCTGCATCGACCACGAGGTCACGAACGACAAGGGAAGGTGGTCCCCGGGTCTCCCCTGGTGCCCCGGAACACAGGTACCCCCATCGTCATCACCGCGCTCCGGCTTGGCGGGTCGGGCGGCAACTTCGAAAACCGCATCTACATCCCGCTTCCATTCGCCTGCTGGATGTCTCTGGTGATCGGCATCGTTTATGCTTACCTTGGCTGGCCCTCACTCAGGGTGAGCGCCGCCCCAAGGCGGCCCAGACCCGAAATGGGCGAGGCCATCCAGAGCATCGAACCATCCTCTGGAGCCGAGACCGCGTTTCGCGACCAGTCGACCCCCCGTTTCGCGCTCGGGGACGCCAGCCCCGCGGTCGCCGGGTCGCGGCATGGAGCACAAGGCAGGGAATGAGCACCGCAGAGAGAGACAAGATCAAGGTTCCGGACAGCCCGGCTGGAAGCAGACGCTTCAACAGCCGGCTGCGCCACAGCAATCAGGCGTATCTGCGGGCCCATCAGAACGACAGCGACCATCCGCCGATCAGCCGGCGCATCGCCTTCGTGCTGCTCGAACACTTCTCGATGATGGCCTTCACCGGGGCGGTGGACGCCATCGTCACCGCCAATCTGCTGAGCCGCAATCCGCTTTACCGCTTCGACGCCATCAGTCTGGAAGGCAGCTCGGTCCTCAGCGACCTCGGCATCAGCATCGCAGCCGACGCCGAACTGAATTCCCTTGGCGCGGCGGACTTCGACATGCTCATCATCTGCGGCGGCTATCGCTCGGATTTGGCGCCGCCGCGTGCCGTTCTCGACCGCCTGAAAGCCTTTGCCCGCAACGGAACTACCATGGGCGCGCTGTGGAATGGCAGTTGCGTACTCGCCAGGGCCGGGCTGCTGGACGGCTACGCGTGCACGGTGCACCCGGAGAGCCGCGCGGGTCTCGAGGAAAGCTGCCCCAGGGTCAAGCTGCTGCCGACGCCCTTCGTCGTCGACCGCGACCGCATCTCCTCGGCCGGCGCAAACAGCGCACTGGGCATGATGCTGGCCGTGATCCGTCACCAGCACGGCAACGACGTCGTGAGGGGCATCGAGGAGATCCTCGCCTGCGACCGCGGCCCCGAGGACATGCCCGACAGACCGATGCCGGTGCTGGAAGCCAGCACCGCGCTGCCGGACGCATTGCGCGCGATCCTCAAGCTCATGGAAAGCAACATCGAGGAGCCGCTTTCGATCGAAGACCTGACGCACTACGCCCAGGTGTCGCGGCGCCAGATCGATCGGCTGTTCCAGCGCTACATGAAGTCCACTCCGTCACGCTACTACCTCGAATTGCGCATCACGCGCGCGCGCCGCCTGCTGCTGCAGACGAATGCCCCCATCACCAGCATCGCGATTGCCTGCGGCTTCACCGGCGCACCGCACTTCAGCCGCTGCTACCGCGACTTCTTCGGCGTGTCGCCGTCCAAAGCGCGCTCGACCCAACGCCTATGAGCCCTGTCCGACGACCATCGCCGAGCTCTATCGACATGCGCACTCGCCTGCCCGGAAGCTGCAGTGCGACAACGCGCGGCATCGGCCATAACACTCCAATCGCACACTTGACAGTCGCCCGCCCGGGCGGAACCATCGCCACACCAAACCTCGTCCTCCGGACTCGCCCATGGGCAGCAATATCCGTTTTGACCTGCGCCACATGCGGGCCTTCGTTGCCGTCGCCGAATCGCTGCATTTCAAGAAGGCTTCGGAGGCACTCTTCATCACCCAACCGGCCCTGAGCCGCCTGATAAAGTCCCTCGAGGATGAAATCGGAGCCGAGCTCTTCTCGCGCACCACCCGCCAGGTCACCCTGTCTGAGGCTGGCAGGCTGTTCCTGGCAGAATGCCAGCAGGCCTTCACCCATATCCAACGCGGCATTCAACTCGCACAGCGAGCGGCGCGCGGAGATATCGGTCGTATCGCAATCGCCTACAACGACTTTTCGATCAACAGTTCGTTGCCCCACTTGCTGGAAGTTTTCAAGGAAGCGCAGCCGTCCGTTGCCATCGAACTGACCTACATGCTGTTGACGCGCACTGAAAACTACCCAGATTTCGCGGGGTCTGCGCGCTGAAAAGTACCCAGGTGATTAACCTCCGCCGCTTCCGTCGAGGAGCGGGGAACAGAGGAGATGATCACCATGAATCTGCCGGGGAAAGTCAGACGGTTGTACTACCGGGAAGGGCTCGCGCTTTCGGAGATCGAGCGTCGCACGGGGCTGACGCGCAAGACGATCCGCAAGTGGTTGAAGGCGCCCGAGGGTGTTGAGCCGAAGTACCGACGCAAGGTCGGCGACACCAAGATCGCGCCGTACGCGGGGCATCTGGTCAAGATGTTGGAGACCGATGCGCGGCGACCGCAACGGGACCGGCGCACGGCGCTGAAGCTGTTTGCGCAGTTGCAGACGCAGGGGTTCGACGGCGATTACAGCCGCGTCACCGAGTTCATTCGGCGCTGGAAGGCCGAAGGCGGTGCATCGGTCGCGAAGGCCTTTGTTCCGCTGCAGTTCGAGCCGGGAGAGGCGCACCAGTTCGACTGGAGCGAGGAGCATCTGGTCATCGGTGGGGTGTGGCGCAAGGTGCTCGTGGCGCACCTGAAGCTGTGCTATAGCCGTGCCTTTGTCGTGCAGGCGTATCCGACGCAGAGCCACGAGATGCTGTTCGATGCGCACGC
>NZ_SSXV01000028.1 GCF_009469595.2 Thauera sp. 2A1 | reverse complement strand
CCTTGCCGTAGAGCGTGCGCTCGAAGAACTGGTAGAGGCCGACGATGAGCACCAGCGAGGCGACGATGACCCAGATCGTCTGCCCGGAGATCATCAGCGGACCGGCTTCGAAGCTCGCCTCGCTGAAGGCCGGCGTTCTCTGGCCTTCGGCGCCGAAGAACAAGAGCCCCAGGCCCACCATGGCCACGTGCACCGCCACCGAGACGATCAGCAGGATCAGCACCGGCGCCGAGGCGATGGGCTGGTAGATCAGCCGGTACATCGCCGGACCCATCGGCACCACCACCGCGAGCGCGAGCAGCACCTGCACCGCCAGCGGCAGGTCCTTGACCGGCAGCAGCGCCAGCACCGCGGCGAGGATCAGCGGGTAGGCGAGGTTCCAGCCGGCCACGCCGAGGAGTTTGCCGGCGTGGCCCGACTTGAGCGCCGCGGCACCGTCGATCACCGCCACCACCACGCCCATCGCCACCAGCAGCCACACCGTCGCCGGCACCGTGCCCGATTGCATCATCGCCAGCGTCAGCGCCCCATAGGCGACGAACTCGCCCTGCTGGATGCAGATCACCCGCGTCACCGCGAACACCAGCACCAGCGCCAGCGCCAGCAGCGCGTAGATCGCGCCGTTGGTCAGGCCGTCCTGCGCCAGCATCATTGCTATCGTTGTATCCATTTGTCTCCTCCGTCGATCGCGAGCCCGGCGTGACGACGCCTCGCGAGGGAGCGCGCTCCCTGCGAGGACATCGTCAGGCGTGCCGGCAAGCGGCCACGCCCTGGGTCACGCGGCCGTCTGCGTCACTGGGCCGGTTGCCTTACTTGACGAGCTGCCACTTGCCGTTGGCCACTTCGATCAGCACGACCGCCTTCGGATCGTAGCCACCATGGTCGGTGGCGCTCATCGTGTAGGTGCCGTTGGCGCCGACGAGGCCGGAGGTCTTTTCCAGCGCAGCGCGCACGCCGTCGCGGAAGGCCGGGGTGCCGGGTTGCGCGGACTTCAGCGCGACGGTCATCGCGTTCTCGAGCAGCAGCCAGGCATCCCACGACGCCCCGGCGAAGGTCGAACGCGAATCCGGCCCCAGCTTGCCCTCGAGCTTCTGCAGGAAGGCGACGCCGGTCTTCTTGTTGGGGTGGCTGTCGGGCAGTTGCTCGGCCACCAGCACCGGCGCCACCGGCAGGCGGGCGCCTTCGACCGCCTTGCCGCCGACGCGCAGGAACTCCTTGTTGGCGACCGCGTGCGACTGGTAGATCGGGCCCTTGAAACCGCGCTCGCGCAGCGTCGTCTGCGGCAGCGCTGCCGGCGTGCCGGAGCCGCCGACGAACACGGCATCGGGCTTGGCCGCCAGCACCTTCAGCGCCTGGCCGGTGACGGAGGTGTCGGTACGGGCGTAGCGCTCGGTGGCGACGATCTTGATGCCGACGGCCTCGGTAGTCTTGGTCAGCGACTTCAGCAGCAGCTCGCCCCAGGAGTCGGAGAAGCCGATGAAGCCGACGGACTTCACACCCTTGGCCTTCATGTCGTCCACCACGCGGCCGACCATCACGTCGGCCGACGGTTCGACGCGGAACACCCACTGACGCTTCTCAGGCGCGACGTCGACCGGCGCGATCGACAGCATCGGCACCTTTTCCTCATTGACGACGTCCGCCATCGCCAGGCCGTTGGTGATCAGGTTGGGACCGATGACCGCATCGACCTTGTTCTCGCCGATCAGCTTGCGCGCGTTCTTGACCGCGTTGGTCGGATCGGTGGCGTCGTCGAGCACGATGTAGTTGATCTTTTCCTTGCCCAGCGTCGTGGGCATGAGCTCGATCGCCTTCTTCGTCTCGGCGCCGAGCGAGGCGGCCGGACCGGTGAGCGAGAACACGACACCGACGTTGATGTCGGCAAGGGCCTGGCCTGCCGTCAGGGCAATGGTCAGGGCGGCGAGGGTCTTGATGCGAGTGGTCATGGTCATCTCCTGGTCTCTCGGGCTACGTCTTATGGGTATGTGGGGTGCTGCGTGGGGCACTTCGTGTTCAGTCGGATCGGCCGGTGAGCGCGCCGAAGCCGGCGATCCATTCGGGAATCTCCCGGTAGTAGCGTTCCTCGGCCTGCCAGGCGCCAGCGCAGGCGGCGTCCATCGCTGCCACTGCCGCCACCCAGGTCTTCGCCTCATGCGCCGAGCCGCCGGCAGCGGCGGTGATGTCCGCGTTGCGGTAGGCGTCGATCGCCGCCCAGTCGCGCGCGGCGAGCTGCGCCATGATGCGGCGATCCCACTCGGCGTTGAGCGGATGCAACGTGCTGGTGCCGGCGGTGAAGGCCTCGGCGGCGGCGATCGTGCGCGCCTGCCGCGCGTCGCGCGCTTCCTTCGACGGATTGCGGTTGTCGATCAGGCGCTCGATCACCGCGGGGTCGGTGGCGGTCGCCATCTGCGGTACCGGCGGGTTGTGCGACAGCCCGCCCGAGCCGATGAACAGCGCGCGCTGGCCGCGCTCGCGCGCGAAGCGGCCGACCGCCTCGCCCAGCAGGCGGGCGCGACGCATCTTCACCACCGGCGGCGCCACCGAGTTGATGAAGATCGGCACCACCGGATAACGCGCCAGCGCGCCGGTCAGTTCTTCCAGCGGCTGGGCGCAGCCGTGATCCACCTGCATGCGATAGGAGAAGGCGAGGTCGAGGTCGGCGTCCACCACCGCGTTGGCGCAGGCCTCGGCCAGCTTGCGCGGCACGTTCAGCGGGCCGGCGCTGGTCTGGTAGTCACCCACCGATTCCGCCGCCATGCCGATGCAGAACTGCGGCATGGTGTCGAGGAAGAAGCCGTTCAGATGATCGGGCCAGAAGACGTAGATGACTTCTGGATCGAAGGCCTCGACCTCACCGCGCAGGTTTGCCACCATGCCGGCCACCTCCTGCACCACTGCGGCTTCGGGGTCGAAATAACCTTTCAGCGGCGTATGCGACAGGCACTGCAGCAGGGCCTGCATCAGGCGACTCCCTTGCTCAGGTTGAGCCCCATCTTGTCGGCCACCTGGGCGAGCAGTTCGTTGATCTTCACCGGGTGGGCCAGCCCGGCGACGAAGCGGTCGGGGCGGATCACCGCCACCGCGCCGTCGTAGCTGCCGAACCATTCCTTGAGGCGCATCTGCTCGTCACCGACGACGATGGCGTCGGGTCCGATGTCCTTGTCCCGGTTCATCTGCACCACCGGCTTCGCGGTGATGATGGGCGCGCCGAGCGCGGCGAGGATGTCGCGGCTCTTCTGATCGAGCCAGAAGCTCGGATCCACGCCCCAGCACACCAGCGCAAACCCGCTGCCCAGCACGTCGTCGAGCCGCTTCACCTCGCCGGCGCGTGTCCGCACCCTGGGCTGGATGAAGAGCTTGCCGACGGGCGACTTGTCCTTGGCACGCGGCGCCGGAACGAAACGCGCGAGCGGCGTCTTCTTCAGGATCTGGCACACGAGCTGGCCGACCGAGGCTTCGGCGTTGACGTCGGCTTCACGCACGACGAGGCCGGTTTCGTACCTGGGCATCGGCTTGAAGCGCATTTCGGTGAAGTAGCGCTTGGCTGGCGGGATCAGGTTCAGCACCCAGGTGGCGAAGTCGCGCGCCGAAGCCACCCAGGGGTTGCGCGGCGAGAAGATGCGGCCAGCCGTCACCGACAGATCGATCATCGACTTGGCGTGCGGCGGGCGCTCGAGCTGATAGGTATCGAGCAGCTTCTCGGAAGCGATGCCCTTCACCACGTAGGCGAGCTTCCAGCCCAGGTTGGTCGCGTCGCGCATGCCCGTGTTGTAGCCCTGGCCCTGCCATACCGGCATGATGTGCGCGGCGTCACCGGCGAGCATCACGCGCCCCACCTTCCAGCGGTCGGCGATGCGCGCGTTGTGCGTGTAGACGCGCTGGCGGATGTAGTCGAGCCTGGTGGAATCGACGCCCGGGGGCAGCACCTTGGCCATCAGCTTGGCCAGGTTGTGCGGCTGCGTCATCTCCTCTTCGGATTCATTCTCGAAGATCATGAACTCGAAGCGGCGGATGCCATCGGGCAGCGCGCCGGACACATAGGGGCGCTCCGGATCGCAGTGCAGATACATGTTGGGCACACCGATCGGGTCGTTGCGCACGTCCACCACCAGCCACTTGGACGTATCGGTGAAGCCGCCGAAGCCGACGTTGAGCGCGGTGCGGATCGGGCTGCGGCCGCCGTCGCTGCCGACCAGCCAGCGCGTGCGCAGCGAGGACACCGAACCGTCGCTGCGCTTGACGTCGAGGGTCACGCCGTCGGCGTCCTGCTCGAAGCGCATCACGTCGCTGCCGAAGCGCACCTCGACGTTCGGGAAACGCGCCAGGCCGTCGCACAGCACGCGGTCCACCAGCGGCTGGTTGAAGGCGTTGCGGCGCGACCAGCCGAACTCGTCGGTGCGCGGCTCGATCGAGGCGAAGCAACGCCCGGTCCTGGTGACGAAGCGCATCCAGTGGTAGGGCGTCAGGTGCTCCTGCACCGCATCCGCCATGCCGAAGCTCTGCAGGCTGCGCAGGCACTCGTCGTCCATGCCGATGGCGCGGGGGTAGTCGATCAGCTCTTCGCCGCGCTCCAACAGGATGGTCTTCACGCCATGCATGCCGAGCATGTTGGCAAGGCTGAGGCCAACGGGGCCGGCGCCGACAACGATCACGTCGGCATCGAATTGACGGGCTTCACTCATGGGGGTCTCCTCATCGACCTGCGCATCGGCATCGGGCTCCGCTCCGCCTGCGCAGACTGGGTTCATTGAACTGGTTGATGCATGTATTTTTGATCTGCAGCAAATTCTAGGAATGCCCAGCGCCTCGCTCAACAAGACTTGCGTCTGCGTCCACAGAATGCACAATATTGTTTTGCAAGACTTTTCAGAGAAATGCGCCCACGTACCGACGCCGACTACAGTACCGTACGCAGCCTGGTCCGCGGCCTGGACTTGCTGCGCACGTTGAACAGGCACGAGAAAGGCCGCGCCTCGCTGACCCAGCTCGCCAACGGGACCGGCCTGCACCGCACCACGGTGCGCCGGCTGCTGGAGACGCTGATCGAGGAAGGCTATGTGCGGCGCAGCGAATCGGACGACCGCTACGTGCTGGCGCTGAAGGTGCGCTCGCTGTCAGAAGGCTTCACCGACGACGAGCGCGTATCGTCGGTGGCCGGGCCGGTGCTGGGCGATCTGTTGCAGCAGGTGCGCTGGCCATCGGACCTGTGCACGCCCGACGGCGGCGCGATGCTGATCCGCGAATCGACACACCGCTTCAGCGCGCTGTCGTTCAATCCGGCGATGGTCGGCGAGCACCTGCCGATGCTGATCACCGCCGCCGGTCGTGCCTATTTTTGCTACTGCGCCGACGAGGAGCGCGAGGCCCTGCTCGCGCTGCTGCGCGAGGACCCGGTGCAGGGCAAGCTCGCCGCCGACCGCCGCTTCATCGACAACCTCGTGGAGCAGACGCGGGCCCGCGGCTACAGCTCCAACGAAGGCGACTGGGCCGCCGAGCGCAAGATCGGCGCGATCGCGGTGCCGGTATTCGAGGCCGGCAAGGTAATCGCCACCCTCAACGTGATCTACCTGACGCGCGCAATCTCGCACGCCGAGGCCGCCAAGCGCTACCTGCCGGCACTGCACCGCGCCTCGCAGCAGATCGAGGCTGCGCTGGCGCAAACCCCGCGCGACTGAGGCGGGTCGCCGCAGCCGTGCCCGCGCACGCCGCTCTTACCCCTTCGCCCGCGCCAGCAGCGCCTGCTCGATGTCGTCAGCCCAGCCCACGCCCTCGCCGTTGGCCGCCCTCGCCTCGCGGATCAGGCCGAGATTGCGGGCGGTGGTCTCCGGCTCCCAGTTCTCGCGCACCGCGGCCAGCGCGTTGGCCGTGGCCTCGCTGGCGGCGGCCTCGTCCTTGGCCAGCACGCCCAGCTCGAGCAGCGTGGCATGGTCCCAGTAGTCCGGGGTGCCCTTCGCCAGCCGGCGCTTCACCGCATAGGTCACCACCGGCAGCAGTTCGAGCCGGCGCGGGTCGGGCGGATTGGCGAGTTCCATCAGCGTCACCGCGTTGATGCCCGGAAAGGCATCGCGCCAGTCGGCCTCGAAGCCCTGCAGATAGGTGTCGATGGCCTTCTTCAGCCACCCTCTGGCGGCAAAGGCATTGCCGGTCTTGCGCTCGGCATCCCAGCGGTCCTTGTAGACCCGGCCCAGCAGGCCGTTGGTTTCGCTGCTCGGCCCGCGCGTGGCGATCAGCTCCTGCAGCACGGCCTCGGCCTCGTCGCGCCGGCCGAGGCGGTTCAGCGCGAAGCCGTACTGCTCCTGCACCAGCGTGCTGCGCGCGAGCGGCTTGCTCATGCCCGCCACCAGGTCGACCATGCCCTGCCAGTCGCTCACCGCGCGGTAAGACAGCAAGAGGTCGATCATGACGCCCGACTCGGCCGCGGAAAGATCGCCCAGCTCGGCGGCCGCGGCCTTCACCGCGTCCTTGCCGCCCCGCCGCGCCGCGGCCAGCCTGTTGCGAGCGTCCGCGGCGTACTGCGCCTGCTCGCGGAAGACATCGGTCTTCAGCCGCGCGATGTCGGGCGCCACATAGCCTTCGACGAGCTGGAACACCGGGCTGTCCTTGGGCGGCTCGTCCTTCGTGCGCCGCGCCTCGTAGAGGAAGCGCGTCACCGCCGCGACACCGGCCGCCGGCTCGGAGGGCTTGCCATCGGCGCCCAGCGCATAGCGCACCGTGCGCAGCGGCGCCACATCGAAGGGCAGCGGCCCCTTCTCGCCGAACAGCATCACCGTGGTCGCCGGCCGCACGCCATGGCGCAGGCCGAGCTCGTAGAACACGTTGGCATTGGCGCCGGTGAGATCGGCCACCGCGTAGTCGCACAGGATCAGCCGTTCGTACATCGGCTTGTGGATCATGCCGCCCACCGCCTCCTCGTCCGCCCGCAGCGGCTCCATGCCGGCCGCGGCGATCGCGGGCTGGATCAGGTTCGCGTACACGGCATCGAAATCCACCGTCTGCCCGGAGGGAATGGTCTTCCGGCCGAAGGGCATCAGGACGAAGCAGAGGGGTTTCATGGGATGACATTCCTCGCAATCAGGGTGTATTGATGGGCGGCGCAGGTTCTTCGCCGCGATGCGTCATGTCCGTTCGCGTGCTGAACTCGCTCGCAGTGGCCCTTGAACAATAGCCCATGAGATTGCAAAGGGTCTCCATGCTGGCAACGAACAGGGACCGCCGGCGCCACTGCATTGGACACGGGCGGCGGCGGTATCTATGGTGAATCCATGATTCCTTCGAAGGCGCGGGCCGCGGGCGGTTGCTCGATGATGACACGCATGCTCGCGGGTGCGCGCGCAGTCATGCTGGGCACGTGCGCGACCGCCGTCGGCGGCGGATGCACTACGGTGGTCATCCATTCCGCGGGCTCGGTGCGCACCGAGCACCAGTTCGGCATCCTGAAGCTGAGTGTGGACGAGTCGCATGCCAGTTCGATGGCGGTGTCCAGCGTGGGAATCTCGTCCGTGCCCGGAACCGTCGCCGTGGGATGGTTGCAGTGGAAGGGGGTATTCCTCCCGCCGAACGACGCCCGATCCTGTCTTTTCGTCGATTTCGGCTCCGACGAGCCGATCAAGGAGTAGACGATGCATGCACGTCGCGCAACATCCGTCCGCAGCGCAACCTGCCGGTTTCCATGGCGTCTGTCGGTGGTGCTCGCCGCCTTGTCGCTGCAGGCCTGCTACACGGTGCCGATGGCGCCGCTGGTGTATGGCTCGAAGACGACCGGCGGCCTGGACATTTCCACCGGTGGATCGGCCAACCCTTCGGTCAGCGTGTCGATCGGCTACAAGCGGGACGACATCGCGCTCGTGCCGGTGGCGGTACGCGAGGACAACCGCGCCGGCGATGAGAAACTCACCGTCGTCCTCGGCGACGGTGGGGCCGGAGCGCCGGCGAAGACCAGGGATTCGATGTCGGTGTTCGGCATCTTCGAGGGTCGCGGCATGGGCGACACCGCGCAAAGCACGAAGGTCGAAAGCCGGGCGGCCAACTACTTCTCCACCGGCATCGCCGCGCAACAACTCGCGCACGGCTTCGGCGCCGCCCAGGCGGCACGGCAGATGACAGCCTGCCTCGAGCAGGTGAAGGCGATTGCCGACTCCCTGGCGACAGGCAAGGATGACTACCACAAGCGGGGCCTTGCGGCGTGCGCCGCTGGGCAGAGCCTCCCGACCCAGTAAGCCTGCAACGCAGGACGAGGCCCTGGCGCTTCTTCACTGAGCCCGCCGCGCACCGCCCGCTGCCCGCGGATCGAACGCCGCGGGCAGCGGACATCATTCATGCGCGCAAGATTCCAGCAGATCTCGCACTTGAGACCATGATGCGGGTATGCTGCATTGCACCTTGAATCAGCCTCATTCCTTATCTGTACAGAGGTGCATTGCAACAAACCCGCCAGCCGTTTAGCTCAGACCAGATGGCGCAGTGGTACGCGGCTGGCATTGCAGGCTGGTTAACCGGCATCCTGGAGAATCCGATGCGTGCTTCTGCCCTCCCCCTTTCGCGCCGCCTGCTGGCGCTCGGCCTCGTCGCCGGCACGCTGTCGCTGCCGGCGACGGCCGCCCCGCCACTTCCGGCCCTGAACATCGACATCAGTCAGACCTCGGTGTCGGGAATCTCGTCCGGTGGCTTCATGACGGTACAGTTTCAGGTAGCGCATTCGTCCATCGTCAAGGGGGCCGGCGTGGTCGCCGGCGGGCCCTACAACTGCTCGCAAGGCGACGTGATGCGGGCAGTCGCGCAGTGTTCGTGCACCGGCGAACCCACGGTGCAGTGCAAGGTCACGCCGACCAGCGCGAATGCGCCAGGCCTGGCTGCAAACGCCAGGGCCATGGCGGAGAAGGGCCTGATCGACCCGGTCGGCGACGTCGCCAGCGATCGCATCCTGACCGTTTCGGGAGCGAAGGACACGCTGGTACCGCCCGTCATCGCCGACCAGTTGTCCGCTTTCTATGCCGCCCTCGGTGTGCCGGCGTCCAACCTTTCCGCCGTACGCCTGCCCGACGCCGCTCACACCATGCCGACGTCCGACTATGGCATCGCCTGCAGCAAGGAGACGGAGCCCTACATCGGCAAGTGCGGCTACGACACGGCAGGCCAGGTGCTGAGCTGGATCTATGGCCCGCTGAAGCAGCCGGGCAGCAAGCCGGCTGGCCGCTTCATCGAATTCGACCAACGCGCCTATATCCCTGCGGACCGCAGCGGCTGGTTCAACTGGCTCAACGGGTTGGACAACACCGCCTGGGCCTACGTGCCGGAAAGCTGCGCCAAGGGTGAGACATGCCGTGTGCACATCGCGCTGCACGGCTGCAAGCAGGGCCAGAGCTACCTGCCGCTGCGCCCGCCCCCCGGCGGCGGACTCTACAACGGCACGCTGTTCGTCAAGAACACCGGCTATGACCGCTGGGCCGACAACAACCACATCGTCGTGCTGTATCCGCAGGCAGTGTCGATCCCCTTCCGCAACCCGAACGGCTGCTGGGACTGGTGGGGCTACACCGGCGAGGACTACGCGACCAAGAACGGCGTGCAGATCCGCACGCTACGGGCGATGATCGACGCGCTGTCCGCCGGGGCGACGAAGTAGGTCGTCCGCCGGTCCTGTCCATGAACGACAAACGGCGCCGCAGCGCCGTTTGTCTTTTTCCGACTGCGGGAAGCCCCGCCGCCATTACATGCTGCGCCGATACTGCCCGCCCACCTTGTACAGCGCCTCGGTGATCTGGCCCAGCGAGCAGTAGCGCACCGCATCGACCAGCACCTCGAACACGTTGGCGTTGTCGATGACGGCCTGCTGCAGCTTGCCCAGCCACTTCGGCGCCTCGTCCTTGTTGCGGGCGTGGAAGTCGGCCAGGCGCTTCAACTGGCCCTGCTTCTCTTCCTCGGTCGAGCGCGCCAGCTCGATCTCCTGATCGACGTGACCCTTCGGGTTGAGGAAGGTGTTCACGCCGATGATCGGGTAGGAGCCGTCGTGCTTCTTGTGCTCGTAATAGAGCGACTCCTCCTGGATCTTGCCGCGCTGGTAGCCGGTCTCCATCGCGCCGAGCACGCCGCCGCGGCTGGCGATCGCCTCGAACTCCTTCAGCACGGCTTCTTCGACGAGGTCGGTGAGTTCCTCGATGATGAAGGCGCCCTGGTTCGGGTTCTCGTTCTTGGCCAGGCCCCACTCGCGGTTGATGATCAACTGGATCGCCATCGCACGCCGCACGCTTTCTTCCGTCGGCGTGGTGATCGCCTCGTCGTAGGCGTTGGTGTGCAGCGAGTTGCAGTTGTCGTAGATCGCGATGAGCGCCTGCAGCGTGGTGCGGATGTCGTTGAAGTCCATCTCCTGCGCGTGCAGCGAGCGGCCCGAGGTCTGCACGTGGTACTTCAGCTTCTGGCTGCGCTCGTTGGCGCCGTACTTGTTCTTCATCGCCACCGCCCAGATGCGGCGGGCAACACGGCCGATCACCGAATATTCCGGGTCCATGCCGTTGCTGAAGAAGAAGCTCAGGTTGGGCGCAAAGTCGTCGATGTGCATGCCGCGCGCCAGGTAGCTCTCGACGTAGGTGAAGCCGTTCGACAGCGTGAAGGCGAGCTGGCTGATCGGGTTCGCGCCGGCCTCGGCGATGTGATAGCCGGAGATCGACACCGAGTAGAAGTTCTGCACCTTGTGGTGCACGAAGTATTCCTGGATGTCGCCCATCATCTTCAGCGCGAACTCGGTGCTGAAGATGCAGGTGTTCTGGCCCTGGTCTTCCTTCAGGATGTCCGCCTGCACCGTGCCGCGCACGGTCGCCAGCGTCCACTCCTTGATCTTCTGCACTTCGTCCTCGGTCGGATCGCGGCCATTGTCGGCCTTGAACTTGGCGACCTGCTGGTCGAGCGCAGTGTTGAAGAAGAAGGCGAGGATGATCGGCGCCGGGCCGTTGATCGTCATCGACACCGAGGTGGTGGGCGCGCACAGGTCGAAGCCGTCGTACAGCACCTTCATGTCGTCGAGCGTGGCGATGGACACACCGGAGTTGCCGATCTTGCCGTAGATGTCCGGACGCAGGTCGGGGTCGCAGCCGTACAGCGTGACCGAGTCGAAGGCGGTCGACAGGCGGTGCGCCGGCATGCCTTCGGACACCTTCTTGAAGCGGCGGTTGGTGCGGAAGGCGTCGCCCTCGCCCGCGAACATCCGGGTCGGGTCCTCGCCCTCGCGCTTGAACGCGAATACGCCGGCGGTGTAAGGGAAGGAACCGGGAACGTTCTCCTTCATCAGGAACTTGAGCGTCTCGCCCGCGTCCTCGAAGTTGGGCAGCGCCACCTTGCGGATCTTGCTGCCCGACAGCGAGGTGCTGGTGAGCTGGGTGCGGATCTCCTTGTCGCGGATCTTCACCACGTACTCGTCGGCGGCGTAGAGTTCCTTCGTCTTCGGCCACATGTCGAGCAGCTTCTTCGCCGCCGGCGTCAGCTCGCCGTCCTTCCAGTCGATCATCTCGGCAAACGAGCCGGCGTCCTTGCCGCACTGCTCGAACAGGCCCTTCGCGATCTTCAGCGACTGGCGCTCGCGCGCGACGCGCGCCTGCTGCTCGATGTGCTTGTGGTAGCCGCGCACGGTGTCGGCGATCTCGGCCAGGTAGCGGGTGCGATCGGCGGGAACGATGGCGCGGCCTTCGGACGATGCCCGTACCTTGACCACCGGCAGCTTGCTCTTGGCTGCCTTCAGGCCCTTGCCGACGAGTGCCGGCAGCATCGCCTGGTACAGCGCGGTGACGCCGTCGTCGTTGAAGCGCGCCGCCATCGTGCCGAACACCGGCATCTCTTCCGTCGCCTGGTTGAACAGCTCGCGGTTGCGCTGGTACTGCTTGCGCACGTCGCGCAGCGCGTCCTCCGCGCCCTTGCGGTCGAACTTGTTGATCGCGACGAAGTCGGCGAAGTCGAGCATGTCGATCTTCTCGAGCTGGCTCGCCGCGCCGAACTCGGGCGTCATGACGTACAGCGACAGGTCGACGAAGGGCACGATCGCGGCGTTGCCCTGGCCGATGCCCGAGGTCTCGACGACGACCAGGTCGAAGCCCGCCAGCTTGCAGGCGGCGATGACTTCCGGCAGCGCCACCGAGATCTCCGAGCCGGTGTCGCGCGTGGCGAGCGAGCGCATGTAGATGTTGTCGTGCTCGATCGCGTTCATGCGGATGCGGTCGCCGAGCAGCGCGCCGCCGGTGCGCTTGCGCGAGGGGTCGATGGAGACGATGGCGAGCTTGAGCTTGTCGTCCTGGTCGAGACGGAAGCGGCGCACCAGCTCGTCGGTGAGCGAGGACTTGCCCGCGCCGCCGGTGCCGGTGATGCCCAGCGTCGGCACCTTGGTCTTGGCTGCGGCGTCGATCAGCGCCTTCTTGACGTCGTCGCCGTAGCCGCCGTTCTCGAGCGCGGTGATGATCTGCGCCAGCGCCCGGCGATCGCCTGCGGCCAGGGCCTTGAGCACGGCGTCGGCCTTCTGCGGCGCGGCCTTGGTGATGTCGAGGTCGCAGCGCTCGACCACGCTGTTGATCATGCCCTGCAGGCCCATCTTGGCGCCGTCCTCGGGCGAGAAGATGTGGGTCACGCCGTAATCGTGCAGTTCCCGGATCTCGGCCGGCACGATCACGCCGCCACCGCCGCCGAACACCTTGATCTTGTCGCCGCCATTGGCCTTCAGCAGGTCGATCATGTACTTGAAGAACTCGACGTGGCCGCCCTGGTAGGAAGTGATGGCGATGCCCTGCACGTCTTCCTGCAGCGCGGCATTGACGATCTCGCCAACCGAGCGGTTGTGACCGAGATGGATGACTTCGGCACCGGTGGATTGCAGGATGCGGCGCATGATGTTGATCGATGCGTCGTGGCCGTCGAAAAGGGCCGCTGCGGTGACGAAGCGCACCTTGTTCTTCGGCTTGTAAGGCGAGAGCTTGTGCGCCACGCTGAGGTCGGTCATGTTGGTCTCCTCCACCGGTTGATAGGCATCCATGAATGGTAGAAGCAGGGCGCCGGCATTGCCATTGTTGCAATGGACGATGATCGTGCAAAATCCGCCAGAATATTGACACCGCTTGGCAACACCCTCACCCCAGCCGCCATGTCCAGGTCGCAGTCCCCGCACGTCCACGCGTCACCGCGAACCTACCGCAGCCGCGCGACGGTCGCGATGGGCTTCGTCACCGGCATGCTGTCCGGCATGCGCCGCGCGGGTCGCGATCCGGCGCCCATTCTCGCCGCAAGCGGCATCGACCTTGCAGACACTGCCAGCCGCATTCCGGTCGATCGGTACGCAGCGCTCTACAACCGGGTGGTGGACGAACTGCAGGACGAGGGTTTCGGCCTTTTCAGCCGCAGCATGCCACCCGGTTGCTTCGAGTTCCTGTGCCGCGGCATGCTCGGCGCGCCGACGCTCGCGGAAGCTCTGTCACGCGCGGCGCGCTTCATGCGCATCGTGCTGCCCGACCTGGAGGTGGTCATCCGGCGCGACGAGAGCCGTGCCGACTTGAGGATCGCCGAGGCACGCGCGCTGACCGCCGACGCCGACGATCCGGCGCGGGTGTTCGCCTTCGAGTGGCTGCTGCGCCTGCTGCACGGCGTGGCGTGCTGGTTCGTGGGCCGCGGTCTGGCGCTGGACGCGGTGAGCTTCCCCTATGCCCGCCCGCCCCACGCCGACGACTACGCCCTGGTCTACACCGAGCATTCCAGCTTCGGTGCCGAGCTGCTGAGCGCCAGCTTCCAGGCCAATCTGCTCGATCTGCCCATCCGCCGCGACGAGGCGGCGCTGGCCGAATTCCTCGATGGCGCGCCGGGCAAGATTTCCATGCTGTACCGCCGCGACCGCGAGATGGTGTTCCGCGTGCGCGACCTGCTGCGCGACGCCCTGCCCGCCAGCCTGCCGCTGGACGAGGTCGCCGGCCGCCTGCACGTGTCGCCGCGCACCCTGCATCGGCGACTGGAGGAAGAAGGCGCCAGCTTCCGCAGCATCAAGGACGCCATCCGCCGCGACATCGCGCTCGCCCGGCTGACGAAGACGCGCCAGCCGGTGGCGCGCATCGCCGCCGAGCTGGGCTATGCCGACACCTCGGCCTTCTATCGCGCCTTCGTCGCCTGGAGCGGCGTGTCGCCGGAACAGTTCCGACGTCGCCTGGCGATGCGCACTGGCAGCCCCGGCTCGCAGGCCTGAGCCGTCACGACGCCGACGATCGTCGCAGATGGCAGCACGGACCGCCGGTGGCGGGCGGTCCGTGGCGGCGCACGCTCAGAACGCGGCGCGATAAACCATGCCGGCCTGGACATCGCGCTCGCCGGCCACATGGTCGGCGTTGTCGCGCAACGCGGCGACCCAGGACAGACTTGTGGTGGCCGACAGCGGCATCGCGTAGTCGAGCGCAAGTTTCAGTTCGCGACTGGTGCTGGCGAGCGGCACGCGGCGCGATTCGAACACCGGATCGCCGGCCGCGGTGATGTCGACCGGCATCTCTACCTTCGCCGTCCCGCGCGAGATGCGCATCGGACTCGACAGCGTGAGCGACAGCCGGTCACCGACAAGGAAGTTGCCGTGCCCCACCAGCCCGAGCGCGAACGCTTCCGAGCGCACGCCGCGGGCGGCCGCCAGCAGGGCGTCGCCGCGCGCATCGGAGGTCCGTGCGATCGAGTACTGCGCCGCCAGGGTGACCGCGTCACTCAGGCGGTAACTGCCATGGGCGGTCAGCGTGCGGGTGCGGGCGCTGCTCAGGCCCAGACCCGCACTGCCGCTTGCGCCAAGCCAGCCGTCCGCCTCGGCGACATCCGCAAGCTGCGCGCCCACCATCGCCGCGTCGTCGACCGCATAGTTCAGTTCGCCTACCAGCGCCCGCCCGCCCGACGCACGCTCGGCCGGCCCATGCTGCCCGGCCATCGCCGCATTGAGGCCACCATCGAGCACGCCCGCCTTTACCTGCCATGCGCCGCGGCTCAAGCCGAAGGCCAGTTGCGCTGCCGACCGTGTGAGCCCCAGGTAAGGATTGGCCAGTGTCCCATCGAGCTCGGCCAGGCCGAAATAGCGCCCCGCCAGGCTGCCCCCGGCAAGCGCCAGCTCCTTGCCGCCCGCGAGCTTGAACAGCGCGCTGGTGGCGACCAGGGTGCGTTGCTCGTCCTCTCCGGCGAATGACCCGTGGGGGCGCTCGACCTCGACCGCACTCAGGAAGCGGGACCCGTCGCGCGCCACCTGCTCATTCACCCACAGCGGACGCCCCGCCGTGGCCAGCAGCGCTGCCATACCATCACGCGCGGGGGCGCGGATGCCGGCGCCGTAATCGACGGCAAAATCGCGGTTGAAGGCATCGACGCTCACGCCGCGGAACTGGCCGGCCGCCGCCGCGGCGCGCAGTCCGCTCCAGGAAGCGGCGGAAGTTCGCAGGACCGTGGCCGAGGTGCTGACCGTCTTCGTGCCCGAGGTCGGCACGCTGAGCGTGCCGACCGGCTGCATCGCGCGATCGACGTTGAGCAGGCCCCGTCCGTAAATGGCATCGACGCCGGGAGCGCCCAGATCCGTCGCCGTCTGGAACAGGATGGCGGCAACCTGCCCCGCCTTGAGCTGAGGCCATGCCGCTTCGAGGAGCGCGGCCGCACCGGCGACCACCGGCGTCGCCATCGAGGTGCCGCTCATGTACGCATAGCTACCGCCGCGGTAGGACGACAGCACGCTGGTACCCGGCGCCACCAGGTACCAGTTCGCAGTGTCGCCCGCGCGGTTGGAGAAGCTGGCGATCTGGTTGTTCGCATCCACGGCACCTACCGCGACGATCTGGCCCTTGGCCCAGCTCTCCTTGGCGTACCGGGCTGGCCACTGTGGATCGGTGCCAGCGCTGTTGCCTGCCGCGACCACGACCAGCTTGTCGGCATTGACGGTGTTGCGTAGCGCGGTCTCGAAAGTCCCCCCGAGTGGGCCGCTGCCGCCGAGGCTCATGCTGATGACCGACACGCTGTTGTTCGCTGTCGCGTTCTTCAGTCCGGCGGCCAGCGCAGTGCTGCTTGCGGTCCAGGTCGAACTGGTGAACACCTTGATCGGCAGCACCCTCGCATCGGGCGCGATGCCATAGCTGTAACCGGTTCCGGTGGAGCCGGCGACGATGCCGGCGACGTGGGTGCCGTGACCATTGCCGTCGGTGATGGCCACGTACTTCCCGGTGCTCGCGTCGAACATCTGCGTGCTGGCGAACTGGGTCTTCAGCTCGGGATGGCTGCCCTCGAAGCCGGTGTCGAGTATCGCAACCACCGCGCCCTTGCCGGTGTAGCCGCGTGCCTGCGCGAGATCGGCGCCAACCTGCTTCTGAACGCGGTTGTAGAGCTGCTCGTAGCTGTTGAGCGGGGCTGCCAGCAATTCGGCCACCTGGCCGTGCGACAACGCGGGAAAGGCCACGGCGATGGCCGTGGCGATGAGGCGGGACTTCATTTGCGCGTCTCCTGTTCCTGGTCGGACAACGCCAAGAGCACGAAACGAATGCTGCTGCGGCAGCCCCGCTGACATGCCCCTGCTCGGGGTTTAGTCCGGAAGCTTTGCGGCCCCGCCTTTCGACGAGTGTGCCCTTGACGCGCAAGGCCGGGCCTCAACATGGGCTCGGCCGAAAAATGACGCATCGAGTATGTCGAGGCGGACCTGACCGGACAATGAATTAAGTCACGACTGGCGCGGCCCGCAGCCACCGCATGCGAGCACAGGTCGAATGGCGCAGCCATCGTGGTGCAAGTTGTGCAAACATCGCCCCGACAACGACAATCATCTTGGATCCGGAGACACGTCGCACATGGTGAAGCCAGCCAATGCCGCGCCCGACGCCCAGGCCTTCACGCCGGAACAGTTGCGGCGGCACGACCTGCTGCTGGCCGGGTTCGACCTGCTCGACCAGGCCATCGCGGTGTTCGACACCACGCCCAAGCTCGTCACCTGGAACAAGGCGCTGGTCCGCCTGCTCGACTTCCCGGAGGAACTGGTGCGGGTCGGCACGCCCTTCGAGGCCTTCGTGCGCTTCAATGCCGCGCGCGGCGAATACGGCGAAGGCGACATCGAGACGCTGGTCGCGCAGCGCATGGCGTCGGCCCGCGCCTTCCAGCCGCACTACATCGAGCGGGCGCGGCCCAACGGCACGGTGCTGGCGGTGCGCGGCGTCCCCATCCCGAACCTGGGCTTCGTGTCCTTGTGGACCGACGTCACCGAGCAGCGCCGCTACGAGGCAGTGATCCAGCAACAGAACGCGCAGCTCGAGGCGCGGGTGCGCGAGCGTACCGCGGAGCTTGAGCAGGCCAACAGCGAGATAGACCAGATCGCCGGCGCACTGCGCCGCAGCGAGCACCGCCTGCAACTGATCATCGACTCCATCCCGGCGATGATCGCCTACGTGGACAGCCAGGAGATCTACCACTTCGCCAACCGCGGCTATGCCGACTGGTTCGGTTACCCGAAGGACGAGATCGTCGGCCGGAACATCCACGAAGTGGTCGGCGACGAGGCCTACGCCCAGATTCAAGCTCAGATCGAGCGCGCGCGCGGCGGTGAGCGTGTGTGCTACGAATACAGCCGCACCGGCCCCGGCGGCCGTCCCCTGCATGCGCGCAGCGTGCTGGTGCCCGAGGTCGGCGCCGATGGCGAGGCGGTGGTCGGCCTCTTCGTGATGAGCACCGACATCACCGAACAGCGGGCCAACCAGGCGGCGCTGGTGCAGGCGCAGAAGATGGAGGCGGTCGGGCAGCTCACCGGCGGCCTCGCGCACGACTTCAACAACCTGCTCACCATCATCATCGGCAACCTGTCTGCGCTGCAGGAGCGGCCAGAAGGTGTGCAGGTGGCCGAGTACGTCGGCCCTGCGCTGCAGGCGGCGCGACGCGGCGCGGAGCTGATCCGCCGGCTGCTGACCTTCTCGCGGCGGCAGACGCTGGAACCGACCGCGGTCGAGGTCGGCTCGCTGGTGCACAACATGACCCACCTGCTGGTACGAAGCCTGGGCGAGACGATCAAGGTGAGGTTGCGCCTGCCGGGGGAGCCGCTGCATGCGCTGGTCGACCCGCACCAGCTCGAGAACGCGATCCTGAACCTCGCCCTGAACGCGCGCGACGCGATGCCCGACGGCGGCGAGCTGACCATCGCAGTGACGCTGCGCGCGCTCGACACCGACCTGGCCCGGGCAGCGGAAGTGCCCCCGGGGGACTATGTGCAGATCGACGTGTCGGACACCGGCTGCGGCATCGACGCGGCGGTGCTGCCGCGCGTGCTGGAACCCTTCTTCACCACCAAGCCCTTCGGCGGCGGCAGCGGCCTCGGCCTGTCCATGGTCTATGGCTTCGTGCGCCAGTCCGGCGGCAACCTGCGCATCCTCAGCACGCGCGGCAAGGGCACGAACGTGCGCTTCGTGCTGCCGATGACTGCGGCGCCGCAAACCGTCGCCCCGGACATCGAGCGCCCTGCGGGCAGGCTGCCGCTGCGCGACGGGCCGGTGCTGCTGGTGGAGGACGAGCCGGAGGTGCGCAAAGTGATCCGCATGCAGCTCACCGCGCTCGGCCATCCGGTGATCGAGGCGGGCGACGGCATCGAGGCGCTGGGCCTGCTGGAGAACGTCGCCGACATCGCCATCCTGGTCAGCGACACCGTGATGCCCGGCGGCATCGGCGGACCGGAGCTGGCTGCACGTGCCCGCACGCTGCGCCCGGGCCTGCCGGTGCTGCTGATCACCGGCTATGCCAGCGAAAGTTTCAGCGCCGCCGCAGAGGCGGACGTCCCGGTGCTGCGCAAGCCTTTCGACCAGCCCGCCCTCGCCAAGGCCCTCGCCGAGCTTCTGGAAACCCGCCCATCATGACCCTGCCACGCCCTGACATGCCCGTCACGCTCTACGTGCTCGAAGACGAGCCCGAGATCGCGCGCCTGATCTGCAGCAGCCTGGCCGACTATGGCTTCCGCTGCGAGCACATGAGCACCGGGCGACAGTTGCTGTCGCGCGCACGGCAGGCAACGCCCGACCTGTGCATCATCGATCTGGGCCTGCCCGACATGGACGGCATGCAGGTGGTGCGCGAGCTGCAGGAGGGCAGCCCCTGCGCAGTGCTGATCCTGACCGGGCGCAACGACGTCACCGATCGCGTGCTCGGCCTGGAGCTGGGCGCTGACGACTACATCGTGAAACCGTTCGAGCCGCGCGAGCTGGTCGCCCGCGTGCGCTCCATCCTGCGCCGTTACCAGCGCGCCGCAACCGTCGAGCCCGCCGAGCGCACCATCGCCCGCTTCGCCGGCTGGACGTTCGACGCCGCGCGGCATGCGCTGACGGCGGCGGACGGCCGCGAGATCGGCCTGTCCTCCTCCGAGGCGAGCCTGCTGGCGAGCCTGCTGCGGCGGCCGAACAAGATCCTGTCGCGCGAGCAATTGCTGGGCGAGCGCGACCTCGATCCCTTCGACCGCAGCATCGATGTGCGTATCTCGCGCCTGCGCCGCAAGCTCGACGACGATCCGCAGAATCCGAAACTGATCAAGACGGTGTATGGGGCGGGGTATCTGTTTTCAGCACAGGTCACGTGGGAGTGACCGTTGGTTGGGTGCTTCCCTGTCGGGAGCGCGCGGCATTTGCTCCGCGGGCTGCGGAACTCGCCCGCCGACGGGCTACACGCACTCCCCCAAAACACGAGCAAGCCTCGCTATAATTATGAATTCTTAATCCACTTCGCACCCGGAGACCCCACCATGGCCCAGCGCCCGTTCAAGATCCTCGGCATCCAGCAGATCGCCATCGGCGGACCGAGCAAGGAAAAGCTCAAGACCCTGTGGGTCGACATGCTCGGGCTGGAAGTCACCGGCAACTTCGTGTCCGAACGCGAGAACGTGGACGAGGACATCTGCGCCATGGGCAGCGGCCCGTTCAAGGTGGAAGTGGACCTGATGCAGCCGCTGGATGCGGACAAGAAGCCGGCCGTCCACACCACGCCGCTGAACCACGTCGGGCTGTGGGTGGACGACCTGCCCAAAGCGGTGGAATGGCTGTCGGCCAACGGCGTGCGCTTCGCGCCGGGCGGCATCCGCCGCGGCGCCGCCGGCTTCGACATCACCTTCCTGCACCCGAAAGGCAACGAGGAATTCCCGATCGGCGGCGAGGGCGTGCTGATCGAGCTGGTGCAGGCTCCGAAGGAAGTGGTCGACGCTTTCGCCCGCCTCGCTGGGGGTTGATGAGCATCGCAGGGCGGGCTTTAGTCGGCCACCAAGGGAGCTAGCCAGGCACCATCCCGCCAATGCCTGGCACCACGCGGCCGGCTGAAGCCGGCCCTACGGCCTGACACCCTTACAGCGCGCCGACGCTGAACGTGTCGCAGGCGCGCAGCGTGCCCTGCTGCAGGCCCTCGCGGAACCAGCGCGCACGCTGCGCCGAGGTGCCGTGGGTGAAGCTGTCGGGCACAGCATAGCCGCGCGCCTGCTTCTGCAGGCGATCGTCGCCGGTCGCGGACGCGGCCGCCAGGCCTTCCTCGATGTCGCCGGCCTCCAGCACCTTGCGCGAACGGTCGGCATGATTCGCCCACACGCCGGCGAGGCAGTCAGCCTGCAGTTCCAGCCGCACCGACAGGCCGTTGGACTCGCGCTCGGACACGCGCTGCCGCGCCTGCTGCACTTTTTCCGAGATGCCCAACAGGTTCTGCACGTGGTGGCCGACCTCGTGCGCGATGACGTAGGCCTGAGCGAAGTCCCCGGGCGCGCCGAAGCGGGTGCTCAGCTCGTTGAAGAAGGACAGGTCGAGGTAGACCTTGGCGTCCGCCGGACAGTAGAACGGCCCCATCGCGGCCTGCCCGACGCCGCAGCCGCTCTGCGTGGCGCCGGTGTAAAGGACCAGGCGCGGCTGCTGATACTGGCGGCCCGCGCTGCGGAAGATCGCACCCCAGGTGTCCTCGGTGTCGGCCAGCACCATCGAGGTGAAGCGCGCCATCTCGTCCTCCGCGCGTGAACGCGGCCGGCTTTCCTGCGCGGAAGGGGACTGCACCACGCTCGCGGTGTTCAGCACCACGCTGGGATCGAGGCCGAAATACCAGGCGATCAAGGCCAGCACGACCGTGCCGACACCGATCTTGCCACCGCCCAGACGCATGCCGCCGCCCTCGCCGCGGCGATCCTCGATGTTGTCGCTCTCCCTGCCGTTACGAAAGTCCATGTCTTCTCCTCCCTTCAACCGATCGTCTCACTCGCGAACCATCGGCACAGGGCACGGGTCTCATAGGAACATGTCGGATAAATTTACACCCACTCACGTCCGCGCCGATTTTCATAAATTTTCCCGCTAAAAATCAGTGTATTGCATATTCGGCGCAGTTCTTGCTTTAAACACTTCCGGCGTTATCGACCATCCCTGCCGTCATGCAGCGATATCAAATCTGCAACAAGACGTTCGCAATACCGTTGCGCACACAGGAAATCAAGACATGAACAAATACGGCGTCATCTCAGCAGCTCTTCTCGCCGCTGGCTTCAGCACCGCAGCCTCCGCTGCAGTCTATACCACCACCGTTCCCTCGCTGACTGGCTTTGTCGCCATCTCCGGCTTCGCCGACGGCAGCGCGAACACCTATTCCGTCACGCTGCGCGACTTGACCGGCTCCGGCATCGTCGCCGCCGCGCCGTCGGGCAACTACACGGTCGCCGTCAGCGGTTCGGGTTCCATCGACGTCGTCCCGCCGACCGGCCCGGATCTGGGCGGCACCATCAGCACGCTGACCCCGGTCTTCACCGGCCTGCTGGGCGCCTCCGGCCTGACCCCCGGCAGCTATCCGTTCACCCTCTCCGCGGGCACCCTCGGCGCCAATGATGCCCAGGTGGGCACATTCGGCTTCACGGCAAGCTACGACGGCAACACCACGACTTCGGTGCTGGCCTACATCAACAGCCTGCTCGGCACGTCGTTCGCGAGCACCGCCGGTGCCGGCACCCTGGCGATCTCCAACGGCAAGATCTTCACGGATGGCATGAGCTTCGACATCACCGAGACCGCCACCGGCTGGATGGGCTTCGGCGCGATGCTGGCCGCTGCCGACTACGCTTCCTTCCTGGTGTCGCAAGCGATCGCACCGACCAGCGCCAACATGGCGAATCCGGCCAATCAGCTCAAGTACGCAACCAGCCCCACCTACAACGTCACCGACGCAACTTTCGCCGTTCGCGACCTGACCATCACAGCCACCTCGGTGCCCGAGCCCGCCTCGCTGGCACTGCTGGGCCTCGGCCTCGCCGGTCTGGGTGCAGTGCGCCGCCGCAAAGCCTGATCGTCGCCTGACCCTGGCAGCACAAACCGACGCCCTCGACAGGGGGTGTCGGTTTTTTTTACTCTTCGAAAATGTTCGAAAAGATCCTCGTCCTCTGCACCGGCAACATCTGCCGCAGCCCGCTCGCCGAAGAGCTCCTGCGCATGCGCCTGGCCTCCAACGGCAAGAAATCCGAAGTGCGCTCTGCCGGCACCGGCGCCCTGATCGGGCACCCTGCTGACGACACCGCTCAGGCCGTCGCATCGGAACACGGGGTGGATCTGTCGCGGCACCGCGCCCAGCAGTTCAACACCGAGCTCAGCCGCTGGGCCGACCTCATCCTGGTGATGGCGAAACACCATCTGGACGACGCCTTCGCCCTCGATCCCACCGCGCGCGGCAAGTCCTTCCTGATCGGCCACTGGAGCGGGACCGAAGTGCCCGACCCCTATCGCCAGGGCGAAGCAGCCCATCGCCAGGCCTACGACATGATCGCCAACGCGGTGGATCAGTGGGCCGGCCGGCTATAGCCGCAGCCCGCGCGGCGCGCCGGCCGCGCACCACGCCGGATCATTCCTTGGGCTGAACCGCCGGGATCAGGTCGTAGCCGCTCATTTCCAGAAAGCCCTGGCCTCCGCGCGCGCCGCTGACACGCACGCCGCCTTCCCAATACTGCTTGAAGGTCGTCTCCAGGCCGTTGAACTCGCTATCCTGGCGCACCGGCCGCACCGCGATGCGGCCGAACGGCGTGTCCACATCCCAGCCTGCGGGGTAGCGCACGCCGGACGCGGCGCTGCGCCACACGCCCAACGTCGTCAGCTTCAGATCGGCCGCATCCAGCGGGGTCACCGCCTCGCCCTTGCGCAGCGAACCCAGCAGCGCGGAGGGTTTGCCGGCAGCGTCGAAAGCCTGGTAGATCATCAGGTCGCTGCCATCATCGAGCTGCAGCGCAAACCAGTTCCATGCCTGGCGCGAGGCGTCGAAATTGCCCCACTGGTGGTCAAACCACACCTCGCCGCTCACCACCACCGGCGCGGCGCCATCCGTCGCCAGCGTGCCCCGCGCCGCCATGCGCGGGCGCGAGTAGTAGTAGCTGATGCCGGCCTCGCCAAAATCAACCAAGCCTGGCGTACGCGAACCTTTCGCCCGGTGCAGCAACGGCGCCTGCGAATCCTGCATCGCAAGCTCCAGCACGAAGCCCTCGCCGGCCATCCGTAGCGAATGGCGAGGGCCCGCCCCCGCCACCCGCCAATCACCGTAGCGGAAGTCGAAGCCCTCTGCCTTCGGGTCTGTCGGAATGCCCGCCGTGCGCAGTTGCAGCATGCGCCGGCGGTTGCGCGTCTCGTCGCTCAGCGAACCGTGAAACACCGTGTGCCGCACCATGCCATCCCGCAGAAACACCGTCGCATGGAAGGCATGGCGCGAGCCATCGGCCCCCGTCAGGTGCCCGGTGTAGTACCACCACTCCGTCGCTCCGGCATGAGGCGCATCGTCGTGCGGCAAGCTCAGTGGACGCATCGCCAGCGTGCGCTCCGCCACGGCGGCCGGCTCAGTCGCAAGCGCGCGCGCCGCAGGCTTCCCCTCCGCCCCAGAACCGAGAAGCCACGCATACAACAAACCGGCGACGGCCACCAGGCCAAGCGCCAGCAAGGGCAAAGCCAGCCGACGCAGCCGGCTCCTGCGCGTACGAACACGTCGCCTCGACTTCGACCCAGACGTCGGGTTCTCAACATCGCTCATGCCGAGCCCCCTTGCATCGCGTCCCCGCGATCACGCACACCGTTGCGTCCATCAAACCTCATCCGATACCTTTTCCAGATTCACACAGCCCTCTCCTTACCCGCCCACCAACACCCGCAAGCGCGCAAAGTACGGCTCCGCCTCCGGCGTACCCTCAGCCGGCGCCCAGGGCGCGGGTTCCTTGGGGGCGTTGGGGTCGAAAGGGCCGGCCTTGATCTCGAACAGGATCGCGTCGTCGTCCAGCGCCAGCACGGTGTGCCAGGTGCCGGCAGGGACGAGCAAGCCGGCGGCGAGCTTTTCGTCGCCCTCCCCGCCCTGCGCGCCGTAGCGCACCACCTCGATCACTTCGCCCGCATCGTCGAACACCACCAGCGCGAGCCGGCCGCGGACGGCAAACATGGTTTCGTCGCGCGGGCTCAAACCGTGGCGGTGCGGGACCACATAGCTGCGCGTGGTGATCGCGTTGAACACGCGCTGGCAAGCGTCGGTGTAGTCGGTGTGCACATTGCGGTGCTGGCGCGCACGCGGCGAGGACGCGGCCTGGGCGCAGAGGGATTCGAGATAAGCCTGATCGAAGGCGGTGATCGTCATCGTTGTTCCTGCATCAAACCGCGTGCGCAGCGGGATGCAATGCGGCCGCAATCTGCCGCACCGCGGTGTCGGCCGAGAACAGCCGCGCTGACAGCTCCTTGCAGCGCTCGGCGAAACCCGCGTCGGCGCCGACCTCATCCACCAGTGCGACGGCCGCGCGGGCGAGCGACTCCGCCGATGCATCGGTCACCGACCGGCCCACGCGCGCCTCCTCGATCAGCCCCACCAGGTCGTTGCCCGCATTCACGCTCGCCAGCACCGGCAAGCCGCTCTGCATGTAGGTCAGGAACTTGCCGGGGATGTTGTGCGTGCGGTGGCGCGGGTCGAGCGCCACCAGGCCGATGTGGCACTGCGCGTAAAGGTTCGGGATCTCGTCCGGGTGGATCTCGTCTCGGAAAACCACGTTGTCCAGGCCGCGCGTGCGTGCGTCCTCGCGCAGGCGCTGGGCGTCGCTGCCGCGCCCCACGAACAGGAAGCCCACGTCCGCCCGGCTGCGCATGCGCTCGGCCAGGTCGAGCAGCACGCCCATGCCCTGCGCCACGCCCATGTTGCCCGCGTACACAAACACCTTGCGCCCGGCCAGCGCCGTCTCGCCCACCACGATCGTGCTCGGCGCATCGGCCGGCGCGCCCAGCCAATTCTGCAGCACCTCCAGCCGGCGACCGGGGCGCTTGATCCACTGGGTAAAGTACCCCTTGTTCCCCGGCGTCTGCACCCCGATCACATCCGCCACCGAATACTGGTAGCGCGCCACCGCATCGAAGAAGCGATACGGCAGCCCGCGCCCCATCAGCCCCATATCCACCGCCCACTCGGGAAAGATGTCGCGAATGATCAGGTAGCCGCGGCAGCCGCTCGCCTTCTTCAGCGCGCGCGCGATCGGCCCCAGGAAGATCGTCGGCGCGTACCACACCACGCCGTCCCACTTCTCGCCGGCAAGCGGACTGCGGCGAAGGTTGCGCAGCATCGCGAACGGCATCACAAGCTCGCCGATCGTGCGCCGCACGTAGCCGATGTCCTTGGTCTTTGGCGCTTTCAGCCGGATGACGCGCGCGCCGTCGAAATCCTCCATCGCCCACTGCCCGGCGATCTCCGACGACGGCAGCAGCACCGTCAGCTCATGCCCCTGACGCACGAACTCGCGCGCCAGGTCGCGCAACTGCACCGCGCCCGAGGTACGCAGCGGCGGGAAGGTGTCGGCAATCAGTGCAATCCGCATCGCTTCAATATTCCTTCCACACCACCCGCTTCACGTAGTCCGTGTAGCTGTGGATGATGCGCACCACCTTGTCCGATACGTTCGGCATGCTGTAGTCAGCCACCTGGCGCAGGCTGCGCTCTTCGCCGCGCAGTTGCGACGCGAGCACCGCCAGCCCTTGGCGCACGCGGTCCACCTCCAGCCCCACCATCATCACCGCTGCCTCTTCCATGCCTTCCGGGCGCTCGTGCGCCTCGCGCAGGTTCAGCGCCGGGAAGTTGAGGATCGACGACTCCTCGTTGATCGTGCCGCTGTCCGACAGCACTGCTTTCGCCGAAAGCTGCAGCTTCACGTAGTCGTGGAAGCCCAATGGCTTCAGCAGCCGCACCATCGGGTGGAACTTCGCCCCGGTCGCATCCACGCGCTTCTGCGTGCGCGGGTGGGTCGATACGATCACCGGCAGGCCGTGGTCTTCCGCCACCACATTGAGCACCGCCACCAACTTGGTGAAGGACTTTTCCGATTCGATGTTCTCTTCCCGGTGCGCGCTCACCACGAAGTAGCGCCCCGCCTCCAGCGACAAGCGCTGCAGTACGTCCGAGGCCTCGATGCGCGGGCGGTAATGCGTGAGCACCTCGAACATCGGGCTGCCGGTCTTGATCACCTGGTCGGGCGGCAAGCCCTCGCGCAGCAGGTAATCGCGCGCGATCGTGCTGTAGGTGAGATTGATGTCGGCGGTGTGGTCGACAATGCGGCGGTTGGTCTCTTCCGGCACGCGCTGGTCAAAGCAGCGGTTACCCGCTTCCATGTGGAAGATCGGGATCTTGCGCCGCTTGGCCGGGATCACCGACAGGCAACTGTTGGTGTCGCCCAGCACCAGCATCGCCTCGGGCTGCACCTCGCCCAGCACACGATCGACGGAGATGATCAGGTTGCCGATGGTGTGCGCCGCCCCAGTGCTGCCCTCGGCGCTGTTTAGAAAGTAATCCGGCTTGCGCACCCCCAGGTCGTCGAAGAAGACCTGGTTCAGCTCGTAGTCGTAGTTCTGGCCGGTGTGCACCAGCACGTGCTCGCAATGCTCGTCGAGCGCGGCCAGCACGCGCGACAGGCGGATGATCTCGGGCCGGGTGCCGACCACGGACATGACTTTGAGTTTTTTCATGAACGATTCACGTCAGGAGTTGTGAAGTAGTGCTTCTGGAAATCCGGACTCGTTGGCGAACCCCATCGCTGCAAAGCTACAACCGGGCAGTGCTGGCTTGGCCGCGACCACTTCGGCCACCTCATGGATCCACTCCGAGTTGGGGCCAATCTTGCGCACCAGGAACCAGATCACGACGATCAGCCCAAGCAGCCGCGAGCCCGCGTCCGTCTCCATCCCAAGGCCCTTGAAATAGGCGTGGTCAAGTACGGGTAACGGGTTGCTGGTGCTCTGGTTCCAGATGCGGCAGTGATGAGCGCACCGATTGCGCAAAATGTTGATCTCATGCAGCCAGGCACGCAGCACTGCAGGGTTATTCACCCCAAGACGCTCGGCGACTCGGTTCTGGTATCGGCGCTTGAGCATCTCGTAGTACTTCGACACGACGCCGAAATCCCACGCCTCGACGGCCACCCAGAACGGAATCGCCTTGTGCGACCGTCGATGCCACTCGATGCAGTCTTCCCGGCTCCGATTGAGTTGGTCGGTCTGTCGGTTCGTCCACTCGATCCAGGCATTTCGTTGGCGCCCGGACCGGTCGCTATAGGTACGCGTTTGCGAGGGGTTGATGAAATCACTGCACTGGTAAGCCAGGGGATCGTGATAGCCGACCTCATGGGCGATCACGCTGCGAACGTGAACCTCGATGCGCTCGATGGCGTCGAGCATCAAGAGACGCAGCCGCTTGTCCATCAGGTACAAGCTCAAGACACGGTCGAACTCGGTGCCGGGCAAGAAGCGATCTGCACGCCGAACCGCAGCGCTGCCGCTCCCCATCCCCGGCGCCCGGCACACGTACCAGAAACCGCTCAGGCGGTAATAGCCCACCTGCGCGAGTTTGCGTTCCGCCCGTGCTGCGTCGTCGAACGACATACCCCGGAGCCGAAGCAATTCGACCAGGTCGGGGTAGCTCTTGAATGGCTTGGGCGGCGAGAGATGCGTCATCAGCCGCCCCAAATAGAAGGCCCAAACATGACGCCGGACAAGCCGACGCCAGAGGTTTGGGCGCTGTTGCCCAGTATTCTACGCCCCCGCTCGCGCCAAGCCAAGCCGGCTTTCGTGACGGACTCCGCTCTCGTTGTAAACACGGACGTTTCCTCCTCGCCTCACAACGCACACGCATACGTATCCGGCTTCGCCCGGTCAAACACCTCGTTCGCCCACAGCATCACCACCATCTCGTCGCTGCCGATGTTGGTGATGTCGTGCGTCCAGCCCGGCACCGTTTCAACGATTTCGGCCTTGCTGCCACTCGTCACCAGCTCGTGCGTTTCGCCGGTCTGCATGTGGCGGAACTTGAAGCGGGCTTCGCCCTTGATCACCAGGAACTTCTCAGTCTTGGTGTGGTGGTAATGGCCACCGCGGGTGATGCCTGGGTGCGCCGTGAAGAAGGAGAACTGCCCGCAGTCGGGCGTCTTCAGCATTTCCACGAACACCCCGCGCGCGTCGCCGTGCATCGGCACCGTGTAGGCGAAAACTTCGGGCGGCAGGTAGCTCACATAGGTGGAATACAGCGCGCGCACAAAGCCTGTGCCCACGCGCTCGGTCACCAGCGTGTCGCGGCTGGCGCGGAAGGTCTCGATCAGCCCCGCCATCTCACCCACCGTGGTGGTGTGTTGCGGCGTCACCGTGGCAAAGCCTTCGGCATCCACCGCCGCGTCGGCGCCGTCCATGAGCTGGATGAAGCGCTCGACCACGTCGTCCACATACACCAGCGTCACCGGTGCGGCCGGGTCGTTGATCTGGATCGGCAGCCCGCGGGCGATGTTGTGGCAGAAGGTCGCCACCGCCGAGTTGTAGTTCGGCCGGCACCACTTGCCGAAGACGTTGGGCAGGCGAAACACATGCGCCGCCGCGCCGGTGCGCGCCGCGAAGGCACGCAGCACGTCCTCGGCCGCGCGCTTGCTGGCTCCATAGGGGTTGTCGCGGGCGGCCTGGGTGGACGAGGTGCAGACGATGGCGATCTTGCGGCCCCGCGCGCGCATCTCGCCCTCCACCGCCTCGACCAGCGCAGCGGTCAGGTCGGCGTTGCCGGTCACGAACTCTTGCGGGTCTTGCGGCCGGTTCACCCCGGCCAAGTGAAACACGAACTCCACCCCTTCCAGCAGGCGCGGCAGCTCGGCCGCGGTGTTGGCGCGCGTGAAGCACACCACCTCCACGTCCTTGCGCTCGGCCAGATGCTGCTGCAGGTTCTTGCCGACGAAGCCGCCGGCGCCGGTGATCAGGACCCTCATCGCCTCAGCACTCCTCGACGGCTGTCAGCTCGCCGCGGGCAATGCGCTGCATGCCTTCGAGCTTCAGCAGCAACTGCGTCATGCCGTCCACTTCCAGCCGCGTGGTGTTGTGCGAGTTGTAGTCCTCGCCGTGCGTGGTCTGCGTCAGCTTGGCCTCGCCCTGGTCCACGAACTTGCCGTAGTTGAGATCGCGTCCGTCCGCCGGCACGCGGAAGTAGTCGCCCAAGTCCTCGGCGCAGGCCATCTCCTCGCGGCTCAGCAGCGCCTCGTAGAGCTTCTCGCCGTGACGGGTGCCGATGATGTTCACCGGATGCTCCGGCTTGCCCATCAGCCCGGTCACCGCGCGCGCCAGCGTCTCGATGGTCGCCGCCGGCGCCTTCTGCACAAAAATGTCGCCGTTGCTGCCATGGGTGAAGGCATACAGCACCAGGTCCACCGCGTCGGCCAGCGTCATCATGAAGCGCGTCATGGTCGGGTCGGTGATGGTGATCGCCTTGCCCGCCAGCACCTGCTCCACGAACAGCGGAATCACCGAGCCGCGCGAGGCCATCACGTTGCCGTAGCGTGTGCCGCAGATCACCGTGCCGGTGCCTTCCAGGTTGCGGCTGGTGGCCACCATCACCTTTTCCATCATCGCCTTGGAAATGCCCATGGCGTTGATCGGGTACACCGCCTTGTCGGTGCTCAGCACCACCACGCGCTTGACCCCGGCGGCAATCGCCGCCTCCAGCACATTCTCGGTGCCCAGCACGTTGGTGCGCACCGCCTGCATCGGGTAGAACTCGCACGACGGCACCTGCTTGAGCGCCGCCGCGTGGAAAACGAAATCCACCCCCCGCATCGCCTGCTCCACGCTGCGCTGGTCGCGCACGTCGCCGATGTAGAACTTGAGCTTGGCGCTGTTGTAGCGCTTGCGCATGTCGTCCTGCTTCTTCTCGTCGCGGCTGAAGATTCGGATCTCGCCGATGTCCGACTCCAGGAAGCGCTTCAGCACCGCATTGCCGAATGAACCGGTTCCACCGGTGATGAGTAGTGTCTTGCCGTTGAACATGAATATCCTCAAACGCTGGAACAACTGAGCTTCAGTTGCTTTTCAATAATCTCTAGATATGCCCGCGCCCGCTCGCGGCTTCCAGGCAAGGACCGCAGATGCCGGTAGCCGCGCTCAACATGAGCGGACTGCTCGTCCTGCGACTTCCGCTCAAACCAGTCAACGATGAGCGCGGCCGCCGACGCGGGGTCCAACGGATCGAAATACATCGCATGTTCCGCGCACACATCGCGAACGAATCCTCGATCCGAAGCAAATAAGGGCCGGCGCATCGCGAGGGCTTCGAGTGGCGTCGCCGAGAAACACTCGAGGAGGCTCGGGAAGATCACGGCGTCCATCGCCCGATAAAAAGTCGGGCACTGCGCAACCGTGAGCGGGCCGACGGTCGTGACAAACTCCTTGAACTCAGTTGAACGCGAACCCCACTCATGCTCGTTCAAGGTCACGTAAAAGCGGTATCTCTTCCCAGAAATGCGCGCAAGCTCGCGCCCTACTCGCGGCAAGAAATCCAGGTTCTTGTGCGCGTAGTCCCTGGTCACAAATCCAACTCTAACGACGTCCGCCTCCGCCTCCGCAAAGGCGGGCACGGGCGCCCACTTCGACTCATCAAAATAGAGCGCCGATACACAATTCGATACGACGTCAACCCGTGATGGATGAAAACCCTTCACCCGTTCAAGTCGATCCTTAACGTGGCCAAGCTCGACAACTAAGCGCTCAGCACGAGCAAAAAAAAACCACTGCAAAGCAAACTTTGCCCGTAGCTTTAACCGCTGACCGAGCCCGAGCCGTTCCGCAACTTCATTCTCAGGATAAATGATCCATGGTTGCGCAAAGCCAGCCACATGGCTCCTAATCCTCCCCAAGACATAGAGAGGACCAAATACTGTAAAAATCAGATCAAATCCCCTGAAAAGATGTGCATTCTTCGCCGACAAGGACGCGATACCGTGGATATCCAAAACCCTGTAATCAAGACTAGGATCGGGCTTGAACCCCGCCGCCTTGAGATTTCGATCAACGGCAGACGAAACATAAATACTCCACCTCCTGCTAGTTCTTGATCTCAACGATTCTGAACATTCCAGGACAAATGACGTAGCCACTTGCACGCCGCCACCGACATGCAAATTCGCAGCATTTATCAGAACCCTCGCCATACCTTCCCCATCCATTCAGAATCCTCAAGATTCCAAACCGCACCCTCTTATCTTGCCAAAATCAGTCTATAAGATCGCGAATTGGCAACTACCGAATTCAAACAAATGCTCACGACCAGAGCCCAACTCTTCGTGAAACGCTTCGAAGGCACTCATAAAAAACAAACCCCGGAAGCCCCCCGCCAAGGAAGATCAGACGCTTACGATTTTTTGACCCTAACTTCCAAAATAGCGCCTTGATAACCTCACCCAATTGGACACGACCAGAGATCATTCTATAAACCGTACGCCGAGTTCCCCTATCCTCAATCCTAAAGCTTCGAAGGAGAAGATCGAGATAAAAAAGACAATAAACAACAAACAACGGATGTCGAAGACGTTCGGACGCACCAACCCTCTCGTAATAGTCAACAATATCCAGAATAGACCGTTCAGCCTCTTTCAAGGCCTGAGCCCCATGGACCTTCTTCAGCGACGAAACAGACGTGTCGCGCCGTATATAGTTATACAAACACTCATCTAAGAAGAACACTGTAGAGGCACCCGCGGCGGCCTTATAACAAATATTCCAGTCCTGCGCGAAAGGTACGCTCTCAAACTGAAAGCCGCGTAAGACTCCGGCTCGAAAAAGCTTTCCACAAACCATTGGCGGAAGCTCAAGTAGTGAATACGGCTCTTCCATCATATTGACTACAACCCCAGAACGGGGAAACGAAAGAAGCTTTTCCTCCCTACCGTTTGAGAACTGCGAAACATTACAACAAACTATATCTACATTCTCTTTGAGCGCCACGTACAGCATGCTTCGAATCGCGTCTTCTCTCCATGTATCATCCGAATCGAGAAACGCAATGTATTCGCCGGTCGACTGCGAAACCCCAGCATGACGTGCCCAGTTTGCACCTTTGGCTTTAGTCGACACTGAGCGAACGCGTGAATCCCCCTTCGACAACTCATCTAGTACCGCTCGACCACTGTCGGTGGAAAAATCGTCGACAGCGACTATTTCGATGTTCTGATACGTTTGCGAAAGAAGTGACTTGACTGCGCGACCAACATACGCCTCTGCATTGTAGTAAGGAATAACAACAGAAACTTTTACAGAATCAAGCATTCCTTCAACCCTTTCCATTGCCGCAATCTAGATACATACACACGCCGTGCAATTGTATTGCACATCCATTTACCGAACTCAGGGCTCGCTCAGACCTTTAATAAGAGCACATGCTATCGGGCATCGCAGCATTGCGGTCGATGCCTTTGTAGGCACTCCTAGTAGTTCAGCGCCGGCGATACCAACCGGCGCAGAACAGATATAGCCATCTCCGGATTCAAGCTCACGAACTCGTCGGGTTAAGCTCAGCCCCGCTCGCCGCGGATGGTGGCATCTACCCTCAGCATTTTCGATGTTCCACTCTCGGACCTGATTAGAAAAAAATCAAAAGTCTGCCGATGACCACGAGCATCTTCCGCCGCGGTGCATGAATCAGGCTTCTTGCGAAACCATTGGCCCAGCACTTTCAATAGCGCGTGCAAAGAGCTAGGCACTACCTCGTGGCCCCTGAGATCATAGATGTCAATCGATGCCTGCCGGCGAGCAATTGACCACCAGCCATACTCGACATCGAGTAGCAGGAAGCCCGGTTCGAACCCTACCGACTGCACATCTCGTCGCTCAAGTACATCTCGTACGTCCTCAATCTTGGCACGCATAACTATCATTTCGCATCGCGCGCAGACTCGCGAGAGTGACGCCTTGAGTTAAGCCAGCACCTGCGTTGGCTACTGCTCAGCGGCTACCCGTGCGTACAACTCTAGCCACGACTCCAAGATCGAGCAATTCGATGCCGCTAAACTGTCTGACTGGGAACATAACTACGCAATGACTAAATTTATGTGGAATCTAACTAGCGTTTGGCTGGATCGACTCAGCGTCACGGATAAATTTTTCGCCTGCTGGACAATGGTCCAGCGTTCAACTTTACCCGTGGCATCGCAACCTTAGCCACCCCTCAAAACAGTAACGGCGCGAGTTGTTCAACCGAGACCTTTTCTCAATCAAACGTGCCCTGCTTGCAAGGCGGACACTTCACCAAGCCGCGACCACGCGTAATCATGATCACACTGCACGAATTATTGTCGTAAAAACGTCCCATAGCTTTCAGCTTAATTCTTCCGCCAGGGATCCGAATCATGCGAGAAATTCATTAACGAAAATGAAGCTAGCGGGAAATCTCGCCTCTTACTGCAGAAGAAACTCTGCCTGAAAAAACATAACAAGACAGCAAAACAAGAAACCAGTAAATAAGCGTATATTGATTCCCTGAGTAAGTGCCAAGACGGTAATAAAAAACGCCCGACATCATAAACTGGAAATAAAATGCCACCATGAGTAGGTAAGTTACCGGATGAAATCTCTTTCCAAACCACAAGACCCAGCAGAAAAATCCTGAAAAGGTGAGAGTAAAACTCAACAATGAGGACCAACCTGACACTGAGTAAAAATCCTTTAGAAACGTACCGAAAGACCATTCATAGGGACTTGTTCTAACGACATCCTCAACTTCCCCAAAAAGAAGCTTCTGAAAAAATGGAAATCTTAAACTGAGCCCATAGAAGCGCTCTTGAGCGACCATCGTTTCTGAAAACACATATACCTGCTGCCCAATGTAACTCACTGTCCCACCGACGAGGTCTGTCTCACGCTCCAACCCAGTAAACCGCTGCGCCGTGAACGTACCCAAAACAGCTACGGCGGCGAAAGACAGCGTGACTGCAAGTCGAACAATCATTCTCCGCTGGGCTTCGCCAAGCTCTTCCCTGAAGACGCCGTAGAAAAAAAGCATCCCGAACAAGAAGAACACCACGCCGTCCCGTGCCGCAAAGGTCATGCTCGAAATTACGTACAAGGTGCTACCGAGAAAAGTCGACGCTCGTACAAAAAGACCCATTCTCTTGATCACTGCGAGATAGAACATAATCATGTAGACGATATGAAAACTAGAAATCCCAACCGCTAAAGTCGTGAGATAGCCCTCAGGAAGAACACTCAACCCCTCGACATTGAGATCCTTTCTAATTGAGTACGCGCCAGTCACAAAAGAGATAACTGCATACGGTGCTTGATAAATAGCGGCAAACCAAGCAGAAACCGATGCAACAAGGAATACGCCGTGAATTAATGACGTCATTCTGAAATCGAAAGAATCAAAACGATAACGCCGCAGATTCAGTATTGGCAGCAAGCATAGAACCACAAGTACAGCATAAATGACCGCATGAACGAAGCTATATGCTTTAAAATGGAATGTAGGAAGGTCACTTTGATCTAAGAATAGCCCACAGAATCCACTGAACACATAAATCCAAATGACAATAGAGAGCGGATTGCGATCAATATGAAAAATACCTCGCCCTTCAGCCGATAAAGAGGCATATACCCCGAAGCACAGGAACAGGAGGAGCGGTATTTCAGCAAACATTCAAGCCCCAAACTCGCGTTACAGATATCTAACAGAGATAAAAACAAAGAATCAAAAGGCATGCGAGACGTCAAATAACCAAGGCCCTCTGCCCCATGGACAAATGAACCAGCGACTTAGGATCTCTCAACAGCATTTTCGCGATCTCTCGCAGCATCCTATCAGCGACATGGCCCCATAAATGTGCCGATTGTTCCAAAACCCACTAAGACGACCATTCAGCCCATCCTCTAAAGCCATAGAACACGCCTTCAATCGAGAACTACGCACATCCGTCAATGCAGCTTTAAACATATAACAGGAACTAATCTCGACGCATAGCATTTAAACCGCTACTTCGAACAACCCAAACGATGAGCCAAATGTAAGCTAAAGCACCGGCGACAGCGAAAAATGCAATGGCGATCAGCGGGTTTCTATAGAGATAGAAACCTACGATGAGAGCAATCGCCTTCGCTGCAGCACTAGCGATTTCATAAAACAGAAACTGCTTTTGAATACCCAAAACTGGGATCGCTGCGATGGCCGGCCTATTTATATACTGAAAGAAAACCAAAACAGCCAGCCACTGCGCAAAAAGACCTGCGACACGCCAATCGGATCCGAAGACAAGTTCAAAGAGGTAGGGGCCAAGAAGGACCACAGAACCAAACGGAACCAGACCTGATATAGCCATCCCAAGAGTAGACCGAACAATCAGACGTTGAGCGTTTTCTCCAGCGCGCAACGCCTCGTTCACTCGGGGATAAAAAACCGACAACACAGCACCGCCGATCAAGGCAGACGGTACACCCAGCACGGAAAACGCAATTGAATACTGCCCAGCCGGTCCAGCGCCAAAAATGATTGAGAGCAGAAGCAAAGGCATACTCTGAGAGAGTACATTTATCAAGTTTTGCGGCATACGATACAAGGGAAAATCAGAGTATCGCTTTAGAAGTTCGTTCACGCTTGAGGCGGCACTTGGACCGGCCTCAGAGTGATCAAACGCTGCCCCTTTCCTACATCCGAAGTAGGTTAGCAATAAACCTAACCCCGAGCCTATTACGTTCACAACAATTAGAGCCATGGCCGTAGGCGAAATATAACCAACTGCCGCTTTACCCCCATTTACCATCAATGAGGTAAAAACGGCGAAACGCGCAGTAAGCGCGAATGCCCGCTTTCTTATTAGCCACTGCGCTTGAATTGCGCTTAAAACTGAAATGAATGTTGCGATTGGCAGTAAAAGAACAAAATCACTCAAAACCTCCGCCTTTACCAGTGAAAAAAGATCGCCACTAAAGGACACAAGCAATAATGCAAAGAGCAGCGAAATTATCGCACCACACCAAGCAGTAATTTTGGCGATCCGTAGAGCATCCGCATCGCCCGAGGGAAGGACTACTGCGGTTGGATATCCGAGTGCAGCAACGGTCGCCAATATATTTAAAACTGACAGAAAAACACCCTGCACTCCATAGGATTCTGGGCCGTACAGCCGCGTGATAAGCGGCGCGAACGCCATCATAATCACTTGCGCCCCGGCGGTTCCTCCTGCAACCATCAATACGTTTCGGAGAAACCTACTTCTGCCAAGGGGATTCAATCAATTTCTCGCTTATCGGATTGGCGAATTGCATTAAAGAACATCAAATTGATTTGATTGGTGCGAGGACGTATGAGATCCGTTGCTAGGTATTTTGTGGTTTCGCTTTCCATAAATCGTTGGATCTCCTGCCTGCCCTTATTTTAGAACTTACAGACACGTTCTCATTAAAGTCGCAGATCCGCAGCATTTCGCGGCATCACGTACTTGAGGTCGTACACCACATGCTCAGGCTTGCCGAGCGCACGGATGGCATCGGCGCCCATGGCCTTGAACTGTTCATGCGCCACGCCGACGATGATCGCGTCGTAGGTGCCGGGCTGCGGGGCATCGATCGGGGTGAGGCCGTATTCGTGCTGGGCCTCGGCCACGTCCACCCACGGGTCGTACACGTCGGCCTGGATGTTGTAGTCGCCCAGCTCCTTGACGATGTCGACGATGCGGGTGTTGCGCAGGTCGGGGCAGTTTTCCTTGAAGGTGAGGCCCATGACCAGCACGCGCGCGCCTTCGACCTGGATGCGGCGCTTGAGCATGGCCTTGACGAGCTGCGACACCACGTAGGCGCCCATGCCGTCGTTCAGCCGCCGGCCGGCGAGGATGATCTCGGGGTGGTAGCCGATGGCCTGCGCCTTGTGGGTGAGGTAGTACGGGTCCACGCCGATGCAGTGGCCGCCCACCAGGCCCGGGCGGAAGGGCAGGAAGTTCCACTTGCTGCCGGCGGCCTGGAGCACGGCTTCGGTGTCGATGCCCATGCGGTTGAAGATGATGGCCAGCTCGTTGATGAGGGCGATGTTGACGTCGCGCTGGGTGTTTTCGATGACCTTGGCGGCCTCGGCTACGCGGATGCTCTCGGCCTTGTGGGTGCCGACGACGATGATCTCGCGGTAGAGCGCGTCCACCAGCTCGGCCACTTCGGGCGTGGATCCGGAGGTGACCTTCTTTATCGTGGAGACGCGGTGCTCCTTGTCGCCCGGGTTGATGCGCTCGGGGCTGTAGCCGGCGTAGAAGTCGACGTTGAACTTGAGGCCGGAGGTCTTTTCGAGGACGGGGACGCAGTCTTCCTCGGTGGCGCCGGGGTAAACGGTGGATTCATAGATGACCACATCGCCCGGCTTGAGCACGGTGCCGATGGTGGTGGAGGCCTTGATCAGCGGCGTGAGGTCGGGGCGCTTGTGCTCGTCGATCGGCGTGGGCACGGTAACGATGAACACGTTGCAGGCAGCCAGGTCGCTCAGCGCGGCGGTACAGCGCAGACCGGTGGCCTCGCGCAGTTCTTCGTCGGACACTTCGAGGGTTGCGTCATGGCCGGCGCGCAGCGCGCCGATGCGGTCGACGTTGATGTCGAAGCCGGCGACTTTGCGTCGCTTGGCGAACTCCACGGCCAGCGGCAGGCCAACGTAGCCCAGACCGATGACGGCCAGCCGGACCTGGTCCAGGGACGGAAACTTCATTGCTTGCTTACCTCTTTGAGGGGGGGTTTTATCTTGCCTGGAGGCTGGCTGCAACGCGGCCCGCACGAAGCAGCTCGTTGCGGCACGGGGCCGGGCCGGCAGGCCGTCGGCCAGGGGCACTTCCGGATGCGAATGGGTTTCGTCCAGGTCGAGGTCGGTGATGCGGCCGCTGCCGACGTGGGCGTCGATTTCGACCACCAGGACATGGGCGCGTGGGTTGCGGCGGTCGGCACGGCGACGGTCGCTGTCGACGGTCACAGCGCCAGCGCGCGGGTCGTTGGCCGGGTCGCGCAGCACGAGTGGGCGCACCACCACGTGCTGATATTCGCGCAGGCGCCGGCGCACCATGCGGACATAGCGCCGGATGGTTTCCAACGAAGCGCCTTCGTCGTCGAGCTGGATGTTGACCAGGGCATAGCGCCGGCGACCGCCGGGGCCTGTCTGCTCGTAGATGCGGACGTGCACGTCGGCGTCCTGGCCGAGCTCGTGAGCGATGGCGTCGATCAGGTGGCTGGCGTCGCTTGCTCCGTCCTGACCCACGTAGAGTCCGCAGCTTGCGGCGGGCAGCAGCCCCAGCGCGGTGTGCAGCTTGTGCAGGTACGCCACCGCGCGCGAGGTGCGCACGGTGACTGCGAAATACAGCGCGAACAGTGCCAGGAAAACCAGCAGCAGCGCGCCTTCGCTGGCGCCGAGCGCTTCCGCCCCCACGCCCGCCACGCCCAGCACAAGCTGTAGCGCGGCGACGATGGCGACGATGTCGTCCACCCGGAAGCCGGCTTGCTGCATGAGGTGGTGGAGGTGGTAGCGGTCGGGCGCGAAGGGGGATTTGCCCAGCCACAAGCGGCGGAGCATGACGCCCACGGTGTCCATGAGCGGCACGGCGAGCAGCCACACCGCCACAACCGGCGCGATGATGCGCGACTCGCCCTGCGACATGTCGATGAGCAGGCTGGCCAGCAGCAGGCCGAGCAGCATGCTGCCGTTATCGCCGAGGAAGACCCGCGCCCGACTCTGGCCGCGGCGACGAAGGTTGTAGTAGAGGAAGCCGCCCACGCCGCCGAGCAGGCCGAAGCTGACGATGACGTGCTCGGCCGAGCCCGCGCCGACGGCGACGCCGCTGATCACCAGCAGGCTCATGAAGGCGATGGAGCCGGCCATGCCGTCCATGCCGTCGATCATGTTCAGCGCATTGATGACGCCGATGGTGGCGAACACGGTGAAGGGCACCGAGAGCGCGCCCAGCGGGAGGCTGTCGTCGAACAGGAGACCGCCGAGGTCGAGTAGCACCACCTCGCCGACGAAGATCATGATCAGCGCGGCACAGGCCTGGATGACGAAGCGGATGCGAAAACCGAGCCGCCAGATGTCGTCCGCGAGCCCGGTGACGAACATGATGATGGCTGCCAGCGCCAGGCCAACGGCAAAGCCTTCGAGTTGCGGCTGCTGGTGAAAGAGCGCCAGGAACGAGGCCATGACGGCCAGGAGTAGCCCGATCCCGCCCACGAAGGGCGTGCTGTGCTCATGCTGCTTGTGCTCGCCCGGGAGGTCCACCAGCTTCAGTGCGGGGGCAGCCGACATGGCCAGCCGGATGGCTACCCCGGAGACTACTGCACTCAGCAACAGGATGCCGATTTTGACCATGTAGCGAGACCTCACGAAAAGTTGCCGGGCGGGGCGAGTGCTGTGCGACTCGCCCCTGTGGGGTGACTCAGGAGCGCTCGTAGGTGTAGCGGTATTGGTAGCCCGCCTGGCCGTAGCGGTAGCGCTGACGGGTCATGTCCATGTCGTTGAACACGAAGCCCTTCACCTGCACGCCGGCGTGGCCCAGCCGTGCGACGGCCTGTTCGAGCTCTGCGATGGGGTGCGTGCCGGCACGCGCCACCAGCAGGGTGGCGCCGACGTGGCGGCCGATGATGGCTGCATCGGAAACGGCCAGCACCGGCGGCGTATCGACGATGACGATGTCGAACTGCTCGCCGAGCGCATGCAGCAGCGCCTCGAAGCGCGGGTGCATGAGCAGCTCTGACGGGTTGGGCGGGATCTGGCCTGTGGTGACCACGCAGAAGCCCGGTTGCGGCGTCGCGCGCACGATGGCGGCCAGATCGGCCGCACCGGTGACGAAGTCGGACACCCCGCCCTCGCGCGGCAGGCCGAATTCCTTGTGGATGTGGCCCTTGCGCAGGTCCGCATCCACCAGCACCACCCGCTTGCCCGCCTGCGCCAGCACGGCGCCGAGGTTCTTGCTGACGAAGCTCTTGCCTACGCCCGGACGCGGACCGGTGATGAGCACCGAGCCGCGGTCCGAACCCAGCAGGGCGAAATGCAGCGTGGTACGCAGGCTGCGGAGGCTTTCCACCGCGTCGTCGTCGGGACGGCTCAGCGCCAGCAATTCACCCTGGCCAGGAGCGCCGCGCGCGGCGCGCCGCGCGATTTCGCCCTCCACCTTGCTGTGCGGCACCGTGGCATAGACGGAGATACCGAGCTCCTTCTCGATTTCCTGCGGGTCTTCGACCACGACGCGAAGCGCACGCTTTGCCCACACGACCGCGAGGCTGGCGAGCACACCGAGCACGCCGCTCAGCAGCAGGATGAGCGCCTTGCGCGGCGCCACCGGACGCGAGGCGGTCACCGCGCCGTCGATCACACGGACGTCGCCCACAGTGCCCGCACGCGCAACGCGCAGTTGCTGGGCGCTGTTGAGCAGGTTGGTGTAGAGCAGCGTGGAGACCTCGACGTCGCGCTTGAGGCGCAGCGCGGTCTGCTGGGTGTCGGGCAACAGGCTGACGTCGCGATCGAGCGCCCCGCGGCGGGCCTGCAGCCGGCCGAGCTGGGCGTCGAGTGCGACCACTTGCGGGTGCTCGGGCGTGAAGCGCTGGCGAAGTTCATCGCGCTTTTGCTGCAGGGCGACGATCTCGTTGTCCACCGCCACGATGGAGCCGAGCACCGACTGCGTCTCGATGGTGAGATCCACCGAGCCACGCGTCTGGCGGTATTTGTTGTAGGCGGCCTCGGCGGCGTCGAGCTGGCTCTTGAGCAGGGGCAACTGCGATTCGAGGAAGATCAGCGTCTTCTCGGCTTCGGCGGAGCGGAACTCCACGTTCTGCCGCAGGTAGGCGTTGAGGATCTCGTTCAGGATCGCGCTGGCAAGGGCGGCATCGCTGTCCACATAGCCGACCTCGAGCACACCCGATAGCCTCGCCCGCTCGCGCACGTCGAGCGACTCGAGCATGGCCTTGAGGACGCGCTCTTCGCTCTCGCGGCGAATGCTGAAGCGCGTGTCGGGCCGGGCATCCAGCGCCGCCACGAAGATCTGCACGCCCTCGGCCGCTGCCGCCTCGCCGACGCGGCCCTGCAGCAGCAGTTCGTCGTCCGGCCCCAGCAGGCGGTAGGCGCCCTGCTCTTTGGCAACCAGAGTCAGGGTTTCACCCAGCAGCGCCGGCGCAACCTGCAGATTGTCGAGCTGGATTCGCTCGCCGCCCCAGCCATAGCTGCTCATGCCCAGGAAGGCGTCGGCGGGCGTGTCGCCCGAATAGCGACGGGCCAGCACATTGCCGATCAGCGGGGCGCGCATCGGTTCGGCGCTGACTGCCAGGTTGAGCCGCTCTGCTGCGCGACCGAGGATCAGGCGCGAACGCAGTATCTCGAGCTCGGCGGTGACGGAGGTCTTGTCGCCCAAGAGCGACTGGATGTCTTCCAGACCGGCGATGCCCTTGCGTTTTTCCTCCACCTGGAGGAGCGCGTCGGCGCGGTAGATGGGCGTGGTAGTGAACGCCACGAGAATGCCGAGGGCCACCGCGGCAGCGGTGATGGCCAGGATGAGCCATTTGTTCTCGAGCAGCGTGGCGACGATCTCGCCGAGATCGATGAAGTCGTCGTTCCGGGCTGCGCGGGGGTTGCCGCCGCCGACCGGAGGATTGCCGGGAAGGGCCGGATTTCGCAAGGGTTCCATGGGATGCATCGGCTATGCCTGTAGTGACTACCGGGGCCGTTACGGCTGCCGCCCGCCGAACAGCGGGTACTGGGTGTTGCCCAGGTTGTAGAGCATGGTGGAGGTCGGCAGGATGTTGCTGATGACGCGGTTCCAGCGTGCGATGTCGGCTACATCCACATAGACGATGTCGCGCGGCTGAAGCGGGAAGCTTTCGGCGAGCAGCAGCGCGTCGGGTGTGGTGGCGTTGAGATGGAACAGCTCGGAGTTGCCGTCCCGGGTGCGCATGACGTAGATCCAGCCCGGCGCCGAGGTGGTCTGGTTGACGAAGCCGGCGTCGCTCAGCGCCTCGGCCAGCGTGGCGCGGCGCTTGTTCATGACGAAGGAGCCCGGTTTGGAGACCTCGCCCAGCACGAAGATCTTGTTGCCGCTGCGGTCGGGAACGTTGACGACGTCGCCCGGCTCGAGCTGTATGTTCTGGGTGGTGTCGCCGTTCTCGTACAGCGCCTGGAGGTCCACGCGGTAGGTGACGCCGCCACGGGTGAGCAGCACGCTGCCGTGGTCAGCCTCGGCGGTGACGCCACCGGCGCGGTTGATCGCCTCGAGCATGGTCATGCGGATGTCGTCGATGGCCTGCAGGCCGGGCTTGGCGACCTCGCCCACGACGTAGATGCGCTTGCTGCGGAAGGAAATGACCCGCACGTCGAGCTGAACCTTCTCGATGACACGCGACAGGCGGTTGGCGAGCAGGTTGCGCATCTCACCGACCGTCATGCCGCTGACTTTGAGCGTGCCGACATAGGGGTAGAAGATGGTGCCGTCCTCGGCGACGAGGGTGCCCGACTGCTCGGCGGAACGGAAGGAGCCCGCCGGGATGGTGAGCTCGGGGTGGTCCCACACGGTGACGTTGACGATGTCGCCGGGGCCGATGCGGTAGTCCCGATGCATGAGTCCGAGCTGCGGCACGGAAGACTGCGTGGTGGCCGTACGCCCTCCTGCCGCGCTGGTGCGGAAGCGCGTTTCGCTCGCGCGCACCTGTTCGATGATGAGGTCGGCAGTGATCTTCGTCACCTTGACGTTCGCCGGCACCTGGCCTTCGGCGTCGTCCTTGACTGGCAGCTGCACATTGGATTCGCTGCGCATGTTGAACGCCGAGGTACCCGGGATCACGGTGCATGCGGAGAGGAACCCAGCAGCGCACAAAACCGCGCCGAGCCGGGCAGCGCGCATGTCGACACGCTGGGCGCGGCGGGCCGCGGGCAGCGGCATGAGCGTGTTGTCGTCTTTCTTTGTCATCAGTAAAACCTGTTCTTGAGTTCCGTGCGCACGCACGGACAGGACGCCGCCTGCAACCGCGGGCTCGTCACCCAGGGCTGCAGCGCATTCACGCGTTTCATTCGCGTGCGAGACCGCCGAGCGCGCGAAACCGAATTGTTCAGGGGAGGCAAAACCACCCGGCACCGGAGGCATCACAGCGTGAGCAGATGCGCTCGGCTTTTTTTGACCCGACTGACGTCGTGTTTCCTTCGCCCATGCACATCGGATGCCTGACGTATGGCGTTCAGATCGCCTTCACGATCGCGTCAGACGCGCTTCTGATTCCTTCATTTCACGCTGCTGCACCACAGCATGAGGCGCGAATATAACCGCAATTTTGCATACCGCAACCCCCCCCGACTGCGTGCATTCGTCGTATCTTTTTCATCTCATTCGGGTATCACCGCACCAGCACTCGGTTTGCGGGAAGAAGATGAATCCAAATCGAGAACAAGGAAATGTCCAATAATTTTCTGGGAGAGCTCACTCAGACCTGCGGACATCACCTTCGGGCTGCGCCATGCGAAGTGGTACGCAATCAGTATTGCAATGAAATGTGGCTGCAAAATGAAAGCGGCCCTCCGCTTTCGCGAAGGGCCGCTGCTGGTGGACCGGCGCACGCGAAGTGCGCCGTCGAGCTCACTCGAACTCGATGATGACCTCGTCCACCGCCAGGCTGGCGCCCGGGCTGGCGACGATCTTCTTCACCGTGCCGTCCTGCTCGGCCTTCAAGACGTTTTCCATCTTCATCGCCTCGATCACGGCGAGCTTCTCGCCTGCCTTCACTTCCTGGCCAACGGCGACCGAGACCTCGCGCAGCAGACCCGGCATCGGCGACAGCAGGAACTTGGACAGGTCGGGCGGCAGCTTCGCCGGCATCAGCGACAGCAGGTGCGCAGCGTGCTTGGTCATGACCATCGGCTCGACCTGCAGGCCGAAGTGCGAGATGCGGTAGCGCAGGCCGCGACGCTCGAGTTGCATGCACACCGGCTCGCCATTGACCGTGCCCTTGAACAACAGGTCGCCGAAACGCCAGTCGGACAGGATGCAATACGCCTTGTCGTCGCTGCGCATCATCATGCCGCCGTCGATCTGCTCCACCGACACCGGGTACTGCCTGCCGCCCATGACGACGACCCAGTCCTTGGCCACGTTGCGGCCGTGGCCGGGCATCTGGCCTTCGATCTGCACTGCACGCTGGATGTAGCGCATGCGGGCGAAGGTGGCGATGGCGGCGAGGAGGGTCGGATCTGCGTGCGGCACCATCGAGGCGTCGAAGCCCTGCGGGTACTCCTCGGCGATGAAGCCGGTGTTGAAGTGGCCCGAGCAGAAGCGCGGATGCTGCAGCAGCGCGGCCTGGAACGGGATGTTGGAGCTGATGCCGCGGATCACGAAGGCATTGAGCGCGTCGCGCATGCGCTCGATCGCGTTCTGGCGGTCGTGGCCATGCACGATGAGCTTGGCGATCATCGAGTCGTAGTACATCGAGATCTCGCCGCCCTCATACACGCCGGTGTCGACGCGCACGCCGTGGCCTTCGGCCGGCGGCTGGAACTTCACCAGGCGGCCGGTGGAAGGCAGGAAGCCGCGGAACGGATCTTCGGCGTTGATGCGGCACTCCATCGACCAGCCGTCGATCTTGACGTCGGCCTGGGTGAAGGACAGCTTCTCTCCGGCGGCGACGCGGATCATCTGCTCGACCAGATCGAGGCCAGTGATGTTCTCGGTGACCGGGTGCTCCACCTGCAGGCGGGTGTTCATCTCGAGGAAGTAGAAGCTCTTGTCGGCGCCGACGACGAACTCCACCGTGCCGGCGGACTCGTAGTTCACCGCGCGCGCCAGCGCCACCGCCTGTTCGCCCATGGCCTTGCGGGTGGCCGGGTCGATGAAGGGCGACGGCGCCTCCTCGATGACTTTCTGGTGACGACGCTGGATCGAGCACTCGCGCTCGTTCAGGTACACGTAGTTGCCGTGGGCGTCGCCCAGCACCTGGATCTCGATGTGGCGCGGCTCGACGACGAACTTCTCGATGAACACGCGATCGTCGCCGAAAGCGTTCTTCGCCTCATTGACGCAGGAGGTGAAGCCTTCGTGCGTTTCCTTGTCGTTGAAGGCGACGCGCAGGCCCTTGCCGCCGCCACCGGCGGAGGCCTTGATCATGACCGGGTAGCCGATCTTCCTGGCGATCTCGACCGCCTCGTCGGGACCGGCGATGGCGTCGTTGTGGCCAGGAATGGTGTTGACACCGGCGGCCAGGGCGAGCTTCTTGGACTCGATCTTGTCGCCCATCTTGCCGACCGAATAGGCCTTCGGCCCGATGAACTTGATGCCTTCCTCTTCCAGCCGGCGCGAGAACTCCTCGTTCTCCGACAGGAAGCCGTAGCCCGGGTGCACCGCCTCGGCGCCCGTCTGCTTGCAGGCGGCGATGATCTTGTCCATCACCAGGTAGGATTCCTTGGACGGCGCCGGGCCGATGCACACGGCCTCGTCGGCCAGGTCGACATGCAGCGCGTCCTTGTCCGCCACCGAATACACGGCGACCGTCTTGATGCCCATCTTGCGGGCGGTCTTGATGACCCGGCAGGCGATTTCACCGCGGTTTGCGATCAGGATCTTCTTAAACATTCGTGGCCTCCGCGGTGAAATCGCAGCGTGCTTCGCACGCCAGGCAATGTGACTTCGTCGCTGCGCCGCTACGCGGCTGGTCACCGCGGTTTGCAGTCAGGATCTTCTTGAACATGTATGTATCCTCGTGCGGCGATCAGAGCGGGATGTTGCCGTGCTTGCGCCACGGATTCTCGAGTTCCTTGTCGCGCAGCATGGCCAGCGAGCGGCAGACGCGCTTACGGGTGTTGTGCGGCATGATCACGTCGTCGATGAAGCCGCGGTGCGCCGCCACGAACGGGTTGGCGAAGCGCTCCTTGTATTCGGCTTCGCGCTGCGCGAGCTTCTCGGGGTCGTTCTTCTCCTCGCGGAAGATGATCTCCACCGCACCCTTCGGCCCCATCACCGCGATCTCGGCGCTCGGCCAGGCAAGGTTCACGTCGCCGCGCAGGTGCTTGGACGACATCACGTCGTAGGCGCCGCCGTAGGCCTTGCGGGTGATGATGGTGACCTTGGGCACGGTGCATTCGGCATAGGCGTAGAGCAGCTTGGCGCCATGCTTGATGATGCCGCCGTATTCCTGCGCGGTACCGGGCATGAAGCCGGGAACGTCGACCAGGGTGACGACCGGGATGTTGAACGCGTCGCAGAAGCGCACGAAGCGCGCGGCCTTGATCGAGCTCTTGATGTCGAGGCAGCCGGCCAGCACCAGCGGCTGGTTGGCGACGATGCCCACCGGCGAGCCTTCCATGCGCGCAAAGCCGATGATGATGTTCTTGGCGTAGTCGGGCTGCAGTTCGAAGAAGTCGCCGTCGTCGACCATCTTCACGATCAGCTCCTTCATGTCGTAGGGCTGATTCGGGTTGTCCGGCACCAGCGTGTCGAGCGACATCTCGATACGGTCGGCGGGATCGTAGGACGGCATCACCGGCGGCTTCTCGCGATTGCTCGACGGGATGAAGCCGATGAAGCGACGCGTCATCATCAGCGCCTCGACGTCGTTCTCGAACGACAGGTCGGCAACGCCGGACTTGGTGTTGTGGGTGACGGCACCGCCCAGCTCTTCCGCGGTGACTTCCTCGTGCGTCACCGTCTTCACGACTTCGGGGCCGGTGACGAACATGTAGGACGAGTCCTTCACCATGAAGATGAAGTCGGTCATCGCCGGGCTATACACCGCGCCGCCGGCGCAGGGGCCCATGATCAGCGAGATCTGCGGCACCACGCCCGACGCGATCACGTTGCGCTGGAACACGTCGGCGTAGCCGCCGAGCGAATCCACGCCTTCCTGGATGCGGGCGCCGCCCGAATCGTTGAGGCCGATGACCGGCGCGCCGACCTTCAGCGCGTGGTCCATCACCTTGCAGATCTTCTGCGCGTGAGTTTCGGACAACGATCCGCCGAACACGGTGAAGTCCTGCGAGAACACGAACACCAGGCGGCCGTTGACCGTGCCGTAGCCGGTGACGACGCCGTCGCCCGGCACGTGTTCGGCATCCATGTCGAAGTCGGTGCAGCGGTGCTCCTTGAACATGTCCCATTCCTCGAAGCTGTCTTCGTCGAGGAAGAGTTCGATACGTTCGCGCGCGGTCAGCTTGCCCTTGGCGTGCTGCGTGTCGATGCGCTTCTGGCCGCCGCCGAGGCGGGCCTGGGCGCGCTTTTCGTCCAACTGACGAATGATGTCGTGCATTGTTTGACCTCCTATCGGGTTTTGCTGCCCGCCCCACCCTGCGGCCGGGGACGTTGTTTCGCTTCGATTCGTTCGATGTCCGACTTCAACCCAGGTAGCCGAGCAGGCGCTGCGCTGCGGCCGACGGCGTGGTCGCGCCGCCCTCCACCGCGCGCGCCAGCTCCGGCAGCGCCTCCTTCACCCGCGGATGGGCGCGGAATCGGCTGCGCAGGCCGGCGTCGATCAGGTCCCACATCCACGCGAGCGCTTGGTGGCGGCGCTTCGCCTCGAACTCGCCGGACCGGGTCAGCGCGGCACGGTAGTTCGTGACTTCCTTCCAGAAGTCGGCGATGCCCTGCTTCTGCAACGCCGACAGCGTCAGCACCGGCACCGTCCAGTTGGGGCTCGCCGGACGCAGCATGTGCAACGCAGTCTTCATCTGCGCCTGTGCGCGGGTGGCCGCCATCGGGTCGATGTCGGCCTTGTTGATGACGATGAGATCGGCCAGTTCCATGATGCCTTTCTTGATCGCCTGCAGGTCGTCACCCGCGTTGGGCAACTGCAACAGGCAGAAGATGTCGGTCATGCCCGCCACCGCCGTCTCGCTCTGCCCCACGCCCACGGTCTCGACGATGATCACGTCGAAACCGGCCGCCTCGCACACTAACATCGTCTCGCGCGTCTTTTCCGCCACGCCGCCCAGGCTGCCGGCCGAGGGGCTGGGGCGGATGAAGGCGGCGGGGTTCTGGCTGAGCAACTCCATGCGCGTCTTGTCGCCGAGGATGGATCCTCCGGTGAGCGACGAGGACGGGTCCACGGCCAGCACCGCCACCCGCAAGCCCTGCTCGATCAGGTACAGGCCGAGCGCCTCGATGAAGGTCGACTTGCCCACCCCCGGCACGCCGGAGATGCCCACCCGCATCGCGCCACCGGTATGCGGCAGCAGGGCCTCGAGCACGTGGCGCGCACGCGCCTTGTGATCCTCGCGCTGAGACTCGAGCAGCGTGATCGTCTTGGCGAGCGGCCGCAGCTGGCGTGCGAGCACGCCATCGACCAGGGAGCGGTCGGCCGCGTCGAGGTGAGCCGGATGCAGCATTGCAGCTTCGGACATCTCGTCAGGCGGCGGCGCGCGCGGCGCGGATCTGCTTGAGCACTTCGCGGGCCGACTTCTGGATCGGCGTGCCCGGGCCGAAGATGCCCTTGGCGCCAGCCGCGTAAAGGGCGTCGTAGTCCTGCGCCGGGATGACGCCGCCGACGAAGACGATGATGTCGTCGGCACCCTGATCCTTGAGGCCCTTGATGATGGCCGGCACCAGCGTCTTGTGCCCGGCGGCGAGGCTGGAGCAGCCCACCGCATGCACGTCGTTCTCGACCGCGTGGCGCGCAGCCTCCTCGGGGGTCTGGAAGAGCGGGCCGATGTCGATATCGAAGCCGAGGTCGGCGAAGGCGGACGCCACCACCTTGGCGCCGCGGTCGTGGCCGTCCTGGCCGAGCTTGGCGATCATGATGCGCGGCCGGCGGCCTTCCTCGGCGACGAAGGCGTCGATCTCGGCCTTCAGTTCCTTCCAGTCGGAATCGTTCTCCACCACACCTCCATAGACGCCGGACACCGCCTGCGGATTGGCACGATAGCGGCCGAACACGACCTCGAGTGCATCGGAGATCTCGCCTACGGTGGCACGCAGGCGGACCGCCTTCACCGCCAGGTCGAGCAGGTTGCCCTCGCCCGTCTTGGCGCACTCGGTGAGCGCGGCGAGCGCGGCGTCGACCTTGGCCTGATCACGGGTGGCGCGGATGCGGGCCAGGCGCTCGACCTGCGCCTCGCGCACGACGTGGTTGTCGATGTCGAGGATGTCGATCGGATCTTCCTTGGCGAGCTTGTACTTGTTCACGCCGACGATGACGTCCTTGCCCGAGTCGATGCGCGCCTGCTTCTCGGCGGCGCACTCCTCGACCTTCATCTTGGCCCAGCCGGACTCGACCGCGCGGGTCATGCCGCCCATGGCCTCGATCTCCTCGATCAGCGCCCAGGCCTTGTCGGCCATGTCCTGGGTGAGCTTCTCCATCATGTAGGAGCCGGCCCACGGGTCGACAACGTTACAGATGTGGGTCTCTTCCTGGATGATGATCTGGGTGTTGCGCGCGATGCGGGCGGAGAACTCGGTGGGCAGCGCGATGGCCTCGTCGAGCGCGTTGGTGTGCAGCGACTGGGTGCCGCCGAACACCGCCGCCATCGCCTCGATGGTGGTGCGCACCACGTTGTTGTACGGGTCCTGCTCGGTGAGCGACCAGCCGGAAGTCTGCGAGTGGGTGCGCAGCATCATCGACTTGGCGCTCTTGGGCTCGAACTGCTTCATGATCCGCCACCACAGCAGGCGTGCGGCGCGCATCTTGGCGATCTCGAGGTAGAAGTTCATGCCCACCGCCCAGAAGAAGGACAGGCGGCCGGCGAAGGTATCGACGTCCATGCCGGACTTGATGCCGGTGCGCACGTATTCCAGGCCGTCGGCGAGCGTGAAGGCGAGCTCGATCGCCTGGTTGGCGCCCGCTTCCTGGATGTGATAGCCCGAGATCGAGATGCTGTTGAACTTGGGCATGTGCGACGACGTGTAATTGAAGATATCGGCGATGATCTTCATCGACGGCGTCGGCGGGTAGATGTAGGTGTTGCGGACCATGAACTCCTTGAGGATGTCGTTCTGGATGGTCCCGGAGAGCTTGTCCTGGCTCACGCCCTGCTCTTCCGCGGCGACGATGTAGCCGGCGAGGATGGGCAGCACCGCGCCGTTCATCGTCATCGACACCGAGATCTTGTCGAGCGGGATGCCGTCGAACAGGATCTTCATGTCTTCCACCGAGTCGATCGCCACGCCGGCCTTGCCGACGTCGCCCACCACGCGCGGGTTGTCCGAGTCGTAGCCGCGGTGGGTGGCGAGATCGAAGGCCACCGACACACCCTGGCCGCCGGCAGCGAGCGCCTTGCGGTAGAAAGCGTTGGATTCTTCGGCGGTGGAGAACCCGGCGTACTGGCGGATGGTCCACGGCTTGACCGCATACATGGTCGGTTGCGGGCCGCGCAGGAAGGGCTCGAAGCCGGGCAGCGTGTCGGCGTGCTCGAGGCCTGCCGTGTCGGCCTTGGTATACAGCGGCTTGACGGTCAGGCCCTCGGGCGTGACCCAGTTCAGATTGTCCAGGTCTCCGCCCGGCGCCTGCTTGGCAGCGGCCTTCTTCCAGGCGTCCAGATCCGGCTGCGGATAGACGGGCTCGTTCGCGTTCGACATGAGGATCCTCTCTGACCGTCGGGCCGCGGTTGCGGCACCTTGTTTAGGGCGATGCAATTGTCCGGCAGCACAAGTCAGCGCAGGCGGCGACAGGCCAGCCCGTGGCCAACGCCACGGGCGGCCGCCGACGCCCTTCGCGCGACGCGGTCCCTCTCATCCATGCCGGGGTCGAGCCCGGCACCTCCCTCTCCGCGCCGCGTGAAGGAAGTTGACTTGTGTCACGGACGAAATAATACTTTATCCATAATTATGAATGCAACGACTCGTAGAGGGGTTGCATGAACACCTTCCTTCCCCCGCTCGCACGCCCCCTGCCACACCACCACCCATGCCCATGAGCGCCTCACGCATTGCCCCGCTTGCGCTTTACCAGGAAGTCGCCGAACGCCTGCGCGAACGCATCTTCTCGCACGAACTGCAGCCCGGCACCTGGGTGGACGAGCAGGCGCTGGCCGAGCAATACGGTATTTCGCGAACGCCGCTGCGCGAGGCGCTGAAAGTGCTGGCGTCCGAAGGCCTGGTCACCCTCAAGCCACGGCGTGGATGTTACGTGACCGAAATCTCCGATCGCGACCTGGACGAGATCTTCACCGTGATGGCGATGCTGGAAGGCGAGTGCGCACGCGCCTCCGCCAAGCGCGCCAGCGAGTCCGATCTGGCGCGCCTGAAGTCGATCCACGCCGACCTGGAGCAGGCTGCCGGCAGGCAGGACATCGACCGCTTCTTCGAGGCCAACCAGGCCTTTCACCAGACCGTCCAGCAGATCGCCGACAACCGCTGGCTGCTGCACGTGATCGAGGATCTGCGCAAGGTCATCAAGCTGTCGCGCCACCACTCGCTGTTTTCCGAAGGGCGCCTGGAGCAGGCGCTGGCCGAGCACCGCGAGATCCTCGACGCGCTCCTCGAGCGCGATGCCGATGCTGCCGAGGGGCGCATGCGCGACCACATCCGCAGCGGCCGCGCGGCGCTCGAGCGCATCGCCCAGGCCAGGAGCCGCGTCGCCTGAAACCGTCACGGGTCCCGGGTGCGCGCATGCCGTCGCCTCAGGACTGCTCCATCTCGTTGCGCGTGACCAGCACCTGGTCGATGCGGTAGTTGTCGATATCGACCACCTCGAAGGTATAGCCGCCATAGCTCACCGAGTCGGTGCGGCGCGGCACCTTGCGCAGCGTGTACATCAGGAAGCCGGCAATGGTCTCGTAATTCTCGAAGCCCTCGAAGCTGCCGATGTCGAGCGCCGCCATCACGTCCTCGATCGGCGTGGCGCCGTCGATCAGCCATGAGCGATCGTCGCGACGCACGATCATGTCCTCCTGCTGCGGGCTGACGAGTTCGCCCATCACCGTGCTCATGACATCCTGCAGGGTCAGCAGCCCGACCACCAGCGCGTACTCGTTGACCACCAGGGCGAAGTCCTCCTTCGCGTCGCGGAAGCGCTCCAGCGCCTCGAACAGGGTCAGCGAATCCGGCAGCACCAGCAGGTTGCGCACGATGGGCGTGGTGCGCAGCGACAACGGCTGGCCGTCGAGGATGCGCGGCAGGATGTCCTTCCAGTCCACATAGCCGATCACGTTGTCGATGGCGTCCTTGCACACCGGAAACTTGCCATGCGGGCTGGTGGCGATCTTGTTGCGGATGCTCTCCTCGGATTCGCCCAGCGTCAGGAAGACGATGCTGTCGCGCGCCGTCATCGCCGACGGCACGATGCGCGCGTCGAGCTCGAACACATTGGCGATCAGGTGCTGCTCCTGGCGCAGCAGGCCGCCCGCCTGGGCACCGGCGTCGGCCATGGCGACGATGTCGTCGGCGGTGATGTCCTCCGCGCGCGCACTGGGCAGCTTCAGCAGGCGGAACAGGCGGTCGGCCAGGCCATTGAAGACCCACACCAGCGGCGCGAACAGCCACATGCAGAGCTGGATCGGCCGCACCACCGCCATCGCCACCAGCTCGGGACGCACCATCGCGACGCGCTTGGGGGTGACGTCGGCGAACAGCACGAACAGCGAGGTGACGAAGGCGAAGGCGATGAGGAAGGCGATCGTGTCGAGTCGCGGGCCGTCGTACAGCGGCCGCAGCAGCTCGGCGACGTGGGGCGACAGCGCCTGCTCGCCGACGATGCCGCCGAGGATGGCGATCGCGTTGAGGGCGATCTGCACCACGGTGAAGAAATGGCCGGGGCTCTCCTGCAACGCGAGCACGCGCGCGGCGCGCTCGTTGCCGTCATCGGCGAGCACGCGCAACTTGATCTTGCGCGCGGCGGCAAGCGAGATCTCGGCCATGGAGAAGAAGGCGCTGACTGCGATCAGCAGGCCGATGATGAACAACTGATTCAGGAGCACGGGGAATCCTCGCAGACGCGGCAGCAGCGGCATCCTTCGCCGCTGCTGCCCGTGCTCCAGTCTATCACCGCGCCATTTGCGCTCGCCTTCGAGCGGCGGCGGTCGCCACCCACACGGCAAGGCGGGCCGACTAGGGTTCCGGCCGCGTCATGCGCGCCGGATCCACCCATGCCGCATACTGCTCCGCATCCACCAGGCCGCTCGCCAGCGCCGCATCGCGCAGGCTCAGCCCGTCGCGCTGCGCCCTCTTTGCAATCCGCGCGGCAGCGTCGTAGCCGATGTGGCGATTGAGCGCGGTGACCAGCATGAGGTTGCGCGCGAGATGCTCGCCGATCCGTTCGCGATCGGGCTCGATGCCACGCGCACAATGCGCGTCGAAAGCAGCGCAGGCATCGGCCAGCAGATCCACGCTCTCCAGCACGTTGTGCGCCATCACCGGCTTGTAGACGTTGAGCTGGAAGTTGCCCTGGCTGCCGGCAAAAGCCACCGTGGCGTCGTTGCCGAACACCTGCGCGCAGACCATCGTCAGCGCCTCGCACTGGGTCGGATTGACCTTCCCCGGCATGATCGACGAACCCGGCTCGTTCTCGGGGATACGCAGCTCGCCGATGCCGCAGCGCGGACCGCTGGCGAGCCAGCGCACGTCGTTGGCCATCTTCATGAGTCCGCCGGACAGCGTGCGCAGCGCGGCCGAAACCTGCACCAGCGCGTCGTGCGCGGCCAGGGCGAAAAACTTGTCGGGCGCGCTGCGCAGCGGCAGTCCGGTGAGCAGGCCGAGGATCTCCGCGGTACGGGCACCGAAGCGCGGATGCGCGTTGAGGCCGGTGCCCACCGCGGTGCCACCGATCGCGAGGTCCTGGAGCCCGGGCAGCGCTGCGCGCACCGCATCCAGGCCGAAGTCGATCTGCGCCACCCAGGCGCCGATCTCCTGCTCCAGCGTGATCGGGGTGGCATCCTGCAGGTGGGTGCGCCCGGTCTTCACCACGTCGGCAAAGGCACTCGCCTTGTCCCCCAGCGTGTCGCGCAGCCGGCCCACCGCGGGAAACAGACGCGACTCGAGTTCCCCGAGGATGGCCACATGCATCGCGGTCGGGAAAGTATCGTTGGACGACTGGCCGCGATTGACGTGGTCGTTGGGATGCACCGGCGCCTTGCTGCCGCGCGTCGCCCCGGCCAGTTCGTTGGCGCGATTGGCGATGACCTCGTTGGCATTCATGTTGGACTGCGTGCCCGAGCCGGTCTGGAAGACGACCAGCGGAAAATGCTCGTCCAGCCTGCCGTCGATGACCTCGTCGGCAGCACGCATGATCAGCGCCGCGAGGTCCGGGTTCAGTTCGCCCAGTTCGGCATTGGCGCGGGCGGCCGCCTTCTTCAGCAGGCCAAGCGCGCGGATCATCGACCGCCCCCAGCGAAAGCGCGCGCCGCCGGTCGGGAAATGCTGCAGCGAGCGCTGCGTCTGCGCCCCCCAGTAGCGGTCGGCCGCCACCTCGATGTCGCCCATGGAATCGTGTTCGATGCGGCTGATGGCTTTCATGGCGGCCTCCCGGCGAGGACATGATGGCTGTTGGACGCGGAACCGCGGCAACTGATTCCCGCAAAAAGAAACCCCCCACGACGGCGCGACGCCGGTGGGGGTTGGGACAGGACGCTGCGGAGCGCCGGACGGCGCCCCGCATGCCGTTATCAGTGCGACGAAGCGGTGGCGGCGCCGACGCCGGTCTGCGCGCGCACGTACTGGTCTTCGAAGGCCTCGCGCTCGTCGGCCGCCGATTTGCTGCTGTCGGTTACCGAGAACAGCCAGGTGGCAAAGAAGGCGATCGGCATCGAGAACAGCGCCGGCTGGGTGTAGGGGAAGATCGCCGAGGCATTGCCGAGCACATCGACCCACACCGACTTCGACAGCACGACGAAGGTCACCGCGCTGAACAGGCCAAGGTAGCCGCCCACCAGCGCACCGCGCGTGGTGAGGCCTTTCCAGTACATCGACAGGATCAGCACCGGGAAGTTGGCCGAGGCGGCCACGCCGAAGGCCAGCGCAACCATGAACGCGATGTTCATCTTCTCGAAGGCCATGCCGAGCAGCACCGCGACGATGCCCAGGCCGATGGTGGCGAACTTCGACACCCTGAGCTCGGTGGCTTCGTTGGCCTTGCCCTTCATGATCACGCGGGCATAGATGTCGTGCGAGATCGCCGACGCGCCGGCCAGCGCCAGGCCCGCCACCACCGCGAGGATGGTCGCGAAGGCGACCGCCGACAGGAAGCCCAGCAGCAGGTTGCCGCCCACGGCTTGCGCCAGGTGCATGGCGACCATGTTGCCGCCGCCGATGATCTTGCCGCCCAGCACGCCGCCCTCGAAGAACTGCGGGTTCTGGCCGACGATGAGGATCGCGCACAGGCCCATGATGGCGATGACGTTGAAGAAGTAGGCGACGATGCCCGAGGCGTAGAGCACCGACTTGCGCGCTTCCTTGGCGTCGGTCACGGTGAAGAAGCGCATCAGGATGTGCGGCAGGCCGGCGGTGCCGAACATCAGGCCGAGGCCGAGCGAGATCGCGGTGACCGGATCGGCGAGCAGGCTGCCGGGGTTCAGAAGCTTCTGGCCGAGCTTGTGCACATCCATCGCACGATTGGTGAGCTCGTCGAACGAGAAACCGAACTGGCTGAACGCGAGCAGGCCCACCGCGGTGCCGCCGAGCAGCAACATGCAGGCCTTGATGATCTGCACCCAGGTGGTGGCGACCATGCCGCCGAAAGTGACGTAGATCATCATCAGCGCGCCGACGACGACGAGCGCGACGTTGTAGTCGAGGCCGAACAGCAGCTTGATCAACTGGCCGGCGCCGACCATCTGCGCGACGAGGTAGAAGCACACCACCGTCAGCGAGCTCACCGCAGCCATCGTGCGCACCTTGCCCTGGTCGAGACGGTAGGCGGTGATGTCGGCGAAGGTGAACTTGCCCAGGTTGCGCAGGCGTTCGGCCATCAGGAACAGGATGACCGGCCAGCCCACAAAGAAGGACAGCATGTAGATGTAGGCGTCGACGCCCTGCGCGTACATCATCGCGGTGAGACCGAGCAGCGTGGCCGCGGACATGTAGTCACCGGCTATCGCCAGGCCGTTCTGGAAGCCGGTGATGCCGCCGCCGGCGGTGTAGAAGTCGGCGGTCGACTTGGTGCGGCTGGCCGCCCAGTAGGTGATGCCCAGCGTCATCAGCACGAAGACGAAGAACATGCCGATGGCGTGAAGATTGAGGGGCTGCTTCTGCGCAGCCTCCATGGCGGGGCCGGCGGCGAACAGCGAGGCCGAGACCGACAGTCCGGCGATGCCGGCAGCGCAGCGGGAAAGCAATCTGGTGCGCATCATTTTTCCTCCTTCCAGGCGGCGTGCACGATTTCCTTGTTGATGTCGTCGAACTCGCCATTGGCGCGACGCACATAGACCAGCGTGAGCAGCCAGAAAAACACGAACTGGAGCAGCCCGGCGAGCACGCCAAAGGTCAGGTTGCTGCCTTCGAACAGCCGGCGACCGATCAGCTCGGGCGCGAAGGCGACGAGCAGCACGAAGCCGTAGAAAATCACCAGCACGGTGATCGCGAGCAGCGTGGCGAAGCGGGTCCGCTTCGCCACCAGTTCCCCGAAACGCGGATTGCGCCTGATGTGCGCATACATCGAACTGGACATTTCTTCTCTCTCCTCAAGAACACAACAAAGAACCCCTCTGTCGCCTCACCCTCGTCCCGCCGCACGGCTGTCTGTCGCAGCGTGTCGACGGGCGGATGATATATCATCCATAAGACTCCATACTAGTGCGTATGGAAAATTAAATCCTTGTTGTATTGGAAGAATTTTTCAACTTCCTGGACCCGTCAGGCGTCATACCTCCCGAGAACCGAACAAGGCATGGACACGAAGATCGAACTCACCATCACCGACGGCGTCGCCACCGTCACCCTCGACAACCCGGCCAAGCTCAATGCGATCAACGCGCAGATGTGGCGCGAGCTGCGCGCCGCCATGGCCCGCATCGCCGCCGCCGACGACGACGTGCGCTGCGTGATCCTGCGCGGCGCAGGCGAAGAAGCCTTTGCCGCAGGCGGCGACATCGAGGAATTTCTCACCGTGCGCGCCACCGTCGACGATGCACTGCACTACCACGATGAGCTCGTCGCCGATGCGCTCGAGGCCATCCGCGCCTGCCCGGTGCCGACGATCGCCGCCATCCGCGGCGCCTGCATCGGCGGCGGGCTGGAGATCGCCGGCTGCTGCGACATCCGCATCGCCGGCGAATCCGCGCGCTTCGGCGCGCCGATCAACCGCCTCGGCTTCTCGATGTACCCTGGCGAGATGGCCGGCCTGCTCGCCCTGGTGGGACCGGCGGTAGTACTGGAGATCCTGCTCGAGGGCCGCATCCTGGGCGCGCGCGAGGCGCTCCAAAAGGGGCTCCTGACACGCGTGGTGGACGACGAGAAGGTGTTCGACGAAGTGGCCGCCTGCGCCGCACGCATCTGCGCCGGCGCGCCGCTGGTGGCGCGCTGGCACAAGCAGTGGGTGCACCGGCTGATGGATGGCACGCCACTCACCGCGCAGGAAAAGCGTGCCGCCTTCGACTTCCTGGCAACGGACGACTACCGCGAGGGTCTGGCGGCATTCCTCGCGAAGCGCAAGCCGGTGTTCCGCGGGCGCTGATCACACCGCCCCGCGCGCCACGCTCCGGTCACGTTGCACGCTTCACACCACGCCACCCGGGGCGGCCCAGGCCTAATGCTACAATGTTGCAAGAAGACCTCTGGAGAGCCGCTTGGCCAGCCCGCAACCCCCATACCGGGCGTCCGCCCGGTCGGCGGACGATGACGTCCTGCGCCACGTCAGCGCCCGCGAACGCATCGCCGCGCGCGGTGGCCGCGTCACCCGCACACGCCTGGCGGTGCTGGAAATGCTGCAGCACGGCTCGCATCCGCTGTCGCACGACGAGATCGGCGACGCGCTTGCCAGCGCCGGCGTCGCCCACGACCGCGTGACGCTCTATCGCGCGCTCGACTGGCTGGTCGAGCAAGGCCTGGCGCGGCGCATCGCGGGCGGCGAGCGCGCCTGGCGCTTCGAAGGCGTGCGCGATGCCGCGCATCGCCACGCCCATTTCCATTGCGACCGCTGCGGCCAGGTCGTCTGCCTCGAGGGGCTGGAACCGGCACCTGCGACCGCGCTGCCGAACGGCTTCCAGGTGGAGCGGGCCGAACTGGTGCTGCACGGCCAGTGCGCCACCTGCGGCCGTGGCGACGAAGAGGTTCGCCCCCGATGAGCCGGCACCCTGCCCCCTCCTTCAGCCTGCTCACCGCCAGCCTGGGCAGGCGACTCGCCCTCGCAGCGCTCGCTGCGGTGCTATTGTGGGTCGCCATCTGGTGGGCCCTGCACTGACATGAAGCCCGCCTCCCGACTGCCTTCCCTCCCGCAAGCGGACGCTGCCGCAGCCCCCTGCCTGCGCACGCACCAGGTGGAGGCCTGATGCATACCGCGCCGCCTCCCATCATCCGTTTCGACAACCTCACCCTGGGCTACGAGCGCCACCCAGCGGTGCACCACTTGAGCGGCGAGATCGCCGCCGGCGCGCTGGTGGCGGTGATCGGTCCCAACGGCGCCGGCAAGTCGACCCTGCTCAAGGGCGTGGCCGGCGAACTGCGCCCGATCGGCGGGCACATCGAGCTGGCGGCGCTGCCGCGCGGCGGGCTGGCCTACATGCCGCAACGCAGCGAGATCGACCCGAGCTTCCCGGTGTCGGTGTTCGATGTCGTGGCAATGGGCCTGTGGCGCGAGCTGGGCGCCTTCGGCGGGCTCAACCGCCGCCAGCGCCAGCGGGTGCGCGAGGCGCTGGCAGCGGTGGGCATGGAAGGCTTCGAATCGCGGCCGATCGGCTCGCTGTCGGGCGGGCAGTTGCAGCGTGCGCGCTTTGCCCGCCTCATCCTGCAGGATGCTCCGCTGATCCTGCTCGACGAGCCGTTCGCCGCCATCGACAGCCGCACGGTGGAGGACCTCATCCGCCTGATCCTGGGCTGGCATGCGGAAGGCCGCACCATCCTGACGGTGGTGCACGATTTCGACCAGGTGCGGCGCCACTTCCCCACCTGCCTGCTGCTGGCGCGCGAACCGGTGGCCTTCGGTCCCACGCCGCAGGTGCTCACCGACACCTTGCTGGCACGCGCGCGGCGGCTGTCCGAAGCCTTCGACGACCATGCGCCGGAGTGCCACCGCGAGGAACGGGCCAGCGCGGACGAACCGGACGGTCACCCTCCGGCGCGCGCCGATGTCGTGCCGCTGCACCGTCATCGCCATGCCCATGGCCATGGCGATGATCACGGCCACGCCGGACACCGGCACTGAGGCCGGCGGCGCAGGCCTCCACTTCCCGACCTTCAAGCCCGTCCAGACCGCCGTGTACGACCTCCTCGTTTCGCCTTTCACCGACTTTGCCTTCATGCGCCGCGCGCTGGCAGGCTGCCTCGCGCTGGCGCTGGGCGCCACACCTGTCGGCGCGTTCCTGATGCTGCGGCGCATGAGCCTGATGGGCGACGCGATGAGCCACGCCATCCTGCCGGGCGCCGCGCTGGGTTACCTCGCGTTCGGCCTGTCGCTGGGCGCGATGACGGTCGGCGGCATCGTCGCCGGCCTCGTCGTGGTGCTGGCGGCGGGGGTGGTCACGCGCGCCTCGATCCTCAAGGAGGATGCCAGTCTCGCCGCCTTCTACCTGCTGTCGCTCGCCGCCGGCGTCATGATCGTGTCGCTGCGCGGCCGCAACCTGGATCTGCTGCACGTGCTGTTCGGTTCGGTGCTGGCGCTGGACGACGGCTCACTGCTGCTGATCGGCGGCATCGCCACGCTCACCCTGTTCGCGCTTGCGCTGCTGTTCCGCCCACTCGCCCTCGAATGCTTCGACCCCGCCTTCCTGCGCGGTGTCAGCCGCTGGTCGCCGGTGGCGCACTATGGCTTCCTGATGCTGGTGGTGTTGAACCTGGTGAGCGGCTTCCACGCGCTGGGCACGCTGATGGCGGTCGGCATCATGATCCTGCCATCGGCGGCAGCACGCCTGTGGGCGCATGAACTGCCCGCACTGCTCGGGCTCGCGGTGGCCTTCGCCGCCGCGAGCGGCGCCACCGGCCTGCTGCTGTCGTTTCACGCCGATGTGCCGGCCGGCCCGGCCATCGTGCTGATGTGCGGGCTCGTGTACTTCGCGTCCCTGCTCGCCGCCCCTGGCGGCCTGCTCGCCGGCCGCCTGCCGGTGCGCCACCACCTCGAGTCCTGATCACCGGAAGCTCCATGCGCCACACGATCCGCCGCGCCGCCGTCACCGGCCTCGCGCTGCTTGCCCTGCTGTCAGCCCCCCTGGCCCATGCCGCCGCGCTGGAAGTGACCACCAGCTTCAGCATCCTGGGCGATTTCGTGCGCCAGGTCGGCGGCGAGCGCGTCGCCGTCAAGGTGCTGGTCGGCCCCAACGAGGACACGCACGGCTATCAGGCGCGCCCGTCCGACGCGCGCGCCATCGGCAAATCCGGCCTGGTGGTGGCCAACGGCCTGGGCTTCGACGACTGGATCGTGCGCCTGGCGAAATCAGCCGGCTTTCGCGGCAAGGTCGTCATCGCCAGCGCCAACGTACGCCCGCTCTCGATGACGCATGGCGAGGGCCACTCCTCCGACGACAGGGACGACGGCGGCACCGACCCGCACGCCTGGCAGGACGTGGCCAACGCCCAGCGCTACGTGCTCAACATCGCCGACGCGCTGGTGGCGGCCGATCCGGCGGGCGCCGCCGCCTATCGGGCAAACGCGGAGCGCTACAGCGGGCAATTGAAGGCCCTGGACGCGGAGATCCGTGCCGCGCTGGGGTCCCTGCCGGCGAGCCAGCGCAAGGTCGTCAGCTCGCACGACGCCTTCGGCTATTTCGCCCGCGCCTACGGCATCCGATTTCTGGCGCCCGTCGGCGTGTCGAACAACGCCGAGCCGACGGCACAGGGCGTCGCGCAACTGATCCGCCAGGTGCGGGCAGAAAAGGTGCCGGCCGTCTTCCTCGAGAACATCGCCGATCCGCGCCTGATCGAGCGCATCCGCAGCGAGAGCGGCGCGCGCGTCGGTGGCACGCTGTACTCCGACGCGCTGTCGACAGCGGACGGCGCGGCCCCGGACTACCTCGCCATGATGCGGCACAACCTGAAGCAGTTGCTGGAAGCACTGGCGCCACGCTGACGCGGAAGCGATCGGCCTGAATTTTTGTGCACTGCAGCAAAAAAGATGTTGACGGCCGCTCCGATCCCCGTATACTTCACTCCAATGCTGCAGCGCACAAAACGCAGCAGCGAAGTCTTCCAACCCTTGCCTACGCTTCAACCTCCAGGAGATTCACCATGAACTACTTCGCCCCCGAAGCTTTCGCCGCCGCCAACAAGGCCAACATGGAAGCCGTGCAGAAGATGATCGCCGGCGTGCAGAGCCGTGCCGAGCGCCTTGCTGCCCTGAACATGAACATCGTGCGCGCCGTGCTGGAAGACAGCGCCGCCAGCGCCAAGACCCTGCTCGAGGTCAAGCAGCCGCAGGATCTGGCCAAGCTGCAGCAGGAGCTGGCCCAGCCGGTGGTCGACAAGTTCGTCGATTACAGCCGCAGCGTGTATGAGATCGCCACCGAAGGCCAGCAGGAGCTGACCAAGCTGGTCGAGGCGAACATCGCCGATGTGAACAAGGCTGTCACCCAGGCCATCGAGCAGGCCGAGAAGTCGGCGCCCAAGGGTTCGGAGCCGCTGTTCGCCGGCATGAAGCAGGCGATCGCTGCCGCCAACGACGCCTACGCCGAATTCACCAAGCTGGTGAAGCAGGCCACCGAGGCGCTGGAAGCCAACCTGAACGCCGCGCAGAAGGCTGCCGTTCCGGCGCCCGCCCCGAAGAAGGCCGCTGCCAAGAAGGACGCCGCCGCCTGATGAGCGCCGTCGCGGGGTGATGCCTGCATCACCCCGGAATCCGGTAGCACACGCATTCGCCGCCCGGCACCCTGCCGGGCGGCGAATGTCGTTTACGCCCTCCACACGCTTGCAAACGGGGTATTTCCTGCTAGGAATTAAGTACTAGAAACAAGCTGTGGTCGCGTAGCGAGAGTTGCGCGCCCGTCAAGCCGGCAGAGAGCCCTCCGCCTGGTATCCGCCATGGCGAGAGACGTGTCGCGTGGCGCAATACCGCATCCGCAAGGATGGGTGGGCGTCGCATCGTCGATGTCGGCCCGCCCCCTTGGAGGTGGCATCATGAAGCGCGTGCTGGCCGTCGTCGCCCTGCTCGTCGCGGTCTTCGTCGCGGCGATTCCCATCGCCGCCACCACGCCGCCTGTCGCAGGGACGACTGGCGCGGCAGATGCCGCTGCCGGCGCACCGGTGCCGACGCCAGCCGCCGCGCCGCCCATGGCGAAAGTCGTCCACCAGCAGGACGCACCCTATTACGAAGCCTGCGCCCGCGAAGGGCTCAACGAGTCGGAATGCGCCGGTCGCCTGATCTGGTTCAAGGCCACCGCAGGCAACGAACGCTTCCATACCTACGTCTTCCAGCAGCGCGTCGGCGTGCTCATCGACTGGTACCGTGTGTTGCGCGCGGACCAGCGCGGCGACCGCTTCCGCGCCTGGGGCATCATCAACGACCCGGCGTGCTGCGTGCCCGGCTCGAAGAACTGCCCGGCCAAGAACCTGGACGAGACTTATGGCCTCGACTGGTGCCCGGGCGACGAGGAACTGCTGGGCTACGTCGGCCGCAGCGGCTATCCCGACCCGGCTTGCGACTTCCGCGACGCGCCGCTGAAGGAAGGTGATCCGCACGCCAGCAGCGACCAGCGTCAGTCCGCCTGCGACCTCCGCTTCGGCACCTCGACCGGCGCGCTGGGCATCCGCAAGTTCCCCAACCCGCGCTTCGACAAGGCGGCCTGGATCAAGCTCAACGGCAAGGCCGGCTCGTGGGAAGGCTACAACCGGCCCATCGCCGCAGCCGGCGGCGGCAGCGAGGCACCGCGCTCGCACCTGCAGGACGGCGGCGTCGAGCCGCCCTTCCTGATCGGCACGTCCTGCGGCTCCTGCCACATCGCCTTCGACCCGCTCAACCCGCCGGCCGACCCGGCGAACCCGAAGTGGGAAAACATCAAGGGCCTGGTCGGCAACCAGTACACCCGCATCTCCGAGATCATGGTGTCGGGCATGGCCAGCAACACGCTGGAATGGCAGATGTTCGCGCACGCGCGTCCGGGCGCCAGCGACACCTCGGCCATTCCCACCGACCAGGTGAACAACCCCGGCACGATCAACGCGCTGATCAACATCGCCAAGCGCCCCACCTTCGCCGACGAGGACGTCATCAAGTGGCGCAAGGTCGCCAGTTGCGGCGACGACAAGGACGAGACGAGCTGCTGGTGCGAACCGGGGCGTAACGGCAAGTGCTGGAAGAAGTCGCTGCAGAAGGAGACCGTGCATCACATCCTGAAGGGCGGAGAGGATTCGATCGGTGCCCTCGAGGCGATCCAGCGGGTGTATTTCAACATCGGTTCCTGCTCGGAACAGTGCTGGGTGAACCATCTGACCGATTTGCGCCAGCTCGACCCGCAGCAGCGCAACTTCGGCCAGACGCCGTTCGACATCGGACAGTGCCGGCGCGACTGCCCTCACTTCCGGGCGATCGAGGACCGGCTCGTCAATATCCTGGACTTCTTCATGTCGGCCGAGGCTCACGTCACCGACCTGCGCGTCGCACGCGAGAACGTCCGGCGCGCGGCCATGCCGGCGGCGGCCTACACCGAACAGGACCTGATCGCCGATCTCGAGAAGGAATTCGGCGCCGGCGCAGTTGCGCGCGGCAGCGAGGTCTTCGCCAGCACCTGCGCCCGCTGCCATTCGAGCCAGGCAGAAGCGCTCGCCGGCCAGACCGCCGGGCTCGACTTCCACAAGCTCGACCTCGGCACCGGCCTGCGCGAGGACTGGCTGGGCAACGACCGCGCCACGCCGGTGTCCGAAGTCGGCACCTTCCGCTGCCGTGCGCTGCACTCGAATCACATGGCCGGCCATGTGTGGCAGGAATACGGCTCCGAGACCCTGCGCGCACGCCCGCCCGACCCCAACGTGAAGGAACCCGGCGACGGCGGGCGCGGCTACTACCGCAACATTTCGCTGCTCAACCTGTGGGCGCACGCCCCCTTCCTGCACAACAACGCGATCGGGCCCGAGCTGTGCGGCAAACCGAAGAACGCCGCGAACGACTTCTACGCCAAGCGGCCGCGCTACGTCGATGGCAGTAACGTGAAGCTGCTGCCGGCCGACCAGCAGCCGGCCTGCTTTGAGTACGACCCCAGCGTGGAAGGCCGCTTCCGGCTGTACAAGGCTTCGATGGAGGAGCTGCTGAACCCTGCGCAGCGCATTCCCAAGGTGACGCTGCTCAACGAGGACGTCACGCTGCGCATCGGCCCGAGGCTGTGGGACGGCACCGACAAGGAGAAACTGCTCGGCTTCGAACTCACGATTCCGAGCGAGATCGACGGCCGCGGCGTGACCGCCGGCACCATCGGCAATTTCCAGCACAAGCAGTTCATCGTCGACCTGGTGCGGGCGAAGACCGACGCCAAGGCCCTGGAAGGCAACCTCGCCGAACGCTTCGGCGCCGAGACCGGTACCAGGGTGCTGCAGGATCTGCAGGCGATCACCGGCGAGCTGGTCGGCAAGCCGAATGCGCTGGTCGAGGCGCTGAAGGCACGGCCCTATCTGATCAAGCAGATCTACAGCAGTTGTACGGCTGAGGTGGAGAACGAAGGCCACCGCTTCGGCGAAGATTTGCCCGCGAGCGACAAGAAGGCGTTGATCGCCTTCCTCGCCACGCTGTGATTGCAGGGGGACATGCCATGAAACCGACACCGACCCTCGCCCGCGCAGGCTGTGTGCTCGCCGCGTTCGCGCTCGCCGGCTGCGGCTTCTTCGAAAGTGCCGAGGACAAGGCGGCGCCGGTGATCTCGTTCGCCCCCTATACCGAGAACTACGCCGGCAAGCCCGACTTCGCCTACGTCGAGCACCGCTTCCCGCTGTCCACCGCAGACCTCTACAGGATCACGCCGAAGAACCTGTCCTTCCTCGATCAGGAACAGGTCGACCAGATTTACGCGCGACTCACCGCGGGCCCGATCCCGGACGGGCCATTCGAGGGCGACCTGTTCTTCCCGCGCGGCGGCAGCGGCAAGCTGCGCCTTTCCGAGATCGCCGGCGGCGGCCTGAAGAGCCTGCTGGTGAACGTAGCCGGCGCCAAGCTCGACCTGATCGGCGAAACGCTGTGGAAGGGCAAGGTCTTCTACCGCGACCAGCGCCTGCTGCGCAATCGCATCGAGGACCTCGATGCATTGAAGAAGCTCGGCCTGGTCGAGGACAGCGCGGCCAATCCCTTGCAGAAGACCCGCGTCGACGGCAAGGACCAATGGCTGCTGTTCCCCGCCAAGCTGTATTGCGGGCAAAGCCTGCTCGACGGCCGGCGCGAGTCCATCATCATCGACTACGCCTTCACCGACGAGTTGCCAGGCTACCGGCGCATGCCCGACATCATGGCCGGCCGCGACGGTTTCGCGATTCGTGACGAGATCCGCATGGTGTATCCCGGCTTCTATCTGGGACGCGCCTACCTGGATCGCGCCTTCGTCGTGAATTTCGTTTTGTACAACAAGGACATCGCCGAGCGTGCGAAGGACGAGTTCCTGAAGACGGGCAAGGTGCAGCAGGACTGCTGGACCGGGACGCAGCAGCGCCTGGTGGTGATGGCGCCGGCCAGAACCGGGTAGTGCGCCCGGCCGCGCCTTGGCGCATGCGCGGCTGGGCCGATCTGTGCGGGGGCGGACATGTTGCGATGGTCGTCGCTGTGGCAAAGCCTGGCGCTGACAGCCGCGCTGGCGCCCGCCGGCACGATGGCCTCACCGGCGGCGGCAGCCGCCAGCGTCATCGAGGCAGCCGGCCCCGACCTGCCAGCCGCGGGGCGCTCGTTGTTCGACGAACTCTTCGAGGTGGGCGCTAGCGGCGTCCCGTCGCTGCCCTTCCCTTTCCCGGCGTTGTTGCAGCGCGTCTCGCTTCAGCTCGACCATGGCCAGCCGTCCGGAGGAATTTCCGTGGTGCTGATTCCGCTCGGCCGCTCGCTGCAACGCCATGCCGCAGGGGACACCGACGCCTTCCGCTACCCCCGTGTGGTGGCGGCCGTGACCGGCGAACCGACGGCGAGCGCGGCCCCTGGCCACCCTTACCTGCGCGACCGCCTGTACGTCGCCTACCACGAGAAGGCCGCCGCGCTCGAAGTGATCAGCTACAACGAGGTTGCCGGACGCTTCGAATTCCAGTTGGTGCGCAACTATCGTGCGGGCGCCACGCCCGACGTCGGCTACGCGAGCCGCACGCTGTGCCTCGCCTGCCATCACAACGCCGCCCCCATTTTCTCGCGCCAGTCCTGGGACGAGACCAGCGCCAGCGCACCCGTGGCCGCGCGGCTCGCGGCGACCGGGCTGCCTTACTACGGCCTGGACTGGCGCCGTGGGGTGGACGTGCCCGACGCGATCGATAGCGCCACCGCACGTGCCAACCTGCTCGCCACGGCCCAACGGCTGTGGCGCGAAGGCTGTGCCGCGCCGAGCCGCGAGGCTGCGGTGAACTGCCGCGCCGAGGCGCTGCGCCAGGCGCTGCGCCATCGGCTCACCGACGGCCGCAGCACGACGGTCGATGCGCTCACCCACCGGCCGGCCCTGCTCGAACCGCTGCTGGCAAACTGGCAGCAGCGCTGGCCGTCCGGGCTGGCGATTCCCGACCCGTCATTGCCCAACCGCCAGCCCTTCGCCGGCATCGAGGGTGGCCGCCCGCCGCCCGCCGACGCGGAGTTGCGCCGTTACGCCGACATTGCCGCGGCCTTCGATCCGCTGGCGCTGCGCGCGCCGCTGGAAGTCTGGTCGGGCCGCAGCGCAGCGGATGCGGTCCGCTTCGTCGGTGCGCTGTCGATGTTCTTTTCACGCGCGGACATCGCCCTCATCGACCGGCGGCTGAACGCCTTGTCGGCGCAGCGCGGCACCTCGGCTCAGGTCCGCCAGGTCGCCCTGAGCTGCATCGGGCGCGCGGCGGACGGAGGCAGGTTCGACCTCGACTGCGAGGGCCCCGCGGGAGCCCGGTTGCAGGCGCGCCTCGCGCCACGGCACGGAAGACTGACCGACGGCGGGGTGGATCGGCTGGTTCTTCCCGGCAATGATGCGATCGGCGCGACCGCCCTCGATTCGATCTCCGGGCACCAAGGCGCCGGGCCGATGACGATGCATCTCGTGCCGCGTCGCGGTGACCGCAGGGTGCGCGCCGCCAGCGGCGAGGCCGTCCGGCAGATCGACGTGAGGACGCTTGCCGCATCCGTCAGCGCCGGACCGTCGCGCATGCTCGCGAACGTGTCACTGGTCGCCGACCTGGCGCCGCTGGACGCGGCGATCGACCGGCTCGCCGAAGCCACGCTCGCCGGCACCAGCGACGCCCTCGACGCGCTGCCGCTGCGCCGCTCGCCCGTGTTGTCGCCACTGCTTGCAAGCCTCGGGGGCTCGTCCGCAGCGCTGAAGTCGCCGGCGGATCGCCCTTCACACACCACGCCACGGCTATCCGATCCGGTGCCGGTGCGTGACACGGCCTGGCCACCCGACCTGCAGCCGTTCGCACGCCAGTGTGGCCAGTGCCATGCCACAACGAGCGCTTTCCCGCCAGGCTTCCTGCGCGGCAGCGACGACCAGGTGCGGGCCCAGATCGCAGGCTGCGCCGAACGCATGCTGTTCCGGCTGGCGATGAACGCGCGCCAGCCCGCCACGCGGCCCAAGACGCCGATGCCGCCACCGGCCGCGGCCCATGCGGCCGCCTTCCTGCAGTCGGCCGACCGCCCGGCGATGACCGCCCGGCTCGAGGGGCTGCTGGCGCAGCGTTCCCTCACCCCCGCTGCGGTGCTGGCCCGCCCCTATGCGACGCTCGCCCCCTGCCTGGCGGGTACCGACTGACCTGCGCCGAGGAGCAAGACCATGACCGAGCCCGCCCGCCCCGCGCCCACGCCGGCCGCACACCGCAGGCCGGGCCTGCTGGGGCGCTTCATCGTCTGGCTGCCATGGATCGTCATCCTGCTGGTGGCGCTGTATGCGATGGCACGCTTCCTGCCCGACGAAGCGGTGACCTACACCGACCCGGTGCAGCACTTCAAGTACGGCTCGACCGGCGGCGAACGCGAGTCCGGCTTTCCCTACTGGATCTGGCAGGCGCTGCCGCAGGTGTGCGCCGAACATCTACCGGCCAGTGCTCGCCCTGCTGCCGCGTCGGCGACCAGGCCCGCGACAGGCCCCGCCGCGGGCACTCCCGCGGTGACCGGCTACGCCGCTCTCGGCCTGATCTACGAGGACGGCCGCGACCTGCCGATCGGCGTATCGAAGCGGCGCAACCTCGGGCTGGACCGTGTGTTCCTGAACTGCGCCGCCTGCCACACCAGCACTGTGCGCGACGCGCCGGATGCCGCCCCGCGCATCATCGTGGGCATGCCGGCGCACCGCTTCGACATCCGCGCCTTCGAGACCTTCTTCTTCAACTGCGCCGCCGGGCCGAAGTTCTCGCGCGAGTTCATCGTGCCCGAGATCGACCGCCTCGCCGGCAAGCTGAACCCGATCGACCGCTACCTGGTGTATCCGGTGGCGATCGCGCTGATGCGCGAGCGCCTGCTGATGCTGCGCGGCCGCTTCGAATTCGTCTTCGACCAGCCGGAATGGGGGCCGGGCCGGGTGGACACCTTCAACTCGGCCAAGGTGCTGTTCAACTTTCCAATGAAGATGCTGCCCGCGCAGGAGCTGCTAGGCGCGTCCGATTTCCCGTCGATCTGGAACCAGCGCAAGCGCATGACGCGCGACGACGGCGAGCGCATGCAACTGCACTGGGACGGCAACAACAACCACACCGAAGAGCGCAACAAGAGCGCCGCCTTCGGCACCGGCACCACGCCGCCCACCATCGACCTCGCGGCGATCGGCCGCGTCGAGGACTGGCTGCTGGACGCGACCCCGCCGCAATACCCCTACCCGATCGACCGTGAGCGCGCGGCGCGCGGCGCGCCCTTGTACGCCGAATACTGCGCCGGCTGTCACGGCGCCAGCGGCAGCGATTTCCGCGGCGCAAAGGTCGGGCATGTGACGCCGATTGCCGAGATCGGCACCGACCGCGCACGGCTCGACTCCTACACGCGCGACCTGGCGGTGAACCAGGCCACGCTGTACGCCGGCTACCCGCACCGCTTCCAGCATTTCCGCAAGACCTGGGGCTACGCCAACATGCCGCTCGACGGTATCTGGCTGCGTGCGCCCTACCTGCACAACGGCTCGGTGCCCACGCTGCGCGACCTGCTCGAACCGTCGTCGATGCGCCCGGCGAAGTTCGCGCGCGGCAGCGACCTCTACGATCGTGAGCGGGTGGGCTTCGCGTCGGCCCTGCCTGACGCCGCGATTGGCAGCGACGCCGCGGGCCTGTTCGTGTTCGATACCACCAAGCCCGGCAACGGCAATGCCGGACACGAGGGCCACGCCTACGGCACCGATCTGCCGGACGCCGACAAGGAGGCCCTGGTGGAATTCCTGAAAACCTTCTGACCGCGCAGCCTCGCCGCAGGGAGCGCGCGGACCGCGAGAATCCCTGCCCCACCCTGACCGACTCCGCCGGCCCCATCCCGGGAGCAAACCAGCCATGAAACGAAACCCTCTCATCGTCGGCACACACCAGCACGGCCGCAGTCTGTTGCTTGTCCTCGCGCTGCTGCTCGCGCTGGGCGCGGCCGGCGGCGCCTTCGCCTGGTACAAGTTCTTCCGCGAGGAGCCGCAACCGGAGTGGATCACGAACGATCCCGACATGCGCTTCAAGTACGGATCGATCGGCGCCGAGCGCGACGCCGGCATTCCCTACTGGATCTTCTACGTGCTGCCGCGCGTGTTTCCCGACTTGCTGCCCGGTCCAGGCGGCTACGCCTCCTTCGGCGTGGTGTGGGAGGAAGGCCAGGAACTTCCGGCCGGCTTTTCGAAGAAGGTGGTGGGCTTTCCGCGCGTCGCCAACAACTGCGCGTCCTGCCACGTCGCCAGCTACCGCACCGCGCCCGACGCGCCACCGGTGTTCGTGCCCACCGGCCCGAACCACACGCTGAACCTGTGGGCCTTCTTCCGCTTCCTGGTCGATTGCGCGAAGGACCCGCGCTTCAATGCCGACAACCTGATGGCCGAAATCCGCCTGGTCACCGACATGTCCTTCATCGACCGGGTGATCTACCGCTTCCTGATCATCCCGATCACCAAGAAGCGCCTGCTCGAGCGCGAGCAGCAGTTCGCCTGGCTGTACCGCACCGACTTCCCGCCCTGGGGTCGCGGCCGCGACGACGCGATGAACCTGACCAAGTACTTCATGATCCGCTGGCCGATGGACGACAGCCTGGGGCCCACCGACATGCCTTCGATCTGGAATCTGGGCAAGTACAAGCCCGAGCAGGGCATGCGCATGAACTTCGCCGGCGACAGCCACGATCCCTACTCGGTGATCATCGACTCGGCGCTCGGCCTGCTGGGCGCGCCGCCCAAGAACAACGAGGAGTTCCTCGGCCAGGTGCGCTGGATCCAGGAATACGTCAGCGCGAAGCGTGCGCCCAAGTATCCGTTCCCGATCGACGCGGCCCGGGCCGAGCGCGGCAAGGCGGTGTTCAACGCCACCTGCGCCGCCTGCCACGCGTCCGCGCGCACCGGCACCGTCGTGCCGCTGGCCGAGGTCGGCACCAGCCGCGATCGCATCGACACCTGGAACGAGAAAGCCGCGCGCGAGGCGAACAAGGTCGTGCGTGACATGGGCATCGAGCGCCCCGGCCTGGTCGAGGCGCCGCTCACCGGCTACGTCGCCGCCTTCCTCGACGGCATCTGGCTGCGCGCGCCCTACCTGCACAACGGCTCGGTGCCCACGCTGCGCGACCTGCTCGATCCGCCGTCAGGGCGCCCGACCGTCTTCTGGCGCGGCTACGACGTGTACGACCCGGTCAAGGTCGGCTTCATCACCAGCGGCGCGGAAGCGGAGCGCATCGGCACCCGTCACGATACGAGCGCGAAGGGTGGCGGCAACCAGGGACACGCGTTCGGCACCGATCTGCCGCAGGACGACAAGGAGGCCCTGCTCGAGTACTTGAAGACGATTTGAAAGGATGGGCGAAAAGGCGCGGGCACAGCCGCGAAGTTCAGCGCAAGGGGCGAGGAAATGACAATGACATGAAAGGGCCGACGCAATGACGCCCACGCCCTGCAAGCAGCACCCGGTCTAGCCTCACGGGGCGACGCTGTCGCCCGGGCCGTTTCGGCTTGCCTCTTTGGCCAACGCGCTCGCCAACGCGCGCGCCCTCGTCACCCGCTCACTTCACCTGCAGCGTGCCACCGCGACCGAGCCCGCCCTTGACGTCTTGGGCCTTGTAACTGCGCAGGGCGACCACCATGTTGTTGTATGCCTCCATGAAGGCCGCCACGGTCGCCTTGCCCTCGGGCGTGCGTGAAAAGCCACCCAAGGCGCCGCCGGCACCACCGCCGAAAGCACCCAGCGCCGCACCGAAGTTGGTCGCTGTAGCGCTGCCCTCAGCAGCGGAAATCTGCACCGCCGAGCGGATGTCGTACAGACTGAGGGTGACGACGGACACCTTTGATTGCAGCCCACCCGCGATCACGCTGGCGGCGCCACCGAGCAGGCCGCCCACGACGCCACCAACCGACCCCACCGAATCGTTGTTGATGATGATCTGCGGCTCGAGGTAATAGTCGGCTGCCACCCGCTGCCCCTTCTGCTGCTTGGAGCCTGCCCGGTACTCGCCTGAGTTGCGCTGGATGTCGGTGATGCGCGAAAGACGGCTGTCGGTGCGCAAGTTGCCAATCGAGGTGATCACAAAACAGTTCGACTGCTGGACGGCAAGCCGAAGCAACGGCTCGATGGTGGTTACATGAGTCGTGCTGCCGAACTGACCATACCAGTCCGCCGCGCGCCCGTCGTCCACCGCAATCGTGCCGAAGGGCGCATCGCAGCGCTCGAGTTGCGAGTTCGCGTCGACGCTGGTCCCACCAGCGGCGGAACCGGTCATCGCGGTTTTCTGCGTGCCGGTGGTGACGCAGCCCCCAAGCGCAACTGCCGCGATGACGGCAAGCGCCGTACGGGACATGGCGGATCGGTTCATGGTTCAGTTACCTCCATCTTCAAGTTGGTCAGGGATCGCGGGTCCATGGCGGACGTGCCGCCCCCGGGGCAGCCGGTCAAGCGTTCAATGCCTCAACGGTAATACCAGTAACCATTTCGCCAGTAACCCAGATATGTATAACGTCGGTACCAATACTCGCGAACCATCGCCTTATAGCGTTCGCGGAATTGCCACTCAGTCTGTTCCGACTTCCGTGCCGCATTCGCCTCGCTGAGCAGCTTTGCGGACTCCTTGTCGCCACGGGCTGCCGCCAGGGAAAGCCACTTTTCTGCCTCGGCCGGGTCCGCGCCCATTTCTTCCAGTCCCGTCAGGTAAAGGCGCCCCAGCGCCTTCTGTGCTTCGAGGTGGCCGCGCTCGCCCGCCGAGCGCATCCAGGTCAGGGCTTTGTAGCTGTCCTGCCGCACGCCATCTCCACGGAAATAGCGCAGGCCCAAGTCATAGGCAGCCCGCGGATCGCGATCGCCGAGGGCTTCCAACGCCGCCGTCCGACCGTCGTCCTCGACCTTGCCCTGAGCGACCTCCGAGCTGACGTAGCCTCTTGGCCGCTCGACGCAGCCGGACGAATCGCAGAAGCGCGCGGTTTCCTTCGGTTCGGGCTGCGCGCACGCGACCACGAGCGCGGACAGCGCAAATGGAATTATTGCTCTCATGAAATCAGCATCATGTGCTTCGAATGTGATGCTTCATTATATGCAGTTACACTCCACTCTCAACTGCTTTCGCGCTTTCCCCGATCGCTACCATTCGATTCCCGAGAGGCCTTTTCGCCCTCCCTGCTCGGGACGCGCACGAGCAGAAGTGGGAATGGGGTCAGGACCACATGTTCCGCATCTTCGCCGCGAGATCGATCGCAGCCTGGCGGGAGGCGGGTGAGCCGCGCAGCTCGGGCGGCGGAGGCGGCCAGCTCATCTGCTCGAACCGGTCCAGCAGCCGGTTGGGAATGAAGCGACTGCGCCCGGCGTAAACATGGCGGTCGCCCAGGCCCTGCTGCTGCGTCACGTAGAAGCGCTGCGGCACGATGAGGTCGAGGTGGTCCTTCGCCCGCGTCATCGCCACGTACAGCAGGCGGCGCTCCTCCTCGATCTCGGCGGCATTGCGGGTGGCAATGTCGGACGGGATGCAGCCGTCGACCACGTTCAGCACGCTCACCGCGCTCCATTCCTGGCCCTTGGCCGAATGCATCGTGGACAGGATGAGGTAGTCCTCGTCGAGCAGCGGCGTGCCGGCTTCATCGCTGGTCGCGCTGGGCGGGTCCAGCGTGAGTTCGGTGAGGAAGCGCTGCCGGCTCGGATAACTGGCGGCGATGCGGGCGAGTTGCTGGATGTCGAGCAGGCGCACCGCGGCGTCCTCGTACAGGCGCGGCATCTGAGTCTCGTACCAGCGGCAGGCAAGCTCGAACTCCGCCGGCCAGCGCGCAGGGCCATCGGCACGGCCAGCAAGGCGGTCGACGAGCGCGGCGAACCCTTCCCAGCCTTCGCGCGCCAGCTCCGGCACCGGCTGCTCGGCGAGCAGCGCACAGCCCTCGGGCGCGGCACAGACGTTGTCGAGCACGCGGCCGGCGGTCTTCGTGCCGATGCCGGCCAGCAACTGGATGGCGCGGAAGCCCGAGATGCGATCGCGCGGGTTCTCCGTCCAGCGCAGCAGCGCGAGCACATCCTTGACGTGCGCGGCTTCGAGGAACTTGAGTCCGCCGAACTTCACGAAGGGGATGTTGCGCCGCGTCAGCTCCATCTCCAGCCGCGCGCTGTGGCTGGAAGCGCGGAACAGCACCGCCTGCTGCCTGAGCTTGAGCCCGTCCTCGCGCCGCTCCAGCGCCTGCTCGACGACGAAGGCGGCCTGGTCGGCGTCGTCCTTCACCGACACCAGGCGCGGGGGCCAGGAGGACTCACGATCCGACCACAGATCCTTTGCATAGCGCTCGGCGGCAAGCCCGATCACCGCATTGGCCGCGGCGAGGATCGGCTGCGTGGAGCGGTAGTTGCGCTCCAGCGTCACCACCCGCGCCGGCGGCTCGAACGCGGCGGGAAAATCCAGGATGTTGCGCACCGTGGCGCCGCGGAAGGCGTAGATCGCCTGTGCATCGTCACCGACCACGGTGAGGCCGCGGCCATCGGGCTTCATCGCCAGCAGGATGGCCGCCTGCAGGTGGTTGGTGTCCTGGTACTCGTCGACCAGCACGTGCTGGAACAGCGCGCCCACCTCCTGCGCCAGCGCCGGCTCGGCCATCATCTGCGACCAGTACAGCAGCAGGTCGTCGTAATCGAGCACCTGCTGCGCCTGCTTGGCCTCGACATAGGCGCGGAACAACTGCTTCAGCTCGCTCTCCCACTCGGCGCACCACGGGAATGAGGCCTGCAACACTTCGGCCAGCGGCGCACGGGTGTTCACCGCAGCCGAATAGATCGCCAGGCAGGTGCCCTTGAGCGGGAAGCGCCGGTTCTTCGCCGACAAGCCCTGGTCGTGCCGGACCAGGTTCAGCAGGTCGGCGGAATCCTCGCGGTCGTGGATGGTGAATGCCGGATCGAGCCCGATGCGGCCGGCGTATTCGCGCAACAGCCGTGCGCCCACGCCGTGGAAAGTGCCCGACCAGGCAAGCGTCGCGCCGCCGAGCCAGGGTTGCGTCGCCGCGAGCTCGCCGAGGATGCGCTGCACACGGCGCCGCATTTCCTCGGCTGCACGGCGCGAGAAGGTCAGCAGCAGGATGCGGGCAGGATCGGCGCCGCCAGCGATCAGCCGGGCGACACGGTGTGCGAGCGTGCTGGTCTTGCCCGAGCCCGCGCCGGCGATCACCAGCAGCGGCCCGCCCGCATGCTCGCACCGTCCCTCGCCCGCACCATGCTCCACCGCCTCGCGCTGCGCCGCATTGAGCCGCGCCAGCCAGGGCGCGGGGTCTGCGCCATCACAGGCGGGGAGGCGATCGACAGACGGCGGATCGGGCAGGAGGTTGGAGGTGCTCATGACTGAAATTATATCCAGTCATGCCCTCGCTTGCAGACTGCCGACGAGGACTCAGAGCCTGAGAAGCATTTGATTTCCGCAAGCCGAGTAACTGACATGCGATGAGACCCAGTGGCGCGCGATGCGCAGGTGCTGTGGGGTGTTCGAGGCCCAGCCAAGCGTCTGTGAGGGCAGATCCGGGGTCTTCAGGAGGCGGGTTTTCATTTCGGGCACCTCTTATGCCAGCGCTGCGGCGATTTTGGACGCACCGCTACCTCGACC